>CAXULQ010000002.1:0-481687 GCA_964251965.1 uncultured Sphingobacteriaceae bacterium | reverse complement strand
TGGTTTCGGCGGACGTAATTCAAATTCCAGTTCTTCGCCAAGCCTTTTCCGTTATATGCAACTTAAGACCTACAAAACGCCGACTGACTTGCACGCCGGACTTTAAACAATTGCAAGTTTGACTTTAATTTTCGCCGACTTTTCCTGTACTGTTTTTATCGGTGTAAACTTGCGGGTTAATTTTGGCGGACTAATTTTTTACCGGTAAAAACAGTATTCATCACTGACTTTTTCCGGGCAGCAAGGTTCAAGTTTGTAAAAAACAAACATTGGCGACTTTAGCGCGGGCAAACCGCCGGTTGAAATTATAAGTTGCTGAATTTTGACCCGCAATTTAGGTTTGGTGGACAAGTTTGTAAACGGACTTTGTGCTTTTACAAGTTTAAAAATAAGCTGCCTGTAACATTGGTTTGGCAAAAAACTGGCGGACGGAAGTTATTAAACTTTTGTTTTGCTATTTTGCTTTAGTTCCGGCAGAAGGAATAAAAATTAGCTGATAAAAACAGTATTGAACTTTTTGTTATAAATTTAACTTTGGTTCGGGCTGACGGGTTTTCAAATACCAGTTCTTCGCCAAGCCTTTTCCGTTATGTGCAATTAAAACAAACATAAATGCGAAACCTTTTCGATGTAAAAATCTCATGTTGTTCTGTATTAATCTTACTACTTGGACTTTCAATTGGCTTATCTTATAGTACTAAAGAAACATTCGTAGTTTTATACGGCTATCTTCCTACTGTTGGAGTTGCATTTACATTAGCATCCCGGCAATTTGTAGACAGAAAAGCTTGGTTTACCACTTTAATGATTATATCTTACACAATCCTTCAATACACTTTTATAAATCCAAATATTAGTATTGTAATCAGACATTTCGATTTAAAGCTAATTATTCTTGCTGCGATCGGAGCTTTGCTGACCTTATTATTCTTTACTATTTTTTCATCCAAATCAAATCATAATACAAAAAGTTATATTAGCATTTTTATACTCGGACTTTTATCTTTTATTCCACAACAAATCAATTTTAATATTCCAACTCTTTTGACCTCTATCTTCATTTGGCAATTGGTAATTGGAACTTTTCTAAAATACTTAACTGCAGCCAACATTGGTTTGGCAAAAAACTGGCGGACGACTTAAATATCAACTTTTGTTTTGCTATTTTACTTCAGTTTCGGCAGAAGGAACAAAAATTTAGCCGGTAAAAGAAGTATTGAACTTTGGAACATTAATTGAACTTTGGTTCCGGCAGAAGGGTTTTAAATTCCAGTTCTTCGCCAAGCCTTTTCCGTTAGCAGTAATACCGGACACCTTAAAAGTTCAACATGAAGCAACATTTTATCCTTTTGGCTTTACTCTTTTTTTATATATCTGCCTTTACTCAAACTACAAACAAGATAGTTGAAGGAAAAAACTATAAAGGTGTAATATTTTTTGAAGGTAACAAGTTGAGACCACAAGATACTGTTTCAAGATGGACTCCTTCTAATGTAGAAATTGAAGAACTGGAAAATAAATTATTGTCTTTTATGCAAAAGCAATCAAAGAAAACAATAATAAATCAAGGAGGAAACTGCCCGATCATTCATGAAAACTTAAACAAATATATCAGACAATATGCTGGATATTTATCTCCAAACCGTGAGAAAATAATTTATGTAAATTGCTTTTGGTATGACAAAGATGATCCATTTTCTAAAGGCTGGGAAAACAAGTTAATTCAGGTATTTGATGGTTGTAGTTATTATTGGCAAATAACTTATAATGTCAAAAAACAAACCTTTAGCGGATTCTCAGTAAATGGAATTGGCTAAGTACTACTGCTAACATTGGTTTGGCAAAAAACTGGCTGACGGATTAAACATCAGCTTTGTTTTGCTATTTTGCTTCAGTTCCAGCAGAAGGAATAAAATTTAGCTTGTAAAAAAAGCATCAACATTTGAATATTAATTTAACTTTAGTTTTAGCTGACGAGTTTTAAATTCCAGTTCTTCGCCAAGCCCCGAACGTTAGGTGCCATTTTAAACAGACAAATGTTAGACTTCGATAAAGTAATAGAACTAATAACATCATTCTTGAAGGACTATAACTTTTTTGTTGTAGAAAACAATAAGAATTACGTTAAGTATGAATCAACGAAGACTTCAATCGCTGTGGGATATGATGAAAGGGAGCATTATTATTTTACAATTGTAGGAGACAAATTGAATATTTCTATTCCACTTGATGTAAATAATTTGACAAATGTTTTTCAATATGACACTGAAAAATTTATTAAAAGTCCATCATTCGAGGAGTTTTTTATTGATTTCTTTATAACCAATGGAAAACCTATTTTGACAGGTGATAGAAGCATTCTTGAGGCTTTGAAAAAGGATAGAGACAAACGAGCAGAAGAATATACAAGACAACTCTTGCAACGACAAAACTTGGACGCTGCAGACAAAGCTTGGCTTTCAAATAACTACCGAGAATTTGTGAGGCATTTGGACTTGATTGACAAGTCAAGTTTACCGAAATCGTATGAACTTAAATATTCAATAGCAAAGAAAAAATTAAACGAATAGCAAAACAGCACAACATTGGTTTGGCAAAAAACTGGCTGACGGATTTAACATCAACTTTTGTTTTGCTATTTTGCTTCAGGGCAAGTGAGCAAATTATGTTTATCTCCATTTCTTAGGTTCAGTACAATTAGTTTTTAAGTTGAATGTGTATCCCATTCTTAAAACACGGTAAATTATAATGCGTTGTTCATTACAACATTCAAAATAACATTCTATTTCGTTGCCTTGTTATATCATCACTTACTAACGCAAATGCTTCTTTTATCACTTAAAAAACAATGAAGATTTACCAGCAAAAATTGCAACTGAAAGAAAGGAAAAGAGGCTTTCATTTAATTACCACAGAAATTATACAAGCGTTACCGCAGATTACGGAGATTAGAATAGGAATATGCCAGGTTTTTGTTCAGCATACTTCTGCTTCCCTCAGCATTAATGAAAATGCAGACCCTACGGTGCGAAAAGATTTTGAGATGTTTTTTAACAAAGCTGTGCCGGAAAACGATCCTGATTATTTGCACGACGATGAAGGCCCGGACGATATGCCCGCGCATTTGAAAGCAGCTTTGTTGGGTAGTTCGGTTATGATTCCTGTTCAAAATGGACGATTGGCTCTGGGCACATGGCAAGGAATTTATTTATGCGAACACCGCAACTATGGCGGGCAAAGAAACCTATTGCTTACTGTTTGGGGAGAATAAAAATATGTGGTAAAAGAAGTATCAGGATAAATGCAGGCTGAAATAAAACTTATTCTACGGCCGCCGTCCAATTATTGTCCTTACAGTTTGGGCAATTGTTTTTTGTACTGAAAGGAACTTTTTGTGTCAATCCGCAGGTTTGGCATACGTCGATGTCATCGTGCTTTTTTAAACGCTCATTAAATTCTTTGTCCCAATGCGGTAAAATTGATAAGCCTGGTTTTGGCTTTTCTTCTTCAATCAACGTAAAAGAACCTCCTGCTTCCATATAAAACCGTTTCACGCTGCCTAATTGCTTAATGCTTTTAGAGCGAAGCTGGGCAACCAAGCGTTCGCGCGGCAAACGTGCTTTTTTCATCGTTTCCAGGTCCATTACAGAATCTTTAATCAGCAAACTGATATTTCCCTGGGAAAATTTTTCAAACTTTTGGTTTCGGGTAGATTTTGCTGCAATCCAACGCGCAATAAACACCACTATAAAAGCGATTATTACAGCCGGCAGTATTCCCCTGTCCGGCGATTGCAAAGGAACACCGATAGCAGCAGCAAGCGATACCATGGCCGCCAAATCGTTACGGCTTAACTGCGATGACATCCGTTTGCCCATTAACCGTATGGCCACCAGCAGCAGCAAATAAAATACGGAGGCCCTTATTACCAGTTCTATATAAAAACTTGCCGGTACTTCTCCAACTAAAATCCGCAGCCAGTCGAGCAAATGTATTTCGTAAGATTTCATCGTTGTTTAGTTTATAGCGTTTATCCACTCATCCTGGCCGCAATCTTTACACTTCTCGGGCTTGTTTTTAGGCTTTATAGAGCCGCAATTAATACAGGCCAACAGTGCTATATGTTCCGGTTCTTTTGTAAAAGCCTGCTCTTTGGTTTGGATAATTTCTTTATCGTCTGGCGGCAGGATAGACAAACCAGGTTTTGGGTCTTCAGATTGAAATATACTAAAAATGCCATGTGCCTCCAAATAAACACGGTCCACCATTCCCAGGTTAAAAACATCTTCTTCTCTAAGTTCTGCAAAAAGTTGCTGGTGCGATATCCTTACTTTCTTCATCTCCTCCAACTGCAAAACGCCGTCCTTTACCAGCAAACTGGCTTTGCCTTGCGTTAAATCTTCTATTTTTCCGCTTTTAAAACCTAACCAACTAATTCCCCTTTGAAAGAAACCTATACAAAGCAACAAAACGGCACCTTGTAAAAGTCCGCGGTCTGGCACCTGCATGGGTACGGATACAACGGCTCCAATGGTAAGCATGATGGCCATTTCCATGATGGTTAATTGCCCGCTCATCCGTTTTCCTAACCAGCGTACCACAAAAAGTAAGGCAATATAAATGATGACTGTACGGATAAAAACTTCCAGCATAAATTCCGGCGGGGCCAGCCCAAACAGGATCCGTTTGATATCTTCCAGGTATATTTCTTCTTTTTTCATAAAAATTACTGCGTTGCTTTCCCTTTATTGTCCCAATGGTCTTTTAACAACTCCCCGTTGTCGCCTTGTTTTAACCTTCTTGCAAAACGTTCGCCTTTTATTTTTCCGTTATGGTCTTTTTGTCCCATAAATAACAGGATTGGACGTCCGGCCTCATCGGTTTTAAAAGCCAAGTCATATCGTTTAAACTTTGTTTCTATCATAGTTAACGGTTCGTAGGTTTTGTTTAAGATTTTTAAAATTTCTTCACCTAATTCCATATGCGCATTAATTCGATAAAAAATTGAAGCCCGAACCGGACTTGCATTTAGAAAAAGAAACCCTGACTTATGTTTTAAATTTTTGCCGGAATTGCTGTTTCAAGCAGTATTGTTACTTATCTTTAACTAAAGCAAACTTTTATCCATGAAAAACGAATTAGCCAAAAACAGACATTTTATAAACTCGCAACAAAAAGAGAACTTACATTTGTTGTGATTACTGTTTTGGTGATGTGCGTTCCGATTTCTATGCTCGCTTATCAAAACAAACAATTGAGCGAGATGCCTTCTGCTGTTTACGATTGGAATACGATTAAAGCAGTAAAAACTAAAACCGGAGAAAAGCGGCAATTTTTTGATTCGCCAACCGCAACCTTGGATAATTCAGAATGCCATGTTTCTGCTTTAAATGTTGGCGAAACGTCATATCCGCCGCATCAGCATCCCGAAGAAGAATTGACGATTGTAAAAGAAGGCACGGTAGAAGTTTTGGTAAATGGTGAATTGAAAAAGGCTGGAACCGGTTCGATCATCTTTTCGGCATCCAACCAATTGCATAATATCAAAAACGCGGGAAACACAACCGCAACCTATTATGCGATCAAATGGAAATCGGCCAAAATAGCAAACGCCGTTAAATCGAATTAACAGCGTTTGACAAGTAAATCCTGATGCTTCTTTTACCCTACTTTTTTTGTGCAAACTCCGCAGCAAATTTTTTAATTTGATCGGTAGAAATAGCGTTTTTACCTTCATCTACCACAATTCGGTAACGGAAAGTAACGGATTCGCCATTCTTTAATTTCAGGTTTTTTTCAGATTTTCCGTTGGTAAACACCTTTTCACCAAGCGGGTTGGCAGCAAACAAACCATAACCGCGGGCATGCCAAAAGGTTGGATAATTAGGGTTTTGCGGATGGTCGATCATCACAATACTCACCGAGTCGTTGCCCATTTTACCGTAAACTTTGCACCAGTTTCCGCGCGTGCTCCAGGCATCGTTTCCGGTTTTTCCTTCGCTGGTGATATAGTTTCCGTTGGCAACCTGGTCTGTTCCGCCTTTTACAACGGTTACAATGCCTTTGCTGTCCGTAAACTTTTGGTCTTCTTTGGTTGGCATTTGCAGTTCGTGCGCTAAACGCAACCCTAATAAACCATCTTTGGCATCATTAAAACTCACTTCTGTTTTTGCTTTTAAAGTGGTTGTCCGGTCGATGATCCGCTTATGTCCAACTTCACTAAATTCAAACCTGGTTGTTTCTTCCAGCAGAACATTATTTTGCTGATTTACCCAATTAGCATGGTAGGCCAATACTCCTTTTGCACCACTTTTTAGGTCGAGGATTTTATCTGTCTTAATCCAGCCATACTGGCTTTTCTTCTCCTTCGGGATGGCATAAGAGTTGTTCCAAAAATCCAGCCCGTTTACATTTTCATAATTAAACCAAATCCCGATATGGTGTGGATGGTCAGTTGCATCACCAGGTTTTGGGTTCAGCGGAAACCCTCTGGTTACGTCCGTTCCTTCCACAGAATAAACCGGATACAGAACAGGTTTTTCCAATGTATCCGGATATAAAAAACTGGTAAAAGGTTTGGTGCCGATAAAAATATCAATCTTGTTTTTGTTGTTTTCTTTCACAACTTTCACCATCTCATTAGTTTGTGCAAAAGCACAAGGAGAAACTGCCAAGCTAAACAGGCAGGCAGCTAAATACTGAAAAGGATATTTCATTGCAATGGAGAATGCTTCTTTTACCGGTTAAAATTTAAAGGCTTTACCGCCAACCATTACTTCCTGTGTTTTTTCATCAAACGTTGCTTTTTGTCCGGTGTGCACGGCAGCATTCGTCATGATCGTAGCGATAGAATGACTGTAACCAGCCTCAACAGGCGCATGCGGTTGTTTGCGGCTTCGCACACATTCCATCCAGTTACGTACATGGTTAGAAGTTAGCACATCGCCGCCGGTATTGGCAGAAGCAACTACTTTTTCTGTGTTAGACAAACTGATTTCCGGTAACAAGATCGGCTGCATGCCCATTTCTGCGGCATGTGCTTTGGTTAATCCACCTGCAGGAGACACTTTATTAGAATTTAAATTTAATTCCCCGCCTTCAGAATAATAAATTTCGGCAGGGTTTTCATCGCCGTTGTGCATCCGGGAAGAAAAAGTTACCTGAAAACCATTTGAAAGATCATTCATCGGGCCATAATCAAAAACCGCAGAAATGGTGTCCCAATTTTTCCGTCCATCTTTCCAGGCATAAATCCCGCCGTTTGCTACTACACTTCGCGGGTGCTGCAAACCGCTAAACCAATGCACGGTATCAATTTGATGGCTCATCCATTGCCCGGCCAAACCGGAAGAATACGGCCAGAACAAACGAAACTCTAAGTATTTTCTCGGGTCGAAAGTATCATGCGGCCGGTTCATCAAATAACGTTTCCAATCGGTGTCTTCTTCCTTCAACAAAGGGACCACACTGGGGCGGCGCCAGCGGCCAGGCTGATTTACATTCCAGGTTAACTCCACCATTGTAATCGGGCCGAACTTCCCGGATTTTATAAATTCTTCAGCAGCCTGGTAGTTACTTCCGCTCCTCCTTTGCGAACCTATTTGCACAATCCGGCCTGATCCTTTTATCGCTTTTAAAGCCGCACGGTTGTCTTCCATTGTTTCTGCAAAAGGTTTTTCGCAATAAACATCGCAACCTGCTTTTACCGCTTCTATGGCATGTAAAGCATGCTGAAAATCAGCCGTACTTACAAAAACTGCATCGACCAGTTTTTTATCATACATTTCTTCGTTGTTGCGGCAGGCAACAACATCATGGCCCATTTTTTCTTTCCACAATGCAGCACCGGTTTCCCTCCTTTTGTTCCAAATATCTGATACGGCAACCAAATCAAAGTTCAGCTCTTTATAATGGTTCATAAAACTCGGCACATGCGAACTTCTGTGCCTGTCGGAAAACCCAACTACGCCAACCCTTACACGTTCGTTTGCACCAATAATCCGTTTATAACTTTTTGCACTCCACCCAACTTTAGAAACCATAACACCAGCCCCGGCCAGTGCAGCCTGTTTGATAAAAGTACGCCTCGAATTTTTCATGTATTTAGATTGAAAATATTTATAACTCTTTGATTTTGATACTGCGGAAGGAAACCTGGTTGCCGTGGTCCTGCAAAAGTAAATGGCCTGCAGTAGCCAAACCAAAATTTGGCCAGACATTATATTTGCTGATGGCAACCAAATCTTTAAACTCCTTTGAACCGCGCTCATACTCCAGCACTTTAAGCCCGTTTAGGTAATGCTCCACATGATTGTTGGGATAAACAACTACACGGCCAATATTCCAGGCACCGATAGGATGAACGAAACGTGGTTGCTTGTTGGCAGGAATGAGATCATATAAAGATGCAAGTTTACGGTCGCCGTTCCGACCAAGTTTGGCATCAGGATGCAGTTCATCGTCTAAAACCTGGTATTCCAGCCCGATTGCCGAACCTTCTGTTTTTTCATCCAATGTTACAAAATATTTTACACCGCTGTTGGCTCCGGGCGTTAAATTGAATTCAAAAGAAAGATCGAAAGCTTTGTACTCCTTGTTGGTAACAATGTCCCCTCCGTTTGCAGCTTCTTTTCCTTCGGAAGATAAAACTGTAATCAAGCCATTTTGGATTTTCCAACCTTTGGCAGGGAAAGCTGTGCCTTTTGCACTTTTCCAGCCGGAAGAGGTTTTTCCATCAAATAACAATTTCCAGCCATGAACTTTTTCGTACGGCGTTAAATAGTTGGATACGTTGTTTACCACATAAATATCAGCAGGAAAAGCAGCCGGTTTTAAGTTGGAAGTTTGGATGCGAATGTCCTTAAAATACACCTTTTTGCCTGCCTGTTCTTGTGTTGTAACCGCGTGGACTTGCAAGCCGATAAAACCTTCTTTATCTAAAGTATCTACCACATAAGCAGTTGGAATTTGATTGACCCAGGTTTTGGTTTCGTTGCCGATGCATTCAATTTTGATATGATTGTATTGGCCAACTTTAAAAGCAGTTTTAGCATTTGCATTCAAATCTAACGGATACAACCATTGCCGCCGGTCTTCGTCATAAACTCCGCCCGACCAATTACGTGCAGAAGGATCAATCTCTACCTGCCTGCCATAAACTTTTCCGGTATGTCCTTCTTCATTAAAATGGCTCCTGATTTGAATGCCCGAATTGCTTTCGGTACTTTCAATCCTAACGTCCAGTTCAAGTACAAAATCTCGGTATGCTTCTTTTGTAACTAAAAAACTATTGCCCGAATTAATTACGGTTGTTCCAATTAGAACGCCGTTTTCAACTTTGTAATCTGCTGTTTCGGCAACCCTTTTCCAGCCGTTTAAAGTTTTGCCGTCAAAAAGATTATGCCATTTTTTGTCTGCTTGCGCTTTTACAGTTTGTGCTACAACAACAATGGTTAGTGCTGCAACTATTAAAATGTTTTTTTTCATCAGCAATAATCAATAGCAAATTGCTTGCAATTAAATCATAAAGAAGCCCTTTAAAACGGGCACCGGCAAATGGTTAGTTTGCTATTTAGGTTATAAAAATTAGTTTTTGTAATGTTGAATTACATAGCAATGCTACTAATTTTTTTGCTTATTGAAAAAGATATACAATTATTTCTGCGGAAAATTGATGAAACCGCAAAGAAGCAATTACGGATAATGTGGACGATTAAAATCCTGTATTTTAATAATTCAACATAGAAATTACAAGTACGCACAAGCTCTCAAACTTTTTGCATTTCCAAAACAGTATTTAAAACCTGGAACTTGGTTACAATAATTTCAAGCTTATAATTCTTGATCTGCTTGTCATCATAAAAACTGCGTGTTTGTATTTTACCTTCTAAATAAAGCAAATGTCCTTTTTGTAAAGTCTGTCTTGTTGATGCCGCAACTTCTTTCGGCACCTTGATGTTATGCCATTCTGTAAGTTCAAAATCTTCACCGTTTTTTTTGATCGTTTCATTCGTTACCAGCGGAAAACATAAAACATTTTGTTGATCGTCAAAATTAAGCAGGCGCGGTTCTTTACCTATACTGCCCAAAAGAAATACCTTATTTATACCAGAGTTTGTAAACATAGCTTATAAAAATATAATGGTTGGCATGGTTTATATTAACAGTTTTAAAAGTATTTGAATGTATAAGCAATTATTAATTTAAGAGCAAGTATTAATACCTGTTTCTTTTTGTATTAATACCCCTTTTTTAGGTACTTACTAATGGGTAGTTGTATTGCAATAATTCAAATAAACTTGTGTTTTTTATGAAAAGTAAGTTTAACTTGTACTAAACTAAGCTTTTAACTATAAGTTATGGGTTTGTGATCTTGATGGATGCATAAGTTTTAGAGCAACCAACACAAGAAAGATCAAAGCAATTATTGAATTAAATCAGACTTATCTTGCAGTTAGTGTTTTTGATTGATTTAAGGAATATTGATAATGCCAAACTGCATGCGATTTTAAATTTAAGCCGATCAGTAAAGTGGGACACAATAAATAAAGTGATGACTTATGAAAATAAAGTATTCTGTTTTTTTGGAAAAATTAAATAAGGAACAGCAAAAGATATAGCGATTGTCTGAGGGCCTTTTTTTCGTTTATCTACAGCAAAAGAGCAATCCAAACCTGTTTATTTAGAATCATAACATTTCCGTCATTTAAATTTTAACAGGTTTTTATGTATTTTTAGAATATAAATTATATCTTTAAAATGTTAATAGTGTTTCTATATATCTATTTTATAATGATTAAAAAAATTACTTTTTACAATACATTTCTAATTATTCTTTTCAGTTCGTGTGGCTCTTACAAAAACATCCCCTATTTTCAAGACCTAAATCATACTACACCTTCTAAAGAGCAAGTCGAAAACTTTTCGCCATTAACCATACAGCCAGCAGATATTTTAAGCGTTAATGTGAGTAGTAGAAATCAAGAATCTTCTGCTATATTTAGTCTTGCAAATGGAAATAATACCGATAGTTCGCCCGATAAGCCTATAACGGGCTATGTAGTGGATCAAAAAGGTAATATTCATTTACCATTAATTGGAAATATAAAAGCTGCAGGCTCCACTACAACTGAATTGCGGGATGAGTTAAACCAACTATTACTTATTTATTATAAAGACCCTGTAGTAAACATCCGGATACTAAATTTAAAAGTTTCTGTTTTTGGAGATGTATTGCGGCCTAATATTTACACCCTTCAAAATGAACGGACTACCATTACCCAAGCATTAAGTTTGGCTGGAGACCTAAATATTACAGCTATACGTACCAATGTAATGTTGATTAGGGAACAAGATGGAAAAAGAAACTTTATACCGATCGACCTAACCTCCAAAAAATTGTTTGAATCACCTTACTACTATTTAAAAAATAATGACGAAATATATGTACAACCAGACCGAACTAAATACGCTACTGTTGACCGTGGTTATCGCACAGCAACCTTAGTGCTTTCTGGGCTTTCTATCATTGCCATTGTTCTTTCTAACCTATACCGGTAACCGTCATTATGAGTACACAACCAATTCAGTATACCACGTTTACAGTTGCTGAAAAAAACGCTCAGGCAACTGATATAACAATCGTTTTCAATAGATATCTGTATCACTGGCCGCTTTTTATTATTGGTTTAATTATAGCTGCGATAAGTTTGTTACTCTATCTGCAAACTGTCAAACCTACTTATGAAATTAAAGCATCATTACAGATTAAAGATGAAAAGAAAACTCCAGACCAACAGCAAGCACTTGAGAAATTGGACCTATTAAACAATGCAAAAATTATAGAGAACGAAATCGAAATTTTAAAATCGAAACAACTTATTGGACAAATGGTGCAGGATTTAAAACTGTGGGTTTCCTACCAAAAAAAAGAAGGCTTTTTAGTCAAGCAAGATCTATATAAATCCACTCCGATTAAATTTAATTTAATTGAAGTAAAGGGTGATTTAAATGATAATAAATTCAATATTGTTATTAAAAACAAAGACACATTTTACCTCCAATTGTCTAATGGAAAATTAAAAGAGTATTCTTTTAAGGATCATTTTACCAACAGTTTTGGTACCTGGAAATTAGAGCCAACATCAACATTTCCTCAATACAAAGGCGCGATAATTGAAATAACACTTACTAATCCTGACATTACCTCCTTGCAATACCAAAAAGCAATTGACGTAAGTTTATCCGATAAGTTAGCAACAACCCTTACTTTAACCCTTAATGATGGTTTACCCCAAAGAGGAAAAGATATTTTAAACCGTTTAATCTATAATTATAATCTTTCGGGTAAAACGGAAAAAAACCGTGAAACAAAAAGTACATTAGATTTTATAGACCAAAGATTAGCTTCTTTAAGTACCGAATTAGCTGAGGCAGAAAAAGAAATAGAAGGCTTTAAAAGCAGCAGAGGTTTAACAGACATAAGTTCTGATTCCAAGATTAGTTTGGAAAATATGCAGGCTAATGACACACGCCTAAATGAGGTAAATGTACAACTAAGTGTAATTGATGGAATCGAAAATTATATCAGTTCCTCTAAAAATACAGGTAGAGCTCCGGCTACTTTAGGCATCTCTGATCCTGCATTAACTGTAATGATCGGTAAATTGTCTGAATTACAATTGCAACACGATAAACTGCTTACTACTACGCCGGAAACAAACCCAGATTTTGAAGCTATAAATACCCAGCTCCAAACCACCCGTAATGCAATCAGGGAGAGTGTTAGAAATATACGTTCCTCATTACTAAACTCAAGGCAAAAGCTGCAAACATATAATGCAAAATTTGAATCTTCCATTAAAAGTATTCCAACACAGGAACGCGAATATGTTAGTATGAAAAGACAGCAGGAGATTAAAGAAAATTTATATACCTATCTCCTGCAAAAACGGGAAGAAATAGCAGTAAGTTATGCTTCAACCATAGCTGATGACCGTATTGTTGACCATGCTTATTCCGGCTCAGCTAAATCAACTAAACCTTTAGCCTTTGCTGCCGCTATGGCTTTAGGTCTAGGCTTACCCGCAGGGCTAATCTTTGTTAGAAATAGCCTGAGCAATAAAATTACGTCTTTACAGGAAATAAAAGACAAGGTTAATATTCCTGTAATAGCCGAACTCCCTTATGAAGTCTTAAAAAATCCAATTGTAATTAATAGTGGCACAACAGCCGTTGGTGAGCAGTTTAGGACACTACGTACTAAGATGCATTATTTGTATAGCGAAAAAGAAAGTGGAAGGACTACTCTGTTAACTTCAAGTATCCCTAGTGAGGGGAAGAGTTTTGTTAGTAGTAACCTTGCACTTGCACTTGCCTATTCTGGTAGAAAAACAATTGTTCTTGAACTGGATTTGCGTAAGCCTCAGTTAACTAAAACTTTTAACTTGTCTGAAAATCATCCTGGCATTACAGATTATATTTTAGGAAAAGCCGAATTATCAGCTATCATTCAAACCTCTGGTATAGATCAAAATTTAGATCTGATTGGCAGCGGAATAAACATCAGTAATCCATCTGAGTTATTGGAAAGAAAACAACTGAAGGGCCTAATTCTAAGTTTGCAAAATTTATACGACGATATCATTATTGATAGTCCTCCTGTACATTTGGTTCCAGATGCTATGATTCTTTCCCGATTAGCTGATCAAACTTTTTATATGATTAGGCAGGGTTTTACTGAGAAATCGGAATTAGACTTTATAAAAGAATTGAATGACCAAAAACAGCTCTCGAATATCAACATAATCTTTAATGGTATTGAAAGGATTAGGTATGGCTATGGTTATAAGTATATCAATAAATATTATGACAGTGCTGAAAAAAGCAATAGACTGAGTTCAGCTTTTAGTGATTTCTCAAATAGATTTTAATTACATAAATTTTAAAATCTAAAACGATAATAGTTAAGATAATTAGATAATAGTACCGTTTCTGTAACAAGATTATTAACAGATAAACAGAATTTGGTTAGATTATTTAAAGTGAGTAAATTCTGATCCAATAATATAATGCCTATATAAATTAAAATCGTTAGATATCAATGTATTTACTACACCATTGTTATAATTAACAGATGCATTTATTTATGGTTTTACAAAAATCTTAGTTAACCCAATAGATGTTATAGCTTTCCAAGGCATTAATGATAGCATTATGAACAGCCAAATTGTTATGAATACAACATAAGTATTGAAAAATTTCGCTAGGGAAATAAAGCCAAAAATAAATAAAAAAGTAAAGAAGTAAAATCTTAATACCGACTTTACAGAAATGATATTTTTCCTAACCAATAAAACATCTTGCAAGATGTGAAATATTAGAAAGGAACCAAATATCGAATAATTAATTACGCTTAATGATCTTATATAAGATAGACCAATTACACACATTGTAACATTTATAACTAAAGCTATTATGTTAAACAACATATCCATTTTCTCTAATTTTAATGTAATTAACACATTAGCCTGCAGTAACGCGGTCGGAAATAGTAAAATAGTTAAAAACATTTGTTTTGTTAAGTCTGGATTGCTTAAGTATTTCTCACCAAAAACAAATACTATTAATATATTAGAAAATGTGTAAATAAAGGTATAAGAAAACCATCCGAATAGAAGATAATATAAATGTACTTTTTTGAAAAATACCAAAAATTCGTTGCTATCAATTTTGGCGTATAATTTTACAAGCATGGGAAAAACGGATGTTGAAATAACTACAGGGAGAATTTGGGCAATTGAAAAGACCTTGAATGAAATCTCATAATTAGCTACATCATATGAAGTAAGTGTTTTCGAAATAATAATATTTGCAATTCGCCAGTTAATTATAGATACACCGCCAATAATTACAAATGCCCAGTTTAAAAAAACTAATTTTTTAATATCAACGTAGGATACCTCGTGTTTCCAAAAAGATTTTATATTCAAAGAGTTTGAAGAACCAAAATTTAGAAAAAGATTAAGGGTTAGAAATCTTATAGATATTAGAATTAAAGATAATTTAATGATAGATAGTGTGTAAACAAATAATATGCAACCCGCTATAAACTTTAGCAGACTTTCTAAAGTTAGTATAACAAAAGTCTTTTTTTGCTGAAACTCTGCGACATTCAGGCATTTTATTACGTTTATTAAATTGTCAAACACTACGTTTACTCCTAAAACAATAATCAATAAACGAGTAAAATGATCATCATAAACAGTATAGGCAACTATGATGTTTACGATGTAAAACGCAACGCCAAAATATACTTGAGTCTTAAAAAATCTTCCTGTTAATTTATCTCTATTTGTAGTACTAATAAACTCTCTAATAAACCATTGAGTAAGCCCCATTGTTGAAAAAGCAGCAACCAATTGGTAAATAGCATTTGCTATAATGTATTTGGCAAATATTGTTGTTGGAAATTTTCTGGCAAGTATCACAAAAAACAAACTCAAAAAAACTGTTTGCGAGACCTGTGATACCACTCCCCAACTACTGTTTTTAAATAGAGTATTATTAAATAAAGTCGTGCTTTTGTTGCGAATATTAATATATAAACTCATGATCAATTATCAACACCTGTTATATTCACAACTCTTCTATTACCTTTGCGTAATTAGCAATCATCTTATTGTAGGTAAACATATTCTCGTAACGCATTCTGCTATTTACGCTCATGCTTTCATATTCACTTTCTGTAATGCTAACAAGGTTATTTATCTGATCCGCTAAATTATTCCAATCGTCATTTAAAAAAATTGCATTTTTACCAGGAATACCTATTTCCAAATTCCCTCCTACGTCATTAACTAACAGAGGTTTACCATACATAACACCCTCTAACAAGGATATAGATAATCCTTCCTGACTAGAAAAGAGCATTAAGTACTGTGCACTTCTAATTACATCGCCTACATTTTCTATGAAACCTAGTGCCGAAAATCCTTTTGTTTGTTTGCATACCTGCACTAACTGTTCGTAATCCTCCCCGGTACCACCAAACTGTATTTCTATTTTAGGAGATAACTTACCAGCCAGATTATCAACAATTTTAAGCTGTCGTTTAACGCCATTTACTCTTGCTAGGTAAAGAATAATAATTTTATCTTTTTTATTAGGAGGCGAAGGCTTATATTCATCCTTTATACCATTGTAGATCAACCTAATACGCTTGTTTTTTACTCTAAAATAAGAGTGGATATTATGAGTCACTTTCTCTGAGATTGATATAATATCATCAGGGAAAAATGTTAACCAACGATGAGTATTGTAAACATTATGAGAAACATATAAAACCTTAGTATTCAAAAATAATAAATGTTTTAATATCATTATTTTAGCGATATAGTTTCTGCAATGGACTATTAGGATTTTGTTATTTAAAAAAAAAGGATTAGTTAATTTAATATACTCTTCTTCTTTAATTTTATATTTGGGGTGCAGATCTTTAAAATCTATCAAACCCACAACTTTCGCAGTGTATTTTTGCCTAATACCCTCGTGTACATCCATTAAAACTTTTTGTGCACCGCCGTAAAAATTTAGGTCTTCAGTAAGTGACAATATTTCTAAAGGCATTTGTATCATTTATTTAAAATTTTATTACTTCCAACGACTATGCTACCCGCTGGCATATCTTTAGTTACCACCGCATTTGCACCTACTTTAACACCCGATTCAAGTACTACAGGTCCTATCACAACTGCATTCATTCCAATTATTATATTATTTTCTAAGTAGGGCTGCGTAATTAGAATGTTCTTGTAATAGCGTTTCTTACCATAGTTACCACCTAATGTTGCTCCTTGAAAAATGTGAAAATTTCCTTCCGAAACCACGTAACGGCCAATTACGATTCCGACACCGTGTATAATTACAAAACCTCCATTCAGTTTAGCACCAGGATCAATATCTATTGAAAACACAAGACGGTTTACTAGCCAAAGCATTTTAGCAACAGGTAATAATCTAACCTGGTAAAAAAAATGACTAAACCTAAATATTGTATTGCAGTAATAATGAATTTTTGCTAAAGGCTTAATCGTGCTACCTGATTCTTTTGCATAAGCCTTATAATCATTTCTTATCCCGAAAAACAAGCTTTTAAAACAATTCATAATTTTTATATATTTTGAAAAAAATCAGCATAATTTTTAGTAATTCTTTTTACACTTATTTCGTCAGTTATAAATTTATCTAACTGTCTAGTAATTTGTTCATACTTTTCTTGATTGAGATTTATGGCTGTTTCCATGCTTATCACAAGTTCATCTATATTTTGGCTTTCAAATAAATATCCGTTGACATTATCATTGATGTATTCTTCAAACCATTCTAACTTTGATGCAATTGCTGGCACCCTATAATTATAAGCTGATAATAGCACACCGCTTTGGGTTACATCTCGATAAGGCAAAAGCAAAAAATGCGTTTCATTAAATAAGGTGGGAACTTCGATTTTTTCGATATTTCTAATTTTGCAAGTAAAATGTTTGGAATGTTTTATTAAGCTAGCATATTGCTTCCAGTCATCACATTTTCCGGCAATAACTATGTGAAAATTATTGTTTTTTTCGCCTAATCTGTTTGCCGCTTCGATAATAAGATCAAGCCCTTTATTGGGTCGGATGATTCCAAAAAAAAGAAAATTTGTTATACTTTTATCTTTCGTTGGTACTCCCTCGGACGTCCCAAAATTTTTTAAACATAAGGGACTGTAGAATGAACGTTTGTTTTGAAAACGTTCATTAAAGATTTTTAACTGACTTTTTGAAAAAATGTGAAAGTTTTGGTAGGTTTGAATTAAAAACGAGTAATAAAATGTACGTATATATGCGTTGTCCATTTTATAATGTTCTACAACGTCGTGCACTGCAATAACGAATTTGTTTTTCTTTAAAAAAATCCACCGTAAAAGATGCATAAAAGGTACACCCCAGTAACTTTCGTAAATAATATCAGGGTTATAACTTTTAATTATTCTTAGCAATTTTAAATAAAATAGGATATTTAATGGATTCTTTAGCTTCTCTTTTTGAATAAGTATTTTATACTTGATACGGTTATCATTACAAAAAGAAACAAGTTCGTCTTCGCTAAACCACCCGTACATACGGAGTACAATTATCCACGTAACATTAAATTGATGAGAATATGAAGAGTTTATCTCTTTAACTACAGGCATATCAACATCAAGCAGGTCCTCGCTTGTTAAAAAAATTAATTCCTTCATCTTAATTAAACGCTACATTGCATTAGTGAAACTATACTTGTTGAAAAAGAAGGTAAACATTAAAAATATGGGGAATGTGGACAGAGAAAGCGGTGCCCAATCTGTAACTCCATAAATGATGTATGTCACAAGCAATCCAATTTGAGTTAGCGACAATATTAAATTATTGCTATTTGCAACATTAAGTTTTGCCTTTTTTATAGATGAAACTATAAAATATATCCACATTAACAACCCAATTATACCTGTTTCCGCAAGAATTATTAAATGTGTGTTATGAATTGGATTAGTTGTAAGAAATTCGTTATGAATTTCCCTATATAGTTTAACATTTCTACTAATAAATTCTAAATGTGTATTTATACCAACACCAAAAATAGGCGAACTTTTAAATATTTCTAAGCCAATTAACCAGTGATCAAACCGTGCCTCGTACATATCACCAGCATCTGTTTCAAGAAAAGTTGAGTTAAGTGGCGAATAATAAATTAGCCAATAAATAACTAATAATGCAGGAAGCAATCCAAAAAAAAGCATTCTAAATGATAGGATTGCTTTTTTTGCATTTTTGTTAATATAGTATATTATAAACAAAACGAAGGTTAATGTAATATATGAGGTTCTTGAATAAGTTAGAAAAATGGTTAGTGTACTAAGTGATAATAGCAACAAACTTGTTTTCTTTTTATAATTACTTAAAAAAGACGCAAAAAAGAAACAAGATGCTATAGTTGTGTATAAACCCAAATTTGCAGGTGTTACAAATACTCCTATAGCACCAGGCCTGGTACCCACCCTGGTGGCCCATTGCTCTCCCCCAGTCTGAAAAATTGCAGTAACAAATGACATATTCAGTAGCGGATATAAAATAGCTAAAACAAATTGCAAAACACACAATATGTTAAAACTTAAATAAACACCGTTAATGATTACAATCGGGGATGTTGTATTGTAGATTAACTTGAAAAAAAGTATGTATGACAAAAAGAAAAACGCAAATGCCAAGGTTGATAAAAATGCAAAGTTATAAGGGTTAATTAACGATATCAATACCAAACCTAATATCCATGTAATCCATCTTTCGTTTTTATATAGATGAAAAATGCCTTTATTATTTTGCTTGCAAAGTAATATAAGGGATACTATTAAAGGTATAGTGAGGAAAAATTTAGCTGTGAAGCTGCCAGTAGACACACCCGCCGAATAAGTGGGTAAAAAAGCAGGAATAGACATTTGAAAAGGAATATTTGTTATGACAAAACTCAATAGTAAATGAGAGGTACTTTTCTTTTCAAAATTTAATATAAGGTACCATACAAAATAACCAACAGTAATTACCGTAAAAATTAGTATCTTCTGAACCATGCGCGAGGTAAAATTGCAAATAGTATATACTTAAAGTAATTAAAGTGATTCGTTGGAAAATCAGAGAGTACTTTAGTGAATTAATATCTAACAAACAGTACGTACATATAAATCCCCAAATTAAATTTACTGTCTTCTATCCATCATTCTCATATTTGTCTTTTAGCAAAATATAATTTTATCGGTAATACGAGTGTTAACAATAGCCTAATTTTCGAAGCAAGTCACTTTCAGCTAACCTTATATTTTGTTAATTTTCTAAATTAGCAAGTATATTTAACAATTCTAGCTGGATTACCCGCAACTACAGCATTAGGTGGCACGTCTTTAACAACTATACTACCGGCGCCAATAATTGAGTTATCTCCGATTTTTATATTGCCTAAAATACAAACATTAGAGCCAACATTTACATTATTTCCTACAATTGGACATTCATTTGCCCCCACCCCTTTGTTGCCAAGAGTAGTAGAATGCCTTAATATACAGTTTTTGCCAATAATCGTATTTTTATGTATAATTAGCCCTACTCCATGAAAAATAACAAGGCCTTGGCCTATTTTTGTATTGTATGGAATTTCTATACCTAATATCCATTCCACCCCAAATTTGTAAAACATCAGATAGGGTAATAATAGGTATTTCAAAATTTTATTTTTTGTAGCACAACTTGCTATACGAAAGGATAGTGTCAGTAATTTCCCTTTTGAATATCCTTTATTTTTCCCCCAATCCTGAGTTAAATAATTCATTAAATTTTTACGTAATTTATTATGTTATGAAGTACGATGAATAAGTAGTGCTAAACCTAAATTAATATTATGTTGGAAGATATTTATTTATTGCAGCACGCATTTAATGAGTACTATATGTGTACCAACTTATATTCATTCTATGCACTTACGTACTAACTATACTAAAACCAGAACCAAAAACACTTAAAAAGCCTAACTAAACTTTATTTAATAATATCACATATTTGACCTGTTACTTAATAATTAATCACGTTTTGTCACTATTACAACTGCTCAATAATCTAAACAACATGTAGCAAAATAATAACTAAAATTTAAAATATAAAATAAGTTAATTAAAATATCTAATAGCTAGTTGCCGTATTGTCGATTAACAAATTGTAGTTTAATTGACCATAAAATTCCGAAATTACTCCTTTATACATATTAAAACCGCGGTTATGAGCAATCCTAGGTGGTACTGCTGCATTGTTATAACTTTGTATTTCAACAATGTAATTTATTGTCCTATTTTCGCCAGTTCGAGTATCAAACACAGTGTTATTTGTTATGACTAAACGAGAACATGTTCCGTTTATCACTATGCCTGAAACTCTTTTTGTAATTGTTCCAACATTAACGACCCAGTTAGAGTCAATTAATCCACTCGAATTGTAAATGTTAATTGCTTCTGCTTGAGTTGCTTGAACTGCGTTAGATTTAGCAACTACATTTTTGTAATGGTTAAAAAATATTGCATTTCCGCCCATTTTTGAACTAATAGAATTATTACTTACTATAACATCTGTTAAACCAATCGTAACAGTTGTCGGATCTGAAATATTAATAGTAGGGGCACTTAGCAATGTTACGCCCGTAATATCTTCATAACTATTATTAAATGTATTTTCAGTGATGCTCACGTTTGTATGGCCCCAACAGTCAATCTGTCCTTGAAAAATTTTGTTTGAATAAATTTTATGTCCGCCGGCTCTATTATCGACCGTTCCATTAGGATAACCGTCATAAAAATAGCCCATAGTAACAGCCCTGCGATATTTTACTTTAGGTCCGCCACGCTCAACAGGCCCATATCCATCAGTAAAGTCAAAAACATTATTGTAAACAGATACATCTAAAACGGTCTCATTTGCCCCATGTCTTTCAATGTCAACACCACCCACAAGATAGCCATTGCCGTGTACATAATTATTGTAAAAAGCAGCACCTTTTATGCAACAAAACATAGCACCTTCGCGGTAGATATTTTTAAACTCGTTATCATGAACGCTAACATTATAGGTCATTCTGAGTTCTTTCGATGGCAAAAATGTGTCACCAAAAAGTACCCCATCGCCTCTAAAAGATTGGAATAAGCAATTACGAACTTCAATATTTGATCCGTTATTTATGCTAAGAGCATGACAGAATTGATATGATGTATCAAAGTTTTGTTTGTCTAAATTTCCATTAAAATCAATACCTTCTATAATAATATTGTTTACCATCGGTTCGTTCCAAAAAGCTTGATAAAATATAGAATTAGGGTTGTACCTGCCGCCTGATAGTACAATATGGCAAACATCTTTACCCGCACCTTTTAAACTAACTCCGTCAAGCAGTGGTATAATCCCGGTTGTGATACCTGTCTGCTGAATAGAGTAAGTTCCTGCCGGAAACCATACAGTTTTTAAACCGTGCTTTCTGGCATAAATAATAGCATCTGTTATACCTTTGGTATCATCTGTAACACCATCGCCCTTTGTACCGGTAACTTTAACATTTAAATCTAAGGACCCATCTGTCTTAAAGGTGCCATAAGTTTTAAGGCTAGAATTATATGAAAGATTAATATCAGTGCTTGAGGAATTTACTAAGTTTTCTTCCTTTGTACATGACAAATAAACGAGGCTAATTACAATTAAAAATACTCTTTTCATGATAAGATTTGATGCTAAAATACAGTATAATTATGTTTTGTACGTCATCAGCACAAAATTGTTCTAAATGTTAATCTGTAGTGTGATTGAAAAAAGCAGGAAAGAATAGGAAAAAGATTCAGTATCCAAGTGCCATATAGTATATTTTAGTATATTTAACCCAACTCAATATTTGCCTTCTTACAACTAATTCTAAAAATATAACTGACTTTTTTGTTTTCCGAAAATTAGCATTAAAGGAAAATAAAATTCAATTAGCACCTGAAGGTATTAACGGTGTGTAACTTAATTCACAAATATCAATACTAATGTTCTGTCGATAAAAAACATATTATGCAAAGCACTAATTTTTAGAAATCTATTGAAATAGATATAGAAAAAAAAATACTGTTACAAAAGTAAACAAACACTTATTTCAATTATTAAACCGTAGTCAAGTCAAGTACCTATTCATTCTATTTACAAGTAGGATCAAACTATTTCATAGAGTTTTAAATATGAATTCAAATATTAATCTCCAAATAGAAGTAATTAATAAAGTTTCTTTGTTCAAAGACGATCAGCAAGCATTAATACATATAAACGAATTAACACATAGAGAACATCCTTGTGTTCTATCTTTTATTAACGCCCATGCTTACAATTTGTGCTTTAAAGAGCCTGAATTTGCACAAGCATTGCTACAGTCGGATATTGTTTTAAGGGATGGATATGGGATGGAGGTACTATATAAATCAATTAAGAAATCCCCTGGGGCAAATTTAAACGGTACGGATTTTATTCCATTGATTTTAACTTCTTTTTTAGAAAAAAAAATTGCCCTCATAGGTACTGAAGACCCATATTTGACAGCCGCTTCGAACTTGCTTATCAATAAGGGGCATAAAGTGGTGCTGGCAAAAAATGGTTTTCGATCTTTTGATGATTACTTGGCTAATATAAAATTAACTACACCTGATATTATCGTTCTTGGTATGGGAATGCCCAAGCAGGAAAAGATTTCACTCTTATTAAAGGCAAACCTTTCCTATCCTTGTATTATTATAAATGGTGGGGCAATTATAGATTTCTGGGGAAAGAAATTTAAAAGGGCACCCATGTGGATGCGAAAATCGAATGTTGAATGGTTGTTTAGGTTTTTGCTCGAACCAAAAAGGTTGGTGCGTAGATACATGATTGGAAATTATCTTTTTTTAAAAAGGATCAAAAGCTTAAAATAACTTTAAAAACTGGTTTTATTAATTAGAGCGAATAAAAAAAACCCTGTAAAAGTATTTTCATTAAAGAGTAACCCCCCGGATTGTGGGTTCCCGACAACAACTACTTTTTTGCTTCTGACACTAAGCCAAAGAAGGATAATATCTCCCTTACCATTTTCAGTTTTAAGTTGAAACGTTGAATTAAAGCAATATCAAAAAAAGCCTGCCTATTATGGTTTTTTGAAAGGGTTAAAAAATTAGACTGTTATACTTTTGAATAAACCCTCTCGCGCCTTTAGCTTATATTATAGTTTCACATACTTCAAATCTCCTTCGTTCTTGTTGTAAAAAGTAAAACATTTTGTATCATGCTCATTTATAGATATGAAAATTAAAGAGATAAGAGATTATTTTAACATAAGTGGAAAGCGGGCAATTGTTTTTATAGTTACTTCATATTTTATAAGAATAGCAGTTGCAACTTTTTACTTTTTTGATGGCATTTAAAATAAGTCTATTTTTAAACCTATCACCCGAGTGCTACCGTAAATTTCCTAAAAGTTCCTACACTAAGATAGTATAATACCTTTTCAATTAATGTAAAATATAAGTAGGTCTTACTACTATTTACATCGCATTTTTAACCATTTCACTTCTGTAAATAGAATAAAAAAATCTACAAGTTTTGTAGTAAATGCTGTTCTTTTGCCATTTCCCATTTTTGTTGGTCAAACTCACTTAAAAAGACCCGGCAACAACAGCGTATTATCCTCACCTTCATGTATTTGGTTTACTGCTTCTGCAAACCTTCGTGAGAATTCAACCAATTGAAAGATAGCTGTAATTTATCAGCGTTATTCAAAGATTAATACACAGAGTCCGTTTCTTAAGTATAAAAATGTTGATAATATGTGACACTTGTTGAAGCCTATTCAAATTTAACTCGTTATAGGTTTTTAGGTGCTTCTTTTACCACACAAAATTTAAAAGACTTTTTGCTAATCACGGTATTTTCCACCAAGCAGAAAAATACGCCTAAAAGAAGTATAATTTTTATGTAATAGCTTGATCATAAAAATTTGGTACTGCTTCCAAATGTATGATGACTATTAAAGTTGATAACAATCTTTGAAAATGCGCACCCTATTCAGCTGTAAAAATGAAAATATCAGTTCTGATTTTATCTTCTTTTTTAACCGGTTTTATGCCATCATACATTTAGAAACACAATCAAAAATTTTTAGGCAGAAAAACCAACTCCACTCCTACCGCGTTTATCAATGACCTTAACCGCGTCGGTTTACATATCGCCCTCCACCATTAGACCTAATTCGGCTTGGGGCAAGTGACTGTTTTCTTTAACATTTGGTGCAAAAATTACGGCTTCCGAGAGCGCGGGTGTTTTTAGCAATCCTGTTCGCGGTTTAGTGGAAGCTGCTTCCGGCGGCTGTTAATTATTTTGTGGGATCACGGGCGTTTGTCCGGTTTACAAAAGCATCGGGATTAGCAAAACACCTTCCAATATTCATATTACCCACGTTATTACGATTAACAAACCGAAGCAGGAGGTTTACCATTTCTGGCGGAAATTGAAAAACCTGCCTTTGTTTATGAAACACCTGGCTTCCGTCGTAGAAAAAGATAATCGGAATTCGTATTGGGTGGCACGCGTTCCGGAAAATTTAGTAAAGATAGGCTGGGAAGCACAGATCACATGCGATGAACCCGGAAAACTAATCAGTTGGAAATCTTTAAAAGGATCAACTGTTGATAACGAAGGGCGCCTTTCGTTCTTGGATACGCCGGAAGAAAAAGGGACTATCATCAATGCAGTAATCAGTTACAAACTGACGGTTAACGGAACAGGGGAAGGTTTGGCCAAATTATTTACGCCTATTTTTGAGAAACTGATCCAAAACGACATTGAAAATTTTAAGACTTATATCGAAAGTGGACAGGTTTCCCCTAACCCCCATGAAGGGGGGATTGCATTAGCGCTACCTTTTCTTGAATACTCCTACTCTTTTCATTTCAGCGTTTTACCTCCCTCTCCTTTTAGAGAGGACTAGGGTAAGGCTCAAAACAACTCCAACGGTTTCTGCATAAACTCAGGCCGTTTAATTTCCAGCTTCAACTCTTCATTTAACTGCTTAATAAAATAATCGGCCAGAATGGGGGAAGCTGTTTCCTCTTTTTGGTGCATAAACAAAAACAGCGTTTCTAAACCCTGTTGCTGCCATTTCTTTAGCCGTTCTATCCATTCATCTGCCCGTAAATAATCTGTTGGATGCAAATTATTTCCCACAAAACGAACAAAAGCGGATGTAGTTGGCAAGTGCATGTGTACAACATCCCTCCTGCCGGCTGCATCAGTAATTACAGCGCCAATATTTAAATTGTGGAAAAGCCGGAAAACTTTTTCCTGAAGATCCGGATTTGAAAACCAGCCTTCGTGCCGCAACTCTACAAATAGCGGAACGTCCTTTGGCAACTGCCCTAAATATTGCTGCAGGTCCGTGAAATTTTGCGGTCCGTAATTATCACTTAACTGAAGGAACAGAGGCCCAAGTTTCTCACCAAAAGCAATAATACCTTCGTAATAAGCGGTCGTAAGTTCGATTGCATTTTGTAGTTTACCGATATGACTGATTGCCCTGGAAAACTTCGGACAAAACAAAAAATCGGGGTTTGATGCTGCTTTTACCTTCCATTTTTCGATCGTTGCCGGACTATAAACCTTGTAAAAAGTGGCGTTTAATTCTACCGAATTAAACTGTTTTACATAAGCTTCCAAAAAATCAGCTTCTTTTATTTTAGGCGGAAAGATCTGTCCAACCCAATCTTTAATTCCCCATTTTGCACATCCAATATAAACTTTAAGCTTTTTTTGTTGATCAACTTTGCGAAAAGTTTCTGCATTAAAAGCCGGATCAGCAGGCAAACTAAAATTGACCGATGCCAGTTCCTGTGGCTGTACTTTTCCAAATTCCATTATTAAATATAAGCAATGCTTCTTTTATGCACTAAAAATAAACCGCATCATTTCCTCTTTTAAAAGCTTTTGTAACTGTAAACTATAGCTGTCTATCAGGTTTTTTCTTTCAACTTCATTTTGCCAGATTGAAAATCCGCCGGAAATTAATATCTGAACCAAAAGAACCGAAAAATTATGGCTGATTTAAAAAACAGTGTTAAAAGAAGCATCAGCAATAACTAAAAAGCAGTTTGCCTTTACTTTTCTAAATGCAATTTTGCCAATATATATTCACTCACTTTTTTCCCTTGTTCTACGCCAACATTTACACTGTTTCGGTAATGAATGCCGCCATAAAACCGACTGATCGAAGCTTCATCTGCTGCCTGGACAAAAGATTTAAAGTTTCTTTTCATGCCGATGTATTTCAAATCGCTGGTATCCTGAAAGCTGAAATTATCACCGAACAAATGCGTTAACATCACAGCTGCCGAACGGGTAATGGTGCTATGCCCGCTTGGATATTCGGGAAATGGCGGCGTTTGTAACTGTGGTTCCCAGTAACGGTCAATTTTATCATTGATCACCGTAACCGGACGAATATAAGCGCTTTTGTATTTTTCCTGCCAGCAACAGGTAAAAGCATCAAACATGGCAACCGAAGTTAGCGCATAAGCTTGTGCCGTTTTCACTGCATCGGCGTGTGTTTTTTTACAGGCAATTTCGGTAATGCCAATCCAATGGCCGCCAGGCGTTATTTTTTTGTTGGCAAAAGTTAGGTGACCGGAATGTTGCATTACAAAAGGATTATCGTCCCAATAACGGGCAATGTCTTTTTGTGCCTGCGTTAAATTTTTACTCTGATTATAAACTTCCAGGTTTTGTTTAAAGTAGATGCTGTTTTTATCGGTACTAAATTTAGGCGGCGGCGGCGGCGCAAACTGCGATGACGAATCCAGCACAAACGTGTGCATCGTTCCCCAGCAATATTCCACGCCGTCCAAATAATCGGGTGGAGTTGGATGCCATTTTCCGAGATCGTTACTTCCCAGAAACTTGGGTTTGCCTCGTGTTTGCAAGTAGTTATCCGTTGCGGCGCGCTTTAAAATCACTTTGGCAATTTGCTCTCCAAAAGCAACAGAACGGGCATAAGTAGAATCGTCTAACTGATCTTTGAAGGACGAATACACCTGATCTTCATACTTTTTGAGCGAATCCACCGAAAAAGTAACCTTGCGGACCACCGTAAAAAATGCTTTGGTTGCAGCGAGCGTGTAATTGTACTTTTTACCTTTTTCGGGTTCCGGGGAAGTATCAAAACCTTTTAGCTGATTGGTTATGGAAAGATATTTTTTATTCTGGTGCCGCATGGCTTCGTAGGAGGCCAGGGAAGCATACGTATAAATGCGACAAGCTACGGGAGGCGTAAAAACATCATAAATAATCAGTTTGGTTAGCTGGCCTTCATTTTGGTGAAGTACTTCTGCCTCGCTCATCCCTGCTACTTTTGCTTTTTTACAGCCAGAAAAGATGAGGCAGGTAAAAACAAGCAGCCCAAAGAATTGATATAATCTCATCATTATAAATAAAAACAGTTTGCAGGATAAAAATCGGTTAACAAAAATACCTTTCTAAAGCGAGTTTTAGAAAGGTAAATTGTGTTAAAAACAGAATATATTTTGCTAATCTCTAAATGCTTACCAATATCGCATAAGTTTGTGTATCCAAATTAAAAACCGCTTTTCCGTTGGTTACGGTTACATTTTTCTCTGCTTGCATCGCCCGTTTTTGGTCGGTAACCAGCATTTTTAATACTTTTATTTTCGCCGGCAAACCTGTTAAAGTTACTTGCCGAAACCTTTCCCCGGCTTAAATCTTGTACTTTTTCTGTAAAAGTCAAGCTGTCAATTCGGGTTGAAATAATTTGCGTATTGCCTTAGCGGTTGTATTTTGGGCGCTGTTTTTCTTTTTCGGTCGATGCTGTTTTTACCGCATTTTTTTCAACAACCCTTTACTACTTGGATTCATAATTATGTTTTTTGAATATACAAGTCTACTGGAAGAGACAGAATTACTGAAACAAGCTTGTTTCTCTAAAAAATCAAATTTATACTTCCCACTTAGATAATTTAACAGGGTGTATATACAAAACATCTTTTGGAAACATAGTAATTAGCTTATCCAATTTGTAGCCGTATTTTTTCATTTCATCTTCATATAATTGTTTTCTTTTCTTTGAATATGGCCAAAACACTTTTCCTTTTTTTCCGATTTGAGGTTCGGTTATTACATCTTCGCTGGATAATAGTAAAGCAGTTGGAATAGCCAGTTCAACAAAAAGTTCTGTTGCGGCAAAAACCCCACAATAATGGACAAACTTTTTAATAGAAGATTGAGAAACAATTACAATATCAGAATAGGAACCGGCAAGAGGATATTTAAGTTTATATTTTAATCTGAACAGCTCATGCCCAAACATGTATTTTATATTGTCCATCAAAACCTTAAAATTGATCGGTACTTTAGGGCCACCAAAAACATCAACATAACTTAACTTGTTAATATTGACTCCATGCCTGTTAAGAAGCTCTAATGCTTCATCATATTCGGGTAATTCATTTACACTTTCTACCCCACTAATTTTTGGATTGTATTGGTAAGCTTCTAACACCCGGCACCAATTCCATTTCTTTACATCTTTTTTTCTAAGTTTGGATAATCCATCAGTAAGTGTGGCAGGAGAACAATACAACATATTATCATTTATGTTATCGAGGCTATACACTTCGGGAATGAAACTTGTGGAACCTGAAAGATTAAAATGCTGCATATAATTGTTTTCATTGATCTCCGGATTAAGGACAATGTCATCTGCAACAAAAAAATAATGTAAAAAATTTTCTTGGAAATATTGCTTGAAACCTTGTACAAAGTAACCCTGAAAATAGTATGAATTTTGATAAACAGGTATTACATTTGGTTTATCACCATCGTAAAAAGGTACTAAATAATAAACATGACTAAATCTTTTTTCATATATTTTTTCAAGTATTTCAATGTTTTTGTCATATCGATGATTGAAAACAATTATAAGTGCTACACTATTTTTTTGTACCATAAAAACATTAATCGTTCATGCCAATTGTTCTAATATTCTTTATGGTTTTCCAATCTTCCATTTAGACAATTTAACCGGATGTATATACAATTTGTCTACGGGAAACTTTTGCATCAGTTCGTTTAAATTTTGATTGTAAGGTTTCATGTCCGTATCATATTTTTCCAATTCCGGCTTCGTGTAAAGCCAGTAGATGTTTCCTCTTTTACCTATTTCTTTTTCTGTGATAACTTTCTCAGAAGCCAATAACAAAGCTGTCGGAATTGCAAACTCCACAAAAAGTTTGTTTGTTGCAAACACACCGCAATAATGACAAAACTTTTTAATAGAAGATTTGGAAACAATTACAATATCAGAATAAGAACCAACTACAGGATAAACTAACGGAATCTTTTTAAAATAGGATTTTAAGTTGTACGCATATTTTATGGTTGCGGATGTTACCGGGAAAACATCGCCATACAAATCCTGATAAGAAACGGGTTGTATTTCATAACCATGCTTTTTTAAAATTTCTGCAGCTTGCTGGTACGAAGGCATTTCGTCAGCATTTTCTACACCATAAGCCTTGTGTTCATAATTTTCAATCAATTCCTTTATCTTGCACCAATGCCATCTTGGTTTTCCGGTAATACTTTTTACCGGTAAAAAACGCAAAGTATCATTATTGGTTAAATGATGCAAAGTATGAATCTCTGGTATGTAGCTTGTTTCTGCCGAAAGATGAAAATACTCCTGATAATTATTTTCGTTAATAGCCGGATTTAAGATTAAATCATCTCCAATAAAAAAGTAATGTTCATGCTCTTCTTTGAAATATTTTTTAAACCCTTGCGCTAAATATCCTTGAAAATGTTGGGAACTTTCGTAAACTGGTATAACATTTTGTTTGTCTCCTTCATAAAAAGGAACTAAATGATAAATATTTGAAAAACGGTCTTTATAAATATTTTCTAATATGTCGATGTTTCTATCATATTTATGATTAAAAACAAAAATGAGTGCAACACTGCTGTTCATTTAGTAATATTACATTTTTAAAAATATACAACTAATTATAAAGCTTCTTAGTCAACCTTATTATTTGCAAATATAACTTGCTTATAAATACCTAAAAGCTGATTTACATTTTTTTGGGGTGTGTAATAATCCTGATAAGTTTTACTGGCATTTAATCGATATCCTTTCTTTTGCGCTTGATTCAAATTATTCCACTCATCTAACTTTTTTCTTAGGTCTTCTTCACTTTGAACTTTAAAATGCAATCCATTGTATCCGGAAACAATCATCGTTTCCATTGCCCCAATTTTGGATGAAATAACGGGCGTGCCGCAAGCAAAAGCTTCAATAATAGTTAAAGGCATGCCTTCAAACCAAATGGACGGAAAAACAAGTGCAGTACAACTTTGCAGCAATGTAAAAACTTGTGTTTTGTTTACGGTCCCTAAAAATTCAATATTTAAATGTTTGGAACTATAACTTTGTACTTCTTCTTTAAGCGGCCCGTCTCCTGCAATTTTAATTTTGTAAGGACACGAAGAAAACACTGCTAAAAGAAGCATGACACCTTTTTCTTCAGAAAGCCTGCCAACGTACAAAAAATGATTTTCAGCTTGTTGTTCTTTTAATTCAGGAACGGAACAAAAATTTGGTTTTACAACAAACTGATTACCTGATAACCCTAATGTAGAATTTAAAAATAATTTTTTCGCATGTTCACTTAAAACAATATATCGGTTAATCAATTTCCAAGTTCCCAAAACATTGTGTATATACATGGATAAACTTAACCAAAAAGTAATCAGCTTAGAATCTTTATATACGCCGAGCCTGACTGCCTTCCAAGAGAATTTTTTATTTATCGAATCAAGAAATGGCTTACCTTGATGAAAAAGAATTCCTGAAGGACATAACAACCTATAATTGTGAAGTGTTATTACAAACGGAATTTTACTTCTTTTGATGGCATAAACTACAGATGCCGAACCTCCGATATGCAGGTTATGAATATGGACAATATCTGGCTGAAATGCTGCAATTGTTCTTCTTGTCTTAAAATAAGATTGAAAGTTAAAAGGTAATTCTAAAAGCTTTAAAAACGCGTATTTATGGTTGTTAAATTCCAGCAGCATTACCTCAACCCCTTTTGATTGTAATAGTTTTATTTCTTCGGCTACTACAGTATCCTCCCCGCCTTTATATTGGTAAATTGTATGGATTACTAAAACCTTCACTGATGATGATTTATGCTAACTTCTTGTTTAAATCCATTGCTGATTCTATTGCTTTGTCCATATTATAATATTCCCATTCTGCAAACCTACCCAACAAATAAATATTATATTTTGCTAATTGTACTTTTAAATCTGCAATTTTACTCCTGGTGCCTTTATGTTGTATGATGTAAGAATTGGGTTCATAATTAAAGGCCAAAGGTTTCAAATTTCCGGGCAAGTTCTTTAATTCTTCCAGCATGGTTTCCTGGTCTTGTTTGCCAGAAAATTCTACAACACAAGTTTTTCTGTCCGTTCCTTCATTATTGGTATCGCTGAAATTACCGGTATAAATAATGCGGTGTGCTTTAAACTTTTCCTCCGGAAGGTATAACCAGGAAATATCATTGTCGTCCGTTTCACAAAGAACATTAGAAGTTCCATTTGAAGGAAGACCGACAACATTTTCAAGCGCATTTTTTAATTCAGAATTATCAATATTGATGATTTTGTTTAACTGCCGAACATCGCCGCAATACACAATTACATCTGTTAAAATATTTTTATTGTTGATCGATAATTGACCGTCAGCTTCAACAGAAATATCAGCAACGTTAAAAGACAAATGAATATTTTGTTGTTCGGACAAACGGTTTACAATAAATTGCGAACCGTCCCTTTTTGGATAATAAAAGGAAGCGTGCACCATGGTGCTTTCTTCTTTTTTGATAATATTACTGATAATCACCTCTTTAATTTGCGGCATCGGTAATTTCCCGTCTAACCATTCCAGCGGAACTTTGCTAATATCAGTATGCCAGATTTTAGAATTGTAAGGGCCAAAATATAACCTGTATAAGTTTTCGCCAAAATTACCGATCAGGAAATCTTTAAAATTATCATAAGTAACCGCTTTGTTCTTTTCATCAACCAGCATCGTAATTAATTCTTCCACGATTGCCCTTGTTTCATTTTCGGGAAGCTGGTGCAGGTAATTCTCTAAAGGGTAACCAATCAACTTACCATTTAATAAAATTTTAGCATTTCTGGTAGCTTTTAAAAACTCCTGGTCTCTATCAAAATGTTGCCAAAACCAATCCAAAACCGTTTGATCCTTACTGTTAAAAACATGGCCGCCTACTTTGTGAAAAAGATTGCCATCAATTCTGTCACATTTAATTAAACCTCCTGCTTTGTCAGATTTTTCTAAAATCTCGACTTCATATTTATCGGCAAGCAATCTTGCCATGCTAAGGCCCGAAATTCCTGATCCAATTACAACGGCTTTTTTCATTTAATATTAATTTTGTTTAGAGTTCTATGCTTCTTTTACGATGTAAATTTTTGCATGATAAAAGAAGTATAAGCCATCAACTACTTTTTTTGAACCTTGAACCAAACTTGATCATCTCATTTACGATTTTTCGAGTGGCCAGAGCGGGCAAACCATAAGGTTTTTTTAATTGCTTTTGCAAATAAGGTTCGATCACATCAACCCCGCAAAACTTAAATTCTCTTTTCGTGCCTGGATCTTGCGGCGTTTGCAAGTAATCAATTCCAAAAGTATTGGTAGATTCATTATCAAAACCAATATTAGTTCCTTTGGAGATAATTGGATAAACTACTTTTAAACGATGCTCGGAAACATGGACTTGCATTTGAATATCCCAGGTAGATATAATTCCGTTGATTTCTTTCTTAACCATTCGGTATAAATCCATTCCTTCTTTATTCAAACGACTTTTGAAATCAGGGGAAGTTTTGATTAAATTTTTTAATCCTTGTTTGTCCCAAATTACATCTTTTACCCTGTCAGACCAGCTTGCCCAACCATAGGAACAAAAGCGATTGGCAATAATACTATCATAAGGATAATTTTTTATTTTTAAGGGGAAACAAAAACCGGTAACACAAAACACAGACTTTTCATTCTTGTAGAAATCCAAAGCATCCAATAAATATTTTACATAGTTGGAAGTTACAACCAAATCATCTTCCACAATAACAAACCTATCATAATTGTTAGATAAATAAGTTAAGCCGGTATGAAAGTTTGGCCCCGTGCTAAAGTTTTTATCTCTGTAATGTTTGTAAACATTTTTGAAACCAGTAAGTGAATCTATGTATGCCCGGGTTTCCAATACACCTTGTTTGTCTTTTTCACCTTTGTAACCATCTGCAAAAAAAATAATATCTATAGAAGCACATTCCGGATTTTTTAACAAAGCTTCCATAGATGCTTTTAACTTTGCAGCTCTTTTGTAGCAAAAAACCCCTATAATCGTTGTTTCCATCATTTAGTTTTAAAAGTATCCCAAATAAAAGGAAACAAAGTTTTTAGCCATAATTTAAAAAATGCTATCGGGTAATACCGGGGAAAATGCTCTTTGATAAAACCTAAAAATTCTTTATAAGCTAAACCTTTCGGGCTTTTTAAATACGCAATTCTTTCTTTTAAAGTTGTATTGGCAGATTTCCAATTATTACCATGATCATCAATACAAGTCCCGAGAAAATCCGGTGCTACTACCAACCCGTATCCTGCTTTTTTAGCTTTAAGTGTATAGTCATAATCGGCAAGGCCGTGAGTAAATTTATCAGACAAAATTCCTAAATGTTTAACAATTTCTGCTGGCACCAACAAAATGTTGGCGTTAGCAACATCACAATTTAAGTATTCTGTTTCACTATATACAAAAGAATCTTTTCCCCAGCTGTTTTTATCATGTAATTTTCTACCTCCGTAAGAAATTTTTCCAGTACTATCATCGGCAGTGCTTCCTACACAAATGACGGGTTTTAACCCTTTACTTTTTACATAGTTACTTGCTTGTAACAAAGCAGAAACCGCTGTTTTCTTTAGAATTGTATCATCATTTAATAAAAGATAATAATCGGGATTTGTTATTAAAGCTTGCTTCCAAGTATTGCGCATTCCCCCTGCCCAAAATAAAGAACCGTTGCCATGATAAACGTTTACGGTTGAAAATTCCAATTTAACAGCATCGGCAGTGCCATCTGTAGAAGCATCATCTGTTAAAAAGATTTTTAAAGTTACATCATTTGGAAGCTTTTGCTTTTCTAAGCTTTGTAAACAGGCCAATGTTTTCTGCTTCCGGTTAAATGTAGTAAGTAGTACCGCAATAGTCGTCATACAAAAACAAGTTATATTTTTTACTTGGATAGTCTTTATCAAAAAAGCTTATTAAGCCTTTTTTTCAAGGCTTTATAATAGCTTATAATGTAATACTTCATCTTCATTTTTAAAGATAGTTGCGGCACACTTACTGCTTTTTGAATTATGGTAATAAAAGCTTGATTATTTATTTGTAAGCCATAATTAACAGATTTATTAAAAAAGAGATTATACAAAGTATGTATCCCAAATATTTTTTCAGAAGGTAAATGCCAAATGCAAAGGTTGGTATCTGACGATCTTACTTCGCGATAAAAAACTGGGTTTGTCCAAATTCTTCTCATAAAAGAAGCATCTGTACTTGCACGGAAACCATTCTTGAAATATAAATAGCTTAAAGTGTGCGCTTCTTCGTTAAATTTAATCAGGCCTTTTTCATTACGTTCTAACAACTGTGGCCAAAGTTCTTTAAAATCTAAATAAATCTTCTGGATATTTTTAACACTGCACAGTAGAAACTCGCCTAAATGGTAAGAAGGTATTTCTGCTATTTCTTTATGCAATAACTCCTGATAAATCGTTTTTAAATCATTTCTGCTTAAACCATTAATTACATAATCAGGTTTAACCGGATCTTCAAAAGATATAAAACCTTGAGGTGTTGCCGCATCAAACAGACGTTGCACGGGTTTAATAAATATACAATCAGAATCTAAAATGAGGTAAAGATCATTCTGGTTTGGATTGTTTTGGGCTATATATTCGAGGATGGAAAATTCATAAAACTGGTTTTGAAAAGAACCGAAATAATTCTTAGGCGTTTTATATTTAAAGTCTGTGTAGATAACATTTACATCAAATTCTTTTAAAATATCACTTACCGATCTACCGTCAACAATCGGCAGTTGTTCAACATTGGTAAATAAAATATGCTTTTCATTTTTATTGAAACGTTTACTTGTAATGCAAAACAACAAGATGCAACGCCAATAAATATTTTGATGTTTTTGAGAAGAAGATAATTCGCCGGTTTGGAAAAAAACACTTTCCTCACCTTTTTTATCTGCACATAACCAGGTACAAATATAATTCATGCTAATATTTTGCTTTTAATGCGCATCTAATTCGGAAACTACTTTTCTGCCTTTAAAAATTTGGCGGGGCAAAACAGTTTCTTCTTCTGTGTAATATTCAACTTCTTCAATTACATCTTCCTCCGTTCTTAAATCATCTTTTTCAAGATAATACAAACACAAACCTACGTGCCCCCAAAAAACAGTTTGCGGAACATAACTTAAAGAAAACAATAATCCAGAAAGACAAAATGCCATCAGTATTATCGTTGGTTCGGTAATTTTCTTACTGAAAGCCCTAACAGCCAGGTAAAATATAAGTGAATATTTAAACAGTAAACCAACAATGCCATGGTAAAAAAGTACTTCCATAAACCCTTCATGGAAATGCTGACCTGTTTTTTCGGGCCACCAATCAACCATTGGATTTGGCATTTCAAACCCTTCAAAAGTCCAACCAAATATTGGGCGTTCTAAAAAAAGTTTACCGTAAACTTCACGCTGTTCTATGCGAAACCTGCCCGTACTTTCCTGTTGGTTAGGATCAAAAATTTCACTGAACCTTTCACCAAGAAAATTAGTTAATTCAGGAAAAAGGGTTGAAATAAAAAAGTAAGTAAAAAACAAGAATATAATTCCGCCTATTGCTAAACTCCAAATTTTAGGTATCGTTTCCTTATTTACGTGCATGCTAATACCCAAATAAATAAGAAGTGCAACGATAGCACTGCTCCAAACTGAACGGTGCTGGTGGATTAAAATTACGATAAAGCAGAATGCCAAAGGAACCATATCGATCCCTTTTTTTGTTTTGATAAACTTGCTTAAATACCATAAAAAAGGAAGTATCATCATGAATACGGAAGTAGCATGAATAATCCTGCCATCTCCAGAAAATACGCCTAAATCTTCCAAGTCTAAACCTTCTAAACTAAAAGAAAAACCTCTTCCATAAATTGCCATAAAAACAATATAAGTATAGAGGTAAAATTTGGCCATAAATTCTAACAAATCGAAATCATAAGTCCGGCACAAGTTTTTAATAAATATGGAGTATATGGCAGGAAAAAGGACATAATACATGGTTAATTGCTGAAAAAAAGTATTATAAACATATAATGATTCTAATACCAACCGAATCATTAATAATGTAAATATTCCTACAAATATCCTTTCGTTAAATTTCAGCTCTTTTATATTGTACAACATGTAAGCATAGATTACAAATCCAAAAGCTTTTTGGTAAGGTTGTATAATTGCAGATGTTGGCGCAAATAGCCAGGAAAAAATTTGCTCCATAAACAAGTAACAGAAAAACAAAATCAGAAATTCTTTTATAGTAAACCTATAATTAAATATTTTGATAACTGTGTTCATTTTGCTTTAACTTGTGTTTGATAGCCAACTTTTCCAATTACTTTACTAATCAACCCTGATAATTTATTTACAATTCTTGGTACCAATGTTGTAAACCTAAGATACGTTAAAAGCCAGTTTAATTTTCGCACTTTTAAACTGCTTCTTTTATCAACCCATTTTATTTTTCGTTCATTATGCAAATACATTTCCTGAAAAGTTTCTTCTTTATCGGGAATAATTGCACGATAAATATCCGCTTTTCTGTCAACAATTTCTTTATTGATATAACCTAAATGCTTCAATCTAAAATCGGTATTCAAACGTAATCCTTTAATGCCTTTTACGTTTGGCGAATCAATAATAAAATCTTCGAAGTAACCGGTTGAAGATTCTCGCCATAATACACGATCATGACCGGCAGAATAATGTAATCTTGCTCGCGAACCGGCAAAATGCTCCCGGTCTATAAAATGAAACCTCCTGAAACCATATTTTTTGATGACTTTACTTTTCATCAACCTGTCAAAATCAGTGCGGGTAAGTTCCGGTTCAAAAATTTCATCTATATCTATCCATAAGCACCAGTCCGGATTCCTTTTTCTTGCTATCGAATAAACGAGGTTTTTGTCCCGGCCTTCATTAAAACCTTCTGTACGAACAATGTCTACTACTTTTGGATGTGCTTTTAATACTTCATAAGTTCCGTCTGTTGAACCATTATCAACCACAACAATTTCATCAACTAATTTTTCTACATTTTTCAACCATTCGTCTGCAAAAAATATTCCGTCTTTTACGCGAAGCATTAAAACCAACTTTGGCATAATTTAAAAAATTGTATAACTGATTACAAAATACAAAAAATATAGAATTAATTATGCCCTTTTTATTTTCATCTTATAAAAAGGGCCAGTCAACAATTTATCTTTTAAATCTTTAATTGTATTACGTATTTCGCTGTCTAAAAGTAATACCGCCAGTATAAAAAAAATTGTAAAAAGCGATGCGCTCACCAAGAGTTTTAATAAATAAATGTTTTCTGCAAACAAATACGCTACCAGTAGTTTACATCCCCAGCCTGCAAGTAAACTTAGTGGTACTATAATTATCCAAGTACTGAATAAATTTTTTATCAAAGCAGGTTGAAGATAACCTAATTTAAAAAGCCGGTAAGAGAAATAAGAAAAATCTGTGATAAAGGCCACACTAAACGTAACACAAAGTGTCCCGATAATCCCAAACTTTCTGGCTACAAAAAACATCAATGTGCCTAACAATACTCCTTTTACCATATTAACTAAACTGTTCATTTTAATGTCGCCTAAAGCATAACCCATGTTTGACATAAAATATCCAATCAAACCAATAAAAAAATTGGCAACTAATAAATGCATAATTGTATCTCCGGCATACTTGGAACTACCTGTCCAAAGTGAAATCAGGTTGCGATAAGTTAGCCAAAACATAAAAGAAGTAAACAGGGCAGCGTAAGAATAAATTCTAAATTGAGTATTGATAAAAGCAATGATACTTTCTTTGTCCCCTTTACCTTTTCCATGCGAAATTAAGGGCATTAAGGCAACAGAATGGCGGCCGATTAAACCTGAAGTCATGTTGATTGGACGCTTGTTAATTTCATAAACGGTGATCATACTTGGTTGTATAAAGCGTGCAAGTATAATCATATCCACACTTCCTGATAAGCCGGTAATAATCCTGGATATGGAAGTGAAAGAAAATATCTTGATAAATTTTTTAAAGAAAGGAATATCAAAATTTACTTTAAGATTTTCCTTGTTCAGTACCCTTCGCATAGAAACAATATTGTAGATATTGATAAAGACAGCCCTGATCAAATTGGAAAAAGCAATTGATATTACGCCAAAACCCTTGTATAAAAACAGTATGTTTACTATCAAAAAAAGAACATTGGCCAAAACTGTAGCTTTTGCTACATCTGCAGAATTTTGCAAGCCTTGATTAATTCCTGACATGCTAAACGAGACTAAAGACATGCCAATTGCAATGATCGATAGCATCAAAGCCGTTTGCAAGTGTGGATAAATTGATACATCTTTATTAATAATTGTACCTAAAAGAAAGAAAAATACAAAACCAATAAGTATAGAAAAAATTAAAATTATACCGGAAGCAATAAACCCAGACCCAATTGTTAAGCCTACTTCTTCATTTAAATTCTTTCCTCGTAACTCTGCAATTTTTTGTTGTAAAACATCACCAACCCCAGGGTCGGTTAATGTTATCCATGCTAAAATATTACCTGTTGCCAACCAGATGCCTAATGTTGCAGAATCAATATGTTTTATATAAAGCGGTAATAAAATAATGGAATTAAATATGTTGGTAAGAACGTAACCATATTGAAAAACAAAGTTCCACTTTAATACATTTTTGTTCATGAAAGGAAGATAATATTTTTAATAAACTTGTGATATAAAATGAAAAAAAATAACATCATCGATACTATTACATCCATCGTTGACTGTTTTTATTAAGCGAAAAAGTTGTTCAGGATTTTTATGAGCTATAATGATATAAGCTTTTTGCATAAAAAGTATGGGCTATATATATTGTACAAAAAAGTATCGGCATTTATATTTGTTGATATACTTCACATAAACATGTGATCTATTGGTTGAAAATTTTGCAGTGTTGCTTTAAAATTTTCTAATAATACACCATATAGTATAAATGCTTCTTTTATCACTATAAATTTATCAAAGAAGTTTTTATAGTGATAAAAGAAGCAAAAGGAACTTTCTAATTTGGATTTGGAAACCAATTACTTTCTAAGGGCAGGGAACGATTTGTTACTTTTCTTATCATCATAAGTATAACCGTAGCCGTAACCATAGCCATACCCATAACCGTATTTATTGCCAATACCCCTGTTAGATACGCCATTGAACACAATTGCGGCATTGTTTAGTTTATTTAGCCTGTTGTTTTCGTCTATTCTTTCAACAAATACTTTTGGCGTATATCCGTGGCGCACAATATAAAGTGTGGCATCACAAAACGGCGATATAATATAAGCATCAGAAACCGGCCCAACCGGTGCAATGTCAATTACAATGTAATCAAATATTCCGTCCAGGTAGTTTAATAAATCCTCAGCTTTACCATTCATAATTAATTCTGAAGGGTTTTTAGGAAGCTTTCCGGTAGATACAAAAGACAGGTTTTCGTCTATATCCGTTTGCCTGATTATTGCTTCCGGACCTGTTGTTCCCTGCAAATATTCTGTAACGCCTACATGGTCAGAATCTATATTTAACTTAGCGGCCAATGACGGATTGTTTAAGTCGAAGTCTAACAAAACAACTTTTTTCCCAGTCAGGGCCAGACTGATCGCAAGGTTTGTCGCAACAAAACTTTTTCCCTCACCAGAAATGGCAGAAGTTATTAGTATCCGTTTTTGCTTGTTGCCAATACCTAAATAATTTAGTGTAGTCCTTAATTTTCTAAATTGTTCTGCAATGAGCGTTTTCTGGTTATTGCCGATTACGATCGCATTTTTCGATTTTTCAGCAGTAATTTCACCAATAACCGGAAGCTGAGTTAAATTTTCAATTTCCTTTTGGAACATCACTTTGCTTCTTAATGTCTCTTTTCCAACCACCACTCCAAATCCTAAGAGCAAAGCAACAATAATAGAGCTGAGGTAAACAAACTTCTTTTTTGGGCTAACAGGATATTCTGATGATTCTGCAGGATCAACAATTTTACTGCCGAACACGTTGGAAACATAAGATAACTCTGTTTCCTCTTTCTTTTGCTGCAAAAACTCGTAAAGTTTACTTTTTATAGTTTGCTCGCGGTCTATATCTATCAACTGCCTTTGTGTTTCTGGCATTGATTGAAGCACGGTTGAATAAGAACTATTTGTTGAAGACAAATTACCTTTACTTGCTGCCAAGCTTTGTTTTTGATTCTGGATATTGGCGAGAATTTGCGGCCTTATTTTATTGATTCTATCTGTGTAGGTAACATACAACGGATTGTTTTCCCCTGTGGTTTTCTTTAAGCTTTCTGCTTCAATTTGTAGGTCATAGATATTTTTTACCATCTGTGTCAAACTTGGGTCATCTACCCCAGCCATAGAAGGTACAATACCGTTTGAAAGGTCTTTTGACCTAACCGAATTTTCAACCTGGTTCAAAACCGATAACTTAGTGTTGATCTCGCTAACCTTTTGGTCATTCGCGCTAACATTTTGTAGAAACAGTTTTCCTTGGGTATCCACATCAACTGCGCCTTTGTTAGCTTTATAAGCTTGTAATTTATGTTCAATAGCAACAAGGTCATCTTCTACATGTGCAAGCCGTTCATCAATAAAATCTGATGTGTTAGATGCAAGTGTATTTTTTTCATCAAGGATTGATTTGTTATATACTTTTATAAGTTCGTTCACAATATCTTCGCCTCGTGCAGGTATTTCATCCGTGAAACTAATATTAACAATACTTGATAATTTATTGGCTGCCGTAACTTTTAACCTTGAACCTATTGACGATACTACTTTTTTAGGGTCGATTAAAGAAAAATATAGATTTTTGTTCGTTTCATCAGCAGTATGGTATCTGTTTTTTTTGAATTTCAACCTTCCGTATTCCGTGTTTACCCATTCGTTTAAAGGATAAGTGTTTTTGTCGATTTTAACACTATTGCTATTGGCTGTAAAATATACTTTAGCAACTTCCTTTGAATTAGTACTGTCCGAAACAACTATAATAGGAGAACCGGTGTAAGCAGAAATGCTGTTAAACCTTCTTTCTTCAGAAACAGGTGCATATAAATCGAGGTTTTTTACAACTTTATTAAGAAGGGTCTTCGATTGGATCACCTCCATCTCGTTATCGATAATTTTCTTGGGAGAAATTAAATCGAGTGATTCTAAGGTTTTAGAATCTTCAGATCCCTTTTTTTCATCTTTAATTAAAATCCGTGCGTTGGTTTCATAAACCGGAACGGCCATCTTTAAATAAAACCATGCTCCGGCCAAAGCAATTAAAGTCAACAATAAAAAAAGAGGCCAGTAAGGCAAATATCTAAATATAAAGCTGCTGCTAAAATTTGAGTCCTTATCTTCAGAAATCTTTCTGTTCATGATTATTAAAATTATTTTCTTATAATGCTGCTCACTATAATTGCGATAAAAGACAATCCGCTTAAAACAATAGGTAATATTACAACTGTTCGTCCAGAACTGGATACTTTTGCTTTGTTAGCTTCCACATATACAATATCGTTAGATTTCAAGTAGTAATACTGAGAGTAAAACAGCTGATTTGAGTTTAAATTTAATCTTTTTAAAACCTTTTTTCCGCTTTCTTCCCTAATTACCAACACATTATCTTTTCTGCCGAAAACGGTAATATCACCAGCCAGTCCCAATGCTTCTAAAAGCGAAATTTTTTCACTTGGAACATTAATCACCGTTGGATGAGCAACTTCTCCTAACACACTTACTTTAAAATTTAATTGTCTTACCACAACAACCGGATCAACTGCAAGCTTCCTGCTCAAAAGGCTTTTGGTAATCATATCTTTTAACTCGGATGTGGTTAAACCCAAAACTTTTAGGTTACCAAGAATCGGAAATTGAATGTAACCATCTGTGTTGACCAAATACCCTGGCGATTGTAAATTTATGCCCGATGCCGACGAAGAGCTTACAAAAGAATTATTAGGCGTATTAAATATCGCTGTAGCTTCGGGGTTAAGGCTGCTTACGGCAATACTTAGTAAATCATTAGACTGAATGTATGTTAAAGGCGCATCGTTTTTTGAAGAAATCGTAGTGTCCCGCTGGTTAGCAAAATAAATAGATTTTCTAACATCAGTACAAGAAGAAAGAAGTACTAAGCAAAATGAGAACAAAAACAGGAACTTAAAACTTAATTTCATACGCAGGTTATAGTAATTATTTTGTTAGAACTCAAACGCAAATATAGTTATTTTTAAAAATATAAAAGTTTTGTTATCGATTCATGACTGATTAGGTCTTAATCCATAATTTATGTATGATTCGAGACTATTTCCTAAATCATAAATTCAAATTGCTTCGGTTTAAATTAGACAAATTCAAACCTTGATAATTGTGAACATATACAAGTAAAAGATTTTAACATATTGATAAAAATTTATAGTCTCCTTCAAATTTGTTTAGTTTATTCAAAGTGCTTCTTTTATCACATAAAATTTGAAAGTTCTATACTCATTTTTATTAGCATAGGTTTCAAAACAAATTTTACATGATAAAAGAAGCACTATAAATTTCCGATAAAGTAATTAAAACAGTTCTATTTACTAATTTCTTTTAGTTTAATTTCTACCCTCCGGTTTTTCTGCCGCCCTTCCGGAGTTTTGTTTGTAGCAATCGGCAAGGTACTGCCATAAGGGATTGCAACAATACGATCTTTTTTTACCCCTTTTGAAATAAGATAATTTTTCACTTCGACTGCCCTTTTTTCTGACAAAACCCAATTTGGTTTGTACTGGCCAATAGAATCTGCATGTCCGCGAAGCGATACTACATAATCGTCATCAATTACAAGCTTAGCTAATTTGTTCAAGTTGCTGTAATATCCAGTCCGAACAGAAGCTTTCGCAAAGTCATATTCCAAATTTTTAGTAACTTCTGCAATCAGCGTACTCTTGTCAATGTTACTGACCTTTTTGACAGCTTTTTTTGCAGGAGTAAAATCAATTGCTTTAAAGCTAAAAAAAAATAATACCATAGCAGAAACTGCTGTTAAAAATACTTTGTTTTTCATAATGGTTTAGTTTTAAGAGGTTAATGTAAATATACACATCTTAAAAATATATTTGTTTAAAAAAATTACTAATTTACTGAAGCTACGGAAATTGTATATGAAGGGATTTTTGAGGTAATGATCGTCCGCAGCAATAGACGTAAATTACTTTTTTATTTTCCCAATTAAGAATTCACCTTTCTTATTATTCATTTTAATTATATTCTAATCGCAGTTAAATATTAACAACTCACACAATAAATATTTTCCTTTCACTTATTCTGATTACCTTTAAAATTTAGTAACTTTTTACTAATTATTATCGTTATACCCAAAGAAGTTTCTTCAATTATATTATAGTTGCATAAGTTAAATACTTAATAAACTTTATGAAATTTTTGTGATAGTTCAACCTTATACTTTCGAAATCTTTTGCTACCTTCTGTTATGTTTAGGACAGCAACCATAATTCTAAGTAAAGAAGAAGTCATCGAATATTTTAATAAAAGTTTGATAAATTAAAGAGAAGATAATCATACCTTAATTTATGTATTCACTCTATTTACAGTTTAAAATACAAGTGCTTATCAGAATATTGTTTAATTAATAATCAATACTTCTTTTATGCCATAAAAAAAACATAATGTAATTTTGCTTTTAAAAAGGGTGCCTTACCATCAATATGTTTTAGTTAAAATGGTATTGGGTCCAAAAAGACTACAATTTAAACTCAATCGGTTTATGAGAAATAGAAACAGTGATGATCAAAGTATCAGGTTTAATTTATACTTCTACATTTCCACCGTCAAAATTAAAGGTTGTAAAGAATGAAGCTAAAACTGTGTGCAACAATTTTTAGTTATTTACTATTTTTATCAATCACCTTAAATAGAACATTAGCCCAACAAGTAACAAAAGTTGATTGTTGTTTGGATGTAGGAAGCAAAGCCACAATAATAATAAATAATAATTCGAGTAATGTAAATTCTGTTCCTTCAAATGCTACTGTAATTGTAAATAGTGGTTTTAATTTTACGCTTAACACGGCAGCCAACACCTCTGCCGGTATTTATAATTCATCCGGCGTTTTGCTACGAACTCTTTGGAGCGGTATACCTTATGCTGCCGGGTGCTATTCCGCCCAATGGGACGGCAACCTAGACGACGGCACGGCAGCACCTCTCGGCAATTACACCGTTAAGGTCCTTACCAATAACGTACAATATACTTGGGAAGGCGTTGTTGGCAACAGTTCGACAGACCTGACAGGGGATTACGTGCAAAAAACCTTGCCCTTGGCCATGTGTTTTATTGGTACGACAGGATACGTTGCTGGTGGCTATAGCGAACATGTTCCACAACAAAAGCAGTTTTTGACCTCTGACCCCAATAAATCTTCCATACCTCATTATGGCGGCACTACGCAGTCCAGCGAACGTGTATGCACAGACGGTAATATTATTTATTGGGCTGGCGGGAATTATTATAACAATGATTATTGGGTTTTCGGGGCCTACCCTGCCAATAACGGAAACCCCGCTGCAAGTATGGTGCCTTTTTCATCGGGCGTTACTGAAAGTTTTTCGGATGCAAGCGGATCGGCAACCTACACCAACACCATATCCGTTACCAAAAACAATGCAAACGGGCATATCACGGATATTTGTGTGCAAAACACAGGCAATTTTTTGTTTGTTGCCCGTTCTGGTATCAACCAGGTGCAGGTAGTGGACAAAAGGGTTTCCTCCGGCGCAACCCTTCAAACGCTTACTTTTTCTGGTATCAAAGGGATGGTTTGCGACGACAACGGCCACCTGTTTTTATCTTATGCCAATTTGGTCAAAAGGTTCAACATCAATACTGACGGCACGTTAACAGATTCCGGCATTTCTTTTTCAGGGCTTACAACCCCCGGCACCCTGGGTATTTCGCCTGACTTTGCCACGCTTGCCATTGCAGACGATGCCACCAACCAAACTAAATTCTACAACACATCTAACGGAACAGCAACAGGCAATATTTTAGGCGAAGGGGGCAGCTTTGCAACTAACCCTTACGCCACGGCCGACAGGTTTTACCATATTGATTACATTGCTTATCAGCCAGATGGGAAAATATGGATTGGCGATACCGGAAATGCAAGGGTAGTACTCCTGCAAGCTGATGGCACTTACGTTAACCAAATCACCAATGTGCCAAGCTCCTACAATGTTACAGTTGACCCGAACAACCCCATCCGTGTTTTTAATAATTTGTTGGAATACGAAAGGGATTACAGTAAGCCGCTCGACAATGGCACGAACGGTAGTTGGAAGTTAAAGGCCAATTGGAAAGCAGGCTTTACAGGAAGTTATGATACATACGCCGGGTTTAATTATGTAGTTACCCTAAACAATGGCAAAACCTACGGAAAGGTTTACAGCACCGGCATTGGCTATTCATTGGTAGAGCTTACACCGACAGGGCTAAGGTATATCAGCGCCAACTTTAATGGTAACATCGGAAGCGATGGCACAGTTTTTAACACTCAAAACAATGGCTCCTATGTTACGGTAAGCAAACAAGTGCTTACCGGTTTTGACGGCTCCAACAACCCCGTTTGGGCCGCGCCGGTTGTTTTTGTGACAACACCTTCCGGCACAAATAACGAATACAGCCCGGGCTGGGCTTATGAGAACAATACAGGCCACACAAATTTGTCTGATAAATATGTTTTTTTTAACAATTCCGGGCCGCCGTCAAACGGAAACCCGGACGGCACGTTAGGCTACCATTTAGGTGCCATAAAAACCGGGCAGAACAGTTATTTATGGAAAACGTCCCGCAGTACATTTACCAGTTATACTGGCGACTACCCTAATAATGGCGATTTTGACATTGGCAACGGCTGGCCGGGGCAACATAGCCTTACCCATGCAATGGTGTATGGCCATGATATCTTTTGGAACGTAAACGGCGAGTTTTGGAAACCTAACAGCGGTGCGCCTGAAATTAACATCTGGAACCATTTTTACGACGACGGGCTGTTTGTAGGGCAGTTCGGGATTACAGGGCCAAAAGCAGCTTTAACCGGAAGCTCTCCTGCAATGATGGCCGGCAACGCAATCGTTACTTCTATGACAAAGGTTGGCAACGACTATTATATTTATCATTGCGATGAATCTGTACATGCAGGGATACATAGTTGGCACGTGACTGGAATAAACACCATTGCAGAACAAAGCATACCGGTAACGGTAAGCTCGACGATAACACCGGTCGCAGCCCCGACCGACCTAATGGCTGGGATACCTTATAAATCGACAGGTTTTTACGGCGGTAACGGCTGGGCAATGAACCCTTCGGCAGCAGCAAACGGATGGAGTGTAACCACTACCCAAAACGCATATCTAAAAAGCGACAACGATGTCTATATCCAGTCGGACGGCAATGCAGGAGGCGTTTACAAAACCGTTACACGTACCTTGGGCGTTAATAATACCAACAACTGGACTTTGTCCTTCCAGTATCAAATAAACGGCAACTTAAACGATAACTATAATTTAGACGTGTTGGACGCAAGCGGCAAAATCTTACTGACCTTTAGGACACAGTACAGCTTTCACCTTATTAACGGCGCACAGTACCTGCCAGGTACTGTTAATGCCAATTTGTTGAGGTTTGGTTTTGTAAGCTTTGTGGTCAAAAACATAAATGGGGCGGTAACGGCCAGTATAGATGGCAATGCTACAGTTGCAGAAACCCCTAACGATAGCGGCGGAAATTTCAGCCAGCCTGCAACTTTCCGTATCCGCGCAGGTGGCTCCGGTGATAATAACCACACGCTTTTAAGTGTAAAAGGGCTGAGGTTTGTGGGGCAGTAATTTAAATCATTGAATTAGCATGTTCGCCATAAAAATTAAGGGAATTTTCGTCAATAAAGCTATAGTATAAATTTAATAGGCCTATTGGTTGTGTTTCAAAAAGTATGATGGTATAAAATAGCAGCGTGGTTGCCGGAGTTTGTTGGTTGTGAAATCAAACAAAACAGTCGGCCCGCGCTGCCATAGCGGCAAGGTAGTAAAAAACGGAAAGAAAAAGACAGGCGTACAAAATATACTTTGCAAGAATTGTGGGCTGCAGTTCCAGGAAGAATACCTTTACTGGGGCGCGGACCATAAGAACAGGTGTTTGTTGAAGCGGATGGTTTTAAGGGGCAGCGGCGTAAGGGACTGTGCCGTAGTGCTTGGCATCAGTGTAAACTGTGTGCTCAGAAGTATTTTAAGGATGGACAAAGCTTCCGAGGTCAAACCCAGGCACAGTTCATACAATTTTGTACAGATAGACGAACAGTGGTCTTATGTTGGCAACAAGCAAAAGAAAGTGTGGCTGCTGTATGCCATTTGCAGGCAAAGTGGTGAGATCTTGGCGGCAAACTGGGGCAAGAGGAATAAAAAGAGTATAAAAGCCTTGTTCAAAAAAGCTTCAAAGTTTGGAGGTTAATTTCTATTGTACCGATCACTGGAGGGCATTTGCAGAGGTTTTGCCAAAGGGAAAACATATTATAGGCAAGAAATATACAAAAAAGATAGAAGGGGTAAACACCTGGTTCAGGACAAGGCTGAGAAGGCTGACAAGACGGACAACCTGCTTCTCAAAAAAGCTGCTTTACCATTACTCTATTATGAAAACAGCCATCCATGAACGAAATATTGGAACATCATACATTTAGAATTACAACCAAAATAATAACTATTAAGAGCCTGTTTAAAATTTAGCTGTAAAAATTACAATGCTTCTTTTATCACTTAAAAATTAGTATTTGTACGATACTTCAATGTAAAAACACCTATTTTATGCCGGTAAAAGAAGCATAAAAAATAAATAGATTGAATTTTAAACAGGCTCTAAGTTAGCAAACATTTGGAATTAGATACTTTATTTAATTTTTATTAATATAGAGCTTGTTTAAAAATCTTAAATTGTCATTGCGTTGAGATAGCGCCTCTAAATCTCCCATAATATAAGATTTTTGAAATTGTCCCTTAGGAGGGTTGGGTGACTTTTAGATGGCTTCGTACCGAAGTGAAGGTGTTTTTTTTCGATAACAATTATTCCAACGAAATTTAAACAGGCTCATAGTATTGTATACTGTTTTTACTATATAAAAACAGTATGCAATACTGTTATAATTTGGATTAAGTTAAGAGCGAACTTAAATAAAAACAAAACCCTTGATTAAGTACGTTTTTTATAACTAAAACTTAGCCTACCCGTATTAGTCCATAAACGCTTACTTTGGCGATTTAAAAACCATTTGTTTCGTTATTATTATAATATTATCTTTAACCCAAAAATTAAACTTCGATATATGATTAAAAATTTCTTTTATGGAACGTTACTTATACTACTTATTTCTTCCTGTGCTACTAATAAAGACCTAACTTACTTTAAGGATGTAAATAGATCCACAATTACTACTGAAAATGCTGAGCCGTTTATTCCCGTTACTATACAGCCATTAGACATTTTGGACATTAACATTAATAGTTTAAACCCAGATGCTTCTGCTGTTTACAACCATGGAGTGGTTAGCAGTAATGCGGTCACGGTTACCGGTGCTACTAATGCCACTGGCTTGGCAACCGGCTACCTGGTAGATAAGACAGGAAACATACAATATCCGATATTAGGTAATATCAAAGCCGCAGGTTTAACCATACCTGAATTTAAACAGCAATTAACTACCCTGCTTTTAAAAACATTAAAAGAACCTTACGTTACTGCCAGCATCAGTAACTTCAAGGTAACGGTAATGGGGGATGTTGGAGGTCCAAGGGTGATTAGGGTACAAAACGAACGTTTAAATCTAACAGACGCAATCACATTGTCAGGAGATTTAAATTTAACTGCTGTTAGAAGCGACATTTTACTGATACGTGAACAAAATGGTAAAAGAAGTTACATACCCATCAACCTAAATTCTAAAGATATTTTTAACTCGCCATACTACTATTTAAGGAACAATGATATTATTTATGTGAGTCCTGGTAAATATAAGTCGACGTTGGCGACAGACAATTTTAACAGAACATTTGGTATTGTCGCTTCAGTTATATCAGTTGCTATAACTTTAATATTTGTTTTTGTTAAGAGATAAAAATTATGAATACTGAACAAGTTTATTATGAAACAGCCGATGACATCCAAACGGATAACTTTAATGGTCTAAAATATTTTTTATCTCGTTGTTTATACCATTGGCCACTGTTTCTAATTGGAGTTTTAATCACAACCGGGATAGCCTATTATAAATTACGATCAGAAAAACCTTCATATGAAGTTAGTGCCAAGTTATTAGTTAATAGTGGAAAACCATCTGGTGAAAGTTCGGCATTAGAAAAATTAAATGTTACAGATGTATCTAAAGGGATTGATAATGAAATTGAAATATTAAAATCAAGGCCTATAGTTACTCAGGCAGTTATGGACAATGACTTATGGATAACTTATGAGGAAGTTAGTAAATATTATCAGAAAGATATCTATGCAACTACTCCTGTCCGTTTTAAACTTTTCAACAAAGCAAAAATCACAGAAGAACAGGTCTTTGAATTCACGATCCTTTCCGGTAATCGTTTTGCTTTATTTAAATCAAACGGAACCGTATTAAACGCCTCATTTGATAATGTTTTAAAAAATAGTTTTGGTGAATGGAAATTGTACCCTACTGCTTTTACCAGTCAAAATATTGGTAAAAAAATACGGATTACCCTTAACAGTCCTGATGCTGTTGCTGGCGCATATCAGGGGAAAATTAGAATTTCAAGTTCTAGTACTGGATCCAACTTGTTAGATTTAAATGTGAGCGATGAAGTACCAGACCGTGGTAAAAGTTTTTTAAATGCATTAATTAAAAACTATACAAACGCTACCAAAGAAAACAAAAACCAGGCAACTGCTAATGCGTTAAAGTTTTTAAATAACAGGATTGCTTCGGTGGCACAGGAGTTAAATGATGCAGAAAAAAGGGCTGCGGGTTATAAAAGCAGTAATAAGTTTACCGATATTTCTGCTAAGGGAGGTGCATACCTTGGTAACGTTCAGACTAATGACACTAAGTTAGCAGAATTAAACATTCAATTTGATTTGCTCGATGGAATAGAAAATTATGTTAATTCAGCCCGAAATACTGATAATATTCCAGTAACAACAGGCATCACAGACCCAAGCTTAGGCAGTTTGGTAGGGCAATTATCTACTGTGATACAACAAAGGAATAAATTATTGGCTACTACGCCAGAAAGTAACCCGATTTTTGATCCGATCAATAAACAAATTAATTCTATAAAAGAAGCGATAAAAGAAACGATCCGCGGAGTAAGGTCTTCCCTGCTTATAACTAAAAGGCAATTAGAATCTAACAATTCTAAATTTGAATCGTCTTTTAAAGAAGTGCCGGCGCAGGAAAGGGAATTTGTTAATATGACCCGCCAGAAGTCTCTTAAAGAAGACCAGTTTTTATACTTATCCCAACAGCGGGAAACTATTGCTTTAAACTATGCATCCACCCTTTCTGATGTACAGATTGTGGATGAACCCCATGATGCAGGACGTACACCCTCGAAAGCACCAATTGTGTTAACAACAGCTTTTTTGTTAGGGTTGATTTTGCCGGCCGGATTAGTTTACGGCCGTAGTGTAATAAAAAACCAGATTACAGATAAAAGGGAAATTGAAAATAATACCAATACACCTGTAATTACTGAAATTAATTATGAAGAAGATAATTCTTTAAAATCTATTTTAAGTAGAAATGGTAATATTTTAGGAGAGCAGATTAGGGAACTTAGAACTAAGTTACTGTACCTACACCAAAAAAAGCCTAAAGGAAGAGTTACCTTATTTACTTCAAGCACCTCTGCCGAAGGAAAAAGCTTTGTTACGAGTAATTTAGGTGTAGCTATTGCTGCATCCGGTAGAAAAACAATTGTTTTAGAATTGGATTTAAGAAAACCTAAGATTTCTAAAACTTATAATCTTGACCAAAACCACTTAGGAATAAGCGATTTTCTTTCTGGGAAAGTAAACGATATCAAAAAAATTATTCAAATATCATCAATAAGTTCTAATCTGCATGTTATGGGGGCTGGAACAATACCTGAAAACCCGTCGGAGCTTTTAGAGAATTATAGGATGCAGGAATTAGTAGATTGGCTAAAAACTGAATACGACGACATACTTTTAGATACGCCTCCGGTACATTTAGTAACAGATGCTTTCATATTGGCAGATCTATGTGATGTTACTTTATACGTAGTACGCCAGGGATATACTTCTAAAGAAGAATTAGATTTTATAAAACGGGTTTCAAAAGAAAAGCGGCTACCAAGGCTAAATATAGTTTTTAACGGTGTACAAAACCAAAAGTATGGAAACAGCTATCATTATGATAACAGTTACTATACACAAAACACAAAGAAAAATTCTGTTAAATCTGTACTTCAAGATTTTAGTTCAAGATTTTAGTTACCTATCCCTGGTATAAAAAATTAAATAACAGGAATAATTGTGGCTATAACAAGTTATGCTTTACTTTTTTGGTATAACTCTTATTATTAATTTTTTACCAAAATTAATAGAAATATATAAAATAAAACAATCAGTGGGACTGACGAGGCGAAGCTATGAATGCAGTGATTACATTTTAATTATTAGTTTGATTACAAATCCGATTGTTTTTAAAAATACTTTTATTACTTAGAACGGTTTATTGTATATTCTTCAATAGAACGGAAAGAATAGTACCATTTTAATTACTACTTTAGCTAAAATTTTTTATCACTATAACAATTATAGAATTTTAGTTGTACATGATATGATGTACTTATCAGCAACAATGTAGCATGGCACTAATCAAAAAAGCGTTTTTTAGGAATGATTGGTTTTTAAATTATGTGATCTTAACTAATAATGTTATATAATCAATTCATTAAAAAGCAAAATTAAATTATGGATAAAAGTTTAACAGTAAACAATCAGCAATGGGATCTGGAAATAAAGCCTCATAGTAATGCTTTTGATCTGCACTTAGGTGATGTATGGAAGTATCGTGATCTTTTAGGGTTACTTGTAAGGAGGGATTTTGTATCCTTTTATAAGCAAACTATTTTAGGGCCTATCTGGTTTTTTGTTCAGCCTTTAGTTACAACCATTACCTATAGCTTCGTTTTTGGAAGCCTTGCGAAAATATCCACAGATAAGCTACCAGCTCCTTTATTTTATATGGCTGGAATCACAGCCTGGAACTACTTTTCAGATTGTCTAACGAAAACTTCAACAGTCTTTAAAGACAATGCTGATATTTTCGGAAAAGTATATTTTCCACGATTGATTATGCCTTTAAGTATTGTGTTAAGCAATTTGGTTCGGTTTGGGGTACAATTTCTACTATTTACATTGGTTATGGCTTTTTATGCGTATCATGGGGCTGCCTTTCATCCTACCTGGGCTATTTTTTTGTTTCCGATTATAGTAACATTAATGGCCGCTTTGGGTTTAGGTTTAGGCATGATTATTTCTGCTATGACTACAAAATATAGAGATCTGGCGTTTTTACTTGTTTTTGGTGTACAACTTTTACAATACTCAACAACAGTCATTTATCCATTATCACATGTTCCCGAAAAATATCGCTGGTTAATTGCGGCAAACCCAATGACACAATTAATAGAAACTTTCCGGTATGGATTTTTAGGAACAGGAAGTTTTAGTTGGGGGGGATTAGGTTACTCCGCTTTACTAACTGTAATATTTCTTTTGTTTGGAACAATCATTTTTAATAAGGTAGAAAAAAGTTTTGTTGATACCGTTTAGTCTTAAAAATTGTTCAAATCTTATTTGGATTAATTACTATGCTTCTTTTACCAGATAAAATTATTGACTTTTGTACTTTTTTAAGATAGGTCAAGGAAAAAATTTACCGGCATAAAAGAAACATTGTGAATTCTATAATCGAAATGAACCATATTCTTTTTATACCCGGAAAATAAAATAATTACAAATAATGCTTAGTACATCTGCTGTTGATAGCTTAAATTCCTATTTTGACAAAATACTTTTGTTAACAATTGAACGAAACTTATACCGATTAACAGAGATCAGGAAAAACTTTAACGGTTTAAATTTTGAAGTATTTATGGGTGTTGATGGAAGCAAACTAAATATTTCGGAGCTAAAAGAAAAAGGCGAAATAGCAAAAAACATCGACGAAATTTACTTAGAAGACAGTATTAAGTATATGAATATGAAAGTTGGCCCACTGTTAAATAACCAGATTGCAGTGTCTTCTTCACACAAAAAAATCTATCAATACATAAAAGATAACAAGCTTAATAAAGTCCTTATTTTAGAAGATGATTCTATTCCTGTTGAAAAAAATCTGCAATTCGTAGCAGACACATTAAAACAAGTTCCTGATAATTGGGAACTTTTATTTTTAGGTCATATTTATAATAATGATTTTAGCTTCACCGGAAGATTGAAATACTATTATTGGATTAACTTTTTATATAAAATTGGGTTCCGAAATGAAGCCGTGCTCAGAAAAAAAAGAAGTTATCCTGTTGATTTTTCGTCTTTGTTAAAAAAGCAGGGCGGCCATATTGGTACGCATGCTTATGCATTACATGGCGATGGAGCAGCAAAACTATTGGAAATACAAACACCTTTAACACATGGTGCCTCTGATTTTTTAACGATGGATGCAGTTGCAAACCACAAAATACGTGCGTACACATGCAAGTACATGTTCTTTGAACAAAACATGCAATTGCCATCATCTGTGTATAATAGTTAAAAAAGCAAGAAATTAAATTCTATTTTTAACAAAGCTTCATTAAATAAGTAATTGGATTTAAATAAATTAAAACTATATACAGATCTTGATTTATTAAAAATAGATCAGCCTGTGGTTGATTTATTAGTACCCTTTTGTGGCCAGGATAGTAAAGAAAGAAACCCTGAACTAAATATTACTATTGGTAGGTTTGATACTTTTGAAAAAGAAGGAAAGAATTTTATAGAACTGACTTCCTTGAATGAAAGTGATGCTTGCCTGTTACCAATTAGATACACAGAGAAAAAAAATGACATAGAATTTGAAGAACAGATAAAAGCATTTTCTGATCAAGCCGAAAAAAGTGGTAAACAAACTTTTGTTTTTTTAGGTTCTGATGTTGATTTTTTTGATGTTAAAATTAAAAATGCCATCATTTTTTGCAACACATTATATCAGTCAAAAAGGAAAAGTAATGAACATGGATTTACTTTTTTCTTTGAAGATTTTATAAACAAGTATTATAACAACGAGCTGCAGTTGCGAAAAAAAACAGATGTACCTATTATAGGCTTCTGTGGATATGCCCCTCCCCTTGCGCAAAAACTTGGAAAATATAAGATAAAAGAAGCATTTAGACTTTTTATGAATTACTTAGGGGTGATGAAGTTCTTCCCTTCAATATCAGCACATTCTTATAGGGTAAGGGCATTATTAGCAGTATTTAAAAGCAAAAAAGTTAAAAACAATTTTATTATTCGTTCTAACTTTGGTTTTGGTGGCCCGGTAGGCGGCTTGTACCCGGGTGGTGTAAAAGAATTGAACGATTCTTTCCGGGAAGCTTACGTGAAAAACATAGTAGATAGCGATTATACTCTTTGTGTGAGGGGGTATGGTAATAATTCTATCCGTTTTTTTGAGGCTTTGTGCTGTGGAAGAATTCCGGTTTTTATAAATACAGACTGTGTTTTACCTTATGATTTTGTTATAGACTGGAAAAAGTATTGTGTATGGGTAGAAGAAAGTGAGATTCACAAAATACCAGAAAAAGTATTAGAATTTCATAACAAAACTTCACCAGAAGATTTCATAAAACTACAAGTAGAAATCAGGAACATTTGGAAAGATTATTTTACACCGGAAGGTTTTTTTAAAAATCTGCATTTGTATCTAAACACATAAAACAATATAACTGCTGCTTACAAATTAATAGAACAACATTTACAATTAATTGCATAACTATGTCAACAGCCATTAAGGTTGAAAATCTTTCAAAAGCATATCAATTAGGTACGATTGGAACTGGTACTATTTCACGAGATTTAGAACGCTGGATCGCTAAAGTACGTGGTAAAGAAGATCCATTTATGATAATTGGAGAATCTAATGACCGTTCTGTAAAAGGTACAAGTGACGTAGTATTAAGTTTAAACAATATTAGTTTTGATATACAACAAGGTGACGCTGTTGGCATTATTGGCCGGAACGGTGCAGGCAAAAGCACATTGTTAAAGCTTCTAAGCCGTGTTACCTCTCCAACCACGGGAACTATAAAGGTAAAAGGCAGAATAGCAAGTTTACTGGAAGTAGGTACGGGCTTTCACCCAGAATTAACCGGCAGGGAAAATATTTTTTTAAATGGTGCAATCCTTGGCATGCGCAAAAAAGAGATTAAAAGAAAATTTGATGAGATAGTTGATTTTGCAGGTGTAGAAAGGTATATTGATACGCCAGTTAAGCGTTACTCATCCGGCATGTACGTTCGACTGGCTTTTGCCGTTGCCGCGCATTTAGAATCAGAAATTTTAATTGTAGATGAAGTATTGGCTGTTGGTGATGCTGAATTTCAGAAGAAATGCCTGGGTAAAATGGGTGATGTAAGTAAGGGCGAAGGACGGACAGTATTGTTCGTTAGCCACAACATGAGTTCTATTGCTACTTTATGCAATAAAGGTATATTATTAAATAAAGGTAAAGTAGAATTGAACAGTTCTGCTGCTTTGTGTGTTAACGCTTATTTGGCCGAAAATAAAAGTAAAGAACTAAAAACTTCGTGGATTAATAAAGATAATGTTTATACCGATTCCAGCTTTACAATAACGAAAACAGCACTAATGAACTCGAACCACTCCGAAATCACTGATATGACAGTAGAAAGTGATAAAGAACTAAATTTGCTGATAGAGGGCTATGTAACTGAATTTAATCCAGCACTAAAAATTGGATACGAATTAATTGACGAAAACGATAGAATATTATTTACTTCTTTAACCACTGATTTACAACCTAATTCATGGCCTAGCTTAAAAACAGGAAATAATAAAATATATACGACAATTCCTACTGGTATATTAATGCCAGGAAAATATGTTATTAGCATTCATATAAGCTTACACCATCAAAAGTGGATTTGTAATTCTTCTGAAGGACAATTGACTTTGAACTTTGAGATAATAAAATCAAACATAGAATCGCCCTACTGGGAAGAAAACCCTTCAGGGTTAATTAATATAGCCAATAAATTTTTGGTGGGTTAAAATGCTTTTTTAGAAACTTACTAAAAATATATCATTTTTGATGGTTATAGTAAAAACAATAAGTGGATTGGGTAACCAGTTATTTCAGTATGCAGTAGGCCGTCATTTATCTATAATTCACAATGTTCCTTTAAAATTAGATATTTCATTTTTTCAAAGTTCTGATACACCCTATGCTTTTGATCAATTAACAAGGTCTTTTAAACTCGGTCATTATAATATAAATGCTACTATTGCTGATAAAAACGAAATCAAAAGCTACATAGGCAGATATTTAAAAAAAAACTTTATGTCGAAACTATATTTAAAAGCGGCGAAAATTGTTCCTAGGTATAAAAGGCGATATTTTGAAGAAATGGAATGGTGGACTTATGATAAAGATTTATCTAAAGTAACTTCTAAAGTTTATTTAAACGGATACTGGCAGCACTATAAATACTTTCAAAACTTATCACCAAACATTTTAGAAGAATTGACCTTGAAAGAAGACTATATTAGCATTTACAAAAAAGATATTGAAGAAAATAAAAATTCAGTATCACTACACATCCGAAGAGGTGATTATGTAAACGACGGTTTATTTACAGTTCAGTCAATTGATTATTACAAATCGGCCATAGATATAATTGTAAAAAAAATTAAATCCCCTACTTTCTACATTTTTTCTGATGATTTAAATTGGGCAAAAGATAACGCAAATTTTCATGCTGAAACTATATTTGTTGAGGGTCAAGCTGACTATATTGATCTCGATTTAATGCGTAGATGTCGGCATAATATCATAGCAAACAGTTCTTTTAGTTGGTGGGGAGCAATGCTTAACAAAAACGTAGAAAAAATAGTTATAGCTCCTTCACAATGGGTTATTCCTGAAGATATAAATAAAAGGGTTGAATTGGCTTTTCCCAACTGGATTAAAATATGAAAATTACCAATATCACGACCTCCATTTTTACAACTTATGCTGTAAACTAAGCGTTATGCTGTAAGTAAAGCATAACCATTTGGTATATTTATTATATAGTACACGGCGAATATTTGCACTATAAATATATTTGTTTTTGAATTTATCTACCTTTTTAAAATCTATTAAAGTTTCAGTCATTACCTATTTGAATTTAAAGTTTCAATTTTTTGGTACGCCTAAAATAGATGACGAGATAATTGATAAACAAACACTTTCTTACCCCTACAGAAGAAAGATTACCCAACCAGTTACTCTTGACGAAAAGCTTCATTGGAAATTTGAGTTTGTAAAAGAAGTATCCTATCCAGAAATATTTGTTACCACCCTTAAAAAGGGACGAATCTGGGGGAACGAGGGTTTTGTAATAGACGCAAACAATATTCTAATTAAAGAGGTAAGCAGACACTACAATGACAAAGTTCAAGAACTTTCTATATTTAAAGTGGGGAGGATTTTAAAACCAATTTGCAATAATGCAACCGTTGCAGTTGCATCTGCTGCGGGCGCACACGTTTATTACCATTGGATGATCGACATCATCCCAAGAATTGAGGTTTTAATTAAAACAGGATACTTTAATAAGATTGATTATTTTGTTTTAGACTATACTGGCTTAGCATTTCAGAAGGAGTTATTAAAAAAGTTAAATATTGACGAAAATAAAATTATTTGTTCAAATGGATTTAATAATTTTCACCTTCAGGCCGAAGAACTTGTAGTCCCATCGTACGTTTCTCCAAATGATGCCCCTTCGTTAGAGGCCTGTAGGTTTTTAAGAGAACTTTTTGAAGATGAAATAATTAGTAAAAAACCAGAAAGAAAACTATACTTACAAAGAAAAAAAGGCAGAAAAATAATAAACGAAATTGAATTAATTATATTCTTAAAAAAGAAAGGTTTTGAAATAATACAAGCTGAAAACTATACTGTTTCTCAACAAGCTCGTCTTTTTTCTCAAGCAGAATTTATAGTATCCCCTCATGGTGCTGGGTTAACTAATCTTGTTTTTTGTAACTCTGGAACAAAAGTTATTGATATTTTTTCGCCAGCGTGGGTTAATCCTTGCTATTGGATTTTATCTTCACACTTAAATCTTAATTATTCCTATTTAATAGGTGAAGGAAAAAAATATCCCGATAATTATGACCCTCTTGGTAAGGATAAAGATATTATAGTAGATATTATAAAGTTGAATAAATTGTTTAATACTATAGATCGCAGTTGATATCAAGCTCCTTTTTCAATGTATCATAACATAATTCATTCAAATATTGGCCTAACTTCGGGCAAAAAAAAGAAAAATATAATTTTATATTTAACCTACTTTTGGAACTGATTTTTAACCACCAAGTATTTAAAATGACAATCTAATATTATTTCTATTTGATTTTTCTCGTAATAATGTTACCTATAACATGAATTTAAATGACCCCTTAGTTTCCATTATTATACCTGTTTATAACGCTGCTTCTTTTTTAGCGGAAACTATAGAATACACTTTGCAGCAATCGTATAAAAACATTGAAGTTATTATTGTTGATGATGGTTCTAAAGACGGCTCATATAAAATTGCAAAGCAGTATGAAAACAAACAAATTACAGTTGTAAAACAAGCAAACAAAGGTGCAAGTGCAGCAAGAAATTATGGAATTGCACTGGCAAAGGGGGAATATATACAATTTCTGGATGCAGACGATTTTCTTCATCCTCAAAAAATAGAACGTCAACTCAGTACCTTAAGCCAATTTGCTGATCTTTGTTTAATTGGTGGAACATGGCAAAGATTTGTAAAAAGTCTTGACAATTTGTACGGAGAAGTTGTGCCAAAAACAGCACAGGAAGTACAATATTTTGATAAAGTAGACTGGTTAATAAAAAGGCCAATGATGATTCCAAGTACATGGCTTGTTTCTAAAAAATTAATTGATTTAGCTGGCCTTTGGGATGAAGAATTGACTTTAAATGATGATGGCGAATTTTTTTATCGCGTCATAGCTGCATCGGCCGGAGTAATAATTGACCGTAAAGCAGAAACATATTACAGGTCTTTCGTTTCTACAAGCTTATCAAGCAGAAACGGAAGAAAAGCAATGCTATCGTGGATTCGGTCGATAAAATCGTACAAAAGAATAGTTCGTAGAGTAGCTGGCGACGGGGGGAACGATTCTGTGGACCGATTTTTTTATCTTCTATCTTACTGGTGTCTAAACGAATTTGCGGATTTAGCGGATATCTGTAAATCAGAAATGTACAACCCTAATAGAACATATCCATTAGAAGATAAATTAGTCGCTTCGTTGTCTCAATTTATTGGCTTGAGTAAAGCTAAGCACATTAGGACATTTTTGTACAATTTTAAGCAGATTCGCGTTATTAAAAGTTTAACCAATATTATTAAAACTACACTTGGAAGACCTGCTTATTAGCATTATTATCCCTGCATATAATGCCGTTGAACATATTGAAGACACAATTAATAGTTGCTTAGCCCAGACTTATCAAAACATTGAAATTATTGTTCAGGATGATTGTTCCAAAGATGGAACTTGGGAGTTAGTCAACAATTCATACTCGTCAAACACGAAAGTTAAACTTTTTAGAAATAAAAAAAACCTCGGCATTGGTGATAACTGGAATGCTGCATACGAAAAAGCCCTTGGCGATTTTGTTATCATATTTAACGCAGATGATTTAATAAAACCCGATCTAATACAAACATTTCTGCGTCATTTTGAACTTACTCCTACTTTAGATATTATTACAGGTAAGTTTGACGTTTTAATTTCAGAAACAGGATATACTTACCTTTACCCGGACCATGTAAATTTAAAAGGTGGTTTAATAACAAATCTTTTTGAGCACGTTTATGGAAAATGTGCCTTTCATTGGAATTACACTTTGGTAAAAAAGGCTTTATTGGAAAAAGTAAAATTACCCAACGGTAGACTGTTTTTAAACACCCAAATTTGTGATGCAGAATTATGGTATAGGTGTTATTTAGCAAATGCAAAAGTTTACTTTGATGACAGCAAAATTTGGGGTTATTATAGAAAGCATTCCAGCAACAATTCCTCCAATCCAAATGGTGAACTCAAATCTTATTTAAAAGATTTTTTACACTATCACCAAAAAAGCATAATAACCAAAATTGGTAACCAACATGCGTTTATTTTGATGCGGAGCTTGATTACCTATTGTAATTTACTCAAAAGACGCAAAACGTTTGATGTTAAAATATTTTTATTGTATTTAAAAAGAATTACCCAAGGGTTAATATAATGCGGCATGACTTCAAGGTATACTTCTGCAATTTCTTTATAGCCTATATTCCATTTCACTTTATAAGGTTATTCTATTACAAAAACATTATGAAGTTTCAAATCGGAAAAGGAAGTTCTGTTCATTTAGGTTGTAAGTTCACCGCAGTAACCGAATTTTATATGGGTAAAAACAGTACGGTCAACCAATACTGCAGAATGGATAACAGAGGCGGAATTTCGATTAAAGATAATGTTTCAATTTCACCTTGTGTTAACTTAATTACGGCCGATCACGATATTCACGCGAGGGATTGTTTAGGCCGGCAGAAAGAAATTTTAATAAAAGATCACGTATTTATCGGATCAGATGCAATGGTATTACCAGGTGTTATAATGGAAGAAGGTTCTGTACTCGGCGCAAAATCTTTACTGACTAAATCTACTATCGCATTTGGTATCTATACAGGGTTACCTGCGCAGTTAAAGGCCAATAGGCGGACTGATTTGGATTATCAGACATCGTATATCAGGTGGTTCCACTGATATTTACACCATAGTTTGGGTTTGAAATAAGATTCCTTTAACACAATTTCACTACTGATCACAAGCCTTATTAATTGGATTATGAGATTTTTTGTTCTATCTTCTAAATGCAGCCTTTAGTTTCTATAATCATACCTCTATATAATGCTGAAAATTTTATTTCGGAAACAATTGAATCTGTACTAAATCAATCTTATACTGCTATTGAAATTATAATTGTCGATGACGGTTCCACTGATTTATCATTTAGGGTTGCAAAAAAATTTGAAAATGAATTCACTACTGTAATTAGTCAACCAAATAAAGGTGCGAGTGCGGCAAGAAATCGTGGATTAAGATTAGCTAAGGGAGAATTTATACAGTTCTTAGACGCGGATGATATATTACATCCGAATAAAATTGAACATCAAATAAATACATTAAAACATTATTCTGAACATCATTTAATTGGCTGCAATTGGAGATATTTTAATACTGATATTAACAATACATATAAAACGATGCCTTTCAATCTTATTGAAACTACATGTTTTAATAAGGAACAATGGTTAATGAACCGTCCGTATATGATCCCTCATACCTGGCTGGTATCTAAATTTTTGATCGAACGGGCCGGATTTTGGAATGAAGCTTTGTCTTTAAATGATGATGGAGAATACTTCTATCGCATTATTGCCGCGTCGAAAGGTGTAGTAATGGATGACAAGGCAATGGCATATTATAGGGCCGGAAACCCAAACAGCCTTTCTACCAGAAGAACTAAAGGAGCCATGATTTCATTGTTGGAGTCTATGAAATCGTATAAAAAAATTATGTTTGACCTAATGGGAAACAAAGCCAACGAGGCTGTGGACAAAAGCCTTTTTGAAGTAAGTTACCAATGCTTAAACTTATACCCGGATTTAGTGCTATCAGCAAAATTGGAAATGTATAACCCTACGATTGAGTATAATCTTCATGATACACTCGTTTTTAATCTTTCCAAGTTAATTGGATTAAGAAAGGCAAAGAAAGTTAGAGATTTATTAAATCACATCCGAAACACGTCAATTGTAAATTCTATATTTTTTCATACTAAAAAATTAATTGGTCGAGAAGCTTATTAAATCCTAAAACCAACAACATTGAATCAAAATATTGTCAAATAGAATGCCTACCGCTATCCAAGTTACCAACCTATCCAAAGCTTATCAATTAGGCCAGATCGGAACAGGTACAATATCACGAGATTTAGAACGGTGGTTTGCCAGAGTTCGCGGTAAAGAAGATCCGTATTTAAAAATTGGGGAAACAAATGACCGCACAACAAAAGGAAGCAGTGACGTAGTCTGGAGCTTAAAAGATATTAATTTTCAAATTGAACAAGGTGATGCAATTGGTATTATCGGCCGAAATGGTGCCGGAAAAAGTACGTTATTAAAACTCTTAAGCAGGGTTACCGCTCCTACTACCGGAGAAATTAAAGTAAAAGGCCGGATAGCCAGTTTACTGGAAGTAGGCACAGGTTTTCACCCGGAGCTAAGCGGCCGTGAAAACATATTTCTGAACGGCGCAATTCTAGGAATGCGAAAGCGGGAAATTGCTTCGAAATTTGATGAAATCGTTGATTTTGCAGGCGTAGAGCGTTATGTTGACACACCTGTTAAAAGATATTCATCTGGCATGTATGTCCGGCTTGCTTTTGCTGTTGCAGCACATTTGGAATCTGAGATTTTAATTGTGGATGAAGTATTGGCGGTAGGCGACGCAGAATTTCAAAAAAAGTGCTTAGGGAAAATGGGGGAAGTTAGCCAGGGAGAAGGCCGAACAGTACTTTTTGTTAGCCATAACATGGCATCTGTAAAACAGCTTTGTAAAAAAGGTATTGTTTTAGACAAAGGAACAATTGGTACTACAGGCACTGTAGAAGATGCAATTCATTTTTATAAAGAACAAGGCACGTTTAAAGAGCATAAAACTTTAACTCAACTGATTAAAGTAAAACATGCAGCATTGGCAATCAATCATATTTTTATCAATCAAAAACCAAATGCTTTGATTGAATTAAATACTGAAGACCATAATTTGGAAATTGAAATTAATGGTTTTGCAAATGAAGCATTACAACTAAACATAGAAGTTAAGATTTTTACCTTAGAAGGTGTATTAGTCTCGTTTTACAGCCCGGCTCATTTATACGCAGAAATGGTGACCATCGGACCAGGACGGTTTTCCTTTAAAGATAATTTACTATTACCTGATAATTTTGTAAATGGCGAATATTATATGAACATTGAATTAGACTATCCGAATATGGAAAGATATCTAACGATTGATGGTATAATCTTAGTAAAACATGGCCGTACAACTGCAACTGGTAAAGAAATAACTTATAATGACTTTGGGTTTTTTCTAATCAATAGATATGGAAAACAAAGAGTGGGTTTATAATTACAATCAGTTAAACAATTCCTTTGATAAAACATTGGTTTTTAGAGTTGGGATACAGGCAGGGCTTTTTTCAGAGATTAATCACATGCTCCTTGCAATGTTATTTTGCTTAAAAAACAACATCAAATTTGTACTGTCTTCCAGAGACAATAACTTTTCATACAATAAAGGATGGGAAGATTATTTTCTCCCTTTTTGTGAAGAAAGCGATTCTAAAATTCATTTAAAATATAATGCCAGAAGTTATCAGATTAAATCTACAGTTACGAATATTATCAAAACAAAAGTAGTGAGGACCATACTTGGAGTAGAATATTTAACACAAGATGTATGGCCTTTTATCAGGGATGCCAAGTTTCAAAGTCAAACTTTCGATATTCCACAACTTTCGATTTCTGGAAACATGCTTCATGCGTTAAAAGTAATTACCGATCATATTTGGTGTTTCCAACCAACAATAAAGCAGGAAATAGAAAATAGGATTAATTTTATAAACCTTCCTGCTGATTATGTTGGTGCACATATTAGAAGCGGTGATAAAGCAACTGAAGCAAAATTATCACCCGTTGAACATTACATCAATTATATAAAAAACATAACGGACATTAAAGATTTGTTTGCTCCTACCGACGACTATAAAAACATTAGGGAACTTAAAAAATACCACAGAGATTACAAAGTGTATTCTTTTTGCCAGGAAAAAGAAAAAGGGTTTAGTGAAGGTGAATACAATAATTTGGACAAAGAAGCTAAGAAAACTATGACCATTAAATTGCTAACAGATATAGAAGTTTTATCAAGGTCGTCAATTTTTGTAGGCACGTTAAGTTCTAATGTGGGTATTTTTGTTGGTATGAGAAGAAATGCAAAATTATGGTATGGTATTGATGCAAATGAATGGCGAATGTGGTAATTAGATATACAACGAATATAAATTTAATACTGTTTTTATTGCCTATTTTAAACTATGAGCCATCTAAAATTTTATAGAATTTTATATGTTTAGATTTCTAAAAACAATTATAATTATTATAAAAAATCCTAAAAACTCAATATCAATTAACTCGGATATTTCTACTGATTGTAAGTTTGGTTTGAGTAACAAAATTCAAAATTCGAGGATTTACAATTCAATTATTAATAATAATTGTACGGTAAACAAAGCATCTGTTTTTTCTTCCAATTTTGGCGACAATGTCAACTTGCACAATGAATCAATCCTATTTTCAGGACAAATTTTTAATAATGTTTACATCGGCTCAAAAACAGCTATCTCAAATAGTAGTGTAAACCGTTATACTTATCTTGCGGGCAATAACCGTATATTCAATTCTAATATTGGCTCGTTTTGCTCTATTGCAGAAAATGTTTGTATTGGCCATGCAGAACATCCATACTATCAATTTTCAACTTCGCCTATTTTTTATAAAAAAAATAATCCTTTCGAAACTAATAAATTCTTTCAACAAGAAATCAACGAATTTGATAGTACGACAATTGGAAACGATGTTTGGATTGGATACAATGCATACATCAGGTCTGGTGTAACTATTGGTGATGGCTGTGTAATTGGAACGGGGGCAGTTGTTACTAAAGATATAGAACCTTATTCTATTGTGGCTGGCATCCCGGCACGGCTCATAAAAAAAAGATTTGATGAGATAAAAATCTTAAAATTACAAAATGATAAATGGTGGAGTATGAATGATGAAGACTTACTTCAATACAGTAAGCAGAATTTCGTAAAGAAATAATAACTGTATAAATTTTAGTTATGTTAAAAATTTATACCGGTTCTGGTTATCCTGAAAAATACAAAGTAAACGAAGTATGTATACCATTATCGTTAAATTGTACTATAGTAAGTAAACCCGAACTTGCAGATTTCTTTATTTTCCCAATTACTTATGAAATATTATTTGGGTACACAGAACATGAATATAAACATTTTAACTATACCAATACCGAAATAGAAAATTTGAAAACAATTTTTCTATCTATAACTGAACTTGCAAAAAAAAATCAAAAAAAAATCTTATTATTTTATTACTATGATCCGATAGAAAAAATTGATGTTTCGAATGCTGTCATCTTTCGCACCTCTTTATTACAAAGTTTAAAAGATGAAAATGAGTTTGCCATGCCTGCTTATGGTGAAGATTTAAGAAAACGAAGATTGATATCAGATAACAATCTGTGGCTGGTTAAGACAGATTTACCTACTATTGGTTTTAGGGGCCAATCGGCACCGACAAAACTCCCAGTTAAACTTGCATTGAAAAGAAGTGCAAACAAGCTACTAAAATTTGCAGGTATAAACAAACAGTTTAAACTCTATTATAACTTTGGCTATTTGGCACGAAGGGATGCTATAGTAGCTTGTTTAAATAATAAAGATATTAAAACAGACATAACCTTTACTACCGAAGCACAAAGTTGGGACCCAATTAATGGAAAAATACCTTTCGTAAATAATATTTTTAATAATCATTATAACATTTGTGTGAGTGGTCATGGCAATTATTCTTTCAGGTTATACGAAGTATTAAGTGCGGGTCGCATCCCTGTTTTTGTCAATACAGATTGTGTTTTGCCTTTTCAAGAATTCATTGATTGGAAAAAGCATGTAGTATGGATAGATGAAAAAGATGCAAATAAGACAGACAAATATGTTTTGGAATTTCATCGTTCTATCCATCCGGATGACTTTTTGCAATTGCAAAAAAACAACCGTGAATTATGGGAAAAGTATTTAAGTAAAGAAGGTTTTTTTGGAAGTATCCATCAATATTTTCCGCTGCTCTAATTATTACATGTCGAGGATAAACAACTTCTTTTAATTTTTATACGATAAAAGAAGTATTTAATTCAATACTTACTTAGAAGTTAATTATAGCAACAGAATATTATTATGCAAAACCCAATATTAACTATTGGTATCCCAACCTATAATAGGGCAACATATTTAGACAGATGTTTAAACTCAATTGTATCACAATTAGATGATGGGCAACAGGAAATAGAACTTATTATAGCAAACAATGCTTCAACCGATAACACAAAAAGTATCGTTGACAAATATTTGCAAAAAGTAAAAATAAATTACTTTGAAAATGAAATTAATTTAGGCCCTGATTCTACTTCTTCTATATGTTTCAATAAGGCTCAAGGAAAATATGTTTGGGTTTTGGGAGATGACGAGTTTTTAATAGACGGTGGACTTAAATTGATACTCGATCTTTTAAAAAGTAAAAATTACGGTGATGTATATTTACATTGCATTCCTTTTCACAAAGAGGAAGAATTAGATCTAACTCCCGTTCATAACATTAAAACTTTCGCATATAAAGACCCTATAGCTTTTCTTAAAAAGCTTCATTATTATGTAACTTTCATTAGCGGGAATATTATCAATAAATCTCTATTGCCAAAAGATTTTAATTATAGGAAACACGTAAATACGAACATTGTACAAGTTGATTGGACTATAAGGGCAATATTTGCTGCCGAAGAAAATATTTTTGTTGAAACGCCTTTAATTGCCGCAAAACAAAATAACTCTGGAGGTTACAGATTTGTTACAACCTTTGGTAAAAACTATAATTCAATTTTAAAAGATTTAGTACAACAAGGTTATAGTAAAAACATTATAGATATAACCAATACTAACTTAATTAAAAGTTATTTTCCCCCTAACATTATAAAACTTCTTTATTACGAAAACAGGTTTGATACAGAAAAACATTTCTCAGTCTTGTTAAATACGTTTTGGAAATATAAGAGCTTTTGGTTTGTATTATTTCCGATTTACAGTAAGTATTGGATTAAAAAAATAGCCGGTAAGAAGATTGTAAAATACCAAAATTAATTTTTGAATGAGAATTCTGTTGTTTGGAGATGCCCCGATGGCCTTAAACGAAGGGGGAATAAACCAAACTTTGTACAATTTATTTTGCTTTATAAATCCTGATGATTTTTTGGGAATTACTGAAGTTGATTTAAAAAGCCTTAAAAAAATTGGTTCAACTGAACCTTATACAAACCGTTATAGAAGTTATAAAATCAATCAAATTAATATTCCGTTAAATCGTGTAACTAAACATTTGCAACCCATAATTAACCGAATAAACTTTTCAATTTTTAAGCGTAACAATTATCAAAAGTTAAAAAAAGAAATTGAATTATTTGCTCCTGATATTATTATTTCTTGTTCAAATACAGCTTCTGGTATTTTAATGCATGATAAACTGTTAAATAACAACAGTAATAAAGTTCCTGTCATTCCTTATTTTATGGATGATTGGATGTATAAAAACAAGCAAGATAATTTAGGACAAACGGTAAATCAGATCATCAAGGAAATGTTACAAAACAACAAGAATTGGATGATGATCAGCGAAGAATTAAAAGAAATATTAGAAGATCGGTATCAGGCAAAACCCGAAAAAGTATTATACATTAGAAATCCGGTAAATTTATTAGATGCACCTGAAGATGTCCTTTATCACAAAAACAATCCTTTTATAATTGCTTATGCGGGTGCTTTGTGGCCCATGCACTTTGATAGTTTTTTGGTATTTGCAAAAGCAGTGAAACTAATTGCGAGCAATCAAAATATACAATTGATACTTTATACACAGGAAAGTCAATGGAATTGGAGAAAAAATGAATTAACACCTCTTGGTGTTGTTTACGGCGGCCATTTGCCATACAAGCAAATTCATCAAAAGTTAAACCAGGCAGATGCTTTATTAATTACTGCTTCTTTTAGCACAGAAAATTATACACATTCGAAAGCGTCGTTACAAACCAAGATTACGGATTATTGCAAGTCAAAAAGATTAATTATTAGTTGTGCCCCCTCCTATGCTGCCAATAATAAATTTTTAAAGGAAAATAACTGTGGTATTTGTATTGAAACAAATAATGAAAAAGAAATAGCAAATCAGCTTTCGGAGATTATAACAAATATGGACAGCTATCAAGTTTATGTAAGCAATGCCTGGAATGTTTTGAGTGATTTCTCAAAGGAAATTGTACATCAAAAAATTAAAGATTTCCTTCAATTAAGCCTGCAATAATTTCAGATTAAAATTTTAATATTTATAAACACATTTCTTAAAATACAGAATTGATTGTAACCAAACTAATAAGCGGATTAGGAAACCAACTATTACAATATGCCATCGGACGAGAGTTATCTATTACAAAAGGTGTTCCTTTAAAATTAGATATTTCTTTTTTTGCAGATCAAAACTTACGGAGTTACAAGCTCAATCATTTTAATATTAATGCACAAGTTGCAACAAGATTAGATATTGAACCTTTTAGAGAAGAAATAGAGTCTTATAACAATCTACATCAACAGTCGTCTTTATACTCGAAGCTGTATAGAAATATAGAACCGATTTTTTATCCAAAGTATACTAAAAATTATTTTAAAGAACATATTTGGTGGGTTTTAGAACCTTCTGTTTTTAAGACCCCTTCAAACGTTTACATCGAAGGCTACTGGCAGCATTATAAATACTTTGAAAATATGCAACAGCAGATATTTGAAGAATTGACCTTAAAAGAAGCATCCGGAGCTAAAGCAGAATCTTTGTTATCAGCAATAAAAAACAATAAATCTTCAGTTGCCGTGCATATCCGCCGGGGCGATTATGTAACAGATTCTGGCGCTAATTATTTAATGGGCGTTTTACCTGTTTCGTATTATCAAAATGCTATTAATTATATAATGCAGAAAATATCCAATCCAACCTTTTACTTCTTTTCTGACGATTTGGATTGGGTAAAAAAAAACATACAAGTTAATACACCAGTTTGCTACGTGGACGGAAATGTGGATTATATAGATTTAGATTTGATGCGCCATTGTGCACATAATATTATTGCAAACAGCACTTTTAGTTGGTGGGGTGCTTTTTTAAATAGAAATCCGAATAAAATAGTTGTTGCACCAGATAAGTGGTCTGCAAGGGAAGATGTTAATAAAAATATAAAAATACAATTTCCTACTTGGGTTAAACTATAACAAAATTTATATCAGTAAAAGAAGTATGTTTAATTATAGGATTTATTGATACAAATGGTTAATTTAATTTCTGTCATTATTCCAAACTTTAATCATGCTCAATATTTAAATCAACGAATAGATTCTGTTCTTAACCAAACTTATCAAAATTTTGAAGTTATAATCTTGGATGATTTTTCTTCTGATAACAGTAAAGAAATAATTGAAGGGTATCGCCAACATCCAAAAGTAAAGCAAATTATCTTTAATGATAAAAACTCTGGAAGTACATTTCTACAATGGGAAAAAGGCATTGCATTAGCTAAAGGAGATTATATATGGATAGCAGAAAGTGATGATTTTGCCGATAATAGTTTCTTAGAATCTTTAACAGAAATAGTAAATAAAAATGAACATGTTGGTTTAGCTTATTGCGGTTCGAATACGGTTAATGAAAAAGGTGACATCGTTGGAAAACTTATACAGGAAGTACCTAATAATAAAGATGGTTATTATTTGAACAATGGCTATGCCGAATGCAGGGACGCTTTTTTCTTTCATCCGATTATTCCAAACGCAAGTGCTGTAATTTTTAAAAAAGAAAACTTTTACAAAGCTGATGCTTCTTTTAAGCAATATAAAATTTGCGGCGATTGGCAATTTTGGATAGACATTTGTTTTGATAATTGTATTGCTTACTTACCGCAATGTTTAAACTATTTCAGGCAATCTAATACTTCGGTCAGTAGATCAAACCACTATAGAAAAGATAATTACAAATTTTTCTTGCTGGAAAAGCTGAAAGTTAGTTTATATGCTTACAAGAAAGTATCAAATCAAATCCCACTAAAACACAAGATAAAATACATTGATATATATTTATTTAGTGTATTATTAGAACTGTCCAGAAAAAGAATAACCTTGAATAAATCTGAAGTTACTTTCATATCAAAGTCCTTGTTGCATTTATCTTCTGTTTCATTGCTTATCGTCTTTAAATCTTTTACAGATGTTTGCTTGTTTGCACTTAAAAAAGTAAAAAGAAAATTTAAGCAAAAATGGATGATAAAAACAGCATAAACGTTTTTATAGTTTGTACTGGCTTAGGGCATATTAACCGTGGTTTTGAATCGTTTACCCAAGAATGTTATGATGCTTTAAAAGACTCTACTAATTTTAAATTTTATCTTATTAAAGGAGGCGGTAAAAGTAAAGGAAACGAAATTGTATTGCCTAACTTTCCACGCAGAAAGAAAACGACACAAATTATAAGCAAGATTTTGTCAAAAGATGCTTATACAATAGAACAAGTTACGTTTTGCATAGCTATGCTACCGCTTATCGTAACTAAAAAACCAGCGGTAATTTATTATAGTGATTTTGAATTGGGTACTTACTTGTGGCACTTAAGAAAGCTGCTCAAGTTTAAATATAAACTACTTTTTTCAAACGGTGCACCAAATGGGCCTCCATTTAAAACAGAAGATCATGTTCAACAACTGTTACCAATTTATTTAGAACAAGCAATCCAGCAGGGTGCACCAGCATCAATACAAACACTTTTACCTTATGGTTTTAATATTAACATTGAGGAAAGATTAAGCAATCTCAATAAAAAAGGTTTGATTAGAAAACGTTTAGGCATTTCTCAAACTCATAAAGTAATACTTTCCGTAGGTGCAGTTAATAAGCACCATAAAAGAATGGATTACCTAATTGAAGAGGTAGCACAACTTGGAAACGAATATTATCTGGTTATATTAGGTCAGTTTGAGGCTGAAACTGATGGATTAATTGCAATGGCATCGAATAAGTTGTCAGGTAGGTTTACAATTGCCAATGTTTCTTACGAAGAAGTAAAAGATTACTATATTGCCGCAGATTACTTTGTTTTGGCTTCTTTAAATGAAGGGTTTGGCCGCGTTTTAATAGAAGCCTTAAGTTATGGTTTACCCTGTATTGTTCATGATTATATTAATGCAAGACAAGTACTTGCTAATTATGCAACTTATATTAATATGAAAAACGAAGGCGAGTTAGCTAAACATTTTACTGTTAAAGATAAGATAAGAGATAAAGAACTTTTGATACATGCTGCTTATAATCTTTATTCATGGGATAATGTAAAAGAAGGTTACTTGAAAATGATATCCAAGCTTATTAATTAGTATTAACATATAAACGATTAATAAAAATCTAAATTTATTAAATATTTAAATTATAAGCCTTACATCGTTTTATATGTTGTTATCTATAATTATCCCCACATGTAACCGTAATAATTTTTTAGGTAAGTGTTTGGATTGCCTTAGCCCAACCGTTCAAACGATAAATAATACTGAATACGAGGTTATCGTAACTGATGATAGTGAGCAATATCAAGCCAAGCAATTTATACAAGAAAACTACAAATGGGTAAAGTGGATAGCGGGACCCAAAAACGGACCGGCAGCAAATCGTAATAATGGCGCAAAAAATGCACAAGGTGAATGGCTTATTTTTATAGATGATGATTGTTTACCAGATAAAGAAATATTAAATGTTTATCAAACAACTATATTAAATAATGAAAAGATATTAGTGTTTGAAGGGTGTATAAAGGCTGATCGGGAACAGCAAAATTTGGCAGAAGAATCTCCTGTAAATGAAAACGGAGGTTATTTGTGGTCGTGCAACTTTATGATCAACAAAAATTTATTTTTAAATAGTTTAGGTGGTTTTGATGAAAAATTCCCTTATGCAGCAATGGAAGATGTGGACCTTGATTATAGAATAAACCAAATGGAAATAAGCAAAGTATTTGTTAAGAATGCTTATGTGATTCATCCTTGGAGATTGCAAAAAAACATGTGGTCTATCACTATGAAAAGGTTTGAATCAACTTTGTATTTTTTAAAAAAACACCCAGAGAAGAAAAAAGAAATTAACAACCGGTATTATCTTACGGCATTTTACAATTCACTAATAAAGAACACTTTAAAAAGTGCTATTAAATATAGGTTTAAGGGTTTCTCTAAAAAAATCATTTATGATATACTTCAGTTTTATTTTTTCCTGTATACATCTATTCATAAATGATTTAATTTATCAAAAATTAACTTATAAATAATAAAAAACAAATTGTACTTTCATAATTATCTATCAATAAGAATAACAACCTTTATTAAAAGATTTCGTTAAAAATAATAAGGCCGTTTAAATTTTATCCAATTTTAATTATGCTTCTTTTACCAAGTAAAAATCATTAGTCTTATGTATATTCTGTATCAAAAAAATTTAAAACGTAATTTATATGCATAAAAGCAGTACTATAAGCTTTTTGATAAAAATTTTAAAAGGTTCATTATTATTAAAATAAAAATCTGCAATTTGTGCTAAAATATTTTACTAAAGTTGATATCGTAAGAAAAAAACTTTTTCTTGGCTCTATAAAACCCGTTATTTTTACTTTACGTAATTTTAGGTCAGGTATATACAAACGGATTAATGCTTATATAATCAATCCGCTTAAAATTAATTCTAAACGTTTTGGCGGACCTAAAGCGGCTTTACAAACATTTGAAGAAATCAACAAATATGTTGAGATTAAAAAGAAACAAGGGCTATCCTATTTTTCTTGGGAATTTTTTAATCGTATAATTGAGATCAAAGATCCCGTTTACACGATTGGAACCCCTTTGTTAGGTGCTGAAGTTCCTTCGTACACGACCAAAACCACTGAGTATGTATTTTTAATGCCTGATATAAGAATTTACAGCAAATTTTTCTTTTCTTTAACATCAGATAATTATTTATTGGCACCTGTTTCTAATTACTATGGTACAAAAGAAAACTCTCACCCATCATTTAGTACGCTACTCCTTCCAAAATGCAAAAAACTAAAAGGGCGTTCCATCATAGTAAGAGGAGGTGCATATTGGCACAAAATACAAGATGGACTTCCGGCACTTTATTTAGCTGAATTAGCAGGATTTAATTTTGAAAAAATTGACCATTTTATAATACAAGATAAGGTAATTGATAAGAACAGTATTTTTACACGGGTAGGGATACCCATTGAAAAACAGGTAAGGCTTTTTGAAGACGATGAATGTTACGAATGTGAAGAACTGATATTTTCTTCTTGGTATGATAGAAAAGGAAATTGGTATAAAGATTATCTGTTGAAAATAATTAAGCCTAAAAATATTAACAAGCACTTTCCAGAAAAAATATATTTAAGCAGATCAAGAGTTAATACAAGACGGGTTCTAAATGAAGAAAATGTAATAAAATTTTTAAAAAGATATGGTTTTGAATGTGTGCATAATGAAGATTTAACATTGGATGAACAAATAGCATTATTTCAAAACGCTTCCAATATTATATCATGCCATGGTTCACAATTAACCAATATTGTATTTTGCAAACCAGGAACAAAAGTGTTTGAAATAAGGCATATTAGTCATCGCATCCATTACAGAAAAGCATTTCACGATTTATCAAACGGGTTTGGATTAGATTATTATTTATTATATACAAAACTTGGAGAACCATTTATTGATGAAGAAGGCAATAATATTGAAACGGATGCACATATGTATATTGACCTTAATGAAATGAAACTTATGTTAAATAAAATGGATTTAAAAGAAATCGTTTAATTTGATGTTAGAGCCATTCGTTTCCGTTATAATTCCAACATATAATTACAAAAATTATATAATTGAAGCAATAGAAAGTGTTTTGGGTCAAACATATCCAAAAGAGAAAATTGAAATAATCGTTGTAGATGATGGCTCTACTGATGATACTTGTTTAGCATTAAAAGAATATATAGATAAAAAGATAATTCGATACTATTTTCAGGAAAATAAAGGAAAAGCTAACGCAACATATAATGCAATACAAAAATGTGTCGGAAAATATATTTTTAACCTCGATGCTGATGATTATTTTTTAGCAGAAAAAATAACAGAATATGTAAAAGTATTTGAAAAAGATGATACCATTGTACACGTAGGAACTGCAGCTAAAGTATTGTATCAATATAACCACGTATTTGTAACAGAAAAACTACCTAAAGATATTTTAGGAAAACCGCTATACGGCAACTGGCTATTACAGCGATTTTATAGTAGTAATATGTTTTTTGGCGGAGGGACAACTTATGCAGCCCGGGCTTCTATTTTAAAAACAATTAAGATTCCAGATGCTGTTGATATGTACATAGATGAGTTTCTCATTTTAGCTATTTTACCTTTGGGGAAAAGCTACTTTTTGGAAGAACCGCTATCTGTATGGAGAATGCATAAAGATAATTTTTCTGTAAGTGCAGAAATAAAGGAAAATCAAATTAAAAAAGATAAAAGGTTATTACAATCATCAGCTGCTGTTCTAAACTATATTTTAGAAAATAATTTCGACAAAAAACTAATTACAATATATAGTTTACAAGATGCAACAAGGCAAATAGCTTTTAAAGAATCCGTAAACAATAAAAAGTTCAGTGATATTTTTAAATATGCATTCAAGGTATTTTTTAAGATAAAACCAGGTTTGAGGCTTATTAACAAATACAATGTGATCAATAGATTAATACCTACCTATTTATTTCAGTTGGTAAAAAAGCAAGCTCTGTAACTGCCTTATCTATAATGAAAATTTTTTTTATTTGTGGCTCGCTTGAGCCTGCCCATGATGGGGTTGGAGATTATACACGTAAACTAGCTGAGGAAGTTGCTATGAATGGTAACAGTGTGGCTGCAATTTCCGTAAATGACCAGTACATTTTAAAGGAAACAAAAGAAATAAGTAGTATAAACAATATACATTTTAATATTCTTCGCATTCCATCTATACTTTCGGCCAAAGAAAGATTTACCAAAGCCAAGTTTTGGATTAATAGCTTTGACCCTGATTGGATAAGCGTTCAATTTGTGCCTTTTTCATTTCAAAAGAAAGGTTTGTTTTTTGGTTTAAGTAACTATTTGGCTAAATTAAGCAAAGGCAAATATCTACACATAATGTTTCATGAATTATGGGTTGGCATGGATTATAATTCCTCATTCAAATATAAGTTTTGGGGAAAGATTCAGAAAAGCCTAACCTGGTCTTTAATAAAACGTTTGCGACCAAATGTTATTCACACCCAAACAAGTATTTATCAAATTTTATTGCAAAAAATGGGATTTAATGTTATTAAACTTCCACTATTTTCTAATATTCCTGTAATTTCTAAAATCGAAAAAGATACTGGTTTTGTAGATTTTAATTTAAAAAAATTCAGGAAACTTTTATTCGTAGTTTTTGGATCTATACATCCGGAAGTACCCGTAGAAAATTTTGTACAAGAAATTGGTTTATATTGTAAAGAAATCGGCATTAAACCTGCCTTAACAATTGTTGGGCGTAACGGTAAAGAACAAGAACATTGGGTTAAAGTCTGGAAGTCGGCAGGCATACCTGTTGAAGTGTTAGGAGAACAAACACAGGAATATATTTCAAAAACTTTAAGTTCAGCATCTATTGGATTATCAACCACACCAATTGCTTTAGCAGAAAAAAGCGGAACAATTGCTGCAATGTTAGAACATGGTTTAAATGTAATTTGTATTACCTATCCTTGGAAAGTCCTTAAAATAAATGTTCAACCCCCGGATGGGGTAATTGAATATTCTATCGGAAAGTTAAAAGAATCTGTTAATAATTTATCAAATAATGATTCAAACAATAGTGCTTCAACTATTGCTTCTAAATTTATAGAAGATTTAGAAGCAGTTATGTGATTAACAACAGTAATTTTTTAAATTAGAATCTACTTAAATTTAACATTCAAAAGATTACAATGCTTCTTTTAGCACTATAAAAATTGTTTTTACTTCTTTCTCTTATTAATAGAAGCACAGCAATCATATGATTTTTAAAAGGTAAAAAAAGCATAAGATATTCGAAATAAAACTTAAACGACCTTTAATAAAGACGCTATAACATTAAATATATTAATGAAAATTCTTTTATATTGTCATGCTTTTTATCCGTCGATTGGTGGAATTGAAACAGTGACAGAAACACTTGCAAAATGTTTAACAAATCGTGGCCATACCATAATATTGGTAACAGAAATATTAGAACATAACGAAATAATAGTAGAAACAGGTACTTTGACAAAAGACAAGGTAAAGTTTCCCTTCGAAGTAGTACGACGACCTGTGGCATCTAAAATTTTAAGATTGATGTATAAAGTAGATGTTGTTTGTACCATAGACATAAATGTAAAATATATTCTTCTTTCTAAAATTGCTCGTAAGCCATTAATTTGTACACATAATGGTTATAAGTTAATATCTATAGATGGGTTAGGATGGAATTTTGGTGGCCCTACTCCTTTGAATCCATGGCAGTCTGTACTTTTTTATAAAAAGAAAAAAGGGTTATACTATGCAATAAAAGAAGGTTTTAAACTTTATTTTAGAAGATTGGCGGTAGCAAGCATCTATAGTAATGTTGCAGCATCAGTTTGGATAAGCAAAAGACAAGAATTATCTAAACAGGTTCAAATTTATCCTCTTTTTCCCTTAGATAAATTTACCCCAATAGCACATACTTTGAATAAAAAGTATGACTTTTTATTTTTAGGAAGGTTAGTAGAAGAAAAAGGGTTAGAAACACTTTTAAGAGCTTTTCAAGATTTAATGGAAAAAACCAGAAATTACGGATTAAAACTTGCAATAGTAGGATATGGAATCTATGAGTCCGAATTAAAAAATATTGCTTTAGAGTTAGCCATAAGTGATAATGTAGATTTTTTAGGTCCGAAAAAAGGAGAAGATTTAAACAATATTATTAGTCAGTGTGAAGTGGCGGTTGTTCCATCCTACTGGGAAGAACCGTTAGGAGGAGTAGCTTTAGAACTAATGGCTGCGGGCCGGATTTTAATTGTATCAAAGAATGGCGGACTTCCTGAAATTATTGGAGAATCAGGATTAACCTTTATCAACGGTGACTGGAAAGATTTATCGCAAAAAATGATGGAGATTATCAGTAATGATAATTTTAAAAACAAGCTAAGAGATAAAAGGAAAAGTCAATTAGATAAATTTGATTCCGACAAATTAACAAATCAGTATATAGATCTATTTAATAAAGCTATTAGTAATTAGTAACAAAATTCTATTATCTTTATAGTATTAGCTTAATTTTTGACATTAAGTATTATCTATACCCTTTCTTGAAAATACTGTTTTTATCACATAATTTTTTTCCATACATAGGTGGGATTGAAGCCAATTCTGATATTTTATCACGTGCGTTTTTTAAGGCTGGCCATGATATCCATGTTTTAACTTGGACGAAGTATTCCGGTAAAAATATTTTTCCATTTCCCATAATCAGAAACCCATCAATGATACAATTATTTGAAGAGCATAAATGGGCAGACTTGATTTTTGAAAATAACCCTTGTTTGAGATTGTCTTGGCCAAATTTAATTTATAACCACCTTTCTGTAATTGCGTTAAATACTTGGGTATCGAGAATTGATGGAAAAATTGGTGTCCATGGAAAAATTGGGATTCAGGATAAGTTAAAACATGTTTGGTTCAAACGTGCAAACAAAGTTATAGCTGTGAGTGATGCCATCAGAAAACATAGTTTTCCACCTGCAATTGTAATAGGAAATCCTTATCAGGCGGATGTTTTCAAAATTATCCCCCAGGTAACTAAAACTGTTGCATTTGCATTTTTAGGCCGTTTAGTACCAAATAAAGGGGCAGATCAGGCGATAAAAGCAATTCATCAATTATTATTAATGGATAAGAAAGAAAAGTTTTTACCTTTTAAACCCAATTTAACAATCATTGGAGACGGACCGGAAAAATCTAAACTTGAACGAATGGTAATTGATCTTCAAATTAAAGAATACGTTTGCTTTACCGGGCCGCTTAGAGGTGAAAGCCTTGCTTTAAGTTTAAACAGGCACCAATATATTCTTGTGCCTTCTTTATGGGAAGAACCGTTTGGAAACGTTGTTTTAGAGGGAATGGCTTGTGGTTGCCTGCCCATTGTTTCTGATGGTGGCGGCTTGCCCGATGCTATTGGTAACGCAGGGATTAGTTTCCAACGTGGTGATATAGAAGCATTAGTATCTTGTATACGTAAAGTAATTGAAAATCCAAACTTAGAACAAAGTCTTAGAAATGCGGCTCAAGCCCATCTTGCTAAACATAACCCAGATATAATTTCCCAACATTACCTGGAAGTTGTTGAAGCGGCCGCAAGTAAAGCGATTAAAGTAAATTAATGAAAGTACTTATTTCGCATCCAACTGGTAATGCGTTTTTTCGAGCAGCCGCAATCGGTCTTCAAAAAGCCGATATGCTATCTGGGTTCAGAACTACTGTAGCTAATTTCGAGGGGAATATTTTTGACAAACTTAGTTCTTTCGGTCCTTTTAAAGAATTTAATAGAAGGCGTTATGATATAGCATTAAAACAATATTCAGAAGCTTGGCCATGGTACGAATTGGGAAGATTTGCCGCTACTAAAGCTGGGGTTAAAAAGCTGGTTAAACAGGAAACAGGGATTTTTAGCGTAGATGCAGTTTACCAAGATTTAGATAAAAGGGTAGCCAAAAGTTTAAAGCAAATGGCTGAAAGCGGAACAACTGCTGTTTATGCTTATGAAGATGGTGCATTATTTTCTTTTTTAGAAGCAAAAAAAATAAATGTTGAATGTTTGTATGATCTTCCAATCGGATATTGGAGAACAGCTAAAAGGCTTTTGGAAATAGAACGTGAACGTTGGCCAGAATGGGCACCAACTTTAATAGGTTTCGAAGATTCTGAGGCTAAACTTGAACGGAAAGATGAAGAACTTCGTTTAGCAGATAAAATTTTTGTTGCAAGCCAATTTACAGCAAACACATTAAAAGATTACCCGGGCAAATTAGCACCTATTAAAGTTATCCCTTATGCTTTTCCACCCGTTACGGATTCACGTACTTATGCTGCTATTTCTAAATCTAAACCGCTTAAATTATTATTTGTAGGAGGCCTGTCTCAAAGAAAAGGCATTGCTAATCTTTTTGCAGCAGTTGATCAACTAAAAAATTATGTAGAATTGACAGTGGTTGGAAAAAAAGTAAGTAGTGAGAAATGTATTGCCTTAGATGCAGCACTTTCAAAACATCGGTGGATACCAAGTTTAGAACATCATAAAATTTTAGAATTAATGCATAAACACGACGTTCTTGTTTTTCCGTCTCTTTTTGAAGGTTTTGGATTGGTTATTACAGAAGCCATGTCGCAAGGAACTCCGGTAATCACTACTGATCGGACAGCGGGACCTGATTTGATTGAACATGGAAAAAACGGGTGGTTAATAGAGGCTGGTTCAACTCAGTCACTTCTAAATGCAATTGAAGAACTCATAAGTAAACCAAGTATGATTGCTGAGGTTGGACATGCAGCAATGCAGACGGCCAGTAAACGGACATGGGATGTATATGGACAAGAACTTATAGAAGCAATACTAAAATCATGATGATTCTTAATTATATAAAAAATTTGATAAATATTTTAGTAAAAATCTTATTTAGTGATGTACCGTTAAGTGCTAATTTAAAATACAATGCTTAAAATTGAGACTAACCCTGATTTAACTTTCAATAAAATTGAAGGATCAAAAAATAAGACTAAAATAGACCCAAACAATTGGCTTAAAAAAGGTATCTGGGCTTATTTTCTATTATTAATTTTTGAAGGGGCTTTAAGAAAGTGGCTGCTTCCTGGTTTGGCCACACCCTTATTAATTATTCGTGATCCAATTGCAATTTGGTTAGTTATTAAATGTTGGCAAAGAGGATTACTGCCCTCTTCAATTTACCTAAGTACAATGGTAGTAATAGGTATCATCAGCATATTTACTGCTATTTTTTTTGGTCATGGCAACTTACTGGTTGCTCTTTTTGGAGCAAGAATTTTATTATTTCATTTCCCCCTCGTTTTTGTAATAGGTAAAATTTTCAATAGAGATGATGTAATAAAGATTGGAAAGGCTACTTTACTGATAACTATTCCAATGACTGTATTGATTGCAATGCAGTTTTATAGTCCTCAATCCGCATGGGTAAATCGCGGCGTTGGTGGTGATATGGCGGGTGCAGGTTATAGTGGCGCATTAGGTTTCATGCGTCCCCCTGCTACCTTTTCTTTTACTACCGGAACCACTTCTTTCTACAGTTTTGCTGCCTGCTTTATATTTTATTTTTGGTTTGATATACAAAAAGTTAATAAATTGATACTTATTGCCGCTACACTGGCTTTGTTTGCAGCCATACCACTTTCCATCAGCAGAACTATACTTTTTCAAACTGTAGTCACTTTAATATTTACTGTTCTTGCCGTTTCAAGAAAGCCAAAATATTTTGGCAAACTATTGGTTGCAGTTATTGGGGCGATAATGATTATAGCTGTTTTAAGTCAAACAAGCCTTTTTAATACAGCAACAGCAGCATTTACTTCGCGTTTTACCGATGCAAGCGGTTCAGAAGGGGGATTAAAAGGAACATTAAGTGATCGTTTTCTTGGTGGAATTATAGGATCGTTCGCCGGAGTTGCTGATGAACCTTTTTTTGGTTATGGTATAGGCATGGGTACAAATGTGGGAGGTATGTTACTATCCGGTAATAGGGCTTTTTTAATTGCTGAAGATGAATTAGGAAGAACACTTGGAGAGATTGGCCCTTTACTAGGTCTCATAGTTATATTTTTACGCTTTGGTTTAACGTTAAAAATTATATTAGCGAGCTATCATAAGTTAGCTTTAAATGATTTTTTACCTTGGATACTTTTAAGTTTTGGAATTTTATCATTAGCAATGGGTGGTTGGGCACAACCTACTTACTTAGGTTTTAGCATTATGATTGGTGGATTGATGTTAGCCTCTCTTAATTCAAATCCAAATAATAGAAAAAAAAGGGTTATACATAACAGACTAAATGCAAATCCGGCTTTAGCATAGCTTTTTAGACTTACGGTTATATCAGTGCATCTCGTCTTCTTCACCCACCCAAATTTTCTCGGCCATCAAAGTATGCCCCGCTTTACAAAAATGCTGGCAGACGGAATGGAAAAACGTGAGCATAAGGTAGAACTATGGTCTCCAAAACCCCAATTTTACAATTTGCCTTTTCCCAAAGCTTTTAAAAAATGGTTGGGTTATTTAGATCAGTATTTGATGTTTCCGGCACAAATCCGAAAGCGGTTAAAAGTTACCAAAAAAGATACTTTATTTGTTTTAACAGATCATGCACTTGGTCCTTGGATGTCATTAATTGCCGATAAAGCACATGTAATCCATTGCCATGATTTCCTTGCCCAACAATCAGCACTTAACTTGATCCCAGAAAATCTGACTTCCTGGACCGGAAAGCAATATCAAGCCTATATCCGCAAAGGTTATTCGAAAGGAAAAAATTTCATCTCTGTATCTAAAAAAACTCAGCAAGACCTTCACAGCTTTATCAATCCTTTAACAATACAATCAACGGTTGTTTACAATGGATTAAACCAACAATTTGAGGCAAAAGATCCTGAAGTTGCCCGAACTATAATCACTCAAAAAACTGGAGCAGACCTGAAAAACGGATACTTGTTGCATATCGGCGGTAACCAATGGTACAAAAACCGCTTAGGCGTAATAGAGATTTATAATGCTTGGTGCGATATAAGTAAAACACCTTTGCCCCTTTTGTTAATTGGAGAAGCGCCTGACGAAAAATTAAATGATAAAATCAATCAGTCTAACTACAAATCAACCATTTATAGTTTTAGCAATATTGAAGATAGTTTAATTAATGCTGCTTATTCTGGTGCTGCCGTGTTTTTGTTTCCTTCGCTGGCAGAGGGTTTTGGATGGCCAATTGCAGAAGCAATGGCATGCGCCTGTCCGGTTATTACCACTAACGAAGCACCGATGACGGAAGTTGCAGGAGATGCTGGCTTCTTAATCCCAAAACAACCAAACGATAACATAAACGCTATGGTTTGGGCACAAAATGCAGCAAAAATTGTAGAAGAAATTGTTTCGCTCTCTCCTACCGAAAGGTTTAATATTGTTAATACCGGGATTGAAAATGCAAAGCGTTTTAATGTGGATTATGCCTTGGACAAGATCGAGAATATCTATCAGAGCATCCTTCAAAAACATAAAAACTAATGAGGTTACTCCATATAACTGCAAGTATGGACCCTAAACTGGGCGGTGTTTGCCAGGCAGTAACAACAATTATTAAAGGATTGGAAACCTATCCTAATGTCCAAAACGAAGTGGTTAGTTTTGATAATCCTGATGCTTCTTTTATCAAGGAAAAAACTTATCCTGTCCATGCTTTAGGTTCTGGTAAAGGCCCTTGGTTTTACAACCCGTTTTATATTTCCTGGCTGGTGCAAAACCTATCTAATTTTGATACCGTTATTTTACATGGTTTGTGGAATTATCAAGGATATGGATTGGTTAAAGCATTGCGATTACTAAAACATTCTGATAAGAAAAAGAATGCTTCTTTTATCACTAAATTTTTTGTGATGCCTCATGGAATGCTGGACCCTTACTTTCAAAAAGCTTCTGGCAGAAAATTAAAGGCTGTTCGCAACTGGCTTTACTGGAAAGTAATTGAACGCAAAGTTGTCAATCAAGCTGATGGATTATTGTTTACTTGTGAAGCAGAACTTCAACTCTCGCAAAAAACTTTTACGCCGTATCATCCTGTAAAAGAATTAGTTGTTGGCTTAGGGGTGGAAGAACCGCCATTGTATACAACCTCAATGCGTGAAGCTTTTTTAAGCAAATGCTCAGATTTAAACAATCAGCCTTACCTTTTATTTATTAGTCGTATCCATGAAAAAAAGGGTGCTGATTTATTAATAGATGCTTATGTCGAAACTTACCTGCCTCAAGATTTTAATGACCCGGCCAATCAACAGGATGCTGTTTTAACTAAGCAAAAACTGACATCAAAACTTGTTGTTGCCGGACCGGGACTGGAAACACCTTACGGGCAAAAAATTAAGGGTTCAGCATTAAGGTTACAGCAACCAGAAACTACTGTTTTCTTTCCTGGTATGCTTACCGGAGATGCGAAATGGGGTGCATTTTATGGATGTGAAGCATTTGTGTTGCCGAGCCACCAGGAAAATTTCGGTATAGCCGTGGTAGAAGCACTGGCATGTGGCAAACCAGTACTTATTTCCAATCAGGTTAATATCTGGGCAGAAATTGCATCTTCAAAAGCTGGTATTATTGCAGATGACACAGCAGCAGGGACAGAACAATTGATGGAAAGCTGGAACAAGCTATCTAAAGAACAAAAAATAGAAATGGGAAAAAACGCTCGCAAATGTTACGAAAAACACTTTGCGGTTGGCCCTTCAACCTATAACTTTCTCGAAGCCGTTGCAGTATAAAGTTATACTTGAAGAAATAATTTTTTTATAGTAGGAATAAAAGAATCAATATTAAATAATTTTATGAACTGAGAACAAGGTTTTGAATAACTTATTATTAATATTTAAGCTTATAATTGCACATTTGTGTTAGTATAAGCTTTTTTATTATCAGTTTAATAATTTGAAATAGAAGCATGGCATCATTAAATTATTCTATTTTCGCAAGTAGTTGAAAAAAGTATGGGCAAAAGAAGTATTAAGCTTATTTGATGCAAACAGATTTATCGAAATTTACAGTTGGTGATTATGTAGCAGGTCCTAAATGGAAAGTTTTTATATGGTATTTTATTAATTATTTTATTTTTGATAGTGGACTGCCTTGGCCATATTTTATAAAAAGGGCATTATTACGCTTATTTGGCGCAAAAATTGGCAAAGGGCTTATTATTAAAACAAATGTTAGGATCAAAAACCCATGGAGGTTAGAAATTGGATTTGATAGCTGGATTGGTGAATCTGTATGGATCGATAATTTAGAAAACGTTTCGATTGGAAATAGTGTATGCTTATCGCAAGGATCAATGTTATTAACAGGCAACCATGATTATACCTTGAGCGACTTTCCGTACAGGTTAGGAAAAATTATTTTAGAAGACGGTGTTTGGATAGGTGCAAAATCAACAGTGTGCCCGGGTGTTGTTTGTAAATCCCATTCCATTTTAACAGTTAATTCGGTAGCAACTAAAGATTTAAACCCGTGGACTATTTATTCAGGCAACCCAGCGGTAAATGTTCGCGAACGGAAATTTCTGGGTTAGTTTATAGTTATTGATGGCACAGAAAAGAATTTTATTAATTGGGGGAAACTTCTATCCAGAACTTACCGGCATAGGAAAATACAATGGTGAGATGATAGATTGGTTGGCCGGGCAAGGAAATATTTGCACAGTTATTACAACATATCCATATTACCCCGAATGGACTATCAAACCCCCGTACCATAGTAAATCATATTGGTTTAGCAAAGAGTTTAAAGAAACAAGCTTTGGTACGGCAAACCCTATAAAAATTTATAGGTGTCCGCATTTTGTACCGGCAAACCCATCTGGATTAACACGCATTTTGTCTGATATTTCTTTTTTTGTTTCTTCAACAGTAATGGTTTTTACATTACTCTTTAAAAAAAGATATGATTATATAATTACCGTTTCACCTCCCTTTTTAACAGGGATTTTAGCTATCATATATAAAAAAATCAAACGGGCCAAGTTTTTTTACCATGTACAGGATTTACAAATTGATGCTGCTGCAGATTTGCAAATGATAAAATCCCGTATATTGATCAGAATACTTTTTAGGATCGAAAGATTTATAATGAGACAAGCAGATATGATAAGCAGTATTTCTGAAGGTATGATTGCAAGGATCAAACAAAAGTCGGGCAAGGCTGTGGTAAGTTTTTTTCCTAATTGGGTTGATACTGCTTTGTTTTATCCTTTAGTGGAAAAATACATGCTAAAAGAAGCATTCGGTTTTGAAGCTACAGACAGGGTTATTTTATACTCCGGAGCAATAGGCGAAAAACAAGGATTAGAAGCTATATTGCATGCAGCAGATACTCTAAGAAACATTGAAAATTTAAAATTTATAATATGTGGTTCCGGTCCTTACAGAAAGAAACTGGAAGATTTAAAAGAATCGTTGCAAACACAAAATGTTTACTTTTTGCCTTTACAACCGGCAGAAAAACTAAATAAGTTTTTAAATATGGCAGATGTACATTTGGTTATTCAAAAAACTAATGCCAGCGATTTGGTAATGCCTTCTAAACTTACCGCTATTCTTTCTGTTGGCGGGCTCGCAGTTATAACAGCCCCTGCTTTATCGAGCTTGTTTAAAGTAGTTGATACCTATCAAATTGGCATACTTGCAGAACCAGAAAACCAAGCTGCTTTAACAGAGGCTATAAAAGCAGCACTTAGCCCAGCAAACAAAAATATAACAAACAATGCTCGTTATTATGCAGAAAAGTTTCTTTCTATTAATGAAGTTTTAAAAAAATACAATAATGATATGGCTACTGCATAACAGTTACTATTTTTTTATCAAAGTTTAATAATGTAAATGCTTCTTTTGATCTACAAAAAATTTGCGACGAAATATTTTTAACATCAGTAACCATTACTGCTGTACCCCGTATTTACATTGTGGTAAATTTTTTTATATATTTATAATTTCAAAACCCTGATATAGGGTTATCGCCCAGATATGGAAAACCGTTATATATTTTTTCTAATTGTTTTACTTTTTCTGGGTGATCTGATAGCAATTAATTGTTCTTTCATGATTGCCTATTTTTGGGACAGTCAAACCAATTCTATAATTCAATCTTCACATTATAACCTTGATTTATTAATTTTTAATGCAACTTGGATAGCTTCTGCTTTTTTTATGCAGTTGTATCATCGTGAAACAGCCCAACGAACTGAGTTTATCTTTCAAAAAAGTTGGAGAACAATAGTTTTACATGCTTTAACATTTAACGTTGTTATTTTATTAACTAATTATGCTTCTTACTCAAAAACTTTTTTGGTTTACATTTTTGTATTCGAAGTATGCGCATTTATAATTAGCCGTTTTGTAGTTACCGCATTTGAACAATATCACATCAAACGAGTAAGATATAAGAAAAAAATTGCTATTATTGGATACAACGAAACAGGAAAAAGACTGGCAGATTACTTTCTTAAAAATCAAATGTCGTATAACTTTACTGGCTTTTTTGACCATACAACAGAAAGTTACATAGATAAATCAAACCAGGAAGTAATTCGCCCGATAAATCATTTAATGGACTATGCGTTAGAAAATGAAGTAGCAGAAGTTTATTCAACATTGTTTCCAGAAGATTACAACAATTTGAACGATTTGGTTGCAGTAGCCGAGCAAAATTGTGTTCGCTTCAAATTCATTCCCGATGTTACCAAGATCATCAATTCAGATTATGCAATTAATACCTACTTTGATGAAATACCGGTTTTAAGTACACGGTCTGAACCATTAGAACATATTACTTACCGTATCATAAAACGTGCATTTGATATTATCTATAGTATTGGCGTTGTTGTATTTTTACTTTCATGGCTTATACCAATTCTTGCCGTAATTATTAAATTACAATCCAAAGGGCCAGTTTTTTTCATGCAGTTGCGGTCTGGGCGTGATAATAAACCATTTTGGTGTTACAAGTTTAGAAGCATGACCGTAAACAATGATGCCGAGCACGTACAGGCAACTAAAAACGATTCTCGGGTAACCAAAATTGGTGCTTTTATGCGTAAAACAAGTATAGATGAACTGCCCCAATTTTTTAACGTACTAATTGGCAATATGAGTATTGTTGGGCCAAGGCCACATATGGTACAACATACAGAAGAATACAAGGCAATTGTACATCAATACATGGTAAGGCAATTATTAAAACCAGGGATTACAGGTTGGGCACAAGTTAACGGCTTCCGTGGAGAAACTAAAGACCATAAACAAATGGTTAAGCGGGTAGAACATGATATCTGGTACATAGAAAACTGGTCATTGATGTTAGACATTAAAATCATATTTTTAACTGTAATTAATACAGCAAAAGGCGAAGAAAACGCCTATTAATTGTACATGATTGGATATTTATTTTATCTATATCAGAACTACAAATACAATCAATAATAAAATAAAGAAATAATTTTTAAAACTATTAATAAACTTTATCAACAAAAAATATATGAAAAAGAAAGCCTTAGTCACAGGAATTACGGGTCAGGATGGTGCCTATCTTGCAGAGTTATTATTATCTAAAGATTACGAAGTACATGGTATCAAACGCAGAAGCTCTTCATTTAACACTGATCGTATTGACCATTTATATCAGGACCCGCATGAAGCTAATGTTAGCTTTTTTATGCATTACGGTGATCTATCCGATTCTACCAATTTAATCCGTATCATTCAACAAATACAACCTGACGAAATTTACAATCTTGGTGCGATGTCTCATGTTAAAGTGAGTTTTGATACACCGGAATACACAGCTAATGCTGACGGTATTGGCACATTAAGGATATTAGAAGCTGTACGTTTATTGGGTTTGACCAAAAAAACTAAAATTTATCAAGCTTCAACTTCCGAGCTTTATGGTTTGGTTCAGGCCGTTCCTCAATCAGAAACCACTCCTTTTTATCCGCGTTCACCTTACGCCGTGGCAAAACTTTATGCGTATTGGATCACTGTAAATTATCGTGAAGCTTATGATATGTTTGCTTGCAACGGAATCCTGTTTAACCACGAAAGCCCTTTACGCGGCGAAACATTTGTAACAAGGAAAATCACACGCGGAGCATCCAAAATAGCTTTAGGTTTACAAAAAAAACTATATCTGGGTAACTTAGATGCCCGCCGCGACTGGGGACATGCTAAAGATTACGTAGAAGCCATGTGGCTTATTTTACAACAAGAAAAACCAGAAGATTTTGTAATTGCTACCGGAATTACGACCCCCGTTCGTGACTTTGTAAAAATGGCTTTTAAAGAAGCCGGTATCGAAGTTGAGTTTAAAGGAGAAGGCGTTAATGAAAAAGGCTACGTTGTTTCTTGCAGTAACCCTGAGTTTCAGGTTGAGACAGGAAAAGAAGTTGTTGCGGTAGATCCTGCCTACTTTCGCCCTACTGAGGTTGAATTATTGATCGGCGACCCAACAAAATCTATCACAAAATTAGGCTGGAAAATTAAATATGATTTGCCAATGCTGGTGCAAGATATGATGAGTTCCGACTTAAAATTATTCCAAAAAGAAAAAGCTCTAAAAGAATTAGGCTACACTATTAAAAACCAGTACGAGTAAACATTATTTTTTATCTTACTTTAAATATAATCTCTTGGAAAAAAGTGCCAAAATATATGTAGCCGGACATAATGGAATGGTTGGTTCGGCTATTGTTAAAAAGCTTGTTGCAGAAGGTTACGAAAATATAATTACCCGTTCTTCAAAACAACTTGATCTTCGAAATCAACAAGCAGTAGCTGAATTTTTCTCCGCAGAAAAACCAGATTATGTGTTTTTAGCAGCAGCAAAAGTTGGCGGCATTATCGCTAACAATGTTTACCGGGCAGATTTTATCTACGAAAATCTTTCCATTCAAAACAATGTAATCTATCAGTCTTACCTTAACAAGGTAAAAAAACTGATGTTTTTAGGATCAAGTTGTATCTATCCTAAAATGGCACCTCAGCCTTTAAAAGAAGATTACCTTTTAACCGGCCCGTTAGAAGAAACCAATGAACCTTATGCTATTGCAAAGATTGCCGGTATAAAAATGTGCGATGCTTACCGCGCACAATACGGCTGTGATTTCATATCCGTTATGCCAACTAATTTGTATGGATATAACGATAATTATCATCCGCAAAATTCGCATGTTTTGCCTGCCATGATCCGTCGTTTTCATGAGGCGAAAGTTGAAGGCAAAAATGAAGTTGTAATCTGGGGCTCTGGCAGGCCAAAAAGAGAATTTCTTTTTGCAGACGATCTTGCAGAAGCTTGCTTTTTTTTAATGGAAAATTACAGTGAACCAGATCCAATAAATGTAGGTGTGGGAACTGATTTAACCATTAAAGAATTAGCTTATCTTATCAAAAGTATTGTTGGGTTTGAAGGTGAAATAACATTTGATTTTACCAAACCTGACGGTACACCGCGTAAGTTGATGGATGTTACCAAATTGCATGCTAAAGGTTGGAAACACAAAATTGAATTAGAGGAAGGCATTAAGCTTGCTTACCATGATTTTCTTGATAAAGCCGAAAATGTAGCCGTAAGATAATTTAATCCTGATGCTTCTTTTAACAGGTAAATTTTTACTTGTTAAAAGAAGCTTTTTTCGATAAAATTTCAACTATACGTTTTGCATCGTTAGGCGTATTAACATTGATTAAAGCACCGGGATTTGGTGCTTTAATTATTTTAGCCTCATGCTTAATTAATAATCGTCTTAAAGAAATCTGCTCTTTTTGATGATAATACTTTAGTAAATCGTAACTTTCTGCTTCCCAAATGGCAGTTAACGGTTCAGGCAAACCATCCCACGGACTTTCAAAAACAGTAGCAATTTTAGTTTGATCTCTTTGCTGGTTTAAATACTGCAAAGTTTGCTCATCCAACAAAGGCACATCGCAAGCCATAATCATCCAGGCAGTAGCAGGATATTTTTTAAAAGCGGTTAAAATAGCTTCAAAAGGGCCAGCATTTGCGTATTGATCTGGAATGGTTCTGTATTCTGTCCAAATCTGTTCTGCCTGATCTTTTCTACAGGAAATAAAAACTTCTTCACAGCAAAAACTCAATAAATCAGCCAAATAATACTGCTGCTCTTTGCCATGCCAATTGATTCCGGCTTTGCTCACGCCCATCCTGCTACTTTTGCCTCCGGCCAAAACCAATCCTTTTAAAGCAGTTTTCATGTCTGAATTATCTTCTAAAAACTAAATTTCACTACTTCACATAATACCTGAAAAAGGGTTCTTTTGTTAAACAAGCCTGTAACTTCTGTTTGCATATCTGGTAATTGCAAGCTGATTTTCCAATGAAACAGCGCAATTGCCGAAAGTAAAAAAACAGGTGCTAAAAGAAGTATGAATGGGTTGGTGTTGAATATTAACTTTTTCATGTTTTTCTAATATGGTGTATATCATTTATTTTATAAGATGTGTTACAAAACTGCCAGTTAAATTAACATGTGCACTGTCAGAGATATTGAATACTTTTTTAATGATTGTTGCTTTGTTCTGTATTTCTAAACTATTAGTTCCAGCAACAGTAATGCTTGCCGATTTTATAAAAGTGTTTCCAACCAATGATAACATAGCATTTTTAGTAGTACTATTTCCAACTATCGCTTTTAGACTTTCAATTTTACTGTCTATTAAGAATACATGAGTAGCTTTATTGATGCATAAATCAACATTCTTTTGATTAAATCCTACTAAAGTATTTGAACCAGAAATGAAATATCCTTCTGCTGCTTTCTCTTCATTCTTATTTTTAAAAAATGGAGTAGTAACCAATCGTTCAACTGAAGGACACATAATAACTACACCGTTGTCGCCACCATAACGAAATGTTTTTCTATCGAGAACATCAATAATTAATAAATCTTCATGTTGGATAATCTTAATTTGATCTTTAAGTTCTTTTTTTATAAATACTTCAAATTCAGGTGATTGATTAATTTGAATAGAAACTTGGTTTGCAACTCGATTATCTATTTTACTAAAGTTTTTAAAACCTAATTTCTCGAAACCATAGAACCGGCTTTTATAAGTACCTTTTTTATATTCTACCCTCAAGGCCAGATCATACGTGATCATCGAAACGATAATAATCAAAATTGCTGCTATCAATAATTTATTGCTTGTTTTCATAATACTGTTTTTATGCCTGATAATTTTGTGTTTTAAACTCCTGGTAACGCTTTTCTATTTCTTCCAAACCAATATCTAACAAAAAGATATTTTTGAAAAATTCGGGCAGTTCCTGCTGTAAAAACCGCTCTTTACGGTAGCTTTTTACTTTATCTTTGGCATCTGCGTTTACAAAATACCCAATGCCACGTTTGTTAAAAATTACTTCCTGGTTTTGCAAAAAATCGTAAGTGCGGGCAACGGTGTTTGGGTTTACTTGTAATTCTACCGCCAAATCACGCACAGAAGGTATTTTTTGCTCGGCAGGCCATTTATCTAAAGTTATATTTTCGCTCACATACGCTGCAATTTGCAGGTAAATGGCTTCGTTATCTCTAAAATCCATAATTAAACTTCCTTTTCTTTTAGCTTGTAATAAGCACTTATCCATAAAATCAACACCACTAATCCAAGTACAACTGCGCCTAAATAATCTGGCATAGAAACAGCCCGAATGGTAAAAGCATTTTTTCCGTTTGAGATATTTACCGGACTAAAAAATGAAGTTCCATCAACCTGATTATCGAACATCATCGATAAAATTGGTCGGTTTAATAATCCCACTAAAAAAGCACCGATAAAAAAAGCAAAGGCGGTTTTGATAAAATGCAATTTTTCAAAATAGATGGCTCCAAAGAAAATTATGGCGTGCAAACCTGTGTAAATAATAAATGCATAGTATGGCTTTCTATCTTCGGAGAATACATTGAAGAGAGAATTATCCTGATCTGGCGTACTTTGATGGCCCAACTGGATCACGAATGCCGCAATCAAATAAAAAACCGCAACAAAAACGAGTTGAAAAATAACGAAGGAATACAACCAGTTAACCAAGTATTTTTCGAAATGAGAAGCTGGTAATGTGAGTGCATAAATCGCTTCTTTTTTATTACTTAAATCTGCAAAAATTAAACTGGTGAAAATACAACCTGCACCAAGCAAAAAAGGAATAAAAAAGCCAATCTGTGTTCTTTGCGACAAATATCCGTTACTTGCATAAGATGCAAAACCTATAAATAAAAGCAGTATTCCGGCCAAAACCGCTACGGACATTAAATAAGTACGGTAGTTTTCGAGCGTATGCTTTTTAAAAAGCATAAAAAACCTGTTTAAGTTAAATGTTTGGTTCATGATACTTATTTTAAAATTTCGGTAATGGTTTGATCATTGTTGATGATAGCATTGAAAAGCAGTTCCATGTCAACTTTGCTGTAACTGCCGTTGGTGTTTCTGGTGATGGTGTTTAATCCGCGGATACTTTCTTCCGCATATAAAACATCTGTTCCCGCAGTTGAAGTGGTGCTGAATTTTAAGCGTTCCGAAATTTCATCCAGACTTCTGTTTAACACAATTTTTTGATTGTGAACAACTAATAAAGTATCAATCAGATTATCCAGATCACGAACCTGATGCGTTGAAATGATGATGCAGCGTTTCTCTGTTAATGCGGAAGCAATAATTTTACGAAACTGGCTTTTTGAAGGAATATCTAAACCGTTGGTTGGTTCGTCCATAATTAAAAGTGATGTATTTGTTGAAAGCCCGAAAGCAATCATCACCTTTTTTTGCTGGCCGAAAGAAAGTTTACTCAGCAAACTATCATTCGGAACATCAAATTCCGAAAGCATTTTATCAAACTGCGCTTCATCAAAATTCGGGTAAAAATGACCTGTACTTTTTACAAACTGTTTGGCTGTTAAAGCGGGCATGTAAACTTCCTCCGGGATGAAAAATAAATCCTGCAAAAACGCCGGCAAACGTTTGGCCGAATTGTAGTCGTTTACTTCGCAGGTTCCCTTTTGCGGGAAAACCAAACCGGCAATATTTTTTAACAAAGTTGATTTGCCTGCACCGTTTTTTCCCAGCAAACCATAAATATGGCCTTCCTGCATTTGCAAGTTCAGATCTTGGAACAGGATTTTCTTCCTGCCGTACCCGAAGGTTAAGTTAGAAATCTTTATCATACTTTAGTGTATTAGTTATATAGTACACTGCAAATGTAAGTATGATTTTTAAAGATGCAAGTATTTTTGAAAATAAATTTCAAACAAAAAAAAGCCCGGGCAAAAACCTGAGCTGTAATGTTAATAATGAAGGTTTTATTAATTACAATGGGTTTAAACCCATTGCTACAAGATGTATCGAGCCTACGGCTCTGGTAAGTTCGCAAAGTTTAGAGCCGTAGGCTCGGCCGATATTGTAAAATGGGTTTTAACCCGTTTAAATAAAAGTTTAAAAAACTTCAATGTATAGATTACCAAACGGAAAATTATAATACTTCTTTTATGCCTATATTTTTAGGACTTGCTGTGTATAAAATATAAAAGCAAGTATTCTTCTAAATTTTTGTGCAGTAAAAGAAGCATAAAACCTTTAGTTTCTTTTACTTTCCAATAGTTCTTTTAATTTCTTAAAAGTGTTATACGGGCCAGCAGTTGCTGTAAAATTAACCAGCCAGGCAGGCAAAGCCCCACCGGGGTTTACACTAAAAGTATATTCAATTTTTATTTGGTTATTAGGCAGTGTTATAACATTCCACAAGCCTAAAGAGTAAGGTACCCTGACCACGTTAGGTTTATCAGGCAACATTTTAGGCATACTTAGTGCCTGTATTTTTAAAACTTTATTTGTAATGTCCTCTGCAAAAGTTAATTGAATAACAAGGTCGCGGTTGTTTAATGGCCAGGGAAGCGTAGTCTCAGAATAATAATATAAGGTATCCTTATTTTTTCTACTGATTAAATTAGATGTTTTTGTGTTGTAAACCCAATCTTTATGATGGTTTACATCTTGCAATATTTTAGTTAATTGTGCAGCCGAAGCATTCAACTGGCATAGCACTTTTATCTCTTTATATCTTTCATTGTTCAGCTTTCTGGTATAAACCAAAATGCCGTTTTCATTCTTTTTTAATTCCCAGTTTCCTTGCGCGACGCAAATAAACGGAATGACAGACAGAAGAATTATAATCCGTAATTTCTTCATTTTAATAAATTTAAGGCATTTGGTTTAGCATCCAGGGCACATCCTTCAAATTTTTCATATAAACATTTTTCCCGCCCAGGCTATTTATCCATTTTCCTATTTCTGTGTAAGAATTATCAAACGTGTACAAAGGATTATAATTTAAAGACTTTTTGATGTTTTTTAAATCAAGTATTGAATTTTGTGTGATAGCTTTAAAAGCAAGTGTACTAACCCGTTTGGGATTGAAAAATGAGATGGCTTTTACTACCGCAAGCGGAATAGGAACAACATTTAAATTACCGCCTTCAACAGCAGATAATATTTTCAAGCTCATAGCCTTCAAAGAATAAACCTCGTCATCAGCTATATTAAAAACTTGCAATACAGGTTTATTTCTCTGGTTTAAAAAAAGCCCGATAGCATAAGCTAAATTTTCAATATGTGTTGCAGAAGTTTGTATTGTATTATTTGTAGGGATAAAAACAGTATGACGTTTTATCATACTTAACATGCGAGGCAGTAAAATCCGGTCTCCTACTCCATAAATAGCCCTGGGACGCAAAATGAGGCGTTGTTGATGGGCGAAAATATTTACCTTGACTAATTCTTCCGCAAGCAGTTTTGTTTTTCCGTAATTGTTTAATTGAGTATTCAAGTTTGTATCAGATTCAATTGCAGGTTTATCGGAAAAATTATATACCGAAGAGCTGGAGATAAAGATAAAATACCGGCAATTTTTTGCTGCTTCCAATACGTTTTTTGTACCTGTTACATTGTTTAAAAACAACGCATGATAATCTGCAGTATCGGAAGCTAAACCGGCAGCATGGATGCAAATATCAGCATCAAACGGTTTAACCGGATTTGTTATATCTGCAGAAATATAGGTAGCATAATTTAACAAATTTGAATTTGGCTTTTCCTGCCTTCCGGTTGCAATAACCTGGTGCCCTTGGTGATAAAAGTATCGGCAAAGTGCCGACCCGACAAATCCATTGGCCCCAGTTATCACTATTCTCATGCTAATTTTGCCTTGATCAATTCTATGATTTTCGTGCGGTCTATCTTATGTTGCCTTCCTTTTCTGGGTATCTTCATAAAAAATACTTGGTCTGGCAAAGCATTTTTTTCAATCTGGAACTCACCGTAGGAGATTTTATCCATTACATATTTTTCCGTCATTTGCTGGCTGGTTTCAACAGTAAGAAACACGTCTTCGTCCTCTTTCTCCAAATTGTAAACACCAATTAATGCAGCTTCATCGATACCCGGAATTTTTTTGATTGTGCCTTCATACAAGGCAGGATAAATGTTGGTATTGCTACGAATAATCATTTCTTTTTTGCGGCCCAACAGCAGAACGTTTCCATTTTTGTCGGTTCGGGCAAGATCACCGCTGGCGTGGTATTCATCACGATTATTTAAATGGAAATATTTTGAATACAGTTGATTGGATTTAACCAGCAATTCGCCGTCATCCGCAATTTTAATTTCAACGCCCTCAACAGGTTTTCCAACCAAATCACCGTTGCCATTATAGTTCATTTTTTCAATTCCATCTACAGTGCTTATCAGTAAATGTTCTGTCATTCCGTAGGTAATGGTCAGGCATATATCCGCAGGGCAAACAGCTGCCAAACGTTTTAAAAAACTTTGATGTACCGGCGCAGAACCCAATAATATATGCCTAAAAGAAGCAGGTAGTTTGCAATGATTTTTTTCGCAATATTTAATCATCGGCATAAAATCACTTGGCGGGCCAAAAAGGATGGTGATTTTGTTAAGGTCAAAAAATTTTAGTTTCTTCTCAATGCTTAAACTGGCATTATATAAAAAAATAGGCAATTGGGCGGCTATGCCCATTAATGCAAAATGCGGCAAATAAGTTGCCATAATATCATCAGGTTTATTATTAATTAATTTGATTAATAACCCGATACTTTCATTCAAAGCATTTAGAGAGTGCAGTACGCCTTTTGGTTCTTGCACCGTTCCAGATGTGTAAGTAATCAAATATTCATGATTGTTTTCATCCGCTGTTAATTGAATATCCTGGTAAGGAGCTTTAAATAATTTCTTGATGCGGATGTACTTTTGCAGCAGAGGTAACCATGGCCCGCAGCCGATGATATTTAATCCTTTGTATTTTGGAAAATAGAAAGGTTTTTTTGCAATCCTAAAATAAGTGTACCGTAAAAGCGGATGTTCCTGCAAAAGCAATAAACGTGTATCCACAAAAGCCCACTTTGGTTGTAACTGTGCAAATTTAACTTTGTATAACTCCTTGCCCATTTCAGGATCGATAATTGCAACTTTTGCACGCAGCATAATCGTAGCATACATAATTGTAATGAAATCAACACCGGGAGCAATCGCAATTACGGTCATATCGTCCCTTTGCATTCCCTGCTTTGCTAATTGCAAGGCAAGGTGTTTGGCTCTGGTCAACAATTCCTTAGCCGAATAGCTTCTTTTACCGGTATAAAAAACGTGCTGCTGCGGTTCTTTACCAGCAGCCCGGATAAGAGGTTCGAGTATGGATGACCAATAAAACATTTACCAGATGATAAGCTGAACAGACATACTTATACCTGCCGCCAAACCTATAATAATTACTTTTTGTCCTTTTTTGAGTTTGCCTGATTTAACTGCCAGATCAATACTAAGCGGAATGGAAGCTGCTGCCGTATTACCGTATTCTTCTATAATACAATGAAATTTACTGATTGGAATGTCTAAATCATCTGCCATTGCTTTCACTGTACTTTTGGAAACCTGATGGATAAAAAAGTGGTCGATATCATCTCTGGTATAACCTGTTTCCCGGAAACATTTTTCAAACATTTCCCCTTTCTCTCGGATAAATACTTCTTTTAGCTCTGCTGTTTTTCCTTCAAAAAAATGCTTGCTGCAATCCTGCGGAAACATAGAGCCGCCACCAGGGATAACACATAATTCCCAAAATTCGCCAAGCGAACGCATATCGTGGTAAATAATACCGGATTCATCATCGCTTGCTTCCAATATTGCTGCAGTACCTGCATCACCTAATGTAAAACTTGCAAGGCGTTTCATCAATTCTGCATTATCAGCAATAGTAAAAGTAATTGCGTTTTGAAGGATTTCCCCATTCGTAATCAGCACTTTTTTGTATTGCCCGCTTTTAATAAAGCTGGAAGCAACCTGCATGGCAGATACAAAACTGTTGCAGGCGTTTTTCAAATCAAAAACAGGGCACGTTAGCCCTAATTTAACTTGTACAATGTTTGCAGTTGCAGGTTCTATCAAATCACTGCTTGCGGCCGCAAATATTAAACAATCAATACTTGCTGCATCGGTATCTTTTAAAATTTTACGGGCGGCACCGGCAGCTAAATCAGAACATTGCGTGCCTTCTTTAGCAAAAAAACGGTTTTTAACACCAAAAAGCCTTTCCAGCACATTTGGTGGCATCAACATTTTTTTGTGGTTTATACGATTTTCAATTTCTGCATTACATACCCTGTTTGTATTGTCGAAATAAGAAGATACATGGCTAATTTTTACCCTTTTCATACTTTAGCATTTAAAAGTAACCGCCAGGCCCATCGGGTGGCACCGTTAAAACCGTTCCATTCCCCTACAAAATCAATGATGGTTTGCAAACAAGTTGCGGCAAACTTTTTCTTGTAATTTTTAAACCCCATTTTATAAACAGCAGCTGGGTTTTCCATTCCAATCCGTTCAAATATTTCTTTTTTCACATACAAAGTGCGCATAAAATAAATATTCAGCAAAATGATGTAGCTGTACGTTGTCCTTTTAATATAACCAGCTTTTGCGGTATATTTTTTCAGCAATCCCTTGGTAAAATGGATATGCCGGCCTTCTTCAATATTATGCAGTTCGGATACTTTTTTTAAAACGATATACGTTCTCGGATCTTTTCTGGTATGATGGCCATACATATCGGCAATCAGTTCAACAGATAAACAACTCATAAATACAGCATCATGCGGCATATATTTAGCTGTAAACTGTCCAACCATATTGTGCATCCAACTTGGTTTTACAGGTTTGCCATTAAGTTGAAGTACAGCCTGCGCAAACATTTCCTGATGCCTGAACTCTTCAATCAATTCTCTCAGCAAAAAGCGGTATTCAACATTATCCGGTTGTAAAGTGAGTATATAGCGGTTCATAAAAAGGCAAAACAAAGCCTCGCTCCAACCATAAGAATACATTACCTGCACCGCTTCGTGCCTGCCCAAGTCAAGCTTTTGCTGTGCATCAAGTGTGTGGTATATTTCAAGCCCTTCTAAAGAGTTTAGAGCTTCCGGCAGAAACAAATCGTTGGCCGCTGGCTTTTCATCCCAGGGAACAAAAGTTTCCGGGAGCAAAGGCTTTTCTTTGCTGATTTTAATAAGCCGCTCTACATCTTTTGTTTCCATAAAACATGTGAAAATAAATTTAAGTTTAAGATACACAAATTGTCTTAAATTATATCACACAAATTGTCGTAATTCTTTTATTCATACAACTTTACATCGTATTTCAATTTTTTAAACTTTCTTATTTTTGTACGATAAAAGAAGTATTTTAAAATATATAGATCTAACAAATAACATTGCTTTGATAGGCTGGGCATTTTAAGCTTTTGTCAAATCCTGAAACCCTTTTTCTTGCCGGATAGCAGTTATCAAATTGATTGCTCAGCGACAACCATTACAGCAAATTGCAGATAAAATTTATTTAAGTTAGAAGACTGTTGAAAGCTACTGAATAGAAATATCAGAAAAGATCAATGCCAAAAATATTGCCTGAACGGTAAATTTCCTACTGAAAAACAATATTATAAGAGAAGAAGATGTTTTGCAACCAAAACTAACTAACCTAAAATATAGTCTGATGCTTCTTTTACCAATAAAAAAATACGCGTTTGCTACTTTTTAGGTTTAGGCAACCGGTCGTTTAATTCAGTTATTGGGATGCTCATCATCCGCCCAATTGGTTCTTTGCCACGATAAGTAATCATTTTAATTTGTGCGGCTTCTTTTGGAACAGTTAACGGTTGTGTGTATTTGGGATAAAACCTGTCTGGAAAAGAATTATCGAAACTGTAATAAATATCCAGGTTTTTAATTTCTGTCGATAAAGTAATATTCATCGTACTGTCTTTGCGGGAAACATTGATGATCGGATCGTAAATGCTCGGCGCATAGTTGGTTTCTGCTGCTTCCATCCTCGGAAACTGGGCTTCTACCCTTTTAGAAAAATTATCCCAGTTCTTAGCTGTTTTTGGCGACCAAAGTGTTTCTGCAATGGCAAAACCGCGCGGCCAGGTCATGTATTCTGCTTTGCGCATGTTATAAACCTGTTCCGTCCATAAATTAGCTTGCCCGCCTTTAATTAGCTTTGCATCAACGCTATCCGGTACAGGTTCAAACTGGTAAGCTTTTTGCAATCGCAAAGTAGAATAAACCTTTGATTCTATCGCTAAATCACCTTGCATATAATCAATGTAAGCAAAAGTAGTTGGACTCATTACCACTTCGTGCCCCATTTTGGCCGCTTCAATTCCGCCTTTCATGCCGCGCCAGCTCATTACCACAGCGTTCGGGGCAAGGCCGCCTTCTAAAATCTCATCCCAACCCATAAACTTTTTGCCTTTGGCTTCTACAATTTTTTCAACGCGTTTTTCGAAGTAGCTTTGCACTTCTTCCATGTTTTTAAGGCCTTCTTTTTGCATCAAACCTTTAACGGCATCGCTTTTTTCCCAAAAGTTTTTAGGGCACTCGTCTCCACCTAAATGGATATATTCAAAAGGAAAAAGTTCTGCCACTTGCGTAATTACTTTGTCCATAAATTCATAAACCTTTTCGTTGGCGGGGCACAAAGTGTTATCGATCAAAGCTACAGGAGGCTGTCCATGAGACCAATCCATAATTGTTTCTCCGGAACGTACTTTATAATTTTCTGCACCCGGCGTGCAAGACAATTCGGGATAAGAAACCACGGCGGCCAAACTATGACCCGGAACATCAATCTCAGGCAAAATATTTACAAAATGTTCCTTTGCATATTGTACCAGTTCTTTTATGTCCTCCTGTGTGTAAAACCCGCCATAATTACGCGGCTCGTTTACTGGCGGAGGTGTAAAAGTGCCGAAATAACCAACCCGTTTTGCACTGTAAGCACCAACTTCTGTTAACCGGGGCAAGCCTTTAATTTCAATCCGCCAGCCTTCATCATCTGCTAAATGCAAGTGCAGCAAATTGTATTTGTACCGTACCATCGCATCAATATATTGCTTTACCTCTTGTTTTGTAAAGAAATGGCGGGAAACATCAAACATTAAACCGCGCCAGCCAAACCTTGGGTAATCCGTAATTTTTACATTTGGAACTGTCCATTTTATATTTTTTACTGCCGATTTGCTTTCAATTTCATTTGGAAGTAATTGCATCAGTGTTTGCACGCCATAAAATAAACCGGCCGCCTGGTTTGCTTTGATCACAATTCCTTTTGTGTTGACAGCTAACTGATAACCTTCTTTCCCAATAGTTGGGTTTTCAGTTGAGTTCAACACTAATTTTATGGTGCTAAAAGAAGCATTGCTTTTTACCAGGACTGTTTTTCCAGTGGCTGTTTGGATCTTGTTTTTAAGATAAACCGTAACCGGGGCAACTGCTGTGGAAGCACTTGCACCAATAATTACGGTGGACGGAAATGAAAACTGGCCTGTATTTTTTACAAGGCTAACCGGTTGCGGAATGATTGCAATAGGTTTAGTGTTAGTTTGACCAAATGTTGTTAGCCATAAAAGGCTGCAAAAAAGGAATCCGGGTAGTTTTAACATAGCAGGTAAATATAAAAAATAAATAAATTATTTTTATAGTACTGTTTTTATCCAGTAAAAATAAATTAAAGCCTGATAAAAAAAATACGCCGGTGCTTTTTAGGCTTAATTAGTTTTTCCTGGTTAACTTGGTTATCAATTTGTTCTGCAAAAAAACGGAAATGCCGCAAGATGGATTTCGACCAATAGCTGCCAGTATGCGCGCCAGGTGCCGTAATATAAGTTGCATTGATTTTTAATTCATCGCACTTTTCCTTAAATTTTTGATTGGCAACGAGCAAGTAATCTTCGGTTCCGCAATCGATCAAAAAGGATTTATTTTGGCCCACAATATTTCTAAGTAGGTTAACTGCCGAATAATCATCAAAAAGAGTGTTGCTTTCGCTGTAAGCGCCTAACAAATAAGTTAGCGTGGTATTTTTATTGGATGAATAACGCAGGTTTAAAACGCCGGAAGTACTGCCTGCGCTTAAAAAAATATCCGGGTGTTTTAAATAAAGCCACATAGCACCGTAACCGCCCATGCTGTTGCCGGTAATAAATACTTTAGAAGGATCTTGGGCATATTTTCTGTTGATTGTGGGCATCAATTCCTTCATAAAAAAATCTTCATATTGCGTGCTATCCTGATTAGGCGAATTAATATACCAGCTCTTTTTTAGGCCATCCGGACAAACAATCAAAAACCGGTACTGATTGGCAAGCTTTTGTAAATTGGTTAACTGGCCCCAGGATTTATAATCCCCGCCATGTCCATGCAATAAATAAATTACCGGATATTTTTTTTTGTTTTTTGTAGCATATGTTTCCGGTTTATAAACCCAGATTGTGTCTGCAGCTTTCAGGTTTTCTGATTTAATAACCAGCGTTTCTTGTCCGAAAAGAAAATTTTTTAAAAACAGAAAAGCAAGCAGAACAGATACTCTTTTTATCAACATAAAATTGAGCAGATTTAAACCAGACCTGAACAAAGATAAGTGGTACAGGCAAACCACGTGCGTAAATTAGGGGAAGTTGTAAAAGAAGTATTGCAATGTTTAAAAATTTGTGCCGGAGAAGCACTCCTCTAATTAAGATCAAAAATGCATATTACCATTTTTTAAATATCACGAAAACGGCCATTACAATCAGCCCGAAACCAACCAAATGGTTCCAACCTAATTTTTCTGTTTTAAAAAACAACAAGGTAAAAACCATGAACACGGTTAAGGTGATTGCTTCTTGTATGGTTTTAAGTTGTACCAAGTTAAAAGGCCCGCCATTATCTTTAAAGCCACCTTCATTTGCCGGGACTTGAAATAGATATTCAAAAAAAGCCAATGCCCAACTGATCAGGATCACGGCAAACATACTCAGGTTTTTGCCCCAGGAATAGTCTTTAAATTTGAGGTGCCCGTACCAGGCAAAAGTCATGAAAGTGTTGGAGATAAAAAGGAAAATAATAGTTTTTAGGCCGCGCATAAAATTTTATTTTGTAGTTACCGAAATAATGTTAACTTAACTATGTGCCAATTGTTCGTTGTTGTTGGCATCTTGCTGCTCGCCCCCGTTTTGCGCAATGGCCTTTGTTTCCGGCATAAATATCCAAAACAAAATAAAAGCCAAAAGTGCCAAACCCGACAATACGTAAAAACCATTATTAAAGCCGCTGATTTTTACAATGTAACCGCTGATAACATTGCTTAAAGCAGCACCTAAACCAATAGCTGCGGCCATCATTCCTTGGGCAAAATTATCTTTACCGGTACCAAAAAATATATCAGAAACCATTAAAATGGATACTACGCTGAAAATGCCGCCTGCCAATCCATCTAAAACCTGAATGCTGACTAAGTAAGTTGCACTTTTGGCAAACGTGTAAAGTATGCCACGGATCGGCAAAACAGCAAATGCCACTAACATAATCCTTTTACGACCGGAAGCTGCCCATTTACCACTTAAAAAAGACATCGGCACCATCACCAATTGCGCAATCACGATGCAGGCACTCATGTATAAAGCTGCGTTGGAATGATTGCTTTTGCCCAATTCCTGCCCAACTAAAGGCAGCATGGCGGCGTTGGCGAAATGAAATAAAACGGATACCAACAGCAGCACCAAAAAACCTTTGTTCGTTAACATATCTTTAAAGGAAGTTTTTTTCTTGCTGTCCGCATTTTTTTGATCCTCATTTTTGGTTTCGTTTGCAGAACTGGCTTCCTGATGGTCGATATCGTCCTCTTTAATGGATAAAGAAAAAACAACACTCATCAGGCAAAAAATAGCGAGTCCGTAAAAAATGCCTGCGTTGTGAGTCAGCTTTCCAAGGACGCCGATGAGTACGGCAGAAGTAACATTGCCAGAATGATTGTATGTTTGATTTTTACTGATCGTGTTATCAAACTGTTCCCTTCCTGCAATACCCATCGCGAGCGCAATTAAAACCGGGGCAAAAAAAGCAGCCGCAATGCCAATGGCAACCTGGCAGCCAATAATAATATAGAAGTTTGGGAAAAAGAGCATGGTTAAACCTGCAACCCCGATTGTAATGGCAACGATAACCACACCTAACCTCTTTTTTGTCGTCACATCGCAAAGCCAACCCGCGGGCGACTGGGCAAGTACTGTTGCAAAACTCATTGCTCCAATTGCTATGCCCACTTGCGAAGGGTTCCAACGCAGGTTAGACGACAGATAAACAGCCAAAAAAGGCCCAAGCCCGGTAGCAACATCTGCAGCCGAAAAATTCAGCAGGTTAAGAAAAGTTAAGCTTCGGTTTTTAGATTTGTTTGTATCAGTCATAGTTCGGCAGCAAAAAAGAAGTTAAATTATATTGCAATAAAACCGGAATAAAAACAAGTTAAGCTTATCAGTTTTGGGGTGGTAAAAGAAGCATGTAAGTATATAGCACCAAACCAATTTCCAAGGCTCAGGTATTTAAATCTAAATAAATGCTTGTTGTTTGATCAACATCAGTAAAACGCGGTGATATGAAGAAAAATTAATTTCGTTTTCATTCCCTATTTATTGGCCCGCCATACTTTTGAGGTATTAAAAACAAACAAATCATGAAAATTCAATTTAGCAAAGTATTCATCACAGCCTTGTTTATTACAAGTGCTTTTGCAGTCCATGCACAACAATCATCTTCCAACCCTTTAAACAAACAACCTCAAAATCTGGCCGGCGCACCAATGATGCCGCCGCCGCCGCCAAATGGGAACGGCCCGATGCCGCCGCCACGTCCGCATGGAGTACGACCAAGCGAGCCCGTTCCGATGCAGGAAGCAATCAAACTTACTACGCTGAGTGGCACTGTCAGCAAAGCTATCGCTAATGACCATTTCGAGTATAATGGTTTCGTACTAAAAACAGCGACTAGCGAAGTATCAGTTAACTATCCTTCGCACTTGGGCGAGCAAATATTTAACAAAGCTAAAAGCGGCACAAGTGTAAAAGTGAGTGGTTTCTATCGCACAACCCGGGAAGGAACAAACGAATTCCATTTGGTGATGATCGATATAAATGGAGATGTTATTACAGATGCCCCGCCAACCCCGCCAGCAGTTCCGGTTGCACAACAACAAAAAACGGTTACTTCGGCCATAAAAGAATTAAGGTATACGCCGAACAAAGAAGTTAACGGCTTTGTATTAAATTCCGGGGAAGTGGTTGGCATACCGCCGCATATTGCTTTTCAATTGGGCACACAACTTAAAGCAGGCGAAAAAATTAGTGTCACCGGTTTTTTAGAACCAAAAAGACAAGGCGTAGTCTACAGCCAAAACATCGTTCAGGTTAAAGCGCAAACATTAACAATTAATGGCCAGGCTTATTTAGTTAGATAAAAGCGGTTTTAAGCAATACTGGCAGTTGGCTTCATAAAAACCATCTGCCAGTTTTTTTATTGGAACAAGTATTGCCGATACAATTTATGAAAATATTGCTGATTGAAGACGAGGTTAAGTTAGCCGGGTTTATCAAAAAATCTTTAGAGCAGGCAGGTTATGTGATAGACCACGAAGCCGATGGGATTTTAGGATTGCAAACTGCGATGGTAAACAATTATGATTTAATTTTACTCGATTTGATGCTGCCGTCACAAAACGGTTTCGACATCCTTAAAAACCTGAGGGATTTTGATAACCACGTTCCGGTTATTATTATCAGTGCCATTGGAAGTACAGAACAAATTATCAAAGGGTTAGATTCCGGTGCGAATGATTACCTAAAAAAGCCTTTTGAAATGCAGGAGCTTTTGGCGAGGGTGCGCGTTTTGCAAAGGCAAAGTACACCTAAAATTAATTCAAAAATAAAAATTGGAGATTTGGAGATTGATATACACAGCCGGGAAGTAACAAGGGGCGAAAAAACAATCAGCCTAAGCAACCGTGAGTTCTTACTGTTGGAATATTTGATGCTGAACACCGGTAAAGTTTTAACAAAAAGCCAAATATTGGATAAAGTTTGGAATATGAATTTTGATCCGGGCAGTAATGTGATCGAAGTACATTTATATCAGCTTCGAAAAAAAATAAACGAAGGTTTTACATATCAGCATATACAAACCGTAATTGGCCGCGGCTATACTTTTAAACCTGAAACTTTATAATGAACATTAAATTTTACAAAGGTTTTAAATTTAAGATGACACTTGTATTTAGTGTTACTTTTATTTTGATCAATGTATTGTTCAGCCGTTATACTTATTTATATTTTAAAAAATCTTTCATTGAAAATTACAACAAATACTTGTTTAGCAGGGCTACGGCTTTAATAAACAAAACGGAGATTAATCCAGACTTAATTGCATTGCCAGATACGGGAGAATCTATCCGGGTCTTTTATCATAATTATAACCATCAACCTATAATTGTTTTCCAATCTCCCGGAAATATTAAGTTTGTTAATCCGCCTTTTCAATCTGGCGTTGTTGATACGTTGGATGTGCACGGCGTGTATTTAAAGAAAGAAAACTATGATGGCCGCCCGGTTGAACTGCTATTAACTGTATCCAATTTTAACCTGACTAACCGGCTTAAAAAGCTGTCTTATTTAATGATTACGGCTACTTTGTTAAGTGTTTTGATAAGTGCAATAGCTGTTTACATAGCAGCAGGTTGGTTGTTAAAACCGATAAGGTTTATAATTGGCCAGGCTACGGCAATCAATTCAGGCAGATTAAATGAGCGGCTTCAGGTAACTGAAACTCACGACGAACTACAACAATTGACAGAAACTATAAATAACATGTTCGGCCGGATTGAGCAGGAACAGCAATTACAGAATAATTTTTTTGCTGCTGCTTCGCACGAACTGCGTACGCCTTTGGCTATTTTGCAGGCTGAAACAGAACTTAATCTTGGCAATCATTTTTCTGCCGATATTACAACTTTTTTGAAAAGCCAGTTACAAGAAATTGTCCGTTTACAACATATCGTACAACAATTTCTATTGGTTAGCCAACTTAAACATAACGGTTTAAAACTTTTTATAACCGAAGTTGATATTGCCGGACAATTGTTAAAAGTATTTGAGCGAAATTCTTTACTGCTGAAACAATCAGGATTAAAAACATCACTTGTATTTGATGAAGAAATGCAAAGTTTTATAATAAAAGGCGACAAAGACAAGTTAGAAACCGTATGGCAAAACTTTGTACAAAATGTTATAAAATATGCCGATAAAAACAGTATGGTGATTTGCAATGTAAGCCAAATCGGCAACGATGTAATTGTAAGTTTTGAAAACAAAATAACTGTTAAACAAATACCGATAAATACTTTAGGAAAAGCATTTCAAAGCTCATCTTCTATTGGTACAAGCACCGGTTTGGGGTTATGGCTGTGCAAACAAATAGTACAATTGCACCACGGAAAAATTGATTTTTATAGTAGTAACTACAGTTTTACTGTTAGAGTTACTTTAAGCAATTGTATCTAAACTAAATTCAGAATTATAAACAGAGATAACGAAAAGCCGACAATTTAGAAAAACTTTTATCAAAGCTTTAGCTCGTTACCAACTCGTACCTTAATTTGTGCCTCAGCAAGGCATAAACAAAAACAGGCCCGTAGTACAAGTATCTTTTCCACATCCGCTGCGGCTCGTTGACCAATCTGCCCAGCCACTCAAAGCCTAAATCTACCCAAAAACTGCCCGGACGGCTCATTGTGCCAGCATAAAAATCAAAAACGGCCCCTACCGAACTGATTATTTTTGCATCCAATTCGGCTTTATGGGCAACCGCCCATTTTTCTTGTTTGGGTGCCGTCATTCCAACAAATAGCACATCTGTACCGAAACTGTTTACCGCCGCCACCATTTTTGCATTGTCGGTATCAGAAAATACAGCCTTAAAAGGAGGTGAATAATATCCTACCCGCACATTCGGATATTCCAGCGCGGCCCTATCCTTTATTTTTTTTAACGTCTTTTCCGAAGAACCTAAATAAAAACAACTGCCATATTCCCTGTTCATTTTTTCAAGCAAATGGGTATGAAGACTGGAACCTGATATTTTTTTTATTTTTTGCCCTCCTTGCAGCCTAACGGCGGCCACAACCCCAACACCGTCAGGCAGCAGTACCTCAGAGGCCAGTAGTGCATTTTTAAACTCCGGGTCTTTTTCTGCCAGGCAAAAAGAGTACTGGTTAATGGTATTAATCACAATTTTAGGCAACTGTGGCAGTTCGTGCAATGTTTTGGCGAACAAACTATAGTCCTTGTAATTACTTAAAGCCTCACTCATTTCGGTAATGTAAAATTTAATATAATAGGCAACTTGATAAAACTAATTAAAAAGAATTGGTCTCGATAATGCATAAACATGGGCCGGCTAATTTTTATATTTGGAAAGAAAACAGTACTTCTTTTAGCGGTAAAATTTATGTGCATCAAAATTCTTACAACAAATTATTTAAAAGCAGCACTAATAGTTTATAAAATTTAACCCGATTTAACCTCGAACAAATTAATAATATTTGCTTAAATAGTTTCAAAAAGTTTCTATTACTTTTTGTTTTTTACATTAATATTAATTTTATTCGTTTTATTAGGGACAAAAGTATTATTTTCTTATAGGATTAAACCAGAAATAATATTTGATTATAATTTTAAACATAAAAGTTTAATCCTATTATTTTATCTTGTACTGCCATCATAGAAAGAAAATTATTTGAAAAAATTCTGAAAATAAAATTTACAACTTAACACCTGTTTTAATTGAAACAACTAAAGTTAGCATGCAATTTTAGTGGTTTTGTTCACTACACAATTCCGTTTTATATTTTAACATCAGTAATGAACAAGATAGCTTTTCATACAATTTTATTCGGGTTACTTGTTTTCTGCCTGTTTTCGTGCAAGCAAAAAAACAAGACGATAATTGCAGAAGAGAGAATATCTTTGTTCAAAACCATGAGTTCTGTTTGCTGCGAATCCAATATTCCTGCACGTTTTAAGGCGGTAAAAACAGCATTCCATATTAAAGCAGCAAAAACAAAAAACCACCAAAATATGGTTTGGGTGGAAGGCGGAAATTTTATGATGGGCGGCGATAATAAGCAAGCTTTGCCAGATGAATTTCCAAAACATAAAGTAATTATAGATGGATTTTGGATTGATCAAACAGAGGTAACCAATGCACAATTTGCAAAGTTTGTTCAAGCTACAGGATATGTAACTACCGCAGAAAGAAAACCAGACTGGGAACAATTAAAAAAGCAATTACCGGCAGGCACACCCAAACCAAATAAAAGTTTACTTACGCCGGCTTCTCTGGTTTTTAAACCAGGTAATGGGCCTGTTTCTTTAGTGGATTATAGCCAGTGGTGGACTTGGGCCAAAAACGCAAATTGGAAACATCCGCATGGCGCGAAAAGCAACCTGATTGGTAAAGAGGACTATCCGGCTGTACAGGTTTCTTATGATGATGCTTTATCCTACTGCAAATGGGCAGGCAAAAGATTACCAACCGAAGCCGAATGGGAGTTTGCTGCACGCGGAGGACTGCAAAATAAGATTTATCCTTGGGGAAATGAACCGATTGATTCGGGAAAGCCAAAAGCAAATAGCTGGCAAGGAAATTTCCCCTATAAAAACAGCATGCAAGACCGATTTTATTATACTTCTCCGGTAAAATCTTTCGCACCAAATGGTTACAAGCTTTATGACATGGCGGGCAACGTTTGGGAATGGTGCGCCGATTATTACGATAACTCCTATTATACTGCTATCAATAGAAGCGACGGAATCAAAAATCCTCCTGGCCCTGCTAAAGCCCGTGATCCGGATGAACCTTCTGCTTCAAAACGTGTAGTGAGAGGCGGATCGTTTTTGTGTAATGACAGTTATTGCTCTGGTTACCGCGTATCCAGGCGAATGAAAACAACAGAAGACAGCGGTATGGAACATTTAGGTTTCCGTTGTGTGCAAAATAAGTAGTTTAAAAGAAAATTAATGCCACTTACTCAAAAAGTAAACTAATTTTCCTTAAAATTGCCTCTAAATTTCCAATAAATTAACCTAAATTATTCATTTTTTGAATACTTAGTTATAAAAAAGAAATTAAACGCGCAAATTTATATGTCTACAATACTTTTTTCCTTTAATTCTTAAATATTTTTTAATTAAATCAATTTGTATGAAGAAAATTTACTCATCGGGATGGCCTAAGCTTAAGTTAGCTTTCATTTCATTCGCTATTTTGCTGCTATCAGATCGGCTGACGGCACAAACTAAGTACACAATTACCGGTAAAGTTAATGATGCCACAACTAAAGAACCGCTGCCGGGCGTAGTTGTAAAATTACAGGGAACAGCCTATGCCGCCGCTACCAACAACGACGGCGTTTTTAGTTTTAGCGCCAATGTTAATCTCGGAAAATACCAGGTTTCGATTACTTACATCGGCTATAAACCAGTTGTAAAAAGCATCAGCCTGGGCGATGCTGCTAATTACACGGTTAATGCGGAGATAGAAAAAGATTTAGTAGGGCTAAACGAAGTAATCGTAACAGGAACTTCGGCAGGTACAACCCGCAAGCAGTTAGGCAGTTATGTTAGTACGGTAAAAGCTGACGAGCTTACTAAAGGCGCAACCGGAAATGTGCTCGCCGCTTTACAAGATAAAACAGCCGGTGCACAAATCACCCAAAATTCTGGTGATCCTGCCGGTGGCATTTCTGTGCGCCTGCGTGGGATCAGTTCCATCAGTTCATCATCCGAACCTTTGTATATTGTTGATGGCATTATCGTAAACAATGCTACTAACAGGGTTACCAACACAGAATCCAGTTATGACGGTTCAAATTCTGTAGGGACAGTAGGCCAAAACCGTTTAGTTGATATAAACCCTGCGGACATAGACCATATTGAAGTTTTAAACGGTGCCGCTGCGGCTGCCATTTATGGTTCGAGGGCCAATGCAGGTGTAGTACAAATTTTTACCAAAAGAGGAAGTACGGGCGCGCCGGAAATTAGTTTTTCAACCAGCATCACCTCCAGCTCTTTACGGAAAAAATTAGCGGTAAACGAAGCACCGATCAAATTTGGCGGTTCTGTTAATACGCAGACACAGGATTTGCTGACCCCAACATTAACCAATACAACCCCGGTTACCAGATACGATTATCAGGATTATATTTATCGAACAGCAATGGGCACGGATAACAACGTTTCGGTAAGCGGAGGCAAAGATGATACCAAATACTACACCTCTTTATCTTACTTCAGCAACCAGGGAATTGTTAAAAATACAGATTTCAAACGTTACAGTTTCCGTACAAACCTCGATCAAAAGTTAACCAAATGGGCTAATCTATCGGCTGGTATTAGTTATACCAATAGTTCTGCTGATGAAAAGCCTGATGGAAATTCATTTTTCTCACCCACAAACGCCATTAATATTATTGGGAATTTCCATGATATTTTTACCAGGGATGCTTTAGGTGCTTTACAGGCTGTGGGCGAAAGAGGACGTGTTAACCCGGTTTCTATTATTGAAGATATTAAGCAGCGGGAAGAAACGAACAGGGTGTTAGGCAATGTTACCTTAAAACTATACCCGATAAAAAACCTGATGATCGATAATACTTTTGGGGTAGATAATTCTTCGCAAAACGGTACTACTTATATCCCACCGTTTGCTTACAATGTTAGTCCGGCGTTTTATGGTGGCGGTGCCACTTTAAGTACAACTACAAATGGCTACGCAAGTGCCGGTCAAAATCTAAACTTGCAGTTAAATAATGAACTGAACGCGACTTACCAATGGCAAATCAGCGATCAATTAGCATCTACAAGCCAGGTTGGTTATTCTTATCAGTATCAAAAAACAAGTTACAGCGTATTGCAGGGCCAGGGTTTGGCACCATTTATTCAAACTGTTAATGGTGCGAGCACTATCCTTCCAAGCACAGACCAAAGGACACAGTTTTGGGTTTCGGGAGAATATTTACAGCAGAATTTTAAATATAAAGACCATTTTTTTATTACAGGTGCTGTCCGTGTGGATGGTTCATCGGTTTTCGGTACAAACCAGCGTAACCAGGTTTATTTTAAAGGAAGCGGAAGTTATGTTCTGTCGTCTGCAGATTATTGGAAAAATTTTGGTGTTTCAAAATGGTGGAATGTCTTTAAATTAAGGGCTGCGTTTGGGCAATCCGGTAATTTAACCGGTATTGGCGCTTACGATCGGTTCAACACTTATGCCTCGCAACCTTTTGTTGGCAAAACTTCTTTCTATTCCAGCACCGTGCTGGCAAATGAAAACGTAAAGCCGGAGCGGCAAAATGAACTGGAAGTGGGTACAGATTTATCATTCTTTAACAACAGGTTTAGTGTAACGTACAATTGGTATGATAAAAAAGTTAACGATCTTTTATTTCCCCGCCAAATTGCACCTACCAATGGTTTTTCAAGCTTGTTAGATAATTTTGGCTCCTTATCCAACAAAGGATACGAAATTGTATTGAACGGAACGCCGCTAAAATCTTCAAGTTTCACCTGGAACACTACCTTCATTTTTAACCATAACCGCAATAAAGCAATCGGGCAGCCTTATACTTTGTTAAGTACAAATGCCGGTGCGCCGGTATTTATATTAGACGGACAACCTATTGGCGAGTTTTACGGTACTTTTTATGCAAGAAATGCAGATGGCAGTATCCTGACGAATGCTGCCGGTATACCACAGATTGAAAAAGGCGTCCAAAACAGTGCTTTAACTTATACGCCTCAACGCGATGCCAGTGGCTTGCCAACCGGAACTGTTTTGCGTAAAGTAATTGGTAACCCCAACCCGGATTATACTGCCAGTTTTGTAAACGAGTTTACTTATAAAAAAATCAACCTTCGTATTCAGTTAGACGATGTGCACGGCGGGAACGTTTTTAATGCTGATTACAGGACAAGGCAAGGTGTTGGAAACGGATTGGTTGCCCAGGCAGAAGATTTAGGCCAATTGCCGCGCGGTTACATTGCCGGCATTTATCCTATTGAAGAGTTCCGTATTGATAATGGCTCTTTTGTTAAGTTAAGGGAGGTTTCACTTAGTTATAACTTAGGCAAGTTGAGTGTTTTTAAAAGCCTGACTATATCAGCAAGCGGACGGAATTTAATTTCGTGGGACAAATACAAAGGTTACGACCCGGAAGGTAATGCAGCAGGCCAAAGTACGCTGCTTCGGGGGATTGATTTTGGAAACGTGCCCATACCGAAAACATTCAGTTTAGGACTTCAAGCCAGGTTTTAATCTTACCACAAATCAGAAATCATGAAAAAACAAACGATATATATCTTATTTACTGCTGCCTTAATTATGGTTACCGCCGCATGTAAAAAAAATTATACAGATCCTTCTTCAGCAAATAAAGACCAGGTTTTTACCACGGCACAAGGCTTAACCGGTGTAGTTGTTGGATTACAAAGGGTTTATACAGCAGGTATGGCAAGCCCTATTTATACAACGGTAACGGCTAATGGCTTTACAACTAACGAGCTGATCTTATTAAATGCCGGTAATATCCCTGAATTGCAGTTTAGCACTGGCGGCGGAAGTGTTGATGGTACAAATACTGTTTTAAGCGGTTTGTGGGCAACCAGTAATAAAATCATCTACGATGCCGACAACGTAATTACGAGTTCGGCTGCGTTAAATGATAAAGGTTATGCCAGCGGTTTAATTGGTTATGCTACTATTTTCAAGGCATTAGCTATCGGCAACATGTCTATTTTTTGGGAAAAAGTACCATCAGGGATTGGTACGGTAGGCAGCAATGTTACTTTTATTGACCGGATTGCCGGATATGCCCGTGCAATCGCAGCTATTAACAGTGCATTAAGTGCTATCCAAACCACACCAATCAGTACTGCATTTTATACTAATGTGCCGGCAGGTATCGATATTGTAAATACTTTGTATGCGTTAAAAGCGCGGTATTCTTTGTTTTCCGGTGATTATACCACCGCTTTAACAGTTGCCAACACGATAGATATTACCAAGAAATCTGTTTTTAATTTTGATGCGATTACCCAAAACCCTATTTTTCAATCCATCACTGCAACTAACAATGTTTCGGCACCGATTGATTCTACCTTGGGTTTGCCTGTTGCCATCCGGCCGGATGCTGGCGACCAGCGTATTCCGTTTTATCTAACCATCAATACTAAAATTGCCCCTCGTTTTAGGGTAAATGGTTTTGGGGCAACATCAACCACGCCTTACCCAATTTATTTACCGGGCGAGATTACGCTGATCAAAGCAGAAGCTTATGCCCGCCAGGCTTCACCAGATTTAACAAACGCTTTGGCACAACTTAATTTAATCAGGACAAAAACAGCAGCAACAGATCCGTTGGGCGTTGGTGCCAGTTTGCCTGCTTTAACCGGTCCTTACACGCAAGCACAACTGTTAGATTTGATTTACAAAAACAGGTGCATCGAACTATTCATGTCGGGCTTAAAACTGGAAGATATGAGAAGGTTTGCCAGGCCGCTTACCGAACGTAAACGAAACTTTTTCCCTTATCCGTTTACTGAGCGGGACAATAACGCCAATACGCCTGCGGACCCAACTTTTTAGTACTTAATACGGTTCGGGAAAATCTGTTTATCCCGAACCCGCTTTTTATTTTATCGGCGATACTTCTTTTACCACCTAAATTTTAGTAATGGATTGAGAAAAAATATGCTGAGATCGAATAAAAGTATGTGTTATGAAAATTGAAATGATTGTTGAAAAGACGAAAACTGGGTATTCTGCCTATGCTGAAAAATATCCGGTTTATACTATGGGTGATAACTTACAAGAACTTAAATTAAATATGCTGGAAGCCCTTAACCTCCATTTCGAGACACAAGGAAAAACTGTTACAGAATCGGATTTAAAAATAACGCTCGATCTGCCGCAGTTCTTTGAATTCTACAATGTAATTAACGCAAAAGCATTATCTGAACGGATTGGAATGAACCAAAGCCTTTTAGCGCAATATATTAAAGGAATTAAAAAACCTTCAACAAACCAAACACAAAGAATACTGCAAGGTGTGCAACAAATAGGTCGTGAACTTGCTGAAATTCACTTTTTGTTGTGAGTATCGATTTGTTAACTGTATAACTAACGCTGAACTCTTTATTTTAAATTCAAACTTTGGTTTTGATAGAAGAAAATTTGCTCGGACCTGTATTACTGATGCTTCTTTTACCACCTAAATTTTAAGCTCAAACATTACTGATAACCCATCGCCTGCAACTGGAACAATTCCGAATAACGGCCTTGTTTGGCAAGCAATTCTTCGTGTGTGCCGATTTCTAAAATCTGCCCTTTTTCTAAAACGACAATGCGGTTGGCTAAACGTGCGGTTGAAAAGCGGTGGGAAATCAAAACAGCAGATTTCCCTTTCGTCATCTCCGAAAAGCGTTGAAAAACTTCGTATTCTGCTCTTGCATCTAAAGCTGCGGTTGGTTCATCTAAAATTAAAACTTGCGCATCTTTCATGTAAGCCCTGGCCAAAGCTACTTTTTGCCACTCACCGCCGGATAGTTCTACGCCATTATTAAACCGCCTTCCCAACGCTTGTTCGTATTGGTTGGGCAGTTTTTCTGCCAGTACATCTGCAAGGCTTTCTTGTGCTGCTTTTTTAATGAGAATTTTATTGTCGATTTGCTGGATGTTTCCCACAGCAATGTTTTGCGAAAAACTCATTTGATAACGCAAATAATCCTGAAAAATCACACCGATATTAAACCGCAGTTCTTCAATGGTGTATTCTTTTAAATCGATTCCATCTAACAAAATCCGTCCTTCTGTTGGGTCATATAAACGCGCCAGCAATTTAACCAAGGTTGTTTTGCCTGCGCCGTTCTCTCCTACCAAAGCTAATTTTTCGCCGGGATGAAGTGTAAAGTTGAGGTTTCGGTTGGCCCAATTTGGGGAGTTGTGGTATTGGAAACCTACATTTTCAAAAGTAAAACCTTGCTTAATTGGATTTGGAAAAGGCAAAGGGTTTTGTGAAACGGCAATTTTAGGTTTGATCTCAAAAAACTCTAAAAAATCATTTAAATAAATCGCACCTTGGGAAACCGCTGTAAAACGCGTCAATATTCCTTCCATCAAACTCCTTAATTGCCTGAAAGAACCGGCCAGAAAAGTTAAACCACCTACAGAAGTGCTGCCGTTGATGGTTTGGATGATGATAAAAACATAAGCGGCGTAATAACCCATACTTCCCAAAACAGAAAAAAAAGTTCCCCAGGCAGAACGACGGATGGCGAGTTTGCTGTTATCAATGTAAAACTTGTCGGAAAGGGTTTTAAACCGGGTTGTGACAAAATCCGACAGGTTGAAGAGCTTCATTTCTTTGGCTGTTTCATCACTTGCGCCCAGATATCTAAGGTAATCCAGCTCGCGCCGTTCTGGTGTTTGGCTCCGTGTTAAAGCATAATTTTGCGTGTTGAAGTAGGATTCGCCGAGAAAAGCCGGAATAATGGCTACCAGCAAAAGCAAAATCAGCCAGGGATTAAAAGCCAATAATCCGGTGATTAAAAAACCCATGGAAATCATATCCTGAACCTGGCTCATTACCTGGGAAAGCAAGATGGTGCGACCAATAGTTTGCTGCCGTGCCCGCTCCAGTTTATCGTAAAAAACAGAATCTTCAAACTGGTCTAAATCGAGGGTTGCGGCATGACGCATAATGCGCATGGATGTGTAATTGGAAAAAAGATCGCCAAGCAAGCTATCCAGCAAATTGATCATTCGGTTTAAGCCGTCTGTTAATATCGCCAAACCAAATTCGATGGCAACCAACTTCCATAAATAATGATGGCTGTGATTGGAAGTATTGTGGTTAAGCAGCACGACTTGATCTACAATCAGTTTCCCAATATATAGCAACGCCACCGGCATGGCAGAACGTACCAAACGCAACGCAAAACTAAACGAGGTTTTCCAGGGACTGCTTTGCCAAACAAGCTTAAAAAATTCGGGCAGGTTTTTTAAAGCAGAAAGGCGTTGTTTAAAAGTAATGTCCTGCTGTGATCCTGTATTTCTTGTTTTGGCCATGCTTCTTTTATCAACCTTTTTTGGGTGAAACAAAGCTAAACGTAATCAACTCCACAAAAAATATACAGTTTAATGATTTTTAGGTGGTAAAAGAAGCATAAGAAATTATCGGAACTTACTTTTTACCAGTCGTATTTTTCAGTACGATCAACGGTTCATACATATCCCAATCCGGTTTAAAACCTTTTTGGTTGATCAACCCTCGGGCACCGATTGAAAAATTTCCTAATATCACATCCGGATAACCGTCGCCGTTCAGATCGTTTACATCCATCGTAATCCAACGTCCGTATAAATTTACCGGCACTTCGTGGGCTTTAAATTTCCCTTCTGTTGTTGCTTCCAGGTAAGTAAAACCTTCTGTGGGATGGAACTTAAAATCAGCAAAGAAAGCGATGGAAGCAATATCCAACTTGCCATTTTTTGTAAAATCGGCAGCTATAGCTTTGGTACAGCCATCAACATGGTAAAAGTACGTTTGCTTAAATTTCCAATTGCCTGTGTTGGTAAAAATATAAATGCCGTGATAGGGTTTCAGCACTTTGGAATAATCGCTGTTATCGCCGCAGGTATATAAAATATCGAGTTTGCCATCATGGTTAAAATCCACTAATTGGAAACTGCTCGAACCATAAATTGGCGGAAAGTGCAACAGGTTTTGACTGGTAAAGCCTCCTTTTTGGTCATTCAAAAACATCCAAATGCCTTCATCTGCTTGAGAAAACAAGCATATCACATCGGCGTAACCATCATTATTAAAATCGCCGGTTATCAATTGTGTGCCTCCTGGTGTTCCCCTCATTATGGATTTTTTATACTGATGATTAGCTTGCTGCAACAACAAATACAACGCGCCGCGATCGTGCCCGAAACCGCAAGTAACATAATCCGGCAATCCATCTTTGTTAAAATCTGCCGAAACAGTTTGTACCGGGCGCGGCAAGCTATCGCTTAAAATTGTTTGTTTCGATTTTTTATTGTTGAGATCCAATTGAACAACTTCCCCTTTCGGATTATCTACTGGCGCCATCATGCCGATGCAAGTAACAACAGCTTCGTTTACCTTACTTTTGTTGTCTGAAAAGCTGATTCCGGCAACCGGAGATTTTAAAGTTTGCAGCAGCTTTGCGTTTAAATTATTGTCCCAACGGAATATATGATTGGCCGCATCAGCAGTATAGAGTTGACGGTCGTAAGGGTTTACACCAATAAAGGTAGTCATGGCTGGCGAACCAGATGCGTAAACATTTCTGGGCCTATTTACAGCAAAAATAGCCCAATCTTTAACAGCCGAAGATTTAGGTATAACCAAAGCGGCGGGGGCCGCTTTTCGATAATAAGCAACAATTGTTTGCCAATCGCTCGTTGAGAGGGTCGAATTATTATCAGAAAAATACTGGCCCATGTAGCTGTGTACTTTTAACTGTTGGGCCATAGCCGGCAAAACGCCCTGTTCCCAGGTTTTTTTATCTAATAAAGACGGTTCTGAAAACTGATGGCAGCTAACACAGTATTTTTGTGCAAGCTGCCTGCCGGCAATCAAAGTATCCGTTACATTATTTACAGCATTATTACTGCTGCAACTATTAAAAGTGGAGACCAGGATACTAAAAGAAACTGCTATTATTAAAGTACTTACTACTGCCTGCCGGCTTATTTTATGTAACATCAATGCTTTTTAAGGTACTGTGATCCAGTTTCTAATTTGGTTAAATGCTTCTTTTATCGGCTAAAAAACTGTAAGTCCTTAAAACTTTATTGCGAGATAAAAGCATGTATTTTTTTAGTGCTAAAAGAAGTACTATCCACATTGGTTTTCAAAAGACGGAATAAATCGCCTGTTTCTTAAAGTTATTCTGCAATACAATGAAAGGCAGTTGGGTATTCCAAAACGGATTAGGAATATCCTGAATATTTAAACCTCTGGCAAAGTTGCCAAGCAAAATATCGGGTTTGCCGTCCTGGTTATAATCGGCCACTTCCATGCCCATCCAGCGCCCGTATTTATTAACAGGCAAGGCATGAGGCACAAAATGTAAAGGTTTATCCTGTTCAAAATAAATACAACCTTCGGCAGGACGGCCTTTTAAATCTGCAAAGAAAGCAGAAGTGGCAATATCCAGGTCGCCGTCGCCGTCAAAATCAGCAGCTATCGCTTTTGTACAACCGTTGATCGGATAAAACCAGGTTTGCTTAAACTTCCAATTACCCAAGTTTTTAAAAATATATAAACCATGATAAGGCTTTAAAATGCGGGAATCACGGTAATTATAACCGCAGCTATAAATTAAATCCGGCAATCCGTCATGATCAAAATCAGAAAGCTGAAAGCTGGTTGAACCATAAACCGGCGGAAATTTTAACAATGCTTTTGAAGTGAAACTGCCTTTATGGTCATTCAAATACATCCACAAACCTTCATTGCTGCTTCCGTAAAGTACCATAAAATCCAGCCAGCCGTCTTTGTTAAAATCGCCGGTTACCATTTGCACTGCTCCGGCCTGGTCAACAACTTTTGTTTCTGCATAAGTATGGTCCTGGTTTTGTTTTAGCAGATAAACGTGGCCCGATTTATTACCTTCACCCGCTACCAACCAGTCTTTTAATCCATCATGGTTAAAATCACCTTCTATTGATTGAACCGGCCTCGTAAGCTCGGAAGCGATAATTTGTTGTTTTTTATCGGTTTTAGTATCAAGGTTTAACTGTAATACTTTTCCGTTTGGAAAATCCATCGGCATTAATTCACCGATACAACTGAACACTCCTAAATTTGCTCCATTTGTGTCTTTACTAAATGCAGCATTAACCGCGCTGGAAGGCAAATCTGCAATTTCCCGGCCTTTCAGATCCGTAGTCCATTCGCTGAGCTTTTTTGTCTTCTCGTCCGAAGTGTAAATTTTATGATTATTTGGATTTACAGCTACAAGTGTAGTAAAGCTCATTTCATTGCTAAGTGGCTTTGGTGTTTTTAAAGCGAAACCGGCCCAATCATTTAGCAAAGTATCCGGATGTTTGGCAGCAGGCAAAGCGGCAGGAGCCATTTTTCTGCAATAAGCAACAATCGTTTGCCATTCTGCAAGCGATACACCTTTTGATACCGTATCCTTTTTAAAATAATCGATTCCATAAGTAGATATGCCTAAATAAGGTGCCATAGATGGCAAGGTGTGATAAATCCATACATCTTTTGGCAACAGGCCAATATCGGTTTGTTCGTGGCAACCCGTACAATGCATTTGCATCAGTTTTTTACCGTCGGCAATTGTATCACCTGTTAATTGAAATGCTTCGGAGGGTTTACTTTTGCAACTGTTAAAAACAGTTAGCACCGACAGCAAAGCAACTGCTGTAAATAAAGAAAAGTATAAAAAGGTTTTGTAAGATTTGGATGTCATCGATTAAAATGAGTTGATATAAAAGTTAGGCGTTTTGAAAATGGATTTTATTTTTGTGATACTTCTTTTATCTGCTAAAATTTAACCTGGTCTGTGTTTTCTTTAACGAAACCTGATCCTATTTTTTAGCCGATAAAAGAAGCATTTTGAAATGAATGAATCAATTTAAAGGGACGTTCCTGGTATGCCCAAAATTATCTGTAATGGTAACGGACAGCATCGTATTGTTTATATCCAAAAACCTTCCTGACTGTGATAAAAAAGACTCGCCCTGATAAAATTCCTGTTTGGTTAACTGTCCATTCTTGTATTTAATGATTGCAAACATATCGAGCGGTTGTAATTTCACTGCATGAATTGGTCTCTTCAGTTCAAAAATCTTTAAAACATCTTTATTCTGACTGGCGGCAATCAAATACTTATTACCACTGCCCTGTAGTTTTACCAATGCTTTTCCGTTGCCGGGAATATAAATTCCGCTTTTTAAAATAGATAAAGGCATAAAGCCTCCTTTACCATTGCCTTTTAACATCAGCCCGTTAAAAGCATCGTAACGCCCAGTATTCACTTCGGTACCAAAATCATTACCGCTCATTATTACGTCCAGGTTTCCATCTCCATCAAAATCATCTACCAGCATACCGCACAACACTGAAGTTTGGGCTTCAATTGGTAAAGGAACCATGGTAAATTTTCCGTTGCCATCATTTCTTAGATAACAGGACTTCAATTCGTTTACGCTTAACCTAAGTGCACCTTTACGCATTTCTGGTGTAATTACCGAATCCATAGTAGCAGTAGCGAAAGATTTATAGTTTTGAAATTTTACCCGCATACTGATAATTTGTTTAATAATATCATCGCGTCCTTGCGCCGGAAATTCTTGCTTTACACCTTCCCGGTCCTTCAAATAAACGGATGTAAAAGCATCATAACTGCCATTGCTATCAAAATCTTTTGCGGTGATGTAAACAGGATATTGATCATTTGCTTTGTAAAACGTATTTAAACCCGTATTACCAACAATATAATCTATTCTGCCATCATGGTTAAAATCACCTGCCGTTATGGTGTTCCACCAACCTAATTTACCGGCGATACTGCTTTTATCGGTGATATTCTTATAAACACCATGATCATTTTTTAAAAAAGTAATCGGCATCCATTCGCCTGCCAAAATTAAATCCGGCCAGCCATCATTATCAAAATCAGTAAATAACGCATCGCAAACCAGGCCAACTTTTTGCAAATCTTTTGCAGTTGTAGCGGTAACATCTGTAAACTTAACAACGCCATTTTTACTGTCGTTGCGCAAGATGTAACTGGAAACCGGCCTGGGATAATTCCAGGGATCAACCCTTCCCGACACGAACAAATCTAACTTACCGTCCTTGTTATAATCCACTGCCCTAACGCATAACTTGCTGGTTAAGTTATTTGGAAGCGCATTTGTTGCCAGTTTAAAATTCCCCTTCCCGTCGTTCAAGTATAACCTATCCTGATAAACGGAAGATCCTGCTTCTGCTTCATAACCTCCGCTTGCTGCGTATAAATCCAAATCACCATCGCCGTCCGCATCAAACAGTAATAATCCTTCATCCTTAAAATTATTTTTAGGGTTGCTTGTTTGCGGAGGATATAGATTACGCTGCAAAAACTTTCCATTTGCTTGTTGCAATAATACCTGAGCGGGATATTTAGAATTGCCACCAATTATAATATCGTCGAGCCCGTTTCCATCTACATCACCAGTTGCTAAGCCCGGTGTATATTCTGATAATTTATGCGGTAAAAGTTTCTGTATATTAAAATCTACGAAATCATCTTCGTGGTGTTTGTAACTTACGCCAACAGAACGGGTAACTTCTTTAAAGAGGGATTGTTTATTGATTTGAGGCTGATTGAAACTGTAAACATCATGGGCATTAGCAATATTTACTTTCAGCACCTGATCTGCCTTTACTGCTTTTAGTGTCTGTTTTTTGTTGTTTTGCCACCGGACAACAACAGAATCCAGTTGATTGGTTTTGCCCAAACCGAAATGGGCAATGTTTTGAATGGTAGATAAATACCCCCTAAAAGGAGTATTTTCATATACCTGGTGTTTTCCATGATTATAGTATACATCGGCCCAGGCACCAATGCCGTCCTTATTAAAAGGCGAACCCTGAAATTTTATTTGCAGGAAATGGCTGTTTGCCTTATCCTTTTCCCGGCTTGTGTTTTTATAGATCATGGCTTCATCATCGATATTATTGATGATCATATCCATGGCACCATCGTTATTTAAATCCGCATAAGCAGCACCGTTTGAAAAAGTCGGGATATCCAATCCCCAGCTCTTTGTAACATCCTCAAACTGGAGGCCATTGGTATTTTTAAAAGCATAATTAGGGATCTTCACGATAGGGATTTGATCTAACACCTGCTTGTTGGAAGCAATGGCAAAAGACTGCTCTCTAAAAGTTATAAAATCGTGATCGGTTACGTCGCGCGGGTAACCATTAGTAATAACAATATCGCGTAAACCATCATTATCAAAATCTGTAATTAAAGGGCACCAACTCCAGTCGGTTTGTTCAATCCCGCTTAAAAAAGAAATTTCACTAAAGGCAGGATCACCTATCGAATCGTTCTGGCCCACTCTTTGCCCCTGGTTTAATTGCAGGGTGTTGTGCACATATTGCCGCTGATAATTGTACTTGTCGAAATTTTGAATTGTTTGATAACTATTAGAGCTTAGCATCATTTTTTTTCGATAATTGTCTTCCGGATCCATATCTAACGAAAAAACATCAGCAAGCCCATCGTTATTCATATCCTCTATGTCCTGGCCCATTGCATTTGCCGAAGTATGCTTAAAGTACATTTTTGATTTATCCGTAAACGTACCATCGTGATTATTAATGTAAAGAATATCGTTAGTTAAAAAATCGTTAGTTACATAAATATCTTTCCAGCCGTCCCGATTAATATCAACTATACTTGTTGCATGCCCGTAACCTTCCGTAAGAATGCCTGCTTTTTTAGATACATCTTTAAAAACCGGGTGCTTTAAAATATGGTCCCAATCGTTCCTAAACAATTTCCCCGTGCTTCGATGGCTTCCGTTTGTAATAACCGGCCTGAAAGTACTTTGGTTGTCACCAGCTACCGCTTCATTCACGGTTAAGTACATATCCAAGTCACCGTCATTGTCATAGTCAAAAAAAGAAGCCATTGTAGAATGTACTTTTATGTCTAAACCATAAGCTTTGGCCATCTCTTTAAATATCGGTACGCCGTTCTTGTCAGGCCCCTGGTTGATATAAAGCAAATTAGTGCGCTTAACTGAGTCGGGCAGCAACGTATTACACACATAAATATCTAGCAAACCATCATTATTTAAATCAAGAATGGCAACTCCCCTGCCCCAACCGCCTTCACCTCTTACACCTGCTTTGGTTGTTATATCTTCAAATTTAAAATTCCCTTTGTTTAGGTACAAGCGGTTAGAAACGGCATTACCTGTAAAATAAAGATCCTGTAAACCATCGTTATTAAAATCGCCAACACCAACACCGCCGCCGTTATATATATTCAGCATAGAAATTGGGTTTATTGAATCTGTTTCGATAATCAGATTATTAAATTTTATACCTGAATGAGCTGAAGGGATTTGCTCAAATAAAGTAGCTTTTTTGCAGGATAAAAATGAAGAAAGCACAACAAAAAAGAGCAGGTAAAAGAAGTATCGCATGTAATAAAGGAACTAAATCTGCTTATAATAAAAAAGAGGTGAAGGGACAAACTTCACCTCTTTAAAAAAGTTAAATTGGATTAATAACCAGGATTTTGTTTTATAGCCCCATAAGTAACATCTATCTGTCCTTGCGGTATTGGGTATAGCTCGTTTTTACCTGCGGTAAAGGTAGCTCCTTTAATCAAGGCGATAGGGAAGTTTGGAACGGCATTTTCATGCGCTAAATAAGCATTGATTATTCCTGCCATAAAACCAGTACCCATTGGACCACCATAAATACCATCCCAACGTTGCAAGTCGAAGAAACGGTGGCCTTCCATGCCTAACTCTATACGGCGCTCAAATTGAATGGCAGTACGTGCGTAAGCTTTGCCTTGAGCTGTAAATTGACCTGTATATAAACCGACCTTGTAATTTGCAGCCGGCGTTGATGAACGGGCACCAGTAGTGTTATTATTATCAGCATAATTATAAACCCAGCCTGTAGGGTCTGCAGCTCGTGCCCTAACCCGGTTTACCAAAGCTTCAGCGTTAGCAAGGCTACCAACTTCCACTTCTGCTTCTGCCGCCATTAATAAAACATCACTAAAGCGCATTGCATTGTAACCATTTGCAGTTGATTGGCCTGATGCCCAACCACCATAAGAATCGCTTGTTGTAGCTGCAGCAGCTTTGTAATAAGCATTTTTAATTGGTAAATAAGCACCACCATCAGCCTGATCACGAGCCCAAGCAGCACCAGGACATACGCCCCAGTCAAGGTATGGGATACCGCGACGACCAACTGACCAATCTAAACGAGAATCTAATGTTTGAACATTATCAGGAGTAAAAGCATCGGTAGCAGCCACACCTTGATCATTTTTTAAATCGCTGTTGTTGAAAGTGGTGAATAACGGTAAACCTGTTGTTGCATCAGTTTTAAATGAGTTAACGAAAGTAAAAGATGGCTGGTAAAAACCGCAGCAAGTAGCTGGACCACCAGATGGAAAATTCAGTACATCCCCTCCATTACCATTATAACCGTTAGAACCGTCATGAACAGATGCTTGAATAACAAATACACCTTCCGCATTATTTTTAGTTGATGCATTGAAGTTATCAGAATAATGTACAAGTGCATATTTCGCACCGCTTGAAGTAACGCCGTTGGTAATTACATCATTAAAAGCAGCAAGAGCTTGTGTGTATTTATGGTCAAACATATATGCTTTACCCAAAAATGCTTCAGCAGAATACTTATTAGCACGGCCTATTTGCGGCTGTACTGTAGGCAACACGGCCATTGCAGCCGAAAAATCTGCTTCAATTTTATCCCAGATAGGGCCAGGGTTAGCTACATTATAGTTACCATTATCATAAGTTACAGTTTCATCAACATAAGGAACATTACGCCAAATTTTGGCAAGTTCCATATTATAAAAACCGCGTAGAAAACGGGCTTCTGCAATAACCTCAGCACCATAAGCTGTAGTAACAGAACCATCTTTTACTAAAGGTACTTCACGGATAACGTCGTTTGCACGTTGTACACCATTTAGCATAACCAAAAACTTAGGGTTCAGGTATCCATTTACAGATGTTGCAGTATGTGCTTCAATCTGTGCAGCACCTGGTTGGTCTCCAGGGGTAGAACCTTTGTGAGCATCGTCAGCACCCACACCGCCAAACACCCAGTTGTTAGTACCTGATGTCCAAGGATCAGCTGGGCCGCCTTGAAAAACACCATCCGTTAACGCATAAGCACCAATAAGTATACCATCTACACCTGCTCTGTTTGCGAGTACTGTTGTATTTAATGTGCCTATAGGATTCTTGTCTAAAAACTTCTTACAAGAGTAAGCAGAAGCCAACAATACTAATGCACCAGGAATAATAAATTTATTATAATTAAATTTTTTCATTTTGTTTTCTTTAACAATTAATTAAAATGTAAATCTCAACCCAACCAAGAATTTTTTCTCATTGTTTGGATAGTTGCCATAATCAATACCTGTATTATTGGCATTACCGTTAAAAGCTGATGCTGTGATTTCAGGATCAAGACCAGAATATTTTGTTGCAGTAAACAGGTTAGTTGCCTGAATGTAAACGTTCAGTTTATTTACGCCAATATAACGTAATTGGTTTTGACCAAAAGTATAACCTAACTGTATAACACGAGCCTTTAAGAAAGAACCGTTCTCTACATAGTAAGAATTTACTTGTGCATCGGTACTAAATGTACTAATAGCTTCGGCTTTTGGAGTTTTTGGGTTTAAATTAGTAGGGGACCAAGCATTATAAAGCAGATCGTTACTCTTATTGCCTGCTAAGGAACTATAGAAATTGGTCCAGTATTTAGTGTAATTAAATATTTTGTTTCCTTGTGACCCATAAAAAACTGCAGTAAGGTCAAAGCCTTTATAAGCAGCACTTAAGTTTAAGCCATAAGTAAGAGTTGGATTTGGATTACCTAAAAAAGTACGGTCAGCATCTGTGATTTTACCATCACCATTAGTGTCCTGATATTTAAAACGTCCCGGGGCAGCGTCAGTTTGTGTAGGTGAACCAGTAACGTCAGCAGCACTGCTAAAATAACCAATTACCTTGTAACCATAAAATTCTCCGATAGGTTGGCCAATTTGCTCTCTAACAATATTACCAATACGTGAACCCGCAGCATCAAAGTATTGAGAAAACAATCCGGTAATTTGATTTTTAAATGTGGTAATATTAGCACCGATGTTGTAAGTAAAAGCATTACCTGTACCGCCATGATAAGTAGCGGATAACTCAAAACCACGGTTTTTTACGCTACCAACATTAATAGTTGGGGCACCAGAACCGGCAACCGCAGAACCACCTACCGTTGCAGGCAAGGTTACAGAAAACAACAGGTTGCTTGAATTTTTAACAAAATACTCAGCACTAAGATCAAAGTTTCTAAAGATTGTTGCATCAATACCAACATTTGCAATTTTGTCAGTTTCCCAAGTAGTTTTCGTATTTCCTAACTGGCTATTATAGAAACCCTGTTGAGAACTGTTGATTGTACCAGCAATTGGGTAGTATGAGTAGCTTGGGGCTGAACTAAACGTTGAATAAGAGTTTGCCCCGGGTACATTACCATTAAACCCGGCAGCACCATAGCTACCACGCAATTTAAGATTGTTGATCCAGGTAATACTTTTAAAAAAATCCTCCTGGGATAAACGCCAAGCTAAAGATACTGAAGGAAAAGTACCAAACTGTCTGCCTGGTGCAAAAGCAGAAAACCCATCCCGGCGTACTGTTGCGCCTAAAATGTATTTATCGTTAAAAATATAATCTAACCGTGCAAAATAAGATTGAGTTGATGACGGCTGAAAATAAACACCGCTCGTTATCACCTGGCCGGTTGTAGTACCAGTTAACGTAGCGTAGTTATTATCTATTGAAAATAAACCATTACCTGTACCATTAATGTAACGGCTGTTATTATCTTTTTGCTCATATCCCGCTAACACGCTAATATTATGTTTTCCAATAACTTGCGCGTAACGCAAGGTGTTAGTCCAATTATACTTACTATAATACTGGGCATTTTCTGTAATACCGTTGGGGTTTGCATATTGCTCACCATAGAAATATGGCGTATAGATCAAATTTCTGTTGTAGATATTATTTGTTTCACCGCTGATAGAAGTACGTACCGTAAGGTTTTTTAGGATATCAGCCTCAGCAAAAACAGTTCCCGATATATTCCAGGATTTGTTTTGGTTATATTGGGTATATTGTTGTATGGCAAGCGGATTGGTAGCATTACCTAATTGGGCAGGACCGGCAAAGGTACCTCCGTAATTTCCGGCAATATCATAGACAGGTATAATTGGCTCAATACGATAAACCTCTGAGAGCGTATTGCCCTCATTGTTGTTGTTGCCAACGTTACCCGGTTGCAAAACATAGTACAACGATGCGTTTTCGCCAACTCTAATATGATCCCTAACATTAAAAGTTGTGTTGATCCGCGTTTGGTATCTTTTGTAATAAGTATTTGAAAGGGTACCTTGCTGGTCTAAATATCCTAAAGACAAAAAGTACGCGTTCTTATCATTAGCACCGCTTACACTAACATTGTGGCTTTGGGTAGGTGCATTTTTAAAAACGGTATGAAACCAATCTACGCCTTGCTTGTCAAATTTTTGAATTTGATAGTTATTTTTCGAATTTCCCGGATCAAACACATATAGCGAAGGAGATACCGCAGGGTTGCCAGCATTAGCGACACCCTTGGCACCACTTGTATTTGCACCACCTTGATAACCGTAATCCGCAAGTTGGCCGTTGATCAGTAAAGCATTTCCTGGGTCAACAGTCTGCAATAATTTAATGTAATCGGCACCATTTAATACGTTGTATGGGTTGCCGCTCAACGGTTTTTGAAAACCATAATAACCGTCGTAAGTAATTACTGATTTGCCCTGAACACCTTTTTTGGTAGTTACAACCACAACACCATTACCGCCGGCAACACCGTATATTGCTGCCGCACCTGCATCTTTTAAAACAGATATTGATTCGATATCATTAGGGTTAACATCATTCATACTGTTAGTTTGCACACCATCGATAACATATAGTGGCTGCGAATTACCAAAGTTGCTAATACCACGTACAAAAACCTGTGAACCTTGTCCCGGTGCACCTTGTGCAATAACCGTAACGCCCGATGCCTGGCCTTGTAATAACTGGTCTGAAGAAGCTGTAGGCAGTTGTTTAGCAGCACTTACATCAACAGTAGCTACTGCACCTGCAATGTCCTTTTTTCGTTGTGTAGTGTAACCTGTTACTACCACTTCATTTAACGATGTCGAACTTGCCTGCAAGGTTATATTAATTACACTGCTGCTGCCAACGGTAACCTGTTGTGCAGTGTAACCTAAATAACTAACTAACAAAACATCACCTTGTGATGCACTTAATGTAAAAGTACCGTTAATGTCAGTTTGGGTACCTGTTTGTGTGCCCCTGATTTTTATAGAAGCCCCAACAATAGGCTGTTTGTCATCAGACCCGATAATTTTACCGGTTCGCCTGGTTTGTGCATTAACAGTAGTATAAGAGAGCAGGCAGCAAAAAACCATGACTACTACACTTCCCTTAAGAAGTAAATTTTTAAACATGAGATTGAAATTTAGTTGGTTTATTTAATTTGATTTTACATGAGAATACTTACTGAAAATAGATGATCATTGACTCGGATCAAAAAATCTAATCTTCGCTTCCTTACCTAAATGCAATAAGTATTTTGTACGATTGAAATAACAAAAAGGTATTTTTTTTACCATAATTAAATTTTTAGCATTAAAAATTGTACTACAATTACTCACAACATACCACGTATGCAGATATAAATTTCACAAACTTAAAAATGAATTAACAATTGGTTTTATGACCATTCTGTAGCAACAGGATGTATCATTTGTATTACATCTAAAATATGTACAATACGTTATTAATACTTTATAAAAATGAGAATTATAAAAATATTTTTTTTTAATAGTATTTACAAAGAAATAAATAGCATTTTATTCTGAACTTTATAAAAAAGGCATAAAAATGTTGTTGTTATTATTAATATGATAATTTAAAAAACGCCTTTAAATATCAGTTTCAGCTGTAAATTGATGGTAGTAGCACCGATGTTTGTACCTACAACTCTTCTGTGCAAAAAAATACGCAAAAGGATTAATTAAAATCCCCCTAAAAAAAGAAGAAAATTTTCAGTTTTAATCTTAAAAACCTGTTAGGTTAAACTCATAAAATATTTCCAATGCTTCTTTTACGCCTATAATTCTAGGTTTGCCTCTTAAATTAAGATTATATATACCACACTATTTTTAGGTGATAAAAGAAGCATCAACCATATTTTCAAATAAATTTTTACAGATCGAACAAGAAAGGTCATATTGCCTTTCACCAGCTTATTAAAAAAATTAATTATTTTGATAAATACTTGACTATCAATATTAACTTTTATAATTTAACCTCATATTTCCTTTACATCGTCCATTGTAATCCAGCCGGAATTTCCATTTGGAAGTTCAATTTCTATCCAGTTTCCGTTTTGTTGGTTTACGTCAACTTTAGTCCCTTCGTGCATAACGAACAAGGGTTTTGCATTAGCGCTGGGCGAACCTTTTACAGTTACAGAACTACCAAAAATAATTGCCTGATGGTGTGTAGCAAAATAATTAACCTGCCGGTTAGCCAGAAAAATAGTAATCAAACCAACTAAGATTACTGCAAAACCAGTATAAAAGGATGCTTTTTTTAGCACCAATAAATTGGTAAACAAGTAAACAATCAACAGCAAAAATCCGGTTAAAAGAAAAACAACGCTCAATACGGCAAATGTGTCGGCAGAAAAAAACAGGATTAATCCGTGCCACCATTTGCTCACGAAAAACTCTGGCTGCTGCTCAATTTTATCGGCTAATTTTAAATTGCAAAATTGTATGTTGTTATTAATTTCCTGATCGTTCGGCGCCAGCTTGTGCGCTTTTTCGTAATTCAAAATGGCAGACGGCAAATCGTCTAACTTGTAAAAAGCATTTCCCAAATTAAAATAAAGTGCTGCCGAAGTATAACCGCTTTTCAAAACCTGCTGGTAAGTTTGCTCAGCCTGCTGATACTGTGCTTTGGCGTATTGCTGATTGCCTTTTTGAAATAAGTTTTCCGCCTGCTGGTTATCACCCAAAGAAAACATCGGTAAAAGAAGCATCAGCAGCAGGTACAAACTTTGGTTTGGCCGGTTATATTTTCTCTTCAATTTCATTGATCGTATTTTTAGCTTTATCAAAAACCTGCTGCTCGGATATGCCGATTACCGGTGCAAATCGTGCCATCTCACATAAATCCATTGTTTCTACCAATTGATTGATGGTTGTTGAAGGAAGCGAACGTGTTTCTAACTGCGAAGTAATGTTTTCCTTGTTCAGGTTGGCAACCGGGATATTCAGTTTATCGCTCAAATAACCGTACAAACCTTTTGCAATGGCATCATAAAATGCGGCTTTCTTCCCAGCTGTTAATTCTTTTTGTGCGATAGCCAGATGTTTGGCAGCCATTTTTCCTGCTGCCCTACTCTTAACTTTGTTGATATCACTATTGAATTGCTCGTTCCATCTGCGGTAAAACCAAGCTGCCGAAAACAAAATCGGACCTGATAAAAGAAGCAAATAATACCAGACCGAGTTGTAAAATCCTTCGCCATCTTTATATAAATCAGCTGTTGTAGTTTTGATATACCGGATATCATTCCCCAACATTTTAATATCCTGTTGTTCCGATGAATTAAACGCAGGAACATTAGCTTGTGCATCACCTTTTTCTACCTTAACATGAAACGCTTTTGCCGGAATGGTAACGTATTTTTTAGAAGCAGGATTGAAGTAAGTGAAATTAACAGGGTTCAGCGTAAAATCGCCTTGATGACGCGGGATGAGGAGATAGCTAAATTGCCTGCTTCCGGAAACGCCGTTGGAATCAACCGTAATCCGGTCAGTTGTTTTTGGATTGTACTTTTCAAAATCAACTGGCGGCGTAATCTTAGGTGCATTGATCAGATTGAGATTCCCGGTTCCCGAAATATCAACCGTATAATTTAGCGTTTCGTTCGCTTTCAATTGCTTTTTATCGGCATCGGTATAAACTTTAAAAGAACCAACGGCTCCGCTAAAATCTACTGGTTTTCCGGCTTCCGGCAAAGGCACAACATGAATCGTTATCGGCAGGCTTTTGGCTTTGTAATTAACATCTTTAAAATCATCATACATTGAACCTAAAATGTTCCTTGGAGGCAATTGGATCCGCAACGCAAAGGCAATAGACAAAGGATCGATGGTTAAATTTCCAGCATGCTGCGGAAAAAGTATGGTCTGTTTTACGGTAGTCGTGTTATATTTTAAGCCTTTGTAAGTTTCTGTTTTCCAAGGCGCGTTTGGGTTTTTGTTGATTACATCCTGGCTCCAAAAACCATTCAAATCTGGTGCTTTTTCCGGCTGACCGCCAAGGATACCAACCCGCGTGTAAATTTTGTACGTTACTTTAATTTGCTCTCCAACAAAAGCCTGTGTTTTATCAACTGCAGCTTTGATAAATATTTGTTTGGAAAGGTCTTTCGTATTGGCAACATTATTATCATCAGGAACCGGCACTTGTTGTGCTTGCTGCCTTGCAGCGGGAGGTGCCTGCCCTTTCACCGTTATTTTTACCGGATTCGAAATTAAAGTATGCCCGTTTACCACAATTGCGGCGGCATCAATCGTAAATGTACCTTCTTTGGTGGCAGCCAAAATAAAACTGTAGGTAACGGTGAGGGTGGTATTGCCGTTGATGGAAGTCATATCCGAAGACATATTCGGCCCGGACAAAACCTGGAAATTGTTAAAATTAGGCGGCGTAAAACGGCTTCCGCTGGAGTTGGTTGTAAAATCAATTTCAAATTGTTCTCCCACGCCCACATTGCTTTTGCTTACGGTAGCCACAAATTTACCTTGCGCCAGCAACAAAGTTGTATGTAGAAATAAGACTAATAAAAGGCCAAATCTTTTTTTCATTTATATTTTCGGGGAAAGCAATTCGCCCGTTTAAATTTTTAATGCTTCTTTTATGCTGATAAAATTAATGCGTGTGTTTCTATGACGGTTCAAAAAGTTTTTGCTGATTTTTTTGCCGATAAAAGAAGCATTCCATTTACTTTACCAGTCTTTTAAAATTTGTGCTTGCCCGCCTTTTAACTTTTTATTTTTCAGTTTTTCCTGCGTGCCCTGCTCCTGGTTGTTCAGCGCATCCAGCATCCGCTGGGCATCATCTTTTGAAATGTTATTTTTTTCCTGCTGTTTTTGCTGGTCTTTTTGATCCTGTTTGTTCTGCTGGTTCGGGTCTTTATTCTGCTTGTCTTTGTCTCCGTTTTTTTTATCGGGGTTGTTCTTGCTGTTTTTATCCTGGTTTTTTTTGTCTTTGTCCTGGTTGTTTTTATCGTTTTTATTCTGATCCTTATTTTTCTGTTGCTGCTTTTTCAGCATTTCCTGCGCATAAGCTAAGTTGTAACGCGTGGCATCATCTTTCGGATTGCTGATTAAAGATTTTTTGTAAGCATCGATACTTTCCTGATATTTTTTGGTCTCCAGCATCGAATTGCCCAAATTATGATAAGCCCTTGCTTTTACCGCTGGCGCAACCGAAGTTGATGCAATATCTGTAAAGTTTTTAGCGGCGTTGTCAAACTTTTTTTGCTTGTATAAAGCATCGCCCAAATTGAAATTGCCAACCACGTGCTGCTCCTTTTTTTCTGCGGCTTTACGGTAATTTGCTTCTGCTTCCTTAAACTTTTTTTGTTCGTACAATTGGTTGCCCTGATAAATGTAAGTTTTTGCATTCTGCGCAAAAAGCACAAAACCGTTTAAAAACAAAATTATGGTGATGATTAACTGCTTCATGGCTTTTTCACTTCAAACAATTTCAACTTACTCAACCGCATACTTTTTCGATTGGAAATAAAAAACTCGATGACAAGCAGCAGCAAGGCAATCGCCAGGAAAAACTGAAAACGGTCTTCAAAATCTTTAAACGATTTAGCTGAATATGTTTTTTGCTGCATTTTGCGCACTTGTTCCATTACTGTTCCTAAACCACTGTTGGCATCCGTCGCCCGTATGTAAATACCATTGCCGGCCAAAGCTATTTCTTTACACATGTCTTCGTTTAACTTGCTGATCACGGTTTTCCCTGCACTGTCTGTTTTAAAACCGGTTTGTTTGCCGTTGGTATAAACCGGAATTGAGGCGCCCTGCGGGGAACCAAAACCAACAACGTGGATAGTTACGCCTTTTTCGTGCGCGTTTTTTGCTGCTGTTACGGCATCGTCTTCGTGGTTTTCGCCATCAGTCAGCAAAATCATGGCTTTGCTGGTGCCGTCTTTAAAGTTATACGATTTCATGCCCATATCAATGGCGGCACCAATTGCCGTTCCCTGCGTTGGGACAATGCCGGTGTTGATGGTGTTGAGGAAAAGTTTAGCAGCAGAATAATCGTTTGTAACTGGCATTTGCACATACGCTTCCCCGGCAAAAACGATGATACCAATACGGTCGTCGTGCAAATTATCAACTAATTGCGACAATGCCCTTTTTGCGTTTTCCAAACGGTTCGGTGCAAAATCCTGGGCCAGCATACTGTTCGAAACATCAAGCAAAATCATTAAATCTGCACCGCTTTTTTTAACTTCATCTACATGTGTTCCTACTTGCGGGCCAGCTAAGCCGATAACCAAAAGCGTATAAGCCACAATGAAAAATACAAACTTTAACGTTGGGCGCGAAAAGGAAACGTCGGGCATTATTTGGTTGATTACTGTACGATCACCAAACCTGGCCAATGCCTTTTTTTTCCACCTGCGCACCCAAATAAACACGATGACGAGCAAAGGCACCAGTGCCAGTGCCCATAAAAAATGCGGATTTGCTAAACGGATCATCAGGTTAAAGCTCCTTTAAAAATGGTGTTGTTCAATATAAATTCAAGCGTTAACAATAGCAGCGCGATGATGGCAAAAGGCAGATAACGCTCTGTTTTTTTGTGGTATTGCGTAACCGCGATCTTCACTTTTTCCAGCTTGTCGATCTGCTCGTAAATCTGCGTCAGTTCATTGTTGTTCCTCGCCCTAAAATATTTTCCGCCGGTGATGTTTGCAATTTTGTTCAGCGTACTTTCATCCACATCAACCGGAACCATTTGGTAATGTGTGTCGCCAAACTGATCTTTTACCGGATACGGCGCAGAACCATTTGTGCCGATGCCAACGGTATAAACACGAATATTAAATTGCTTGGCAATTTGAGCAGCAGTAATCGGAGGGATCGAACCGGAATTATTAACGCCATCCGTTAGCAATATCACCACTTTACTTTTCGCTTCACTGTCTTTTAAACGGTTGATTGCTGTTGCCAATCCCATTCCCATTGCCGTTCCATCGTTGATCATACCGTTTTTTATATCAGCAAAAAGGTTCACCAAAACATCATGGTCGATGGTTAGCGGACATTGCGTAAAGCTTTCGCCGCTAAAAATTACTAAACCAATGCGGTCATCCGGCCTGGCTTTGATAAAATCGATGGCGATATTTTTTCCTGCTTCCAACCGGTTTGGTTTAAAATCTTCGGCCAGCATACTGCCGGAAATATCCGAAGCGATCATAATATCAATACCTTCGGTTGTTTCGTTTTGCCAGCTTTGTGCCGATTGCGGCCTGGCCAATGCTAAAATTAAGGCGATAAAAGAAGCACAGCGCAACACAACACCAACATGACGAAAAGCAGGCACACGACTTTTTGGTGCCGAAGCAAAACTTTTAGTTGTTGATAAGCCAAGTGTACCCTGCAATTGCCGGTTGCGCCAGTAATAATAGGCAACCATCAGCGGGACGATGGGCAGCAGCCAAAAGAAACCGGGATGGGCAAATTCTATTCCGCTAAACCAGTTCATTGCGGCAAATCCTCCTTTTTATCAGTTTGTGGCTGTGGCTGATGCTTTGTTTGCACGATAAAACTAATGGCTTTTTCCATGCTTTGCTCGTTCTCGAAAGCTTCCGGTTTTTGCTTGGCAAACTTTACCAAATCGGCCAGCGTTAATATTTGTTTAAGTTGAGTTTTGCTTTCGTGCGCAATATCCTTGCTGGCTAGGTTTTCAAAAATCTCATCCGTAGTTTGCTCATGCGCTTTCACCTGAAACCTTTTCTCCAGGTATTCGCGCATCACATCACTCAATTCGCTGTAATACAATTTTACTTCGCCCTGCTGCCACAAGTTTTTTGCACGCAGTTCATTCAATTTATTTAGGCTGAATTCATCTGCAGAAAGAACAGCCGCGGCCGGAGTTACAACAGAAACTTCCGTTTTTGGCCGCTTTTTGTAATAATAAACCAGACCGGCAATCGCCAAAACACCAGCCAAGCCAAGCACAACAGCAAGCCAATGATCTTTGAGCCAATCCCAAAAAGTATAAGAAACGGTTAGCGGTTGTTTGATGTCGTAAAACGTTTTCGTTGTATCAACCGGAACAGCTTTTACCTGCAACGTCAAATTTCCGGTTTTGAAATCGCTGGTTTTGGTGTGAAAGATAAACGCCGGAAAAGTATAAACGCCTGCATCGAAAGAAGTAATGGCGTAGCTGTGCGTGATCGTTTCCTGGCCGGGATTATTTTTATCGATAACCGTATCCGCCTTTAAGCTTTTTACAATTTGCACTTTGCCAATGCTATCTGCAATTACCGGAAACGTAACTTCAGTTTTAAGCGGCATTTTTGCAGAAACGTGCAGCAAAGTCTGGTCGCCGATTGGGATCGAAACGCGGTCTAAACGTGCTTCAACCTCAATAATTTGTGCCTTTGCTTTTGTATAAAAACAGTTGAGCAGCAGCGCAATCAGTAAAAAATTTAGAGAACTTCTTTTAGGCATGTAATTTTAGTGTCCGGTTTTTATACAGTAAAAAAAGCATTGGTTAACTATTTTTGGTTGATAAAAGAAGCATTGGAAGAAGTTAGCCAAGAAGTCGTTCAAGCTTTTGTTATTAATAATTCCATTCATTTAACGTATTTATCAAGGACACACCCTAACCCCTCTCAAGAGGGGAAGCACAGTTTCATACCTTTCTATCTTCCATTTCTATCGTTTAGAAAAGTCTGCTTTAAGCTTCCCCTCTTGAGAGGGTTAGGGGTGTGTCCTTCCATTCAATATCCAATTTTAGTTAGTAAAAGAAGCATAAAAATAAACCTGTCAATCGAAAATTATTCATTTCATCGTTTGCTTTCGCGTTTTTTAAACAAAGTCATCAGCGGTTTTACATAAGATTCATGCGTTCCGATAGTCGTAAAATCAACGCCCGATTTACTAAACGTTTCTTTTAAACCCGCGTTCCTTTCCAAAGCCGTTTTTTTATAAGCGTTGCGCACATCTTTATCAGCCGTGTTAATCCATTGTAACTCGCCTGTTTCTTCATCCAAAACCGGAATCAAACCCAAGTTTGGAAATTCCTCTTCGTGCCGATCGTACAATTTCAAGGCAATAATGTCGTGTTTTTTGTTAGCGATTTTAAGCTGATCATCAAAAGGTGCACTGATAAAATCAGAAATGATAAACGCCGTACTTCGCTTTTTGATCGCGCTGGTAAAATAACGCAAAGCTTCGGCCACGTTTGTTCCTTTATTTTCTGGCGTAAAATCAATCAGTTCACGGATGATCATTAAAATATGACTTCTGCCTTTTTTTGGCGGAATAAACTTTTCAATCTTGTCGCTAAAAAAAATCACGCCAACTTTATCGTTGTTTTGGATAGCCGAAAAAGCAAGCACAGCGCAAAGTTCGGTCGCTAAATCCTGTTTCTGCTGGATGATCGTACCGAAGTTTTCCGATCCGCTTACATCAATCAAAATCATCACGGTCAATTCGCGTTCTTCCTCAAAAACCTTAACATACGGATGGTTAAAACGAGCAGTTACATTCCAGTCGATAGTTCGGATTTCGTCGCCCGGCTGGTATTCGCGCACTTCGTTAAAAGCCATGCCGCGGCCTTTGAAAGCAGAATGATACTCGCCCGAAAACAAATGATTGCTCAGTCCGCGGGTTTTAATTTCGATCTTCCTTACCTTTTTAAGCAGCTCTTTGGTGTCTTTCGCCATGTTGATTAAGGAACTTCAATCGCATTTAAAATGCCGGTAATGATCTCTTCGGAAGTAATATTTTCGGCTTCGGCTTCGTAAGTCAGGCCGATTCGATGCCGTAAAACATCATGACAAATTGCACGGACATCTTCCGGGATCACGTAACCGCGCCGTTTGATAAAAGCATAAGCCTTTGCAGCCAAAGCCAGGTTAATACTTGCCCGCGGCGAAGCACCAAAACCGATCAGGCTTTTGTATTTGCTTAATTTATACTGCTCGGGGAAACGCGTTGCAAAAACAATATCGATGATGTATTGCTCAATTTTTTCGTCCATGTAAACTTCCCGCACTACTTTTCGCGCTTTTAAAATGGCATCTGTACTTACGATTGGGTTAATTTTTCCAAATCCCTGCGGGGAAATGTTAGAACGGATGATCCGTTTTTCATCCTCTTTACTTGGATATCCGATTACTACTTTCAGCATAAAACGGTCAACCTGCGCTTCCGGTAGCGGATAAGTTCCCTCTTGTTCGATTGGGTTTTGCGTGGCGAGGACTAAAAATGGCTGCGGCAATTTAAACGTATTATCGCCGATGGTTACCTGGCGTTCCTGCATCGCTTCCAGCAAAGCACTTTGCACTTTTGCCGGTGCACGGTTGATCTCATCGGCCAAAATAAAGTTGGAAAAAAGCGGGCCTTTACGCACCACAAATTCTTCTTTTTTCTGGTTGTAGATCATTGTGCCGATCAAATCTGCGGGCAACAAATCCGGTGTAAATTGAATCCGGCTAAAACCTGCATCAATGGCTTTTGATAAAGAATTGATCGCCAATGTTTTTGCCAGTCCGGGAACTCCTTCCAGCAAAATATGTCCGTCGGCCAGCAAACCGATCAGCAATCGCTCTACCATGTATTTCTGTCCGACAATCACTTTGTCCATCTCAAATTTCAACAGATCGATGAAAGCACTTTCCCTTTCGATCATTTCATTTAAAACGCGTATATCGTTGCCGTACGAAGAATTTTGATTTGCTGTATTGTTGGTAACAGGCTGTGTGCCACTGTTTATCTCTTCCATTAAGGTTCGCTTTTTGAGGGGTGCAAGTTAAAAATAGCTGCATTTTTTTAACAGCTTTTACGTTTCGATTTTTGTTAAAATTTGTTAAATCAGGGAAATATTGAAATGCAGGGCAACAAAGCAGCTTTTTGAATAGTCAACAGCACCGTAATTATTTTTAATGCTTCTTTTATCATCTAAAAACCTTGAAATATTTTATCGGTGCCGATTTAAAAACTAATTTTATAGGGATAAAAGAAGCATTGTAATTTTTAGCTGACAGAAATTTAATCTATCATTCTTTCTGTGGATGGTGCTTGTTTTAATTTACCAGCCTATTCCATAATCCTCGCCATGATTGCTCGAAGCTCCCCACAAACTGCCGTGCTTCCAGTCAAAATAAATGGCATTAATAGGGCCGCTGGTTCGTTCTTCAAAACTCAATACGTAGCCCATTTTCTTCAACTCGGCCCGTACCGATTCTTTGGTATTGTTGTTTAACAATATCTGACCTGGTTTTGGTTCACGGTCTGCTGTTTTTGTCCCGCCCAGCGAAAGCCAGAGTTGGTTTGTGTTGAAATTAGCCGCTTCGGAAGCTTTTTGTGCAGTCATCCCAAATTCTGCCACATTTAAAAAGAACTGTAATAAGTTTTGGTCTTGCGTATCGCCGCCTTGTACGGCAGCAGATAAAAACGGTTTTCCGTCTTTTAAAAACAGCGATGGCGATAACGTTACCCGCGGCCTTTTACCTGGCGCGACCACATTAAAAGGGTTTAAAGCAGAATCGAGCACAAAACTTTGCATCCGCTGGCTCATGCCGATACCGGTGTTCCCGGCAATGCAGGCAGGTTGCCAGCCGCCGCTTGGCGTAATTGAAACCACCCATCCTTCTTTATCGGCTGCTTCTACTGAAGTTGTTCCTCTCCATAACCTGTCGTGATAAATATCTTGCGGTGTGTTATTTTTACCAAGGTCATGTTTTGGGGCGAAGTTTCGTTTAGAGGTATCCATTTCAAATCCTCTTTTCTTTAAAAGATCGATGTACGGGTTTGTTTTTCCTTCAAAAAGATAGGGATTGCCCGAGCCAATATTCGCATCGTTCTTATCGTACTTAATCAAGGTTGCCCGTTGCTTTGCATATTCCTTGCTTAATAAACCTTTGATTGGCCCTTGCCCAAAACGAGGATCACCATAATAAAAATCGCGGTCGGCAAAGGAAAGGTTCATGGCCTGATAAACGGTATGGATATATTTTGAGCTGTTGTAACCCATACTTTTCAAATCAAAATTTTCTAAAATATTTAATGCCTGCAACATCGACGGACCTTGCGTCCACTGCTGTAATTTGTACACTTCAATTCCTTTGTAGTTTACCATCAGCGGCTCTTCCTGCACTGGTTTCCATTTTGCCAGGTCTTCCATCGTAATCAAACCGCCCTGCTCCTGGCAGCCGCGTACAAACTCGCGGGCAATGTCTCCTTTGTAAAATCGGTCGTAAGCAGCCATTAACGCTTCTTTACGGCTTTTTCCTTTTTTGAGTGCATCCCTTTCTGCCGATACCATTTTAGTAAGCGTTTCCAGCAGGTCTTTTTGTACAAATATTTCACCTGCTTCGGGCGCTTCCCGTTTTTCATTGGCATGAGTCAGGAATAATTTTTTGCTGTAAGGCCATTGTTTCAGCATGTCTTTGTCCCGTTCAATCGTGTTGGCTGCTTGTGCTTCTATTGCATAACCTGCCGCCATATCCATAGCTGGTTTAAGTACCTGTTCTAAACTCATCGTGCCGTAATTAATCAGCATATAAATTAATCCGCCGGGCGTACCAGGTGTAGTTGCAGCCAGCGGACCATACTCTGGCGGAAAATTATATCCTTTATTTTTAAAGAAAGCAGCAGTCGCACCAGTTGGCGCAAAGCCCATAGCATTAATAGCAATTACTTTTTTTGTTTTAGGGTTATAGATCAACGCTTGCGTTTCGCCGCCCCAGCTTAAAGTATCCCACATGGTGCAGGCTGCGGCAAGCATCGCGCAAGCAGCATCTACTGCATTTCCACCTTTTTGAAAAGTCATGGCACCCGCTGTTGCTGCCATTGGTTTGCCGGTGATGGCCATCCAGTTACTGCCATACAACATTGGTTTTTGAGTTTGTTGGGCCGATGCTGACAGGAAAAAAGTCGTCAGGATAAATATGGTCAGGTATTTCATAAAAGTTGTTTTTAGAGGCGGAAGTGCTATTGATGTTATTTGAAAGCTTATTTGCTGAACCTTAACTAAATCTTACAGTTGATGAAGATAATGATTTCTTCTTCGTTTAGCACTTTTTTAATTTTTATCAGCGAAAATGATGATGCTTCTTTTATCACTATAAATTTTGTTCCGGAAGTTATAGTGATACAAAAAGTACAATTGGAAATAATTTTTGTATGGTAAAAGAAGCTAACTAAAATATAACAGGCCCTAATCTTAATCTTCCATTTTGGAATGCTTTTCCGGGTTTGGCATTTTAATACTTACAATCAGCGATAGCACAATGCAAGCCGTTAAATACCAGTAAAAGTAATTGGCATGGCCTTTATTTTTAAAGAGCAATGCAATATACTCAGCCGTTTTCCCCCGAATAGCGCAACAGCTAAAGCATAAGGAAAGCTTACCCCTAACGAGCGCACCTGAACAGGGAAAAGTTCCGCTTTAATGATGGCAGAAATGGAAGTGCTTAAACTTAAAATCAGTAAAGCAATAATCACCAGAACTGCAGCAGGCCATATTTGGTGGGTATTTTCCAGTAAGTACATTACAGGAACGGTAGTAATTGCAGCCAGTACACCGTAAATAATCATGATTCGTTTTCGGCCTACACGGTCTCCCAATATCCCTGCAACAGGCTGGGCGAGCATAAATACAAACAGTGCAATAATCGTAATTAGGGTAGAATCATTTTTTGAAAACCCGGCCGTGTTGACCAAAAATTTTTGGACATAGGTTGTAAAAGTGTAAAATGAAACGGTTAAACCGATGGTAAAACCAATAATAGTACCGAGTTCGCGCTTGTATTTCAGCAGTTCTTTAAAAGTTCCGCGTCGCTCCATTTCTGTTTTTTCATAGGTAAACGAAGCTGTTTCAAGCAAACTACGGCGCAAATAGATTGCAGATAACGCCAGTACTGCACCCAAGTCAAACGGAATCCGCCATCCCCAGTTGCTTAATTGCTGTACCGTGGGTTGATGCTGTTTTGAGCCTAACAATTTAAGGTAAATGCTATTCTATCTTCGAATGCTTCTTTGTATCGTTCATCGTTAAATACATAATTAACGATACAAATATGCAGGCTGTTACGTACCAATAAAACCAAGCCTGGTGGCCGTTATTTTTAAATTGTAAAGCAATATATTCTGCCGATCCGCCAAAAATTGATACTGCAATTGCGTAAGGAAAGCCAACGCCAAGTGCCCGGATATTGGCGGGAAAAAGTTCGGCCTTTACAACTGCATTAATGGAAGTGTAACCAGTTGTGATGATCAATGCTATCATAATTAATAAAAAAGCAGTATTAAAGCTTTTCGTGTGGCTAAGCGATAACAAAATTGGAACGGTAAACAAAGTACCGCCTATTCCAAAAGCAATTAACAAAGGTTTACGGCCTAACTTGTCTGACAGGTAACCAAATAAGGGTTGTATCAACATAAAAACAAAAAGGCTGAGTATAGATATTAACGTCGCGCTGGCATTGCTAAACCCAGAAGTATTGACCAGAAACTTTTGCATGTAGGTGGTAAAAGTATAAAAAGCGACAGTTCCGCCTATGGTTAAGCCTATTACCGTAAAAACCGCTTTAGGATGCTGCGCCAATGCTTTTAAAGTTCCCCGTGTGGCAGATGATGTTTTTTCATCATTAAAAGAAGCTGATTCCTGCAAGCTTCGCCTTAAATACATTACGGTTATGGCCAGCACGGCACCAATACCAAAAGGAATGCGCCATCCCCAACTATGTAACTGCTGCTCGTTTAGAAAAACATGTTGCAGCAAGATCAGCACGCCTAAAGCAATCAGTTGTCCCATAATTAACGTTACATATTGAAAACTGGAATAAAATCCACGATGGCTTTTGGCTGCCATTTCACTTAGATAAGTGGCGCTGGTGCCGTACTCGCCTCCTACGCTCAGGCCTTGGATCATCCTGGCCAAGACCAAAATTAGCGGGGCAGCAATGCCAATGTGGTTGTAACCCGGAACAATAGCAATCATTAATGAACCCACACTCATTAACATCACCGATAAGGTAAGTGCTTTTTTACGGCCTTTTTTATCGGCGTAAGTGCCCATTAACCAACCGCCAATTGGCCGCATTAAAAAACCGATAGCAAATATGCCGGATGTATTTAATAGCTGTGCAAGCTGATCGCCTTTTGGAAAAAAAGAACCTGCAAAATATAAAGAGAAAGCCGAGTAAACATACCAATCGTACCACTCTACCAAATTGCCTAAAGAACCGCCGATAATAGATTTAATACGAGAAGCAGTAATTTGGGGCGAAATGGTTTCTTCCATCATTTTATTTGGTTTACGATTGTATATTAAATACTAAACTATAAAAACCTATTAGAAGATTTAACAGAAAAATTAATTGGACGAAATATCAAATTCCCAATTATAGCTATTAATGAGTTTTGTAATTTAAGGTTAAGCCAGTAGAAATTTCAAGATTTTATGTGATAAAAAAAGCACTCGTTTGATTTATCTTGACATAAATAAAAACAAAAAAGCCTTAAATTCATCATTCAAGGCCTTTTTAAACATATCTGGCGGAGAGCTAGGGATTCGAACCCCAGGAACCTTTCACAGTTCAACAGTTTTCAAGACTGCCGCAATCGACCACTCTGCCAGCTCTCCGGGGTCAAAAGTACAAATCCTGCCGGGATTGGCAAATTCGATTTTCGATTTTATTTTTAAACTTTATTACCGGCTTAAATCCTTTAAAAACAGCTTATTAAGCTGTAAATCAATTTAAGCATACTTCTTTTAAGGCATAAAAAAAGCATGCAGGTAAATTACCGGAATGCTTTTTTTGAACCCTTCTATCGGTTATTTTACAGATAGATCAACGCTTCTATGTATAAAATTAGTTAAATCTGCACCGCTCAGCATTCCCTGAGAAAGCAAAGCCAGGTCGTAAGCTTGTTTGGCCAGGTCTTTTTTTACAGCTCCGTCAGGTGCGCTCAATATTTTTTGAATTAACGGGTGATTGGAATTCACCGTTACGCTCAACATTTCGGGCATGTTTCCCATAAACGACATGCCGCCGCCGCCACCCATTGCTTGCATATCTTTCATACGGCGCATAAATTCTGGCTGCGTAATATTCACGGGCAGTTCCTCTGGCGACATCGCTTCCAAAGTAACTTTTCGGTCTTTGTTGTTGATGGCCGTTTCAAAAATTTCCTGAACCGTTTTTTCACTTTCTGCGCTTAACGAGCTTTCTGTTTTTTGGTCTTTGTCAATCAGTTTATCAACCGTATCGGCATCAACCCTTTTCAGCGTAAATTTTTCTACTTTGCTTTCCAGCATTTGGATAAAATGACTGTCTATCGGATGCGAAAACTCCAGCACATCATATCCTTTTCTTTTTGCAGATTGGATATAAGCGTCTTGCTTGTTCACGTCAGTTGCATATATCGCAACCAGGTTTTCTGATTTGTCTTGCTGGTTTACCTGGATGTGTTCCTTGTATTTATCCAAGGTAAAATACTGGTTGTCCGTGTTTTTGTACAAACAAAAATCTTTTGCTTTTTCATAGAATTTTTCATTGCTGATCATTCCGTATTTTACAAACAAACCAATATCCGGCCATTTTTCGGCAAAAGCAGCTTCATCTTGTTTATGCAAATCTGCCAGCTTGTCGGCAACTTTTTTGGTGATGTACGAATCAATTTTCTTCACATTTCCATCAGCTTGTAAAAAGCTGCGGGAAACATTTAGCGGAATATCCGGCGAATCAATTACACCTTGCAGCAGCATTAAAAATTCCGGAACAATGTCTTTTACTTCATCCGTAATAAAAACCTGGCGAGAGTACAACTGGATTTTGTTCCGCTGGATTTCAAAATCATTTTTCAGTTTCGGGAAGTATAAAATCCCGGTTAAATTGAACGGATAATCCACGTTTAAATGAATCCAAAATAAAGGTTCTTCTGTAAACGGATATAAATCCTGGTAAAATTTGATGTAATCTTCGTCTTTCAGTTCGTTCGGGGATTTAGTCCATAACGGAACTGTATTGTTGATCACTTCACCATCAAACTCAATTTCAACCGGTAAAAATTTACAGTATTTTTTGAGGATCGTTTGAATACGCGCTTTTTCTAAAAACTCTTTAGAATCTTCTGCAATATGCAAAATCACGTCCGAGCCGCGTTCTGTTTTATCCGTTGGGTTGATGGTAAATTCTGTACTGCCATCGCAGTCCCAAAGTGCTGCTTCGCTGCCTTCTTTATAAGAAAGGGTTTTGATTTCTACCTTGGAAGAAACCATAAAGGCAGAGTAAAAACCTAAACCAAAATGGCCGATGATATCCTTGCTGTCGCCTTCTTTGTCCTTGTATTTCTCAACAAATTCTGTAGCGCCAGAGAAAGCAATTTGGTTGATGTATTTCTTGATTTCTTCGGCAGTCATACCAATTCCGCGGTCAGAAATCGTGATGGTTTGCTCTGCTTCGTTTATCGATACTTTTATTTTGGTATCACCAATTTCGCCGTTAAACTCGCCCATACTGGCCAATCTTTTCAGCTTTTGCGTGGCATCAACGGCGTTGGATATCAATTCCCTCAAAAAAATCTCGTGGTCTGAGTAAAGGAATTTTTTAATAATCGGGAAGATATTTTCGGTGTGAATGGAGATAGAACCCTTTTCCTGCATAACTTTAATATTTTAGTTTATGCTGAAAATTGAATCAACAATAGTTCCAAAGGGTTTTTAGGTTGATAAAAATGACAGGTTGACAGGCAATGCTTCTTTTATCGGTATAAAATTTACTTTGATCGATTTTCTATTTAATTCTATAACGTCTTTATTCAAACTCCAGAGGAGTTTCCTGTTTATAGAAATATAACTGTACATGTACCTGGCTCCGTAGGTGCCTCCTAAAAAATAATAATGGTAAAGGAGGCACCTACGGAGCCAGCAAAGCTTGGTTTAATTTAAATGCTATAAACAGGAAGCCCCCGACGAGGGCTACAAAAAATAAAAATAAATCAGGTGAATAAAAGAGTTTATTAGTGTTTTAATCCAAATTTTCTATCTGTTTTTCTTTCACTTTTACACTTGTTTGTTCTGTTTTAATATCAACCCGCAGCAAACCGTACAAACTCATGTAAATATTGGCAATCCAAACTAAACTGAAACCTGCAATAAAATAACCGCGCCAATCATCAAAACCTAAGGTATAACCGGTAACAATCAGCATAAAAATAGTAATGTAATGGCTGAAACAATATTCGCAGGTAAACAGATAGAAAAACTTTCTGCCGACAAGCGTTTTTCTTTCCCTGCTATTTTTAGTACAAAAATCTCTAATCTCTTTAAAAACCTCTTCGTGCGTAACCGTCCAGGAAATACAGGCAATTGGCATAGCCAAAATAAAAAGCATCAGAACTGAATGGCCCATGGTTTAAGTTTTTATCTTGAGAAAAGATTAATTGTTCACCATTTTCATAGAATCTTCATAATAACGTTCGCCAACATGCGGATAAGTTTTCAGGATTTCCTCAACTTCCTGTAAATCTTCTTTTGATAAATTTACATCGGCCGCGCCTGCGTTTTCTTCCAAATATTTTCGCTTTTTAGTTCCCGGGATCGGAATGATATTTTCGCTTTGCGCCAAAACCCAGGCCAATGCCAATTGTGCCGGCGTAATTTCTTTAGAAGCTGCAAATTCTTTTAAGGCTGATGCCAGGTTTTGGTTGTTTTTAAGGTATTTGTCTTCTTTAAAACGAGGCAAAGTTTTGCGAAAATCTCCATCTTTCAGTTGTTCTGCGGAAACAGAACTTGCTGTAAACAAACCGCGGGAAAGCGGACTGAAAGGCACGAAAGAAATGGATAATTCCTGGCATAAAGGAAGTATCTCATTTTCCGGATCGCGTGTGATGAAAGAATATTCTGATTGAATGGCAGAAATCGGATGTTCTGCATGTGCTTTACGGATGGAAGCGGCAGAAGCCTCGGATAAACCAATGAAACGCACTTTACCTTCTTTCACCAGTTCGCCCATGGCACCAACCGTTTCTTCTACCGGGATATTTGGGTCAACACGATGTGCATAATATAAATCAATCGTATCAATACCTAAACGTTTCAAACTACTTTCACAAGCTTTTTTTAAATAAGCCGGAGAACCATCAAATATATTTTTAGAACCGTCGTCAGATTTTCTAAAACCAAATTTAGTGGCAATAAAAACCTCTTTTCGGTTTGGAACTAACACTTTGGCAATCAGTTCTTCGTTGGTGTGCGGACCATAAACATCTGCCGTGTCCCAAAAGTTAATGCCGATATCTAAAGCTAAGTTTAGCGTTTTTATCGATTCTTCGTCATCTGTTGTTCCGTAAGCGTGGCTCATGCCCATACAACCTAAACCAATTACAGATAATTTTTCGGATGTACTGCCCAGATTTCTATATTTCATGTTCTGTTTTCTTTTACAACCAAGAAACGCCTAATACGCCTGCCTGTTTTCAGAATGTTTTTTATGTGATAAAAGAAGCATAAAAAAAGCGCTTGGTTGTTAAACCAAAACGCTTAAAAAATTTTTGGGGCTTAACCCAAATTAAAAACCGATGTTTAATCGTTGCCTAATTGCTTTACCAGTTTGTTGTAAACGCCTAACAATAAAAACGGGGCAGGCCATTGTCCTACAAAAAGTGCATTATGTCTGCTTCCTTTAATTTTTAATGCTAAAGAAAGTCCTATCGAGGCTAAAGCTGCCCATAAAAAAATATCTGAAGGTATCTTTGCTGTCTGATTTTCGATTGCGGTTGCAACTGGTCCTTCTTTAAGTTCTGAATTTGGATTTGCCATAATGTTTTTAGTTTTATTGTTGATTTAATTTTTAGTTGATAAAATAGAAAGTCCAATTATCAAGCCAAAAAAAGCTAATACTTCTTTTATCACCTAAAAATAATTGAAAAGATTTTTAAAATCACAATCCTTTTAAACAATAAAAACTTTTGTTTCTTTTGATATAACCTATAACAAATTTAAAAACTAAAATCATGATAGAGAATGAAGCAACCGTTGAGATTTTAAATGACCTGATAGAAATCAACAACGACCGAATTGCAGGTTACGACAGAGCGATTAAAGAATCGACCGAAGAAAATGCCGATCTGAAACCTTTATTTGAACACATGATCCACGAAAGCCACGAATGCAAAATGGCTTTGGCAACCGAGGTTTTGGTTTTGAAAGGCGAAACCGCCGAAGGCACCACCAATAGCGGCAAAGTTTACCGCACCTGGATGAAGGTAAAAGGAACGTTTACCGGCCACGACCGCCATTCTATCTTAGCGGATTGCGAAAAAGGGGAAGATGCCGCACAAGCTGCCTATGAAACTGCTTTATCCGAAGAACATTTTCCAAAATATTTATATGATATGGTAGCCGAGCAAAAATCCAAACTCAAACTTTCTCATGATAAAGTTAAGATGCTGAGGGACATGCAAAAAAGTTAAACTGCTTGCTAACTGTTTCTACAAAAGCCTCTTAATTAAGTTTAAGAGGCTTTTGTTTTTAAAATTACTAAAGCACCTTACCAGTTTTTAGTTGATAAAAACAGCATTACGCGTCTCCATTAAAAAACTAAGGTGCAGGCATTTTACCGCAAATGGCATAAACCAAGTATATTTGTACAACTGTCTTCAGGAAATATTTTTAGACACGAAACGAATTATGACTACAAAAGTGATCATGAATGATGATGCTTTTTTAAAAAAAGGTTTCCTGATTTCTACCGATAAAGCTTTACTTAACGTAACGCTGGTCCATCATTTTCTTGCCCAGCTTTCTTACTGGGGAAAAGGAATCAGCTTGCAAACAGTAAAAACTTCTATACAAAACTCGTTGTGTTTTGGCATTTACCATCAGCAAAAACAGGTTGGTTTTGCACGCGTAATAACCGACCAAGTTACTTTTGCTTATCTGTGCGATGTTTTTATTTTGGCCGAATACCAAAGATTGGGCTTATCCAAATGGCTGCTGCAAACAATTCGTAATCACCCTGACCTGCAAAGTTTAAGGCGTTGGATTTTAGCTACCGCCGATGCTCACGGTTTGTACGAACAATTCGGCTTTACCACCCTAAAAAAACCTGACCGCTGGATGGAAATCTTTCAGCCTTATTTACAAGCGGAGGAACCTGTATGAACATCAAGAGAATGATTTTGGAAGGCGAAGGCGTAATGCAGGATTTTAAAAAAACCATTACCAGTTGCGAAAAAATTGCCAAAACTTTGGTTGCTTTTGCCAATAACAAAGGCGGCCGATTGCTGATTGGCGTGCTGGACGACGGTACGATAAAAGGTGTAAAATCTGAAGACGAAGAAAAGTACATGATTACCCGCGCCGCCGGTTTTTTTTGTAAACCTGCTTTAGAACCTATTTTTGAAGAAGTTTATATAGATGACAAATTAATTTTGGTGGCCCAAATTGAACCAAGCGACATGAAACCGCATTATTCTTTGGGCGAGGACGGCAAATGGTGGGTCTACATCCGCATAAAAGATAAAAGTATGCTGGCCAGCAAAATTGTAGTGGAAGTTTTAAAGCATTCCAACAACAACGAAGGCGTATTGATTGAGTATTCCTCCAAAGAAAAAGCACTTTTAGAATATTTACATTTGCAGGAAAGGATCACCGTAAAAGAATATTGTGTTATGCTGAATTTAAGCCGCCGCCGTGCGCAACGCATTCTGGTAAATTTGGTACTTTCTGGCGTGATCCGCGTTCATACTACCGAAAAAGAAGAATATTATACGGCTTCTTAAATTAAGGCAATACTTCTTTTATCGGCCTAAAACTTGTGCTTCTTTTATCCGATGAAAAAATTCTATGCCCTTTACCGGCCTTTTTACCGCGATAATTTAAGGTTGGCCATTCCGGTCATGATCTCGCAATTAGGGCAAGTGCTGGTTCAAACTTCAGATAGTATTATTGTTGGGCAATTCGCCGGCACAACGGCACTGGCTGCCGTTTCTTTGGTCAACAGCCTTTTTATTGTGGTTTTGGTGATTGGTATCGGCATTGCTTATGGCCTAACACCTTTAATCGCCCAGGAAAACGGACGAGAAAATTATGCCATTTGCGGCAAGCTGCTTTCCGGCAGTTTAAGCATCAACATCATTTCGGGCATTATGCTGTTTTTGCTCATCTATTTTGGATCTGTACTGGCTTTAAATCACCTCGACCAATCGCCGGCCGTAATCCGCGAAGCCAAACCGTTCCTGGTGCTCATGGGCTTTTCCATTATTCCACTGATGGTTTTTTATACGTTAAAACAATTTGCAGAAGGCTTGGGCTTTACCAAACAAGCGATGATGATTTCCATTTGGGGAAACGTACTCAACATTTGCCTCGGAATTATCTTTGTAAAAGGACTGTTCGGCATTGCACCAATGGGCATTCGGGGCGTGGGATTAAGCACGCTGATTGACCGTAGCGTAATGGCGATTGTGATTAGCTTTTATGTTTTCCGTTCCAAACACTTCAAAAAATACCTTTCCGGTTTTGCATTTTTCAAATTGAACAGAAGCATCACTAAGCGGATTCTGGCTATTGGTGCGCCGGTTGCCATTCAATATACTTGCGAAGTAAGTGCTTTTAGTGGTGCAGCCATTTTAATCGGGACGATGGGCGCAGTAGAACTTGCGGCACATCAGGTTGCTATCAACCTTGCTTCCATAACATATATGGCAGCCAGCGGCGTAAGTGCTGCTGCAGCCATCCGTTCCGGAAATTATTTTGGTGCGAAAAATTACACAATGCTTCGTTTATCGACCATTTCCAGTTACCACATCGTTATTGTGTTTATGTGTTGCACCGCGATTTTATTTGCCGTTGGAAATCATCTGATTCCATTTATCTACACAACCGACAAAAACGTGATTGGATTTGCCGCCCAGCTTCTGCTGATTGCCGCCTTATTTCAGCTTTTTGATGGCACGCAAGTAGTTGGATTAGGCGTTTTGCGTGGATTGGGCGACGTAAGCATTCCCGCTTTTATCACTTTTATTGCGTATTGGATTGTTGGGTTGCCAATCGGCTATTTCCTCGGCATTAAACTAAACCTCGGCGTTACTGGTATTTGGTACGGTTTAACGGTTGGGCTGATGATGGCTTCGCTCCTGCTTTACCTGCGTTTTAACTATTTTAGTAAAAAGCTGGAAACACAAAAACCTGTTCTAAGCAGCTGAAATTTGAAATGGATAATTGTCTTCCCGTTCCCTTGCTGCTTTACGTTGATTTTCTTTTTTCAACGCTTCAACTCTCGCCGTTACAGCTTCTCTTGTTGATACATTGTAAGCAAGCATTGCTTGTTCTGCACTAATTAAACCTTTGGTGATTTCGATGGCCATTTTTCTCATTTGCTGTTCTCTAACCAGCGTTGCCATCATATATAAATTTTGCATGATACTTCTTTTTAAATTATAATTCTTGTAAAATATTTTACTCTTTTACTTAAAATACTCAACAAAGTTACGTATTTAATTAAAAAATCAAATTGAGAGAAATCGCTGTCAAAACAACAATTAAAGCACTTTTAGGTAGAAAATCAGTTGTTAGAAATACAATTCAACGGCAGTTTTATAGGTATTGCAATGCGCATCTACAATATCTTTGATATCCGGCGAATAACCTCCGCCCATACTTACCTGCACCGGAATGCTTTTTTTATGACATAAATTTAACACAAACTCGTCCCGGTTTTTGCAACCCTCTTTACTTAGCGCCAGCTTTCCTAATTTATCTGTCAGCAAGACATCTACGCCTGCTAAGTAAAAAATAAAATCAGGTTTTACCTGCTCAATCAATTTTGGCAATGCTTCTTTTAGCAATATAAAATAAGCATCATCGTCAATTCCATCAGGTAGCGGAATATCCAAATCAGAACGTTCTTTTCGATAAGGAAAATTATTGGCACCATGCATCGAAAAGGTAAAAACTTTAGGTTGATGCTGAAATATTTCTGCCGTTCCGTTTCCCTGGTGCACATCCAAATCCACAATTAAAATCGATTTGGCCAATGCTTCTTTTAGCAGATAATTTGCGGCAATCGCCTGATCGTTCAGCATACAAAAACCTTCGCCCCAATTGCTGCCCGCATGATGGGTTCCGCCGGCAACATTCAACGCAACTCCGTTTTCAAAAGCAAAATGACAACCATCAATCGTTCCTTGTGCAATTCTAATTTCCCGTTCTACCAATTGTGCCGATAACGGGAAACCAATTCGCCGTTGTTCTTTTGCAGGCAAAGTTAAATTGCGCAATTGCTGCCAATATTTTGCATCATGCGTCCACAATATTTTTTCTTCCGAAATTGGTTTTGGAGAGAAAATATTTTCTGCTGAAACCACGCCTTCATGCAGCAATTGCGCTGGAATCAATTCATATTTCAACATTGGGAAACGATGGCCTTCAGGCAAAGGATGCGCGTAGATTGGATCGAAAGCTATTTTCAGCATAAAATTGATTAAAAATTCATTCTAATATCTAATTGTAAGTACATTAGATTTTGGAAAATCACGTCAACAAAACTAATTTTAGTGTAATGGCGAATAGAATAATATGGTTCCTATTTTCTTTTGTAATTGGAATAACAGGATGTCTGTTACTTAATCATTATTTCAAATTTTACACTTTTAAAGAAAGTCTCATTGTAGGTAGTTTTGTATCTTTAACTAACATCTTTATTCAAAGACTGACTTTTCTTCGCAGAAAGAGAACCACGAAACAAGCTAAATACTAAAAGTTACAATACTTCTTTTACCACATAAAAAAAGGTGAACAAACCGTCCACCTTTTCAAATTAATTAAACTGTTTCTTCTACAATTTGATTTTCCCATGATCGCCTTGATCATAACGTCCGCCGGTAACAATAGCTTTTAACATTTGGAAACCAACTACCATTTTACTGGAATTGCTGTCCCAATATTCTGCTTCTTCGGTATCCACTTTCATTAAAGTTAACTTTGGATCATCGATTCCATCCGGAAAAAACGCTTTAATAATCGGGTTCCAGTATTCCTTCATTTTTTCTTTGTCGTCCACCAAAAAAGCTGTTCCTTTTATACTTAAATAAGTGCTGTTGTTTGGATTAGAATACGTTACCACAACTTTATTTTCGTGCGAGATTTCATCAACTTTCGAGGAATATTCATTGGTAAAAAACCAAATGTTACCATCTTCATCCACTTTTGCCGTTCCCATCGGGCGGCTGTGGATTTCGTGGTTTGCATTTACGGTTACCAGCATGGCAATCCGCACATCTTCCACTTTATCCTTTAAAAATTTTATTTGTTCTGCTTTTGATTGTTCGCTCATGATCTTGAAATTATATAAAAGTTTAACCTAAAAACAGCAGTTTTGATTTAAAAATTATCGGTTTGGCTTGCTTACAAACGGATTTCCCTTCACATAAAACCGGTACGGCAACAATGCATCTTCCTTTGCATAAGCTACACCAACCCGCGGAACGGCAGCAATTTGATCATCAGAAAAAGTTAAACCGCGATCTTCAATCCAAATCTCCTCACCCTGAAAACTTAATGCGTTCATTTTCCTGGAAATTCCTAAAGCTTTGGCAACAGAACCCGGACCGGCAGTTAAATTATTTTTAACAGAAGTCATTTTCCTTCTTTCCAGCATCAAATCAATTCCTGCGGTTGGATTTACTGCCCGAATTAGTACTGCATGAGGTTCACCTTCAACAGAAGTTACTACGTTTAACATTTCGTGGATGCCGTAACAAAGGTAAACGTAAGCAACGCCGCCAGCTTCATACATTGTTCTGGTTCGATTGGTTAAACGGTTGCCAAAAGCGTGCGAAGCTTTATCAATAATACCTGCATAAGCTTCCGTTTCTACAATAAAACCGCCGCTGATCTCGCCGTTAATACTGGTAAACAGATATTTTCCCAACAAATTTCGGGCAATAGAAATTACTTCTTTTGATCGGTAAAATTCTTCCGGTAACTTCAAAATTGTAACAGCTTAACCAATTGCTCCAGGTATTTCGCATCCGTTTCATCAAACTCATTCAGCTCCGAACTGTCCACATCCAACACACCGACTACATTTTCACCTTGAAAAAGAGGTACAACAATTTCTGATTTTGAGAAAGAACTGCAAGCAATATGGCCGGGGAAAGCATCCACATCTGGCACAATTAACGTTTCCGCTTTTTCCCAGGAAGTACCGCAAACACCTTTTCCTTTTCTAATTCTGGTACAAGCAACCGGTCCCTGAAACGGGCCGAGTACCAATTCTACTTCTTTTACCATATAAAATCCTACCCAAAACCAGTTGAACTGCTCTTTTAAAGCTGCCGCAAGATTGGCGAGATTGGCTACCAAATCTGTTTCGCCTTGTAATAAAGCTTTAATTTGAGGAATTAAGGTTTCGTATTGCTGCTGTTTCGTTGCATTTTGGATGATATTTAAATCTTCTGCCATGGCGCAAATTTAAAGAACGCGCTGTCATGCAGATGTCCGAATTAAAAACAATTCGGGAACGCCACAAATTTTAATCGTTATTTAGCTTTAATGATTGTCAGTTTAACTATCGTCCGTTACCCAAAAGCTTTTATTCCGTTTGCATTAATAGCGATGGCGATACTTCGTTTACCACTCTATTTTCAGCAAAAATGTTCTTTTTGGAAGCTGATGGGCAGCGGCAAAAACGGAACTTTTGATTTCCATCCCGACTGGCAGCAATGGGCTTTATTAGCAGTTTGGGAAGATGAAGAAAGCTTTCATCACTTCAACCAAAATTCCTTCATTTCTAAATGGTGGAATTGGTTTACGGCCGAGCAATGGACCGTTTTGCTTGAACCTTTGCAAAGCCACGGCAAATGGGATCAAAAAGAACCTTTTGGAAAGCCAAATAAAACTGATTATATAGGACCTGTTGCCGTGTTAACCCGTGCCACAATCAACCTAAACCGGTTAAAAACTTTTTGGCAAAACGCAGCAAAAGTTGCCGGAATTATGACTTCTGCGGAAGGTTATATTACTTCTTTTGGAATTGGCGAAGATCCATTTTCGCATCAGGCAACTGTTTCTTTTTGGAAGGATTTGGAGGATGTTAAAAACTTTGCCTACCGATTGCCCGAACATGTAGCTGTTATCCAAAAAACCAGGAGCGAAAACTGGTACAGCGAAGAACTTTTTGCCCGTTTTATTCCGTTAAAAGCTTGGGGAACGCTTCATGGAAAAAATCCGCTTCATGGTTTTATTAGCCACGCTTCAACAAAAAACAATGCTTCTTTTACCGGTTAAATTTATATTTCTTTAGATTCAAAAATTATAAAAATGCGCGTAGTTGCCGAATTACCTCATCCTGATTTTAAAGTTTCAATCTTTTACATGAATGGTAAGTTCATCGTCAAATTTGAAAAAGGTTCTTTCGAGCAAAGCTACAAGGTAGCCGAAATGGATATAACCGACGGCGTAAACAGCGTTTTTGAACTGTTGGATGAAGAATTTATGCAAACGGTTTCCAAACGTTTTGAAGAAATGATGACTGACTTTCGGGCGACTTATAAGCGGTATAATTATTAATCGAATTGTTTTTTCCTGTCATTTCAACCAACGGGAGAAATCTTCTTTGTAGCAACACATTTCTTATTTTCAATGAAGATCTCTTCTAACCTTAAAATGCCAAAAGCATTTCCGCCACTTTAACCACGCCAACCGTTGCTTTTTCTTCTATTTTAATCAGATTTTGAACAGAGGAAATTGCCGGAATTTTTGGATCAACGATATATTTTGGCGTTTCATCCGGAACATAATCGATCAAACCAGCCGCCGGATAAACTGCCAGCGAAGTACCAACCAGCATAAAAACATCAGCTTCGGTGCAAACCATCGCTGCTTTTTCAATCATCGGCACCGCTTCGCCAAACCAAACCACATGCGCGCGCAATTGCGAACCTAACTCGCAAACCTCGCCCATTTTTATTTCCCAGCCTTCAATCGGATAAGTTAAGTTTGGGTTTTTGCTCGATTGTGATCTTGTAATAATTCCATGCAAATGCACCACGTTGGCAGAACCGGCGCGTTCATGCAAATCATCAATATTTTGGGTAATAATGGTTACGTCGAAATCTTTTTCCAGCGCAGCCAAAGCAAAATGAGCAGCATTCGGTTGTGCGTCCAACACATTTTTGCGGCGTTCGTTGTAAAATTGCTGCACCAATTCCGGGTTTTTGCGCCAGGCTTGCGGCGTGGCCACATCTTCAATATTGTAACCTTCCCAAAGGCCGTCGCTGTCCCGAAACGTTCTCAAACCGCTTTCGGCACTGATGCCTGCGCCTGTTAAAACCACTAATTTTTTCATTATCGCAAAGCTTAAAATCCAATACTGTTTTTATGCCGGTAAAAACAGCATTAACAAAAAAGTGATGAAGCTGGTTTACTTCATCACTTAAATCAATTCGTTTTAATTTTGGGCGTGCCCCTGCGGGCCGGGCTTTGCGGGGCTGCGCTACGCTTCGGTGCTACGCACTAAACCCCTCCAATCCCTCACGCGGCAAAGCGCCTACCTTTCTATTTTACAACAAGCTGGTTATGCAATTTCAACATTGGAAACTTACGCTTTGCCAGCTCAAATCCACCAAACAAAATAAAGCCATAAACAAAGTTGCCCAACAACAAACTTCTTTCAAATGGAATGGCTGCAAATAACGATTGGAAATAACCGATGAAGCTTTTATCATACAAACTTCCGTACAACCATGGATTAATATCCGTTAAAAACCAATGCACCAAAACAGCACCAAGCGAAGCCAAAACAACATTAGCCACATTGATTTTTGGAATAATTGTGCCGATATAAACCATCAGCACAAAACTCACATAAATCCAGATTGAGCCAGCGTAAAACCATGCAAAATGATGGAAATATAAATAGTTAATCAACAAATCACTTAAAAACAGAGTAAGCAAAGGCACTAAATACGCCTTTTTCTTATCGGTAAAATAAGCACCGCCAAACAGCGAAACCGCACCAACCGGCGTAAAATTGGCCCAAACATTTTGGTTATCCAAATGGATAAAACGTGCAGCAGCAGCCAAAATAATCATCAAAATAAGAACACTGTTGCGGATATTAATTTTTTCTAAAGACATGGAATACTTCTTTTATCGTACAAAATTATCAAACTTAATTAAAACTAAAACTTACGCCGGCATTGAAATTGGCGCCCATTGTGTTGTAACCGTAAATTTCCTGATAGCGTTTATCCAGAATATTATTGGCGTTTACAAAAACCTTAACCTTAGCATTGATGCCGTATTGCGCATAAGCATCCAGCAATTGGTAAGCCGGCAAAGTAACATTGGTTGGATAATTGTAATCGCCGCGCTGGCCATAACTTCTAAAATTAGCACTTACATACAACTTTTGCGTTGCCTGTACAGCTGCCTGCAAACCAAAAGATTGTTTCGGGCGGCGCAATAAGCCATAAGTATTTACACCATTTCGAACGGCGGTTCCATCAACAAAACTGTAAAAACCGCTTACTGTTAAAATTTTGTATTTGTAGGAAGGTTCCACTTCCAATCCCTGGTCGTTTTCCTTGTCAAAATTCTCGTAGCCTTTTGCTAAATAAACAATAGCGTCACGCAATTTTCTACGGAATAAAGCTACGCGCAAATTAAAAGAGTTATCCAGCAAAGCGGAGCTAAAACCAGCTTCATAGTTAGTTGATTTTTGTGGTTTTAAGTTTGGATTAGCACCATATGGACCAAATAATTCTGTTAGCAAAGGAGCTTTAAATGCGCTGGAAACGGTTCCGAACAAAATCAATTTTTCATCAATTAAATTAACGGAAGGCGTGATATCAAACGTAAAATTATGGCCATACTGGTTATGATAATTGAACCTGCCGCCGCCTTCAATATTAATTAAACCGGCAATTTTATTAACTGATAACGAAGAATATACACCTAACAAATTTGCTTCCGGCGTTACATTGGCAGAACCAATTTGCTTGATCTGTGTGTAGCGGTTATCCAAGCCAAACAACAATTTAATCTGATCAGTGAAATCGTGATTATAATACAAGTCAACCAAATGCAAACGCCCAATGTTGGAAGATGGAAAGCTGGATTGATAACTTGCTGTGCTTCCGGTATAACCATAATTTAAGTTGATACGGTTTTTATCACCTAAATTATATTGCGATGTTAAACCAGTGTTGTAAAAACGGTTTAAACTTTGGTTGCTGGCATCGGCAAAAGCACCGTTATCATATTTGTAGGAGCCAGTTGTAAACCTGAAAAACGGACTGATCCGTAAACCGCGCGCCGCTTCTATAGAAACATTTGCGTTTAAAGCAGATTGGTTAAAACCATCCCGATCAAAAGTTCCGGTGTTATTTTTATCGGCAGCTTCGCTAATGCCATCAGTTTGATTGTGCGTGTAACTTACATTGTAGGAAAACTTGTCCATCGATCCGTTAAAACCCACATTTTGCTTTTGCGAACCATAACTGCCGCCTGTTAATGTTCCGTAAACGCCGATCCCTTCCGGTCCGCCTTTTTTGGTGATGATGTTGATTACACCGGCAACCGCATCCGAGCCGTATAAAGTTGATTGTCCGCCTTTGATAATTTCAATCCGTTCAATCTGGTCAATCGGAAACAAACGAATATCAAAAGCACCACCTGTGGAAGATGGATCGCCAACCAAAATACCATCAACCAGCGTAACGGCGAAACCACTTGCCGCGCCGCGGACGAAAATACTTTTGTTTAAGCCCGGGTTGCTGCCAGAACCTGCAACGATAATCCCGGCCTGTTCGCTTAGCAATTGTGCCACACTTTTGCCTTCGCTGCGCGCGATTTGGTCCTGTGTGATAACCGTAATTACTTTACCGGTTTGTAATTGTTTCTGGTCGGTTTTGGTAGCCGAAACAATAACATCTTTTAAAATCCTGGTAGAATCCTGGGCGAAGAGTGCGGTGCCGCCCAACACCAATTGTGCAAGCGCGATGCCCGCCGTTTTTTTGTAAAATTTCTTTTTCATTTTTTGTTGTGAAGATGAAACGCATCTCACAGCAAACCGAAAAATTGACCAATAAAATGGAAATACACTCGTAAAAAGAGCATTCACATTCCAGCTTCAATCCCCGAAAGCCATGAATTTATTCGCTAAAGGCAGGTCTTCTGGCTTGCTCCCCTTTGCTGCACCTTCCCGTTTTGGCTACCCAAAATAGTGGCATAAAAACAGCATCGGTTGATAGAGCTTACAGCTGCGGGACAGCTCCGGTTTTACACCGGATTCCCTTTTAATCCCGGTTGTTAAGGCCGGGAACCAATTGCGCCGCAAAGGTAATAGAAGGATTGGAATTTGGAAATGAGAAATTTTTGAAGCTGAAAAAAGAAACTTATACTTTTTTTGCCGTTGCAAATTGCTTTTATCCAGATTATATGAGTTGATGAGAAAACTTTGTACCTTTATCATCAGAAATGAAATTTAACGAAAAATTCCCTCAACTAAAAGAAAAAGAAGCCCTGACCCAAATGCTAACGAACACGGTATTTTCTACCATGGCATTAGAGGACCAGCAAGTTCCAAAATTAAAAGTGAAGCAAATTGTTTCGGACTTGTTGAAAGAGCAAGAGCTAAAAGGCGGTCAATTCTTTTCGAATCAAACCTGTTAAAGCATTAAAGTTTCCAGTATCTGCTAACTGCATGGCATCAATATAAATCTTTCTGCTGTTACCTTCCCGGTGATAAAGTTCGAGAGGTTTATATCCAAATTTAAGTGCTACAAGGTTCATCAAAATTCTTCCTGTCCTGCCGTTTCCATTATTAAACGGATGAATACGAACAAATTCGTAATGGGTAAAAGTCAGGCACTCTATATGGTCGTTTAAAGTTAAAGCTTGTTCAATTTTGAAATTTAAGTTATCAATAAATTGGTACATTAAATTGAGGATACGTGCAGGATCAGGCGGAATAAGCTGGCCAACAGTAACTATTGTGGTACGCCATGAACCAGCCCAATCATAAAGCTCAGAAAAGGCAAAACGATGTATTTGCAATATTAGCTGTGTAGATATTCTTGTATCGACATCCAATTGAAAAACAAATAATTCGGTTAAAGCGATGCCTTTCGCTTCATGTTCATTAATCAGGTTTTTGTCGGTTAAACCCAGTTTGTTTTCATTGGATGCAGGTGTCCAATTAGTTTGATCTTCCATCAATTAATAAAGCAACAATTACGTTTGATGAATTTATAAATTTCAAGCTTTAGAAAAATTAAAATTACTGTATATTTAGAACAATGATGCTTCGTTTATCCACTATTTTTATCCTTCTCGCTTTGCAAACTTCAGCACAAAAAACCGATACTGTTTTTCTCAAGAAACTACTTCAATCTAAGCCGGAATTATTCGGAAAAATCCTGCAGCATCCAACCAAAAACGAAGTCCAGATTTTGTACACGCAGATCGATCGCGACGAAAACAACGTGTCGCATTTCCGTTCGTACAGCTTCAACTTAAACCCAAAACGTTACTTTTATCCGGCAAGTACCGTAAAATTGCCGACGTTAATTTTTGCTTTGGAGAAAGCCAACCAACTTAAAATTAGTGGCATAAAAGAAGCATCGATGCAAACCGACAGTGCTTTTGCCGGGCAAACCAAAGTTAAGGTCGATACTTCTGCCGAGAACGGTTTGCCAAGTATCCAAAATTACATCAAAAAGATTTTATTGGTGAGTGATAACGATGCGTACAACCGTTTGTATGAGTTTGTGGGAAGAGCAGAAATCAACCAAAAACTCAAAAAATATGGTTTAAACCAAACGCGGATTGTTGGAAGATTAGCCGTTGGCGATACCGGAGAAAGTACCAAACACACCAATCCAATTGAATTTTTTGCCGGTAAAAACAGTATCTACAAACAAGCTGCACAATTCGATCCGAATGATTATCCGATGAACTTGGATTATATGTTGCAGGGAAAAGGTTACTTAGATAATCATGATCAATTGGTCAATCAACCTTTTAATTTTTCTGAAAAAAATATATTTACAATTACAAACCAGCAGGAAGTTTTAAAGCGGCTATTGTTCCCGGAAGTTTATCCAAGTTCAGAACAATTTCAACTCCAAAAAGAAGATTATCAATTGGTTTACAAGTACATGAGTATGTATCCAACGGAAAGCAATTATCCAAAATACAATCAAGCGGAATATTGGCCAACGTACTGCAAGTTTCTGTTTTATGGTTCTGAAAAGGATGCAAGTTTGAATCCAAACATCCGCATTTTTAATAAGATCGGCGATTCTTATGGTTATGATATAGACAATGCTTACGTCGTAGATTTCAAAAATAAAGTAGAATTTATGCTGACCGCTGTCGTCCAATCCAACGAAGACGGAATCTACAACGATAACAAATACGAATACGAAACCGTGTGTTTACCGTTTTTAAAAAACCTGGGACAGGTAATTTATCAGCAGGAATTAACCCGGCAAAAAAAGTATTTACCGGATTTAAAAAAGTTTAAGTTTGATTATTAATCCGCTGAAATCCGCATCTAAACCTTCACCTGATGTGTAACCGAATAATATTTTAATTCAATAATATCATTGGGCAAAGACTTGGTGTTCCAGGAATTATGAATAGCCAACGCCGTACCAACCGCCGTAGCTTGTGCCATCGAAGCTGCAAAAACTTCAATTGCCGGGAAAGCTTCTGCCAGCAATTTCATAAAAATAACATTCTTGCTAAAACCGCCGTCCACAAAAATCCGCTTAACGTTTGTTCCTTTTAAAACCAATTGGGTTGATTCTTTTTGCAGATAAACAAGATCGAGTATGAGTTGATGGTAGGCTTCTTCATCGGTAGCAAAATCTGCCAAGTCGCGCTGTGCAAAGCCGGATTCTTTTAGCTCCATACTGTTTTTAGCACTACTTTTTAAGTGTGGCTGATGCTGTAGTTTTTCTATAATTGCTGCGTTAAAAGGCATGGTGCGGTAATAATGCGGATGCTGGTTAAAATGCTCGGCAATCCGTTTTACCTGCGTTTCCAGTTCGTAACCGGCAAAAATCCGCGAAGCTTTAACTGGTTTTCCCTGGTATTGCAGGTAACTCAAACAATCCTTTTTTAACTCTTCGGCAGTTAACGGCGACTGGTTAAACGGATTTAAGCTGATGCACCAGGTTCCGGTGGAAAGCAAAATAAACGGTTCGTGAAAGTTGACCAAATAAGGGATTAAAGCAGCCGAACTGTCGTGCAAGCCAATGCCAACCGAATAATTGTTACCCGGAAAAGTAGCAGGCAAAACCTGATCGGCGGGCATTAAAGGTGCTAACTTCTCTAAAACACCTTCTTTGGTAACCCATTCGTGATAGGTATTATGCGTAAAATCCCACAAATTGGTATGGCAACCGATACTGGTAATATCAGAGACTGCACGGCCGGAAATTAAATAACTTAAATATTGCGGCAGATGAAGGGCGTATTTAATCTGTTTAAATAATTCCGGTTTTTGGTATTTGACGCGATAAAGCTGCATACCAGAGTTCAAATTCCCCAAAACTGGTGAAGCAGTACGACTGGAAAATTCTTCTTCTCCACCGTAATTCTCGTAAAACTGCTTTTTGAGTTCTTCGGAATACGCTTTTAAATAGTTGTACAAAGGTGTCAGGGGTTTCCCATTTTCATCGATATAAACGAAACTGGCACCGTAAGTAGAAAAATTGATTGCTTTGACTTCAAATTCGTCAAGCTTAAAAACCTCCCGCAGCGAATCAAAAATAGAAAGCCGTAAGCTTTCGAGGTTTTCGCAGGGATCGCCGTCTTCGTCAACGGTTTCCTTAAATTCCGCCGACCGCTCAAAAACGATTTTATAATCCTCGTCAAACAGGAACAATTTTTTGTTCGTTTTGCCGACATCGAAAATAGCTATGACGGGGATTTTCATTTTTTTGGGATTTCAGGTATCAGCTTTCAGGTATCAGCCTAAAACGCATACTACTTAAAACTTATAACTTTCTACTTACAACTCCTTTACAATCCGGTTGCTACGGTTTTATAACCACGTTCGCCGATCAGGTTTTCCCGCACTTTTAAAGAACGGTATAATGCTAACGGATCGGCTGCGCCGCCTGCACGAATGCGCGCTTCAGCAACGATTGCACGAACATCGGTACGGAAAACATCCTGTAAAATCTCCTGACAACGAACCACATCGCTAACTGCTTGTGCTTCGTTTAATGCTTTACGATCAACCAAAAGTGCTTGTGCGTATGCAATCATGATGGCTTCTACCGATTGCAGCAAATCTTCCAGCGGATCTTTTACGTTGTGAGAAGCATCGATCATCCAGCCCAAACCTGTTGCATGATCCATTCCTTTCGCATCCATTCCTTCTACCAACTCATTGAAAATCAGGAATAACTGGTACGGACGGATGCTGCCGGTTGTTAAATCGTCATCAGCATATTTGGAATCGTTGAAATGGAAACCGCCTAATTTACCTTCCATCAGCAATAAAGCAACAATTTGCTCGATGTTGGCATTTGGCAAATGATGGCCTAAATCAACCAATGTAAAAGCTTTCGGACCCAACTTGGTTGCGTACAAAAGTGATTGTCCCCAATCTGCAACGGTTGTAGAATAAAAATTTGGTTCAAAGGCTTTATACTCTACAAAAACTTTCCAATTTTCTGGAAGTGCTGCATAAATTTCCTGTAAACTTTCTAACGTATTTTGGAAAGCTTTGCGCATATTTAACTGACCGGGAAAAGCAGAACCATCTGCCAGCCAAATGGTTAAGGCATCAGAACCTAATTCGATGCCGTGTTTAATTACTTCAATATTATGATCGATGGCCTGTTTACGAACTGCTTTATCTACGTTTTGCAGCGAACCGAATTTGTAACTTAGTTTTTGATCAGCCTGATCCTGAAAAGTATTAGAATTAACTGCATCAAAACGCAAGCCGTGCTGTGCAGCCAATGTTTTTATCGCCTGATAATTTTGCGGGATATCCCAGGGAATATGCAAGGAAATCGCGCCGCTGGATTTGTTTAATGCGTGAAGCAAACCTACATCTTCAATTTTTTCTTCCAGGCTGCGTGGTTCGCCACTGCCTGAAAAACGTCCGAAACGTGTTCCGCCGGTTCCTAAAGCCCAGCTTGGAATCGCAATCTGAAAATCAATTAATTTCTGAATAACCGCTTCCACGTTTGAAAACTGTTCACCCACAAAATCAAAATTGCGTTGCAGTTTGGCTGCTAATTGCTGATTTTGTTCTTCAATTTTATATTTTTCAATTTGCACAGTTTTTAATTTAGTCCGAAATTTCGGATGTGTTACAATTGGTTTATCGTTGTGAAAATCAGTAAGAATCCTTCACAATTCCTACTGATTTAACTTGTGATGCTTCTTTTATCGCACAAAAGCCATAGCCACGCCGCCATCAACGTTCAATACATTTCCGGTAGATTTTTTTAGCAAACCGCCAACGAACGCAAAGCAAGCATTGGCAATATCATCCGGTAAAATAATCTGGTTTAACAAGGTGCGTTTTGCATAATAAGCTGGTAATTCTGCAACGGTAATTCCATAAGCTTTCGCTCGGCCTTCTGCCCAGCCGCCAGCCCAGATATTGCTGTCGCTGATTACGGCATCCGGATTTACTACGTTAACACGGATTCCATCTGCACCTAATTCGGCAGCATTTAACCGGCTTAAATGTAATTGAGCTGCTTTTGCTGATCCATAACCAGCATTGTTTGGTCCGGAAACCAAAGCATTTTTACTTACTATGTTGATCACATCGCCGCCGATATTTTGCTTGCGCATCACTTCCGTAGCTGCTTGAGTAACAAAGAATTGGCCTTTTACCAACACATCGTATAACAAATCCCAGTCTTTTTCCGTGTGGCCTTCAATGGTTTTGGAGATTGATAAACCGGCGTTGTTTATGATAATATCTACACCTCCAAAAGTTAGGGCGGCAGTATCGAATGCTTCTTTTATATCGGTAAATTTGGTAACGTCGAGAATGGCGGTTCCGTAAGAGTCTTTGCCGTAAAGACTTTTAAATTCTTCGCCAGCGGCTTCTAAACGTTCGGCGTTCATGTCGTTTAAGATTACCACTGCACCTTCATCCACAAACTTTTTGGCAATGGCTTTCCCGATGCCGCCCGCGCTGCCGGTAATTAAAGCGATGCGGCCGGAAAGTGCTTTTGGCTTTGGCATCCGCTGTAATTTTGCTTCCTCTAACAACCAATATTCAATATCGAAAGCTTCCTGACGAGGTAAGGAAGTGTATTCGGAAATCGCTTCCGCACCTTTCATTACGTTGATGGCGTTGGTGTAAAACTCGGCAGCAACGCGCGTGGTTTGTTTGTCTTTGGAGAACGTAAACATCCCAACGCCCGGATATAAAATTACAACCGGATTGGTATCGCGGATGGCCGGACTGTTTGCGTGTTTGCAAGTGTTGTAATAATCCGTGTACATCTGGCGGTAAGCTTCAAAAGCCGGAGCCAGTTTTTCTTTTAATACAGTTACATCCGAAAGATCATCCGCGGGAGCCAAATCCAAAACCAACGGACTGATTTTGGTGCGTAAAAAGTGATCCGGGCAACTGGTTCCCATCGGTGCCAATCGATCCAAATCGTTAGAATTGATGAATTCCAATACACGCTCATCATCTGTAAAATGGCCGATCATGCTTTGTTTACTGCTGCAAAATCCGCGTAAAACCGGTGCCAAAGCAGCAGCTTGTTTTAAACGGTCTTCTTTTGCTAAACTCTGGATTTTTTGTCCACCGAAAACTGGTCCTTTTTTACCATAATTCTGTTCTAAGTATTCCGCGCATTTTTCGATTACTTCTAACGTATTGATGTAGCTTTCGTAGGCGGTATCGCCCCAGGTAAATAAACCGTGAGAACCCAACATAATTCCACGGATTCCCGGGTTTGCATCCAGACAAGCTTTCAGTTGCAAACCCAACTCAAATCCAGGTTTTTTCCACTCAACCCAACCAATCGTTCCGCCAAATAAATCTTGTGTAATTTGCTTGCCGTCTTTTGCTGCTGCAATTGCAATCGCTGCATCCGGATGCAAATGATCGATATGTTTAAACGGTAAAAAGCCATGCAAAGGCGTATCGATGGACGGTGCTTTAGAATTCAGATCGAAAATAGAATGATTAAATAATTCCACCATTTCATCTTCGTGTTCTACACCGCGGTAAACGTTTTTCAGGCTCAGCAAACGATCAACATAAAGTGCTGCCAAACCGCTTTTTTTCAATGTGCCAATGTCTCCACCAGAACCTTTAATCCACATCACTTTGGTTGCTGAGCCGGTTAGCGGATCTTTAGACATTACTTTACAAGATGTATTTCCGCCGCCATAATTGGTTAAACGCAAATCGGCCCCCAACAAATTAGAGCGGTAAATTAATAATGCTACTTCATCTCCGGCTAACGCTGCTGCTTTGGCATCGTCCCACAAATAGCTTACCTGTTTAAATTGTTGTATTGTTGATACTGACATATTTCAAAAAATTGAAGTCTATATTAAAATTTATTTAGCGTTGATTGAATTACCATAACCAACCAAGAGGACGGATAAAATGATAACTAAAATACCTCCCAGAACGGTTGCATAAGCCTTTTTGCTTACACCTTTCCATTCGTTTAAAACCAAGCCCCAAATGTTGGCCACCAAAATAATAAAGGCCATGTGCAAAATCCAGGAACTGGCACCGTTGCCCAATTTACTTTCGCCCATGCCGTAAAAGAAGAACTGCAAGAACCAAGTGGTGCCAGCCAAGGCAGAAAATATATAATTGCGTAAAAGCGGTTTAGTTTGATCGGTATAGTTGGAAAATGTTTTGTTGCGTGCGTTCAAAATCATACACCAAATAAAATTAGTGGTCAATCCGCCCCATAAAATTACTACATAGGTAACATTGTTTTGGTAAAGAAAATTGATATTGCCCGGATGTGTACTTTTCCAAACATGGTTGGCAACATCGGCCATTGGCTTTCCGGCTTCCAATCCAAAATTGAAACAAGCGCTTAAAATACCGGAAACGATGGCCACAAAAATACCAAGGCCAAAACGGTAATCCTTGTTATCTTCCACATCCATCGTGTGCTTTTGCAGTTCCTTTTCTTTCATAGTTCCGGCTTTTCCACAAATCACAATCCCAACGGCACACATAAAAATACCTGCTAAAACAAGCTGTCCCCAACTGGTATGCAGCAAAATGGTGATGGTATCTTTACCTTCCTTCGGGAAAAAATCATAATAAACAGAAGGAATTAAGGCACCAAAAACCGCACACAAACCCAAAATAATCGTGCTTCCTAACGAAACGCCGAGATACCGAACGCCCAAACCATAAGTTAAACCGCCGATTCCCCAAAGCAAACCAAAGAAATAGGTTAAGGCCAAAATGCTGTTATCGGTATTTTTGATGATCTCGGTAAAATGCGGAATGGTTAAATAAGCAGCCAGCGGCGGAACAATTAACCAGGAAAAAATACCGCCGACAATCCAAAAACTTTCCCAGGCCCAGCCTTTAACTTTTTTATATGGAATGTAAAAACTGCCCGAAGCAAAGCCGCCTATAAAGTGAAAAATTACGCCAAGTATGACCTGCATTAAATTTTGGATTTAGAAAGATTGTTTCAATTGGTTACTTGCTAAAAGTAGTTAAGCGGGGTTAATCTCCTGTCATGTACTGTCATGGATATTAAAACCGGTTTAGCCTCACCCTAAATCCCTCTCCAAAAAGAGAGGGGCTTTGAAAAGTTCGTCACTTTGTCTCCCTCTCCTTTGAAGAGGGCTGGGGTGAGGCTTTTAAATTTATGTTATCAAACCCTATCCAAAATTTCTTTCGCCACTTCTAAACCCGAAACCAAAGCCGCTTCTACCGTTCCTAATTGTTCGCCTTCAAACAAAGCCTCTCCGGCAAAATAAATAGTTTGGGCAACCGGGGTTTTTAGAATTTTTAAGGCGGATTGCGTTTGCAAAGTTGCATAACTGTAAGAACCGCGCGTAAAAGGATCGGCCGTCCAATTATAAACTTTGGCCGACACTATTTTTTGGGTGATAAAAGAAGCATCGACATTAAAGATATGAGCGAGTGAACTGACGGCTTCCTGCAAAATTTCATCATCATTCAAATGCTGCATTTCGTCCTCTGCTTTGCCGCCGAGCCAGCCAGTTAAAACGTTATTTTGCTGTGGATTTTGCGACCACCAGGTTGGTATTTTTTCTTCGGAGAACAGAAACTGCAAGTTGATTAATCCTTTTTCTTCCCAAAAAGGATCTGTAAATTCAATCAATATTTTGATGATCGCACCAAAACCCATTTCGGTAGCTGCTTTTCTTTTTTTAGGAAGATCAGGATTGAAAATGATCGCTCCCGTTTCGTTTCCATTTAAAGTTAAAATGCCCAACGGAACGGTTAACACTAAATTTTTGCTTGTAAAAGAAGCATTCCCGGTAGTAATCACATTAATTAAACCTTTTTGCCAGTTTACATGCCGAACTATAGAATCCAGGATTATTTCTCCGCCTAACTTTTTTATTTCATTTGCCAAATAATCCATCAATTGGATATAACCGCCGGGAATACGAAACTGGGTTTCTTCTTCGTGATCGCTCAACCATTCGTCCCGCAAAGAAAACAAACTAACACGCTTAGAATCAGCGGTATCATAACCGGTTGCAAACTGTTTTACAGATTTTCTCAGTCCGGCATATTTTTTTTCATGGAAATATTGCTGTAAAAATTCGTCGAGTGTTTGGTCTTCCTGCACCTTTTTTAAAGCCTGCTCAAACTCGGCCCAGTGCTCCATAAAAAATTCCGACTGCTTAATTTCTCCATTTCTAAATTGAAAATTATCTCCGGAAACTGCTTCGTATTTGATGCCTGCTTCTTTTAACAGCTTTAAAGTGAGCGGCAATTCGCCGTGAATAAACTCGGCGCCTAATTCTACTGATGTTGTAAAATAATCTCCTGAAAAAGTATAGCAACGGCCACCGATTCGGTTTCGGGCTTCTAAAACGATTACTTTTTTTCCGGCTTTGGTAAGCTCTAAAGCCGTTATTAAACCTGCGGCACCGGCACCGATGATGATTGTATTGGAAGAATTCATAGAGGTGTAAACATCGGACTTCGTTTTCGGTTGTGCTTCTTTTAGCAGGAAAAATTCTGGTAAAATTATTTCTCCTCCAAGAAGTGTTTCATTTTAACGAAACTTTTCTTATTTTTACTTCCAATGTATTTTTAAAATGAATAACCTTTTCGAGATCGTATTTTTAGACAAAGCGTTTGAATTTTTGAGTGGATTGGAAAGGAAGCATTATGAAAAGATACTTTATAACATTAGGAAAGTACAAGTTGAAACTGACTCGGAACTGTTTAAAAAGCTTAACGATGAAATTTGGGAATTCAGGACGCTTTATCAAGGTTTACAGTATCGTCTTCTTGCTTTTTGGGACAAAACCGATGCTACAGAAACTTTAGTAATATCTACCCATGGATTCATCAAAAAACGAAGTAAAGTTCCTGAAGGTGAAATTCAAAAAGCAAAACAAACCAGAACCAAATATTTTACAGACAAAGAAAAATTAAGAAAGAAATGAAAACCTATACGTTAGACCAGGTTCAAGACAAATTGATCGGTGAAAAAGGTACGCCCCAACGGGATAAATTTGAATACGAATTGCAAATGAATTTAATCGGCAAAGCCATCCGGCAAACCAGGCAAGAACGCCATTTAACCCAAGAAGAATTAGGCAAGTTAATTGGAGTGCAAAAAGCCCAGATTTCCAGGTTGGAAAGTAATGCAAGTAATGTAACTATGGATACTTTGATGAAAGTTTTTACTGCGCTTAAAGCTAAAGTAAAATTGCAAGTGGAACTGCCAAGTTTGAGTGTTGAAGTTGGAGGGTGATACGGGTTACTGACTGGCTTTAGAACAATTTCAAAAACTAATAAAGTATTTACAATATCGTAAAACTATTTACAGTTGTGGACAACTTGATTAAAACCTTTAATTTCTAAATGAAAGATTATTATTATATCCTTGGAATTAAGTCTACTGCAACAATTGACGATATAAAAAAGGCTTACAGGAAACTTTCTATGAAATTCCATCCAGACAAAAATGATGGAGATGAATTTTTTACTGAACGCTTTAAAGATATACTTGAAGCATACGAGACTTTAAATGATGTTTCAAGAAGAACAAAATACGATAGTGGAAGGACTAAAGGTTCACAGCAGTTCTCACAACCAAATGGAAGTAATTTTTTACCTGAGATAGATTTTTTTCACGCCGACAAAACTTCATTCTTATATGATGAAAACATAACTTTTTCTTGGAGAACAATTAATAGCGACAAAGTAAGATTAGAACCTTTTGGTATTGTTCAACCAATTGGACAAAAGACATATAAAATCAAAAACTTTAAAAACGCTTCCCTAAGTTTCCTACTAATTGCAGAGAATACTAATATACAACGCGAACAAAGAGCTTCTTTAACATTAAATAATAAAACTTATAATGAATTATATAAGTATTTTAAATCAGTGATTGAGCATGACAATATTAAAAAACACCAACAAACAAATGAAAGCTCAAAAAGTGGTACAAGTAATAATATTAAATTAGTACAACATAAAACAGATAAAGGTATTTTAGAAATACCACCATGCATAAGCTTTAAAGGACAAACGGCTTTTATGAATAATAGACCAGCACCAGATGGGAAATATAGATTTGGAATGTTTTCATCAATAATTGTTCAAGATGGTATTATTATCAACGACTGAGGGAACGAAAAAACAAAAATGGTTCTGCTTTATGGCAAACGAGACTTAAAAACTTAATCACATTTTCTATAATTATATTAATGGTTAACGTTTAGGCTAACACTTATGATTTAATTCATACGAACGATTAAAAGCTTCCTGCCTAACCTTAAAATGCTCAGCCAATTTTCGGATCACCTCTTTTGATAAACCTTTTTTATAGTTTAAAATATCAGAAACATAACCTTTGCTAATGCTTAAAATTTCGGTTAAATCTTGTGGTTTTAATTGATGATCCTGCATAAAAGAACGCAGCAATGTTATAGGATCGCTTTGTTGAAAAGTGTTATTTTCCTCATCAAATTTTTCGATTAACAACGTTAGTAAATCAATTTCATCTTGTATAAATTCGGTGTGTTCCTCATTCAACAAAGCTTCTAATAGTTTGCAATAATCATCGTACTGGCTTCTGTTTTTGATGATTGTATATTTTAAAATAGTTGCTTCCATTTTAATAAAGATTAATTGTGTATTGCTCGTCTTGTTTACAAACTTTGTCGTATTCTGCATGTGTTCCCAGCCAGCAAACAAATAAGTGCACTTGCTTTATTCCAAATTGATATTTGCAGATCATCCGGTAATTATTCCCGGCAATGTCAAAGATAACCCGGTTACTGCTTTTACCTAATAGATCAGCCGTGTTGTAGGTACTTTTCATATCGTTTGGCTGTTTCCAATCTGCAAGTTTTAATTTTTCTATCCAGTCTTCCAAAGAGGTTTTACTTCTTGGGTGCTGGTTAGTAAAATCTTCTAAAGTTTGTTTTTTGATCAGGTGAACTTTCATTCGTTTAACGAAATTAACAAAAAAAGTTCACAAAATGTGAACCTCAATTAAATAAGTTTGAAGAATATCGCTCTGTCTTCGAAATGATAAAGTTTTACCGCACCTGCCCATCTCCTCTAACAATCCATTTTCGTAATCAATTTTTCTAATGCAACGTTTTCATCAAACAAGAACCACCTCCAACCTACTTCTTCACCCAACCAATTTCGCTCTCATCTTCCACCAAATAAAAAGCCTCAAAATTACCCAGCACATTTACTGGTTTTCCGGCTGCAAGAATTAGTTTTTTAGGCGATAATGTATCCGGCTGGTTGTATAAAGGTTGTTGGGTTTTTAAAGTGATCCTTCTCAAAGGCAAATTAACTGCGTTGATGGCTTTACTTCCTACATAACCCGCTTGTCCGTCTGGTAAATTGACTTTGTAATAATTGCCGGTTGCCACTTCCACAAACAACGCTGTGCCTTCGGGCAATGCTTCTTTTACCGGTGATTTTTCAGTGGGTGCTGCATACAATTTACTTTTGTTAGTGGTACGAACGGTTGCATTGAGGTTTTTAAGCGAAGCAGTAATAGGTTCGGCTTTTTTGGTGACTGGCGCAACAAAAGTAAGCGGATTAACCGCGCCGCCATTGGTATAAATCCCAAAATGCAAGTGCGAAGGCGTGGTGCGGGCATTGCCGGTATTGCCAACCAAACCAACGGTATCGCCGATAGAAACATGCTGGCCATTATGCACCAACTGTGAATCCAGATGTGCATAATACAAAGTATAATCGGCATCGTCAGGATGAAGGAAAACTACTTTTCCGCCTAATTTATTTTCGCCTGGCTGCGCTGTTCCGTTGGCTGCGGCCAAAGCTGGCGTTCCTTTTTTGGCGAAAATATCAATGCCTTCATGTTTGCGGATACCAGCATCGCGATCAGCACCATAAAAACTGCCAATGTTTGGTTTGCCGGATTCTGCGACTGGAAAGGCAAGTGACGGTCCGGATTGAATGGTCAGTGTGTATTCGCCGCTGCGTAATAATTCGGGTTGTAAACGAAGCAGGTAAATGCCGGCTTGTTTCACTTCCAGCACCAAAGGTTTTCCGGTGGTATCTGCGGAAGCCAGCAACTGGTTTTGCTGGTCTTTTTGCTGCCAGATATCCACAAAAACATTAAAATTTTGTACCGGGTTTTTGCTGAGGCTGATGTACAGCTTCTCTCCTCTTTTTGCTTCAAACTGAAACGTAGCGGCTTGGATACGCTCGGCAGCAAAAAAACCGGTTTCTTTATACGGAATGGTAATGTGTACGGCTTTGCCCAAACTTTGATCGGCCATTTGAAGCCAGGCGTTCCCCATCGCCGTTTGTTGTAATCCGGCTGTTTTTAAACGGTTGCCATAAGTTTCATGCGGAGACATTTTTTTAAACAAGCCGCCTGGCCCAATGCTGTGGCACGAAAAAAAGACCGATAAAAGAAGCATCGAAATTAGGTTCCGAAATTTGGGTTGAAGGATGAAATCCATAAATAAATTATTCTCCTGATTTTAACTTTTCAAATGGGTGAATGTTTGGTAGTTTCACCGTCATTCTTCGTATCGAAAGAAACAATGAGGGTCATCAAAAAAACACCGGTAAAAGAAGTATCGTCATAAATTTTCCTTCAATATAATTTTTTCTTTACACAGAAAATTATCCTATTGATTTGATTACATTGCTCTCAGTTAAATTAATTGATAAATTTTGAGACGTAAAGATTTTATTTACCTGGCCGGTTTGGGTGTTGGTGCCACGATGTTACAAAGCGTTCCGGTTTTGGGCAAAGCTATTTCGTTGGAGGATGCTTTAACGCCGGTTGATGCCGCCATCAAAAAAAAGCTGGCCGATGTAGCTTTAAACGCAGCGCGTTCCAAAGGTGCCACTTATGCTGACGTTCGGATTGGCCGCTATCTCAACCAGTCGATCATCACCCGTGAAAATAAAGTGCAAAATATTGCCAATACAGAATCGTACGGCATGGGCATCCGTGTTATTGCCAACGGTTGCTGGGGTTTCGCGGCGACAGATAAACTGGATAATGACAGCATTGCCAAAGCTGCTTCGTTAGCCATTGCCATAGCCAAAGAAAACTCCAGATTATTGACCGAACCCGTACAATTGGCACCGCAAAAAGGCTACGGCGAAGTAAGCTGGAAAACGCCAATTGAAAAAAATGCTTTTGAAGTGCCGGTAAAAGAAAAGGCTGATCTGCTGCTTTCGGTAAATGCAGCGGCTTTAAAAGCGGGTGCCAACTTCATCAACAATTCGCTTTTTGTGGTGAACGAGCAGAAATATTTTGCTTCTACGGATGGTTCTTATATCGATCAGGATATTCATCGCATTTGGCCAACTTTTACGGTTACTAAAATCGACCCAAAATCCGGGAAATTTCAAACCCGAAATTCGTTAAGCGCACCGATGGGAATGGGTTACGAATATTTGATCCCGAAGGAAGAAGAAAAAATCCACGGCGTAATTACGCTGTATAAAAAGCGTTACGACATGCTGGAAGATGCGCAAACCGCAGCAAAGCAGTTGGACGAAAAAATCCTGGCCAAATCTATCGAACCTGGAAAATATGACCTGGTTTTAGATCCAACCAACCTTTTCCTCACCATTCACGAGTCTGTCGGCCATCCAACCGAACTCGACCGCGTTTTGGGTTACGAAGCCAATTTTGCCGGGACCAGTTTTCTAACGCTGGATAAATGGCAAGCTAAAAACTTCAATTTCGGTAGTCCGCAGGTAAATATTGTTGCTGATAAATTGCAGCAAGGTTCTCTGGGTGCTGTTGGTTTTGATGATGAAGGCGTAAAAACCAAGCAATGGAATTTGATTGATAAAGGGATTTTGGTGAATTACCAAACCATCCGCGACCAGGCGCATATTTTGGGTTTAAAAGAATCGCAAGGTTGCTGTTATGCCGATAGTTGGGACAGCGTTCAATTCCAAAGAATGCCGAATGTGTCTTTGCAAGCCGGGAAATCTCCGTTAAAACCTGCAGATATGATCAAAGACATTAAAAAAGGTTTGTACATGTTTGGCCGTAATTCTTATTCTATTGATCAACAGCGTTATAACTTCCAGTTTAGCAGTCAGCTTTGTTACGAAATTAAGGACGGCAAAATTGTTGGTTTGGTTAACGATGCGGCTTATCAATCCAACACCCGTGAATTCTGGAATTCCTGCACCCAAACTTGCGATCAGCAGGATTACCGTTTAGGCGGTTCTTTTTTTGATGGAAAAGGCCAGCCGGAACAAGTTAGCGCGGTTTCTCATGGTTGCGCTACGACCAGGTTTAATGGGGTTAATGTTATTAATACGGCGAGAAGAATCTGATTTGGATTGGCGGGATTAGTGGATTTTGGGATTTGATTAGCACGCGAGTTATAGGCGATATTCAAAAATCCAAAAATCTATAAATCCAAAAAATCCAAATTCAGACAATAATTTAAATCCAAGAAATCCAAATCAATATGGCAATTTACAGTAAAGAACAGGCGCAAACGCTGCTAAAAAAAGTACTAAGCTTCTCTAAAGCAGAACAATGTGAAGTCAATTTTAATGGTTTGCAAGGCGGAAATTTGCGTTATGCGTTAAGTTCGGTTTCTACCAGTGGCGGCATTGAATCTACGCGATTGGTGGTTTCATCGGTATTTGGGAAAAAGTTAGGCACGGCTACCATTAATGAGTTTGATGATGCTTCATTGCAAAAAGTGGTTCAAAGATCGGAAGAACTGGCGCAACTGGCTCCGGATAATCCTGAGTTTCTGCCTTATTTAGGTCCTCAAACTTATGCTGAAACTAAAACTTTTGTGGCAGAAACGGCTGCCATCGACCCAAAATATCGTGCTGATGCCGCTTTTGAAAGTTTGCAGATCTCTAAAACTAACAAACTAACAGCAGCCGGTTTTTTGGAGAACGGCAACCGGTTTTCGGCTTTGATGAATTCGAAAGGTTTGTTCGCTTACAATCAATCTACAGACGTTAATTTTTCGGTTACGTTGAGAACGGCAGATGGCCGCGGTTCGGGTTATGCTTCTAAAACTTTTAACGATGTACGTAAGCTGAACGTTGGCAACGAAACTAAAATTGCTGCCGATAAAGCAGTTCGTTCCGCAGAAGCCAAAGCGATAGAACCGGGAAAATACACGGTTATTTTGGAGCCGATGGCTGCACAAAACCTGCTGGAAAACATGTTTAACGCGATGGATGCGCGCCAGGCAGATGAAGGCCGGAGTTTTTTAAGTAAACCCGGCGGCAAAACGCGTTTGGGCGAATTACTGGTAGATGAAAAAGTAACGATTTATTCCGATCCGCAAAACGTGGAACTGCCTTCCAGCAGTTGGAGCGGTGATGGCCGACCGCAGGAAAAAACGGTTTGGATTGATAAAGGCGTGGTTAAAAACATGCACTACAGCCGGTATTGGGCCGAAAAAAAGGCGGCAAAAGGAGCACCGCGGCCAGCAGCCATCATTATGGAAGGCGGCAATTCTTCGCTGGCGGAGATGATCAAAAATACCGAAAAAGGTATTTTGGTTACGCGTTTCTGGTATATCCGCGCAGTTGATCCGCAAACATTATTGTACACGGGTTTAACGCGCGACGGAACTTTTTATATTGAAAACGGACAAATTAAATTTCCGGTGAAAAATTTTCGGTTTAATGAAAGTCCGATCATTATGCTGAATAATTTGGAAACTTTAGGCAAACCGGAACGCGTTGGCAACATGCTGATCCCGCCGATGAAGATTCGGGATTTTACGTTTTCGTCGCTTTCAGATGCGGTTTAATTTGCTTCTTTTATCGATATAAAATCATCACTTAACAGAACAATCATTCATTCTAAAAAACCCAATATTTTGAAAAGAAGAGATTTTGTTTACCTCGCAGGCATGGGCTTTGGTGCTTCCATGTTGTCCAATCTTCCGGCAATGGGCAAACCCGTTCCTTTAGATGCGCCGTCAAACCCGGTTGATGTGGCTGCCAAAAAGAGAATGGCCGATGTTGCCCTCAACGCAGCCCGTTCTGCCGGTGCAACTTATACTGATGTTCGGTTGGGTCGCGCGTTGAATCAGTTTGTGATTACACGGGAAGACAAGGTGCAGAATATTGTTAACACCGAATCTTTTGGCATGGGCATCCGCGTAATTGCAAACGGCAGTTGGGGATTTGCCGCAACCGATAAATTGGACAACGACAGCATCGCACAAACCGCAAAACTGGCTACGGCTATCGCCAAAGAAAATTCCAGGTTATTGCTTGAACCCGTACAATTGGCTCCGCAAAAGGGTTATGGCGAAGTAAGCTGGAAAACGCCCATCGAGAAAAATGCTTTTGAAATCCCGATCAAAGAAAAAGTAGATTTGCTGCTTGCCGTAAACGCCGCTGCCATGAAAAGCGGTGCCAGCTTTGTGGATTCGCAACTATTTTTGGTGGATGAGCAGAAATATTTTGCTTCTACCGATGGCTCATACATCGACCAGGATATTCACCGCATCTGGCCAACTTTTACGGTCACTAAAATTGATTCTAAATCCGGAAAGTTTCAAACGCGAAACTCCTTAGGCGCGCCAAAAGGCATGGGTTACGAATATTTAATGCCGCGGGAATCGGATAAAATAAAAGGCGGACCAACTGTACTTTACAAAGAACGCTACGATATGCTGGAAGATGCGCAACTGGCAGCCGTGCAGGCGCAAGAAAAACTAAGCGCAAAATCTGTAGATGGCGGAAAATTTGATTTGGTGCTTGATCCAACAAATTTATATTTAACGATTCACGAATCTTCCGGCCACCCTTCCGAACTGGACCGCGTTTTAGGTTACGAAGCCAATTTTGCCGGAACAAGCTTTTTAACGCTGGATAAATGGAAATCTAAAAAGTTTAACTACGGCAGTAAACTGGTAAATATTGTGGCGGATAAACTTCAGCCAACTTCTTTAGGTTATGTTGGTTACGATGATGAAGGCGTTGCCACCAAAAAATGGGATGTTATTAAAGATGGTGTTTTGGTGAATTACCAATGTATCCGCGACCAGGCGCATATTTTAGGCTTGAATGAATCGCAAGGTTGCTGTTATTCTGATAGTTGGAGCAATGTGCAATTTCAGCGGATGCCAAATATTTCTTTGGAACCCGGAAAAACGCCGCTTAGTGTTGCCGATATGGTCAAAAATGTAGAAAAAGGGATTTACATTATTGGCGATGGCTCCTACTCGATCGATCAGCAACGGTACAATTTCCAGTTTAGCGGACAGCTTTTTTACGAGATCAAAAATGGCAAAATCGGCGGTATGCTGAAAGATGTGGCTTATCAATCCAACACTCAGGAATTCTGGAATTCGTGCGCAGCCATTTGTGATGAACGCGATTACCGTTTAGGCGGAACTTTTTTTGATGGAAAAGGCCAGCCAACACAAATCAGTTCTGTTTCGCACGGTTCGGCAACAACGCGTTTTAATGGGGTTAATGTGATTAATACGGCGAGGAAAATATGATTTGGATTTTTTGGATTTAGATGATTTTTGGATTCACCTTGATTCAGGTTATACGACAATCCATTAATTAACAAATCCAAATACAGGCAAATTCTCAATCCAAAAATCCTTAAATCCCAAAAATCCCAATTCAGACAATGTTAATCCAAATCAACGATGGCAATATTAAATAAAGAAGAAGCGCAGGCACTGTTAAAAAAAGTCCTCAGCTTTTCTAAAGCGGATGAATGCGAAGTCAATTTAAGCGGAGCTGATGGCGGAAACATCCGTTATGCGCGTAACGCAGTTTCTACCAGCGGCGGCGTTAGTCATCAAAGTTTGGTCGTATCTTCTGCTTTTGGCAAGAAGCTGGGCGTGGCAACAATCAACGAATTTGATGATGCCTCGTTACGAAAAGTAGTGCAACGGGCAGAAGAACTGGCACAACTGGCACCAGAAAACCCGGAGTTCATGCCTTTTTTAGGGCCTCAAAATTATGCCGAATCTAAAACTTTTGTTCAATCTACGGCTAACATCAACCCAAAACAACGTGCCGATGCCGTTGCCGAGAGTTTGCAAATTGCCAAAAGCAGCAATTTAACGGCTGCCGGGTTTTACGAAAACACGGCAGGTTTTTCGGCGATGATGAACTCAAAAGGTTTGTTCGCCTACAACACAGCAACCAACGTTAATTTTAATGTAACGTTGAGGACGCCTGATGGAAAAGGTTCTGGTTACGCTTCCAAAGGTTATACTGATGTGAACCAGTTAAATGTTGCGACAATTAGCAAAACTGCAGCGCAGAAAGCAGCAGGTTCAGCAGCGGCAAAAGCCATCGAACCGGGGAAATATACGGTGATTTTGGAACCATCTGCAGCAATTGTTTTGCTCGAAAATTTGTTTTTTAATTTTGATGCCCGCTCAGCCGACGAAGGAAGAAGTTATATCAGCCTCCCCGGAGGGAAAACTAAACTCGGACAAAAATTGGTGGACGAACGGGTAACGATTTATTCTGATCCGCAAAACCCGGATCTGCCAACCAGTATCTGGAGCGGCGACGGCAGGCCGCAGGAAAAAGTGGCCTGGATAGAAAAAGGCGTGGTCAAAAACCTGTTTTACTCGCGTTACTGGGCACAAAAACAAGGTGTAAAAGCAGTACCGCAACCCGATGGCGTGGTGATGGAAGGCGGAACATCGTCTTTGCAAGACCTCATCAAAAGTACCGAAAAAGGGATTTTGGTTACACGGCTTTGGTACATCCGTTCAGTTGACCCGCAAACTTTATTGCTGACTGGTTTAACGCGTGATGGTACTTTTTATATTGAAAATGGCCAGATCAAATTTCCAATCAAAAATTTCAGGTTTAATGAAAGTCCGGTTATTATGTTGAACAATCTGGAAGCTTTAGGAAAACCTGAACGTACCGTTAGTGGCGAATCTGGTATCCATGCGATGATCCCACCAATGAAAATTAGGGATTTTACGTTTTCTTCACTTTCGGATGCGGTGTAAGTTTCTGTCATTTCGACGATAGGAGAAATCTTCTTCAAAGCAACATTGTATACTTCTTCCATCAACCTAAAGTCTAAAAAAGTTGAAAGAAGATTTCTCCCTTCGGTCAAAATGACAGCGATGATAAAAAGCCGATACTGTTTTTATCGGTATAAAAAGAGTATTAACTTGAACTAAAGCGTAAAAGTTGCTTTAACCAGCATCATCCTTCCCGGAAGCTGGTAAGAACTAAACGAATAAGTATTGGCCGATAAATACACCGAACTATAAGTTTTAGTGTTGAGGATGTTGTTTAAGTTGAGTTCCAAGTCCGTGTGGATTTTATTGAACTTGTATTTAGCAAAAGCATCTGCAAAAAAATACTTTAAATTGTTGTTTTGGTTTTGCATGGTTAAGTAATAATTGCCCGAAAAGTTTACCAGCAAATTGTTAATAGGTGAATAGTTAATGGCAGCTTCCTGAACCGATTGTTTTACAATTGTATTCGAAATTACTGCCGGAGAAGAACTTTCTGTTCTACTATAATTGATCTTGTAACTTGCATTTAATTGGTTGCTAAACTTGGTTTCGGCACTGGCGGTAAAATTGTTTAAAGTTGTATTATAAGGAAGCAATTCACCATTTTGAATTTGATTGGAACGATTGGATTGTAACATAAAACCAGCACTAACAGTTGTATGCAAAGCAAAAATATATTTACTTGTATTGGTATTTATCGTCCAGGAATCAATGCTGTTTTTATAAGGTAAAAGTACGCGTTGCTGAAAACTATTAGTAATTATGCTGGATGCAATATTGTTACTGGTGATATGATTATAAGAAGCATTGACCGAGAAAAAGAACATGGTAATGGCTTTACGATGATTGTAATTCAGGGAAAAAGTATTGCTTTGCCGTTCGGTTAAAGCTGCATTGTTGGCATATAACGAGCGGTAATTGGTTAAAATATATCCGCGGTAAACATCCTGGATGTTGCCAAATTCATTTCTTAAATTGTAATTAAAGCTGATGGTTTTTTCTGTCGCCAGTTTATAACTCAGGTTGATTTTCGGATTGAAAAACAAACGCGTTAAACTTTGATTAAAGTGGTACAAACTATCCGAATAATCTATTTGCTGCAAGCTGACCGGTAAATTGATACTTGCTTTAAATCGATCTCCGGGCAAATCAAATTGCGTTTCTGCATAAATCCGCTTGCGCAACCAGTGTGTTTGATTGGCCGAACTATCTGCAAAAGCATTCATAGTTTGATCATTTTGTACCACATTTAAAGCTGATTGTAATTGTTGCGATTGCAAACTGAAACCTACTTTATAACTTTGCGTGATCTTTTGGCCCGGAACTTTGTACGACAAATAATTGTTGGTGAAAAACGAAGGCACGTTTACCGTTTGCACCAATTGCGAATACAATTTTCCCTCGTTAAAAACAGCATTGTTAAAGTTGGGGTCAATGGTGCGTGTTTCCGGTTGTGTGGATCTGTTAACGTAAGAATAAATTTCTATAATATGATTAAACTTTAACGTTTGTAGCAAGCTAAATTCATTAGAAAAATCTAACGGATTATCTTTCAAAATTTGATTTACCGGAACGTTGTTAGCTGTTAAATTGGAATACGAAGACTGATGATTGTAATCCAAAACCAGCGCATCATTTAAATAATATTTGTCTTTGTTTACATTCAACGTAAACTGGCTATGTATTAAATCCGGCCGTAATTTATTTTGCTGACTTTCGCTGTATCGAACTGTATCTTCCGGCAAATAAATTTCTGTTTTTTTCTGGTAATATTGCCGCTGCACATCATGTAATTCGTACAAGTTAACTTTCAATTGGACATCTTTTTTCAGATGAACCAAATTGTTTAAATTGAGCAAAGCAGAGTTGTTAAACAAGTATCGGTTGCGCGGCAAGTTTGGATCGCCGGCTGTGCCCAAAGTTAAAATTGGATCTGATTTATCATTATCCAATCTTTTTAAATAATCTGATAAATTGTGCGATACCAAATCCTGCTGCAAATCCAAACTATAATTGTTTGCTTTTAAATAGTTGATGGCTTTGTATTGATCTTTAAACGCCATCGCATTCAAATCAGCATAATATTTATTTGGCAAACCTGCGCCTAATGTTTCCTGCCCAACCAATTGCAATTTTGCATCTTTTTTAAAAGTTAGATTGAGCGTAACATCTTCACTTACCACTTTATTTTTAAGCAGTTTGATAGGCTGATGATTTTCCATCACCTGAACCTGATCGACTACGCCATGAGGAATTGAACGCGTGGCAATATTGTATTTATCATCCAGCAAATTATCGCCGCCGATATACAATTGCGAAATGGCTTTACCGTTATACTTGATCTTACCGTTATCGTCCACATCAATTCCCGGCAATTTTTTAATCACATTGCCAATAACGCGGTCTTGCGGACTGCTGAAATCGGAAACTTTATAGCTCAACGTATCGCCGCTGGTTTTCAATCTGGGGCGATTATCCCGAACGGTAACGGTTTTAAGCTGGTTACTGGCCGCAGAAAGTTTAAAATTATAAACGGAAGCCGAAGTAAGAAAAGCTTTGTTTTGCGTTTTAAAACCAATGCAACTTACTTCCACCAGCAAATTTTTCAGGTCGATCCCTTCCGGAATATGCAATAAAAACTGGCCTTTTTCATTGCTTCCCTGGTAAGCTAAAATTAGGTTGCTGCTGTTTTTAAGGCTGATATTTGCATAAGCAACCGCTTTGCCCAAACTATCGGTAACCGTGCCACGAATGTTTTGCGCCACACTAACCTTCCATCCAAGCAAAAAAACAACCGATAAAAACAGCTTGTCAAAACTGTTCATGGTTTGTTGGTTAATTCTATTGGATTGTTGATTATGTTTTTTGCAGGAGTACCACGCGAAGTAATATAAACTCTTGCACTCGAACCAGCAGCGGCAAAAGTATTATTCATAAATCCTTGCGGATCATTTTTCATCGCTTCTTTAAGCCTTGTGTATTCTTTTTCAGTAGTTTTCAATCCATCCTTTGGTAACTCAATTGTTTTGAAAGAATAAGTTTCTCTGGTCAGAATTGAAAGTTCTGGTTTTTTATTGGAAGTGCCACTTTCTGCAACCGGAACGGATTCTTCAGGTATTTTACTCACGTCTTCCAATCCGGCAAACTTCCAAACTACTTCTTTTTTGCTGTCGCTTGCTTCCACAATTAATCCAGGTAAACCATTCAATTTCCACGGTCCGCTGCGGAAAGGTAATGCCGGGCAAAACCAGGCTTCGTAATTTCTACCTTTGAAAATAGTAGTAGCTTTCTGACAATGCAAAGTTCCGAAGCTGGTTGTATCTGCAGTAATTTTCCAATTGATGACAGGCAAAGTTTCATCCATTAAATAAATGTTAATGATCTTTTCCTGCCAGATCATTTTTCGCTCTGCCTGATATTGGTAAATTTTGATGACGGAACCACGAGGCCCGCCTACTCCGGCAAAATTCATCATACTGGTTGTTCCGGTTTTAGCACGATCGGCGATCAGCTGTTTCATTTTTTCATCATGCAAACGTTGATCTTCGCTTCGATAAACACTTGCATTTTTACCCAGCAGCAATTCCATGTTTTCGGTGTAAACTTTTGCTTTGTTAGTTGTATCACGGATGTGCGAAAAACTGTAACGCACAATTGCAACCGCTGCATCTGTTTTTTGCGCTTTTACAAGTTGGAAAACCAATAAAATAGCCGGTAAAAGAAGTACCCATTTTTTCATAAGAAAAATATTTTAAAGGATAAATTGCTTTTATTTTTCGGGCAACTCCAATGGATTATTGTTGTTTTTACTGAAACCATAATCGGGGGCCGTTACATTTATAGAGCTGATTCTGGAACCATCTATATCATCCAATGGAGATTTAGGACTTTTACCTGCCAGTTTAGATAAAGCCGCGGGATTGGTTTTTCGCACTTCCTGCAAACGCTCAAACTCTTTTTGCGTAGTGGGGATTGCATCTTCCGGTAATTTCACCATCAATTTCGGATTGTTGATTTGCTCAAAACCTGCAAATTTAAATTGTACTTCTTTTTTACTATCGCTGGCTGCTACAATTAATCCGGGCAAACCTTGCAATTTCCATGGTCCGGCATGAAAAGGCAAAACTGCACAAAACCAGGCTTCGTAATTTCTGCCTTTAAAAACAGCATTTGCTTTCTGGCAACGCAAACCATTGATAGTCAAAGTATCGCTGCTGATTTTCCAATTGATTACTGGCATCGGTTCTTCTACTAAATAATCGTTTAATAAATTTTTCTTGATGAACAATTTATGTGTAGAGAAGAATTGGAAATACTCATCAGAAACCGGCCTTTTTGCACTGATATTTAAGTTAATATGATTTGGATCGACTGCGCTTTTTACCTGGTTTTGTACCTCCTTTACAAAATTTTCGTTCTGCAAAAGGGCATTAATACTGGTACAAGCACTCGAATTTCGGCCTAACAGCAACAGTAAATCTTCGGTGTAAGGATGCGCGCGGTCTGTGGTATCCCGAACATGGATAAAATGGTAAGTAGCCTGGGCTTGTGCCGGTTCTGCTGTTTGTGCGTAAGATGATTTTATAAACAGAACAAAAATCAGGAAAAGGTTTAGTATCGTTTTCATTATCAATAAGCGTATCAAAAATTTAATAAGCAATTATAACTAAAAAAATAGTAATAAAACTAAAAAATTATTTATAAAGTTTTGGTTTCGATAAAAACAAAAAAGACCGATACGATTTAAAGTATCGGTCTTCCGTTTTTTAAGCTGAATGCTTCTTTTATCGCATCAAAATCAATATCGCTTCACGCTAAAATCAGAAATGCCGCCTTTTAAACTGATATAGATCTTTTGGGGTGCATTTGCAAAACCCGGCGTTTCGTATTCGTTATCGCTTTTGGATGTAAATCCGTCGAAATCCCTGGAAGACAAACCTGTTTTACTGTTGATATGGCAAGCTGCACCAGATGGAACACTGATTTTAACTTCGGAAACACCGGTGGAAACGTCAACCGTTGTGTTGCCTGTTACGGGCAGACCTAATTTCACGTCCATTGAAGCAGCGCCTCCTTTTACCAACAATTTCCTGATTTTAAACTTCGTTAAATCCAAATCCATTTTACTCGCGCCCGAAGCAATGTCAATGTCCCAAACTGGGTTGCTGTTTAATTTGATAGTGGCCTGGTCGCCTTTGTCATTGTCCCAATTGATGGAATGGCGCGAATTGCTGCTATTAAAAATGATCGCTTTGCCAGAATCGGTGGCTGTAGTATTGAAGTGGAACTTACTTGATAATTCTTGTGTATTGGCGCTAAAAAGTTGGTTAGTTGTATCCTGCAAAATATACGTTGCACCGCCGCCTTTAATATTTAGCGAAGCCACTTTTACGGCTGGCGTATACGGTTCTTTATAAGTGCTGCTTCCTTCCAGTTTAAAAACACCTTTGCTGTTATTGTCATCGTCGTCATCATCACTATCGTCATTATTGAAGAAAGTATTGTTGTTAAAATGACGTCCCCAAAAATGATTTTCCCTGGGCATAACGCCGCGGTAAACAACCCAAACAAACATGGCTGCAAAAACCAGCACTTTTATAGCAGTTGCCCCAATGGAGTTATAATGCGAAAAAATAAGGTTTACACCGCTGATAATCAGGAACAGCGGCCAAAGGCTAAGCACGTTTCCCCAATGAAAATTGATCACATTAAAATTATCCAGTAAAAACAGTATGCCGATGCCCAGCAGCAGCAAACCGGTAAATAACCTGTTGCGTTTCATGGTTTAAATATCTTTTGTGTTTTCGTTTGGATTGATGCCAGACCAGTCTTCTTTCGGAAGGTCAGCCTTTGGTTCTATAGTGCTGTTTTTGGAACGGAAGATCAGCCCTAAACCGATCACAACCAGGATAACCGGCCAAAACTGCTCAAAATTAAACCACTCAGGAATGAAATCGAGTTGATCCAGCAGGAAAAAAACGCCCAGCAAAATCAGCACAACTCCGCCAATTTGCGCTACATCTTTATTGTTGTTTATCCTGATGTTTGGGTTGGCCGTTTGAAATGGCTGTTTTGCATCGTGCACGGTATAATCTACGGTAGGATCATTTAAAACGCCTTTTCTTCTCGGCACAACAATCCATAAAACGATATAAGCAAGTGTTCCGCCGCCGTGAAAAACCAGCGTAAAAACAAAAATTAAACGTACAATGGTAACATCTACGTTAAAATAATCTGCCAAGCCGGCGCAAACGCCAGCAATAACTTTCCGGTTTTCGTCCCGGTACAATTTCTTTTCCATACTCTTTTTATACTATAATTTTAGATTTCTCCTGTTGTTGTGCGGATAATCAGCTCGTCCACATTGGCACCGGCACTCATTTTTAAACAATTGATTACGGCAGCGGCTACATCTTCCGGCAAAACAAATTTTTCGGGCAGAATGGTTGTTCCTGCCCAGGAATCTGTTAAAGTTGACCCGGGCAAAACAGCCGTTACTTTTACCCCGTAAGCTTTCATTTCTTCGCGCATAACATGGTTAAGACCAAGCTGCGCAAACTTTGTTACAGAATAACTGCCGGCATTTGCAACAACGTTTTTGGATGCGATAGAACAGATATTAAAAACATGTCCGCAACGTGCCGCCATCATCTTTTTCCCGAAGTAACGGTACAATTCGTAACCGGCCATCAGGTTTAAATCCAATTGTTTTTGCAGTGCGTTTTCATCTTCGTCTAAAATACTTCCCGGCAAAAACATTCCGGCATTGTTAACGATGATTTGAATAGATTGCAATTCCCGTTCGGCTTCGGCAGCAAACCTGATAACTTCGTCTTGCAGACTGCAATCGGTAACACGGACAAAAACTTTGATGTCAGGATTAATTTTAAGCAATGCTTCTTTTACCGATAATAAATCTTGTTCGTTTCTGGAACAAATGGCCAGGTTGACACCTTCTTCAGCCAGTGCTTTGGCGATAGCCAGTCCTATACCTTTAGTTGCCCCGGTTAGCAGTGCATTTTGCATGGATAAAAATAGCTAAAATCGACATCTGCGCTTCAGTTGAAAAAATGTATTTTTAAAAAATTTTAAAGAATGATATTTTACCATTTAGGCAGATATATTTTACTGTTAAAAGCGAGTTTTAAAAAGCCGGAAAAGTTTACGGTTTACTGGAGCGAAATTATGCGCGAAATGGTTTCTATCGGTATTGGCTCTCTGGGCATTGTTTGTATTATTTCTGTATTTATCGGTGCGGTATCTACGGTACAAACTGCTTTTCAGTTAGTTAGCAATTTAATCCCGCGGTCTATTATCGGCGGCATTACCCGCGATTCGGCTATTTTAGAGTTTAGTCCAACCATTACTTCTTTGGTTTTAGCTGGCCGTGTTGGCTCCAGCATTGCATCACAAATTGGCACAATGCGCGTAACCGAGCAAATTGATGCTTTAGAAATTATGGGCGTAAATGCACCCGGCTATTTGATTTTGCCTAAAGTAATTGGTGGTATTACCATGTTTCCGTTACTGGTGATCATCTCCGTTTGCCTGTCGTTATTTGGCGGTTATATTGCCGGTGCCGCTTCTGGTGCGGTTACAACAAATGATTTCATTACCGGTTTAACAACCGATTTTAATCCGCTTTTTGCACGGATCGCCTTAATTAAAGCGTTGGTTTTTGCTTTTATAATTACCAGTGTTTCGGCTTACCAAGGTTATTACACTTCGGGCGGCGCGTTGGAAGTTGGGCAGGCCAGTACCCGCGGCGTGGTAATGAGTTGTATTATTATTCTTTGTTCTGATTACCTGATTGCCCAACTAATGTTATGATTGAGATTAAAGATATTAATAAAACTTTTGGCGACAAACACGTACTGAAAGGCATTTCTTCCATTTTTAACCAAGGCATGTCTAACCTAATCATTGGTGGTTCCGGTTCCGGGAAAACAACTTTGCTAAAATGTATTGTTGGTTTGCACGAACCCGAAAAAGGTGAAGTTTTATACAGCAAAGAAAATTTTACGACGATGGATTTTGAACGACGTATCCCAATCCGCAAAGAAATTGGCATGTTGTTCCAAAATTCAGCTTTGTTTGATTCAATGACAGTGGAAGACAATATTATTTTTCCGCTGAACCTTTTTACAGAGATGTCTATTTCAGAAAAAAGAGATCGTGCTAATTTTTGTCTGGATAAAGTTAACCTAAAAAACACCAATAAACTTTTTCCATCAGAACTTTCTGGCGGGATGAAAAAACGTGTTGGTATTGCGCGTGCAATTACCATGCAACCCAAATATTTGTTTTGCGATGAACCTAACTCTGGCCTCGACCCAAAAACTTCTATCGTTATTGATGAACTGATTAAAGATATTACCGACGAAAATAATATTACAACAGTTGTAGTTACCCACGATATGAACTCTGTTATGGGTATTGGCGATAACATTTTGTTTCTGCATAATGGCGAAAAATGGTGGCAAGGCACCAATAAAGAAATTGCACATACCGACAATAAAGAGCTGAACAGCTTTGTATTCGCCAGCAAATTTATGGAAGCAGCGAAAGAAAATTTGTAGGAAAAGCGATCAGCTGTCAGCAATCAGTTTAATGCGTGATGAGATGACGTTAGAAAAGTAATAAAAGTCGAGCATTCAGCTTTTAGCCATCAGACACGCAAACTGGCGATGTAAAAGACTGAAAGCTGGTGACTGATAGCTGATGCCTAATAGCCGAAAGCAAAATAAAAAATGTAAAGAAAGGCCATCAGCTAATACAAATTGACGATAGAAAAGCGCCGAAAGCTGATTGCTGACAGCTAAAAGCTAAAAAAATGATTCAACTCCTTACTCCTCAATTTTGGAAAGATTACGAACTGATCGATTGCGGTGGTTTTGAAAAACTGGAACGATTTGGAAACGTGATTGTGATCCGTCCCGAACCGCAAGCTGTTTGGGGCAAGGCATTAACAGAAAATGAGTGGCAAAAACAGCATCATATCCGCTTTAAAGGCCGGTCTGCAACTTCCGGGGAATGGTTAAAAAAGAACCCTGCAACGCCTGACCGCTGGCACATTGAATATCAAAACAAGGATGTAAATATCCGTTTACGTTTAGCCTTAACCTCTTTTAAACATGTTGGCGTTTTCCCGGAACAGGCCGTAAACTGGGATTATATCTCTTCCAGTATTGAAAAGCTAAAAACATCTCAGCCTAAATTTTTGAACTTATTTGCTTATACGGGCGCTGCTTCGTTGATAGCAAGGGCAGCCGGTGCAGAAGTTACGCACGTGGATTCTATCAAACAAGTGGTTACCTGGGCGAATGAAAACCAAGCTTTATCGGGTTTGGATAACATTCGTTGGGTGGTTGAAGATGCGCTGAAATTTGTAAAAAGAGAGCTTAAAAGAGGCAACAAATACAACGGGATTATTTTAGACCCGCCTGCTTTTGGCCACGGGCCAAACGGCGAAAAATGGAAACTGGAAGACAATATTTTGGAAATGATGCTGGACGTAGTGAAACTGCTGGACGAGCAGGAACATTTCCTGATTCTGAATACTTACTCGCTTGGTTTTTCTTCTGTAATTGTGGAGAATCTAATAGTGGATGCTTATCCAAAGGCAAAAAATTTAGAGACTGGCGAATTGTATTTACAGGCAACAGCAGGAAGCAAATTACCTTTAGGTGTTTTTGGCAGGTTTTGCAGTTTGTAAATTCTACCCGGTTTTGGTAATAATCAAAAATTTAATAACACACAATTTTTAAACCAGGCTACCTTTACAGATATTGTTATGTTTGATGCTGTAACTAACATTATATAATTAACGTATGAGAAAAAAAAAGTTGTTAATGTTATTTTAGTCTGATAAAAACAGCATCAACATAATTTAAAGCCGAGTTATTTTTTCAAAACAAAATGAACATTAAAAATTTACTTTTTACGATAACAGTTAGTGCCGTTTCCCTTACACTGCTAACCAACTGCAGCGAAAGCAGCAAAGCAGGGAAAATGCTTTCCGGCACAATCATGCCCAAGGCAAAAGATACCACTATTGCTAAAGCTGTAGTTTTGCCGCCAATTAATCCGCATGAGTATGACTCGTTGATGAAAAAGCTGGCCAACGGCGATACAACTGGGCATTTTCCTGTCAAAAACACGCCTTACCCGCTTTCCGGCGCAATTTTTCCTTATAACAGGATCGTTGCTTTTTACGGCAATTTGTATTCTAAAAAAATGGGGATTTTAGGTGAACTTCCGCCGAAGGAAATGCTGAAAAAGCTGGATGGCGAAGTTAAAAGCTGGCAAAAAGCCGATCCTTCAACACCAGTAATTCCTGCATTGCATTACATTGCGGTTGTAGCGCAAGGCGATGGTGGAAAAGATGGCAAGTTTCGTTACCGGATGCCTTTTAAACAGATCGACTCTGTATTAGTGATGGCTAAAACTCGTAATGCTTTGGTTTTTATTGATGTACAGGTTGCTTTAAGTGATATCCAAACTGAACTGCCTTTATTTGAAAAGTACCTGAAGATGCCAAATGTCCACTTTGCGATGGACCCGGAATTTTCTATGAAAACCGGTGCAAAACCAGGAACCAAAATCGGCACTTACGATGCAACTGATGTAAATTTTGCAAGTAATTATCTGTCTAAATTAGTTAAAGAAAATAATTTGCCGCCTAAAATCCTGATCCTGCACCGCTTTACCAAAAACATGGTAACCAATTACAAAAACATCAAGTTACACCCGGAAGTTCAATTTGTAATGGACATGGATGGCTGGGGCGAACCGGAATTGAAAAAAGGCACTTACCGCAATCATATTTTTGCAGAACCTGTACAATTTACTGGCTTTAAATTGTTCTACAAAAACGATTTAAAGAAAGCGCCGAACCATATGATGACGCCCGCTGAAGTACTGGCCTTAAAACCAAAACCAATTTATATACAGTACCAGTAAGATTGTCAAATTTACCTCGTTAAAAACAGCATTTAAAATCAAATGCTTGCGTTTATTAAAACATGGGTAAATAAGCAACATTTGGCGAAGGACGACACTAAATTTTAGTTTATAAAAGAAGCATGTGTGTAAAAGCATGTGCTTTTTTTATAAGATATTATTTTGATTTGTATGGATAAATTGTTTTTCAAAAACTACAAGTTTTTGAAGTTAACTTAGAAAAAACCATTCTATATCTTACGATCATGAAACATTTTCTGTTTTTTTTATCACTCTTTTCATTAAGTTTCTTCAACAATTATTTTGTTTTTAGCTCTCCTATAATCATTAAATTATCTGCAACAAAAAACTTTCATACAAACAAAAATCAAAAGGATACGATCTTTATCCAAAGGGAAAAAACAGCTGAACATTACCATAAGATTTATATCGAAAAAAACAGAAACTCTAATTATTACAAGTTATTAACCAATTTTAAATTTGTTGATTACGATTTGGAAACCGTTCGTGGCTACAATAAATCCTTTAAGAAAAGGGCCACACCTATCAAAAAATTTGATTTACAAAATATACCAAAAGAATGGTTGCCACTTTATAAATATAAATCTCATTATTATTTGTATGCACCATCTGATTGGGGAAATACAGGTAGAAAAATGATCACAAAATTTCCTAAAAGCTAAATTATCAGGCTGTATCGTTTTTAAGTTGACTCCAATTATTTTAAATAACTTAGTGAAATAAATATCCGATATAATGGAAACATTAGAACTTAAATCCAATATTCATAAAATAGTAGATACTATTCAGAATGAGCAGGTTTTACAATTGCTTTACGACTTTTTGAAACAGAAAGAAACCGGAACAGATGGTTCGATCTGGTTATCTTTAGATGAGGCACAAAAACAGGAGGTGCTATCAGCTTTTGAGGAATCCGAAGACGTTAAAAATTGGGTTGACGCAAAAGATGTTTTCAAAAGCCTTAAATGAAGTTAATTTTAACCAAACGGTCAGAAAGAAATTTCAATTCCATAAAAGAATATATTAAAAACAAGTTTGGCGATAAGGCAGCCGAAGCTTTTGAACAAGACGTTGTTGATTTTTTGCAGCTTTTGACGGCCTTCCCGAAAATGGGAGCAAACCAAATTCAAGATAAACCAATTCGCGCTTTACAACTTTCTAAACAAACAACCGTTTTTTACAGATTAGAAAATCAAAATATTATTATTCTGACTTTTTTTGATGTAAGACAAAATCCAAAAAAAAAACCTCAATAATATTGGATACTTCTTTTACCACCTAAATTTCCTCAAACATCACCGTACCTGCTTTTCAGCTTTTTTAATAGCTTTGAAACCTTTAAAAACAGTTACGAGATATACTGTTTTTAAGGCATAAAAACTTTAACCTGAATGCTGACTGTAGAAAAAATCGGGGGCACATCTATGACGGCCCTCAAAGATGTACTTAAAAATATTATCCTTTATAACCGAACCAGTGATGAATTGTACAACCGCATTTTTGTGGTTTCCGCTTTTTCCGGTGTTACCAATTTACTGCTGGAAAACAAGAAGACCGCCGAACCGGGCGTGTACCATTTGATTGCCAATTATCAGGACTTTCACGCGTCGCTGAATGATTTGATCTTGAAGCTGCAAGCGATCAATAAAAACTACGTCGATTTAGGTTTAGATCTGGCTGCCGCAGATTTGTTTATTGAAAATCGCGTTCGCGAAGCACAAAAATATTTGGAAAACTTAGTGAATATCCTGGCTTCCGGTTACGTAAGCGAAGAAGGAATTTTGCAGGCCGCACGCGAAATTCTGGCTTCCATCGGCGAAACGCATTCGGCTTTTAACTTCACCAATATCCTCCAAAATAACCGCATCAACGCTACTTGTATTGATTTGAGCGGTTTCGAAGACCATAAATCTTACACCATCGATCAACGCATCAAAGAAGCATTTAAAGCGATCGATTTCACCAAAACCATTTGTATTGTTACCGGCTATGCCAAAGGTACGGAAGGCATTATGCGTGAATTTGACCGCGGTTATTCGGAAGTTACCTTTAGTAAAATTGCAGTTGCCGTTAAACCTCGGGAAGCGATCATCCACAAAGAATACCATTTGTGTACGGCCGACCCGATGCTGGTAGGAATTGAACATTGCCAACCAATAGGCTTTACCAACTATGATGTGGCCGATCAATTGGCAGATGTTGGTATGGAAGCAATCCACCCAAAAGCTTCTAAACCGTTAGAAATCAATGGCATAAACCTTCGCATCAAAAATACTTTTGAGCCGGAACATCCGGGAACATTAATTACCCAAGATTATGTTTCCGAAAAAAAACGGGTCGAAGTGATTACCGGAACAGATAAAGTTCTGATCATCGATATTTACGATCCGTTAATGGTTGGCAGTGTAGGTTCGGATTTGCAGATTATGCAGGTTTTTTTCAACCTCGGTGTAAGTTACAGTTACAAAGCCACCAGTGCCAACAGTATTTCGGTGGTAATTTGGGAGAAAGATTTTAAGCAATCTTTAATTGACGAACTGGAAGAACAGTTTGAAAAAGTTACGGTAGAAAAAGCAGCGATGGTTTGCATTATCGGTTCAAATATTGATCAGCCAGGTTTGCTGGCCAAATCTGCAACAGGTTTGGCTAATGAAGGTATCAACATTAAAAGCTGTGGTTTTTCTTTACGAAAAGTGAACATTCAGTTTTTAATTGCTCGGGAACATTTTGGTAAAGCCATTATTGCCTTAAACAAGGCCATGTTTTTTGTGGGATAAAAGAAGCATTAGCTTTGTCATTCTGAACTTGTTTCAGAATCCCTCTTCCAAGATTTTGTCTTTCTGATGGGATGCCGAAACAAATTTTGCCTAACTTAAAACAACGGCAACTGCCCTTTATCCTTTAAATCCAAATCTTTCGGATTAGTAATTTCCAGTTCAATCTTTTTTACAGGCTTGGCAACCGGTTCTTCTTTCTGCGGCAATTCTTTTTCAGCTTCTTCTTCCTTGTGTTCTTCGGAAACGATTTCTTTTAAAGAAACTTCCGGCACCGGATCGGGCACATCTTCTTCATCATCGTGCTCGGCAAGCAGTTCTATGGATTTTATTTCATGCGGAGAAAGCCGGTTTCCCTGCGCTTTAATGCCTTTAACGTCGATCAAATCGGCCAGGTTTAGTTCTGTCGTTTCCGGCAGATGTGCTTTTCCTTTGGATAACTCAACTTTAACCACCGGTTGCGATGCGCCGGAAATCAGAACCATTTTAGAACCGCTTTCATCACTAATCAAACTGACCGGTTTATCTAAAACCAAACTTTCAAATGTAAACCGTTTGACAAAATAGTTTTTCAGCTTGCCTTCAAAATGCACAACTGTATAAACCTGGTCTGGATTATATTTTTCAATCCTAATCATTTTATCTTCAAAATGATTGGTTAAATCGAAGCTGGTAATTTCGCAAATACCGTTGCTCAACACTTTTAAAATCTTGTCTTCTCCGTCAAATTCCCCTAAAAACGTTCCGCGATGATCTACGTTTAGACGTTTCAACACGTCGTCATACCAGATTTTCCTTCCGGCCAGCGTAGAAATCCCTTTAGTTTTTAAGGTGATTTTTTTGATCGGATATTTTGTAACCACATTCCCCAGCGAACTTCGGCCTTTAATCACCACATCGGCAAAATTCAAATCAAAACTTAATTTTTTCAATTTGGCGTGTGGTTTTAATTGGACAGTAACCACTTCTGCCTCGCCGTTTGGGTTATGGGTGAAATATAAAGTTTTCGTACCTTTTGTGCCTTTGGTGAGATCGTATTCTCGATCGCGCGTAATGCCCTGCACAAAAAAACGCTTGATAAAAGCAGTACCAGTTTCGCCGTCTTTATAAATAAAATTGTAAACCGTGCGCTCATCATTTTTTTTGAAGATGGCCGCGTGCATAATGTCTTTCCCCACAAAAACCTTTTCCTGCACTTTGGTTACCAGGAACTTACCATCTTCGCGGAAAATAATGATCTCATCCAGATCAGAGCAATCGCCTACAAATTCGTCTTTTTTCAAACCTGTCCCCACAAAACCATCAGTGCGGTTCATGTAGATTTTTACGTTGGCCAGCGCAACCTGTGCTGCTTCTACCCTATCAAAAACGCGCAATTCGGTTTTACGTTCGCGGCCTTTTCCAAACTTTTCTTTTAACTTTTGGAACCAGTCGATGGCATAATCCGTCAGCTGTTTTAAATGCTGGTTTACTTCCTTGATCTCGTTTTCCAGCGATTTCATCTGCTCGTCCGCTTTTTTCACATCAAAGCGCGTGATGCTGCTCATCGGTTTATCAATCAGCTTTTTAAAATCCTCGGGCAGGATTTCGCGGTAAAGCTGCGGCAAAAATGGGTCGAAAAGCTTATATAAAACTTTTACAACCGCTTCAAAATTCCCGGAACTTTCGTAATCCGGGTTTTTGTACATGCCGTTTTGAATGAAAATTTTCAGCAGCGAACTAAAAAAGATTTTCTCCTTCAGTTCCTCCAGCCGGATCTCCAGTTCCTGCTTCAATAATTCCCTGGTAAAAACAGTACTCTCCGTCAGGATGTCGTTCACACTCATAAAGTGCGGCTTGTTTTCCTTGATCACGCAGGTGTTCGGGGAGATGGAAACCTCGCAATCCGTAAACGCAAACAGCGCATCAATGGTAACATCCGGCGAAATCCCGGGAGCGAGATGAATGATGATTTCGACATCTTTTGCCGTGTTGTCTTCAATTTTTTTGATGCGGATTTTACCTTTATCGTTGGCCGCAATTACACTGTCAATCAAGCTTCCGGTTGTGGTAGAAAACGGAACTTCGGTAATGGCCAAAGTTTTTTTATCGCGTTCCTCAATTTTAGCACGGATTCGGATTTTCCCGCCGCGCTGGCCTTCGTTATAAGCCGAACAATCTGCCAGTCCCCCGGTCGGGAAATCCGGCATCAGTTCGGGGCGGTTTCCTTTTAATATTTCGATGGAAGCATTTAGCAGTTCGATAAAATTGTGCGGCATTACTTTGGTAGCCAAACCAACCGCAATCCCTTCGGCGCCTTGCGCCAGCAGCAACGGGAATTTTACGGGAAGCGTTACCGGCTCTTTGTTCCGGCCATCGTAACTGGATTGCCATTCGGTTGTATCGGGATTGAAAACAACTTCCAACGCAAATTTTGATAAACGGGCTTCGATGTAACGCGGCGCAGCAGCAGAATCGCCGGTAACCGGGTCGCCCCAATTTCCCTGGCAATCGATCAGCAGGTTTTTTTGTCCGATCTGCACCATCGCATCACCAATCGAAGCATCTCCATGCGGATGATATTTCATGGTGTTACCGATGACGTTGGCGGCTTTGTTAAAACGCCCGTCGTCCATTTCTTTTAAAGAATGCAGGATACGGCGCTGAACTGGCTTTAACCCGTCGTGGATATGTGGTACGGCACGGTCGAGGATTACATAAGAAGCGTAATCCAGGAACCAGTTTTCATACAGTCCCGACAGGGAAATTACATTAGAGAGCGGTTCGTTTTGCTGACTTAAATCGTCATTCATCCGGTATTGGCTAAAAGGTACAAATATAAGATATAGAAATAAAATTTTGAATAACAAATGATCTGACCAGGCTTGTTATTTTAACTTGTTTTAATTGTACTTTTTAAAATTAATTATTTAACAAAATTTTAATACAATTTTCTGTAACGAACCGATAGTTGGTGGTGTCTATACATCAAACATTCACAAAAACTTAAATTCAAAATATTATGAAAACTTTAAAAACTACCCTGATCGCTTTGTTCGTTACTTTAACTTTTAACCTTGCCAAAGCAAACGATCCAAACAACAATGAAAAGCTAACGATGCGGTATGCAATTTCAGCTTATGTTGATGCTTTTGTACATGGCAAAACTTTCGGCCTTGCAGAAATTATTGATGATAATGCCAAATTTTCACACAACCGCGGACAACAAGTTATCAGTTTCAGTAAAAACCAAATTTTACAAAGCCTTGCCGATCAGGAAAATGTAGAACAAAATTGTGCAACAACCACTAAAATTATTGAAAGTACAGCTAAACTTGTAGTATATAAAGTACAAATGAAATATCAAAACTTCTCCCGTATTAATTATGTAACCATGACTGATACCGGTAATGGCTGGAAAATTACCAATGTTGCAAGTGTGTTTAGTTAATCCAATTTTGGTTGATAAAAGAAGCATTTCAATTTTAAGTTGGAATGCTTCTTTTATGTGGTAAAAATTTCTGATTTCATTTTAAATTGTAATAAATATTGTTTCAATTTGTTGATGGATTCAAAGTACGAATCATTAGTAACCAAAGAAGATTTGGCAAAACTTGAAATGAAATTGAATATCAAGGATATGCAGTCTAAAAGTTTGTCAAATTATTCACAACTCAGCTTAACAATTCATTTGTAAACAATTGTTGCTTTAAAATTTGCTGTTTTTCCAATTTATGTTCGATCAACCAGTTTAAAAACAAGCTAACTCTTTGATCGTCCATCAAACCACACTGCTCCTGGTTGCCCAAAAAAGGAGTTGTTGCACGAAGGGATTTGCCAAGATCAACGTTACTTCTGTCATGTTCTGTGAGGTAGCCTGTTAAGATAGTTACGGCTTCTGGCTGATTTGCTGCTGCATATAAATAGCCTTTTTTGGTTGCTTTTATAAAACTTTTATAATCGGTTTTAAGGGTTTCCAGATCACTTTTTTTAGCAATAATCACCGGCGAATAACCATAAGGAATACCAAATTCACTGAGCTTAAATTGGCTGAGTTGGATGTTTTTTGTTTCAGCTTCAACGCCTTCCCAATTATCAAATATCCAGGTTGCATCAGCTTTATTTGCTAACAAAGTATTCCAAATCCCTAACTTTTCCGGGTAAATCAATTCAATATCTCCCGTCCCGCCGTCATTTTTTATCATTTCCTTTACAATAAAATCTTCATAACGAGCTTTGTATGAGGCATATATTTTCCCATCCAATAATTTTGGACTATCTAAACCACTTGTTTTTAGGGAAACGATGCTGCTGATATCTTCCTGCAAAATTGTATACACGGCAATGGCATCAACCATATTTTCTTTATTATTTAAACTGATCACGGTTTCAAACGGCGCAATAGCAAAATCAGCCAGTCCCAATTCCAACTTTTTTCCAGGCGTTAGTTGATAATTGTCTGTTAGCGGACTAATGATGTCTAATTCGATTTGCTGCTCTTTATAAAACCCGAGTTCTTGGGCAATAAATAACCCGATGTGGTTAACGTTTGGTGTCCAATCTAATGCAATGCGTAATTTTTTCATGTTGATGCTTGTTGTAAATTAATTCCAAAAAAGGTTAAAATACAAAAGCACATCAGCAGCCAAATGTTCTAAATCCGGCTATTATTTTTTGGTTAAATATTATCAAACCTGTTTTCAACCTTAGCATTTGTAACGCTAAGCACTACTTCTTTTATACCACAAATTAGTGTTGATTTTTATACAGATAAAACAACCTTAAAACGTGTTTTTTTAAATACACAAACTTTGGATAACAAGTCGTTTGCAGTTAGAAAGTTGGTTGAGGGTACAATTATCGATACTTCTTTTAGGAGATAAATTTAAAGGTTAACTATTTTAGGTTGATAAAAGAAGTATGGTTAGTTGGATTAAATGTTAAAGATTATAGACGAGGTCGCAAATTCACCGCAAACGTAGTATTATTAAAAGTATTAGTTATTTTTGTTAAAAATCGATTATGGCACCCGTAACCATACATCCCAAAGATCAAAAGCAATGGAATGCTTTAAAAATTATTTTCGAGGCCATGAATGTGCCTTTTGAAAATAAGGAAGCAAGCCCATATAACCCGGAATTTGTGGCTAAAATCAAAAGAAGCGAAGAACAAGTTAAAGCCGGAAAAACTACCCGCATCCAAAAGGAGGACTTAGAAAACTTGTTAGGAATAAAAAAATGAGTTTGTTCTTGGACTTTTCCGATCAGGCAATGGAAGACCTTGCTTATCATAAAAAGTCTGGAAACAAGCTCATTTTGAAATAACTGTTTATTTTATTAGATGAAATTGCCGATCACCCTTCTACCGGAACCGGGAAACCAGAAGCCTTAAAGTATAACCTTTCCGGCAAATGGTCAAGACGAATAAACTTGGAGCACAGGCTTGTGTATGAAGTTTTCGACCGCTATATTATTATACACTCCTTAAAAGATGATTATCATCAATAGGCGTTCATAAAATTTTTCACCTTAAGTTTTGGAATTGGAAATGATAGCTTGATAGTACGATTGAATTGTACACATTTGAGGAACTTGCTTTTATTCAATACTTTAGGGTGATAAAAGAAGTATGTTCAGTTGGATTAAAATCCAAAACCCGAGAAGGTTAACAGCTTTTTCAAAGACAATAACAAAAACTTTGAAAATCGATTATTTACTATAATCGTTAAATTGCCAACTTATAAATCTTTTCTAGTTCAATTACCCAAAGTATAAAATCACCTAATAGATAAACTTACCTCTTTTTCATATTGACCATGTCACATTATAAATATATTATCCTGCTATTTTTCATGAATTCGCTTAAAACCTATGGACAATTTTATCAAATTTTTCAAACAGTTGATATTGAAAAATATCAAGGCAAAAATTTCATTCTTGAAGGAAAAATACTCTATAAAGATAAAATTGACCGTTATTCCTGGTTAGTGTTAACAACTGTTTCTATTGACAATAAAAACAAACCTATAAAGGCACCATTAAATAATGATAGCGCATTGGATTATTATAAACAGGACGATTGGAGTTCTTATGAGCTTGTGGGCAAAATTGACAGAAATGCAAGATATTTTACAATAGGTGTTACTATTGCAGGTAACGGTAGCTATTATTTAGATAACTTTAAACTTTTTGTAAAAGAAGGAAAGAACAAGGTTGAAATTCCTTTAAAAAATTCAGATTTTGAAGATGATTCCATAACAAATTGGCAATCTTACAATATTGATAAAAACACTAAACTGTCTTTATCTAAGGATAAAGTATTTTTAGGTAAACAATCTTTGTTTGTAGACAATTCAAACGTGAAAGTTTCGCCATCTCTTGGAAACAATCCTGAACTCGGTAAATATATCGATGTTAATGGTATTAAACTCTATTATGAGATATATGGAAAAGGTAAACCTTTACTATTACTTCACGGAAATAATTCCTCGATGAATAGTTTTAGTAACCAATTAGATATATTGAGTAAAAAATATATGGTAATTTGCGTAGATAGTAGAGGACAAGGCAGGTCTTCAGCTAATGATACCAAACTTACCTATGAACTAATGGCAGAAGACGTGAATACTTTCTTGGATAAAATGCTGTTGAAAAATGTAAACATATTAGGCTGGAGCGATGGAGGAAATATAGCCCTAATATTGGCAATGCGACATCCTGACAAGGTGGATAAAATGGCAGTTATGGGAACTGTTCTGTATAATGATAATAGTTCTGTTACTGCTGAAACCAACAAACTAATTCATAAACAAGTAAATGAAATGGAAAAGAAAGGTGTGCCAAAAACTAATATGGATTATCGGTTGAAAATTCTTTTATTAACAGAGCCACATATTAATCCAGATTCTTTACAAAAAATACAATCGCCAACATTAGTAATGGCTGGCCAATATGATGTAGTTAAAGAAAAACATACTAAACTAATTGCAGAAAAAATCACACATAGTAAACTGGTTATTTTTAAGGATGCGGATCATGAAGCCCCACAAAAAATCCCACAGTTATTTAACCAGACTGTATTGGATTTTTTTGATCAGAACAATTAAATGAGATTGTAAAATAAACTGTGTCAGTTAAATATTTATTGTAATTTTTTAAATTTATGACAAAGAACGATGAAATCCACACACTGGTCGAGATTTGAATCCCGACCTATTAGCTAAGGATTTTTAATACTTCAATTTTTCACCTATAAAAACATCATCAAGCCACCGCCGCTTCCTTCAAAATATCAACCTCTACCCGCAAATTTTGGATAATATGCTGTTGCCAATTAGGCGTGTTTTTGCCCATAAAATATTCTAACAGCGATTTGATGTTGGCCTCTTTCAAAAAAACGATCAAACAATATTTTCCTAACTTGTTACAGCGCATTACGCAAAATCAAAGTGTTTAATTTTCGGTGGATTTTTTAGAAAGTTCTGTTTAGCAATAAACAGTTCATAAGATGATTGCAGCCGAATCCAAAACCGGGCTGTTCCGCCAAAAACAGTTTCAAGCCTTAATGCAATATTGGGTGTAATTGCTGCTTTACCATTTAATATATTAGACAGGGTTGGGCGGGTGATGCCTAAAAGTTCAGCAGCTTTGCCAATCGTTAAACCACGTCCTTCAATAACTTCAATTTTTAGGATTTCTCCGGGATGGTGCAGTTCCATTTCTCTTTCCATATCAATGTGTATCTAAGTAATCTATATCAAAAGCATTTTTATCTGTAAAGCGAAATATTATACGATAATTACCTGTAATATCTAAACTCCAAAATCCTTGAAGCTCTCCTTTTAACGGATGTGGCCTCCAAGAAACCAAATGAGCAAGGTCTTCCGGAACTTCTTCCAGTTCATCAATGATTTGCAAAACAAGTCGTATTTTTCTTAACTGAGTTGGTGGTAATTTACTACCATCACCTTTCTCCCATAATAGCCGTAAAGGTTTACTCTTGATTGTTTTAATCACATCTGCTTTGTAAAGTATAAATATACAGACTACATGAGTTAACTAATATTATGTTCATAGGAATTTACAAACTATCTTTTAGCCAAGGTATTTTTATCCTTCTTCAACCTTCAATTTTACTCCGATAAAAACAGCATTACACCACAACTTCCTCCTCCAAAATATCAACCTCAATCCTTAAATTCTGGATAATATGCTGCTGCCGGTCGGGCGTATTTTTGCCCATAAAATATTCTAACAGCGATTTAATATTAGCTTCCTTTAACAAAACCGGGTCTAAGCGAATATCTTTTCCAATAAACAAACCAAATTCTTCCGGCGAAATTTCGCCCAAACCTTTAAAACGGGTTATTTCCGGCTTGTTGCCCAACTTGTTGATGGCGCGCTGGCGTTCTTCGTCGCTATAACAGTAAACCGTTTCCTTTTTATTACGCACTCTAAAAAGCGGCGTTTGCAAAATAGAAACATGGCCAGCTTTGACCAGATCGGGGAAAAATTGCAGAAAAAAGGTCATTAAAAGCAGCCTGATGTGCATTCCGTCCACATCAGCATCGGTTGCGATGACGATGTTGTTGTAGCGTAATCCATCCAAACCATCTTCAATATTTAAAGCGTGTTGCAGCAAATTGAATTCCTCGTTTTCATAAACCACTTTTTTGGTGAGGCCGAAACAGTTCAGCGGTTTTCCTTTTAAACTGAAAACCGCCTGCGTTTGCACATCGCGCGACTTGGTGATGGAACCGCTGGCGGAATCGCCTTCGGTAATAAAAAGCGTAGTGTCTTGCTTGCGTTCGTGCGTATCTTCAAAATGCAGCTTGCAATCGCGTAGTTTTTTATTGTGTAAAGAGGCTTTTTTGGCGCGTTCGTTCGCAAGTTTTTTGATCCCGGCGATGTCTTTCCGCTCACGTTCTGATTGTAGAATCCGTTTTAACAAACCATCAGCCGTGGAAGGGTTTTTATGCAGATGGTCGTCCAACGCTTTCTTTACAAAATCATTGATAAAACCACGGACAGAAATGCCGCCTTCCGCAATATTTTGCGAACCTAATTTAGTTTTAGTTTGAGATTCAAAAACCGGTTCCTGCACACGGATGGAAACGGCCGCAACAATGGAAGCGCGGATATCCGCAGGGTCAAACTCTTTTTTATAAAACTCGCGGATGGTTTTTACAACCGCTTCGCGGAAAGCGGCCTGGTGCGTGCCGCCTTGCGTGGTGTGCTGGCCGTTTACAAACGAATAATATTCTTCGCCATATTGCTGGCCGTGCGTCATCGCGATCTCAATATCGTCGCCTTTTAAATGGATAATCGGGTAACGCAAGTTTTCGGTATCGGTATTTTTAACCAGCAAATCATGCAAACCTCTTTCAGAAAAATATTTTTGTCCGTTAAAGTTGATGGTTAACCCGGCGTTTAAAAAAACATAGTTCCAGATCATGCTTTCGGCAAACTCCGGGATAAAGCGGTAATGGCGAAAAATAGAATCATCCGGCAAAAAACTGATGGCCGTTCCGTTGCGCTGCGTCGTGTCTTTTTCTTCTTCGCGCAGCAACTCGCCTTTGCTAAATTCAGCAATTTTGGTGCGGTTATCGCGATAAGATTGCACGATGAAATTGCTCGACAAAGCATTTACGGCCTTCGTTCCAACGCCGTTTAAACCAACGGATTTCTGGAAAGCTTTGCTATCGTATTTGCCGCCGGTGTTGATTTTGGAAACGCAATCGATCACTTTTCCTAACGGAATTCCCCGTCCATAATCACGGACAGCTACTTTTTGATCACTCAAATTAATATCGATGGTACGGCCTGCACCCATCACAAATTCATCGATGGAATTATCTACAATTTCTTTCAGCAGCACGTAAATGCCGTCATCATACGCAGAACCGTCGCCCAGCTTGCCAATATACATACCTGGCCGCAAACGGATATGTTCCTTCCAATCCAGCGAACGGATACTGTCTTCACTGTAATTAACTGAAATAATTGGATTTGCTGCGCTTACCGACATGATATTTTTGCTACTAATTTTAGCACAAATCTACCAAATTCCAACGGTTTTACCTTACCGCTTCAACCTAAAAATAATTGTTTGTGCAGATTGTGGATAAATTTATGCCGGTAAAAGAAGTATCAGTTAAACCTGACCGAGTAATAAGCTTTGTTAACCTTTTTGTAAAAATCAGGCCCATTTTCATTACTTAAAAACAGCATCGAAACGTAACCTACTCCATTTTTTTGCAAACAAAGGAGCAAGCCGTATTGATAATGACCTGTTTCCGGCCTGTCGTACAAATTTAGTTGATAGGATTTGCCTTTATCGGCATTAAAAACAGTTAAAACTTCCGGCGGTAAATTTTTAGAAGTGAAATTATCTTTTCCAGCCAAAATTGTAGCTGCCGATAGAGACGAAGAAATATAAAGCGAATCAGGATTATTCGTTGTCCGTTTAATATCGTCTTCTGTTGCCTTAAATTTCGGCCATATTAACTGCAGGTTTTTAACGCCATACCAAACCTGGAAGCTGGCGTTTGGTAATTCCATTGCATAATCAACACTGGTGTGCGACGAATGAAGGGCTTTGATTTCTTTAAAATCTTTTGGAAACGAGAACTGTACATTAATACCGTTTAAAGCAGATTGAAAAGCTTTTAGCTGCGGTGTAAGCGGCAAAGGTTGCGCATAACCCTTGTAACTTAGCAGCAAGATAAAAATCAAGCATAAATATTTTTTCATCAACTGTTTGATTAAATTCCTTTTTAGGTTTAGTTTGGGATAGTTAAACCAAAATTATTTTTAAATAAAATAGACGTGGAGTTGCCTTTTTTAGGAACGGAATGTAATTGTTTTTAAAAGGCAGCAGAGATATCTACACCAAAAATAAAACTTTTAAATCATAATTTTTAAATTTTTGCATTTTTTGTTTTGGGCCGAAATACTGCTTTTGGCAACAATGCTGCGTTTAAAAATATACTTGTAAAGTTTTTAACCTTTTGAAACGTTAAAACAAGAAGCTTCTATTAATTTCACATTAAATAAATTATAAATAACAACAAGGCCGAAACCTAAGAGTCACAGCATTAATTTGATACGATAAAAACAGCATTACCTTAATTCGTTGATCGCGACGGCATCCATATCGCTGTAAACTAAATTTTCGCCGGCCATTCCCCAAATAAAACCATAGTTTGATGTGCCGCAACCCGCATGGACAGACCAGGGCGGAGAAATAATAGCTTCGTGGTTAGCAACTAACAAATGCCGGGTTTCTGTTGGTTCTCCCATTAAATGAATAATGCGATGCTCTTGCGCTAAATCAAAATAAAAATAAGCTTCCATGCGACGTGTGTGGGTATGCGCAGGCATAGTGTTCCAAACGCTGCCATTATTTAAAATTGTCAATCCCATTACCAACTGACAGCTTTTGATTCCATCTAAATGAATATATCTGTAGATCGTTCTTTCGTTGGCTGTTTCTACTGCGCCCATTTTACCTGGAGAAGCTTCATCTTTAGTCATTCGGGTTGAAGGATAACTGTGATGTGCCGGTGCAGAAAGCAGGTAAAACACAGCCGGATTGGCCAGGCTGTTGCTTTTAAAAGTAACATCTTTGGTGCCTTTTCCTAAATAAACGCAGGTTAATTTTTCCAGGTCGAAGGTTACGCCATCCGCTTCCACTTGCCCGGCACCGCCAACATTGATGATCCCGATTTCGCGTCTTTCTAAAAAATATTCTGCGCGCAGTTCCGGGTGGTTTTCCAGTTTTAACGGTTTGGTTGCAGGTTTTGCCCCGCCGATCATCATCCGGTCGTAATGCGAGTAAACTAATTTTACCTCATCATCAACCAGAATATTTTGAACCAGGAAGTTGGAACGCAATTGCTGCGTATCCATCTGGCTGGTTTCTTTCGGACTATTTTGAAATCTTGTTTCCATTTTTGATACTTCTTTTATCGGTAAAAAATCAGCGGCCCATCCAGCCGCCGTCAACAGTTAAAATGGTTCCGTGCACATAATCTGCAGCAGAAGAAGCTAAAAAAACCGCCGGGCCTTTAAAATCTTCCGCTTCTCCCCAGCGGCCGGCCGGGATACGCGATAAAATGGAGGCACTCCTTTCCGGGTCATTTCGTAAAGTTTCCGTATTGTCTGTGGCGATATAACCCGGCGCAATGCCGTTTACGTTCACGCCTTTTGCTGCCCATTCGTTGGCTAAAGCTTTGATCAAACTGCCCAAAGCTGCCTTGCTGGCCGCGTATCCGGGAACGGTAATTCCACCTTGAAAAGTAAGCAAAGAGCAAGTAAAAATGATTTTTCCTGAACCTTGTCCCAGCATTTTTTTGCCTACTTCCCGCGCCAAAATAAAAGGTGCATCCAGGTTTACGGCCATTACTTTGTCCCACATTTCATCAGGATGTTCGGCGGCAGGTTTACGCAAAATCATTCCGGCGTTGTTGATGAGGATATCGATCTTGTCATTTTCGGCAAAAAGCTTTTCTAAAAATCCGTACAACTTTTCCCGGTCAGAAAAATCGGACTGATAAGCTTTAAATTTTCTGCCTAAAGCGGTAATTTCTTTTTCTACTTCACTGTCTTTTAATTCCAACGATGCAGAAACGCCAATTACATCCGCGCCAGCTTCGGCCATGGCAACCGCCATCGCTTTGCCAATTCCGCGGTTGCAGCCGGTTGCCAAAACGGTTTTTCCGGTTAAATCAAATAGCTTATCGTTCATTTTAAGTTGATCAGTTTTTCAAAGATAAAATTCCTAAGATAAATTGGTCGACTTTTAAAAAGAAAGCTAATCATACTTCTTTTACCACACTATTTTTTATAAGATAAAAAAGAAGTATTGCGATTGTACATAAATCGAAGGCAGGAAACTTTTTTAAACGTCAATAATACATTTAAAAATATTTTTCTTTTTGACAGTTGTTTCTTTTTACTGAAAAAAATGCAGGTAAAAGAAGCATAATATTGTACTAAATTTTTATCTTGACCGGCATGATCAGATACTTTGGGCAAACACGAATTTTAGTAGCCGTGGATTGCATTATCTTTGGTTTTGATGGCGAGAACCTCAAGCTCCTTCTAATTCAGCGCGGGTTTGAACCGGAAGCAAAAAAATGGAGTTTGATGGGTGGTTTCATACAGCCCGAAGAAAGCCTGACCAATGCAGCAAACCGCATTTTAAAGCAATTAACCGGATTAGAAGGCATGTACCTGGAACAGTTAAAATGCTTTGGCGAGCCGAAACGCGATCCGCTGGAAAGAACTATCGGCATTGCCTATTTCGCGCTTATCGACATCCATCAGTATGAAAAACAGATTAGCCACGAGTATCACGCAGAATGGTTTTTGCTGAACGAAGTGCCGAAGTTAATTTTCGACCATGAAGAAATGGTAGAAACGGGCAAACGCGAGTTACGTTATAAAGCCGCGTTGCATCCAATTTTGTTCGAATTATTGCCAGAAAAGTTCACTATTCCTCAACTGCAAAATTTGTATGAAGGAATTTATGGTGCCACTTTTGACAAAAGGAATTTTAGCCGCAAATTATTATCCACTGGTTTGTTGATTCGGCAACCAGATAAGCACAAAGAAAACTCTAAAAAAGGCGCATTTTATTACACCTTAAACAAAACGCAGTACAAAGAAAAGTTTCAATCCTTTTTAAACTTCATTCCAAACCCGGAAAGCCTGATTCTTTAAATTATTGCTCCGCTGGATTTCTCAAATTCAACGTAAATTTCCATTATTAAAAAAATTAAGTGTTAATTAAACACCAATTAAAATATGGAAAACGATCAATTAGTTATAGGTGTAGATTACGGAACAGATTCTGTGCGTTCTGTGATTGTAAATGCTGCCAACGGAGCAGAAATTGCTTCTTCGGTTTACTTTTATCCGCGCTGGCAAAAAGGGCTTTATTGTGATGCGCCGCTCAACCGTTTCCGCCAGCATCCGTTGGATTATGTAGAAGGTTTAGAGTTCACCATAAAAGAGTGCCTAAAAAAAGCATCAGGCAAAATCGATCAGGCAAACGTTAAAGCAATTTCGGTAGATACCACCGGTTCTTCGCCTGTTGCGGTTGATGAAACCGGAACTCCATTGGCCTTACTTCCCGAATTTGCCGAAAACCCAAATGCCATGTTTGTGCTTTGGAAAGACCATACTTCGTTAAAAGAAGCAGCCGAATTAAACGAACACGCTAAAAAATCTGAACCAAATTACTTGCAGTTTGTCGGCGGAATTTATTCTTCGGAATGGTTTTGGGCGAAGTTGTTGCACATTTTAAGGGTTGACGAAAAGGTTCGCGCAGCAACATATTCCTGGGTTGAACATTGCGATTGGATTCCATTCCTACTCTCCGGCGGAAAACATATTGCCGATATGAAACGCAGTGTTTGCGCCGCCGGCCACAAAGCTTTATGGGCAAAAGATTACGGCGGTTTGCCTCCTGATGAATTTTTTGCTTCCTGGGATCCGCTTTTAAAGGGTTTTACGGATCGTTTATTTAAAAATACTTATCCATCTGATGTTGCTGCCGGAAATTTAAATGCAGTATGGGCCGAAAAATTAGGATTATCGACCGGTGTCAAAATTGGTGTTGGTGCTTTTGATGCGCACATGGGCGCAGTTGGCGGTCAGATTGAACCCTACCATCTAAGTAAAGTAATGGGCACTTCTACCTGCGATATGTTAGTGGCGCCAACCGAAGAAGTGAGCGGAACGTTGGTAAAAGGCATTTGCGGACAAGTTCCGGGGTCGATTATTCCGGGAATGATGGGCATGGAAGCCGGGCAATCTGCTTTTGGCGATTCTTACGCTTGGTTCCGCAGTATTTTGGTTTGGCCGATGAAGGAGCTTCTTTTATCGACCCAAATTATTGATCAACAAACGGCCGGAAAACTGTTGCAGGAAATGACCGAAAAAATGATTCCGGAGCTAAGTAAAGAAGCTGCAAAAATCCCGTTAAACGAAAAAAGCGAACTGGCGATAGACTGGCTAAACGGCCGCCGCACACCGGATGCCAACCAGGAATTGAAAGGTGTCATCGCAAATTTAGGTTTGGGCAGCAATGCGCCTTCCATTTTTCGGGCCGTGGCCGAAGCAACTTGTTTTGGTGCGAAAAGTATTGTTGATCGGTTTAACAAAGAAGGCGTTCCGGTTAAAGGTTTGATCGGTTTGGGCGGCGTGGCCAAAAAATCGCCATTTATTATGCAGATGATGGCCGATGTAATTAACATGCCCATCCGCATCCATAAATCGGAACAAACCTGTGCAATTGGTGCGGCGATGTTTGCGGCGACAGTCGCCGGAATTTATCCGAAAGTGGAAGATGCGATGGCGGCGATGGGACAAGGTTTTGATGCCGAATATCAACCCAACCCGGAAAATGTGGCCATTTACGCCAAACGTTATCAACGTTACATCAATCTCGGAAAAGCTATCGAAGCACAAACAATAAATTTAAGTGCATAAAAACAGTATCTAAAAAATGGCTAATTACGATTTTATACGGCAAAGCGCTTACGAAGCCAACATGCAGTTGCCAAAATTAGGTTTGGTGCTTTTTACTTTCGGTAATGTGAGTTCAGTTGACCGCGAACAAGGCGTTTTTGCCATCAAACCAAGTGGCGTTCCGTATGAGAATTTATCTCCGGAAAATATGGTAATTGTTGATTTTGAAGGAAATACGGTGGAAGGTAGTTTCCGGCCATCATCGGATACCAAAACCCACGCCGTGCTGTACAAACACTGGGGAAAAGTTGGCGGCATCGTTCATACACATTCCACTTACGGCACGGCTTGGGCGCAGTCGCAGCGCGATATTCCGATTTATGGAACCACACATGCCGATCATTGTACCGCAGATATTCCTTGCGCGCCGCCGATGGACGATTTGATGATCCGGGGAAATTACGAACACCAAACGGGTTTCCAGATTATGGATTGTTTGCAGGAAAAAGGCTTGAGTTACGAAGAAATGGAAATGATTTTGGTTGGCAACCATGCTCCTTTTACCTGGGGAAAAACAGCGGAAAAAGCAGTTTACAACAGTGCGGTTTTGGAGGAAGTTGCCCGGATGGCTTATCTCACGGAGCAAATTAACCCGCAGGTTTCCCGTTTAAAATCTTCCCTCATTCAAAAACATTACGAACGCAAACATGGAAAAGATGCTTATTACGGACAGTAAGCTGATGCTTCTTTTATCGACAAAAAACCTCAATATCAAACATGATCAATTTAAAAGAACTGGAAGTTTGGTTTGTAACCGGCAGCCAGCATTTATACGGCGAAGAAACTTTAAACCAGGTGGCGCAACATTCGCAGCAAATTGCCGCTGCTTTGGATGGTTCGTCCCAAATTCCGGTTAAAGTTGTTTTTAAACCAACCGTAAAAACTACGGAAGAAATTTATGCGATTTGTCAGGAAGCCAATCAGGCCAAAAGTTGTATTGGTATAATTGCTTGGATGCACACTTTTTCGCCGGCAAAAATGTGGATCGGCGGTTTAAAAATCCTACAAAAACCGCTGCTTCATTTGCACACGCAATTTAATCGCGATATTCCCTGGGCAACCATCGACATGGATTTTATGAACCTGAATCAAAGTGCCCACGGCGACCGCGAGTTTGGTTTTATGGTTTCGAGGATGAGGCTGAACCGAAAAGTGGTAGTTGGTCATTTTGAAGACGAAGAAGTACACGCCGGAATCAGTTCCTGGGCGCGTGCTGCTGCCGGCTGGAACGATTGGCAAGGCGCGAAATTTGTGCGTTTTGGTGATAACATGCGCTTTGTGGCCGTTACCGATGGCGATAAAGTGGAAGCCGAAATGAAGTTTGGGTTTTCGGTAAATACGTACGGCATTGGCGATTTGGTGAAGGTGATTAACCAGACATCAGAATCGGCCTTGAACCAACTGATTGAGGAATACAACGATACGTACATTTTGGCAGAAAGTTTGCGCAGAGGCGGCGCACAATTTGAGTCGTTAAAAGAAGCAGCGAAGATTGAAATCGGCCTGCGTACTTTTTTGCAGCAAGGCAATTTCAAAGGTTTTAGCGATACGTTTGAAGATTTGCACGGCATGGCGCAACTGCCAGGCATCGCCGCACAGCGTTTAATGGCCGAAGGTTACGGTTTCGCCGGAGAAGGCGACTGGAAAACGGCAGCTTTGGTGCGTGCTATGAAAGTGATGGGCAGCGGTTTGCCGGGCGGAAATGCTTTTATGGAAGATTATACGTACCATTTCGATCCGGCCAATCCGATGGTTTTAGGTTCGCACATGCTGGAAATTTGTCCTTCTATTGCTAAAGGAAAACCGACTTGCGAGGTTCATCCTTTGGGCATTGGCGGCAAAGCAGACCCTGTCCGTTTGGTGTTTAATGTAGCTGGCGGACCGGCACTTAACGCTTCTTTAATTGATATGGGCAACCGTTTCCGTTTGTTAATGAACGAAGTGGAAGCTGTAGAACCGGAACATGATCTGCCAAACCTGCCCGTCGCCCGCGTACTTTGGAAACCATTGCCCGATATAAAAACCGCTTGCGCCGCCTGGATTTACGCTGGCGGTGCGCACCATACCGGTTATAGTCAGAATTTAAAGCCGGAAACCTTGCAGGATTTTGCTGATATTGCCGGCATTGAATGTATTACGATTGATGCTGATACGAAATTGAGAGAATTGCGCAATGAGTTGCTTTGGAGTGAGGCAGCTTATCGGTAAGATTTAGGGTGGTAAAAGAAGTATTGGGGTTTGAGAGAAAGGAAAGGCCGCAGAAATTTACGACTATTCGCGGTTTTTTAATGTTGTTAACACAAAGCTCTAATTGAATTTACAATGATAGTAGTACTAAAAAGCCTCAAGATTTAGAAAACAGTTATAAAGCAAACCAAAAAACATCTACAGCTTTTTTAGGAAATTTATGTATTGGTAATCTTCGCAATATGCTTCAGTAATAAGCTTTAAAAACCAATAACAATCTTCAATTAAACTAACAAAAAACATGTCGTTGTTTGATCGTTTTTCTAAGCTTGTTAGGAATTTATTAAATTCATTAAAGTTTCCATGGGCAATGTTTGATCGTTGAGTATATATTTCTTTTAATCGGGCACCAAGCGAATCAATTTCTTTAGACTTGTCTCTTCCATATACAATGATTGCTGTTTTTAAAACAAATTGCTTAGTAATACTATCTTCTACATTGAATCTATTGTTGTCTGGATTGTGAGTCAACAATAATTCAATTGCACTAACTAACGCTATCAATTTAGTTCTTTCGTCGAAAATAAATGAAGACTCTTTTATTAATTCACCAACATAAATTAATTGCTCCTCCTTGCCTTGTTTAAACAAAAAGTCAAAATTACCAGAAACTTCTTTTATCCTATTTAAATAAAGAGAAAGTATGCCCCAATCATGCGATTCTGCTGTTTGAGGATTTGTATTATTAGAAATGTGTGTTTTTATTGCGGCAGTTCCATATAACCATGAACTAATTATTTTATTCAGGTTTGACTTTAATCTTTTATTTAAAACATAAAAATTGTGTGGATTAACTAAAAAACTTTCTCCTTCAAAATATCTATTCCTTTTATGAATAAGTAATGATAAAAGATACGAGTAATTAATAGCATTATCTCGATTCACCTGAAGCACAAACATCTCACCGTCAATTTCTTCTCCATCAAGATCGAGGTTTTTAATACCTGATTTGTGTTGCTTTTTAATATTATCTGAATTGCGATCACTGTTAAATCTCAAGACAACAAGCATTTTTGCAACCTGACGTTCCGGTTGATCATAATTATAACCCTGAAAAAATTCTTCAACGAATGGATCTGTAGGCTCGAACACTTCTCTAAAATACTCCAGATAATCCTTTAAAGACGCGCTATCTGTAGAAGCTAATTTATTTTTCTTGTCGACAGCTCTCCTTACAGCCTCTTCAAAAAACTTTATCTCCTCATCAGTTCTAAGATTATCTAATATTAAACCTAATTCTTTAGATATAACTAATGGTTCTTTTAAGGGATAAATAAAATTTGTAAGAAGAAAATCAAATCTTAATACCGGTTTTGGTTCACGTGTTTTTACCCATTCGAATCTAATATCCATATTTCTGTTTATTTGAAATAACAGAGTCGAATATACTTACTTCAACAATTCCAACACCTTCACATCCGTATAATCCTTAATAAAAAAACAACACATTATCATGTCCTTTAAAATCCTCTTCTTCATGCGCAGTAGTTAAAACAAGACATTTCATACCGGCATTTTGAGCAGCTTCTACGCCTTTTGGCGCATCTTCAAAAACGATACAATCTTCCAGTTTAGCGTATGAACTCTTAACTGTTTGCCATAAAAGTCCTGAATATTCCGGTTAAGTAATGATATAGTTGTAAAAGAATTGCCCGTTCCCAACTTTTGCCCAATAAAAGAAGCACCGCCGAATAAATCCATTTATTATCCTAATATTGATTAAAATTCGCCTTACATGAAAAGCTTCAATTGGATCGTTTATTTAACAATTTTACTAACTGGTTCTAACACTTTCGCCCAAAACGAAAAGCCAAATACTTTGCCGGATTGGGCTTTTGGTGGATTTAAAAGGCCGGCGCGTATCAATCCCATTATTTCTCCGGATTCAAGTGCAAGATTTTTCGACCCGATTTTAAAAAAAGCGGTTGCCTGGGAATCCAATGATACTTTTAATCCGGCAGCAACGCTTTTCAACAATAAAATTGTGGTTTTGTACCGGGCCGAAGATAAGTCGGGCGTTGGTATCGGTTTCCGCACTTCCAGGTTGGGTTATGCCGAAAGTACAGATGGCTTTCATTTTAAACGAAGCAAAACGCCTGTTTTTTATCCTGCAAACGACGATCAGAAAAAATACGAGTGGCCGGGCGGCTGCGAAGACCCGAGGGTTGCCGTTACAACAAACGGCACTTATGTTGTTTTTTATACGCAATGGAACCGCGATGTGCCGAGGCTTGGCGTAGCAACTTCAAAGGATTTAAAAAAGTGGACGAAGCACGGGCCGATATTTGAAGATGCTTATCAGGGGAAGTTTTTGAATATTCCGCATAAATCGGCTTCTATTTTAACCAAACTGGTTAATAACAAACAGGTCATTACAAAAATTAATGGCAAATATTGGATGTATTGGGGAGAACTGCATGTTTACGCGGCCACTTCAACTAATTTGGTGGATTGGGAACCAGTAGTAAATGCGGACGGAACGCTTAAAGAATTGATTTCCCCAAGAAAAGGATATTTTGATAGCGAATTGACCGAATGCGGCCCGCCAGCTTTATTGACCGATAAAGGCATTATTTTATTTTATAACGGCAAAAACAAGGCTGGCGATGATGGCGACAAGCGTTTTAATGCCAATTCGTATTGTGCCGGCCAGGCTTTGTTTGATAAAAACGATCCGGCAAAACCATTGGCAAGATTAGATGTACCTTTTTTGCGGCCGATGGAAGCATTTGAAAAAAGCGGACAATACGTAAACGGAACGGTTTTTATTGAAGGTATGGTTTACTTTCAAAAGAAGTGGTTTTTATACTATGGCTGCGCCGATTCGCGTGTGGCCGTTGCTGTTTATGATCCGGCGCATCCGGCTTTGCCTGATCCTGTGAATTAGTACGGAGCTATAATTTCAGTTGCCAATTAAAATGATAGGGTTGTCGCTTTTCTGTCAAAACTTCAATTATTCTAAGGCTTACTTTTGCAAGCTTTTCAATTGGTATTGCTTTTTGAGTTAACCATGATCTACAAACCGTTAACCCTTCCCCATCTCCCCTAAAATCGCGCGTTCCAGTTCATTGGGTTGTAACGAACCGATGATGTAAACCAAACCATCGCGGTCGGTTAAATGGATGGCACATTGCCCGCTGGTGTAAAAGCGGATCGTCCCTTTTTTGTGCAGGTTGTAAACCGGGTTGTTTAAAATGTAGCGGTTGTAGGGTTTTTGTTCGATGTGCGTAATGCTGTTTAGGTCGATCTTCACCAGTTGCGTTGTCCACAAACCATCAATCAGCACACTTTTATTAACTACGCGGACACGGAAATGCAGCATAAAACCCATGATGATCGAAATAACCAAAATGCCAAAACCAACCACCAGCAGCAAATCGCCGTTACGTTCGCGCTCCAATGTGAAAAAATAAACGGCAAAACAAATAATGGCCAAAGCCAAACGAATAGTGATCGGAATAAATTCGCGGCCGAGGTATTGCTTTTCTATAAATGCCGGTTTGGTGCTCATATAATAAGGTTGGACAATTCGAAGATAACAACTTTTTTGGTTTGGTTATCCACTTTGTAACGGTCATCCAGCCGGAAACCGCCAATCCAAATAATTTCCTGGTTGCCATTTACCAAAACCGTAACATTGGATTTTTGGTTTAAAGGCACTTTTTGGTGCACAAAAAAATCGCTTAGTTTTTGCCGGTTTTGCATTCCCAACGGAAAAAAATAATCTCCTGTTTGCCAGTTACGGATGGTTAAAGGATAAATGAGTTTTGCGGCATCAACAGAAGTTGCCATCGGATTTTCTTTTACGATCAAAGGAGAACCATCGTGCAAAACCTTCAATTTAAAACCCTGAAAATGGATTTCATTTTGATTTTCCAGGATCAGCAATACTTCTTTTACCAGTGTTTTTTTAGGTTGAATAATAATTTCAGTTCTATCTAAAATAATTTGGTGCGAAGAGGATTTAAAAACTTTTCCTGGATGTTTTTTTAACGAAAGCAACAAATCGCCCAAAACCTGTTCGCTAAAATTGAACTCGCGCAGCAAACCAAAAAGCAGTAATTTTTGCGGATTGAGTTTTCTAATTTCTTCGATTTTAATCCTTGTTTCTGTTTTTAGGTTGATAAAAACAGTATGCCGCAAAACTTGTAAATCTTGTTCCAGCAATTGCTCTAATTGCCTAAAATGTTCCAGGTTTTGGTCGAACGTTTTTTCGAGCTTTGGGTTAAGTTCTTTCAGCTTCGGCACTACTTCCAAACGAATTTTGTTGCGGGCATATTTTACAGAAGTGTTGGAACTATCTTCTACAAAAGCTAATTTTTCTTCGACACAAATTGCGTCTATATTTTCCCTGGATAAAAACAGCATCGGCCTAACTAACTTTCCGTTCTTTGGAAGAATACCGTGCATTCCTGCAATTCCGGTTCCGCGGGTTAAGTTTAAAAGAATGGTTTCTACAGAATCATTTTGATGATGCGCCAAAGCAATTACGTCAAAATTTTCTTCGGCACAAATCTTTTCAAACCATTCGTAACGAAGTTTTCTGGCTGCCATTTGGATAGAAATATGGTTTTCGGCAGCATAATTGGCAGTGTTAAATTCTGTTAAAAAAAACGGCACTTGCAACTGATGGGCTAAATTTGCAGTAAAATCCTGGTCGAGTTTAGCTTCTGCTCCGCGGAGCAAAAAATTACAATGCGCAATGGCAAAATTAAAGCCCGAACTTTTTAACAGATGCGCCAGTAAAACAGAATCTTTGCCGCCGCTAACGGCAGCAAGTATGGTTTTTTGTGTGGTAAAAAGAGTATGCAGTTGTATAAATTCCTGAAATTGTTTTACGGGCAGCATCAGGCCAAAATTAAATGTTTTACTTACCCGTTCAAAAAATATAATTTTGCACCGTGCATAAAATATTGATTACCTTTTGTTTACTGCTGCTTTCTATTTTTGCAATAGCACAAAAAAAGCCAACTAAAGTTATACTGGTTTCTTCTGAAAGGACTTTGTTTTCGAAAGTTAACGGCGTAGATGTTGTAAAAGTTTACCGAGGTACATTTCAGCATGAAAACGCGACCTTGCAATCCGATAGTGCTTATTTTTATCAGCAAAAAAACGCTTTTGACGCTTTTGGCCACGTGGTGATTCATCAGGCTGATACGCTGAATATTTACTCTGACTTGCTAAATTACAATGGCAACACGCATATTGCCATTTTAACTAACCATGTAGTTTTGGTGGATAAAGATGCTACGCTAACTACAGACCACCTTAATTATAACACGCAAACCCGTTACGGAACTTATGTTGAAGGTGGAAAACTTACCCAAAATGAAAATACTTTAACGAGTAAAAACGGCTACTACTTTGCTTTTTCGCGCGATTCTTACTTTCGGTACGATGTGGTTTTAACGGGAAAAGATGCGCTGGTAAAATCAGATACGATGCGGTACAACTCCAACTCCAAAATCGCTTACTTTTACGGCCCAACGCATATCTACCAAAAAACGGACACACTTTACACCGAAAGCGGAACCTACAATACCATAACGCGGCAGGCCTTGGGCACCAAGAACAACCGCTATCAGCAAAACTCGAAAACGCTGGTCGGCGATACTTTATTTTTTGATGACATTGCCGGTTTTGGCCGCGCCAACCATCATATTGTTTTTAATGATACCCAACAAAAAATAAACCTGCGCGGCGATTTGGCCAATTATTACAAAGCACAGGAACGGACGGTAGTTACCAAAAACGCTTACGTCATATTTGTAACAGAGCAACGCGATTCGGTTAACCGTGATTCTATTAAAAACCCAGAAAAATATGTGGTAAAAAAAGCATCGGCCAAAACAGAACCCTCAGCTACTGACACCAAAAAAAGTACGGTAAAAACAGCATCGCCGGCAAAAAAACCTGCATCGCCGGTAACGAAACCTGCCAATCCTGTTGTTGCCGAAAAACCTCGTCCGCCTTTGCCAAAAGACACGGTGATCATCAAAAGAGATTCTGTTTATTTAACTGCGGATACTTTGGATACGCAGATCGTAACTTATAAAACTTTGAAAACGCGGCAGGAACAGATGCGGCTGTACGGTTTGCGCGATACTTCTATCAAAGCAAGGTCAAGGCCGAAACCAAAGATTAAAGGTAAAAACGACTTAGAAGCCATACAGCTTGATTTGCGCAATTTGGTTGATACCACCTATCGGCACCGGGAATTTTTCGGGAAGATGATTATACCAGTTGAAGAAAAGAAACGTGCGCCGGATACCGCTTTATTGCGCAAAGCAAGGTTGGCCCGACAAGATTCGGTTAGAAAAGCGATGGAAAAAGACCCAGTTTATATCAGCCGGAAAGTGATGCTGAGTGATACGGCCCGTGTCCGGATTATAAACGCCTGGCCGCACGCTAAAATTTTTAAATCCGATTTGCAGGCCGTTGCCGATTCGATCACTTTTGCCAACAGCGATTCGCTGGTTCGGATGTATGTTAAACCGATCATTTGGACCGAAGGTTCGCAATTGACGGGAGACACCATTTATCTTCAGCTTAAAAACAAAAAACTGGACAATTTGGATTTGATCCGATCTTCTTTTGTGGTGAATTCGCAGGCTGATTCGGTTTTGTTTAATCAAATTTCTGGAAGAAAAATCCGCGGCGTTTTCAGTAATAACAGGCTCAGTACGCTTTTTGTAGATGGCAATGCCGAGAGTATTTATTTTATTTATGAGAATAACGTTCCCAGTAAAATGAACCATTCGCTTAGCAGCCGGATCAGGATCAACCTTAAAGAAAATAAACCAACCACCATTGCTTTTATAAGTAAGCCCGATGAGCAAATTTACCCGGTAACTGGCTTAAAAGATGACCAGAAAATTTTAAAAGGTTTTATCTGGAAACCAAAAGACAGGCCGGTTTCTAAAGAATCTATTATTCCAAGCTTATCGAAAAAATCAAAAAAAGCCGCGCCTCCGCCTAAACCAAAGCCAGAACCTGTTTTAAAGCCTAAACCTGTTTTGGCCCAACAATCTGAATTTAAACAGTAATTGTTTTTTTAAGGCATTATTTTTATGCCTTAAAAGAAGCATTAATAATTCGATATGAATTTACCCGCGTTAAGGGCATTACATTATCCTAATTTCAGGTTATATTTTTCTGGTCAGGCTATTTCTCTGATTGGAACCTGGATGCAACGCATGGCCGTTAGCTGGCTTGTTTTTAGTCTTACACACTCAGAGCTGATGCTTGGGCTGGTGGTTTTTGCCGGACAAATCCCCATCATGATCCTTTCGCCTTATGGCGGTGCGCTAACAGATAGGCACAGCCGTTATAAAGTGCTTTTATACACACAAATTGCTTCGATGGTACAAGCTGGTTTGCTGGCTGGTTTTGTACTTTCCGGTCATGATAATATCACCATTATTATTATTTTAAGTGTGATTTTGGGGATCATTAACGCTTTTGATACGCCTGCCCGGCAATCGCTGATGATTAATTTGGTAGAAGATAAAAAAGACCTGCCGAATGCAATCGCCCTAAATTCTTCGATGGTTACCTTAGCACGTTTGTTAGGGCCGGTTGCGGCAGGTTTTATTTTAAGTGGTTTTGGCGAAGGTGTTTGCTTTTTGGTCAACTTCCTCAGTTTTGCGGCCGTTATTGCTTCGCTTTTGCTTATGAAAATTGCACCGATTGAAAGAAAGCCAAACAAGCAGGACATTTGGCAAGGGCTTAAAGAAGGATACAGTTATTTGCAGCAGCATGCCGCAATCCGTTCAGTTATTTTACTAATGGCCTGCACCAGCTTTTTTGTGATGCCGTATTCTACTTTGCTGCCCGCTTTTGCAACCAACATTTTTCATGGCAACGTTACTACTTTTAGCTGGTTAAATGCTATTTCTGGTTTAGGTGCTTTGGGCGGAGCAGTTTATATGGCAACCTTAAAGCCCAGCAAAAGCCTGTTAAAAGTAATTGCTTATTGCAGCGCACAATTTGCCGTAAGCTTGATTTTGTTTGCTTTAACCGGACTGTTTCCGCTGGCTTTGTGTTTTATTATGGCTGCGGAGTTTGGTATGCTTTCTCAAATTGCAGCATCCAACACTTATATTCAAACGCATGTGGACGAAAACATGCGCGGCCGGGTGATTAGTTATTATGTGATGGCTTTCCAGGGGATGCAACCGATCGGCAGTTTATTAATTGGTTTTTTAGCGCATTATTACGGCGTTTCGCTGATTGTTTGTGCCGAGGGTATCGCCGGGATTGTTGCCGTTATTTGCTTTATTCCTTATCTAAAAAAAGCAGGGACACAAATGAGGGGCGATCTTCGGAAACAAATCCTTACGTCCAATAAAGAATGGAAGCCTGCGGAAAACGGCCTTTAATCTGGTTCTCGAAAAAAGTTTTAAGCTGCTTCATTACTTCTTTTGTATAGACAAATTTCGTTCCGCCAAACTTATTTGTTTTGGTTGCGCGTGATGCTTCATCCATCTCCAAACTCGTGTTTGGATACCATTCCATCAACACATCTTTAGAACCAGGCGTAAAACGATGGGTGATCAACTCAAAAGTTAAATCACAAGTAAAATCCAGGTTTTGTTCCAACTGATCAAACAAGGCACTGTAATGTTCCTCCCAACCTGGAATCGGCATAATTGGAGCCAGCACAACGCCAATTGGGTAATTGCCTCCGCCCTGCTCTTTCGGCAAAGCTAACCGACGCAAAGCTTTGATCCGCGCCGGAACAGAAGCTGTACCACCTTCTAAACGTTTGGCAACAGGTTCAGCATTTAAGCTGATCCGAAAGCGGGAATGACCATTATGCGGAATATCCAGCAGCGGTTTTACTGCATCAAATTTAGTAACAAAGCGAAGAAAACTGTTTTCACGCTCTCCAAAAAAGCGGATTGTTTTTTCTAATCCACCAGTTAAATGTTCTAAACTTAAGGGATCGGTATAACAACTTGCCTCAAAAGTAACAGGCTGATTTAAACGTTCAAAACGATGTAAACTATTTAAAATGGAAGGCAGGTTTGCAAAAACACGGATAGCAGGCGGGCCAGATAAACTGCCGGCCAAATAACAATACTGGCAATGGGCCGGGCAGCCTTCGGCCAAGTGAAACTGCCAATCTGCAGAAGGCGGAATCGGGCGCAAATTAAAAGCACTTGGCGGTGCGTTTACAATAGCTAAAGTATTTTTGGCAATTTTATAAGTTTCGCGTTCTGTTGCGCCGCGCAAACTGGTAATACGGTTATTTTTAAGAATTTCTACAGATAAACCCTGGTTGGTTATGCGCTCAAACATCTCCTGGCCGTAAGGCTCTTTCAATGCATCCGGCGTAATAACTACCCTTTTGGGCATCCATAATTTGTAAGGTTTGTAATCTTCTGTTGGCAGTAATGCTTCTTTTATCGTATCAAAATCTTCTTCTGTCTGCATATATAAAAATACGAAAAAGACTTATGTTTGAAGCAGAAAGAAGGCATTATGACGATGGCTTTACATACAAAAACAAGTTGCCAAAACCGACTTTAAAACAAATTTTTATAGGATAAAAGAAGCAGTCTGCAAAGCAACAATATCTTCCAGGGCACCAATAGTTGGGTCGTTTACGTCGATAGATTTAACAATGTTTTTTCGCAGGTAATAACTGCCGTAAGTTGCAGCCACTGCAACTGTCCCGCCAAGTATTGCACCTGCAATTGCGCTCCCGTTTCTGGATTTATAAATCGCTGCACCAGCTAATGCGCCGCTCAACCCTCGTCCAATTAAACCAGCCTTAACAATGCGGTTAGGTGCTTTTGGTGATTTATCGCCCGCCATTTCTGCAAGTGTTAATGCTTTTAACGCCACGGAAACATATTTTTTTTGCAGAAACCCTAATGGAAAGCCCTTTAACAGAGGCGAAGGTACTTCAGAAAGATAACTGCTCAAGGCTGTAAGTGAAGCCATCGTGCGCATGCCGGATACGATAGCAAGGCCGGTTGTAGGCCAAAAACGGTTTAAAGGTTTTACTGGTTTTGGTGCCACAAATTTTGATGCCATATATAATATCTAAGCTTTGGTTTTTATCATGAAAATTTTATGCCCGCCCGGATTTATATTCCGGGGCACTTACTTGGTCAACAATGTCTTCCAGCTCTTCCAAATCAAATGGTTTAGCCAGAAAAGAATCTGCGCCTGCCTGTTTTGCCAGTGTTTTTATATCATTATTTGCCGAGAAATAAACTACGGGGATGTGCTTTAAATGTTCCTGCTGTTTAATGGCCTGCGTTGCAACAATGCCGCCAGAATCAGGGATCCAGTTATCCATCAATATCACGTCAGGCATAATGCTTGTTACTTTTTCTATTACGTTGTTACAGTTAGAAAACGTGTTCACTTCCCAGCCTTGTTCTTCTAAAATATAAGTGCAAATAGCAAGTATATCTTCATCATCGTCAAAAATCAGTACTTTTTTAGGCATGTTGTTTGTCATTATGTCTACTTTTAAAATTTTAAAGTAGTAGGTCCGGCAATCATTGTATACGGAAGCTCTTCTAAAAAGTATTTTGTCCCCATTTTAGACCTAACCTAAAATATTAACCAAGTTTTTTACTAATACAATACTATATTCCTGGTTTTAGTTTTCCAACAGTACTTTTTAAAAAAAGTTTAAATATCATTAGAGATAATTTAGAAATAGGAACCTCGCGAAAATGCTTCTTTTACCAGTTAAAATTTAGCGGCATTTTGGCTTTTTCCAATCCTCATACAATTAATTATCTTTGCATTTTATGAAGCAATTGCTTAACATGCTGTTTTCCTGATGCTTCTTTTCACAAAAACTTTTAACCCGAAACTGATCTGCCAATCGTTGGGCAGCAGTAATTGTATATGGATTACCCCGAAATAGAAAAACGAAAAACCTTTGCCATTATCAGCCACCCCGATGCCGGTAAAACTACTTTGACCGAAAAATTCTTACTGTTTGGCGGTGCCATCAACACAGCCGGAACCATCAAACGGAACAAGGCCAGCCAAAGCAATACTTCGGATTTTATGGAGATTGAGAAGCAGCGCGGGATTTCTGTGGCTACTTCGGTGATGGGTTTTGAATACAAAGACAAACGTATCAATATTTTAGATACGCCCGGCCACAAGGATTTTGCGGAAGATACTTACCGCACGCTTTCGGCGGTGGATAGCGTGATTTTAGTGGTAGACAGTGTAAAAGGCGTGGAAGAGCAAACCGAAAAGCTGATGGGCGTTTGCCGGATGCGCAACACGCCGGTGATTATTTTTATTAACAAAATGGACCGCGAAGGCAAAGATGCTTTTGATTTGCTGGACGAGATTGAGAAAAAACTAAGCTTGAGTTTGTGTCCGCTTTCCTGGCCAATTGGTCAGGGTTATACTTTTAAAGGTGTTTATAACCTTTTTAACAAGCAGTTGAATTTGTTTCAGCCGGATAAATCTAAAGTTACCGAACCAATTATCAAGGCTGATAATTTGGATGATGAAACGTTAAAGCAATTCCTTCAACCTAAAGAAATAAACGGATTGAAGGACGATGTGGAACTGATTAACGGCGTTTACGGCAAATTGGATAAAGAGCTTTATTTAGATGGATTGCTTGCTCCAGTATTTTTTGGCAGTGCGGTGAATAATTTTGGCATCCGCGAATTGCTGGATACGTTTATCAATATTGCGCCAAGTCCGAAAAGCCGCGAAGCGATAGAACGTGAAGTTTTGGCTACGGAGAAACCATTTTCTGGCTTTGTGTTTAAAATTCACGCCAACCTCGACCCAAACCACCGCGACCGGATTGCTTTTTTAAGGATTTGCTCCGGCAAGTTTGAACGCAACAAGTTTTATTACCATACACGCCTCGGCAAAAAACTGAAGTTTAGCAACCCGATGGATTTTATGGCCAACGAAAAAAGCCTGGTAGAAGAAGCATGGCCGGGCGATGTTGTTGGTTTGTACGATAGCGGCAACTTTAAAATTGGTGATACTTTAACGGAAGGCGAAAAATTGCAGTTTAAAGGCATCCCAAGTTTTTCTCCGGAGATTTTTAAGGAAGTAGAAAATGCCGACCCTATGAAAACCAAGCAGTTAGAAAAAGGCATCCAGCAATTAACAGAAGAAGGCGTGGCGCAATTGTTTACGCAGCAGCCCGGAAACCGCAAAATTGTTGGAACCGTTGGCGAGTTGCAGTTTGAAGTCATCAGTTTCCGTTTAGAGCACGAATATGGTGCAAAATGCCATTTCCGCCCGCTTACTTTTAAACGTTCCAGCTGGTTAACGTCTACCGACAAAAAGAAAATGGAAGAAATCAGGTTTCGCAAACAGCACCAGATTGGTACGGATAAAGATGGAAATACCGTTTTTTTAGCTGATAACGATTACATGATTGGTTTAGCCAAACGTGATTTCCCGGAGATTGAGTTTCATACTACTTCTGAGTTTAAGTAGATTTTTGGGTGGTAAAAGAAGTATTGGTTTTGTGTTTTTAAGGATTGGAAATCCTTAGTTCGAAAGGACGGGATTACAAATCCCGACTAGTGGAGTTTAAGTAGATTTTTTGGGTGGTAAAAGAAGTATGGGATTTTGTGGTAACAGGATTCGAAATCCTTAGCTCAAAGGACGTGATTACAAATCCCGACCAGTAGAGAATCTTTCAATAATTATATTGGCATTATATAGAAGTATCGTTTTTAAATAATTGCTTTAATGAACCAGCATTTGGTGTCTCAAGTTTATCTTAAACAGTTTGGATATTTAGACAAGAATAATCAGTGGAAATTATGTGTGTTAGAGAAATCCAAATTTGATATAATGGTCTCGAAAAATAGGCGTTGGCTTTCTCATAAGAGCATTGAGTCCTTTCTTTGTAAAGAAGATTTTTTTGATTTTACGGGACCGTATAACGAAAATTTTCTAATGCTATTAGAACAAGGTAGTGCAGAAGTAGAGACACGATATCCTCATTTATTACACCAATTAAAAAATTACAAGAAGGGGCTATCAAAAAAAGCTAAAGAAACGTTGGTTCTATTTATTTCAAATCTGTATGTCAGAACAAGCAATTTTGACCTTTTATATGAAGGGTTGGCAGAAGTCGGCGCATTAGAAAAATTTAAAAATGAATGCACTTTATATTTGTCAGAATCACAAAAAGAAGCATTTAAGTCTGAATTTTTAGATCAGGAGTTTTCGACTCCTGAAAATCAAAAGAACTTATTCCGCTTCATATTCTGGTGTTACTTTGCTGCTAGATTAAGCGAAGGCTTCGATTATTACATTATAGAGGCGGCAGACGGCTGTGGATGGATGACATCAGATAATCCTGTCGTGCTTTTAAAAAATATAAGCGATAGTAGTACTTTAAGTAAGGAAACTGAAATTATATTTCCAGTTACTGGAAAGGTGTTATTATTATTTAAGACTCCTTATTCTCAATATCCATCAGATTTCTTTCGAGGATTTCGACCAGGAAAACGAACAAAAGCTTCTGCTGAAGTTAACACAATTATAATGAATATACTTTCAGAAAGCGCACACCATTCAGTAATTATGCCTGGTTTGCAAGGAATACTTACTTTTTAACAGAATCTCTACTGGTCGGAATTTGTAATCCCGTCCTTCGAGCTAAGGATTTTTAATCCTAACTATTCAATCAACAAAACATCAAGCAACCCCAACTGCCCGGTATAGTTAATAGCCGAACTGTAAACATAATGTTCTGGCTCGTAAACAATTCCTGCTGCAACCGGATTGTTGTGCAAATAATCCAGCTTTTGTTCCATCATCGCATTGGTATCTAATTCTATCGGATGAAAGCCGTCCTGCCAGAATTTATATTCCTTGTTTTTAAAATTGGTTCTTCCGGCAAATTCAAATTTATCCAACAGCCATTCTCTTCTGCTTTCGTTAATTTCTTTAATGGCGGCAACGATACTTTTAGAAGTAAATTTTTTAAAGTCGCGCATAACATTAGAAAGTGTTGTGTTTTCTTTTGTAGAAGCAATTAAATGCAAATGACTGGGCATTAAACACCAGGCGTATAAAACCAAGCCTTTTTCTTTCTGGCAGTATTTTAAACTATCAATTACAATTTCTGCGAGTTCTTTACGGGTGAAAACATCAATCCAATCGACGACGGTAGCTGTTATGAAATGAATCCCATCGTTGCTGATTTTGTATTTAAAACCCATGCTTTAAATATATACAATCGGATTGAAAATCCGTAGCTCAATGATCGGGATTACAAATCCCGACCAGTAGATTACAAATCCCGACCAGTAGATAATTTAGCCAAACGCGATTTCCCGGAGATTGAATTTCATACTACTTCGGAGTTTACTAAAAATTAGGCGGTAAAAGAAGTATGAGGTGTTTTGTGCTAATGGATTGAAATTTTTAGTTTGAAAGACGGGGTTACAAATTCAAATCAATAAAAACTTTCATCTCAAAACAGTAACACTTCCCGATAACGCCTGTTCCCCGTTTTTCAAATCAATGCTATTGTAATAAATACCAATGAGGTGCCGTAGAAATAAGCCGGGAAAGTGTTTATTATTATTTCAATAAATGGCTAATTTAGCAGATTAAGTACTTGTTAATACACTGCTGTGAAAACAACAACACTCGTATCACGTATCCTGTTAGGCTTTTTGTATTTAACATTTGGCCTTGATTATTTTCTGCATTTTATACCTTATCAGCCGCCATTACACCCTGGTGCGGCTGGCCTGTTTAAAGCTGGGTTAATGGCATCGGGTTATTTTTATCCGATGCAAAAAGCAATTCAAATATTAGGTGGTGTTTCATTACTAACCAACCGTTACCCGGCATTTTCTGCGGTAGTACTATTTCCTATCAGTCTTAATGTATTTTTATTTCATACCCTTCTTGTACCCTCGGGCTGGCTAATGGGTGTGCTATTGTTGGTTCCTAATTTACTTTTAGGGTACGGCTACCGAAAATATTATGCACCAATGTTTACAGTAAAACCGGATGGACGGTGATAATCTTTTAAAATCGCGCATGATGTCGGAAAGCTTAACGTTTTATTCCGCAGAAGTAATAAAATGTAAATGGCCGGGCATTAAACACCAGGCGTACAAAACCAAGCCTTTTGATTGCTGGCAATATTTTAAACTTTCTATCACAATTTTGGCCAGTTACTATAAACCAACAAGGTTTTAAAAACCTTGTTGGTTTTGCCTGCGCTTTTGGGGTAAAACATCGATCCAATCGACGACGGTAGCTGTTATGAAATGAATCCCATCGTTGCTGATTTTGTATTTAAAACCCATGCCTTAAATTTATAAAATCGGATTGAAAATCCGTAGCTCAATGATCGTAATTACAAATTACGATCAGTAAATTTCAGTTGGTTAACTTCAACTGATTAATCTGGCAAAACACGGTTTCCCGGAGATTGGTTTTCATACCACTTTCGAGTTTACCAAAAATTAGGTGGTAAAAGAAGTATGAAGGTTTGTATGCAGTTATGGGATTAAAAATGCAGCCTGAGAACTGGCAGGCAGTGGGGTTAATTTAAGCGCTTGACCTATCAGATCAAGCGCATTGCAATTTTCTACACTATGCCAACTGGCCGAGCAGCAGTTTCCCTCTTTCCGTATGCTCCGTTATGGAAACTAACGCAAGACTGGTTACATGCTTCACATCTTTGCTGCTGCTGGCATTCATCAACGCAGACACGGCAACATGCAATTTTTGGTGCGTTTCAACCTGCGCTTGCATAAATGCCTTGTCAAACGGTGTACCGCTTAGTGATTGCAGCTTTGTTAGCAAAGCTTTTCCTTCCGCACTTGGTGCAGGAACGGTGGTTCCCATGTCTTTCAAAATCTTTCCCATGGCTTCTTGTTCTGCCGCCTCAAATTTTGCGAACAGCTTTACCTGGGCGTTGGAAGCTTTTGTTAATGCCAATTTACTGGTTTGAAGCGATGCAGTACCTAATACGGCAACCCTTGACTGTAATTCAGCAGTTGAAGTTTGTGCATGTGCTGTTTCCGAATCCAGCAAACTGCCAACAAAAGTTGCACCGGCACCAATCATTACGGCACCTTTCAGGGATTTTGAAAGAAAGTCGCGACGGGATTTTTGATTTAAAGTTTTCATATATATTTTTTTAATCCAATTAATAAAATTAAAACTAATAAAATATCAACATGTTTTATCTGTCGGGCTTATTTCTATATTATTGTTTGGCAATCAATTTATATTGAAAAATCTCTTGGTTTGCCGTACAATTAATAGCCGAATTGTAAACGCAGTGTTCCTGTTCGTAAACAACGCCTGCCGCAACAGGGATTGTAATGCAAATAATCCAAAAATAGAAATTACAAATTCCAGCAAATTTTACCAAGAATTAAGTGGTAAAAGAAGTATAGCGGTTTGCATGTCGGCCGATGGGCTGCTTTGGCACCACCACGTGTTTTAAGCGGATAAGCTGTAGCACTCAGATAAAATAATATTACCAATGCTGCAGTAAGGTTTTTTTTCATATTTGTTAATGGGGTTGAAGGTTAGGTAATTGTGATGGAAAAATACAATTTTTATATATTATCAGAGCTTGTTTAAATTTTATTTCAACTATTTGATATGCTTCTTTTACCGGATAAAAAAGTTAATCTCCTGCTGCCCGGGATAATTAACAGCCGAACTTTAAACATAATGCCCCCAGTTTGCAAACAATGTTAAATGGCTTGCTGCATACAACAATTAAGTCGGTCCCTTTGTATTTAATAAGCTGATATAAAAGCTTAACAGGTAAACAATGAAAACAACAATTTTAGTAGCTGGCGGAACAGGCGATTTAGGCGGCAGGATTATCAAAGCTTTGGTTAGCAAAGGCGCGGATGTACGTGCGCTTGTGCGTAACAGCAGCGATCCGGCAAAAGTGGAATCACTCACAAACCTGGGTGCAAAAGTAGTACAGGTTGATTTAGCAGATGCAGAAGCATTGAAACAGGCTTGCGCAGGTGTTTCCTGTGTGGTTTCTGCGCTGGCCGGCTTGCGTGAGGTGATTGTAGATACGCAATTGTTGTTGCTGGATGCAGCCGTAGCAGCAGGTGTACCTCGCTTTATCCCTTCTGATTTTTCGTGTGATTTTACCAACCTCCCGGAAGGCGAAAACCGCAACTTTGATTTAAGAAAAGAGTTTCATAAGCATCTTTCTAAAGCAAATATCGCCGCAACCTCCATTTTTAATGGTGCTTTTACAGATATTTTAAGGTACAATACGCCTTTTTATAACCTCAAAAATAACACGGTTGGTTTTTGGGGGGATGCCGATTGGAAAGTCGATTTCACCACAAAAGACAATACCGCCGAATTTACCGCAGCCGCCGCTTTGGATGCTGCAACGCCTGAAATTTTAAGGATTGCCAGTTTCCAGATCAGCGCAAATGAATTGGCAGCGATCGGAACCGAAGTTAAAAAAACAGACTTTAAACTAATCCCGATGGGAAGTTTAGCCGGACTTTCCGAATATAACAAACGCGAAAGGGCCGCGCATCCCGAAGGTGAAAACCAGCTTTACGCCAGCTGGCAGCAAAGCCAATATATGCATAGTATGTTTAGTGTTCAAAATAACCCGCTTGATAACGAACGTTACCCGGATATTAAATGGACAGCTGCTTTGGACGTGATCTCCAAGATTTAAATAGTTGGATTTAAATTGTATCCAGGTTTTTATCTGAAATAACAAAAATGGTACAAATAACTTTTTTTACGGTTTTTGTTATTTTTTAGTTGATAAAAGAAGCATCTGCGTTTTTATTTTTAAACTGCAGCACTTGATCCAGATATCGCAACAACCTATTCACACAATTAGCGTAAAATATGTTTTAGATACAAAGCCAATTTAATATGAAAAGGATTACTTTTTTACTGCTTATGATGCTGACGTTAAACTTATCGGCACAAAATAAAGATGCAATTGTGGGCACCTGGCTTACGGCAAAACACGATGCCAAAATAGAAATATACAAAAGGGGCGATGCTTACTTTGGCAAGTTGGCCTGGTTTAAAGAACAAACCGATGCCAATGGCAAGCCAATATTGGATGCCAAAAACCCAGATGCAACCTTGCGCAGCAGGACGTTGCTTAACCTGGAATTTCTGAAAAATTTTATCTACAAGGATGACAACAGCTGGGAAAACGGCAAAATCTATGATGCACAATCCGGTAAAACTTACAACAGCAAAATTTCCATGTCGGGCAACGATAAGCTTAACCTGCGCGGTTACGTAGGGGTTTCCCTTTTCGGAAAAACCGAAACCTGGACACGGTCCAAGTAGCTTTCTACTGGTTGAGATTTAATTTTTGATTTATTTAAATCCGTACAAATACCAACTTTTATAAGATAAAAGAAGCATTGGCATTTTTATCATAAAAATTAAAACCAATACAACCAAAAGGCCAATTTTTTAAAGTACAACACTTCTTTTAGTCGGTTGTTTTTTCGTTTATCTGTCTGATTACGGCATCCAGTTTCTGTGTACTGGTTAGTAAATGTTCCAGTATTTTTATATTATCTTTTCCAACAATACCCTCTTTATCCAGCAAACTCATCAATCCTAAAATACTGGCAACCGGGCTTCGGATAACGTGAGAATTGATTTGTGCAATTTCGTGCATCCGTTGGTTCTGCTCTAAAATACGCAGCTCTTTTTCTTTTAGCTCGGTATTATCTTGCATGGCACCAACCATCCTGATCGCTTTTTTAGCTGCATTTCTAACAATATATCCGCGATCGGTAATAAAAGCAATCGATCCATTGTCTCTTGTGTAACGGTATTCTTTCTGCCAGAACTTCTCATCCGGATTAGTAGTAGCTGCAATAATGCTTTTTAAAACCTCCTCTTTATCGTCCGGGTGGATATACTCTTCCCATGACGTGGAAAATTTGGCTTCGTGATCCAAACTCCTTCCTAAAATCTCTTCAAAACCTTTGTCCCGGCTCAGCTGATTGTTTTCCAAATCCCAGTCCCAAATAATATCCTTGGTAGCTTTGGCAGCTAATTCGTATCGTTCGTTACTAAGCCTCAATTTCTCTGCTGCAAGCTGTTTTTCCCGCTCGTCTTTTATCTTGATACTAATGTCTCTTGCATTGATCACAATTCCAAGAATTGCAGGATCGTTTATCCTGTTTGTGACATAACTATCTAACCAGCACCAGTCGCAATAAGCACTTTTAAAACGAAATGGTGAAACATGTACAGGCTCATCAGTAGTTAAAACATATTCAAAAGCACTGGTTATGCGTGGTACATCATCCGGATGAACAAATTCGAAAGGCTTTTTTCCTATAAAAAACTCAGGCTCAAAATGCAGGGCCTTTTTTACCGACGGACTTACATACTGATAAGTACCATCAGCACCTACCACGCAAATAATATCGTTTCCGCTTTTTATCAATGCTTCAAACTGCCGGAGCCGATGGTGATTGGTAATATCTTCTATAATCGTGTAACCCAGCGTTTCCCCTTCGTCCTGAAACAGGATAGAATTTACCTGGCACCAGATCACAGAGCCATCTTTTTTTATTAAAGCCGTTTCCAGGCTAAAAGATGAACTGGCATGTGTCCAAAGATTTTCCTGAAGGGTTTGCCAATGTTGATGGTGGTCCAATGGAGAATAATCAAGTATTCGGGTACCAATAATATCCTGCTTTGAACTGTATCCCAAAAGTGTTACCAGGGCGGGGTTTACCTGTAGGATTTTCAGGTCTGATGATATAATCTTATTACCTAAACTGGAAGATTCAAATACAGTTTGAAAGCGGTCATGGCTTTCCTTATTATCCGGATGCTCCACACTGTTGTGTATGGCTTTGCTCGTAGTCAGTCTATAAACCGTTTGTTTTAAGACCTCATTTTCGCTTTTAAGAGATTCAATAAGGCTGGCAGCATTGCCCGAAATCCCTTTTCTCTCTTTCATAATTTAAGAATATGGAACAGTTAAAATACGTCCGATTTTACTGCTTTTTATAGAAACAGCTAAACATGGCTTTGTTTTTTATAAATACTACAGATAACACGGTTTTAAAGAAGATGACTTAAAATTATTGCTGATGCAGGCAAGGGAAAAGAACAAAGAACACCTGGCGCCTGGAATGCTTGAACTATTTAAGACTTTAAGGATGTAAAAAGTAATATGCTTATAAACCGCCTTATATCTTTTTTTAACTTTATCACAACTTTATCCTGGAAAAATTAAGGCCTTACGAAATTTCGTAAGGCCTTAATTACTAATGTGGAGAATATCGGAGTCGAACCGATGACCTCTTGCATGCCATGCAAACGCTCTAGCCAGCTGAGCTAATCCCCCTTTTGTGTTTGCAAACTTAGAAAAAATATTTTCGTTAGCAAATTTAATCCGTGTTCCTCTATCCAAATAAATACTGCTGTTTTGCCTTGGTTTTTGTTAGGTAAAAACAGCATGCTGATCAAATCGAAGTCAGCCTGTTTATTAAGTCCGTTTATAATAATGGTGTTGAAAATAATCCCCGGAAAAAGTAGAGCATGCTTCTTTTATGGCACAAATTTCTACATAAATTTTATTCATCAGCTTAAAAAACAGCTATTGACTAAGAAAATTAATGGGATCAAAGTTTGTATGGTAAGTATCAACCCCATTATTTAAACTGAATATGAAGACTGATACTCCAAACCAAACCACATGCGAAAAATTAGTTTCAATTCAAACTAATGCAGTGCCCCAAGTTAAACATTGTGCGATATGCAAAAACGAGCTGCGCATCATAGAAAGCGTTCATCATACCAGGTTTGGGTTAGATTTATGCGAAGATTGCCTTTATTCGTAGGGTTTTAAGAAGAAATTTGCTTGTTTTGATAGAATGCTTCTTTTAATGGTAATTTCATCCGGAAGCTTTTTACCAAACATGTACAATTTGATTTTAAAAAACTGTTGCTTGTTATTGATTATTACAACTGCCTTGTTGTTTAATTCTTGCGGCGATAATAACCACACAGCCAGTCCGCCTGCAAACCCAACTGCTGTAAGTTATGGCGGAAATTATCATATTGTCCAAACCCTAACAGAAGATTTTGAGCAAGGACACAAAACAGCTTATGCGGCCGGTAATAGTACTTTTAAAACCGGGAACTGGTATTTGGCAGATGCACTTATCGGCAGCAGCGAAGCAGATTATAAAACCGGTAAGCAATCTATCCGCATAAAAAATAATGGTAAAATCAGTATGCTTTTTGATGTGGAAGGTGCTGCTGCGGTAACAGTTAAACATGCGGCTTATGGCCATGACGGTGCTTCTGCCTGGGCTTTGTTTGGATCAGTTAATGGTGATACAAATTTCAAACAGATCGGTTCAACAATTATCAGCAACAAGCCTATTTTACAAACGGTTACTTTTAATTTGAATAAATCTGGCAAGATTCGGTTTGAAATTAGAAAGCTTTCGGGCGGAAAAAACCGGATTAATATAGATGATTTTACCATTACCGGAACGCAAGACATTAAAAGTGAGGAGGCAACTTCGGTAAGTACGGGCGATACCATCGCTTTTACACAACCAGCTAATAAAAGTTCGGCCGAAACTATAGATAACGATAATTTACTCTTCGGAAACCCAAGTAATGCAACTACAAGTTTGTCCAATTATAACAACTACCTCATCAACCAAAAATATTACACGGAAAGTTACAGCCGGGACAGGTGTGGGCCAAATTGGGTTTGCTGGCATTTAGGCGCGACAGACTTGGGAAGCACAAACCGTTTAAATGATTTCAGGCCGGATATCCGTTTGCCAAGCGGCTGGTACGAAGCCCAGGATTACAGTTATAAAAATTCTGGTTTTGATAAAGGCCACAACTGCCCATCCGGCGACAGGACAAATACTTCGGATGCAAATTCGGCCACTTTTTTATTAGACAATATTGTGCCGCAAGCACCTTTTAACAACCAGCGCACCTGGGAACATTTAGAGGGTTTTTGCAGAAACCAGGTGCAACAAGGCAACGAAGTTTACGTAATGATGGGAAGTTATGGAACTGGCGGTACTGGTTCTAAAGGTTATGCAGAAACAATTGACGAAGGAAGGATTAACGTGCCGGCACATATTTGGAAAGTTGTGGTAATTTTGCCCGATGGAAACCAGGATTTAAAAAGGACTAACAGCAGCACGACGGTTATTGCGGTTGATACGCCAAATGATAACAGCATCGACCCAAACTGGATGAAATACGTTTGCACCGTGCGGGATATCGAAAAGAAAACTGGTTACAATTTGCTTTCTAAATTGCCGAAAGCGGTGCAGGATTTAATAGAAGTTGAAACTTATATCGGTGCGCCAAGATCGAAAAGGAATTTTTATCCCTGATGCTTCTTTTATCACCCTAAAATTTAACTGGTAAAAGAAGCATCGGCATCAAAATAAAAGCAATACAACAAGTAAATTTAGCATTAAACAGGTGTTAAAACATATAATTTAAAACGGTGTATTTAGTACATTATTTTTTAGCAAAAACATGAATAAAATCAAACGTAATATTAAAATCATCCTGCTTTCTATATTGGTTTTATCGGTGATTAACGGATGCCAGCCGAAAAAGGTAAAGCGTGTAGAAATCGCGAAAATTTTGTTCAAAAAATATAAGAACAAAGTTTTTAACCAGTTAGACGATGACGAATTTTCGGCAGTTTTTCAACAAATGCTGATCGAAAAAAAATCGTTGATGGCAAACCCAAAACTTATTGCCGCTTTTTATGAAAAGCAGGATTTTAAGCCGGTTTTTGTGCTGCAGCATTTGCCGAAAGATGAACTTCAGGATGTTGGGGTTTACTACCAAAATGCTGCGGAACATGGTTTAGACCCAAAGATGTTTCAAGCCGCAGAAATAGACAGTCTGATCAAAAAAATCACCGATAAAAACAGTATCAAAACGAAAGACGAGGCTTATCACACAATGGCAGAACTGGAAATAGTGGCGGCAAACTCTTTAATCAATTACAGCAATGCTTTGCAATTTGGCGTGGTTAGTCCGAAAAAGATATTTGCACGATATTATATCGACACCAAACGGCCAGACAGTTTAGGCATGACTCAAGTTTTAGAAGTTAAAAACCTGAAGCATTTTTTGGACAGCATTCAACCTAAAAACCCGCAGTATCTGGCCTTGCAAAAAGCATTGGCAACAGGCGAGAAAGCTCCTGGAATGACGAAAACAGAAACAGAACGTATTTTAAAAGTTAACCTGGAACGCTTGCGCTGGAAAAACAAGCCTACAGAAGACCGTTATGTTTTGGTAAATATTCCTGATTTTGGATTGAATGTGATCGACCATGATACCTCTGTTTTAAGTATGAAAGTTTGCGTAGGCGAAGGAAGAAACAAAAGCAACACAGAGAAACTGGACGGCTACAGCGAAAGCGATAAAGTACAAGACGTGCCTTTTAGCCGGGAAACGCCGCAATTAAACAGCGAAATTAACAGCGTACAGGTAAACCCGGTTTGGAATATTCCGCAAAGTATAGCTTCAAATGAAATTATTGTAGAGGCTGCGGCAGACCGTTATTATTTGTCTAACAAAAATATTGATGTGTACGAAAACGGTAAAAAGGTTGAAAATCCGGAGACAATCAACTGGTCATCTGTTTCAAAAAACAACCTGAAATACACCTTTAAACAACAGCCCGGCGGAAGCAATTCTTTAGGAAAAATCAAATTCCTTTTTCCCAACAAAAGCAGCGTTTATCTGCATGATACGCCTGCACAAGCTCCGTTTAAGCAAACGATGCGGGCCGTAAGCCATGGTTGCGTAAGGTTAGAAAAGCCGCTAGATCTGGCGCACGTTTTATTTGGCGACGGCGATAAGTACAACCAGATAGAAAAAGACATGAACGATTCTATACCGAAAGCCAGAAACATTTCTTTACCTAAAAAAGTACCTGTTTATATTACTTATGTTACTTGTTGGGCAGAAAATGGGAAGTTGGTTTACCGCCCTGATGTTTACGGTTTGGATGTTGTACTTTACACACACATCCAAAAAATGTTATCGTAAAAACAGTATTTGTTAGAGTATTGCCTGTAAAGGTTCTGGTTGCAGGTTTGCATTTGGGAAAAGGTAATCGGCTACCAAATTTTGATCTAAATATTTAGACGAATACTGGCTGTCCGAACCATTAATAAACAATACCGTTTTATCTTTAATCAGGTTGATAATAGAAGGGGCAAGCTCCGAAGAAACCGCCGGGCAACCAAAACTTCTACCTAAACGGCCCATGCTATTGATCGTTTGCTGGCTTACATAATCTGCCCCGTGGATTACAATATCGCGCGGACGGGCATTAGAATTAAAATTGCCGTCCATTCCATCTAAACGTAATGAACGGCCATGTTTGCCCACATAAATTTCCCCGGTTAAATAAAAACCCAAGCTGCTTTGGTGCGAACTATCGATATTAGAAAACTGGCTGGCCATATCATCGCCGCTTCCTTGTCCGTGCGCTACCCAAGTGTTCATTAACAAAGTTGCGTTTTGCAGGTCGATGATCCACATCCGCTTGTTACGGCTGGACTGGTTAAAATCAACAATGGTAATAATAGATTTATTATCGCTTATACCAACTGTTTTTTTAAGGTTATAATAACCGGTAACGGCTTTACAAAAAACATCAGCATTTAAGCCGGAAGCATACAAATTGGCCGTTTGGTAAATGTTGGTTAAATAAGAAGAATACAAAATTTCTGAAGGCGATGCCGCTTTTAAATTAAAGCTAACTGCCGTTTCGGGTTGAAAATTTAATAACGATTTTGGGTTTGAGCCGATGATGGTAACAGAAAGTGCAACTGAAAGTAAAATTGATTTTTTGAAAAAATTTTTATTCATGTATTTTCTTTGTTTTCCTATGGATTAAAATCAGAAGTTAAATATACGTAAACACCTGCAACAAGGTTTATAAAATCAAACAAATTGTAGTTAAAATGCTTCAATTGTAGTTATTTCTTTACAAGATTTGTAGATTATACGATACGTTCAGCCTTTGTTTTTATTGTACATTGTTGTTAAAAACATTAAATTTTTTAAAAACCTGCACTTCGGTTTATTGTTATTTCACTACCAATATTATAAATTTTTCACTAAAATCATTAAAATTATGGCTACCAAAGACAAATCAAAATCTGAGGATTCAAAAACATTGAAAGACCCGAAAGCCTCAAAAGAAGAAAAAAGCAAAGCCGGAAAAGATCTGGCCAGCGGCAAAAAGAAAAAGTAATTATTAAATGCTCAATTCAACGGAAGCCCCTCAATCGCAGGGGCTTCTTTTTTAAATGCTGTTTTTACCGATATAAAACTTATCCGCTTATTAATCCTTAACAAAGAAAAATACAATTATGGGATTTGATCAATACACGAGCCAGCGCATGAACATTGTAGATTTGGGCGAAAAAGGGGAAAACGCTGCGGACTAATATTTTATACTGCCAGTAAATAGAAATGCAGATGAAATTCCAAGATCATCTGCATTTTTTTATGTGGATTTTATTGGTTACATTTTGAGTATTGAAAGAAAAAGTAAAAAAACTTAAAATAGAAATTGATTTTAATTAGACAGAAAGAGCATGAGCAATAATGATATCATGAAAAAGCTTCGGGTAGCTTTAGCGTTTACGGATGATGACATTATCAAAGTTTTGGAACTGGCCAACTTCAGGATCACCAAAACAGAAATTGGAGCGATTTTCCGCAAAGAAGATCACCCTAACTTTAAACCCTGCGGCGACCAGATACTACGCAACTTTTTAAACGGTTTGATTATTTATAAGCGCGGCCCGAAAGTTTAGGTTGATGCTTCTTTTATCACCATAAAACTTTGCTGGTCGGATTTGTAATTCCGATCATCGAGCTAATGATTTTTAATCCAATTATATAAATTAAAAGCATGGGTTTTAAATACACAGTAAACAACAATGGGATTTATTTTGCAACAGTTACCGTTATTGATTGGATTGATGTTTTTACCAAAAAGAACTGGCCAAAATTGTAATTGACAGTTTAAAATACCGCCAGAAAGAAAAAAGCTTGGTTTTATATGCTTGGTGTTTGATGCCGAGCCATCTGCATTTAATTGCTTCTGCAAAAGAAAACACAAAGCTTTCTAAGAATACGTTTTAAGTTGAAAGATTTTTTAAGAAAAGGAAAGCTTTAAATTTCACTAAGAAAGTAAGTACTTATTAATTACAGTTATCTCTTTAAAAATGTTTTAATTTATAACATTATAGATAGATATTAAATTACAATTATTAATAATTTAGGAATTCAGATCAAGTGAACTTGAAAATATTGAAGTTTAAATTTATGTTTACTAAAACTTGTTATACTTACATGTATTAGCTTAACAAGTTGATGGTAATAATATCTTAAAATTGAGAAAAAACTGGATTTATGAAATTACTTAAATTACTCTTTTTATTTTTTCCTTTAGTCGCAAAAAGTCAAAAAAAGTTTGACCTTATAGGAGAAAAACTTCAACGAAATAACAAATATGAATATGTTTATGGTTTTGAAAACAATTACGCTGTCTTTAGAACTTTCGACAAAAAAATGGGTGTAATTGACAGCACAGAAAGTATAATTATAAAACCAATATTTACATTCATATATAACAAAAAAGAGCTTAAAAATTTATTTGAAGTTGGCAATGAAGTAAATAAAAAATTTAAACGAGGATTTATTGATTTAAGAGGAAATATAAAAATTCCAATAATTTATGATAACGTTTTTTACTTTGAAAAAGGGTTAATTACTGTAACAAAAGATAATAAAGTGGGCGTTTTAGATACTTTAAATAATATTATTTTACCGATCAAGTTTGACTACATTTCAATTGACAATAATCTAATTATAGCAAGATATAAGGAAACAAGTAACCTTTATGATTTTCAAGGAAAACAAATTACAAATTTAAACTTTACAAATATTTCCTACTTTAAATATAACAAAGCAATTATCACATTACAAAATAAAACAAATTCAGTTATTGATAATGAAGGAAATATACTCTTAAAACCAGTAAAAGATTATAGTTACGAAAGAATTTTGAATGATGATTTATATTTAATCAAAAATAATCTAAACTCAAAAAAAGGTGTTATAAATTCAAAAAATGAATTTATAATTAATTGCAAGTATGATGAAATCGAACAAGTAAAATCTTTCTTCATCGCTAAAATCGACAACAAAAAAGGCATTATTTCATCAACTGATTCTTTAATAAAACCTTTTATTTATGACAACATATTTTTCTACTATTTTGATAGCGCAAATGCTATCAAATACAATAATTTTGAAAGTAACTATATCGTGGAAAAAGACAATTTATATGGTGTAATTAACCCTAATATAGAAAATGAAATTATTCCAATACATTATAAAAATGTCAACACACTTTTTGATTTATATTATGTAGTTAACAATAATGAAAATAAAAATGGTTTGTATTCTAAAACCGGCGAAAAAATTCTAAATGAAGATTATGAATTTTATAATGTTTTCGAGAATTCGATTTTTGCATCAAAAGACAGAAAATGTTTTTTGATAACATTAAAAGCCGAAAAGTTTATTGAGAAAGAAATTTTTGTAGAAGAATTTATCAAATTCAAAGACATTCAAGAATTTTCAAATAATGAAAATCAAATATTTAAATCTCGAAATAAATTTGGAGTTATAAGCTATCTAAACAAAATAGTTATTCCTTGCGAATATGATTTTATAGAAAACATTGACCTTTCTAAAGAATTTATTGTAAAGAGAAATAACAAATTTGGAATAGTTAATTCAAATAATGAAGTTGTTGAAGATATTAAATACGACGATTTCAAAAAGTTAAAAGAGACTATTTTACTTACAAAAGATAGAAAAACCACGAAAAAATATCACGAAATAAGTTACTATTAATACCTTCTACCGGACGAGATTTGCAATCCAATCCTCAAAGCTATGGATTCCAATCCTTCAAACAAAGCAGACATACTTCTTTTACCGCCTAATTTCTATTAAACTTCAAAGTAGTACGAAACTCAAATTCCGGGAAACCATGTTTTACTAAATTAACTTCTTGTGACGAAACAGGTCGGAATTACAAGTCCAGACCTGCGCCCACAACTATTTTGTAGGATGGGTAGTACTTACCAAGTTACCGGGCACATGGTTACCTACTTCCAAATCGCCAAATTCGTTACGGTAAAAGCGGTAAAGGTCATTGGTGTAAGTACCTACAAATGTAGTGCCCTCAAAGTCTTCGCTGGACATCATATCAAATTTTACTGCATAACAAGTTCTTGTTCCGACAGAAAATTTATAGGGTGCCGGGGCAGCCTGCTGGTATTTTGTAAATATCACTTTAACATTAGTATGTTTATAGAAGTCGGCACTGGCTTTAGCCTGCTTGTAGAAGTATTGGCGGACTTCTTCCTGGGTTGGTGGCTTATTGTTTGATTGTGCCAAAATAATATTTGGTAAACTTAGAAAAGTGCAAAGCACCAGTAATGAGCAAAAAAGTGATTTCATGGCTTAATTTTAAGTATGCTAATATATGATACGGTAATAATAAATAGAAATATTTCTCTAAACAAATATGCTTCCTACTGGTAGGGATTTGCAATTACAACCACCGAGCTTAGAATTTTCAATCCTTCAACCATAAGCAACCATACTTCTTTTACCCAGCTTCGAACCTATTGTTAAGGTAAGAGGGATTTTTTCGTTTAATGATTTAACATTAAAAGTTTTGGCCTGCCGTGCAAAAGATGCGGATGTGCCGAATAGTAATAGAATAAATAATTTTTCATCAAATAGTTATTACGGCAATTAGTTTTATAACTAATTGCATAGACGTATAATTAATGATAAAGAATTGTGATGCTTCTTTTACCGCTATAATTTACAGGTACAAATTCTGCGTTTCGACATTAAAAAATATAACACTTGCAGTTTTTTGTTTGATAAAAGAAGCATTGAAAATACTCTACCCAAACCTTTTAAACTGATGCTTACAATTTAACCATCATTGCTTTTCCAGCGTAAGTTATCACCTTATCTGCTTTAGTTGCGGCAGCAGTGTTTGATCCATGTAACCCGTTAACCATGACAATATTAAAACGGTGTTGCTTAATCATCCCGGGGAAACTGCCTTTGCTATCTGATATGGTTAACTGATGTGCTTTGTCATTATAACTGAGTTTAAAAGTAGTGTAATTGCCCTTTTCGTAGTTATAATTATCGTTCTCATCTTCGTAATACTCAAACTGGCCGTTTGCACCTGGGTAAATCCTAAGTTCAATATTATCGGCTCGTTTTTCTGTGGCATATTCCATCACTGGCCCCATCGGCACAATCGAACCTGCTTTAACATAAAGCGGCATAATGTTTATCGGGGCAGCGGCAGCAATGGTTTGACCGCCTTGATATAATTTCCCGGTGTAAAAATCGTACCACCGGGCAGAAGCCGGCAGGTAAACAGTACGTGTTGTTTTGCCTGCGGATGCATTGGAACCAGTATATAATTGTTCTGTTACCGGATTTACCAAAAACGCCGGGCCAAACATATACTGATCGGGAATACTGTAAACTTTGGCATCATTTTGAAAATCAAAAGTTAAGGCGCGCATCATGGTATAATTTTCTGTTGTTACCCTTCCTGCCAGCGAATAAATATAAGGCAGCAAGCGGTAACGCAAATTATCGTAATTCAGCAAAATTGCTTTGGTGTTGCTGTCCCAATTGTTAGAAAACAAAGCCCTTTCGCCTTTACCGTGTATCCGAAATATCGGACAAAAAGCACCAAACTGAAACCAGCGGGTAAACAACTCCCGGTTTTCTGGTTTAGACCAATCCGGGGCAGTCCAATGAAAATGATAACCGCCAATGTCAGACGTCCAATAAGGAATACCGGAAGCACAAGCGTTAATACCTTGCGGCACCTGCCTTTTAAAATCAGCAAAAGTACATTGAATATCAGAAGACCAAAGCGTTGCCGCATTGCGCTGCTCACCTGCGAAGGATTGACGAATTAAAAAGAAAGCGCGCTTGCCCGGCATATCCGCGCGCCAGCCTTTGTACAACCCTTTGGAATGCTCTAAAGAATAAGTGTTAAAATAATCGATGCCTTTTCCAACAGAAAAATTTGCTTTTCGGCGTTCGTCCAGCAAAGTTCCATTGTCCGGCTCGCATTGGTCAATCCACCAGGCATCCCAATTATAACGTTTTATTAAACTGTCTCGGGCCTGTTGCCAATACATGTCCCGGGCTTTCGGGTTGTGGGCATCGTAATAAGTATCGAAAGTATGTGTTACCACATTGTCCCAAGTAATGGAAGTTAAAAACCCATTTTTATCGAGCGCATCATAGTTGGGCGTTCCTTTTCCAAAAACCGGCCAAATAGAAATCATGCCGTGCATGTTGGCTTTATGCAATTCATCAACCAAAGCTTTCGGGTCAGGGTAACGCTCGGGTTTCATTACGTGTGATCCAATTGGCAACGGATCCCAGTAATACCAATCTTGTACAATTGCATCAACCGGAATATGGTTATTGCGGTAATTATCTTTTACAGTGATGATTTCCTTCTGGCTCATGTACCGGTCTTGTGATTGAAACAGACCGAAAGACCATTTTGGAAACATTGGCGCTTTGCCGGTTGCAGTGCGATAAAGATCAATAATATGGTCAAAATTTGGGCCATAAAAGAAGTAGTAATCTACCAGCTTTCCACTTTCCGAAACGTATTTGAATTTGGTATTACCTGCTTCGGCTCCGTAAAAATTGGAAGCAGAATAATTGTCCCACAACAAACCAAAACCTTTGGTAGAAAGCATCACCGGGATTGCGCCTGTTAAATATTTAATGGCCATGTCCTGGTTGCGGCCTTTGTAATTAATCGATAAAGAATCAAGCGGATGGCAGCCCAGTCCAAACAAAGCTTCATCGGTTGGAGAATTGAATTGCGTTGTACAATTGTAAGTGCTGATGCCTGCAATGGTTGCAGTTTGCATGGTTTTGTTCGATGCATCTTCAGAAGTAATTATACGTCCACTTAGATCAGCATAAGTAATTGCATTGGATGCTTTGTTTACCGTTACTTTTAACTTGCCAGTTGTAATTACCACATTTCCAGTAGCTTCTGTTACCGTGAAGTTTGTACGCTGGTTCCAATTGTTATTAACAACAAGCGATTCTTTTGTTGGAAAACTACTTAAAATTGTATACTTTATTTCGATTATATCGGCACGGCATACTTTTATTTTCATCATTCCTTTATCCAAGGAAAAACTAACACCGTCTGCATCTTTTTTATAAGATTTGATTGCGGCACTTGCATCTTTTATGCCGATAAAAGAAGCAAGTACAATCCAAAGAAACCATTTTTTGAAACCGGAAATGAATAAGTTATTATTTAACATAGATTAAAATTTGTATAGGATTTAGTTTTAGGTTGTAATTAATAAGTGCTAATGTTTAAAGCTTCTTCTATAAAATTAATTCTATTTAAATATTAACAGTTTACAACATCAATTTAAATTTTTTACAAATTATATGGTAAAAGAAGTATGCAGTTACTCTATTAAAAAAGGTAATGGCTTATAAATTATTTACAGCTTACTTGTTGTAAGTCCGTTTCAACCAACTTTCCGGAACGGGAATGATACAGATATTCATGGACCGGTTATCAGCAGAAAGCATAGCAGATTGTATTTCAATCTTTGTACCATCAGGACTCATGGTTGGGTGCGGATGATCTGCGGCTGTTTGTTTATGGCCGGCAGAAAGTAAAAGCATTTCCCGCGTGTGCCGATCAATCAGGTAAATGCTGCGCGAAAAATCATCTCCAACAGCCCATCTCCCGTCCGGCGAACCGCTTACATGCCAAAGGCCGCTGCCGCTTGGCGTTTGCCCGGCAATAACCATTTCTCTGGTTCTGAGGTTAACTATTGCCAATCCTGTTGGTTTTTCGCGTGTTCCTGAAGGTCCCCAAGCGGCTTCCTGACCAGGATTTACACCGCTAACTGCTGTTCCTTCCGCAACTAATGCGTTTGTGTTTGGGATTTTACGATGTCCCATGATGGCCATCGCAACTTCATCACGTGAAATAACGGCTTCATGTGTTATCCATTCGTACTCAGACTCGGGGTAAAGCGGACGTAAGCCAGTGCCATCGGCCAATACGGTCCAAGTGCGTTGCGGAGATTTACCGCCTGTTTCCCAGCAAAAAACAATTTCGCCCGGAACCCAGGGATTGGTTTGGATATGCCCGATTTGAAAAGGAACAGAAACGATGTATTTTATTTCGCCAGTCTTTACGTTCATCCCGGCAATTCCCGAAGGGCCGGCACCCATATTTCGAGGGCCAAAGTTAGCTTCTATCTTGGTGCCTGCCGCCAGATGCTTTGTTGCCGCTTCCTTGCCAACCCTAAAATAGGCCCAATCTTCTGCGCCATCAAGTGCCAGGTCTCCTCCAGCGCCCAGTTCCGGCGGAGTTGTTCCGCAAACCCTTTGGTAAACGTTTGCGGGCTTTAATGCACCTGCTTTGCTATCGGCAAAAAGTTGTGTTAGGTTTACTTCTATAATTTGCATTGTGCCGCCTGCATTCCTCATAAAATACAGTTTCATAGATTTTCTGGCCACATTTAACATTCCGGTATAACCACCTTCCGTTACCTGAACCATTTCTCCGGATTTTTCGTTCACTGCCATCGCTTCTCCTTTCACACGGCCAGAACGAAATATAAGCCAGGCACCGTCAGAAGTCCATTGGTTATGTGTTTGGTAAATTTTGGAATCACCAAGCGGCGTACTTGTTAAAAAGGTGAGCATCGTACCTGTAACCGGGTCTTTTACCACTTTACGTTCTGATGGAAACCGTTTTCCAATTTGCGGATAGGCAGGTATGGACAGCAAAACGCAGGCACAAAGGACCGCTACAAACAAAGTAAATTTTATTTTCATATTCGTTTAAAATAGCTTAAAGCAATCACAAAATTTATAAATTAAGTTTACAGCTATGGTTAGCTTTATAATTGGTTATTAAATAAGAATGATAAATGTGAAAAACATATTTATCATTATCATCCTGTAGCATCCTGAACAGAATGCTTTTTCTATACTACTATTTTTATAATGATAAAAGAAGCATGATTTACCGCATGCTTTTGAAATATAAATGGCGTTGATTTCTATTTCAAAACCAACGCCATTTACTAAAAAAGAAACCCGTTTTTACAACTGATATACTACTGCTTCATAAGGTTGCAATGTAGAATTGGTGGAAGGCGAAGGATAGTTCCCTAACAATACTTTTACTTTGCTGATGTCTATCCCGGTGTTTACGGTCGATGCTTTGCTTTTAAAGTTGAGCAGCACAAGCAGCTTTTTTCCATTGAGTTCCCGAGTGTAAGCATAAACATTCGGATTGTTTTTATCTAACAAAGTATATTTCCCATAAACCAGTACCAGATTGTCTTTCCTTAGTTTTACAACTTTTCTAAAATAATTCAGGCAACTATTAGGGTCTTTTTCTTCTTGGGCAGCATTGATTGTTTTGTAATTCGGATTGATTTTTAACCAAGACGTGCCGGTTGTAAAACCTGCATTGGCAGAACTGTTCCATGGAAAAGGCGTCCGGCCGTTGTCCCGGTTTTCTTTTTGTGCCCGTTTCAAAAACTCATTTAAATTGCCGCCGGTGTTTTTTAGATGCTGATATTCGTTGCGCAGTGCGATGTCGTTATAATCCTCAATTTTGGTAAAGCCGGCATTCGTCATCCCTAATTCATCTCCATTATAAACATAAGGGGTACCACGCATAGTGAGCAAAAAAGTGTTTAACATTTTTGACGAAACCGCTCTAAAAGCCGGACTATCATTACCAAACCTGCTTACCAGCCTGGCTTGGTCATGGTTGGCGAGAAAAATTGACAGCCAGCCTTTTTTTGCAAATGCACTGTCCCACCTGCTAAATACTTGTTTAAACTCTAAAAGGCCGTAACCTGTAGGTTTGGCAATGCCAACGCCGTCAAATGCGTAAGCCATATTTAATTCGTTTCGGTCGGCATCTACCATATCGTGGGCATCCTGCAAGGAATTTCCCGCTCCTTCGGCCACACTCATTAAATTATATTTGCTATAAACTTCGCGGTTCATCTCCTTTAAATAATCATGCAGGTGCGGGCCAATCGCATAATACTTGTTAAAGTTCTTTTCGTAACCAACCGGGAACGGGCGAAAAGCGGTGTCTTTGGCAGCATACTGAAAGGCATCCATCCTAAAACCATCAATACCTTTATCGGCCCAATACTTCATAATGCCATACACTTCCTGGCGGACTTTTGGGTTTTCCCAATTTAAATCCGGCTGCTGCTGAGAAAAGTAGTGCAGGTAATAGGCATTAGTAAGCGAATCGTATTTCCAGGCATCGTGGTTTACATCAAATAAACTGTACCGTGGTGCAGGTTTGCCGCGTTCGGCATTCCACCAATGATAATAATTACGGTAAGGGTTTGTGCGGGAACTGCGGGACTGCTTAAACCATTCGTGCTGGTTACTGCTATGGTTCACCACTAAATCCATCACCAGTTTGATACCGCGTTGGTGCATTCCTTTCAACATTTTGTCAAAGTCGTCCATCGTACCAAATTCTTTCATAATGTTGCGGTAATCACTCACATCATAACCATTATCTGTATTTGGGGAAGAATAAACCGGATTGAGCCAAACCGTATTGATACCTAAGCTTTTAATATAATCCAATTCGGAAGTTATGCCGTTTAAATCCCCTACGCCATCGCCGTTACTATCTTTAAAACTTCGTGGATAAATTTGATAAACCACCGCTTCTTTCCACCATTTTTTATCTTTAATGTCGCTGATTTCTGCGGATTGGCCTTTGTTTTCCCCTTGCTTGCAAGAGTTGAAGATAAGTGTAAGTACGAATAAAATACTTACTAAACGGGTAAATTGGTTAAACATTTTTATAGCGTGATTGATGGAGAAACCAAGATATAAATTATTTATTATAACCGTATGTGGAATATATAAAGTAGAAAAATCAAAGCAGCCTATTAAAAATATACCGGTAAAAGAAGCATCAGTCTAAATTATACTCCGAACGCGGGTCTTCGGGTAAAATTTCCATTTCCGGGTAACCAATATATTTGGCGTACCATTGTATTGCTGAAGCAACGTCTAAAGCATCTTCCGATTTTATGTTGATGGTTTCAAATGCAAGCGGATTGCCGCGGTCATCTGCATATAACTGAATTTCTTCCGGCTCCGGTTTAAAATCAATCTCGTTTAAACAATAAACCATAATTTTCAGATCGGTATCCCTGGAACGGATGATATCCCGGCAAGCATCTTTCGGATCCTTTACTAAAAAAAATACGTTCCTGTTCATATTAATTTAACATTAAAGGTTAAAGAATAGTTTCCGCAAAAATCATTGTTTTAACAGATGTAGAATTTGAAAAACACTTTATAATATAAGAACTAAAAAACCAGGTTATAGTTTAATTATAATTTTTTAGAATAATTATTTTAACATCTAAGCTTGCAGAAAGCGCTATTAAAATGGAATGATTAATCGATTGGAATGCGGAACGAAAAAATGAGCGGTAAAAGAAGTATTGCCCATTTACATAACGTTGCCGATTTAAGTGCCGAACGTATTATAGTTCTTGATTTTAAACCTCAGTCCCGTTCATCAGTATCAAAATGGAATCCACATATTCGCGGTTATTGGCCAAACGCGGTACTTTGTTTTGCCCGCCTAATTTGCCTTTCTGTTTCATCCATTTATAAAATGTTCCGTCGGAAGCCAAATGAACCTGCGGCCTTTTTAAAGCCATATCTTTAAACCTTTTGGCATCATAATCAGAGTTTACTTTGCGCAAGGTTTCGTCCAGCAAATCCACAAAATGCTCCAGCTTGTCGGGTTTTTTTTCAAACTCAATAATCCATTCATGTCCGCCGGCTTTATTACCTTCAAAGTAAACTGGTGCAGCGGTATATTCACGCACAATTGCCCCGGTTTGCAAACACGCTTCTTTTAAGGCACGTTCGCTGTTATCGATAATTACTTCCTCGCCAAAAGCATTGATAAAGTGTTTGGTGCGGCCGGTAATCCTGATCCTAAAAGGCGCTAAAGAAGTAAATTGAACGGTGTCGCCAATCATGTAGCGCCACAATCCGGAGTTTGTGGAGATGATTAAAGCGTAATTAATGCCGGTTTCTACCTGATCCAGAAGTAAGGTTTGCGGGTCATCATCAAACAGGTTTTCAAGAAGTAAAAATTCATAAAAAACACCATAATCCAACATCAGCAACATTTCTTCGGAGTTAGATTGATCCTGAATTCCAAAAAATCCTTCCGAAGCATTGTAAGTTTCCATGTAATACATATCATCACTTGGAACCAATTTTTTAAAATGGTCTCGATAAGGTGTAAAAGAAACCGCGCCGTGAACGTACAATTCCAGGTTGGGCCAAATTTCCAGTAAATTGTTTTTTCCCGTAATTTCAAGCAGCCGTTTAGCCAATACAATGTTCCAAGTTGGCACGCCGCTAATGCCTGTAACATTTACATGTTGCGTAATTTGGGCAATTTTTTCTATCTTTTCTTCATAATTTTCGATCAGCGTGATGGCCAGCTCCGGTGTGTGATAATATTCTGCCCAAAGCGGCAGGTTTTTAAGGATTACGGCAGAAAGGTCGCCGTAATAAGAATCAGTGTGAAGCTGGTTAATTTGATTGCTTCCACCCAAAACCAGTGTTTTACCGGTAAATAATTTGGATTCCGGCCGATTGTTGCAATACAGCGTAATCATATCCTTGCCGCCTTTAAAATGGCATTCTTCCATCGCTTCTTCGCTCACCGGAATAAATTTACTGCGGTCGCTGGTTGTGCCGGACGATTTGGCAAACCATTTTATTTCTGATGGCCAAAGCACATTTTGCTCACCTTTCATCATGCGTTCGATGTAAGGCTTTAACGTATCATAAGTTTGAATCGGAAAACGCTGCCTGAAATCCTGAACGCTTTCGATACTTTTATAATCGTATTTTTTGCCCCATTCGGTATTTTCGGCACTGGTAATCAGGTTTTCAAACCACTCATCTTGTACTTCGTTTGGATACTTAATAAAAAGCTCGATCTGGTGCATCCGCTTTTTCATGATCCAGGTAACCAACGAATTAATAAAAGTCATAAGGTTTTAGGCGAAAGTTTTTCTTTTGAGAACAAAGTTAGAACCAAGATATAATTTACGCACAATCGGATCTTCTGCCAGCACTTCTGGTTCGCCGTAACGCAAGATTTTACCTTCAAAAAGCAAATACGCTCGATCTGTGATGGATAAAGTTTCCTGCACGTTATGGTCAGTAATCAAAATACCAATATTCCGTGTTCTTAACTTGGCTACCATAAATTGTATTTCTTCAACTGCAATCGGGTCAACGCCGGCAAAAGGTTCATCCAGCAAAATAAATTTAGGTTCGGCAGCCAAAGCTCGGGCAATTTCTGTTCGGCGGCGTTCTCCGCCCGAAAGCAAGTCGCCGCGGTTTTTACGCACCTTTTGCAAACTAAATTCTTCAATCAGTTCTTCCAGTTTATCCTTTTGTTCTTCCTGGTTCATTTTGCCCATTTCCAGCACGGCTTTGATGTTATCTTCCACCGTAAGCTTCCGAAAAACAGAAGCTTCCTGCGCCAAATAACCAATCCCTTTTTGTGCCCTTCGGTACATCGGTGCATCGGTAATGTCTTCGTCTTCCAGGTAAATTTTGCCTTCGTTTGGTTTAATTAATCCAACAATCATGTAAAAAGAAGTGGTTTTTCCGGCGCCGTTTGGCCCCAGCAAACCTACAATTTCGCCTTGCTGCACATCAAAAGTAACATCGTTAACAACCGTACGCTGCTTGTATTTTTTGATTAAATTTTCTGCTCTTAAAATCATTTTTTATTTCAGATAGCGGCATTGTCATGGCCAATTTTTATTCCTTTAATATTTAATTGAAGTGTTCTTTGTTCGCGCCAAACATTTTCTTCAATTGTGTAACAAATATCAAAGGGCATACTGTTTTTAATGGCATAAATATATTCGCCCAAGCCAAAACCAATACAACTAAAAATCGGAGAACCATTTTGTACCACACACATTTTAAGATGATTATTGCCTGCCAGGTTTATATTACCGCTAACATACACATTTTTGCTAATGAAAACCGGCGTCATGTTTTCCGGCCCAAAAGGTGCCAGTTGTTTCAATATCCGGTAAAAGCGCGGCGTAATTTGGGTGAGCTGTATTTCTGCATCAATCTTAATCCGTTGTATTAATTGTTCTTCTGTAATTACCGAAGCAACCACTTGTTCAAAACGTTCGCTAAAAGCTGCAACATTTTCGGGCAGCAAAGTTAAACCGGCAGCATATTTATGCCCGCCGAATTGCAATAACAAATCACTGCATCCGCATAAAGCTTCATATAAATCAAACCCGTGGACAGAACGCGCAGAACCAGTAACATGGCCGTTGCTTTGCGTTAAAACAACCGTTGGGCGATAATATTTTTCTGTTAACCTCGAAGCCACAATGCCGATAACACCTTTATGCCAGTTTTCCTGGAAAACAACGGTAGAACGGCGGTTAATCAGCAATGGGTTTTGGTCGATCATGTTCAACGCCTGCCCGGTAATGCTTAAATCGTGTTCTTTACGTTCGGTATTTTTTAGGTTGATCAACTCGCCATTGTCGGCAGCAATTTCAACACAGTCGGCAATTAATAAGTTAACGGCATGTTTTGCATCATCAATCCGGCCAGCAGCATTAATACGCGGGCCGATCGTAAAAACGAGATCAGTAACGGTGTAATTTTCTGATTTTCCGGCCACATTCATCAAAGCTTTTAAGCCGATGGAAGGATTGGTATTCAACTTCTCCAAGCCAAAAGCAGTAAGCGTTCGGTTTTCTCCGGTGATATGGACAAGGTCGCAAGCAATGCTTACCGCAACCAAATCGAGGTAACAACTGACTTCTTCCCAGGCAATATTATTTTTTTCCGCGTAAGCCTGAATCAGCTTAAAACCAATGCCGCAACCGGATAATTCTTTATACGGATATTCGCAATCACTTCTTTTTGGGTCTAAAACGGCAACTGCATTTGGCAAATCTTCGCCGGGCAAATGGTGGTCGCAAATGATAAAATCGATGCTTCTTTTACCGGCATAAATTACTTTATCTATGGATTTGATGCCGCAATCCAAAGCAATAATTAAACTGAAACCGTTTTCGGCAGCAAAATCAATCCCGGCGGTAGAAATGCCGTAACCTTCTGTGTATCTGTTTGGAATATAAAAGGCAACGTGCCCATACCGCTTTTTAAAAAACTGGTAAACTACTGAAACTGCTGTAGTTCCGTCCACATCGTAATCACCATAAATCAGTATTTTTTCTTGGTTAGCAATAGCTTTTTCAATCCTTAAAACAGCTTTTTCCATATCCTGCATTAAAAACGGATCATGCAAGTGGCCAATATCCGGGCGAAAAAAATGCCTGGCTTCATCAAAATTTTTCACGCCGCGCTGGGTTAGCAAATTGCTTAAAACTTCGTCAATTTGCAGTGCTTCTGCCAGTTGCAAAACCTGCTGCCGGTCCACTTCCTGCTCCAGTACCCATCGCTTTTGCATATCTTTAAAAAAGTTCAAACCGTAAAGATAGTTATTGACTTATCATTAAATATGTTTAAACTGATTTTATCCTGATATGAATATCCATGCGCTTAATGAAGGTTCTTTTTCTGTTGATTCGACCAAAAAATTCGTCCCTTTTAATCCGCTTACCGACAATCCGCAAGACCGCAAAGGCTCGCTTTTCATCCATGTACAGCCGTTTTTGCTTAAAACCGAAACAGATTTAATTTTGATGGATGCCGGTTTGGGTTTTAAAAATTTGAACGGCGAACTGATGCTGCACGACAATATTAGGAATGCAGGTTTTGAACCCGAAGAAGTAAGCCTGGTTTTAATGTCGCATTTGCATAATGACCACACGGGTGGTTTGGTTTTGGAACGAAACGGACGAATGGAACCAAGTTTTCCGGATGCAGAACATGTAATCCAGCGCGGCGAATGGGAGTTTGCTTTTTCCGGAAAATCATCTTCCTACAAACAACCTGTTTTTGAAGTTTTACAACGATCGGCAAATATAACTTTGGTTGAAGGAAGCGGGATTTTTAGGAATGAAATTACTTACGAACTAACGGGCGGACATTGCCAATTTCATCAGATTTTTAAAATTGCATCCGCAGGGGAAACCTATTTTTTTGGCGGAGATGTTTTGCCAGAACCAGAACAATTAATCCGAAAGTTTGCTGCTAAGTATGATTTTGACGGAAGGAAATCAATGGAATTACGTGAACAATTTGGAAAGCAGGCAGCTTTAGAAAATTGGATATGCTTGTTTTATCATGCAAAAAACCTAACTATCGGAAGAGTTGAAGCAAACGGAGGTTTTTCTGTAAAAAGTTTAATTGTTTAATGACTATGTAAATTCATCAGACTGAATACTTCTTTTATCGACTCTAAATTGAGTGGTTTAGAAATAAAATTGGCAACAGATTGATAAGATTTAGCTTTATCAATATCGTTACTAAAAACCGAAGACGACAGAATGTAAATTGTAATTTTTTTATCAGGGTCTAAGTTTAAAATTTTGTATTCTTCGAGAAACTCCCAGCCATTCATTACAGGCATGTTAATATCAAGTAAAATATAATCAGGAATTTTGTCCGGCTGAAAATTGATGATTTCTTTTAATTTATCGATTGCTAAACGGCCGTTCAAAAAAGTAGAAAGTACCGAATCAGGATAAGCTTTCCTAATTAACTTTAACGTGATAAAATTATTAATTTCATCATCATCAACTAACATAATATTAACTGGTCTTTGAATTGGACTCATGGAAGTTTGTACGAAAGGTAATAGGGGAAAGTTTTACACATGTATAATAAAAATCTCTCTCCAAATATTTAATAATCAATTGTAGTAGTTTTAAAACCTAATTTTTGTAATTTATTAAGAAGATTATTTTTTCTTTATAAAAACAATATTAACTACGTTTAATTTTAAACACCGGATTTAGAACTAATTGTTTCCTGACATTATCTTTACATACTTACATTTATTCGGTTAAACTTTCTTCAAAAGCATAACTTTCCAAAGGCGGACAAGTGCAAATTAAGGTACGGTCGCCATGTGTATCATTAACGCGGCCAACCGAAGGCCAAAATTTAAAGGCAGCTACATAAGGCAGCGGAAAAGCTGCTTTTTGCCTTGTGTACGGATGTGCCCACTCGTTAGCGGTAATTACGGCTGCTGTGTGAGGCGCATTTTTAAGCGGGTTATTTGCTTTGTCTGAAACTTCTTTTTCTACATCGTCAATTTCGTTTCGGATGGAAATCATCGCGTCACAAAAACGGTCAAGTTCGTGTTTTGGTTCCGATTCTGTCGGTTCCACCATTACCGTTCCGGCAACCGGGAAAGAAACCGTTGGCGCATGGAAACCGTAATCCATCAACCGTTTGGCAATATCGGTTACTTCGATACCAAAGTTTTTGAAAGCGCGGCAATCCAAAATCATTTCGTGGGCGCAACGTCCGTTTGCACCTGCATATAAAACCGGGAAATGTTTTTCTAACCTTGCTTTAATATAATTTGCGTTGAGAATTGCGTAACGCGTAGCATCCGTTAAACCTTTGCTGCCCATCATCGCGATATAAGCATGGGAAATCAGTAAAATAGAAGCCGAACCCCAGGGCGCTGCGGAAACTGCCGGGATTGATTTTCCCTGTTCAATATCCACCATCGCATGTCCCGGTAAAAACTGGACTAAATGTTTGGCAACACCAATTGGCCCCATGCCCGGGCCGCCGCCGCCATGCGGAATACAAAAGGTTTTATGCAGGTTGAGGTGGCAAACATCGGCACCAATTGCAGCCGGACTGGTTAAACCAACCTGCGCGTTCATGTTGGCACCATCCATGTAAACTTGTCCGCCATGCTGGTGGATGATGTCGCAAATTTCAATAATAGATTCTTCAAAAACACCGTGGGTTGAAGGATAAGTAACCATTAAACAAGAAAGTTCGTTGCTGTATTGTTCGGCTTTGGCTTGCAGATCATTTACATCGATATTGCCGTTATCATCACATTTTACCACGATAATTTTCATACCGGCCATTGCTGCCGAAGCGGGATTTGTTCCGTGGGCCGATGAAGGGATTAAAGCGATATTTCTATGATGATCTCCGTTTGCCAGATGATAAGCGCGGATCACCAATAAACCCGTGTATTCGCCTTGCGCACCGGCATTCGGCTGCAAACTCATGGCCGCAAAACCGGTAATTTCACTAAGCCATTTATTCAGTTCATCAAAAATTTGCATGTAACCGCCCACCTGGTCGGTTGGTGCAAAAGGGTGCATTTTGCTAAATTCCGGCCAGGTAACCGGCACCATTTCTGTTGTAGCATTCAGTTTCATGGTGCAGGAACCCAAAGCGATCATGGAATGGCAAAGCGATAAATCTTTAGCTTCCAGCGATTTGATATAACGCAGCATTTCGTGTTCGGAGTGATGCGTATTGAAAACCTGATGGTTTAAAAACTCGGAAGTACGTTGCAGTTCAATTGGGACAGGCGTTTGCAATGCTTCTTTTATGGCATCAAAATTGGCATCGGCCAAAGTTTTTCCTTTGGCTTTAGCGAAAATTTTAATGATGGTTTGGATATCTTCCGCAGAAGTAGTTTCATCCAGCGAAATTGAAACCAGCGAATTTTTGTAGTAAAAATTCATTTCCTGATTCAAAGCTTCAGAATGAATGGCGTTTACAATCTGCCCGGCATCAAAAGTTAACGTATCAAAATAAACCTCGTTCTGCTGTTTGTAACCCAGATTTTTTAGCGATCCTGACAGCAAAACGGTTAAACCATGAATTCGTCCGGCAATCAGTTTTAAACCTTTTGAACCGTGATAAGCCGCATACATGCCAGCCATAATAGCCAGCAAAGCCTGCGCCGTACAAATATTGGAAGTTGCTTTGTCCCTGCGGATGTGCTGCTCGCGGGTTTGCAAAGCCATGCGCAACGCATAATTGCCGGCACTGTCAATCGTTACGCCGATAATACGACCGGGAATACTTCTTTTATAGGCATCTTTTGTGGCAAAAAAAGCAGCGTGCGGCCCGCCGAAACCCATTGGCACACCAAAACGCTGGGTCGTGCCAACCACTACATCTGCGCCCCACTCGCCCGGCGGCGTTAGCAAAACCAGGCTCATCAAATCTGCAACAACGGTTAATTTGATGTTTTTTTGGTGGAGGGAATCGGCAAAGTTTCTGTAATCATAAACTTCGCCGTTTGAGGCCGGATATTGCACCATCGCACCAAAAAAATTGTCATCCAATTCGGCAGTTTGATGATCGCCAATAACCAGTTCCAAATCCAGCGGTTGCGACCGCGTTTTTAAAATATCAATTGTCTGTGAGAAAACTTCCGCAGAAACAAAAAACTTTTTAGCCTTTACATTTTTACGCAGACTGTATTGCAGAAACATCGCTTCGGCAGCAGCCGTGCCTTCATCCAGCAACGAAGCATTGGCAATTTCCATTCCAGTCAAGTCGATTACCATTGTTTGGAAATTCAATAAAGCCTGTAATCTTCCCTGCGCAATTTCAGCTTGATACGGTGTGTATTGTGTATACCAGCCCGGGTTTTCTAAAATATTTCGTTGGATAACGCCGGGAACAATCACATCATAATAGCCTTTTCCGATGAAAGATTTGAAAACTTTATTTTTTGAAGCGGTGATTTTAAGTTGATTCAAATAATCAAACTCGCTTTTGGCAGCAGGCAGATTGAGCGGATTTTTAAGTCGGATAGCGGCTGGAATGGTTTGGTTGATCAGTTCATCAACCGAAGCTACACCAATTTTTTGCAGCATTGCTTCGGTTTCTGGTTGATCTGGAGCGATATGACGGGACTGGAATTTTTCCTGGTAATCGATATTTAACTTCATGTAATTTTGCTGGATGAATTTAAGGCGCAAAGGTATGATTTTGGCTTTTGCCGGTCAACGTTTCGTGCAATCGTTACAGCAGATTTACACAAAAAACGAAAATGCTGTTTTTAGCCCTCTTTTTATTGGATTTCTTTCCGTTTTTATTTGTCAAAAACAACTGTTAAACCTGCTTTCTCAGCATAAACCTCCAAAATACGGCTGCCAAAAAAGCACCGATAAAAGGTGCAAAAATATAAACCCACATGTGCTGCAATTGGTGGGAAACAACAGCAGGCGCAATTGAGCGGATTGGGTTCATGGAAGCGCCAGAAACCGGACCGGCAAAAAAAGCCTCCAGCCCAACTACCAAACCAATAATAACGGCGGCAAAATTTTTTATTTTAGGTGAGGATTGTGATAGTAACAACACGACCAGGATGAGGAAAAACGTAAGCAAAATTTCGAGCCAGAAAGATTGTATAGAAGTTCCGGAAGGAAGAGTTCCGCCTAAATATTGATTTGCCGGAAACAAAAAATGCAGTATAAAAGAAGCACTGAAAGCACCGGCTGCCTGAAAAATAGTATAAAAAACAGCATCCAGATACGAGTGCATTTTTAACCAGGCAAAAGTAAAAGAGACAACCGGGTTCATGTTGGCACCGGAAACTTTACCAAAAGCATAGATCATCAGCGTAACAATCAGGCCGAAAGCAAATGCACCGCCGCCTTTAAAAATCAACCCTGGTATTTCCTGACTGACTACAACGGTCCCTGTTCCAAAAAAGATTAAGCCGAATGTGGCCAGATATTCGGCTAAGTATTTTTTCATCAATTACGCCAAACAGCGCAAATACATTTGGACCGTATTTTCCAAACCAAGATACAAAGCATCTGCAATTAAAGCGTGGCCGATACTTACTTCCAGCAAACCGGGAATATTTTGGGCGAAGTACTTTAAATTATGCAAATCCAGATCATGTCCGGCGTTTAAACCTAAACCTAATTCAACTGCTTTTTGAGCAGCTTTTACATAAGGCGCAATTGCTTGTTCTTTATTTTGATGATAGTTGGAAGCATAAGCTTCAGTATAAAGTTCGATACGGTCGGTTCCGGTTTCGGCAGCGGCTTCTACCATTTCTACAACCGGATCAACAAAAATAGAAACCCGAATATTTTGCACCTTAAAAACAGCAATAATTTCTTTTAAATATTCCTGGTTTTTGACCGTGTCCCAGCCGTGGTTTGATGTAATCTGACCTAAAACATCCGGCACCAAAGTTACCTGCGCCGGTTTGTTGGACAAGACTAAATCCACAAACTTTTGTTCCTGGCAGTTGCCTTCAATGTTAAATTCGGTAGCGATCACTTTTTTCAGGTCGAACACATCCTGGTAACGGATATGCCGCTCGTCCGGCCGCGGATGAACTGTAATTCCTTCGGCACCAAAACGTTCGCAATCCAGTGCTACTTTTACCAGATTGGGATTGTTGCCGCCACGCGAATTGCGCAGCGTAGCTATTTTATTGATGTTAACGGAAAGATGCGTCATGCGGATAAAAGTAGGAAATTGGAGAAGATGTTTGGGGCGATGCTGTTTTTATCGACTAAAAATTAATACGGTTTTTAAGCTGCTAAAAATCTTGATTTAAACGCTATCCTCCTTTTAAGAAAGGATTATTTGAAAGCAGGCGCTTACTATGATGAACAGTTAAAATATCGATTAAAGTTTTAGAAACAATATGATAAATGATACGATAGTTTCCTAATATTAACTCACGTATTATTTCATTGTTAAATTCTGGAACCACCCTTCCTATTATTGGGTTTGTTTCCAAAATTTCTACTGCTTCAAAAAAACGTTGAACCTGTATTTGAGCATATCGTTCTGAATCTTTACTAATAAATTCAGCAATATTTTCAATATCATTAATTGATTGAAGTGTCCATTTTATTTCAACCACTTATTTAATTTTTGTTTAGCTTGATCTGTTGTTAACGTTTGTTTAGAGGCAGATTGTTCAAGTCCGGTTTCAACCTTTTGAATTAAAACAAGACTATCTAACAAATCGTCCAACGTAAAACTTTCTGGTAAGCCTTTAATAGTTTGAATTAGCTGTTCTTTGTTTAACATATTTTTAAATCCTAAACAAATATAATACAATTAGATAGTGCTAATATGAAGAGTTACAATTTACTTTATACCTGCCGTATAATCCTGCTTCACGCTAAATTTAAAATACTGGCTTCCAGCTTCGCCTGTTGCGGTGATGCCTTGCAGTACGCCTATATAATTTCCCGTCCGGTCTGAGGTGAAAAAGTTTACCTGCGTTTTTCCATTTGTATTTGTAGAAACGGAAGGCGACCAGTAAAGCACGTTTCTGAAATCTGGAAGTCGGCTGGCAATCTGCTGGTTGGTTTCGTACCCGGGCGAATAAAATTCCCGCTCCAGTTGCATCCCTTCGTAATCTACAATAACAGCGCGAGGGTCAAACTCATATCCGCCTAAATCGCCTTTGTAAGTGGTTAGGTTTACTATTCCTTGAAACTCGGTTGACTGCCAGAAATACTGGCTTTTAACCAGTTCCAGCTTTCGTATTTTCAGCGGGTCTATCGCCATTACTTTATCCATGTTAAAAACCGGGATGCCATCCAGCATCACCAGCGGGTCTCCACTTAATAGTGCCTTTTCGCCGATAATCCTGATGTGGAAACGCTTTTGTTGTTTTACCACCGTCAATGATTTTACATATTCGCGCAATACTTCTTCCATCGTGGTAAACCTGGTATAGTCATCCAATTTGTAAGGCGTAAAAAACTTACCGTAAAAAGAGCTGCTGTCGATCTTTGGGTTGTAAAACTGCTTCAATTGATTCCCGGTATACACGTTTTGGACTTGCATATCCAAACTTCGCGCTTTCAATGCGCTTTGCATGTCTTCTGTCAAAGTAAAAACCGGCAAAGTACTTTTGGAATATTTTTCGGAAAAAGGGCTTAAAATATCAATGTGATAAGTACTGTCTTTTTCTGTATTGGTTTGAGCAACAATCTCTCCTGGCCCATAAAAATCTTTGGTATTGAAGATCAGTTTGCCTGTCGAATCGCTTTTATCAGTATACAATTGCACACGTTTTCCCGGCACGGCCAGATAAGCGGTAATGTTTTTTTCCGGTTGGTTGGCAGCGATACCGGTTAACTTGGCAGTAATCAGATGGCCGGTATATTCGGGAAGAAATGAAAACGAAGGTTTTGAATTTTTGAAAACTTCTTCCCATTTAAACCTGCTCCATCCTTGTGAAAGCATCAAATTATCGATGGCCTGGTCTGCCTCTGCATCTTTGTTTTTGAAATAATAATCGGGCGATTCGATATTTCCTTTTAACTCTGAAGTGAGCCATAAATAATTAACAATATCGCCTTGTTCTATAGTTTGAAGCGAATCTGTTTGATAAACCGACATCGACAAATCAGAAACCAAAGGCTGGCCTTGCTGATCTTTAACCAAAACAGCAACATTTACTTTTTTTCGTGTGCCATATTGTTCCTGATCTGGATTGGAAGTTATTACAACTTTTTGTGCTGGCCGTTTAAAATAAAGCCTTTCGCACACTGGTTTTCTGTTGTTATTAAAAACTGTAAAATGAGAAATCCCTTCGCCCAGCAAAGCTTTATCAATTAAAAACCGCGCACTTCCGTTAACCAAAGCCGCACTTTGCATTGATTTAGAAATACTTCTGGTATGCGCAAACAAATATACATCGCCATGATCCACATTGCTGGTTACCGTTACCGCTAATTGATTTGCATTATCTGCCACTTGCATCACATAACCCTGATCAAATATTGTTGGCAGTTCTTTTATAATGGGTTTGGTTTCAGTGTTGATATAAACTAAAGCTTTGTAAGTATCTTTTAAATTGGGCTTTAAAATAAAATTACCCATTCCAAATTTTAACGGACGAAACCGGGCAACGGTATCATTACGCTGATTAACAATTGCGCCCCTAAAATTTACGCCTTTACCGTCCTGCCCAACAACTTTAAATGCAACTTTGCTGGTTAAACCGGTTACCAAATTTCCGCCTTCCGGAAAAAATTGAATATCAAAATTTGGCTTTGCTTTGTTTGTAGTTATTTCGGGAGATTTTAATGGGTTGATAATTGTTATATCTTTTTCAAAATAATTGTCCGCGTTAAAATTTTTCATCCAGTTGGTGTAGGCACGCAACTTATAATTGCCACTGTTTATAGAAATCGGAATGTAAACCGAGCCATTTCCGCTGCCTGCCTCTTTTAAAGCAATTTTAGCTTGCATAACCGGGGTTTGCTTATCATCCAAAACTTCTACATAAGCTACTTTGCTGATGTTTAAAGGTTTATTGTTCCCGGCATCAACATTGTAAATTTTAAACCATAATATTTCTCCTGTTAGGTAAGTACTTTTATCGGTATGCACGAAAAGCTTTTCCTGTAAAGCGTTATGCTGATAAGCTTCAAAACTGTTTTGAATAGCAACGGTGGTTTGTGCATTACTTTCAAATGAAACCAATAGCAAAACCACAAAACCGGATAAAATATTTTTCATTTCTTGAAGCAGATTAGTTTTGTTTGTGATGCTTCTTTTATCATATAAAAAATCATTACAATTTTTCTTTGTTCCGGCTTATTAGCAGACACTAATTTTATATGGGTAAAAGAAGCATTATTGTTTTATTAATATTTTAAACCTTTAGAAACCTTTTTTAACTTTAAATATTACCAAAAAGCTGGTTGTTTAATGCTGCCTCTTAAAGTACAATCTACACATTCTGGCGTTGAGCCTATGTATCCAACCGCAATGCCGCTTTTATCTTTTGCCAGCCCAACTGGGATTAAAAGTGGATGGCCATTATTTAATTGAAAACGTGCATTAACATCAGCAAACTTAACCGTGTCTGATTCACAGTTAGTATAAAAAGGTATAGTTGCCCAAGCTGGTAATTTGCTATTTTCAATAAAAATCCTTTTTGTACTAACTGTACTAACGCTAACATAGCCGATAACAGGCTCGGCACTAACCGTGGTACAGTGTATATTGCCCACTAATTGAGAAGGCTGCGCATCAAATATACTCCCTAATTGTTCTGTGTTCTTTCTCAGGTTTTGCCAAAAATTATAAGCATTACTTGTTAAGGCATATTGTTTAAGCAGGATGCTATATCGAACGGCTATTTTTTCGGAAGTTGAAGGAATAAAGGTTATGGGATTACCTGAAATCACATCCTGTACCAACTTAGCTGATGAATTTAGTATTACATTGCTTGAAGTATCGTTGCCCCAACAAGTATAAATGAAGTCATTTCTAAGTCTGGGCCTAATATTAATTCCATCATAAATATCCTCAGAGAAAAAATTAGGATGAAACTCCCAGGTTTCATTATATAACCATCTGTAATATCGGGTATTGTTTGTTACATCATGTGCAGCCGAGGTAATTTGAAGCCCACCACTTTGGATAATATAATTAAGGCTGTCAATTGGAGGCGTTATTTTCATATCTTCGAAATCAGAGAGATAAGTTTTACCACTTTGCAATACGATACGCAACCGATATTGCTTGCTACCGGTAAGTTTTAAACCTGGAGAGGCATATTTTCCTTTGCCTATTTCTGCTAAAGGATAAGTGTTGTTTTGCTGGGCGCCTTCAACAATCAGTGCAGCTTTTATTACCGGGCTTACTCCTTTAACACCAATATTTGTTGTACTTGATAAATTAATTATTGTCGAGTCTGAGCCTGGATCAATCACACCTTCTACAACCAAATAACTATTAGGCGCAGTTACCACAGGAGGGTTATAAGGTTTTTTACAACTCCAAATTAAGGCTACAAATAAGATCAGTAATGAATAGGGTTTTCTGCTCATCTTGTTAAAATCTTATGTTGTAATTAGCAATATTTTATCATTTGCTGTTTTCGTATAACCATTCAATGAAAGCAATAACACCATTATAAAATTGAATACCACCTTCTTCATCCTGTTTTTCATTTCTTAGAACTTGTCCTGGTTTTGATAGGCCAATTTGCAATGCTTCTTTTATCACCTAAAAAACATTAAACTTTTATCACCCGTAATTCAATATCTTAAACATTAATATTAGTGGGTAAAAGAAGTATTCGCATTTCATATTCAATAATCCCACCTTCACTTATTTCTATTGTTCATTTCCAAAATATGGGTTGTTTAGTTGTTCCGCGAACTGTACAATCGACACATTCGATAGCTGAACTTAAATAACCTATTATGCGACCATTAATGGATATTTCACTTGTTGGAATAGCAGTAGAACCTATAGGAATTAGAAAAAGTGCTACTTGATCTTGCTTATAATAATTAAAATAAGTAGAATCCTGTTCGCAATTATAAGGGGATGCTGGTTGCCAGCTCGTTGGTAAGGCATCTTTGGAAATAAATACCCTTTTACTTTTAACATTTGTGGCACTGATAAAACCGATAACAGGTTCTGAAGGGTCGGCAGCATTATGAATATTTCCGGAAGTGGTAGAAGGCTGAGCATCAAATATACTTCCCAACTGCTCAGTGTTTTTTTTCAGGTTTTGCCAATACAAATAAGCGTCTTTTGTCAGGGCATATTGTTTAAGCAAGATGCTGTATTTATTTTCAATTTTTTCGGATGTGGAAACAATCGTTGTGATTGGGTTTTGATAAATAACATCCTGCTGTAGTTTTTCGGAAGAACCTAAAATGATGTTGCTTGATACATCACTTGTAAAGCAATAATAAACCATTTGGTCTGCCCTTCTTGAAACAATAGCATTACCATTGGTAACGTAGTTCGACGGAAACCTGGAATGAAACTTCCAGGTTTCCGTAAAATCCCAACGGTAATAGCGGGTGTTATTTTTAGGGTCGTGGGTATTGGCATAAATTTGCAATCCATCTCCGGTTACTGTATAACCAATGCTATCAATTGCAGGTGTAGGCGTAAACTGTACATAGTCTGACAGATAAGTTTTCCCGTTACTTGTTTGGATATGCAGGCGATATTTTTTAGTGCTATCGAGGTTTAACGGACCACCGGTGTACCTTCCTTTGCTTACTTCGTTTAACGTATAAATATTGCCCGATACATCTTCAACAGTCAATTTTGCTTTGGTTTCGATGGCAGAATTCACATTTTGGGCAATATTTATCGTACGGCTAAGCTTGATAATTGTAGAATCTGTGTTGCCATTAATAACGCCTTCCACTACCAAATAACTGCTTGGTGCTGTTGTTGCAGGAGGATTATAAGGTTTTTTACAAGCCCAAATTAAGGCGGTTAAAAACAGTAATGAATATAGTTTTCTGCTCATTGTGTTAAAATCTGATGTTGTAGTTTACAAAAGGGATCGGGCGGGCAAATATGGATAACTGATAACCTTTGATCGCGCCACCCTGCTCGGTGAAATAAGTTGAATATGCGTTTTGCCTTCCGGTTAAATTGTAAACACCAATCGTAAACGAATTATGGGTGCGCTGGTGCACTTTGTGGTTGCCTTCTATGTTCATCGAAAAATCCGTCCGGAAATAATCCGGGATTCGGTATTGGTTCCGGTCCGAATAATAAACCCTTTCTGCGCCTGCATAATTATACTTGGCAATAGGCAAAGTAATTGGGCGGCCGGTACTGTAAGTGGCATTTAGAGAAACACTAAACCTATGGGACAAGCGGTAATTGCCGGTGAAGTTAAAATCATGGGGCTTATCAAAATTTGCCGGATAATAATTGCCTTTGTTGATCAAATCGCCTGCGTTCGGGTCGTCTTGTTTTAAAAAAGTACGGGAATAAGTGTAACTCATCCAACCGTTAAGTTTCCCTGCCGTTTTGCGCAGTAAAAATTCTGCGCCGTAAGCTTTTCCTTGGGTGTTGATTACATCTGTTTCCACGTGATGGTTTAATACTAAGGTTGCGCCGCTTTTATAATCCAAGTAATCTTTTAGCCGTTTATAATACACTTCCATAGAAAGTTCGATGGTATTTGCTTTGGCATTGTGGTACAAGCCTAAAGAAATCTGGTCGCCGTACTGCGGTTTGATGTTCGGATCGCTTAATTTCCAAACATCTGTAGGCGAAATTGAAGTGGTGTTGGAAAGCAAATGAATATATTGCCTCAACGTATTGTAACCAGCTTTGATGGAGGAATTATCCCCTAAATTGTATCTTACCGAAGCCCTGATCTCCGGGCCATGATAAGTATTGATCACCTGGTTCTTTTTGTAAGTGGTACTGTCGATAACGTTCACGCTTTCTTTTGGCAAGTTTGGCGCATAATTAGATACAGTTTGAGGGCCAAGATAGTTATACAAGGAATAACGAAGGCCAAAACTAACCAGCAGATCAGGCGTGATGTCATACTTATCGCCGATGTACAGTGCACTTTCTAAAGCCCGTTCTGCAGGTACAACATTTGGAACAATTAGAGACTTGCTTCCGTTAGGTTCAAAATCGCCCGGGTTTAGTTTGTATAAAATGGAACTTAAGCCAAAATCAATAATGTTTTTTGGATTAATGTAATAGGTAAAATCAGCTTTAAAATTAGTCTGGTTGATATTAAAACCTAAATTATACGCATTTACAGGATTTTGAGAGCTTGATGTATTGTACTCGTAATGATCAGTCCCAGCAGTAAATACACTATAAAACTTATTGCTAAAATTATGCTTCCATTTTATGTTGATATTTTTGTTGCTGTAAGCGTAAGCTGTATCGCTGTTTAACTTAAACTTATCTTTGCTGAGGTAACTGGTGATGTAGATATTATTTTTGTCATTGATTTGATGACTGATATCTAAATTTAGATCGTAAAAAGAAGCTTCACTGTGTTTATAATCTTCCGGCAGTAACTGTAGCAGCCAGTTAGAATATGTGGTGCGTCCTCCAAAAATAAAAGATGTTTTATCCTTTACGATCGGGCCTTCAATATTTAACCTGCTGGTTAGCAATCCTATTCCGGCAGAACCTGTAAATTTCTTTTTGTTTCCTTCGCGGTCCGTTACATCCAAAACAGAAGACAAACGGCCGCCGTATTTTTCGGGGATACTGCTTTTATACAGTTGAACATCTTTAACAATATCAGGATTGAAAGCCGAAAAGAAGCCGAAAAAATGGGCTGGGTTATAAATGGTGGCGTCATTAAGTAAAATCAGGTTTTGATCGGCAGCGCCGCCGCGGACATTGAACCCGGTGGTTGCTTCACCTACGGATTGCACGCCCGGCAGCGTCAGGATCACCCGCAATACATCGGCTTCACCAAAAACTGCCGGCACTTGTTTAATCGCTTTTATATCCAGCCGGTTCACACCTAATTCGCCGCTCCGCACATTGGCTACTTTTTCTGCAGAGATCTTTACTTCTTTTAACGAGGTAATTTGTTCCTGCATTTCAATATTTAACTTACCGTTACTATACAAAATAATTTGCCGCCTGGTATCGCGCATTCCTAAACCACGTATTGCTAAAGTATGCCTGCCGCGGGGCAAGGTGATGGAATAATAGCCAAATTGATCTGTAGCAATACCTGTTTTTGAATCTGCGAGCCGGACACTTGCACCAATTACAGCTTCCCCGGATTTGATATCTTTTACATAACCTGCCAGTGTAGCATTACCAGGTTTAATTTCGTTCGTCTTGACCCCTATTTCGTAAAGTTTATTCTCCGTAGTTGCTTCAGGTATCTTTTTATCTTTATCGTCGGCATAATCAGTAGTTACCGTTTCATGCTGAACATCTCCTGCTTTTCCTTTAAAAAAACCTGCTGCCAGTGTTGTCTGTATTTCTCTTCCTTTAGTAAGCAATACCTGTTTCTGATCCGTTATGGCATAATGAAAATCTGTATTACGAAAAGATAATTCTAAAATCTTTTGCAAGGGCACATTTTCGATATTTAAAGTAACCTTCAAACTATCAAACTGAACAGGATTATAATAAAAATTATAGCCGCTTTTCGATTCCAGCTCAGCAACAAACTGTTCGATGGTAGCTCCGTGAAAATTGACGCTTAAATTCTGAGATGACTGCTGTGCAGAAACTATTTTAACAAAGATCAGCAAGAAAAAAACCAGGTAACATTTTTTCATATCAGTTTGCTAATTGGTCGTAATAAGAAGCAATTTTTACCAATGCCTGTTCCGGGTCGGCTTTGTACTTAATATGGTTATCACTGATAAAAAGCTGGACTTGTTTTTTCTTGTCTTGCAAAGCTTTCAAAATAGAAGATACGCCATTGATGTTATAATAAGCACCTTCTTTTTTCAGGTAAATTTCTTTTTTCTCTTGGCTAAAGTAATTTTCTAAATTTCCTGTTGTGCCAATTTGGATTGTTTTTGGCCTTTTTACCAAAACCTCTGTTTTCCCTTTGTACAATTGGTTGTAAATACCGTTGCGGATTCCGGGATTGTTCAAACTATCTACATTAATGGATACAAAATGATGGTTATTTAAATCGAAATAATGCAATTTATCATTCAGCAAAATGTAACTGAAAGCCTTATTGTAATATAATGCCACCACACAATCTTTGTAAACATCGTACATCATCGGCACGTTGTTGTATAGTACATTATCATAATTTACCGATCCAAACTTCCAAACATTTACATCATCATAATATGCATTTCCTTTAATTGCAGGATCGTACTGTTCAAATTCCGGCCCATTGTACAACCTGGAATTTTGGCCGATAGCCGTAGTAAAATTTTGGATAACATTGTTGATTTTTTGTTGTTGGGAAGAAGTATCCGGTACAAAAGCCTGGCCTTTTAATGTTCCCACATAAACCATACTTATAAAAGATATGGCTATGTATTTTAAGATATTACTGCTCATTTTTTAGGTAGATGGAGGAACGTAAGTTACAGTAATAACTTTTAATAATCAAACACATAATTTTGAAAAAAAACAAGTAATCAGTTGAAATTAATACGAATATTTTAATCTAAGGATACTTCTTTTACCACTATAAATTTTGCCCTGTACAAAAAAAAGTATGACTGACACCTATCCCAAAACCACATCACCTGCACCTGCGTTAAAACCATTTCAGCTAATAAACCGAATGCCATCCAGACTCAAACCCTTCTTCCTCCTTACCATTTTTCTACCGGTAAAAGAAGCATCAGCCCAAATCCAAATTTTTAAAACTATCAACCATTACGAAACCTTTTATGCTTCTGCCAAAAGAAATACAGAAAGTTGGCTGGCCACACGCCGTTTTGAAAATTCGGGCAAAACCTGGCTGCTGCTGGTCGAGCCGAGAACATTAGTTACCAAAGTTGATGAAGCCGATTTATATCAGCTTAAACCAACTACGCTGCCGGAAGCACGTACTTTTTTTGCAAATACCGCTTATACCAATGCTTTAACGGCTGCCGAAAAACAATCTTCCACCATCCAGGATGCGGGGATTGTACAAGCGATGCCGAAGGAAGCCGGCATCAATTTAACCATTGATCTTTGCCCTTCGCACCGGGTTTTAGACCGAAGGATTTTTACAGATATTTTTCAAGAATTTAGTAAAGTAGAACCGCATCCGCCGGTTGCCATTTCGGTTTCGGGTTTGTGGATGAAAGACCACGAGGCCGATTTGAACTGGTTAAAACAGCAGGAACTGGATGGACACATTTTTATCACCTGGATCAACCATACTTATAACCATCGTGTTGACCCGAAAAAACCATTAAAAGAGAATTTTTTGCTGGAGCCGGGCACCAACATTAATTACGAAGTGCTGGAAACCGAGCAAGCTATGTTAAAAAACGGTTTGCTGCCTTCGGTATTTTTTCGCTTCCCAGGATTAGTTTCTGATGCGAAATTGTTGTATGAAATTACCGGTTTCGGTTTAATCCCGATTGGAAGTGATGCCTGGCTGGCCAAAGGACAAAAAGCGTTGCCGGGAAGTATTGTTTTAATTCATGGGAACGGCAACGAACCAATTGGTGTAAATGATTTCATCACTTTGCTAAAATCAGAACAAAAAAATGTTACCCAAAAACAGTGGCTATTGTACGATTTGCGGGAAAGTTTAGATGAGGAATATAATCGTTAAATCCTGGATGCAATGCCAACAAATAAAGCATGATCAGCCGCTTTTTCAATACCCAAATTAAAACCTAAATCAAACATTACAGATTTAGAAACGCCGTATTGTAAAGCAGTATCAAAATAATTATTTATGCTGTGTTCGTTTAAATTGCATTCGTAATGGTTAGTTGGAAAAGTTAAATATGGAATCACTGCCAACGAAATATTGCCATCATTCCTCAAAAAATTCTTCTTTAAACGGACTGTTAAATCGCCGAATCCTGCGTTCGAGGTTTTTTCGTGCGTATCTAAAGTTTCGGTTTGCTGGTGTGTATAAGTTTGGATTAATAACTGCGCGGCCAAACTATTTGTCAACCCAACTTTGATGTTGAAATAATTATAAAGCAAAGTATGTTCTTTGCTTTCGCTGGTGGTTTTATATTCGTAACGCAAAAAATCGGCTTCGTATTGAATATGTCCGGCATCAACATTATAAGGCGATTCGGTAATATTTGGGCGATCAGGATCAAAAGATCGTAACGAATCTTTTGATGTTGGATGAAAAAGACTGTAACGTTGTTTGATCGGTTTTTCTGTTTTTGGCAAATCTTGGGCAGAAGCTCGTAAGATCAGTCCACAGCAAAAAACAAGTAAGAATGTAAATTTTGAGTTCATAAAAGAAACGTTAACATAATCATAATACAAAACAAAAGGTTTCTTAAAAGTTCTTTTAAAAAATGCCTATTTTCTCAATGCATCTTGAATTTTCTGTAACCAGAGCGCAAACCTGGGACATTTGTTTATCATGTTACTTATACCAACTGCTTCTAAAATCAATTCGCCATCAACAACTTTATCATAATTAAATATTGCTTTCAACCGCTTCGATGGGGCTTTATTTGGTGCAGAATTAATTTCTTCTGGATTGAAGTATTTGTCTATAATTTCTTGTAATGCTTTTAAAGCTTTAGCCTCATCTACTACAATCTCAAAACCATCAATGCAACAATACATCAATGCTTCCATCTCGTGTTTTTGAATATAAGGAATTAAATATGGATGATTTCCGAATTCCTTATGTATGGCTGCTTCTACATTAACTATGTTATTAACATTGATAGTATACCCGGGAAACGTATTAGGTAACCGAAAAAAATCTAAAAACGTTGTTATAATAACATTACCTTGGGCAAAAACTCTATTAATATCATTTTGCAAGTATTCATAATTAATATTACCTCCTTTTGTATGTAGCTTCCTGTTAGTTATAATTTTTTGTGCATTCATGGAATTAGTAAAGCCTTGCTTATATAAATATGGAATTACATGTTGATTTATTAATATTAATTCTGTATCCCCTTCTACTAAGAATACTAATCTTTTCATGTTTTATCTATTAGAAGGTTGACCACCAATTATGTTTTTTTCCCATACTTCTCCTAAACTATAATCTTCTAACCACGCTTTTAATAAATCTTTATCCAACCTTTTGAAAACAGTCTCTTTGTTTTCACGATCTGCAACTAAAATATCTTCGGGTTCAAAGTAATCAACCAAGTTAATAGATTGGGAAGAAACTATAATTTGTACATTGGTGGAAGCTTTACGAATTAAACCTGCTAATTTGTGTATTGCAACTGGGTGTAGTCCCAACTCAGGCTCATCAATAATTATTGTTTTAGGTGGTTCAGGCTGCATTAACAAAGTAGTTAAACAGATAAAACGCAAAGTACCGTCAGACAAGTTATAAGCATTGAAATAAGTATCAGGTGAACCTGCTTCCCTCCATTCTAATTGTATTTGCTTTTCATTTAAACGATTAGGAGCCAATACAAATCTGTCAAAAAAGGGGGCAATAGATTGAACGGTCTTTTCTATCCGTAAAAAATACTTGTAATGCTTTTCTTTTAAATAATACAAAAAAGCTGCAATATTAGATCCATTATTTTTTAAATAATAATTATCATCAAGGTTCGACTTCCCTTTAATAGGGGAATTATCTCCAGTATCATGAAAATGATAAACTTCAAATTCTTTTAATCTACTATTAACATAATATCCTTGTCCGTAGCTAATCCCTTTAAAGCTAAATTCTTTTAAAGAATTTCCATAGTTTTTAAAGTACCATGTGCCATACGATGCGAAGGCTGTTCCAATTGATTTTATATATAAAGAATCTTGCGTTTCTGATAAAGACAATATAAATCTATTATCAGAAATATTATTACTACCAAAGTAAAAATCTAAATCTATTTGCTGGGTACTTTTTTTACCAAAATATAAAAAACTGTCTGCCCCTCCTTTTTTTAATATGTAGTCTTCTAAGTTTTCATCATAAAGATTTCTAACTAAAGAAAAAATAGAAATAAAATTACTTTTACCTACACCGTTGCCGCCAATCAGAATATTTATGGGATTAAGGTTTATTTCTTGTTCCTTAATCGATTTAAAGCCTTTTACAAATAATTTATTAATCATTAGTACAAATAGTAATCTAAACGATATTAGTAAATAAAACCGATCTAAAAAAATGAAGGCTTTTATAAATTATAAAAGCCTTCATTTAATACAAAAATTCGTTTATAAATAAACAAAATATCTAACGGTTCTAATACCGATAATACTCCGGTTTAAACGGACCTTCAACTTTTACACCAATGTAATCAGCCTGGTAATTTTCCAGTTCTTCTAATTCCACACCAATTTTGGACAAATGCAATCTTGCAACTTTTTCATCCAACGTTTTTGGCAAAGTATAAACCTTGTTTTCATACTTGTCGGTATGCATCCAAAGTTCTAATTGTGCCAAAGTTTGGTTGGTAAAAGAAGCACTCATCACGAAACTTGGATGGCCGGTTGCACAACCTAAGTTTACCAATCGGCCTTCTGCCAAAACAATTACATCTTTACCTTCAATTGTATATTTATCAACTTGCGGCTTAATTTCAATTTTGGAAGTTCCGTAATTGCTGTTCAGCCAAGCCATATCAATTTCGTTATCAAAGTGGCCGATGTTACAAACAATAGCTTTATCTTTCAAAGAACGAAAGTGTTGTTCTTTTACAATATCGCAATTTCCGGTTGCAGTAACTACGATATCCGCTTCTGCAATTGCAGTCGAAAGTTTCTTCACTTCAAAACCTTCCATTGCAGCTTGCAAAGCACAAATCGGATCGATTTCGGTAACAATTACACGTACACCGGCATTGCGTAATGAATCCGCAGAACCTTTTCCAACATCGCCATAACCGCAAACTACAGCTACTTTTCCAGCCATCATCACATCGGTTGCACGGCGGATGGCATCGACCAAAGATTCGCGGCAACCGTACTTATTATCAAACTTGGATTTCGTAACCGAATCATTTACATTGATGGCAGGCATTGGCAACGTGCCATTTTTAACGCGCTCGTATAAACGGTGGACACCGGTTGTGGTTTCTTCGGATAAACCCTTGATTGCGGCAACCAGTTCCGGATATTTATCTAAAACTAAATTGGTTAAATCGCCGCCATCATCCAAAATCATATTTAATGGCTCTTGGTTTTCGCCAAAATGCAAAGTTTGCTCGATACACCATTCAAATTCTTCCTCGTTCATTCCTTTCCAGGCATAAACCTGGATACCGGCAGCAGCAATTGCAGCAGCGGCATGATCTTGTGTGGAAAAAATATTGCAGGACGACCAGGTAACTTCGGCACCCAATTCGGTCAGTGTTTCAATCAATACCGCAGTTTGGATCGTCATGTGCAAACAACCGGCAATCCGAGCGCCTTTCAGCGGTTTTGATACGCCGTATTCCTGGCGTAAAGCCATTAATCCGGGCATTTCTGCTTCGGCCAAACCGATTTCTTTCCGGCCCCACTCGGCCAGCTTAATATCTTTTACTTTGTAAGGAGTGTAAGTTTCTACTAATGACATAAATGCTTCTTTTATGAGGCAAAAATAAGTATTAAAAGTTTTATTCTGAAATCAATATAAGTTATGTTGTCAGTTGGATGTTAATATTTTGCGCGGATCTACAGGGCTAAAATAGTTTGATTAGATTTGTGTTGATTTAAAAAAAGAAAAAATGTACCCAGAATATTTAGTTGCCCCGATGCGGGAAGATTTAACCAAAGTTGGTTTCCAGGAATTGAAAACTGCTGAGGAAGTAAAAAACGCAATCGAATCAACCGGAACTACTTTTGTAATGGTTAATTCGGTTTGTGGTTGTGCGGCTGCCAATGCACGTCCGGCTGCTAAAATGGTAACGCAAAACGGAAAAGTGCCAGACCGTTTTGTAACCGTTTTTGCCGGAATGGAAAGGGATGCCGTTGATGCAGCACGCGATTATATGTTGCCTTATCCGCCGTCATCGCCAGCAATGGCTTTGTTTAAGGATGGAAAATTAGTGCACATTATTGAACGCCGCCAGATTGAAGGCCGCCCGGCACAAATGATTGCCGATAATTTGGCTGGTGCTTTCGACCAATATTGTTAATACTGTTTTTATCGATATAAAATCCGATGCTTTCAAAAGCACCGGATTTTTTTTGTGTTAGTTTTTTGCTTAAATAAATATCTTGCTATTTAACAAAAACTTCATAATTAGCCGGATGATTGTAAATTTACAAATTACAATGAGCATAATTTTTATCACAAAATGACCCCTAACCGCTTTAAACCATTTGCTGCTTTTAGTGTGGCTTGTTTGATTGTTTCTACATTAAATGCACAAACCCCAGCGGATAACCGGGCCATGCAAATTTACCGCGCCACGCCAACTAAAATTAATGATCTGGTAAACACCAAATTGGATGTACGTTTTGATTACGCTAAACATTATTTATACGGCAAAGAATGGGTTACCTTAAAACCGCATTTTTACCCAACAGATTCTTTGACTTTGGATGCGAAAGGGATGGACATCAGCAATATTTCCGTGGTGAAAAACGGTAAAAATGTGCCGTTAAAGTTTTCGTATGATAGTTTGAAACTGAAAATCAACCTCGATAAAAAATACACTTCCGCAGAAAACTACACGCTTTATTTAAGTTACACGGCCAAACCGGACCAACTAAAAGTAAAAGGAAGTTCGGCCATCAGCGATGCCAAAGGTTTATATTTTATTAATGCGGATGGCGCGGATAAAACCAAACCGGTCCAGATTTGGACACAAGGCGAAACCGAAAGTTCATCGGCCTGGTTTCCAACGATCGATAAACCAAACCAAAAAACGCTGGAAGAAATCAGCATGACGGTTCCTTCAAAATATGTTACGCTTTCTAACGGAAAACTGATCTCCCAAAAACCTGCCGGAAACGGTTTGCGAACTGATACCTGGAAAATGGATAAGCCGCATTCTCCGTACCTTTTTATGATGGCCGTTGGCGATTTCAAAATCTACAAAGACAAATGGAAAGATAAAGAAGTGAGTTATTATCTGGAACCGGCTTATGCCCCTTTTGCCAAACAAATTTTTGGTTTTACGCCGGAACTGATCGGTTTTTATTCAAAGATTTTGGGCTTAGATTTCCCTTGGAATAAATACAGCCAGATTGTTGTCCGGGATTATGTAAGCGGCGCAATGGAAAACACAACCGCCACTTTGCACGGCGAATACGTACAAAAAACCGCCCGCGAAATGCTGGACGATAACTACAGCCCGGGAGAAAGTACCATCGCGCATGAACTTTTCCACCAATGGTTTGGGGATTATGTTACCTGCGAAAGCTGGAGCAATATAACCGTAAATGAATCTTTTGCTGATTTTAGCGAAACGCTTTGGGCAGAGCACCGCTACGGAAAAGATGAAGGCGGCGCGCACATTAATGAAAACCGGCTTACTTATTTGAATTCCAGGGATGCGAAAACTAAAAACCTGGTCCGTTTTTATTATGCAGATAAGGAAGATGTATTCGACGCAGTTAGCTACCCAAAAGGCGGCTGCATTTTAAATATGCTGCGCAATTATTTAGGTGAAGATGCTTTTTTTACCGGCCTAAACTTATATCTCCGCCAAAATGCTTTGGGAAACGGCGAAGCACAGCAACTTCGTTTAGCGCTCGAACAAGTAAGCGGCAAAGATTTAAACTGGTTTTTTAACCAATGGTATTATGGTGCCGGCCATCCGGAGTTAAAAATTGATTACAAGTGGGACGAGGCCGGCAAAACGCAATCTGTTTACTTAACCCAAACGCAGGAAGGGCAAACTTTTACTTTGCCGATGGCGGTTGATATCTATGCCGGAGGGAAAAAAGAACGCCATCAGATATGGATGAGAGACAAAACGGATACGCTTAGCTTTAAACTTCCATCCAAACCAAACCTGGTAAATGTGGATGGCGATAAAGTCCTCCTCGCCCAAAAAACGGATAATAAAACTCCCGAAGAATTTGTGTTTCAGTACTTTAATGCGCCTTTGTATTTAGACCGCTTGGAAGCGATGAATGCTTTAATGGGCAAACAAGGCGATGCCGGGGCGCGCAAAGTAGTTTTGGCTGCGTTGAAAGACAAATATTACGGTTTACGGGTCCTGGCTATCCAAAATATAAACCTCAGCAGTGATGAAGTTAAACAGGCTGCACTTCCGGTTTTAACAGGCATCGCCCAAAACGACCAAAATAATACGGTAAAAGCAGCAGCGATAGGAGCTTTAGGCAAAATGAAAAATAAAAATGATTTAACATTGTTTAAAAACGCAATCAACAGCCAATCTTATGCGGTACAAGGCGCAGCTTTAAATGCGCTGGCTGCGCAAAACCCGGACGAGGCTTTACAGTTGGCCAAAAGCTTTGAAAAAGACAATAAAGGCGCGTTAACACAATCTATCATATCCGTTTACGCATCGCAAGGCTCGGAAGCGGAGTTGCCTTTTGTAAGTAAAGCGTTTGACCAAGGCACGCCACAAGTTAAATTTAACACCATGCAACAGGGTTACGTTGCCATGCTGGGGAAAATAAACGATACCCAAAAAGTGGATTTACGGGTGGATGCTTTTAAAAACTTTGCCGTTAAATACAAACAATTCGGTATTGACCAGCCCGTGGTTTCGCTGCTGAACCAGCTTAAAACACAAAAGCAAAACCAGGCCAAAAATGCAGATGCAACTTTAAAAAGCCAGTTAAATGCCCAAGCTGATTATATCGCAAAAGCAATTGATGAAATAAATGCCGCTAAATAACCGATGCTGTTTTTACCGGCATAAAAAAAGGTATCCTGATTTTAGGGATGCTTTTTATATTTTGAAGAAAAAGCCTGTTAAGCAGTTTGTTTTAATAATAATAACTATTTTTGATTGTGAAAAATATTAAAAACCATCCTGCCCCTAACAAGCAAAAGGCATCTTTTATTAATCCTTTTATTAAAATGATTGAGGATAAGAAAAGTATTGCATATGCTATTGAAGAAGGAAAACCGCTTTCTTTGCTTAAAGATATTAAGTTTGTTAAACCTTTATAAGCTAACCCCTACAGCAGAAGGGTTTAAGTTTATAAATAAGTTAGGAAGCCAATATTACGTTTATTTAACAAGTTATAGTTTGCTCGACCCAACTGTTACAGACCAACAAGCTTACATAAGCGTTTTTATGTTTGGCTTTAACGCTAAGCCAAATAATCTGCAAACCGCTCAGCATCACGACGCAAGAAGCAAAGCGACAATTATATCAATTTTTAAGGGTTTTTTGGAACAGTATCCTAACGATGCATTTGTATATTTATGCGACAATAAGGATGGTATGGCACGTAACCGCCGTATAACTTTTGCAACATGGTTTAATGAAAACAGCAGCAATTACGAGTTACATCATTCAAATATTAAATATGGAAAAGATAACTGGTATAGTGCTATCTTAATCAGGAAGGAAAATATAGACAGACAAATTTATTTAGATGCTTATCATCACACTATAAAGCAAATGTTAGATGATAGTGCAGAAAGTTGAAGAAACGGATAAGCCGGTTATATTGGCAAAGTCATTCACAAAAATAAATGCATTTAAATAACCGATGCTGTTTTTACCGGCATAAAAAAAGGCACAACTTCATGTAATGCTTCTTTTATCAGTCAAAATCTTTGTTCAGCAGCTTCTCCAGTTCTGCGAAAGTAATGTTCATTTTTACTTTTCCCTGTTTGGCATAAGCAATTTCGCCGGTTTCTTCGGAGACAATTAATGCCGTTGCATCGCTGGCTTCAGAAATGCCGATGCCGGCACGGTGGCGCAAACCAAATTGCGGCGGCAAATCTGTTTTATCGGTTAAAGGCAAAATGCAACTGGCCGATTTTATTTTGTTTTGGGCGATAACCACCGCGCCGTCATGCAGCGGGCTATATTTCTGGAAAATGCTTTCCAACAAGCGTTTGGTAATTTTGGCATCAACGTACTCGCAGCTGTTATGGAAAAACTCTTCGTCGTAATATTTTGCAAAAACAATCAGCGCACCTGTCCGGCTTTGTTGCATGGTTTTGCAGGCATCAATAATTGGTTTTATGCGCACGAGGTTATTTTTTTCTTCCTCTTTTGTGCCGAAAAAATATTTCCACCAGGCTTTGTTCCGCTGGAGGGAAGCGTTACGGCCAACCAATAACAGAAACCGCCTGATCTCGGGCTGAAAAACCACAATCAGCGCAATGATGCCAACGTTCATAAAATTGCCCAAGATATTGGTGAGCAATTGCATGTTCAGAGCCTTCACCACAAAATACAAAACACAAACTATGGCCAAGCCAATAAAAATATTGGCCGCAATAGTGCCGCGGATCAAATTATAAATTTGATATAGGATGATGGCCACCAGCACCACATCCAGCACATCAAAAAAAGTAAACCGAAGGAAACTTATGTTTAAAGATTGCATTTGCACGAAGTTAATATATTCTGGCAAACCGGAAAATTAAGGCATCAATTAACGGTTTATACTTCTTTTATTCTTGAAAGTTAGCTGGTAAAAGAAGCATGCAAATTGTAATACTTCTTTTACCCATAAAAATTTGATTTATTGGAAACTAAAGCATAACACAACAGTTTTTTGGGAAACGATTTCAATCTTAATTATTAATCCTCGAAATAAAAACACATGACAGATTTTAAAGAAACAATGCCGGTTACATCAACCCAAACTTACGACAGACGGCAATTTATAGAAAGTGCAGGAAAAGGGATTATTGCCGCCGCAGTTGCAGGCGATTTATTGACTGGAAGTACGGCCATTGCGCAAACTACGAACGGCAGCGGCAATCCCGGGCCTATGTCTGCTGCAATTAAAGTAGAAGTGCCCAGCCAACACGCCAAAAGCGAAGGCGAACAATTGTCCCTGCCAACTATTCTTCCTAAAGAGAAGCGCGTGGGTTATGCCATTGTGGGTTTAGGCGAACTGACTTTAGGACAAATTATGGAAGCTTTTGGCGCTTGTAAAAATTCTAAACCAGTAGCGTTGGTAAGCGGAGATGCAGCAAAAGCACAAAAAGTTGCCCAGCAGTACGACATTCCGCAGAAAAATATTTACAACTATCAAAATTTCGACAACATCAGGAATAACCCCGAAATTGATGCTGTTTACATTGTTTTGCCAAATTCTATGCACGAGGAATTTGTTGTCCGTTCGGCAAAAGCAGGCAAACATGTTTTGTGTGAAAAACCGATGACCACTTCATCTAAATCCGCAGAAAGAATGATTGATGCCTGTAAAAAAGCGGGCAAAAAGCTGATGATTGCCTACCGCATCCAATACGAGCCGAACAACCGGCAAATGATGCAATATGCGCGGCAGCAAAAATTTGGTAAGGTAAAAGTGATTTCTTCTAACAATGTGCAAAACATTGGCGACCCAAAACAATGGCGGTTAAAAAAAGCATTGGCGGGCGGCGGCTCTTTGCCTGATATTGGTTTGTACGACATCAACACCAACCGTTTTTTGTTAGGCGAAGAACCTTATATGGTTAATGCGATGACTTTTACCACGCCCGGCGATCCGCGTTTTACAGAAGTGGAAGAAGCTGTAATGTTCCAGATGTTTTTCCCGAGCGGTGCCATTGCCAACAACACTTGCAGTTACGGCGCGCACAACTCCAAACATTACCGTTGTTATGCCGATAACGGCGGCTGGTTTGGTATGGACCCGGCTTTTGATTATAAAGGTTTAATGCCGGAAGTTGGACATGCAGAAGGCAAAGTGCAAAATAAAATGAACCCCAAATTACCGGAACAAAACCAGTTTGCTTTAGAAATTGACCATTTTTCGGAATGTGTGATCGATAACAAAACGCCCTACACGCCCGGCGAAGAAGGTTTGCAGGACCAGAAAATTATGGAAGCGATTTACGAATCCGCTCGCACCGGAAAACTTGTGAAATTAGAACGGATTGAAAAATTGGATGCTTTTAGAGGGACGCCACCGAAGGAAGGGTAATCAAAAAAATAGATGGTAAAAGAAGCATGGCCGGGAAATGATTCGCGGCCATGCTGTTTTTATCGGTAAAAAATTGATAATGATTGCATTTCCATCCGTTGGTAAAAGCTGCTGTCTATTACGGCATCTGCAGAGATATTTTGAGCTAATGTTTTTTTTGCGCCGAAATTTAAAAGCAATAGTAGTACTGCAATTAAAAGGTAGATTTTTTTCATATTGCTTAGTTTTAAAAGTTTACATTTATCACCGCACATCAAAACGCCCTTCCCGTACTTCTACCTTTTCCCCTTTACTGTTTACTGCATCAAACCAGAAATTGCCGGAAATAATCCCTTTCGCTTCCTCAAATTTTGAGATGTATAATTCACCATTAAAAATACTATTTGTAATATAACTGTTAATATTCCCTTTTAGGTCTACAGTATAATATTGAGCAAATGCTTCACCGACATTGGGGTAATTTTTTAGAATATATTTTTGTCCTTGCACTAAATTTAGATCTTCAAGATTTATACTGACCGACTCATTAGTATTGCTGTTCTTTTTTGTACCACTAACATTAAAATAGTTACCGGTAGCGTTCGGTCTAGTTAAATATACATAAGAGCTTGTTATAAATGGTGGGCCAAATAATACACCTTTTGGTAAAAACACCTGCCCATTAACCAAGCACCCAAATGTATTAGCTCCGGTTTGCGTAGCAGGAGGTAACCGGTCAATAAGGTTTACACTATCCTTTTTGCATTTCATATTAATAAAAAGCAATAAGCACAGTAAAGAAAATAAGGAAAGACTTTTAGCAGGTTTCCCAAAAAGGCAGTTTAGTTTTTTCATAAGCATTTTATAAAACTAAGGGCAACAAAAAGAAAAGTAGAAGTTTATACGGTAAAGGCAGTACAAGAAACTGGTAATATTAAAAATTAACCTAAAAATTACCAGGCAATAAATTGGTTATTATAAACTTACAAGCTTTATTTTAAAAAACCAAGTTAATTTTAGGTTGGGCAATTGTTAAATTACAATTGTACTTGTAAGTTTTTATGTACTAAAAGAAGCATGCGGGTTTTGTTACTTGGATTGGAAATTGTATCTATTGTTTGGATTTGGAAATCTATAATTTGAAGGACACGAAGCTATACCAGAAAATTATGGAAGCGATTTACGAATCGGCCAGAACCGGCAAACCTGTAAAATTAGAACGGATTGAAAAACTGGATGCTTTTAGAGGGACACAGCCAAAAGAAAGTTGAGCAAAAAAATGGGTGGTAAAAAATTTAAATTTTTTAGTTGGGTTAGGAAATCATTAGTTCAAGGTATGGAACATTATTCTATATGGTTTGTAGCAATATAATGCAAGCTTATTTTAATAAACCTAAAGAAGCTTTATCCCCCTAAATGTTAAACGAAAACGATAGTACTAAATTTAACAGCTTTCTTACTGCTTTGCAGGAAGAAAATAAACGATTAAAAGAAGAAAACACAGCTTTAAAAACGGCGCAGTTGCCAATAACTACCAACAATTATAAGCAGGAAAAAACCAGAGTGAAAAGCCAGGAAAGCCAAGGACGATACCTTGGCGTTTTTGAAAATTCCCTTTTAGGAAATAAAATTATAGCTTCTGACCTTAAAATATTACAGGTGAACCAGTCTATGGTGGAGTTGCTGGGTTTCGGTACGAAGCAGGATCTTATCGGAAAGGTAATTATTGATTTCTCACATCCAGATTTTAAAGAAGACTGGCAGTTATTACAACAAAAATTATGGAACCTTAAACTGCCTTCATTTAGTTTGGAAACTTGTTTGATAAGGCGTGATGGTTCGATCATTTGGGTCAACGTTACTTCCATCCTTTTTATGGAAGACGGAGAGCCACTTGGATATACCTTAATCGAAAATATTCAGGCGCGAAAGGAGGCATTAGACCTTTTACAGGTAAACGAAAAACGGTTCCTATCGATGACAAACATAATCCCTAACCACGTATGGACAACCACACCCGATGGCAGGATTAGCTATGTGAACCGACAGATTTGCGAATACTTTGGCCGTGATGCCAAAGATTTGGTAGGACACGGACGGCGGCAATTTGTACACCCGGATGACTTGACAGCATGTGCAGAAGTGTGGCAGCAGGCTTTGCAAACGGGCAAAGAATATACCATGGAACTACGATTTAAAGGAAAAGACGGCCTTTATAAATGGTATTTGAGTCGGGCAATACCTATTATTGACAAAGGGGTAATTGCCTTATGGTTAGGAACAAGCACAGATATTGACAATCAGAAAAATAATGAACATAAAAAAGATGAGTTTCTAAACATTGCCAGCCATGAGCTAAAAACACCTTTAACCAGTATCAAGGCTTATAACCAGATCATCAAAAGAAGCAATGACCCGGAAAAGATTAAATCACTTGTTGGGAAATTGGCAACACCAATTAAACAAATGGAAAGGCTAATAGCCGACTTGCTGGACGTTACGATGATTAATTCAGGCAAATTAGTTTATAATATTGAGGAGTTTGATTTTGAGGAAGCCGTTAAGCAAAGTATAGAAGTAGTACAAAACTTATCCTTTAGGCATCAAATTATTCTGGAAAACTCTGTGCAGGTTTTTTTTAAAGGAGATAAGTTACGTATCGAACAGGTATTAAGTAATTTTTTAAGCAACGCAGTGAAGTATTCCCCTAATGCAGACCGGGTGGTTGTTAAGCAAAAAACTATTGCGGGCAGCCTTATAGTTTCTGTTCAAGACTTTGGTATCGGCATAGCAGATAAAGACCTCGATCATTTGTTCGAGCGTTATTACCGTGTTGATAAAACTGCTATTTATTTTAATGGCTTAGGCTTGGGCTTATTTATTTCAGGTGAAATTATAAAAAGGCACAATGGCAGGTTTTGGATAGAAAGCGAGCTTGGGAAAGGGTCAACATTTTATTTTTCCTTACCATTAGTTGCTATTTAAACAGTGGATTAAGAAATATTAAGTTTTGAAGTGGAGATGGGGCGTCAAACTCCAACCATTATTATTCTTTCTGTAAAATGCCGAAGATCCGTAAAAAACAAGTGTAAAAACTGAAGGCCGGGAAATTTTCCCGGCCTTCAGTTTTTATCGGTATAAAATCAATATAAAAATTTACTAGCTAAAAGAAGCATTCAATTAATATCCGGTATTCTGCTTTAAATTAGGGTTGGCGATAATTTCACGCTGCGGAACCGGGAAAACCAGTTTGGGGGAATTCCAGGGCAACGCACCAACGTTTTGCTGTGTACGTTTGGCATCGTGCAAAAAGAAACCTCCTTCAAAAGCTAATTCGTGCCTGCGTTCTGTCAACACGTTTGTAACCGTGGCAACTGCAAGCGAGGCCAAGCCAGCCCTTGTCCTGATTTTATTTACATCGCTTAAAGGTGTGGCGCCAATGGCAGAAGTTGCGCCGATCCTTAAATTCGCTTCGGCACGGTTTAAATACATTTCGGCTAAGCGCACAATCCTGATGTTACCAAATTGATTTCTGAATTTGGATGAATAAATGGAAATATTGGGCGCTGTTCCTTCATTATAAAAAAATGTACCACGGGAATCGCCATTTTCAAATTCAGTTAAAAAGGTAGGCAAAACAGCAGCATCGCCGCGTCCGTTATAAGTAGCAGAACCATAAAATTCATTTTGGCTGTTTATACCCTGCTGGGTTGTAACCTGAACAGCAAAAATATCTTCTGGTGTGTTATCAACATGAACCGGGCCTGGAAAAGGAAATTCTGCTGCGTAAGTACTGTTTAAACTGTAAACATTAGAACTGATTACATTATTTGCTTCGGCAGCAGCATTTGGATAATCTAACTTTTGCATATAAACGCGAGACAGTAAAGCAGAGGCCGCGTATTTACTGGCATAAAAAGAGTTAGATGCAGGGAGTTTAGTTTCGGCAGTAGTAAGGTCGGATAAAACCTGGGCATAAACTTGTGCAACTGTTGCCCGCGGCACATCCGAAGTTGGATCGATTTTGGTAGTTGGTGTCAAAACAATGGGCACACCAAGGTTCGTGTTCGGGTCGCCATCGTTCCAGGCCCTGCCGTATAACCTCACCAAATCAAAATAATTCATTCCCCGTAAAAACTTGGCTTCGCCTTCGATACGGTCACGGTCGGCAGCAACCGTAACTTTATCCAAAGCAGAAATCACATAATTTAACTGGTTGATATTTTGGTAAGCGGTTAACCAAAGATTCGCCACAAAAGAATTATTAACGGTGATGGATTGGTTGGTCATCTCCGTTAACTGCTGGTAAGTTCCGGCCCAATCAATAATATTTTGTCCACCTAATAAATCAGGCATCAAAAACACTAATCCTCCATATAAATTTTCTACATTGTTACGGTCAGCCGCTAAATTACTGTAAGCACCAATTAAGGTAATTTGTACATCTTTAGCTGTTAACAAAGCCTGGCTGGCTTCTATGCTTTGCGTGGGTTTTAAATCTAACTGCTTATTACAGGCCGATAAAAGAAGCATCAAACCTGCACATGTTATATTTTTTATGTTCGATTTTATCATCATTTCTATTTTTTTAGAGGAATTACAAACCGATGTTTAAGCCGAAAGTAATCGTCCGTGGTTGCGGTGCTGAATAAAAATCAACACCCAAATTTATATTTGAAGCCTGATAATCAGAGTTTACCTCTGGATCCCAGCCTTTGTATTTGGTAATCAAAAACAGGTTATAAGCATTCATAAAAACTCTTGCCCTGCTTACGTTAATTTTACTTAAAATACTTTTTGGCAGATTGTAACCTAAAGAAACCACTTTGCATCGCAGATAAGAACCATCAGACAAATAGCGGCTGGATGCTGCAACACCGTTTCCGTAGGACAAACGCGGTTCTGGCACATCTGTAATATCTCCCGGTTTGTTCCAGTAATTCATCTGGTCTACAGTTTGGTTATCATAACCATTACCCGCACTTGCACTCATATATTGGCCGCCGCCATTGTAAATTTTGTTTCCGTAAACACCTTGAAAAGTTACCGCAAGGTCAAAGCCTTTAAAAGCGAAATTATTGGTGAAGCCATAATTAATTTTAGGCGTTGGATTGCCCAGGATTACATTTTGCGCAGCATTATAATCGTTGGTTGTAGTGCGGTTACGTGTCCCATCTGGGTTTGTGGTATTTAAATAATAGATCGCATCACCGTTTGCCGGATCAACACCAGCATATTCCCGGCCATAAAAAACACCTACCGGCTGTCCTTCAACCACACGGTTTAAATCATTTGTGCCGATGATTTGTCCACCGACGTTAGTAACAACGTTTTTATTGTAAGCGATATTGGCTGAGGTTGACCACCTAAATTTACCAACCAAATTTTGTGTAGTTACGGCAAACTCTAAACCTTGGTTGTACAAATTGCCAGCGTTTTGAAACTGGGTAGAAAAACCGGAAGTTCCCGGAATATTTACGTTCAGCAATAAATCTTTGGTTTGTTTGCGGTAAAAATCAAAAGCGCCGGTTATACGGTTGTTAATGAAGCCGAAATCCAAACCTGCGTCAAACTGCGCCGTTTGTTCCCATTTTAAATTGGGGTTGGCAAGCTGCGAAATGCGCTGTCCGGCTGCACCATTGTAGCTGGCATCGCCCGTAAACAAACCAAGCGAAGAGTAATTTGGGATTTCTGCATTACCGGTCAAGCCATAACTAACCCGCAACTTTAATGAACTTAAAGCAGTAATGTTTTTCATAAAATCTTCTTCCGTTACTACCCAGCCGACAGAGCCGGCAGGAAATATACCATAACGGTGAGAAGCGCCAAAACGCGAAGAACCATCATCACGCACACTGGCAGAAACCAGGTATTTATTTTTGTAAGAATAATTTCCCCTTAAAAAATAGCCCACGAAACTATAATTTGTACTACCGGAAGAAGCAGTTGTTGTTGCTGCGGAAGATATTTGGCGGTAAGCATCAGAAGGAAATTGAGTACCATTGGCAGAATTAAAGTTTGTTTGTGCATACTGATAATTCAACCCGGCAGTAAAATCCACCATATGGTTTTGGGCGAAAGTATTTTTATAGGTAAAATAATTATTGGTATTATAATTTAAAACCTGCGTATAATCATTAGACCCTGAACCATTTGAGGTAGCTGTATTTCTAAAGGTTAAGCTGTTGTAATAACTTTCCTCGTTTTGGTTTAGCTGGTCAATACCAAATTCTGTACGAAAGGAAAACCCTTTTGCAATTTTTAAATCACCATAAACATTACCCAAAGTACGGTAAACATTGGTGTTATAATAAGCATTGTTAACACTTAGCAAAGGGTTATAGTAAACCGGGTAATTACTGGCAACTGTACTGCCAAGCGTAGAAGTACTTTCAACACCGTTTGGCAAAGTACCGCTTAATAATCCTGTACGCGGATCAATTTCCGGTGTGATGGGTGATAATGCTACAATTTGTAAAGGTGTAGAAAAAGCATCATCATTGGATACACGGTTATTAATTGTTCTGGCAAAACTTAAGTTCATGCCAACTGTAAAATTGCTGTATAGTTTACTATCGAGGTTGATCCTGCCAGAATATCTTTTAAAACTATTACCAACTAAAATACCTTTTTGGTCTAAGTACTGGCCGCCAATGTAATAGGTAGTTTTATCTGTTCCGCCAGATAAGTTTAAATCGTACTGCGATTGCGGCGCTTTCTGGTAAGCCAGTTTTTCCCAATCGGTATTTACAGAAGCAGTTTGCCAGTTGGTGCTGCCAGCAGCATAACGGGTTAAACGGCCTTCAACGCGGTTTTTGTAGTAGGCTTGCGCACTTGCCAGCGTTGGGAAATCGCCTGCATTAAAATCTTGTGTTGCTGCCCCTAACCCTGCCCGTTCTTCTATTTGAACATATTGCGCAGCGTTTAAAAACTGCCTGTGCTGGGATGGCTGGCTATCGCCAAATTGCGCATTAAAATTGATGCTTGGCGTACCGGCCTTACCTTTTTTGGTAGTGATTAAAACGACACCGTTGGAAGCACGGGCACCATAAATAGCCGAAGCAGAAGCATCTTTTAATACATCAATAGATTCAATGTCGTTAAAGTTGATATCTGCAATGGGATTTGTTGCTGCCGAAGTACCGGACTGGCTGCTGGAAGTAATCGGCACGCCATCAACAACATAAAGCGGCTGGTTGCTCGCTGATAAAGAAGAAGTTCCGCGAACCCTGATTTGCATGCCTTGCCCAAGTTTTCCATTGTTGGATTGAATAGAAACACCCGCGATTTTGCCTTGTATGGCCTGTTCTACCGTGGTAACCGGCGTTTCCTGGATGTCTTTAGCAGTTACGCCTGCTATTGCGCCCGTAACCGATTGACGGGTTTGTGTACCGTAACCTACCACAACCACTTCGGATAACTGCTGTGCGTTTTCGCGGATGGCTGCGTTTACAACCGTACCTGTAATAGGGACCTGAAGCGTGCCAAAACCAATGTAATTAACAATGAGCGTTTTGGCATTTGCGGGAACAGCCAAGCTGTAACGGCCGTTTGCATCTGTTTGTGTCCCAATTCCCGGAACCTCTTTTACCGTTATGCTTACGCCCGGTAAAGTTGAACCGCCTTTTGCATCAGTAACCACACCTGTTATAGTCCTATTTTGAGCAAAAACAGATAATGAAATAATACTTGCTAACAGAAAAAATAAAGCTTTTTTCATACATTAATTTTAGAGTACAAATGTTAAATATTTGTTAAAACTAAATAAATGCTGACAAAAAGCCAAAATATCCTGCAAGTTTTACAACTTTTATAAAAGAATTAATAATTAGAGCCTTTAACAGATAAAAAGAGGTATTTTTTTATTTATGAAAGATTAATTACATGAATTATCAGGAGTAATTTCTAAAACACAAAAAAATGAAGGATAAAAGAAGCATTAAAAAAGAAATGCTTCTTTTATCCCTACAAATTCTTACAATGCCTCCGCAATTTTTTCTTTTCCGATCAATTCCAGTAAAACCTTTTCGGCCTGGTTTAAGCCTGGCTCAGAAAGCGGTTTTTCTTCGGTGATCTGCTCTAAATAACGTTCGATCCGGCCTTCTTCATAACTTTTAATCAGCGTTGGATGAACGTAATACTTTTTGCAAACCGTGCGGGTGTTGCCTAAGTGAAAAGCGACGTCATCTAAAACTTTCTTCACATTTTTTTTGCATTGTGTAGTTGTTTCAAATCCACCTGCCGACTTAAAAGCATATAATGCATGTACGCTTCCGCTCCAAGTCCTAAAATCTTTCGCCGTAAAATCCTCGCCGGTTATTTCTTTTAAATAGGCGTTTACATCATCACTTTTAATATCCTGCGGCTGGCCATCTTCGTCATAATACTGAAACAACTCCTGGCCGGGAATATCCTGACATTGTTTCACCAGTTTTGCCAGTTGCTTGCTCTCCAGTTTCATATCATGGTAAACCCCTTTTTTACCTTTGAAACCAAATTTGATGGTTCCGCCTTCAATTTCTACGTGCTCATCGTTCAAGGTAGTTAAACCATAAGAACCGTATAGTTCGCGATAGTTTTCGTTGCCGATGCGGATGTGTGTCAGTTCCATCACCCTAACCACCAAAGCCAATACTTTTTGCTTGTCTAATTTTTTTCGTGCCAGATCTTTATCAAGCACTTCACGGATTTTAGGAATATGATTGGCAAAAACTTCCATCCGGTGGTATTTGGATTGATTTCTGATCTTGCTCCAATCGGCATGATAGCGGTATTGCTTTCTGCCCGCTGCATCCAAACCCGTAAATTGCAAATGCCCGTTTTCGTACGGACAGATCCAAACATCGGTATAAGCCGGCGGAATGATTAGTTTACGGAAACGTTCCAGCAACTCTTCATCTTCCACTAATGCTCCTTTTGCATCTTTAAAAACGTACTCCTCTCCTACTTTTTCGCGCGTATAGCCTGGAGAAGAATCGTTTACATATCTTAAACCAACGGATTTGGCCGTAATTTTGGGGTCGCGGCCAATTTTATCTAAAGTTTTACGAAGTTGTTGCATGATGTTTATAAACGGAATATTTGCTGATAGGTTTTAACATTAGTGGTTCATCGTTGATGGTTAATCGTTGATGGCCGAAAGCTGATAGCTAACTGTCGAAACCTGAACCAGAACAAAACAAAGCATTAAACGGTTAAACTTTTATACGATAAAAACAGCATCATGAAATACAACATTTTAAGTAATACAGGTTTATTAGTGTCCGAAATTTGCTTCGGGACGATGACTTTCGGTTCCGAGGGCATGTGGCAGGCCATCGGCGGCGTTGACCAGAAAGGGGCCAACGATTTGATAAAAGCAGCGGTGGATGCCGGAATAAATTTTATCGATACGGCTAATGTTTACTCTTTCGGCCAATCAGAAAAACTGCTGGGGCAGGCTATTATTGATTTAGGTTTGGATCGAAACGAACTGGTCATCGCCACCAAAGTACGCGGTAAAATGGGCGAAGGCAAAAACAATGTAGGCTTGTCGCGCTACCATATTTTTGCTGCCGTAGATGAAAGTTTACAGCGTTTACAATTGAACCATATTGATGTTTTATACGTCCACGGCGTTGACCCATTAACGCCGGTTGAAGAAATTATGCGCTCGCTAAACGATATTGTGCTGACCGGGAAAGTGCGTTACATAGCCGTTTGCAATTGGCCGGCCTGGATGGTGATGAAAGGTTTGGGTTTGGCCGAAAAACACGGCTGGAACAAATTTGCGGGCATGCAGTATTTCTATTCGCTTTCGGGCAGGGATATCGAACGCGAAATTTTACCTCTGGCCAAAGCAGAAAATATTGGCGTAATGCCTTGGAGCCCGCTGGCAGGAGGTTTCCTTTCGGGGAAATACACACGCGAAAACGAAAAAGCCGGGAACTCCCGCCGCGATAGTTTTGATTTCCCTCCGGTGAACAAAGAAAAAGCTTATGATATTATCGATGTGTTGAACGAGACCGGCAAAAATTATGAGGTAAAAGCAGCAGAAATTGCCTTGGCCTGGATACGCCAGCAGCCCGGTGTAACCAGTACCATTATCGGTGCTAAAAACCCGGAACAATTAAAATCCAACATCCACTCCACAGAAATCACCTTAACCGTAAACGAACTGCAACGCATTGATGAAGTAAGTGCGCTGACAAAAGAGTATCCCGGCTGGATGGTAGAACGGCAAGGAAGCGAGCGGAAGATTGGGTGATGCTGTTTTTAGGTGGATAAAATTGGTGTTTTGATTTACTTTGAAAGCCGGGGCGAGAGTCTCGGAATAAAATTCATTGATAAAAGAAGCATCGACCTTGCAGTTGTAATTAACAAAAGAAAAATATATCTTACCCTGCATTTATAAGCATCGTGCTACTAAACCTATAACATGAAAACCCCAAATTGAAAAAACTAAAGTAAGTAACACTAACAAAACGGGACTTATAATATTACAAACTTCATTTTTTTTATTAGAGTTAGAAAGCCAGAGCTTTTTCAAGTTTTGGCTTTTGTTTTTTAACATTACTTTAAATAAATTTATAGGGATAAAAGAAGCATTTAAGATGAAGCTATATCTTGTATTGTCATCTATACATCACTATATATTTCCAATAAAGAAAAGGCTACAACAATCTGAGATTTGGCTACAGAAATTAATGCCGAAGTACAGACCTTTATAAAACAAACAAAACAAAAATATTTATGAAAGTAATAGTAACAGGTTCTTTAGGGAACATTAGTAAGCCACTAACGGAAGAGTTAGTGCAAAAAGGGCATGCAGTTACGGTGATCAGCAGCAACACCAAAAAACAAAAAGAAATTGAAGCATTGGGAGCTAAGGCTGCCATTGGTTCATTAGAAGATGTTGATTTTCTTACGGCTACTTTTAACGGCGCAGATGCCGCATATGTAATGGTTCCGCCGCCCAATTTCTTCGACCCGACCCTCGACTTCTGGGCATATTACCGCAAATTAGGGTACAATTATGCAGAAGCCATTAAACAAACAGGTGTTAAGCGCGTAGTTAACCTTAGCACATTTGGTGCGCATTTAGAAAAAGGAAACGGGATTTTATCGGGTGCACACAATGTAGAGCAAATCTTGAATGAACTGCCTGCGGATGTAGCTATAACGCATATGCGCCCTACTTCTTTTTACTACAATTTATTGGGCTACACACAAATGATAAAAGCACAAGGCGTTATTGCGGCGAATTATGGCGCAGATGACGTAATCCCTTGGGTTTCGCCAATCGATATTGCTGCTGCCATTGCCGAAGAATTGGAAACACCAACGAATGGCAGAAAAGTGCGGTATGTAGCAAGTGAAGAACTTACCGGCAACGAAACAGCCCACATTTTAGGCGAAGCAATTGGAAAACCTGATTTAAAATGGATACTCACGACCGACGAACAAACAGAAAACGGATTAGTTAGCGTAGGAATGAACCCGAAAATTGCTGCCGGTTTAACTGAAATGTATGCCGCCCTCCATAGCGGATTATTGGCAGAAGATTATAACCAAAATAAACCAGCAGTTATGGGCAAAGTAAAGCTGAGGGATTTTGCCAAGAAAGCTGCCCCTGCCTTTGGTTAACAGTAGTAAAACAGCACTTATCGTTTGTTTTTATTAAGGGATTACGTTCTTTATTTCGCCCGGCCAGAAACTTGGAGTGGTGGTTAAAAAAGATGCGGTGTTAAAACATACGGGGTGGATGCTGCTCGTCCATCCTGATTTTTTATGGAATATACCGCTCGCCAAAAAATTAAAGTAGTAGCAGAAACGCTAAACCTATCGCCCACTTGTTTAAGTACTTTGCCCCAATTATTAACAGGACAATCTGCACAACAACATTTACACAACAAACTGATAGAAAAAGAAAAATTGTCTGCCACGGATTTATACGTAAGCGAAATTGCTTATGAATTAGGGTTTGGGCATTCGCAATCTTTTAGCAAACTATTTAAAAAGTAAAACCAATCTTTCGCCCTTGGAATTCCGGCATTCTTTCAATTAATTTATGTTGTTTATAACGAAAAAAAGGCTGCAATAAGTAGATGTTAGGCAAAATATGAAAAATAAAAACTTGTTGTAAGTTTTTCAAGATTAACATAATTTTTTGCTCATAAAAACAGCATTACTTTTAACGATGGATACTGCTTACTTACAAACAACACTGCTTTTAATGCACAAATACAGAACATGCAGCTTCGTTTTAATTTTAACATTGCTGTTTTTAAATGCCTGTATTTGCAAAACGCCTGGAAGCCAGGGAAACGCTGGCGGCAAAAAAATCCGTAATTATGATATTACTTTTATGCCAGACAGCGCAATTGTAGGCAAGCATAAAGAAGTTATTCTTTCGGTTAAAAATGTGGTTGCGAAAGATGTAAAACATTTTCCGGAACGCGATACCAGCATCGAAATTACTTATGATCTGGAAGTAACCAACACGAATAAATTGGGTGGAAATTATGTTTTTATAAATCCGAGTAACTTTAGATTAGTACTTAACAATAGCAAAAAAATAACGCACGCATTTTACAATGTTTTAGGTGCTGATGCTGCTTCTACCACAATTTCCGTTGGTAATAAATTTGATCTTCCCAAAAACACTACACCTGTTGCTTTAAACTTATCTTTTGATGGTTCTATTGCAAGTTTAAAAATTTCTATTCGATAATACCAATCCAATTACGGTAAAATGTTAACGATGCTGTTCGTACTTGTTCGGCGTAATCATATTTTTAAGCTGATCTAATTCTGCATTGGTTAACGGAGGAACATCCAAAATTCCAACAACATCCGCCAATTGTTCTACCGTTCGGATTCCAACAACAGCACTGGCAACCACTTTTGGTGACAAAGCAAATTGTAAAGCCGCTTGCGCCTTGCCCCTATTTGTACTTGCAACTTCCTGAATGGCTTGTGCTGCTTTTACCACTTCTTTTTCAGTATAATTTAAATAGGATTTTGCCGGTTTATCCACTAATAAACCCTGTGCAACGCTGCCTCGTGTTACAACGCTGATGTGGTTTTTTTCCAGCAAATCAAAACAAGTTTCCTCTGCCCTTCGGTCCAGCAAACTGTATTGCATCATTACACTTGTAATATTTGATTTGGAAACATATTCACGGATAACATTTGGGCGGATAGAAGAAATGCCATAATACCTAATTTTCCCTTGTTGTTTTAAAAATTCAAAAGCTTCAATAGTTTCGTCGATATTATCTTCTAACATGCCTCCGTGCAACTGGTACAAATCAATACGATCGGTTTGCAAACGTTTTAAACTATCTTCTACTGCTTGTAAAATATAACTTTTACTTGCGTTCCAAGTTGTGCTGCCATCAGGTTGTCTTTTGTTTCCAACTTTGGTTGCAATAATTAATTTGTTTCGATTGGGTTTCAACAATTGTCCAATTTTAATTTCATTTTGTCCGTCTTCATAAAAGTCGGCGGTATCAAAATAATTGATGCCCAATTCCAACGCTTTGTTCAGCAATGTTTTGTTTTCTTTTTCAGTTCCGCGTAACGACATACAGCCAAAACCAATTTTGCTGACTGATAAATCAGATTTTCCTAAGTTGGCATATTCCATTATTCGTTCAGGCTTTTTAAAACATCAATAGTATATTCAATTTGATCAGGATGCACATCCAAATGCGTTACAAACCGGATCCGGCGAACATCATTGGCAGAAGCTTTGATCCCTTTCTCGGTTAATTTTTGCAAATAATACGATGCTTCTTTTACTGTATCAAAAATGATCAGGTTGGTTTCTACCGATAAAACACCGGTTACCCAATTGCAGCTGGCCAGGGTTTTTTCCAGTAATTTGGCGTGGTCATGGTCTTCCTGCAAACGTTTTACCTGATGGTCTAAAGCGTAAATGCCGGCAGCAGCCAAAAAACCGGCCTGGCGCATTCCTCCGCCTAAAACTTTACGGACACGGCGGGCATAAGCAATGCTTTTTTTATCGGCCAAAAAAACAGAACCAACCGGCGCACCCAAACCTTTTGACAAACACACCGAAATACCATCAAAATAAGTTCCGTAATCCGCAGGTTTATCTTTGGTGAAAGTTAAAGCGTTAAAAATTCGTGCGCCGTCCAAATGCAGTTTGATGCTTCTTTTAGCACATAAATTTGCGATTGGTTTAATTTGATCCAAAGTATAGCAATTGCCGCCGCCTTTGTTTACGGTGTTTTCCAAAACCACCAAAGCACTGTGCGGAAAATGGACATTGTTAGGATCGTTAATTTCCGGTTCAATCATTTCTGCAGTTAAAATGCCGCGTTTGCCATTTAACAAGCGTGTAGAAACGGCTGAGTTAAAAGCAATTCCGCCGCCTTCGTAACGGTAAATATGTGCAGTTTGGTCGGCAATTAATTCGTCTAATGGCTGCGTAAAACATTTGATGGCGATCTGGTTGGTCATCGTTCCCGAAGGGCAAAAAATAGCGGCTTCCATCCCAAACATTGCTGCTGCTTTTGCTTCCAGTTCGTTTATGGTTTCGTCTTCCCCGTATACATCGTCGCCAACTTTGGCACTCCACATGGCATCCAGCATGCCTGGAGTTGGTTTGGTTACGGTATCACTTCTTAAATCAACTGTCATTATTTTTTATATAATATTCTTTCTAATATAGTGGTTCAAATATCTATATCTTATGAGGAAACTATTACTACTTTTTTGTATTTTCAGTATTACACTAACTGTTAAGGCACAACTTTTTAGGAGAACTTTTGAACCAGGATCTTACACAGATACTAACGGACATAAGTTTACCGGTTTGATATTTTACGCTATGCCAGAAGCTTCTGTTTTTAAAGGAAAAGGAGACCATCTATTGTTCAAAGCAAATAAAGATGCAGAGAAGCAAAAAATATCTTCTGATAGGATTACATCTTTTGTCATCAGCACTGATAGTTTTATAGTGTCTCATTTTATTGCACTCGAAAAATTTCCGTTTTTACAAGTAGTTATTAACCATCAAACTAAACTTTATTACTCTGTAGTAGCACAAGGTTCTATTCCAGTTGTTGGCGCTGGCCTTGTTGGAGGTGCAATAGGTGCCGCAGCGCTAAGCGGAAAAGGCAGTTCTGCTTATTATTTTGGAAGCGATGCCGACCATATCAATACTTTAAGAGGTAAAAATTTTGTTGAAGTGATGAGTACAATCATGGCAGACAAGCCGGAAGTTGTTGCAAAAATCAAAGATAAAACATTTAAACCTGGTTCAATTAAAGAATTGCTGGAGTATTACCGTACCGGAGTATTGCCTAAAAAAACAATCGATGATGTTTATTAAAAGTTAATTTTTGATCTAACCTTACCGCAACAAAATATTTTAAAATTGATATAAACGTTTTACAAAAATTATAGTCTCAACATAAAAAAGTTACGCTAAAAGAAGCATAATAAAAACAGCTAACTTTTGTTAATGCTATAATTAAAAACACAAACAATGCGCTCATCAATTTTAATTTTTTTGTTTTCGGCAATTGCTCTTTCCGCTTCGGCACAACTTGGTTTAAATAAATGGGACGATGGTTACTACTACGACGCCAACGGAAACAAAGTACTTGGACAAATTGTGGTGAATCCATCTGGCAGAAGCCCGGAAAACAACGAAGGTTTTATTTTATTCCGAAAAGATAAAGGCGAAGAAAAAGAAAGGCTTTCTGCTTCCATGGTCCGTTCTTTTGTGGCCGGAAAAGACAGTTTTACGGTTGCACATGCGCCGCGCTCGCAAGACTGGACAGGCAAAAGGATTGATTTTGTAAAAGTTTTGGTAGATGAACCGATGAAACTTTACGCCACAACCGGCGATGGCGGCAATGGCGGCGGTATGTCGCCCGGGATCAGGCCAAGCTTTGGTATCGGCGGCGGCAGTTTTGGCGGAGGAATGGGCGGCGGCTTGGGTATTAACCTTGGCGGAGGCCGTGGCAGTGGCAGCAGCGGTAAAAGTGCCTATTTTTATGGAGATAACCCCAACAGTTTAACCGAACTTAAAAAGGCAGATTTTATCCCGATTATGACGGAGATTATGGCCAGCGAACCGGATATTGTAGATAAGATCAAAAACAAGAAGTACCGTTACGGTAACATGGACGAACTGATCCTTGATTTTTACAAGCTAAAAGAAGCACGCCCAAAATCATTATAAATTTTAAATATATATTATTACTTAAATCCCGATGGCAAATGCCATTGGGATTTTTTATTTTCACGGAATAAGTAATTAATATTGTACTTTCAAAACCTGAAATAATTATACCTAAATTATGATCATAATAGCAGACGGCGGATCGACCAAAACCAATTGGTGCCTGATTAACGAAGACGGAAAAAAAGTTTATTACAACACCGAAGGCTATAATCCATTTTTTTCTGACAAGGCTTATATTATCAATTCGTTGATGGAAAATTTGCCTTCGGACCTTAAAAAAAGCGAGATTACAGAACTTTATTATTACGGTGCAGGCTGCGATGTGGCAGATAAAATTAAGATTGTAGAAGATGCGATGAAAGCAGTTTTTAAATCGGCCAAAGTATTTGTAGGGCACGATTTGTTGGCTTCTGCCCGTGCTTTATTGGGTTTAAACACAGGTTTTGCAGCTATATTAGGAACCGGAACCAACACCTGCATTTATAACGGCAAGGATATTACTTTTAAAATAAACTCGCTTGCTTATATTTTAGGTGATGAAGGCAGCGGCTGCTACATTGGTAAAAAGCTGCTTGCCGATTATATCCGTGGTTACATGCCGCAGGAAGTGCGAGACAATTTTTGGGAAACTTTCCATTTAACGCCAGATGATATTATCGACCAGATTTATACACAGCCTTTGCCCAACCGTTTTTGTGCCAGTTTTAGCAAATTTGTTTACGATTGCACAGCTAATATTGCCTATTCGCGCAATTTAGTTAAAACTTCTTTTGAAGATTTTTTTAGAAATTTAGTAAGCCATTACCCGGATTATAAAAACTACTCTTTTAATTGTATTGGTTCTGTAGGATATAATTTCCGTAATGTTTTAGAAGAAACAGCCACCGAATATGGAATGAACATTGGCCGCATCATCCGTTCGCCAATTGACGATTTGGTGAAGTATCATATTGAACTTGCACCTTTGAGGAAATAAAATTACCCTAAATTTCTTTTTTAAACCACTGCTTCTTTTATCAACCTAAATTTAGGTGCTAAAAGAAGTATTGGTTAACCGCTGATGTTTAGTTCGTTCTGGAATATCTTGTTATACTTCCTTCTATCAAAACGGTACAAAGTTGCGGCACGGTAAGAAACGCCTTTTTGCTTTTCGTCCAGTTCTTTTAAAAAACCGTAGCCCAGCATTTTTTTACGGAAGTTTCGTTTATCTAATTTCTTGTTTAGGATAACTTCGTAAAGCGTTTGCAGTTGGGTCAGGGTAAATTTTTCCGGAAGCAATTCAAAAGCAATTGGTTGGTAGTTAAGCCTTCGGCGAAGTTTCTGAAAACCGGTTTCAAAAACTTTTCCGTGGTCAAACGGCAGTTTTCCTAACTCGTTAACAGGGTGCCAGTATGCACTCCGCACATAGTTACTTGTAGGTTTTAATTCCTGTTGGGCATCAATCCTAATCAAAGCATAATAAGCTACTGTAATTACCCTGCCTTGTGGGTGCCTGTCCACATCTCCAAAAGTATGAAACTGATCCATGTGAAGATCCCGAAGGCCGGTTAATTCGTGTAAGATCCGTTCGGCGGCATCATCTATACTTTCGTCGTTTTTAACAAAATAACCAGGTAGCGCAGGCCAGCCCTTGTAAGGTTCCTCATTTCTTTCGATCAGCAAAATCTTCAATTCATTTCCCTGAAACCCAAAGATTACGCAATCAATAGAAAATACTGAATCATATTTTGGTATTATTTTTTCCAAATTAATCCTGTGTTAAGGGAATGTTAGTACACTTGTCTTTTCAAAATTAATAAATAATATATTACTTAGTGTAAAGATTACACCTTATCTTCGCAAAACAAGGAGCAGGTTTAAAAATGGCTAAAATAAACAAGATTGCTGTACTAACTTCGGGCGGAGATGCACCGGGTATGAACCCTTGCATCCGTGCAGTTGTTAGGACGGGTATTTTTCACGGGCTACAGGTTGTTGGTGTAAAACAAGGCTATCAGGGCCTGATCAACAACAATATGTATGATATGAACGAGCGTTCGGTTAGTAATATCCTGCATTTGGGCGGTACGATCCTGAAAACTGCCCGTTGTATGGAATTTAAAGAAGAAAGCGGTTTAGCGCAGGCTTATAACAATTTAAAAACACGAGGCGTTGAAGGACTGATTGTAATTGGCGGTGATGGAACTTTTACCGGAGCAGAGCGTTTTTCGAGAATTTACGATATTCCTGTTATTGGAATACCGGGCACAATAGACAATGATTTATACGGATCAGATTTTACATTAGGTTTTGATACTGCCACCAATACAGTAGTTGAGGCGTTGGACAAAATACGAGATACGGCAGATGCACACGACCGTTTGTTTTTTATAGAAGTGATGGGCCGGGATTCTGGCTGTATTGCTTTACGTGCGGGTATTGCAGGCGGCGCAGAAGCTATTTTACTGCCCGAAAAAGAAACAGCAATTGATGAACTGATTGAGAATTTGAGAACAGGCAGCAACAAAAAAACTTCCAGCATTGTAATTGTTGCCGAAGGCGATAAAAACGGCGGCGCGTATGGTATAGCCAAAAAGGTAAGGGAACATGTGCCTTCATACGATGTTCGAGTAACTATTCTTGGGCATTTGCAAAGGGGCGGAAGCCCGAGCAGTTTCGACCGTGTGCTGGGCAGTCGTTTAGGATATGCGGCCGTAAATGCTTTAATTAATGGCGAAACCCGTAAAATGGTTGGTTTAAAAGGCAATAGCATTCAGTTAGCAGAACTGGACGAAGCTATTTCTACACATGAGTTTAAGCTGGAGCAGGATTTGCTGGACATGGTTGACATATTATCTATCTAACCCTGATGATTGCAGTAGTGTACAGCGGTTCTAATTTTGCCTACTGGAAACTGGCCCAAAAGCAAACTGTAGTACAATCTTTTAAAACAAGCGGCATCAACCCTTTCATCAGTGATGAAAAAAGCATACTTGCTTTACTGAACAAAAATATACACCTGATCCATCATGCGGAAGAAATTAAAAAGATCTATTTTTTTGGCCCAGGCGTTACTTCCCGCAAACACAAACTCATAGTTTATAATGCTTTTTCCGAATTTTTTCGTTTTGGCAAAGTAATCGTTGAAGATGATATTTATGCTGCTGCACTGGCAACTTGTCAGGATCAGCCGGGTATTGTTTGTATCCTCGGCAGTGGTTCTAACGCTGCTTATTTTGATGGAAAAAAAATCAAACTTAATAACTATGGTTTAGGTTATATTTTGGCAGACGAAGGTTCTGCTAATTGGATCGGAATGAAAATTGTTAAGTCTTATTTAAACAAAACTTTACCAGACGAACTGAATAAAAAGTTTACAGAAAAGTTTGACTTGGATAGAAAACAAATCCTTGACAAAGTGTACAAACAATCACAACCTGCCGTATTTTTTAGTTCTTTTAGTGGCTTTACAAAAGATAATATAAAAGAAGCATACATGGCAAATTTGGTAATTTCCGGCTTTAAAAAATTTATATCCCTTTACACGCTTCCTTTAATTAAAGAAAATCCTGCCGCCCCAGTTTATTTCGTTGGTACGGTTGCTGCTAATTATCAAGAGTTATTAAAGCAAACTGCAACCGAACAAAATATTAATATCACAAATATTACTAAAGAGCCTATCAATAACTTGTTAACGTATTACATCAATAAAAATTAAAATTATGAAAATAGGAATAAACGGCTTTGGCCGTATTGGCCGTTTGGCTTTCCGCGCTGCTATCGACAGACCAAATGTTGAAATTGTAGGCATAAACGATTTAGTAGATCCGGATTACATGGCTTACATGTTAAAATATGATTCTACACATGGCGAATTTAAGGGTACAATTGCTGTAGAAGGCGGACATTTGGTTGTTAACGGAAAATCGATCCGTGTAACTGCCGAAAAAGATCCTGCAAATTTAAAATGGAATGAAGTTGGTGCCGAAGTAATTATCGAATCAACTGGTTTATTTTTAACCAAAGAAACTGCACAAAAACACATTGATGCAGGTGCAAAAAAAGTAGTAATGTCTGCACCGGCAAAAGATGATACGCCAACTTTTGTAATGGGTGTTAACGATAAAGAGTTAACAGCAGATCAAACCATTGTTTCTAATGCAAGCTGTACCACTAATTGCCTGGCTCCTTTGGCTAAGGTTTTGAATGATAAATTTGGTATCGAAGAAGGCTTGATGAGCACGGTACACGCAACAACTGCCACGCAAAAAACAGTAGATGGCCCGTCTCATAAAGATTGGAGAGGTGGCCGTGGTGCTGCACAAAATATTATTCCTTCTTCAACCGGAGCTGCAAAAGCGGTTACATTGGTAATTCCGGAATTGAAAGGAAAATTAACCGGTATGTCTTTCCGCGTTCCTGTTGCTGATGTTTCTGTAGTTGATTTAACCGTTAAGTTGAGAGATTCTGCTAGTTACGACGACATTAAAGCAGCGATGAAAGAAGCTTCCGAAGGTGAACTAAAAGGAATTATGGGTTATACGGAAGATGCTGTTGTTTCCCAGGATTTTATCGGAGATTCCCGTACTTGTATTTTTGACGCTGGTGCTGGTATCGCTTTGAATGATAAATTTGTAAAAGTGGTAGCCTGGTACGATAACGAATGGGGCTATTCTAACAAATTAGTTGATCTTGCTGAAGAAGTTGGTAAACTGTAATCAACACTAATTTTTAGGTGCTAAACGAAGCATCTATATAAAAAGAGAAGCTGGTTTTTTAACCGGCTTCTTTTGTTTCACAAGGTTTTATCTATGTTCAACTTAAATCAATATCCTAAAAAAGCTTCCTCAACTTAAAATTTAACTTGCGTAAAACTACGTAATCGCTATCGTGCCGCTACGGATTATTTTACAAGTCAATTAAAACAATGCTTCTTTTATTGCCTGATTTTTAATGGGTTATCAAAATTTTTCTAAATAGGAATTGCTTAATAATTAATAGCACATTATAAATTATTAAAGCGAATACATTAGATTTATTGTGGATTTAAACCAATAAAAATCATGGAAACAGAAAAAAAAACAAATGAAACATTAGATCAAAGAACAGACAAAGGATCAATCATCGTGCGAGGTGAAATTGAAAAAGTTGGTGGCCCGATAGAATTGGAGAAAGCCAGAAAATGGAACCAGAATTATCGGAGAACACATGCCAAAGACACCACTTCGCATTTATTTGGAAGAGAAGTTTTTGAAAAGCTCCTTCGGCAAAAAGATTGTCAAGGTATCAGGATACATTATTGCATAGACGATGAAGGCAAGAAACAATTAATATTATCAGGCGTAGATCATTATGGAAACGACCAATTGCCACGCAAATCACAAACGTTAAAAACGAATGCCGAACCACAAGCTTTACAGGCAGCGGGTGGAGACCAAGGGGATGATAACCAGTTATTTGACCAGTCCTGGCCTTGCCCCGGAACAAAAGGATGCCCAACAAATGATTTGGTAACCGGCTAAACAGGCAAAGCAACTATCTAACAAATGCCAGTAGTAAGTTATTTAAGCTTTATTTCGGGTTTACTGCCACTGATAGCGGCAATCTTAAATTTTAAAAATCTAAACCAGACTTTAAAATTGATTGCCGCTTTCCTTACAATTACTTTTTTAATTGATTGTTTGGAATATGTTTATTTTCTTGGATACATTCCCATAAAAAATAATTATCCATTCTTATATTTATCCATCTTATTAAGTTTTATATTCTACAGTTGGATCTATTTTAGATCATTCTATAATAGCTTCCTAAAAAAGTTTACACTTCTAATTGGATTATTAGGCATTGCAATTTCTATATTTTTCATCGTTAAAAACAGTATTTGGAATTATCCAACTTGGGCAAATACAACATTAAGTTTATTTATGATTACAATTTGCTTGTTGTATTTTAACCAGTTGTTTACCCGGCAAGAATTTTTGCATATAGAAGAACAACCTTTATTTTGGTTCAACTCCGGTGTCCTTATTTATTCTTCTTTTACTATATTTCTTTTTATGCTTTTTACCAAACTAAAATCTCCTGGTAACTTATATGTAATCCATTTAGTTACTAACATAATTTCTAACCTCCTTTTTACCATCGGACTATTTTGCAGACCCCGGAAAGCTTAACAACTATATTAATTATTGGAACACTTGTAGTCGTTTTACTGATTACTTTTTTGTTTTTGTTTGTGATCATTTATCAAAGAAAAATGATTAAAAACCAGGAAGAACGAAGGAAAATGCAGGACGACAGACAAAGCGATTTATTGCGTACAATTTTAGAAACCCAGGAAAGCGAACGTGAAAGGCTTGCACAAGATTTGCACGATAGTGTTGGCCAGGTTTTATCTGCCGTAAAGCTAAATCTACATCGTTTGGATAAAACTTGTACAGGTGATAACCAATCAATCCCATTATTAATCAATACCAGAAAACTGATCGACGAATGTATCCAGGAAATACGCAGCATTATCCAAAATGTAAAACCGCCATTATTAACTGATTTTGGTTTGGCTGAAGCTTTGAACGATTTGTCTGTTAAAGTACAGCGTACAACCGGCATCAATGTAACTTTTAACAATGAAACAAACCAGCAAAGATATGGCGCAGAAATAGAAGTTACGCTTTACCGTATTGTACAAGAGCTTATTGGCAATACCATTAAACATGCCAATGCAAGTTCCATCCAACTTGGTTTAGTTGTTAAAGAAAACTGGCTTTATCTAACCTTTAAAGATAATGGCAATGGCTTTGATATTGCAGCAATTAAAAACGGTTCTGGGTTGAAAAACATGCAAAGCAGGACAGACTTTATCAAAGGAAAAATTGAAATTGTAACAAAACCGGAACAAGGTATGGCAGCAGAAATAAAAGTTCCGATAGTTTAATTGATAATCAATGGTAATATTTAACTTTAATCATTAAAAGAAGTATTATGCCTGTGATTAACTTAGCTATTGCTGATGACCATAAAATTTTTAGGGAAGGTTTAAAAGCAACCTTGGAAGATTATGCCGAGCTTAATTTAATAATTGAAGCTGGCAATGGTGTAGAGTTGGTTAAGCAGTTGGCTTCTAAAAGTCCGGATGTTGTTTTAATGGATATAAAAATGCCCGAAATGGATGGCATGCAAGCCACAACTTACATCCATGAGAATTTTAATAATGTTAAAATTTTGGCTTTATCAATGTACAATGAAGACAAGTACATTTTAGATATGATGAAAGCCGGGGCAAGCGGTTACTTGTTAAAAAATGCAGAACCGCAGGAAATTGTAGATGCTATTTTTACCGTGTATAAAAAAGGTTATTATTTCAACGAATACCTTTCCATTACGCTGGTGAAGCAACTGATGGAAAAAAGCATCGTTAACGGAAAAGGCAAAGAAGATACTGAGCTGAACGAACGCGAAATAGAAATCTTAAAATTAATCTGTCAGGAAAAAATGAATATTGAAATTGCCGACAAGCTTTTTCTGAGTGTACGAACGGTAGAAGGTTACCGCACAAAACTGTTTGAAAAAACAGGTTCTAAAAACATTGTCGGACTGGTAATTTATGCCATTAAAAAAGGCATTATTGATGTTTGAATTGTATGATTTTTAAGTGGTAAAAGAAGCATCAAAAATAAAGAAGCCGGTTTTTTAAGCTGGCTTCTTATATTTCATACTGTTTTTATCATACTTTTTTCAAAACTACCACAGCTAAAGGCGGCAGGTTTAAAGCAACAGATTGGTTTCTATAGTTCCAGGAAATGTTTTCGGTTTCCAACGCTTGCGGGTTGGTGGTGCCGCTTCCCCAAAAATGCAAATCATCAGAATTAAAAATTTCTTTCCAAGTTCCAGCAGTTGGAACGCCAACCCGGAAACCGGCACGAATAACCGGTGTAAGATTAAGAACCACGACAAGTTCGTTTTCCGGAATATTTCCTTTTCGGGCGTAAATCAATACAGAATCTGTTGCATTTCCTTCGTCAATCCACTCAAAACCTTCGCCTGTAAAAGCTTTTTCGTACAACGCCGGTTCTGTTTTGTACAGATGGTTTAACGCTTTAATCAAATCCTGCATGCCTTTATGCGGCCGGTGTTCCAGCAAATGCCAGTCTAAAGATTGCCCAAAACTCCATTCTTCACTTTGTGCAAACTCATCTCCCATAAATAATAATTTGGTTCCCGGATGTGTAAACATGTAACTGTACAAAGCACGCAAGTTGGCAAAACGCTGCCATTCATCACCAGGCATTTTATTGATCATGGAATGTTTGCCGTAAACAATTTCATCGTGCGATAACGGCAGCATAAAGTTTTCGGTAAAAGCATACAACAAACTGAAAGTAATTTGCTGGTGATGGTATTTTCGGTTGATCGGGTCTTCCTGAAAATATTTGATAGTGTCGTGCATCCAGCCCATCATCCACTTCATACCAAAACCTAAACCGCCCATAAAAGTAGGTTTGCTAACGCCGCTAAACGAAGTTGATTCTTCGGCAATGGTTTGCACATCCGGATAATGGCTGTAAACGGCTTCGTTAAATTCTTTTAAAAATTGTATGGCTTCCAGGTTTTCATTTCCGCCGTAAATATTTGGCTCCCACTCACCTGCGTTTCGCGAATAATCCAGGTACAACATTGAAGCTACGGCATCTACGCGTAAACCATCAATATGGTAACGGTCTAACCAAAATAAAGCGTTGCTGATGAGGAAGGATTTTACCTCATTTCTTCCGTAGTTAAAAATGTATGATTTCCAGTCGGGATGAAAACCTTTTTCCGGATTTTCGTGCTCGTACAAACTGGTACCATCAAAACGGAAAAGGCCGTGTGCATCTCCCGGAAAATGAGAAGGAACCCAATCCATGATTACACCAATTCCTGCTGCATGAAATTCGGCAATTAAAAACATTAAATCCTGCGGAGAACCGTAACGCGTACTTGCCGCAAAATATCCGGTAATTTGATAGCCCCAACTTGGATAATACGGATGTTCTGCCAAAGGCATAAACTCAACGTGTGTAAAACCCATGTCTTTTACGTATTTCACCATTACATCGGCCATTTGCCGGTAACCGAGAAACTGGTCTGGGCTTTCGGGACTGCGCGCCCATGACCCAAAATGTACCTCATAAACGGAGTATGGCTTGGTTAAAGCGTTGTGCTGTATCCGGTTTTTCATCCAGTCCTGGTCGTTCCAATCAAAATAAGTATGGGTTACGATAGAAGCTGTACGCGGCGGTTCTTCCCAACGCAAGGCAAACGGATCACCTTTTTCTAATTCTTCGCCGTAAAAAGAGCGGATTAAATATTTATACGTTTCGCCATTGCCTACATTCGGAATAAAGCCTTCCCAAATTCCTGAACCATCCCAACGGACAAACAATTGATGGCTGTATTTATTCCAGCCGTTAAAATTGCCCATTACATAAACCACTTGCGCATTTGGCGCCCAAACGGCAAAGTAAGTTCCAATTACACCTTTATGTTCTAACGTGTGCGAACCCAGCAGTTCGTACAGTTTATAATGTTTGCCGCCTTTAAACAAACCGATATCAAAATCAGAAAAAAGACTGTAAACTTCAACCGAATTAAGCTGGATGTTTTCAGTTTTGACAACCTCTGCCAAGCCAGTTTCAACCTCTGGTTGTACCGAATTTTCTAAAACAGTTTTATTTTTTTTATTGCTGGCCGATGCTGTTTTTACAGACACTTTTTTAGGTGCCGACACTTTTTTTTCTTGCGAAGAAGCATTTTTATTTGCTGTTTCATCCGTTGTAGAAACTATTTTTTTGGCCATCATATTTTAGGTTTACTGGTAGTTGTAAATGTATGAAACAAATTAAAAATTATTTTAGTTTGATTGTGGCAACGTGGCAATTCCAGCCGTATGATAACAACAAAGTTGCACACGAGATTGATAATTATATTTTATTTTTGTAGTTAATAATACAATCAAATTTTGATTATAATATTAATATGATAAAAAAGTATTCTGTTTTTGTTGTGTTTAATAAATTTTAAACAACAGTTGTATTTACACAGTAGATTATATCTTTTTTATTTCTCTCGTAAAAAGAGCGACACCCGAAACACTTGTAAAAATTCCGCCTGACAAAATATGTTTAAACTAAAATATGCTGTTAGTTTAATTGCTGTTATGGCAATAGCTACGGTAGCTAATGCCCAAAATCAAACTGACACTTTAACACTTAAATTTCAAGAAGCAGAAAGAAGGTTTTTGATAAATAATTATAGCCTGATTGCCCAGAAATATAATGTTGATGCTACGAAAGCATTGATCCAACAAGCTAAATTGTGGGACAACCCGGAGTTAGGCACAGATCAAAACTTGTATTCGAGAGACGTTGGTTTTTTTAACCATTCAAATGGTAACGGACAGATTTATGCTCAAATTAGTCAGTTATTTAGAACAGCCGGTAAAAGAGGCAAACAAATACGGCTGGCTCAGGATGACGTAAATATACAACAAGCACAATTTAACGACCTGCTACGAAACCTGCACTACAACATGCTGCTTGATTTTGCACAGCTAAATAATTTGATCCAGCAAAATCAAATATTCCGAACTGAGATTACCTCTTCCAATAACCTGGTTAAAGCAATTACAACAGCTTACAGCGCCGGCAATTCATCTTTAAGGGATGTGGTAAGGTTGCAAGCTTTGGCATTTGGTTTAGAAAGTGATCTCGTAGAAAATAACCGCCAGATCAATGACCTGGAAAATGATTTAAAAACACTTTTGGTAGTTAAAGAAACTACTTTTATTAAACCAGACCTTAATACACAAGTAAGTAATGTTGCACTAAACATTAACGCACTTACAGATTCGGCCAAAGTTCATCGCGGTGATTACCAAGCAAGTAAATTTTTATTTGAACAAGCCGGTCACAACTTGTCCTACCAAAAATCTTTGGCTATCCCGGATTTAACAATCGGTATAGATTATGACCGCGCCAGTAACTACGTCCCTAATTATTATGGTTTGGCAATTAGTTTGCCGCTGCCGTTTATCAACCGCAACCAGGGAAATATTAAATCTGCCAAATTTAATATCCAGAACCAGGAATTTGTGTTGAAAAATAGCGACCTGCAAGTTAGAAACGATGTGGTAACCGCTGTAGAACAGTATAATTTAAGCCTGCAACTACTCTCTAAAAATAATGAGGATTTTTACAGCAGTTATGATACCTTGTTTGGCAACATTGTGAAAGCTTACAAAGCAAGGCAATTAGGCCTGGTTGAATTCATTGATTTTTTTGAATCCTATAAAGACACTAAAGTAAAGGTGTTACAACAGCAATACAACCTTCAAAAAGCTATTGCCGACCTTAACTTTAATGTTGGTTCTACCGTAATTAATCCATAATAATATAATCCCCATATATCAAATGAAAAGAGAATTAATAATTAGTTTCTCCTTATTGGTTTTTTTAATGTCGTGCGAGCGAAAAAAAGAAGAAGTAGCCCAAAAGAAAAGTGTTTGCATTACAGATTCTTTAGCAAAAGTAATCAGTATAGACACCGTTAAAACAACCAGTATGCAGGATGAACTGACCTTATCAGGGGAGGTTTCTTTTGATGATAACCGTGTAATTAAGGTTTTCCCTTTTTCCAGCGGACAAGTTACTGATGTAAAAGTATCTTTGGGAGATCGGGTAAGCAAAGGCCAAGTGCTTGCTATTATGAAAAGTGCGGATGTTGCCGGAAGTTATTCTGATTTAACATCAACAAAATCCGATCTTTCTATTGCCAAACGGCAGCTTGACCAAACAGAATATCTCTATAAAAACGGTATTTCCAGCGAACGGGACTATACAGAAGCTAAAGAAAATTTTAACAAAGCACAGGCAGCAAACCTAAAAGTTCAGGAACAATTGAGCATTAACGGGCATGGAAATACCAGTTCCAGCGGCCAATATGTTATCAAAGCCCCGGAAAGTGGTTACATCGTAGAAAAAGGCGTTACTGCCGGCAGCTTTATCCGTTCTGATAATGCGGCCAGCATGTTTACTATTTCTGACATGAAAGATGTTTGGATCTGGGCAAATGTTTTTGAGAGTGATATTGCCAAAGTAAAAGACGGCTACGCCGCTAAAGTAAGTACGCTTGCCTATCCCGGTAAAGTTTTTCAGGGCAAAGTAAATGCGGTAAGCTCGGTGTTAGACCCTGATAATAAAGTTATGAAGGTAAAAATTACTTTACCTAACCCTAACATGCTGCTTAAACCCGAGATGTTTACTTCGGTTGTTATTTCTAATAACGAACCTACCAAATCTGTTACCGTGCCTGCTTCTTCCATTATTTTTAATGACAGTAAGAATTTTGTAGTTGTTTATCAAAGCAAATGCAATTTACAAGTACGCGAAGTAAACGTGATAAAAACAGTTGATAATGTGAGTTATATTTCATCCGGATTGAAGGCAGGCGAAATGCTGGTCTCGAAAAATCAATTGTTATTGTACGATGCCTTGATAGAAGAATAAACATCAGTTTTCCGAATTTATTTAACAGCAATTATCAGCTTTAGCCGAACTGGTTAGCAACGACAAAACGATTTTAACTACCTAAAAATAATGAACAGTTTCATTAAAAATATTATATACTTTTCGTTAAGGCACCGGGGTTTCGTGTTCTTTTTAACGGGGGTTTTGGCCGCATTGGGGGTTTGGAGTTATTTGAACACTTCCATTGAAACTTTTCCGGACGTTACCAATACGCAGATTATCATTATTGCCCAATGGCAGGGCCACAGCGCGGAAGAGGTGGAAAGAATGATCACCATACCGATGGAAACGGTGTTGAACTCTGTTCAAAAAAAATCAAATTTACGTACAACTTCTTCGTTCGGCCTGTCTTATATCCGTATTATTTTTGATGATGATGTAGATGACGCTTTTGCCAGGCAACAAGTTTTAAGCCGATTATTAAATGCGGATTTGCCAGACGGCGTAAAACCGGAAGTAGAACCTCCTTATGGCCCAACTGGCGAGATTTATCGATATACACTCCGCAGTAAAATCAGAAGTATTCATGAACTGACGGAGTTACAAGATTGGGTGCTCGACCGTCAGTTTAAAGCAATTCCGGGTGTTGCCGATGTAAACAGTTTTGGCGGGGAAGAAAAAGATTACGAAGTAAGTGTTAATCCTGCGCTGCTGCAAAAATACGGCCTAACCTCTTTAGATGTTTACACTGCTATCAACAGAAGTAACATTAATGTTGGCGGTGATGTGATTGAGAAAAACAATCAAGCTTATGTAGTTCGGGGTATCGGCGTAATTAATAACATTAGCGAGATCCAAAACATCATTATTAAAAACGTCAATAACGTACCTATTTTGGCGCGTAATGTTGCCGATATTCATGAAAGTGGTTTGCCGCGTTTAGGCCAGGTCGGCCGTGACAAAATAAATGATGCGATTGAAGGTATTGTGGTAATGCGGAAAGGGGAAAATCCGGCAGAAGTGTTAGTCAGGATTAAAGAAAAAGTAAAAGACCTTAACGAACATGTTTTACCAAAAGACACCAAATTAGACGTTTTTTATGACCGTACCAATTTGATGGATTTTGCTACCCACACCGTAATCCATAACCTGATTGAAGGTATTGTGCTGGTAACAGTAATTGTATTTTTATTTATGGCGGATTGGCGCACCACTTTAACCGTAGCCATCATTATTCCTTTAGCACTGCTTTTTGCATTTATTTGTTTGAAGCTAAAAGGGATGAGTGCCAACCTGCTTTCGATGGGTGCTGTCGATTTTGGGATCATTATCGATGGTGCGGTGGTGATGGTAGAAGGGATTTATGTCGCCTTAGACCATCGTGCAAAAGAAATAGGCATGGAAAAATTTAACAAGCTGGCCAAGCTGGGCTTGTTTAAAAATGTAGGTGCAGAAATGGGAAAGGCCATTTTCTTTTCCAAGCTGATTATCCTCACTTGTTTGATACCTATTTTCGCTTTTCAAAAAGTAGAAGGTAAAATGTTTTCGCCTTTGGCCTATACTTTGGGTTTTGCCTTGCTGGGTGCTTTGATCTTTACCTTAACGCTTGTCCCAGCCTTATCTAGCATTTTACTACGCAAAAATGTGCGTGAAAAACATAATCCAATTGTTTTATTTTTTGAGAACGGCATCCACAAGATGTTCAACTTCACCTACAAAAACCAGAAGCTGAGCCTGATTGTGGCGTTGATTTTTATGGCTTTAACTTTTGCATCTGCCAAATTATTAGGGACAGAATTTTTGCCTCAATTAAATGAAGGCGCGCTTTGGGTTACGGCACAACTTCCGATGAGTACTTCTTTGGAAAGTTCGGTAAATACAACTAATAAAATGCGTAGTATTTTGGGTTCTTTTCCCGAAGTAAAACAAACTTTATCGCAAGTTGGCAGAACGAACGACGGTACAGACCCAAAAGGTTTCTTTAATGTTCAGATTCAGGTTGATTTAGTGCCAAAAGAAGATTGGAAAAGAAATATTACACAGGAAGAGCTTATTGCCCAAATGGATAAAAAGCTAAGTCAGTTTCCGGGTATTATTTTTAACTATTCCCAACCGATTATTGATAACGTAGCCGAAGCAGTAGCCGGAGTACCGGCTTCTATGGCGGTTAAAATTTTCGGTTCCGATTTTAAAGTTTTAGACGGCAAAGCCAATGAAGTAATGCGGGTTTTAAGCAAAATTCAAGGTGTTGAAGATTTAGGGATTCTGCGTAACCTTGGTCAGCCTGAATTTAGGATAGAACTCGACCAAAGCAAAATGGCTTTGTATGGCGTTTCAACTGCAGATGCCAACTCGGTTATTGAGATGGCAATCGGCGGAAAAGCAGCTACAACCTTATACCAGGGAGAAAGAAAGTTCGATATCCGTATCCGTTATCAAAAAGATTTTAGGGATACCGAAGAAAAAATTGAGAACCTGATGGTGCCAACTTTAAATGGTTCTAAAATCGCCATAAAAGAAATTGCGCAGATTACTAAGTTAACCGGTCCAGCCTTCATTTACAGAGATAACAATATGCGTTATATTGCTGTTAAATTTTCTGTGCGTGGACGGGATTTAGGCAGTACCATTGCAGAAGCACAGCAAAAAGTTAACCAGGCTGTTAAGCTTGACCAGGGATACGCTTTTACCTGGAACGGTGAGTTTGAGAATCAAATCCGTGCTTCTAACACATTGGCACATGTAGTTCCGATTTGTTTATTGGTTATTTTTCTGATCTTGTTTACCACTTTCGGTAACATGAAGGATGCGGTGTTAGTTATCTTAAACGTACCGTTTGCTTTAATTGGCGGAATCCTGGCTTTACATATCACCAATACCAATTTCAGTATTTCGGCAGGTATCGGTTTTATCGCTTTGTTCGGGGTTTGTATCCAAAATGGTGTTATTTTGATCTCTGTGTTCCGTAAAAATTTACTGGAAGGCGGTCAGGTTGATACAGCAATTTTGACAGGCGTTTTATCCCGGGTACGGCCGGTGGTAATGACGGCGTTGATGGCTGCCATCGGTTTAATGCCCGCTGCTGTTTCAACCGGGATTGGTTCCGAAACACAAAAACCTCTGGCTATTGTTGTGATTGGTGGGTTGATCACTTCTACCATTTTAACTCTGCTTCTTTTACCAATCATTTATAAATTAGTTTACAGTCTGATGCACAAAAGGGAAAACAGAAAGTTATTGAAGAAGATTGGTGCGGTAAGTAGTTAATTGGATTACCGTTCAAGTAAAAACCTCCATGTTCAGAAGTTGGGCATGGGGGTTTTTTTGTGTTGTAAAAACAGCATTAAAAACTATATTATTCCTACTTTACTTAATTTTAATTAAAGGATAGATGGTTACTGTTTTTGGTAAAAACCAACTAGACGAAATAATATGTATAAAAGAAGCATTATTAAACCTATTTGATTACTATTTAAAAGTTCTTTACATGCTTCTTTTATCACCAAAAAAATAGCAATATTTCTAAAAATTACTTGATCAAAATTTATAGGCATAAAAGAAGCATCATTATAACTTATTCAAATTCTGCCTAAAACTGTATTTTACATACTTCTTTTACAAGCCGAAAAAAGAGGAATTCATTTCAAAAAACCTTTTTTATTTTAGCAGAATTTAGCAATATTTTTAAACTAAAAAGAGAGGTTCCTGATAAGCAACCTCTCTTCTTAAATATAAATTTATCCTTTTAGTACCCTGGGTTTTAGTACCCTGGGTTTTGTTGAGATGACAATGTAGGGTTTGCAGATATTTCAGTTGCCGGTATTGGCCATAAAAATTTAAAACTACTGTAAGGTATTACTAAAAATGCAGGTGTAATCATCGGCCGGTTAACAATATCATAACTCGAGCCATCACCTTTTATTTGTGAGATCAGGATTTTAGCCGGAATACCGTTTGTAGAAAAAACAGGGTCTAACGCTAACCGGTGAATATCAGCCCAACGCCGGCCTTCTCCTGCAAATTCAATACGGCGCTCGTTTAATATTGCCTGGGTTAAACTTGAAGCCGTTTGGAAAGAAGCGGAAGTATATTGATTGGCAGTAGCTACGGCTCTATTTCGTACAGCATTTAACAAACTCAAAGCATTATCTGTTGCGCCAGTTCTGGAGTATGCTTCTGCAACATTTAATAAAACCTCAGCATAACGGATAATAGGTGCATAATCACTTTGGGTAGTTATGTCCCTGTATTTCCAATTAAAGTAATATTTGGCATTGGTAACATTTTGCAAAATCTGCAATAAACTTCTTCTTGTGTCACTGCTTACCCAAAAAGGCGCATTATATAAATTAGGACTGGTACATACCAAACCACGTCCGCCTCTATCCGACGGCCCAAACAGATTTGGCAGCGAACCATTAACACCACCATTTGCTATGGAACTATTTTCAACTGAAAAAATGGATTCGGTATTATTTGCATTATTAGCAGGCGATACGGAAGCGACACCAGAATAAAAAGGCCCATCTGGAGATGCTGTTAGTTTGTAGCCGCCAATCGGGCTAGTATATGGGGCAGTAGCTGTTCCTAATTTTGTCCCCTCTGTAATCACACCTGCCCAATCACCCATGTGCAACTTGATCCTGGTTTTTAAAGCAATGGCCGCACCTTTTGAAGCACGTGTAATCTTGTTGACAGCATTTGCAACCGGCAAATTAGTTTCTGCATAATCAAGGTCAGCCAATATTGCTGTATAATCGGCAGCAACTGTTCCCCTGTCAATACTTGTTGCTTGCGCAACTGCCGTTTGCGAATTAACAGGAATGGTACGGTAAGGCACGCCTGGTTTAGAACCATTGCCATCTAAATATGGCCGGCAAAATTGGATCAACAATTCATGATGCGCCAATGCCCTTAAATAACGCGCTTCGCCCTCGTAAGCAAGGGCTGTCGAAGACGTAATTACGCCTGTGGATGCCGCTAAATGCACGCCATCAATAACAGTATTTGCCTGATTGATCAATTGATAGAAATTGACCCACATATTGCTATTGTTTGCAGTGGTGGCATCATAAGTGGCCTGATAAGTGATCTGATAAAAAGCAGCTATGTTTACCATATCTTCTCCGCGCATCTCCCCTTGTTCTATGGAAGCAGCACCAAAAGGATAACCCCTGCCTCCTCCTCCATTATATGTTCCAACGGCTGCAGAATTATAAAGGCCAGACATTGCCAACGCAACATTACCAGGTGTATTAAAAGCAGTAATATTGGATAATGCATCTAAAGGTTGTAGGTCTGTAAATTTTTTACACGAGGTAACCGAAACAACTAATCCTATAATTAGTGCTATTATGGTATTCCTCTTAATTAATATATTGTGTGTCTTTTTCATTATTTTTCTTTTTAAAATCCAACATTTAATCCAACTACAAATGTTCTTGCCCGAGGGTTGGCATTAAAATCAACACTTGTACCCGTATTAGATACTTCAGGATCTAAGCCTTTGTATTTGGTAATTATAAATGCGTTTTGAACTTGACCGTAGATGCGTACCCTGTTTAGTTTAATGGTATTAAGTAACGTTTTAGGAAGTGAATAGCCCAAGGTTAATTCTTGTGCGCGGATAAACTTTCCATCTTCTAAAAAGCGTGAAATAGTATTACCGGTTACATTGATAAAATTACCGTTACCGTAAAATAGTTTAGGAACATCAGTAACCTGGCCTGGTGTAGTCCAACGGTTTAATATTTCTGTCCCATTGTTGTTAAAAGCCTGATTTACCAAATTTTCCTGACGGGTAGCATCATAAACTTTGTTGCCTCCAGAATAGGTAAAGTATATACCCAAATCAATCCCTTTATAAGTAAAAGTATTATTTAAGCTGCCATAATAAGTTGGCAGGGCATTGCCTAAAATCACTTTATCAGTTCCAGAACTTAAAGACGATTGTGTAGTTTCGGCAGTTGGGTTAGCTGGATCATATAAGTAATAAGTAGATTTTGCAACATCGCCCTGAATTTGCTGTCCGTTACCTTTTAAGTACAAAGGGTTACCGTTTGCAGCATTAACGCCTAAATACTGATAGCCATAAAAAGAATTAATAGGGAAACCAACACGGCTGATATTATAAGTACCTATCAAATCTTGGCCACCGTATAAAGTTGTAACCCTGTTTTTAATAAAAGTTACGTTAAAGGCTGTGCTCCAGGTAAAGTTCTTGTTAGTTATGTTCACCGTATTTATACCTAATTCAAAACCATGGTTGTACATGTTACCCACGTTTTCGGCAATAACATTACCCGGAACACCCAAAGAAGGTGCAATGGCAACTTGCTGGATCAGGTTGTTATCTTTATTTTGGAAATAATCGGCAACTAAATTAACCCTACTTTTAAAAAGGGTCATATCTAAACCAGCATCATACTTATCCGTTTGCTCAAAAATCAAATTGGGGTTACCTAACCTTGAAAATGCTATACCGCTTTGGGCACCATAAGTAGCCGGGGCATAATTACTGGCAAAAGGATAATTACCAATATTAGTGTTACCTGTTCTGGCGTAACTAACACGTAGTTTCAAGTCGCTTACATACTTTAGGAATGAAGCATCTTTGAAAAAGCTTTCGTCTGAAACCCTCCAACCAATTGAACCACCAGGTAAACTGGCTGGTTTACTGGCGATACCTAAATTAGAAATGTAATCTGTCCGGTAAGTTAAGGTCAATAAATATCTGTCTTTAAAACTATAGTTTAACCTTCCAAGAAAAGACCTGATTGCATTTTCACTCTCATCACCACCAATAAAAGGTGTAGCTAAGGTATTAGAAATTAAATTATTAGGGCCAAAAAAAGTATTTGAAAGACCAGTTCCCTCCGCATAAACACTACGTTGTCTGTTTTTTTGAAGCTCAGCACCGGCGACCAAACCGATTTTATGTTCACCAAAAATTTTATTGTAGGTTATTGTATTGATCCAATCGTAATTAAAAGTTGGAATATATTGTTGAAGAACCAAACCATTTGGCCTGCCGTCGCCATGGTTAGGATTCCAATATTGATAATCTTCACCGTAGAGAGAATTAATACCTATTTGAGACCTTACATTTAAGCCAGAAATAATTTTAGCATCAATATAACTGGTACCCGTTAAGGTTAAATTTTGATTATTATATATATTGTTGTCTAAAATATATTTTATATTAGTATAGTTATTATCAATTTGCTGTGTATTTGCACCGGCGCCCAAAACTGTGCCGGCAGCACTGATATTGTAAGAACCATTGGGGTTAAATACCGGAACATTAGGAAATGCTAATAACGCATTGGTTACATTGCCGGATAGTGAATTTGTACCACTGTTTAAACCTGTATTTTTGATATACGAAACACCGGTAGTAAAACCAAAGGTGAATATGTTTAAAGCTTTTTGTTCAACATTGGCCCTAACATTATATTTTCTTTGCGTATTGCCAACAATATCGCCGCTTAAATCACTAAACCCGCCCGAAAAATAGTAATTAGATTTTTCACTACCGCCGCTTACCGACAAAGAATGGTTTTGTTGAAAACCTTTGTGGAATATAACATCCTGCCAATTGGTGTCGTAAGGGTTTCCATTGGGATCTAACGTAGGAAAGGCTTTAGGTGCAGGAGAAGTTGTGTTAGCAAACTTTTCGTTACTGATTTGTATAAATTGCGCGGCATTTAAAACCTTTAAACGATTGCTTGTTGTTGCAACGCCTGTCCAAACATTATAATTTACATTTTGCTGCCCCACTTTACCTTTTTTGGTGGTAATTAAAATTACACCGCTTGATGCCCTGGAACCATAAATAGCACTGGCAGAACCATCCTTTAAAACCTCAATACTTTCAATATCTTCAGAATTAATGTCGCCTAAAGGATTATTGGCAACAACACCACTTTGGTTTCCGGTAACAATAGGAATACCATCCACTACATACAAAGGACCGCCTTCATTACTCAGTGAATTAGTTCCCCTGATGCGTATTGTTGGTGCCGTACCTAAAAACCCACTGCTTTCTGTAACCCTAACACCCGTTATCCTGCCAGCAAGGCTTTTATCAAAACTTGGGGTTGGCAGGTCGGCAATAGTAGAACCTTGTACTTTACCAACTGATCCTGTTAAATCCCGCCTTTCCTGTGTACCATAACCTACTACAACAACTTCATTCAGTGTCTTGTTGTCAGTCGTCAATTTTACGTCAACAATGGGCTGGCCGTTTAACTGAATAGTTCTTGAACCATAACCAATATAAGTAAAAGTTAAAGACCTGGCATTAGTAGGAATACTAATTGAATAATATCCTTGTGCGTCTGTTTGCGTACCAAGTTTAGTACCTGTTACCTGAACAGATACGGCTGGTAAAGGAAGTCCATCGTCACTCCCTGTTACTGTTCCTGTAATTTTTCTGTTTTGTGCAAATGCGGTTTGCATTGCAAATAACCCAAACAGAAAAAAAATAAGTAATTTTTGCTTCATGTTTTGTTTTTTAGTTAAAATTAGCTTGCAAGCTACAATATTTTTAATAAAACATATTATTTATTGAAGTTTTTATGAAGAAAAACACAAGAGCTTATATAAATTTATATAAAAAAAAATACGGTGCTTCTTTTAGGTGTAAAAATTAGTGTTGGTATTTTAAACTTGTGAAAAAGCATAAATGGCTTATGTTTTTTCATAAGATAAAGAAGCTTTGCCAATTTATTAAGCAAAATTTAAACAGGTCCTAAAAATACTGATAGCATAGTTTTTAAATCATGAAATTTAGTTATTATTTATCAGATGGTTTATACATTTTGATAAAAAAAGGAGAACAGGAAGCTATTTGGGAAGATTGAAGCTGTTAGTAGTTGATGAAACAAAGAGGCTGTTTGAACTTTTACCAGAGAAAAATATAGTGTTTCTTTTATCCAGAAAATTTTCTTTCTGTATCTACTTGGTTAATGCTAAAGTATTAATAAATCCTAATGCTTTTTACACGATAAAAGAAGCATATAAAATAAATTATACAAATTTTAACAGAGGATCAAACACTTTATAAATAAAAAAGATCCGCTTTTTTACAGCAGATCTTTCTTATCTACAATTTATTATTTAACTAATAACCGGGATTTTGTACCACCAAACCGTTTGAATTTAAAACTTCTGATTGTGGTATTGGAAACAAATTTCTGAAAGTTTGTGTAATTCCAGTTTGATTATAACGACGTAAATCAAAAAAACGCTGGCCCTCATGTGCTAATTCAACCCTGCGTTCTTTATAAATAGCAGTCAAAATATCAGCTTGCGTAACAGCAGTGGATGGATTTAAACCTGCACGAACCCTGATTATATTTAAATCAGCCAAAGCATTAACAAGACTGCCTTGTTGTGCTCTTGCCTCTGCCCTTATTAAGTAAACTTCGGCTAATCTAAACATCATCACGTCATCAATCCCTGGATTAACTTGCGAGTACTTTAATTGCTTTGCAGCAGGCGTAGTAGTATAATTAATAGGTTTTCTAAAATCGTTTGCTTCAAAAGCATCACGAAGTGAAGTAGTTGAGCTAACTTCATTTCTACCTCCTAAAGTGCTTGGGTAATAATAAAAAGCAATGCTATTAGCATCTGTAGCAACGTACTGCAATTCCCATAAAGATTCGCTGCTATTTTTTAAGGTATAAATATTACCATAAGAAGAACCTGCTACTAAAGTATATTTGTTACTAGTGATTACTGTAGTTGATAAAGCTTCAGCATCGGCCCATTGCTGACGGTATAGTTGAACCCTTGCTTTAATTGCAGTAGCCACATATTTATTTACACGTCCTGTACCAACCGTAATTGGAAGTTTTGCAATAGCATCATCCAAATCTTTCAAAATTTGCGTAAATACATCGGCTTCTGATGCCCTTGCCTGTGAAGTTGCATCAGCTGGAGTTAACGTTGGATTTAATCGAAGCGGTACACCTAAACCACCACTTTGATTATAACCTGTAGGGCCACCACCAAACATTCTGATCAAGTCAAAATAGGCTATTGCACGAATAGTTTCACATTCTCCTATTGCACGGTCTTTCGAGAAAGCAGGATCAGTAATAGCAGGTGCTGCAGCAATGATATTATTTGCTCTGTTTACGGTGTTATAAATAGCATTCCAAATTGTCTGTACATCAACATTATCAGGAAGTATGGTCTTGTTATAAACTTGTGACCATGTTGGAAACGTACCTGTCCACTGAATGTTATCAGCGTACATATCAGGAAAAATTAAAAAATTAAGCGACATGTAGCCGGTTTGCTGCAACCCATCATAGGTTCCGATTATACCAGCTTCTATACCTTGCCTGGTTGTATAACCAGTAGTTGCATCTAATGAGCTTTGAGGCTGTTGATCTAATGTTTTTTTACAAGAAAACAGTGCTAATAATGCAAGCAAAGACGTTGTATATATAAATTTCTTTTTCATTCTTTTTTATTTATAAGCCCAAGTTAACACCAAATGTGAAAGTTTTGGCCTGTGGAGCAGTTAAAAAATCAGTGCCCTGAGAGGTTGCAGTGCTATTGAAAGTACTAACTTCCGGATCAAAACCTCTGTATTTAGTTACCGTAAATAAGTTTTGGGCCGCTGCAAATACCCTGATTTTTCTGACATGAATTTTATTAGCTATATCTGAAGGTATGTTAAATCCTAAATTAAGATTTTTCATACGCAGATATGATCCGTCATCAAGGAATCTGTCTGAAGTACGTGTATTTGTATTTGGGTCACCATAAACAGCCCTTGGAATATTTGTATCAGTATTTGTAGGTGTCCAACGATTTAATACTTCGGCAAACTGCCCGTAAATCGTATTCATTCCTTCGGAGAAAGCAAGCGTATTATTATAGATTTGGTTACCATAGGAATACTGAAACAAGAAAGTTAAATCAACAAATTTGTAACTGATAGTATTTGAAAACCCACCATAGAACTTAGATTGTGCACTACCAATGATTTGTTGATCTGCAGAGGTAATAATACCATCTCCATTGAGATCTGCAAATTTAATATCACCAGGTGCAGTAGTAGCAACCTGATAGGTAGCAGTACTACTTCCAGATTTTGCTTTTGCAGCGGCATTTACAGCATCAATTTCTGCTTGTGTTTGGAATATACCAGCAACTTTGTAACCCCTAAAAGCACCTATAGGCTGCCCTACTTGTACCCAACTTGCAAAACCAGCCGGATAAGGTGTATTATTATTAGCCAGGGATAAAATCTTATTCCTATTGAAAGATATGTTAAAATTAGTTGTCCAGTTAAAATCCCTGCCTTTGATATTAACTGAGTTGAAATCAATTTCAATGCCCCTATTTTGGACTGAACCAACATTTGCGGTATAACCTGTAAACCCTGTAGATCCTGGTAGCGGTAAATTAGCTAAGAGATTAGTTGTCTTCCTATTATATAAATCAAGGCTAACAGAAATCCTGTCTTTTAAAACACCTAAATCAAGTGCTAAATCAGTTCCGTTTGTTTTCTCCCAGGTAAGGTTAGGTGTCCCCAATTGAGTTGGTGCCAAACCAGCAATTTGATTGTAGTTATTGTTAGAACCTATTAAAGTTCTTGAAGCAAAATCACCAATCAGATAATTTCCTGTCTGTCCGTAACTTGCACGAAACTTTACAGTCGATAAAGTACTTTTTATGCTTTCCATAAAAGGCTCATCACTTAAAATCCAACCACCCGAAACAGCAGGGAAATAACCATATCTGTTGTTAGCTCCAAATCTTGAAGAACCATCGGCTCGCAAACTTGCAGACAAAATATATCGTTGTTTATAATTATAGTTAGCTCTACCAAAGTAACTAACTAAAGTACTACTTGTACCGTCAGAAGTAGCAGTTGTTTTTACGGCAGCAGCAGATATACGCTCAATGCTATTTCCCGGAAAATTCGTACCTCCGGCAGCAATTGATTCTTGGGTGTCTTTCTGCCAAGCCTGACCAACAAGTAAATTTAAGCTATGATCACCAAATGATTTATTAAAAGTTAAAGTATTCTCGTTCAATAAATTTAAATCAGTGTAATATGTTTCTGTACCCGACCCATTTGTAGTTCCACCACCAGCATTTAACGTAGTAGGCAAGAATCTTCTTTCATGATACAAAATATAATCTTCACCAAAATTCGTCCTAAAAGTTAAAAATGGAAAAATTTTATATTCCGCAAATGCATTTGTTAATAAACGTCCGTTAGTAGTTAAGTTAAGGGGTTCCTTGTAAGCAGCAACAGGATTTTCAGTAGAGCTGTAAGGATCTTTACCGTAAGTACCATCTGGATTGTAAACAGGTATAACAGGACTAAGTAATATTGCTGAACTTAATACTCCATAAATGTTATTATCATTATTAATACGGTTTTGTTCTGTATTATTAAAGCTTGTATTAACACCAACTTTAATTTTATCATTAATATTATGGTCTAAGTTTAATCTAAAGTTAACCCTTTTATAATCCGACCCTTTTATAATACCGCTCTGGTCAAAAAAACCGCCTGCTAAATTAAATCTGGTTTTATCGTTACCTCCATTAATAGAAATATCGTAATTGCTTATCGGTGCAGTTCTAAAAACCTGATCCTGCCAGTTAGTAGTAGGGTAAGTACTCGGATCACCTACTAATGTACCGCGACCTAAACCATTAGTAATTAATGCTGCTAAAGTTGGATAAGCTGTTGTACCGATTAAGGTCGAATACCTGTTTGTAACTTCATCCTGAAATAATTGAACATATTGCGGACCGGTTAAAGCTGCAATCTTTTTTGTAGCGTTCTGAAAACCTGTGTAATAATCAAAATCAACATTAGTTTTTCCTGCTTTCCCCTTTTTTGTTGTAACCAAAATAACACCATTTGATGCGCGTGAACCATAAATAGCTGTAGCAGCAGCATCTTTCAAAACATCAATTGATTCGATATCATTAGGATTAATGTCATTTAGAGCATTTGTTTGGCCATTACCAAATCCTAACTGCGCATAGCTCCCAGTATTTATCGGTACACCATCAACTACATATAATGGTTGGTTACCCGCATTAATAGTTGCTACGCCCCTAATCCTAACTGTAACTGCGCCGCCTGGTGTACCTGACGCTGACGTTACCTGTACACCTGCAGCTTGGCCTTGCAATGCCTGGTCTAAACCTGTTACTGGCCTGTCTTGAATATCTTCTGCTGTTACCTTTGCAATCGAACCAGTAGAAACACGTTTGGATTCTGTTCCGTATCCAACTACTACAACCTCATTTAAAGTTTTATTATCGGTTGAAAGTTTTACATTAATGGAAGAAGCTCCAGTTAATTGTATGGTACGTTGGCTAAAACCAATGTAGGTAAAAGTTAATGATCTAGCATCAGGAGGAACATTAATGCTATAAAATCCATCACCATCTGTTTGAGTACCAATTTTAGTGCCTGTTACAGATACACTAACTCCAGGGAGCGGCTGGCCATCATCGACCCCTGTTATCGTTCCGGTAATTTTTCTGTTTTGCGCAAATGTGGTTTGCATTGCCAATAACCCAAACAGAAAAAAAATAAGTAATTTTTGCTTCATGCTTTGTTTTTTAGTTTGTTTTAGTTTCCAAACATAAGACAATAAAAATGTTTTATTACAGAATTATCAATAAAACAAACAAAAAAATTACAAAACACTATTAAACTAATAAATTAGTATTTATTATTCAAACAATGAGCGGGAATTATTACAAAAAAAGAATTTCAATCTATAAATACTGCCTTTTTAAGATTGATGCTTTATTTATTTCTATATTTTAAGATAAATCGCTGATAAAAGTGGTTCTGCTATGGTTATTTTTTACATTAGATCGATTTTCGCATTAAAATAAAAATCATAGTGTCAAAAAATGATAGATATTCCTACTATTAAATCAAGAAGAATAACGCAATAGAAAAAGGTTTACATCCGCCCTGGAACTTCTATTCCCAACAAACCCATCGCTTTTTTGATAACATCAGCAGATACAGCAGATAGTTGCAACCTAAATTGCTTCACCGTTTCTTCCTCAGCCTTCAAAATGCTTTCTTCGTGGTAAAACTTGTTGTATAATTTGGCGACTTCGTAAACATAATTTGCAATTACAGCGGGGCTGTAAGCATTAGCTGCTTCGGTTAAAACAGCAGGAAACTGTTCTAATTGGATGATCAAATCTTTCTCAACTGCCGATACTGTTTTTACCGGTATAAAAACAGCATTCGCATTAAAACTGCCTTTATTCAACACAGATTTAATCCGGGCATAAGTATATTGAATAAACGGGCCAGTATTGCCTTGAAAATCCACAGATTCGTTCGGATTAAAAAGTAAACGTTTTTTGGGTTCTACTTTTAGCAGGAAATATTTTAACGCGCCCATCCCGATTGTGTGGTAAAGACTTTGTTTTTCTTCTTCCGGGAAATCTGCTGCTTTTCCTAAAATATCAGTTTGTTCTTTGGCGGTCGTTTCCATTTCTACAATCAAATCATCTGCATCAACAACCGTTCCTTCACGGGATTTCATTTTTCCGGAAGGCAAATCAACCATGCCATAAGATAAGTGGTACAAACCTTCGGCCCAGCTTCTACCCAATTTTTTAAGGATTAAAAACAGTACTTTAAAATGATAGTCCTGCTCGTTGCCAACAACGTTTAAAGCTTTATCGGTTTTGTATTCGTCGTATTTTAGTTGCGCCGTTCCTAAATCCTGCGTCATGTAAACCGAAGTCCCGTCGGCACGCAGCACTAATTTTTCGTCTAAGCCGTCAGCGGTCAGGTCAATCCAAACGGAACCGTCTTCTTTTTTGAAGAAAACGTTTTTTTCCAAACCGTCATCAATCAGTGATTTTCCCAGCAAATACGTGTTCGATTCATAATAATATTGGTCGAAATCGACACCTAACTTTTTGTAAGTTTCCTCAAAACCTGCGTAAACCCACGTATTCATATCCATCCACAGCGAAATTACCTGCGGATTGCCCTGCTCCCATTGCTGCAGCATTTCCTGCGCTTCGCGGATTAATGGTGCATCTTTTTTTGCTTGCTCTTCGGTTTTGCCCTGGTTTTTTAGCTCTTCAATTTGCTTTTTATATTCTTTGTCGAACAACACATAATATTTTCCAACCAAATGATCGCCTTTTAAACCGGAAGATTCCGGCGTTTCATCGTTCCCAAACTTTTGCCAGGCGAGCATGGATTTGCAAATGTGTATCCCGCGATCATTTACCAAATTGGCTTTGATCACTTCGTAACCGTTGGCTTTTAAAATTTCGGCGACAGAATAACCCAGCAAATTATTGCGTACATGGCCCAAATGCAGCGGTTTGTTGGTGTTGGGAGAAGAATATTCTACCATCACTTTTTTTCCGTTGGAAGGAAACGTACCAAAGTTGGGCTGATTAATTTCCTGATAAAAAAGATCGATCCAATAGCTGTTTTTAAGGGATAAATTTAAGAAACCTTTAATTACATTAAATGATTCGATGGCTTCCAATTCGTTCACTAAAAATTCCCCCAAAGCGGTTCCGGTTTGCTCCGAAGATTTCCTGGAAAATTTTGTTAGTGGAAAAACTACAATTGTTACATCGCCTTCAAATTCTTTACGCGTTTGCTGCAAGGCTAAACTTTCAGTTGTAATATCGGTAGCAAATAATGTTTTTACGGCGCGAACGGCGGCTTCTAAAATAAAATCCATGTGCGAAATTACGAAGCCTCACCCTAAATCCCTCTCCAAAAGAGAGGGACTTGCAAAAGTTCATCGCTTTGGCTCCCTCTCCTTTGGAGAGGGTTGGGGTGAGGCTTTGATTTTTTCTAATAAATTTGCGCCAAATACTGTTTATGCTTCCAACAAACAATTTCCAGTTACAAGTCCGTTCCGAAATTGGTGATTTGCGCCGAATTTTAATTCATAGTCCTGACAAAGGGTTAGGGCAAGTTGTGCCTTCCAAAGCGCAGGATTGGCTGTTTGAAGATATTGTGCATCTGGAAACCATCCGCAGCAAAGAATACGATTTGTATTTAAAAATCCTGCTTTATTTTTTAGATCCGGATTTGATCAAAGGTAAAATCGAAAATATTGATGCTAAAAACAGCAAGCGCGAATTTTACAAACCCGGCAAACCAAAATTCTATGCTTCAAACAAAGTGATTGAACTAGAAAACTTGCTGGCAGAAATCCTGAAAATTTCAACCGTTCGCTACCAATTAGTTGCCGCAGTTTGTGCCACAGAAAATTGCACTTACCGGCAACAGCAACAGTTAACGGATTTAAACGCTTTTCAGCTGGCTGCATTGTTTATTTCGGGTACGATGCCGGATGGAAAAATATTTTTTGCGCCAATCCCGAACTTGATTTTTACGCGGGATTTGGGAACAGTCATCAATAACTATATTTTGCTGAACAAACCTGCAAAAAAAGCACGTTCGCGCGAAGCTTTATTGTCTAAATATATTTTCTTCAATCATCCGGTTTTTAAAGATTATCAGCACCATATTATGGAAGTGCCGCAAACGGAAGATCATTTTTTGATTCCAAACGGAGAAATCGACCAGCAAAATACGCTGGAAGGCGGCGACGTGATGATGATCAGCAAAAACCATTTACTGATTGGCTGCGGAGAACGGACTACGCCGCAAGCTGCCAGCGCAGTCATAAAATTATTGTTTGAAAAAGCTGTGGTTGAAAAAGTTACGGTTATCAAAATTCCGCATAAACGTGATTTTATGCACCTGGATACTGTTTTTACACAGGTAAAAAAGAATTTGTGGGTTTTGCTTTCTTCGCTTTTTAACCAGGAAGAAGTTGCGCCGGAATTTCAGCCGATTAATCATCTGATAGAAACCGAAAAACCAAACCGGCCGGAAATCATTCAGTTTGAGAAAGGCAACATCAATAAGCCGCGCAGGTTTAACAAGCTGGAAGATTTGCTGTGCGACATTAGCGAAAACGAATTAGGAAGCACAGAAAAAACACAGTTTATTTATTCGGGCAACAACGTTTTTCCGCATGATTCGCGCGAGCAATGGACGGACGGCTGCAACTTATTAGCTTTAAAAGAAGGAGTAGTTTTAGCTTATGACCGCAATGACAACACTTTAAAAGCTTTTGAAGAAGCAGGGTTTGCCGTAATCAAAGCGGCAGTTTTGCTCCAGAAATTTGAAAACAACGAACTACAGCCCGAAAACATCAGCAATACAATTATCACTTTTCCTTCGGCAGAACTTTCGCGCGCGCGCGGCGGTTTTCATTGCATGAGTATGCCGCTTTTTCGGGATGAAATGTAAATGCGGGATGCTGTTTTTACACTGCTTTTTTCAAAACCTGCTGATAATACTCATCGCCGCTCCAATCATAAATATCGCATTGTTTAACTTTGTATTTTTTCATCAGCTCACACAATTTCAAAATGGAATCTTCTTCCTGATGTTCGGTAATGCTAACGGCTTTCCACCATTTAACAATAAAAAATTGCTGACATTGTAAAAGGATAATCTGGTACAAACCCCGGTATTTACCAGTTTGAATAATAATTTTGGTCATGATAAAAAATCTTTCGGCACTAATCCACTTAATTAACGGCTTCTTTAAAAACAGCGTAGTAGTTCTATTTATATAGATTTAACAAGCGAAAAGAAAAAATATTACCGCCAAAGCAATTAATGCCATAATTGTATTCAATATGGTTAATTTTAAGATAATGGTTTTTTAGGTTGATAAATCGGCTTTAAATTAATAACTCAACAAAAAATGACTTCACAAATATTGATGATCCGGCCGGTAAATTTTGGTTTTAATGAGCAAACCGCCGAAAGCAATGCTTTCCAGAAACAAAGCGAACAAGCAGAAGTGCAGCAAAATGCGTTGCAGGAATTTGATAATTTTGTAAAAGTTTTGCGCGAAAATGGCGTAGCAGTCAAGGTGATTGATGATACGGCAGAACCACACACGCCGGATTCCATCTTCCCGAACAACTGGATTTCTTTTCATGAAGATGGTTCTGTTTTTTTATATCCGATGCAGGCCGAAAACCGCCGGTTGGAACGCAAGGTTTTTGGGCCGATAAAAGAAGTATTTGAAATAAAGCAGGTTTTCGACCTGAGTTATTTTGAACATCAAAACCAGTTTTTAGAAGGGACCGGAAGCCTGGTTTTAGACCGTGGAAACAAACTGGCTTATGCCTGCATCTCGCCCAGGACTAATCCAAAAGTTCTCGAAGAATTTTGCAAGTTGTCGGGTTATAAAACCGTTCTGTTTCATGCAACAGACGAAGCTGGAAAAGCCATTTATCATACTAATGTTTTAATGGGGATTGGTGATCGGTTTGCAGTTATTTGTCTCGATTCAATCCAAAACCAAACAGAAAAAACATCGGTAAAAGAAGCATTGCAGCAATCGGGCAAAGAAATTGTAGAAATTTCTTTGGAACAGATGAATGCTTTTGCGGGGAATATGCTTCAGCTTCAATCAAAATTTGGAGAAAGCTTGTTGGTGATGTCGGAAACTGCTTTTTTATCGCTCAATCAGGCCCAAATCAAAACGCTTAAAAAATATTGCAAACTCATTCATTCTCCTTTAAATACCATCGAAACCAACGGCGGCGGAAGTGCGCGCTGCATGATGGCCGAAGTTTTTTTGCCGATAAAAACAGCACCGAACCAAGCCTAAAAACCGTCTGTAAAAATTACGGCCGGATGGTAATAAATTCCGTATAAAAACTACACATTTGCCAAAATTTTAATTAATGCAGAGTTACGAAGAATTCCTGGACCTAAGCGTTGGCTTCCCGCAGGAAGGTTTTGAAATTATTGATGATGAATTGTATTTCCACGATTTAAATTTGATGGAAATGATTGAAACGTATGGCACGCCGCTGCGTTTTACGTACCTGCCCATTATCAGCAAAAAAATACAACAGGCCAAGCTGTTGTTCCAGTCGGCCATTGTTAAAAACAATTACCGCGGCTCGTATAAATATTGTTATTGCACTAAAAGCTCGCATTTTAAGCATATTGTGGAAGAAGCTTTGAAGAACGAAATCCACCTCGAAACTTCCTCCGCTTTTGATATGCCGATGATTGATGCGCTGGAAAAAAAAGGTTCGTTGACCAAAGATATAACCGTGATCTGCAACGGTTTTAAAACTTATCAATATAAACAGTATATCATTGATATGCTGCATGATGGCTTTAAAAACATCATCCCGGTTTTGGATAATAAGGAAGAATTTAACCTGTACGATGATGAAGTTGAACTGGAAACGCCTTGTAATTTGGGAATTCGCATTGCATCGGAAGAACAGCCTGATTCTCAGTTTTACACTTCGCGTTTAGGTGTTCGGATAGAAGATGTGATTGATTTTTACAATAGCAAAATTGTAGGCAACCCATATTTTAAGGTGAAGTTGCTGCACTTTTTTATCAATTCGGGCATTTCGGATACGCCTTATTACTGGAACGAGCTGGAGCGTTATGTTACGCTTTATTGCAAGTTTAAAAAGATCAATCCGGATTTAGACACGCTCGATATCGGTGGCGGAATGCCATTTAAAGATTCGCTGGTTTTTGATTTCGATTACGAATATATGGTGAACGAAATCGTAAGCCGGATTAAAGAAATTTGTGCTGAAAATGATACGATCGAACCAGATATTATTACCGAATTCGGAAAATATACCGTTGCCGAGGCTTCCGGGATTTTATACAAAGTTTTAGGTCGGAAACAGCAAAACGACCGCGAAAAATGGCTGATGCTGGACGGCTCGTTCATCACCAATCTGCCTGATGTTTGGGCTTTGAACCAGAAATACATTTTGCTGCCGGTTAACAACTGGGATACTGAATATGAGCGTGTCAACTTAGGAGGAATTACCTGCGACGGTCAGGATTATTACAACCAGGAAGCCCACATGAACAGCGTTTACATGCCCAAAACACGTAAAGTGCAATATTTAGGCTTCTTCAATACCGGTGCTTATCAGGAAGTTTTGAGCGGGTACGGCGGAATCCATCATTGTTTGCTGCCTTCTCCAAAACATGTAATTATCCGCAGAAACCGTGATGAAACATTCAATTTTGATGTTTTCGGCGAAGAACAAAATAGCAAGCAGGTGTTGAAAATTTTGGGTTATACCACGTAAGAAGTTTTTAAAAAGACTTCGAATATGCTTTTAATTGCCGTTGGCTTTAGCCAACGGTTTATGTAAATTAAATACCGGCTTCAGCCAAATTATTTATAGCCTTTTTTTGGCTAAATCCCTCAAATGCCTGTTAGTATTCAGTTGGCTAAAGCCAACGGCAAGGAACCTCATTAATAATTTTCGAAATCGGCTTTAAAAAAGCTTCTAACATTATACAAGTAGCTTCTCTTTTTTTCAAATCAAACTATTTCTGCTGTTATTCATTTTATCAATAAACTTGTCAAATGAAGCCAGCAGTTAATTTTAGTAATGATTTTCTTTCTTCGATGCGGTTGCACGGAGATCTACCTGCTGATAATCTCATTTCGGAAGTTTTTGCTGATGAAACGCATAAATCAGCTTTTCGTTCTCTTCTCGATTCTTTAAATTCTAACACACAACTTGATAACGTTGCTGATTTTTATGCCGTAAAAGAAGCATTCCTAAACGCACAAAAACTACCGGACTGGGCCGACCAAAAGTTGATGAAACAGGGCGCGGCTTTCTTCGCCATACATGCTGCGGCAATTATGAATTTGCTTGGTTTGCTTTCGCTACCTTATTGTTACGCTGCCGCGGATGGCGCAAAAGTTTTAGATCTTTCGGAACGCATCAAAAATAAACCCGAACACCGTTTAGGCGAAACTGCCGATTTTATTTGGGACGTGATGGCACCGAACGCTTTTGAACCCGAAGGAAAAGGTTTCGTTAGCATTTTGAAAGTGCGTTTGCTGCATGCGGCCATCCGTTTTTATACCAATAAAAGCGGTAAATGGAATGAAGATTGGGGCTTGCCGGTTAACCAGGAAGATATGGCCGGGACTAATCTTTCTTTCTCACTCATCGTAGTCCGTGGTTTGCGCAAGTTTGGATTAACGATCGAATATCCGCAACAACAAGCTTTCATGCATCTATGGAATGTGATTGGATTTTTGCTGGGCGTTGATGAAAGTTTACTTCCTGAAACCGGCAAGGAAGCTTTACTTTTGGAAGAAGCTATCCGTATCCGAAACTTTAAAACTTCGGAACATGGCCAATCGCTCACGCGTTCGTTAATCCAATATTTTTCTACTGTTGATGCCAGTTTCCCACAAAAAGAAACCATGCAACTAATGCGCTATTTAGTCGGCGATGATGTTGCCGATTTATTAGCACTTCCGCCGCAACAAGCACCAAATTCGACTATTTATTTTCTAAAATTAGTTAACAATTTCCAGCTTTTTGGAAAAGGAAACGCGCGTTTTGCTTATCAAAAACAGCATTCTGCTTTTAAGAAAAATCGTGCTGCACCTGCAAATAAAAAGTTGCCGCGCTTTAATTTGCCGCTCAGCTTAACTTCCTAAAAAAACAGTGCTAAAAGAAGTATTATTGCAATCGGGCATAACGGTCGACTTTTCATGACGATACTTCTTTTAACGGTTATTATTTTGATCGGTGCGTATTTCGCCGGTTTGCTTGGCTCGTTAACTGGTTTGGGCGGTGGTATCGTCATCATTCCGCTTTTAACGCTGGTGCTTCATGTTGATATTCATTATGCGATTGGCGCCTCGCTGGTTTCGGTTATTGCCACTTCGTCCGGCTCGGCGGCAGCGTATGTAAAAGAAGGTATTACCAATATGCGGCTCGGTATGTTCCTGGAAATTGCGACTACGCTTGGTGCAGTTGGCGGCGCGTTCTTATCAGCTTACATTCCGGCACATTATATCGCTATTATTTTTGGTGTGATTTTGATTTTTTCGGCCATCATGTCGCTGAAAAAGAAGAACATGCAGGCCGATCCAACTTCCAGCAAAACTGCCCAATTTTTAAATTTAGGCAGCACATATCCAGATCAGGGACAAGCGGTTACTTACGGCGTACATAACGTTTTTGGCGGGTTTGGGTTGATGAGTTTTGCCGGAATGATTTCTGGCCTGCTCGGCATCGGTTCAGGTTCTTTAAAAGTAATTGCGATGGACAAAGTGATGCGCATTCCGTTTAAAGTTTCTACCACCACCAGCAACTTTATGATGGGCGTTACGGCTGCGGCAAGTGCAGTGGTTTATTTGCAGCGCGGTTACATCGATCCGGGCTTGTCCATGCCGGTAGTTTTGGGTGTGGTTTTGGGTGCGATGACAGGCTCAAAAATCCTGGTGAAAGCAAAATCAAAGTCGCTAAAAATAGTATTTGCTGTGGTGATTTCACTCCTGGCTATCCAAATGATTTATAAAGGGTTAAGCGGACATATATGAGTAACGGGAAGAAGGGTTTTCAGGATCAGGACGTTCAATTACTAATTGGAAACGTGCTGCGTTGGGGCGTGATTCTGGCCATGTCTGTCGTTTTTATTGGCGGTTTAGTTTATATTTATCGGCACGGCCACGAAACAGCTTCCTATCAAAAATTTGTTGGCGAACCAGCTTTCCTCAAAAACATTCCAGGCATTTTTCAAGGTGTTTTAGATTTTAAAGGACGTGCCATTATCCAAACCGGAATCTTACTGTTAATTGCTACGCCCGTTGCACGTGTGCTGCTTTCTATTATTAGTTTTTTGCGGGAAAAAGATTATTTATATGTCGTGATTACGCTGATCGTTCTGGGGATTATATCAGCAAGCATGTTGAGCGGGATTGGAGGATAAGTATGGAGAAGAAAAACGTGAAAGGTTGCAAACATTAGCTAATTAGATTGCGTAAGAAAAACTTCGCTGATTTATGAAAGAAAAAACCCATCAAATACTAAATTATTTTATTGCGATGGTTTGGATTGGAAATGGGCTTTTTTGTAAAGTACTTAATTTAGTCCCTCGGCACCAACAAATAGTTGCAAGAATATTAGGTAATGAGCATTCAAAAACTTTTACAATACTAATTGGACTTTCTGAAATAGGAATGGCAATTTGGATTTTGAGCGGTATAAAAACACGTTTAAATGCCCTGGTACAAATTTTAGTTGTGGCAATTATGAATGTACTTGAATTCATACTTGTTCCTGATTTGCTACTTTGGGGAAAACTAAATTCAGTCTTCGCATTACTTTTTATAATTTTAATTTATTTAAACGAGTATGGCTTAAATAAGAAGTAGCTTCAGAAATATAATATGCTTTCATTTCTAAAAAACCATCCATTTGCTGTCGAAGCACATTTTAAAAGTTCACTTGTGTTAACTTTTGCAGTTCCTAAAGAACAACTGCAAACTTTTATTCCAAAGTGTTTAGAGTTGGATACTTTTGATCAGAAATGGGCATTTGTTGCTATGGCAATTGTCAAAACTACAGAACTGCGGCCAAAAGGATTTCCAAAATTTATTGGAAATAGTTTTTCTCTAATAGGATACCGAATATTTGTTAAATACATTAATAACGATGGAAAAAGGTTAAGAGGATTGTATATTCTAAAATCTGAAACCAATAAAAAGAAGATGGAATTCCTGGGTAATATTTTTACACACTATAATTACTCAACGACAGACATAACACAAGTAGATAACGATCATATATTAGAAATCAGTTCCTTAAAATCAAATTTCAATATTAAAGTTGATTTTAAGGAAGAAGATATTAGTTTACCTGATAATTCTCCCTTTACAAGCTGGAAAGAAGCAAGACGATATGCTGGACCTCTACCTTTTACATTTACGTATAATCCGGAAACTAAGAAAGTATTAATTATTGAGGGAGTTAGAGAAAGTTGGATACCAAAACCCATAAAAATCATTGATTATAACATTTCATTTTTAGCAAAATTAAAGCTTAACCAACCAATTTTAGCAAACGCTTTTATCATTAATGATATTCCTTACTATTGGAAAAAAGGAAAAACAGAAACATGGAAAAAATGAGAAAGCCATTTCAAGGAGTTCTGAATATTATTCGTTTCAATTGGCATTTTTATGTTATTGCAATTTCTTTTACATTGTTTTCATTTCTACTATCAAATTTTCTCGATAAACCTTTTAAATTATACATATACATTATTTGCATTTCAATCCTTTACAGTACTCTTATCTCTTTATCAGTTTCTTTTTATATCTATGATTTATCCGAATTATACAAGCTTAAATGGTTGGATCAAATAAATACAAAAGGCACAATTATAAATATTAATGCAGGTTTTGACGAAACAAGCTATATATTAAAAGATAAATTTAAGAATGCAGAACTTGTAGCTCTCGATTTCTATGATCCAGTAAAACATACTGAAATTTCTATAAAGAGAGCAAGAAAAGCTTATTTGCAATTTCCAGGCACAAAGCAAATTGAAACAAATAAATTAGAATTTGAAGGTAATTCTATAGATAATATTTTATTGATATTTGCTGCACATGAAATACGAAATACAAACGAACGACTTGAGTTTTTTAAAGAACTGAAAAGAATAATAAAACCAGACGGACAAATTTTCATCACGGAACATTTGCGAGACATCACTAACTTTTTAGCTTTCAACATTGGTTTCTTTCATTTTTATTCAAGAAAATCCTGGCTACAAACATTTGAATATTCAGGACTTATGATCAAAAAAGAGATAAAAATCTCACCTTTTGTTTCCACTTTCGTATTATACAAAAATGGAAATACACATTAAAATTATTGGTGTACTTTTGATTCTGTTGGCATTTATCCACATAATTTTCCCAAAATATTTTGATTGGGATAACGAGCTAAGTTTATTGAGTTTGATTAATCGTCAGATGATGATAATTCACACAATCTTTATTGCACTTGTTGTTTTTCTTATGGGAGTATTATGTTTAACATCCTCAAAAGAACTTATCGAAACAGGACTTGGAAAAAAAATATCTTTAGGGCTTGGTGTTTTCTGGATATTAAGATTATTAATTCAATTTTTTGGATATTCTTCTAAACTTTGGAAAGGAAAAATTTTTGAAACTTTTGTACATATCATACTTTCATTATTTTGGGCTTATCTAAGTATAGTTTTTTTTACAACTGGCTTCTAATTGATTTTTATTAATTAGAAGCCAGCACTTCTTACCTCAAACCTCGTACCTCAAACCTATTTCCTATCTTCGTTCCATGACTTTTGAAGAAGCCAAAGCACGGATTGCATCCATCACTGCCGAATTAAAACAACACAATTACAATTATTATGTGCTGGCGCAGCCGAGTATTTCTGATCAGGATTTTGACCAGAAACTAACAGAACTTTCTAAGCTGGAGAAACAGTTTCCGGAGTTACTCGACCAAAATTCGCCTACGCAAAAAGTTGGCGGGGAAATCACCAAAGAGTTTCAAACGGTGAAACATCAATGGCCGATGCTTTCTTTGGGGAACACTTACAACGAACAGGATTTGCTGGATTTTGATCAGCGTATCCAAAAATCTATTGGCAGCAATTTTGAATATGTTGTGGAATTGAAATTCGACGGGCTGTCCATCAGTTTATCTTACGAAAACGGGAAACTCGTCCGTGCCGTAACCCGCGGCGATGGCACAAAAGGCGATGAGGTAACCAATAATATCAAAACCATCCATGCCATTCCGCATCATTTAAAACCTGGGGATTATCCGGAGGAATTTGAAATACGCGGCGAGGTTTTTATGCACAAAAAAGCTTTTGAAAGACTGAACCAGGAGCGTTTGGATAATGGAGAACTAACTTATGCCAACCCACGTAATTTCGCTTCGGGCACAGTAAAATTGCAGGATTCTGCCGAAGTTGCCAAACGTCCGCTGGATTGTTTCCTGTACTTCTTTTATGCCCATAAAAATCAGTTTAAAACCCATTGGGAAAGTTTGCAAACGGTGAAAAGCTGGGGTTTCCCGGTTTGCAAACACACCGCGCTTTGCGGCAATATCCAGGAAGTTCTGGCTTTTATCAAAACCTGGGAAACCGAGCGGTTTAAGCTGAGTTATGATATTGACGGCATCGTTTTAAAAGTAAACAGTTTTGCACAGCAGGAAGAATTGGGTTTCACGGCAAAATCACCGCGCTGGGCCATCTCCTACAAATACAAAGCGGCTTCGGCACAAACCATTTTAGAAAGCGTTGGCTATCAGGTTGGTAGAACGGGCGCAGTTACGCCGGTTGCGCATTTGAAACCGGTTTTGCTGGCCGGGACAACCGTGAAGCGCGCAACACTGCATAATGCCAACGAAATTGTCCGTTTGGATTTATACGAAGGCGACACCGTTTACGTAGAAAAAGGCGGCGAGATCATCCCCAAAATTACCGGCGTAAACGAAGCATTAAGAAAACCCGGTGCAAAGCCGGTCGAGTATGCCGCCAATTGCCCGGTCTGTAATACTTTTTTGGTGAGAAAAGAAGGTGAAGCCGCTTATTATTGTCCGAACGATGAAGGTTGCCCGCCGCAAATTGTGGGCAAGATCCAGCATTTTATTGGCCGTAAAGCGATGGATATTGACGGTTTAGGCGATGAAACGATCGAGAATTTTTACCGGAAAGGTTTCCTGCACCACATCAGCGATTTATATGAACTGAAAGATCGCATGGACGAACTGCGCACGCTGGAACGTTTCGGCGAAAAATCCATCACCAATATGATCAGCGGCATCGAAAAATCAAAAGAAATGCCTTTTGAAAAAGTGCTTTTTGGTTTGGGGATCCGTTTTGTAGGAGAAACGGTTGCCCGAAAACTGGCGCGTTATTTTAAAACAATTGAAGCTTTGCAACATGCTTCTTTTAACGAACTTATTTTGGTAGATGAAATTGGCGACCGGATTGCCGAAAGTTTGATTGAATATTTTACTGTTCCGCAGCATTTGGAGCAAATTGAAAAACTAAAAAATGCAGGACTACAATTCACCGTAAAAGAAGAAACGAATGTGCTGCAAAGCGAAAAACTTTCCGGCAAAAGCTTTATCATTTCCGGTGTTTTTGAGCAATTTTCGAGAGAGGAACTGAAGCAGATGATCGAGCAGAACGGCGGGAAAATCCTCGGCAGCATTTCAGCAAAATTGAATTATCTGGTTGCCGGAGAAAATATGGGTCCGGCAAAATTGGAAAAAGCGCAAAAATTGAACATTCCGATGATTTCTGAACAGGGGCTGGTTGACCTGATCAATACTTAATTTTCTGATAATAATTCCTTTACATTTACCGTGTAAAATCTCAAAATATTATCTTAGCAGCCTCTAAAGCTAATAATGAAAAAATTTCATGGCACCGGAGTTGCCATTATTACTCCTTTTCAAACTGATGGTTCTATCGATTTTCCGGCATTAGAAAAGCTTATCGAAAACCTCATCAACAATGGTATTGATTACCTGATTTCCCTCGGCACAACCGGCGAAAGTGCTACTTTATCTTCCGCAGAAAAAAAAGAAATTTGGAAATTTACAGCGCAAAAAGTAGCCGGCCGCGTTCCTTTAATTGCCGGGATCGGCGGAAATTATACACAGGCAATCATCGAAAATATTAAGAATTTTGACAAGCAGGGTTACGATGCAATTCTGTCCGTTAGTCCGTACTACAACAAACCAACACAGGAAGGGATTTACCAGCATTATAAAGCCATCGCTGCCGAATCGGAATTACCTGTAATTTTGTACAATGTTCCTGGAAGAACCGGCAGCAATATCTCCGCAGAAACAACGGTAAGGCTTGCCCATGATGTTACCAATATTATAGCAGTAAAAGAAGCATCGGGCAATTTTGATCAGTTTAACCAGATTATGCGCGATAAACCGGCAGAGTTTATGTTGATTTCTGGCGATGATCCGGTTACTTTACCAATGATCGCGCTTGGTGCTGTTGGTATTATTTCTGTTATCGGTAACGCGGTCCCGCAATTATTTTCAGATATGGTTCGGCTTTGTTTGGATGAGAAATGGGAAGCCGCCCGAAATTTACATTTTAAATTGGTTGAGTTTACGCGGTTGATGTTTGCAGATGGAAACCCGGCTGGCGTAAAAGAAGCATTAAAGTTTTCCGGCATTTGCGAAAACACATTGCGTTTGCCTTTGGTTCCTGTAAATCCTCAAATTTCTAATTTGATCAATGAGGAATTAAAAAAGTTAAACGCATAAAAAAATCCGATCTCATTAACCGGATTTTTAGTGTGCTAAAAGAAGTACTACTTTTTCTCAGATTCAGTATTTTTAGTACCCTGAACTTCTAAACGAATGGCTTGTGCCATGTTTTTTAAATCCTGCATTCCTTTTCTAACACGCGTTCCGGCGGCACTGTTGCCTTTGTTGTAAAACTTGTCGGCATCGGCTTCTAAACTTTCTACCAGCTTTTTAACTTCTTCAAACTTTTTCATTAGGTAATATTGTAGGTTAGGCTTTAAAATTAATTGTTTAAGCTAATATATGTTTTTAAGTAAAAAACAGACGAACGTTAATCTATTAATTTTTCAAAAATATTTTTTGAAGGTTAGCCAACGTATTTAGAAAAGAAAAATTAAGCTATAAAAAAAACATTGAAATAAATCAATGCTTTTTCATTTTATAATCAGCCCCGAGATAATCAGGCTAAAACAAACTTATTTTCTTTATAATATCCTGCTTTCAATTTTTCGGCAACTTCGCTATATGCATCTAAGGTACGCTGAACATCTTCTAAAGTATGTGTTGCTGTTGGGATAATACGCAGCACAATAAGCCCTCGCGGTATCACCGGATAAAGTACGATAGAGCAAAAAATCTTATAGTTTTCACGAAGATCCATGGTTAAACTGGTTGCTTCGTTCAGGTCGCCTTTTAGAAAAACTGGGGTAACCATCGTATTGGTAACACCTAAATCAAACCCGCGGGAACGCAAGCCTTCTTGTAAAGCCCTGGCAATTGTCCATAGTTTTTCTCGTAGTTCCGGGCGATTGATCAATAGTTCCAACCTTTTTCTCAAACCAATTACCATCGGCATTGGCAAAGCTTTGGCAAAAGTTTGCGAGCGCATATTGTACCGCAAATAATTTGTTATAGTTTGTGTTGAAGCGACAAACGCACCAATCCCAGCCATTGATTTGGCAAAAGTACCGAAGTAAACATCTACCTCATCTATACAATCCTGTGCTTCATGGGTGCCGGCACCGCTTTTTCCCATCGTACCAAAACCATGCGCATCATCAATTAATAAACGGAATTTATATTGATCTTTTAATGCTACAATTTCTTTAATTTTTCCCTGCGCACCAGACATGCCGAACACACCTTCTGTAATTACCAGGATGCCGCCGCCGGTTTGCTCTGCCAGCTTAGAAGCACGTTCTAACTGTTTTTCTAAACTTGCAATATCGTTATGCTGATAAACGTAACGCTTGCCCATGTGCAAACGCACGCCATCAATAATACAGGCATGAGATTCGCCGTCGTAAACGATCACATCATTACGGTCAACCAAGCTATCAATAATAGAAACCATGCCTTGATAGCCATAATTCAACAGAAATGCATCTTCTTTGCCTACGAATGCTGCCAAATCTTTCTCTAAAGCTTCGTGCTGACCTGAATTGCCAGACATCATTCTTGCGCCCATTGGGTAAGCCATACCATAAGCAGCAGCAGCTTCCGCGTCCGCTTTTCTTACTTCCGGGTGGTTGGCCAGGCCTAAATAATTATTTAAGCTCCAAACCAAATGTTCTTTTCCCCTGAAATTCATGTGGGCATCAATTTCTCCTTCCAGTTTTGGAAATGAAAAATAGCCATGCGACCAGCTTTGGTGCTGACCTAAAGGGCCCATGTTCTTGTGTATCTTATCAAATAAATCCAAAATAGTTTATTTTAATTAAGTTGTGATTTGGTAAAATTAGCTGTTAAACTTTTCATCAGCAAAAGAAGCACCAAACTCTTACTTTAAACCAACAAAAAAGGCCTTTGCTTAAACAAAGGCCTTTTATTTATGGCCGTTCAATCAATCTACGTTATCGTGTAAAAAAGAATTATTTGGCCTGATTTCAGTTTTACCATCTTCATCAGCTAACAAAGAAAACCTTGAAACTTGTGTTTCCGATGAATGTATGTTTTGCTGTAAAGCAATTTCCTTGCGTTTATAAGCAGGCACATTTTCCAGTTCCTGGATGCTGCCGCTTCTCAGTTTCATGCTTAACTCTTTTAATTTTCTAATACGTTCCCTGGAGTTTTTTAGTTGTTCTTCGATAGACTCGTCTGTTTTTTGGTCATCGGCACCGGCAATTGGCTGTACTTCTTGCTTTACAGGTTCCGGTTTGGTTTGTCCGGAAACAATGGTTTCTGCCGGTTTATCAAAACTCATAGGTTCTGCAGTTTTTAAGCTGAAACCTGCTGCTTCTGCATCCGTTTCCTGCTTTTTGTCCTCATCGTTCAACCTGTACCTGATCGTCCCGTTTTGTTCTTCCCGGTTTGCATCCTCTCTCTTTTGAAACGAATTGCCCAGCTGGTTTGCCTGATTTTCATCCTTCACTTTAAGAAATGGCTCCGAGCTGTTGTCTCTGTTATTAGGTGTTGTAAATTCGTTTACTGGTTTTACCAACGGATTATCAGTAATCAGGTGCGAAACAATTTTTTTACTGCTTTGCACTTTTTCGCGTTCATCTTTGGTTTGAAAACCAGTTGCAATGATCGTTACAGAAATTTTTTCGCCTAAATTTTCATCAGTGCAATTGCCCCAAATCAAATCTGCCATCAATCCGGCTTCCTCCTGGATATAATCTGTAATGATGCTTACCTCATCCATTGTTACTTCCTTTTCTCCGGAACTAACGTTAAGCAAAATATATCTTGCACCTTCAATTTCGTTGTCTTTTAAAAGCGGTGAAGCTAATGCGCCGCGTACTGCTTCGTATGCACGGTTTTCTCCGGCTGCCGCATAACTTCCCATGATAGAAACACCGCTGTCTTTCATCACGGTGCGCACATCTTTAAAATCAACGTTAATATAACCTGGCAACGTAATTATTTCTGCAATCCCTTTTGCTGCAGTAGTCAAAATATTATCTGCCTGTGCAAAAGCAGCACTAAAAGTAAGGTTCCCAAAAATCTCACGTACCCTGTCGTTAGAAATAACCAGGAAAGAATCCACATATTTCCGCAGTTCTTCCATGCCTTCTTCGGCCTGCATTTTGCGTCGTTTGCCTTCAAAAGAAAACGGAGTAGTAATAATACCAACCGTTAAAATATCAAGTTCGCGTGCTGCCTGTGCAATAATCGGGCTGGCACCTGTGCCTGTTCCGCCACCCATTCCTGCTGTAATAAACAGCATTTTGGTGTTGGTGCCCAGCATTTGTTTTATATCGTCAATATTTTCTATAGCTGAATTTTTACCAACTTCCGGGATTGAACCTGCGCCCATTCCTTCTGTTAAACTGGCACCTAACTGTACCTTGTTCGGGATCGGGCTTAATTCTAAAGCTTGTGCATCTGTATTACAGATAATAAAATCAACACCGGTAATGCCCTGCCTGTACATATGGTTTACTGCGTTGCCGCCGCCGCCGCCAACACCAATTACTTTGATGATAGACGACTTTTCTTTTAACATTTCAAATTGCATAATGCTTGATCTTAGCTATATAGGTTTGTTGATATTCACTTTTTATTCAACGTAATAATACGTTTTTACAATAATCTTTATATTAATTCGGATTGGATTTTTTATTTAAGAAATCGTCATCACTGATGTCATCTTTAATAAATATTTTTCCTTTTTCCAGCATTCGTGAAAGCAGCCCGTGCTTTTTTTCTGACGCTGTAGCAGTTGGTTTAGTTTGAGATTTTACTTCTACAGAAGGCTGAACTTCTGCATCTTCCATTTTCTGTATTCCTTTGATCAGCAAACCAATGCCGGTTGCATACATCGGGCTTTGCAAATCATCAAAAATATTTTTTTGCAGCACTTCATTTTTGGCGAGATGCTCGCTTGGGTAACCAATCCGGCAATCCAAACCGGTAACATATTCTACCAGTTGCGGCAAATGTTTTAAATCTGCTCCTCCACCGGTAATTACAATTCCGCCGATCATTTTTTTCTCGTATCCGGAGGTTTTAATCTCATAGTAAACATGCTCGATGATCTCTTCCATCCGCGCCTGGATCACATAAGCCAGGTTTTTAACCGATATTTCTTTAGATTCCCTTCCGCGCAAACCTGGCACACAAACAATTTCGTTATCCTTGTTCTCCTCTGCCAAAGCCGAACCAAAACGGGTTTTTAACATCTCTGCAATGTTGCGCATCACCGAGCAACCTTCGCGGATATCTTCGGTAACGCTGTTCCCACCAAACGGGATAACGGCTGTATGGCGTATAATGCCTTCGTGGAAAATAGCCAGATCGGTTGTGCCGCCGCCAATATCCACCAAAACTACACCGGCTTCTTTTTCTTCTTCGGTTAAAACTGCTTCTGAAGATGCCAACGGTTCCAAAATTAGTTCATGACTTTCCAAACCTGCTTTGGTAACACATTTTACAATGTTTTTTACAGCCGTAACCTGACCGGAAATGATATGAAAATTCGCTTCTAAACGAACGCCTGCCATTCCGATCGGATCTTTAATGCCAGGCTCGTTATCCACCGTAAATTCCTGCGGTAAAACATGGATAATTTCTTCTCCCGGAGGCATCACCAAATTGTACATGTCTTCGATCAGCTTTTCAATATCCTTGCGGTTGATTTCACGGTTTAAATCCCGGCGGGTAATTAAACCGCGGTGCTGCAAACTTTTAATATGCTGGCCGGCAATACCCACGTTTACCACCCGGATTTCTACGTTGGATTGTGCCGCCGCAATTTCTATAGCCTGGGAAATCCCTTGTACCGTTTTATCGATATTAGATACCACACCGCGGGTTACGCCCGCTGATTCTGCCTTTCCAATTCCCAGTATTTCTACCGTATGGTCTTTACTTCTGCGGCCTACTATAGCGCATATTTTTGTTGTACCAATGTCTAACCCAACTACAATTGGTGAGCTTTTGTCGTGACTGATAGAAACCTTTTCCATTTCTAATGAATATTTTGAATTGTGTCTTGTTTAGTATGATTAGTGTCTTGTTTTACTTTCGGCTTTGGTTTTGTAGCCGCAGTATTTAAAATCGAGTCGCTTTTGATAGCCACAATTTGATTGGCGTATTTAATATTAATTACTTTGTACGCGCCCCAACCAACTTTAGGCAATGCTTTCTGGTAAAAAATTAACAAATTTTTAAATTTTTTATCCAGCGAGTCTGCCGAACCCAACAAAACCCGCTGGTTGCCCACCCTTGGAATTAATTCTATTTCGTGGTTTGCGGTTACAACAATTTGCTCAAATTGTGCATCCCATAAAGAATCCCTGCGGATAAAATCAGCCGTTCTATACAAGGCTTTGGCCATTGCGGTATGTAAAGTATCGATACGGTTGATAAAAATTTCATCGATACTACCCGTTGCAACTAATACAGGAGCGGTAAAATTTGCAGAAAGCGGTATTTTCAATCCATATTGATCTACATAAAAATCCTGTGCAAAACGGTTCATAATGCGGAGGATTGGTTGCCGCTGGCGAATTTCTACATTCACCACGCCGTCCATATCTGCATAAACTTTGGCAAATTCGATAAACGGGTTGGCTTGTAAAGTTTTTTCCAGCTGATGAATATTGATGCCGTCCAGCTTTTTGCCAACCAGCGTATTATTGCCGATATGCAAAATAGAATTGATTTCCTCCCTGTCCACAAAATATTCGTTGCCCGGAATGTAAACTTTCACTTCGCGGCATAACATCGATGCTTCTTTTATGCCGATAAAACTCATGAGCACAAACAAGCCGCCCAGGCAAACTGCCCAGACCGAACCGTATAAAACCGGCATCCAAATGCGTTTTTTAAACATCCTGCAAAGCTGCTTTTAAAGGTTCAACCATCTTGTCAATATCGCCTGCGCCAACTGTCAGCAACAATTCCGGCTGGTTTTGCTGCACATAATCCAATGCTTCTTTTACCGTATATTTTTTGTGTTTTGGGGAAGATTGCATCCGTTCCAAAATCATTTCTGCGGAAACCCCTTCAATCGGCAACTCCCTTGCTGGATAAATATCGAGCAAAAGCAAATCGTCAACTTTCGATAATACTTCGGCAAAATCATCCGCAAAATCCCGCGTCCTGGTAAATAAATGCGGCTGGAAAATCACGGTTAATTTTTTCTGCGGATAAAGTTCTTTCAGCGAAGCAATAGCCGCCCGGAGTTCTTCCGGATGATGCGCGTAATCATCAATAAAAATCGTTTTTTCGGTATTGATAATGTACTCAAACCGTCTTTTTATGCCCAAAAAAGATTTCAGAGCAGCTTTAATTTCCTGCGGACCAACTTCCAAAAACAAAGCAACTTGTATCGCCGCAACCGCGTTTTCAACATTGTGTATCCCGGCAATCCCTAACTGAATATCATTGATTTCGACTTCATCATTTTTGAAATCAAAATAATAATTTCCGTTTTTTATGCTGATGTTTTTGGCCAAAGCATCAGTATTTCCATCAACAGCATAAGCGAAACCATGACTTAAAGGCAAACCTTTTTTATGAATTAATTTCCCGTCTGCTTTTAACTGTGCAGCAAATTGCTGAAAGGCTTCAACCATGCTGTTTTTATCGCCATAAATATCCAAATGGTCGGCATCCATGGAAGTAACCACCGCAATATCAGGATGTAATGTGAGGAAAGAACGGTCGTATTCATCAGCCTCAACCACCAAAATTTCATTGCTGCCGAACAAAACATTGGTTTGATAATTGGTTGCAATCCCGCCCAGAAAAGCCGAGCAATCGTTCCCCGAAGCACGCAAAATATGCGCAATCATGCTGGAAGTGGTGGTTTTACCGTGCGTACCGGCAACGGCAATGGTAAACATGCCTTTGCTAATGATGCCCAAAACTTCCGACCGTTTTTTTAAGCTGAAGTTTTTATCCTGAAAGAAACTCAAAATCAGGGAATTTGCCGGAATTGCCGGTGTGTAAATTACGAGCGTGCCATCTTCCGGTCCGTTAAAATCAAACGGAATGTAATCGATTTCATCGTGATAAGCCACTTCGATATTTTCCTGCTCCAACACTGTGGTTAAAGCAGTTTGCGTTTTATCGTAACCGGCCACCAAACAGCCGCGGTGATTGAAATACCGCGCCAAACCGCTCATGCCGATTCCGCCGATACCAATCAAATACACGCGTTGAATGCTGTTTAGTTCCATATTTTTATGCTGTAAAAACAGCATTTGTTTGCGTTTCTGTAATTTTTAATACTTCTTTTGCAATGTTTAAATCGGCATCCGGCATGGCCAGTTTGCCAATTTGTTCTGCTAATTTTTTTTGCCGGTTTTCATCTTTCAGCAAACCCAATACTGTTTTTACCAGTGTTTTTTCTGCGTCGATATCTTTCACGAAAACTGCCGCGTTTTGATTAACCAAAGCCAGTGCGTTTTTAGTTTGATGGTCTTCGGCAACATTTGGCGAAGGCACTAAAATCACCGTCTTTTTAATCATGCACAATTCGGCAATCGTTCCTGCTCCGGCACGCGAAATAATCACATCTGAAGCAGCATAAGCCAAATCCATCCGGTTTAAAAACTCTAAAACACAAATATTTTGGTGGATAGCTGAACCTAATTTTTCCAATATCCCTTTGTAATAATATTTTCCGGTTTGCCAGATTACCTGCACATCCGCATTAATCAATTCATCCAAACTGGCCAGCATACATTTGTTTAAAGTTCCGGCACCCAGACTTCCGCCGGTAACTAAAATTGTTTTTTTCTGCGGAGAAAGCTTGAAAAGGTTAAACGCTTCTTCCCTTTTCCCCTCAATTTCTACAGATTTTCTGCGGATTGGATTTCCGGTTTTGATAATCCGGTCTGCCGGAAAAAACTGTTCCATCCCATCAAATGCCACACAAATTCGTTTTGCTTTTTTTGCCAGATATTTATTGGTGATGCCTGCATAGGAGTTTTGTTCCTGGATCAAAATCGGGATATTTTTGGTAGAAGCCGCGTACAACAACGGACCGGAAGCATAACCGCCAACGCCAACCACCGCATCCGGTTGAAATTTTTTGATGATCGATCCGGCTTTGTTTACACTGCTTAAAACCTTAAACGGCAACAGCAGGTTTTTTACGATGGAACCGCGCTGAAAACCGGCAATATCCAAACCCACAATTTTGTAACCGGCAGCAGGCACTTTTTCCATTTCCATCCGGCCGTTGGCACCAACAAAAAGCAATTCGGTTTCAGGATGCAGCTTTTTAAGCGCATCAGCAATGGCAATCGCCGGGAAGATATGCCCTCCGGTGCCGCCGCCGCTAATGATGATCCTTTTTGCCATTTCTTAATGCTTCTTTTATTAACTAATTTTTGCTTTCGGCCATCAGCTTTCGGCTTTCAGCACCTTGCTAAAGCTAATTGCTGATTGCTGAAAGCTAACAGCTTTACACTGCTGCTTCTTTTTCCCTGATCTCTCCTACCACTACTTTTAAATTACCTTCGTATTCATCGATGTGCCGGCTCACGGATAAAATAATCCCGAAAGCCACACTGGTAAATAAAATGGATGTTCCGCCCATACTTACCAGCGGCAAGGGCACGCCCGTAACCGGCCCCAAACCAACGGCAACGGCCATATTTGCAAAAGCCTGGATGGTTAAACTGAAACTTAAACCCGCCGCCAGTAAAGTGCCAAACGCTTTTGGTGCTTTGCTTACGATTTTGATACAGCGGTAAAGCAGGAAAAGGTAGATCAGCACCAACGAAAAGCCGCCGATCAGCCCGTATTCTTCTATAATGGTAGCATAAATAAAATCGGAATATGGGTGAGGCAGGTAATTGCGCTCGGTGCTGTTTCCGGGGCCTTTTCCAAAAATCCCACCCGTTGCAATGGCAATTTTAGCGTGATCGGATTGAAAAGATTTATCGCGGTCAACTTTACTGGGATGCATAAAAGTTTGGATACGCGAAGCATAAGTTTTCCTTCTCGGCCCTAAAAACACAACGGCTGCCAGTAAAACCGCTCCGGCTAAACAAACTACCGCTATTTGTTTGATGCTGATGCGGCCGATAATCAGCAATAAAACGCTTACGCCGAACAACATCAAAGCAGTTGATAAATTGGCCAGTGCGATCAAAATAAAAACCACGCAAACCGAACCCATGATCGGCAGGAAAGAGTCTTTTACATCTTTAATATTTTCCTGCTTGCGCGATAAATTGCGGGCCAGAAATGTAATGAGTGCTAATTTGGCTAAATCCGAAGTCTGGAAAGTTAAACCGGTCCCGGGAATGGCAATCCAGCGGCTGGCATCATTTAAGTGGCTGCCAAAAAGAAGTGTGTAAAGCAACAGCGGAATGGTTACGATCATCAGGATTTTAGAGATGCCGGAGTAATAACGGTAATCCAGTTTGTGCGAAATATACATCAGCGCAATCCCGCCAAAAATCATGGCCAAATGCTTGATCAGGATTGATTCTGCACCAACGCCGCGTTTATAAGCCAGCGTGCCGGTTGAACTGTAAACGGCCAGAGCCGAAATAACCGACAACAGGATGACGATGAGCCAGATCCAGCGGTCGCCTTTGGTTTGACTGAGAATTGATTGTATGCTATTCTTCATTATCTTTTTTTATTTGCTATTTGCTTTTGGCTATCAGCAATCAGCTTTCAGCTTTTGCATGGCTGATTGCTGACCGGCTGATTGCTGACAGCAAAAAGCTATAATTCCTTCACCGCTGCTTTAAATTGCTGGCCGCGGTCTTCATAATTTTTAAACAGATCAAAACTGGCGCAAGCCGGAGAAAGTAAAACCGTATCGCCTTTTGTTGCCAGGTGATAAGCCAATTGCACCGCTTCCGCTGCCGAAAATGCGTTTACCATCATGTCCACATCATCTTCAAAAGCTTCGTGGATGCGTTTGTTGTCTTTCCCCAAACACACAATCGCTTTCACTTTTTGCTTCACCAATCCCTTCAGCATCGAATAATCGTTGCCTTTATCCACGCCGCCCAAAATCAGCACCACATCTGTATTCATACTTTCCAGCGCAAACCAAACCGAATTAACGTTGGTTGCTTTAGAATCATTGATAAATTTGATGCCTGCAATTACGCCTGCAAATTCCAGCCGGTGCTCGATATTTTTAAAATCGCCCATGCTTTCGCGGATGGTTTCATTTCGCAATTCAAGCACTTTCGCCGTAATACCCGAAGCCATGCTGTTGTAAATATTATGCTTTCCCTGCAATGCCAACTCATTGATATACATATTCATGCCTCCTTTATCGGTTAAAATAACCATCTCTTCCCTATCCAGATATGCGCCTTGTTCAACCTTTTTCCGGATAGAAAAAGGCAGCTGTTTAGCAGCAATTTTACGTTGGTTAATCCCTTTCATCGTTTCCTCGTCATCGGCACAATAGATCAGGTAATCTGCACCGGTTTGGTTTTGGATGATGCGGAACTTTGAATCGGCATAATTCTCCATTTTATATTCGTAGCGGTCTAAATGATCTGGCGTAATGTTCAACAGCACAGCAATATCGGCTTTAAACTGGTACATATCGTCGAGCATAAAACTGCTGATTTCCAGCACAAAATGATCGTACTTTTCAGCCGCCACCTGGTAAGCAAAACTTTTACCGATGTTGCCCGCCAAACCCACATTTAAACCTGCGTTTTTTAGCAAATGGTAAGTCAGACTTGCGGTCGTAGTTTTTCCGTTTGATCCGGTGATGCAGATCATTTTGGCTTGCGTATATCTTCCCGCAAACTCAATTTCAGAAATTACCGGTATCCCTTTTGCCTTCAGTTTTTTGATGATGGGTGCTTTTTCGGGAATGCCCGGACTTTTCACCACTTCATCGGCCTGCAAAATAATTTCTTCGGAGTGTTTTCCTTCTTCAAAATCAATGTTCCAGTCTTGCAGTTGCAGCTTGTACTTTTCGTTCATCAACCCAAAATCAGAAACAAAAACTTTAAAGCCTTGCTTCCTGGCCAAAAAAGCTGCGCCAACACCACTTTCGCCGGCACCCAAAATGCACAGAAATTTGCCGTTTCCGATAGCCGTTATTGCTGTTTGATTTCCCCCTGTTTCCAATTCCTTGTATTTTAAACTGATGCTTCTTTTACTACCTTAATTTTAACGTTACGATGGTTACGATGGCCAGAAAAATACCGACGATCCAAAACCGCGTAACGATCTTAGATTCGTGATAACCTTTTTTCTGAAAATGATGATGCAGCGGCGACATCAGGAAAATCCTTCGGCCTTCGCCATATTTTTTTTTGGTAAATTTGAACCAGCTTACCTGCATAATCACCGAAACCAGTTCGATCAAAAAAACACCGCATAAAAGAGGTATCAATAATTCTTTGCGGATCATGATGGCGAAGGCTGCAATGATCCCGCCGATGGCCAGACTGCCGGTATCGCCCATAAATATTTGTGCTGGGTACGAATTGTACCACAAAAAACCAACACAAGCCCCAACAAAAGCACCGGCAAAAACAACCAGCTCGCCGGAATTTGGAATGTAAACAATGTTGAGGTATTCGGAGATTACGGTGTTACCAGAAACATAAGCCAGCACAGCCAGCGTAATACCAATAATAGCTGAAATGCCGGTTGCCAAACCATCAATCCCGTCTGTAATATTTGCGCCGTTAGAAACCGCGGTGATGATAAAAATGGTAAAAAGCATAAAAACGATCAGCGCGTAATGCTCGTAACCCGGACCGATAAACTTGATCACTTTTGCATAATCAAACTCGTTATGCTTGTAAAAAGGCACATTGGTTTTGGTGGATTTAATGTCCTGCGTGTAAACGTATTTGTTGTTTTGCTGATGGACATCCACCGGAACATCATATTTTACCGGAAGCGTTACAGTTTGGCGGATCACGATTTCAGGACTGAAATACATCGTCCAGCCAATGATGATTGATAAACCAACCTGACCAACAATTTTAAATCTTCCTGCTAAACCTTCTTTGTTTTTTTTGAAAACTTTGATATAATCATCCAGGAAACCTACAATTCCCATCCAAATGGTGGTTATGATCATGAGGATGATGTAGATATTATCCAGTTTGGCCAGCAGTAAAGTTGGGATCAGGATTCCCATCAAAATCATGATCCCGCCCATCGTTGGCGTTCCCTGTTTCTGCATCTGGCCTTCCAAACCCAAATTTCTAACGGTTTCGCCAACTTGTTTTTTCTGCAGATATTTGATGATTTTCCCGCCAAAAACGATTGTGATAATTAATGAAAGGATGACGGATAAGGCCGTGCGGAACGAGATGTACTGGAACACGCCGACGCCCGGGATATTGTGGTTTTTGTACAAATAGGTGAATAGATAATACAGCATCAGCTCATCAGTTTAAATTGTTCGGCCAAAATCTGTTTATCATCAAAAGGATATTTCACCCCTTTTATTTCCTGGTATTTTTCGTGCCCTTTTCCGGCCAGCAAAATTATATCTTCCGGCTGCGCCAAATGACATGCTGCTTTTATCGCCTCTTTTCTGTCGGTTATGGCAAATGCTTTCCGTTGCTGATCGGGCGTGATGCCGCTTTGCATATCGCGGATAATCTGGTCCGGATCTTCAGACCGCGGATTATCAGAAGTCAAAATTACTTTATCACTCCAATCGCAAGCAACGCTGGCCATTACCGGGCGTTTTGTTTTGTCCCGGTCGCCGCCGCAACCAATCACGGTTATCACCTGTTCGTTGCCTTTGCGGATATCTTTAATCGTACTTAACACATTTTGGACCGCATCCGGTGTGTGGGCATAATCAACAATGCCGATTATTTTTTTGGGTGAAATGATATAATCAAAACGGCCTTCCGCACCGGCTAAACGGCTTAAAACGGTTAAAACTTTTTCTTTATCCTGGTTCAGCAATATTGCCGCGCCATAAACCGCCAATAAATTGTAAGCGTTAAAACTGCCAACCATTTTAAACCAAACTTCCTGCCCGTCGATATTTAAAAGCAAGCCGCCAAACTGGTTTTCCAGGATTTTCGCTTTAAAATCGGCCATACTTTTTAATGCGTAGGTTTTTTGTAAGGCTTTGGTATTTTGCAGCATAACCTTGCCGTTGCGGTCGTCCAGATTTATCAGGGCAAAAGAAGCATCAGGCAAACCATCAAAAAAGCCTTTTTTAGCTTTCAGGTAGTTATCAAAAGTTTTATGGAAATCCAGATGGTCATGGGTGAGGTTGGAAAAGATTCCGCCAGCAAAGTTCAAACCCGTAATCCGGTGCTGAACGACCGAATGCGAACTCACTTCCATAAAAGCGAAATCACAGGCACGCTGCACCATTTCGTGCAACAGTTCGTTTAAAGCAATTGGGTCAGGCGTGGTATGCGTTGCCGGGATAACGTCGTCATTAATCCGGTTTTCTACGGTAGAAAGCATACCGCATTTATACCCTAATTCCCTAAAAAGCTGGAAAAGTAAGGTTGCAATTGTCGTTTTGCCGTTCGTTCCGGTTACGCCAACCAATTTTAGTTTTTTAGAAGGATGGCCGTAAAAATTAGCAGCCGCAAAACCTAAAGCTTCAGATGCATCTTTTACCTCGATAAAAACAGTATCAGGGTTTTGATTTTGCGGGATTTCCTCACACACAACCGCAACTGCACCGGATGCAATGGCTTGTCCAATAAAACGATGGCCATCCACCAAAGTCCCGCGAACGGCAAAAAACAAACAGCCGGGAATTACTTTTCTCGAATCAAAAACAAGCGCAGTAATTTCCTGGCCCGGTTTTTTTAAACCGGTTACATCAGTAATCCCTGCGCATATTTCCTTCAATAATTTCATTCGAGTTCGAGTACTATTTTAGAACCTTTTGGTATGATGCTCCCCGGCCCGACTGATTGGCGGACAACCGTTCCGCTGCCGATCACCGCAATTTTATATCCTGCATTTCCCATGATAAACAAAGCATCGCGCAAACCCATTCCAACTGTTGATGGTACTGCGCCTTTTTTTGCAGATGCTTCTTTTATGGCAGAAAAATCCTCACTGCTGTCATTGTCAGCGTCTATACTTTTTGCATTAAGTGGTTTTAACCCGAGCTTGACATACACTTCCTGTGTAGCTTTTTGCTGCCCGGTTTTTGCTTTAGGCGATGCAGAATTTACAGCTAAATGGGCTATCGGTGAAGTTTGGTTCATATCCAAATCACTTGAATAAACCTTGTCTGCAATTTCCCTAAAAACCGGCCCCGAAACCAAAGCACCGTAATAAGCACCTTTAGGATCATTGATTACCACAATCATAGAATATTTGGGCTTCTCCGCAGGAAAATAGCCTACAAAAGAAGCTTGATATTGCCGTTTGCCTTTGTAACCTCTGTTGGCATCGGCAACTTGTGCGGTCCCTGTTTTACCTGCAATCCGGTATAATGGATTGTAAACGATATTTTTGCCGCTGCCTTCGGTAACTACACCTTCCAGCATTTTTTTGATCTTGCCCAGAGTAACATCAGAACAAATTTTTTCATCAATTACCCGTGCTTGAAACTGCTCAATCGGGTTGCCCAGCCTTCTTATTTCTTTTACAAAAATTGGCGCAATATATTTTCCATTATTGGCTACGGCGTTGTAAAACGAAAGCATTTTTAAAGGTGTTAACTGCATTTCGTAACCGTAAGCCATTTCTGGCAAAGTCATGTTCTTGTTCCAGCTTTTGTTTTTTGGGTTTTTTACTACGGGTTGGGCTTCACCGGGAATTTGCAATTTCATCATTTCGTTCAAATGCCAATCGTATAGATGGTCTGTAAATTGAGATTGATTGTCGTGATAACTTGAATTCACCAAATAAGCAACTGCCGCGTTGGAAGACTCTTCAAATGCCCTTTTTACAGTAACCACGCCGATACTTCCGTGAGAATCTGTAATCATTTTGCCCGGAATTTTGTAGTAACCCGTGTTTACCATCGTACTGGTATCCACTTTATGATCTTCCAGCAAAGCCATGTAAGAAGCCAGTTTAAAGGTTGAACCGGGGTCTTGGTTACCGGCAATGGCATAATTAAATTTTTCCTGATAAACGCCTGTAGATACTTTTGTAAAATTGGCTACTGCACGCACTTCCCCGGTGGTAACTTCCATTAAAATAACGGCACCATGGTCGGCATCGCTTTTAATCAACTGTTTTTCAAGCGCATTTTGCGCTACGTCCTGAAAGTTAACATCCAACGTAGAAATAATGTCTGCACCTTCTTTCGGGGCAATTTCAAAATCATCATTTACCGGTTTCCAAACGCCGCCGGCAATACGCTGCATTAAACGCTTACCAGATTCTCCGTTGATATAAGCAGCATAAGCACCTTCCAGTCCAACTGCATTTTTTACGTTCTCGTTTTTGTAGCCGATAGTTCTTGCAGCCAGCGAACGATAAGGCAAAATCCGTTTGTTTTTTTGAATTACAATCAATCCTCCGCCGTACTTGCCTAAATTAAAAATCGGAAACTTTTTGATCTGCTTTAAATCCTGAAAAGAAACTTTACGTTTGATGAGTAGGTAACGTGAACTGTCTCGCCGGCCATTGCGCAAGTAACGGGAATAATCACGGGATGATTTATCACCAAAATAAGCCGACATTTTCATGGCCAAAGAATCTACTTTAGCATAAAAAACCTTGTCATCTGCAATGGCACCATCCACCATATCCATATGCAATTCATATTCCGGAACAGAAGTAGCCAGCATGCTGCCATCCAAAGCAAAAATATTTCCACGCGCTGCTTCTACATTAACATAGCGGATAGAAAGACTATCTTGCATTGCCGTCCATTTTTTACCCTGTAAAAACTGCACCCGGCACAATTGTACCATAACGGCCACTGCAAAAAGCACAATCAGGCCGAAAGCGAGATAAACGCGAAGCAGAATATTGGTTCTAATGCTCATCTTCTTCTGTTATCGTCAATTTTTGCGGAGGTTCTACTGATGTTTTTAGTCCTAAAGTATCTGCCTTTTTCTCTACTTCTGTTAATGTGCTTTTGTAGGAGAGTTCGGCTTTGGTTGTTTTATAGTCCCAAGTCAGTTCTTTTACCTGTTTGGATAATTTGTCAATATCCCTGATGTTGTTTTCTGCCATGTGGCGATTAGCGATGTAAATCATCCCCAGAAAAGCCACAAAAAATATAAAGGGCAGCATTTTGGTAGCAGCTTCTGTAGAAACCACACCTTTATAAAGAAGCAAAGTGAAAAAATTGTCGGGAATTTTACCGGCAGGCGGTTTTTCCTCTACAATCAGTTCCTTTTCCGGTTCTTCTTCCTCCAGAATTTCTGCCCTTAAACGGTTTGTCATCTTTTTACAGCTATTCTTAATTTGGCACTTCGTGCACGGTTATTTATTTTTATTTCTTCTTCGGATGCGGTAATTGCACCACGGCTTATTGCATCAAAAGGCTTTTGGTCATTTCCAAAAAAATCTTTTTCTACCTCGCCCCGGAACTTTCCTTTCGCAATAAAGTTCTTCACCAAACGGTCTTCTAAGGAGTGATAAGACATCACTACCAAACGTCCGCCTGAAACAAGCACTTCGGCAGATTGCACCAAAAATTCCTGCAAAGCTTCCAGTTCCTGGTTAACTTCAATCCGCAAAGCCTGAAAAACCTGCGCTAAATATTTATTTTCTTTTCCTTTCGGGATCAGGTTTTGTATGGCGATTTTCAGTTCTGCAATTGTTGAGATCGGTTGGTTCAGCCTTGCGGTAACTACTGTTTTTGCCAGTGTTTTTGCATTATGCAGTTCGCCGTACATACCGAAAATGCGGTGAAGTTCTTCTTCGCCGTAAGTATTGATGATAGTTTTTGCTGTTAGATCGCTGCTTTTGTTCATGCGCATATCCAAATCAGCATCAAAACGGACCGAAAAACCACGTTTTGCCTGATCAAACTGGTGCGAAGAAACGCCCAAATCAGCCAAAATTCCATCAACCGGAATAGCGTTATACAAACGGCAATAATTTTTTAAGTACCTGAAGTTTTGTTCAACAAAAGTGAAGCGTTTATCATTCGGAATATTTTGTTTGGCATCTTCATCCTGGTCAAAAGCGAGCAAACATCCCTGGTTGTTCAACTTGTTTAAAATCTGTTTGGAATGCCCGCCGCCGCCGAAAGTTACATCCACATAAGTGCCTTCCGGCCTAATGGCCAGCGCAGCAATACATTCCTGCAGCATTACGGGTGTATGGTAGTTATTCATCGGTTTTGCTTCTTGCGTTTCCCATCACTTCTTCGGCCAGTTTGGCAAAATTTTCCGGCTCGTTGTCTAATTGCGTATCGTAGGCATTTTGCGCCCAAACTTCAATTTTATTTAAGAACCCGGATAAAACAGCACTTGCACCGATACCTGCGTAATCAAGCAATGATTTCGGGAAAAGTATCCTTCCGGCTACATCAGGCACAACTTCTGTTGCCCCTCTGGTAAAATAGCGTACAAAGTCCCGGTTCTTTTTTTCGTACTGATTTAGCTTGCTTAGGTCATCCAGTATCAGTTCCCACTCTTTGCGCGGATAAATAACCAAGTGTTTTTCAAAGCCACGGTTAATCACAAGGCCTTCCCGTTCAGCTTCCGGAAGCTGTTTCTTGAGGTTTACCGGAACCATCATCCGGCCTTTATCATCAAGCTTACAAACGAACTCTCCTAAAAAATGTGGCATTGCCCCAGATCGGGTAATATTTTAATGAGTAAAAGTATAAATTTTACCACCTTTTACCACAAATCCCCACTAAAAGTTTTCAACAAATTATTTTAGTGGTTTTTTAACCGTTTTTGAGAAGAGAAATGCTGTTTTTATCCTATAAAAAAAAGTCCGTGTTAGCGGACTTAAATTAATTGAAGAAGTTTTATAAAAGTTTATTTTGACGTGTTAAAACGTTCTTTTCACATCACCCGCACTTTCAAAAAACTCGGGCTTTCTTTGGAAGTATAAACTTTTTGAGTTGCTTTTTGGAAATCTGAGGGCGTAGCTTTCATAATATTCATAAATTTCTGCGGATTGCGATCAATTAACGGGAACCACGTACTTTGCACCTGCACCATCAACCGATGGCCTTTTTTGAAAGTATGCAGCACATCCTGCAACTCAAAGTTTACGGGCGTAACTTTTCCCGGCACAAAAGGCTCGGGCTTAGAAAAACTATTGCGGTATTTGCCGCGCATCGCCTCACTCCGCACCATTTGCTCATAATGCGAAAGCTGGACATTTTGCCCGGTAAAAGAAGTATTTTTGGTCGAATCCGGGTAAACATCAATCACTTTTACTACAAAATCCGCATCAGTCCCGGTGGTTGATACTTTTAAATTCGCCCAGATGTTTCCGGCCAAAGTTAAATCTTCACTTAAAACATCCGTTTGATAAGTTAGAACATCTGGCCTTTTTGCGGCAAAACGCTGGTCGGCGGTCATGTATTCGCGGTCCATATCCATCGAATTTCCGTTGATAAAAGGGACTGGTTTATTCGGATCAGAAATATAGCTGTCAAAAGAAGCATTGGTTTTTGGTGTCTCGAAAGAAAGTTTTCCGTTGGGAAGGAAATACAAATTCTTTTCCTGTGCTTCCTTTGGCGGCCAGGTTTTGTAGTTTTTCCATTGATTAACACCAGTTTCAAAAGTAGAAACTGGCTGTAAATCCAGCTCCGTCCCTTTTAAATAATGACTGAAAAACTTAAACTCGATATTTTCACGGTAAAAAGGACCAGTCGGGCCACCAAAACCAACATCGCCTAAACGATCACCGTTCCCTCTCGCCCAGCCGCCATGCACCCACGGCCCCATCGCAAAGTAAACCGGCGTTTGCGGATTATTTTTCGCCAAAGTTTTATACGTATTGATGGCACCGTACAAATCTTCGGCATCGTACCAGCCGCCGGTAACCAGCGTTGCCGTTTTGATGTTGGTTAAATGCGTAAGCACGTTGCGGTCTTTCCAATGCTGGTCGTAATCCGGATGGTCCAGCATTTCGTTCCATAAACGGATGGTATCTTTATAATACAGATCGTTTGTGTTTTTCATGGTGGCCATTTTCAAGAAAAAATCGTAACCGTCTTCCGTTCCGGCATTAAATTCTGGTGCTCTTCTTTGCGTTGGTTTGTCGTCCTGCCGATTGGTGAAACCGGGATAAAAACCAAAGTTGGCCACCAGCATAAAAGCACCATTGTGGAAAGCATCATCGCGATACAAATCAGCAATCGGAGCCTGCGGCGAAGCGGCAACTAAGGCCGGATGACGGCTTAATAAAGCGGTCGTAGTATAAAACCCGGGATAAGAAATCCCCCAAACACCAACTTTGCCGTTATTATTGGGCACGTTTTTAAGCAGCCAATCAATTGTATCGTACGTATCTGTTCCTTCATCTGTATCGTTTTTGGTGGGATGTGCATCTTTTTCGGGTGTCATTTCCTCATAAATACCTTCGCTCATCCATCTTCCACGTACATCCTGATAAACGAAAATATAACCGTCTTTTAAGAACAAAGGCGACGGACCTAAACTTCCTTTATACACATCACTTCCGTAAGGTGCAACGCTATACGGTGTTCGGTCCATCATGAAAGGGTATTTTTTGGATTGATCTTTTGGCACATAAACCGACGTAAACAGCTTTTTGCCGTCGCGCATCGGGATTTGGTATTCAAACTTCTGATAGTTCGCCTTCACATAAGCCGCATCCGGGCTTTGATTTTGTGCTGAAACCTGCCTAAAAAACAGGCATAAAAGAAGCATGGTGGTTATTCTTTTCATAAAACGAATTTAGTGTACAAGTTGCGTTTTATGGATTTGTTCTGATGGAAACAAACGTGTTACTAAACGCAAAAAAGAATCTGAGTTGAAATCCTGTTATCCTTTTATTACATCAAAAAGTTCAATTCCCGTTATATACTTATAATCTTTCAGATTATAAGTATATAACGGGAATTGGGTAATTATAGATGTTGCAGCAATCAAAGCATCAGGTAATACAAGTCCATGGCTTAAATTGTAATCTTGTAAAAGTTGGATAGCTAATGTTGATATATCTGAATTGATTGATGAGACTTCAAAATTTTGGCTATTTTTAATAATCTTGCTTAATTCAGATTTATTTTTTGCACCAATTATCAATTCCATTTTTGTAATTGTAGAAATAACAATATTTTCTATTCCAATTATATTATCGAGAACATTTCTGCTGTCAACATAGCGTTGACTATTACTATTCCAATAATCAATAATTACATCGGTGTCACAAATTACTTTTTGCGTTGCCAAGCTTCTTTTCTTAAAGTTTTAGCATCAATGTTTTTCTCTGTGAACAACTGTCTGATTTCAGATAAATCCGCATTCTTGTTTCCTTTAACAATTTTTACCCCATTTACAAAATAAACATTGTCATCTTCTTTAAACACTTCAAAATTCATCGATTTGGCTAAATCTTCCAAAACTTTCAAAGTTTCAGGGTTTTCATACTTGATAATAACTTCTGGCATAACTACATTTTTTTATGAAGATAAGAAAAAACGCTCATCTTGATTGTACAAAAAAGCCTTTACCAAACAGGCAAAGGCTTTTCATACTGTTTTTATGCCGATAAAAACAGCATCAATCATTTATGGCTTTTACGCCCGGCAACTCTTTGCCTTCCATATATTCCAGCAACGCGCCGCCGCCGGTAGAAACGTAACTTACTTGCGACGTTAAATTGAATTTGGAAATCGCTGCTGCCGAATCGCCGCCGCCAATTAAAGAGAACGCACCATTTTCGGTTGCTTTTACAATTGCTTCGGCTACAGATTTGGTCCCTTTTTCAAACTTATCCATTTCAAAAACGCCCATCGGCCCGTTCCATAAAATTGTTTTGGATGCTTCGATCACTTTTGAAAATGCTTCGATAGAATCCGGGCCGATATCCAATCCCATCCAGCCTTCTTTAATATTATCGTTTTTGGCGGTTTCGGTATTGGCATCGTTAGAAAAATTATCTGCAATAACAGAATCCGTAGGTAAAATCAAATTAACACCTTTGTCTTTTGCTTTTTGGATGAGGCTTTTCGCTAAATCCAGTTTATCTTCTTCCACCAAAGATTTCCCGGTTTGCCCGCCTTGTGCTTTAAAAAAAGTATAAGTCATGCCGCCGCCGATAATCAAATTATCAACTTTATCCAGCAAACGTTCAATCAACTGGATTTTGTCGGAAACTTTTGCGCCGCCCATAATTGCCGTAAAAGGTTTTGCGGGATTATTAAGCACTTTTTCGGCGTTTTCCAATTCCGAAGCCATTAAGTAACCGAAATATTTGGCATCCGGGAAAAACTGCGCAATAATAGAAGTGGAAGCGTGTGCCCGATGTGCCGTTCCGAAAGCATCGTTTACATAAATATTGCCTAATGCTGCTAATTTTTTGGCAAATTCGACGTCGCCTTTTTCTTCTTCCTTATAAAAACGCAAATTCTCCAGCAACAAAACTTCTCCGGCTTCCAACGCTTTCGCTTTATCTGTTGCTTCCTGGCCGATGCAATCATTCGCAAATTCTACTTGCTGACCCAGCAAATCCGACAAATGCGGAACGATGTGTTTTAACGAATACTTTTCTGTCGGGCCATCTTTCGGCCTTCCCAAATGCGACATTAAAATTACGGCACCGCCATCCTGCAAAATCTTTTTGATGGTTGGCAAAGCTGCAGTGATGCGGTTATCATCTGTGATGTTAAAATCTTTATCCAACGGAACATTAAAATCTACGCGGATTAAAACTTTTTTGCCGGAAAAATTGGCTTGGTCTATTGTTTTCATATTGATTGTTTAAAGGTGGAAAGTACAAAATTGCTACTAAAGTATTTACGAATGCAGGAATTGTTATTTGTCTATCACTGCTTTTGTAAATACATATTTAATATAATGGCTTGTTTCATTATTGGGACAATAACCACTTTGTCAGTTCTACTGGGTCTGCAATACTCCATGAATGAGGGTGTCTTATATTTCCTGGCTTTCTATAGCCTTTATTAGTTGTTGTAAGCAAAATTGCTTTACTATTTCCTAATTTTTGTAATTCATTAATCATTGCAGCTTGGTCTGTAACATTAATGTAAGAATAGTCATACCCTCTTTGGCTTAACCACCATTGAACATCTGGCTCAGTTATAAGCATAATCGGAGTTTTGATTAAAGTCTTAACTGCTCGCTGTGTAGTATCAGAAAATGAATAAGGAGATATGTTATAAAAATTCTCAATTGCAGTTTGTGGGGTTCCGTTCATCTCCTTTTCAATTCTGTTAATCATATAAGTAACTTCACCATTCACTTTCGTTGGCTCGGAAAGTCGAACAACTCGTTTAGCTGAATTATAAAAACGTTCCCAATCAAGAGGCGGGTCAATAGCAAATACAGCTTTTGGTTTTATTGTGTAATTATTTTTAACAGCCAGTTCAGCGTATTTTACAACACAACTACCACCGATTGAAAAACCACCGATATAGAAACTTTTCCCTTGCAAGTGATATCTTGTAATAACAGTTTCGATTTGATTATTTAATGATCGTTGAGATGCGCCGTCAACACCAAAATATAAAGAGCCTGTTTTTAATATTGGTACAATTGTTAAAATTCCTTGTTTGGCTGCATACTTTGGAAGCTCCGTTTGTACTAAAACGTCTTGGGGTTGAGCACCAAAGCCATCTAATAAAAACATAAATGCGTTAATTGGTTTGCCGTCAGGTATAACAGCTATATACATATTTGTAGTGCTGTCTTTCGAATTCAGATATACAGTTTCCAATTTCTGTCCAAATGAAATTGTTGAAACTAAAACTGCCATAATTAGAAAAGTTATTTTTTGCATATTTTATCGTTTCGGTGTTGTTGCTTTAAACTTACAATAACGGTTAACTTTATATATAGAGGCGTCAATGCCTTTTTGCCTGATGCTGTTTTTATCGATATAAAAACAGTATCAGCGGATTTTAAGGTACATCATATGGTGCGGTCCGATGCCGGGAACATCAAATTCATCAGAAATAATTTCGAAACCGATGCCAGCGTAAAAGTTCAATGCTTTTTTGCGGGCATTGCACCAAAGATAATCAACCTGCTGCCCGCGTAAATAAATAATGGCAAAATTGAGGATGCGGTTGCCATAACCTTTTCCCTGAAATCCGGGAACAGTTGCCATTCCGCGCAGCTGATAACCTTTCCCGATATGCCCTTCCACATTTTGTGGGTGGAACGAGGCGATAGAAACGAGCAGATTTTCCTCAAAATTCCCCAAATGGAACGCGCCTTCATTTAAGTCGGATGGAAATCGGCACTCATCCAGGTTTAATTTTCCTTCGCGCAGCACTTCATTTCGCACTGCCAGTATTTCTTCTACCGCAACAAATTTGATCATTGTATATGTTTTATTTCTTTTTTGATCTCGTCAAAACTGACTGATGACTTCCTCAAAAATGCTGTTTTTATAGCTAAAAAAATGCTTTTGTAATGCTTTTAACTGCATTTCTTTAAACGAAAAGTTGACTGCCATAAACTCTTTCATTTCGCCCTAATTTTTACCTGATAAAAGAAGCATTCGTGTGATTATAGCCGCGGCTGATTCCTGCTGGCATTTTTATTGGCTATACCTTATCAAATCACTTAAAAAATTAAAATTTAAAAAATACGGACATGAAAAAATTACTACTTTTTGGTTTGGCGGCACTGGCACTAACAACAAGCTGCAAAAAAGATAAAAACGGCGGCGCGCCACAATCTTCGGCAGTTGTAGAAAAATATGCTGCCCTTAACATTAAAACCAGTGGCCAGGTTGTAAAAATGGCCGTTACTTCTAACGTGCTGAACATGGTCTACAACGAAGACGTAACACTGCTTTTAGATTCTGATATGCTTGCCCAAAACTGGGCGGTACATTTAAAAGAAGGCTTTACCGGAACGCAACTGGCCGCCTTTGACTACCACTCCATGACCAAATATGGTGTGAATGCTACCAATTGGGTGGACGATAACCTGAACGACATCGTTATCCACAGCAGCAAAGACACGTTGATCAACAATAAAATGTTTGTTAAAAAGAGGGTTACCCGTTCTTTTATCTACCAAAAGTTTTACGGTTCTTCTGCCGAAGCCACTGTAGTATTGAACCAATTGCTGAAACAGACCGACATCATCACCTTTACCGCCTACTATGCACCTGGCGACCCGGAAACTGCTCCTACCGTTAACACCGCTAAACTAACTTACGCAAAAATGTAATTGCGGTTAACTAAACAAAAATTATAAAACAAAATAAATCATACAGCCATGTTTTTTACCACAACTCCTTTACGCGATAAAATTATCAAGATGATATTGAACAATCCTGTTCCTTACCGCAACACAGATATCATCAACCCTTACCTTGTTTTAAGTATTACTTTGTTCTTCAGCAAATACAAAGCAGTGATTTTGGATGAATTGTACTACAAAGGTTTGATTGAACTGCACGGAGATGTTGATCTTTTTATCCAGGCAAAAAAAGCAAGCGATACCAAATATTTACGCATTGCAGCTTCAATTACCCAAAAAGGAATGGCCTACTACAAATTGCACATGCAAACAACAAAAGGTGCAGTAACAAAAAGTGTAGTAACAGAAAACCGTGAGCAAAACACCAACATAAGACCAACCTTGTCCATCGTAAGATGAAAAACCAAAACCAATTATAAACCTAAAACCATAACAACAGTCCACTTTTTAAACAGTGATTTTTTAAGCAGTGATTCCAGAAGGGCGGTTAATTCCGCCTTTCTGGTTTTTATGCCAAAACGGTTTTACTTAACGATGCTTCTTTTACCAATGCAATTTTTTCTACCAAATCTGATAAACGGCTGGAGTAACCCATTTCATTATCGTACCAGCCAACTACTTTAACCAAATTACCAACTACAGAAGTTAACTGTGCATCAAAAATACAACTGTGCGGATTGTCTAAAATATCGACAGAAACTATTGGGTCTTCTGTGTATTCAAGGATGTTTTTCAAAAAACCTTGAGATGCTTTTAAAAATTCAGCATTAATTTCTTTTATAGTAACCGGTTTTTTTAAGGTGCAGGTAAAATCTGTTAACGAACCATTGAGTACCGGAACGCGGATACCTGCACCGCCTAACCTTCCTTCTAAATGCGGAAAAACGTTGGTTATCGCTTTGGCCGCACCGGTTGTAGTTGGGATAATAGAACTGGAAGCTGCCCTGGCGCGCCGAAGATCTTTGTGCGGTGCATCGTGCAGGTTTTGGTCGCTGGTCATGGAATGGACTGTGGTAATATAACCATCTTGTATCCCCCAGTTGTCATCCAAAATTTTAACCATTGGTGCCACATTGTTGGTTGTGCAGGAAGCGTTGGATAAGATGGGCGAATTGAGATCAATAGAATCTTCATTAATCCCCAAAACAACAGAAGGAATATTTTTATCGGGAGATGGTGCCGAGATAATTACCTGTTTTGCGCCCGCCTGCAAATGCAAAGCTGCTTTGGCTTGTGTTGTAAATTTTCCGGTTGATTCGACTACCAAATCTATATCCAGTTCTTTCCAGGGCAATTGCAATGGGCTTGCTTCCCTAAAAACACGAATTTTTTTATGGTTGATGATTAAATGACCGTCATCAAAACCAACTTCTCCTTTAAAACCCCGATGAACAGAATCATACTTAAATAAATGTGCAAGGGTTTTGGTATCTGCAAGGTCATTGATAGCAACAACTTCTATATCGGGCCGCAGTAAAATGTTTCTTAAAAAAACCCTACCAATCCGCCCGAATCCGTTAACAGCAATTCTCATGTTCTTAATAATTACAGAACAAAGTTATTAAAGATGAGACGAAACCCTAACGGATTAAATTGCCGGCCGGTAACACTTGCTTGGGTTTTGCATTGGCCAGATAATTTACAAAACTGTTTAGCACGATCAATATCCCTGCAAAAAGCAATAACAATAATTGGTTGTCTGCATGCTTAAACAACAATGCCAAACCAATAAATAGTATGCTTACGATACTTAGTATCAAGGTAGTTTGTACATGCGTTAAGCCTAACCGTAACATACGGTGATGGATGTGGTTGCGATCTGGTTTAAAAGGCGATACTCTATTATAAATACGGGTGATGACAACATTACAAGTATCAAATGCAGGAACGATAAGTACTGCTGCGGCAAAAGCAGGGGCAGTTTGCAAAGCGTAAGCTGTTGATGCTTCGTTTACCGATATAAATTTAATGGCAAAAACAGCACACATCATTCCGATAAACATGGAGCCGGCATCGCCCATAAAAACCTTGGCCGGCGAATAGTTGTAGGCTAAAAAAGCAGCCAGCGAGCCTGCTGTAGATAAAGCCAGGGCAGCTAAACCGGTTTGGTTGATCAATATAAAATAATAGCCAAACGTACAACAGGCAATTAAACCTAAAGTGCCTGCCAGCCCGTCAATCCCATCAATCAAATTAAAAGAATTTACAATAAACATAATTACCAATGCAGAAATGAAAACGCTGGTTGCATAATTCATTTCATGGATATTGAAAATGCCGTGCAAGTTTGTGATGCGGATATTGCCGGGAACAGTGATGATTACCGCAACAACAGCCTGAACAGCCAATTTTGTACGAAAATGGACTCCGGATAAATCATCTTTAATACCAACCGAAAATAAAATAATGCTGGCAGCATAGAAATTATATACAGGCAGGCCCGAACCAACTTTTGTAATTAATAAGGAAGTTAAAATAATGCTGAGGTAAAATGCAATTCCGCCCAGCCTGGGTATGCCATACCGGTGCTCTTTTCGCAGAACAGAATGGTCATCAAATAAATTATTCTGTTTGGCAACATGGATAACCGACGGTAAAATTATCAGCACTAACAGAACAGAAACTACTATAACAAGCAGGTAATAAAAAATAGGAAACATCACGTTTTATTATTAAATTATCTAAAGGTATAATTATTTAACCTTTAATTAATTGTAATTATAAATATTGCAACAGTTTTTGCAGTGGTTTTAAAAAAACAGCTATAAAAGGAGCATATAAGCCATTCTTTTTCATTGCTTTAAAATCGTTGATGTTTCCTATTACGTGGTTCAAAATGTTTTTGTTGCTTAATCCGCCAGTTAACATTTTTATAAAAACCTGGTTAACATAACAGGTTTTTATTTGGTACAGATAAAAAAACCTAAGTATCAGTTCATAATCGGCAGCGGTGCCAAAATCAAGTCGGTAATTTCCGTAACGGTCATAAATTTCCTTTTTAATAAATAAAGCGGGGTGCGGCGGCATCCAGCCAAGTTGCAGCAACAAACGGCTATAAGTCTTCGATTTCCATCTTCTTACAATATTTCCTTTTGAATTATAAAAGATTAAATCGCCATAAACGGCATCAACCTTTTTTTCATGGATGGTTTGTGCAACTTTACTAAGAATATGGGTTGATGCAAAGCAATCATTAGCATGGAGAAAACCGATAACATCACCGGTTGCCTGCTTAATTCCTTTGTTAAAAGCATCATAAATACTTTTGTCGGGTTCTGAAATAAAATAAGAGATATGGTCCGAATAGCGATCTATCACCTGTTTGGTTCCGTCAGTAGAACTACCGTCTATAACAATATATTCCACATCTTCGTAATCCTGATTGAGGAGTGAAACAATAGAAGATTCTATGGTAGAAACTGCATTATAACAAACGGTGATGATAGAAATCTTCATTGAATGTAACTTCGAACAAAAAGAATATGATGTAAAGTTTGATATTGCTAATATTAACCAATAGTTTAAGCCGCTGTTTATGAAACCGCCAAATACTGCTACGATAAAAGAAATAAATAAAATTCGTATTTGACAGCTTCATCAATACTAAGAACAATTATTTTGATGAAAAGATTATTAGATTATCCTTTAAGCCTGATGCTTCTTTTAGCACTGTTTTTTTTGGCCTCCTGCTCTTACAAGCAACAGCATGCTTTATTTAAAACGAATGTGCCCATTGCTGATACTGCTGCCCCAAATTCCGCTTATATGGTTTATAAAATTAGTCCGGGCGATGTACTTCAAATCCGCAACCTACAGAACACAAAGTACATTGCCGATGACCAGCCGCTTGCCGCTTCCGCAACACAAATCCCTGCTTACCAAGTGGAAGAAGATGGCACAGTTGCTTTACCGGTTATCGGCAGAGTGCCGGTAGGCGGGCTGACCAGATTGCTGGCCTCCCGTAAAATTGAAGATTTATATAAAAAGGATTTGTTAAAAGACCCAATTATCGACCTTAAAATTCTTAATCTAAAGGTAACTGTTTTGGGAGAAGTACGTACACAAGGAAATTACTTGTTGTTAAAAGATAAAACTAATCTGGTGGATATGATTGGAGAAGCAGGCGGATTATCCGAAAAGGCAAATGAAAAAAACATACAGATTATTCGCGGCGATAAAGCACACCCGCAAATTATCGTTGCCGATTTAAACAATATCCGCACATTAGCCAACCCGGAGCTGAACTTGCAGAACAATGATATTATTTATGTTTCGCAAAATAAACGCAGTGTACGCAATGATTCTATGCAAAACGTTTCGGCCATTTTTCAATCTGCATTGGTGTTCTTAAACACTGCGTTAATTATTTACTCGATCTCCAAGAAATAATGCAGGAAGCTATCGGCACAAATGATTTGCAAAAACCAAACGACCGTTTAAATTATTCAAGGTTATTTCTTGTTGTTTTAAGCAGATGGTATGTAATTGCTATTGCAGTGTTGTTTTGTTTTATCCTTGCAAAGGTATATTTATGGTACACGCCTAAAGTTTTTGCCACAAGTGCATTGATGAAGTTTGACGAAAGGAAACCGGACATTACAGATTTAGGAAACGTAATAAACAGTTCTGAACGCTCGACCGGGAAAGTGCAAAGCGAAAGCTATGTAATTAAAAGCCGTAACCTGATTGTAAATGCGGTTAAAGATTTGGATTATAAAATCAGTTTTTACATAGCCGGCCGCGTACTTACTTACGAAACTTATCCGGCCAAGCCTTTGGATATAGAAATTTTACAGGCTGATAGTTTAACGCTTTACAAGGACCTGATTACTTTTCATGCAATTAATCCTTCAAAATTTAGTCTTAACTACAAAATCAACAACCAGGATTTTAATACGGCCTACGCTTATAATCAACCTATCAGTATTGGTAAAACACGTTTTCTGCTGCATCCGTCTGATGTCCGGTATGCAGTAAATTCTACTTACTCGTTTAGGTTTAATTCGCCGGAAGATTTTTATCCGCGGATTTCTGCCGGGTTAAATACCAGCGAAGCCATCAAAAACTCCAACGTAATCAGCTTGGAACAAACAGATTCTAATCCGCAGTTTGCAGCCGATATTTTAAATGCGATTATGAAAGAATACCTGGATTTTGATAAAAACCGCAAAATGCAGTCTGCCTCTCAAATTATTAATTTTATCGATAACCAGCTCGATTATCTTTCCAAACAAGTAAAATCATCAGAAAAATCGATTGAGTCTTACAAAAAAAACTCTAAAGTTTTTGATGTAAGCTCATCAGCCGGCGTTATGCTGGGCAAAGTTCAGGAGGTAGAAGCACAAATATCTTTGTTAAACATACAACTGATTGCCATTAACCAGTTGAAACAACAAATCAATAACGAAAAAAATTCGGTCAGCCTTAACTTTAATATGCAAGGTACGGTCGATCCGCTGCTTAGCGGTTTATTGCTGCGCTACAATACTCTGCTTACAGAAAAATCTGCCTTGTTAAAAACTTACATTAACGATTCGCAACCTGTCAGCGAGATTAATAAGCAGTTAACCCAAACCCGCGCCGCTGCCCTGGCCAATATTGATGCTTCTGTTAAACACATCAACACTACCGTTAAATATTTAAACAGCCAGTTGCAAATGGCAAACCAGCAAGTGGCAGCTTTGCCAACTGCAGAGCGCGATATGGTTAGCCTGAAACGTGATTTTGAGATCAACGAAAAAGTTTACTCCTTTTTATCAGAAAAAAAACTGGAGGCGCAAATCAGCCGTTCTTCTATCCTTGCCGGTGCCACCGTTATTGAACAAGCACAGGCAAACCTTGCCCCGGTTTCACCGGATGTGCAAGGCATTTATCAAAAATCAATTATCGTTGGTTTGTTGATTGGTTTAGGGTTGATTTTATTGCTGCGGATGCTTAACCCTTATATTTATGATAAAGAGACGATAGAAAGTTTAACCAGCGTACCGGTAGTTGGCATGATCCGGAAGTTCCCGTACAAGCTTGACGAGAATTACACGCAAATCCTTTCTCTCGTTAAAACCAGGTCTGTTTTTGCAGAATCTGTGCGTTCTGTGCGTACCAATCTCAGCTTTTTGGCCTCCGACAAAGCAAGCAAAGTTATCTGCATCACATCGGAAGTTGCAGGCGAAGGCAAATCTTTTGTTGCCGTAAACCTATCAAGCACTTTGGCGCTCATCGATAAAAAAGTAATTTTAATTGCTGCCGATCTTCGCAGGTCTAAACTGCACCACGTTTTTAATCAAAACAACGAAGTTGGGTTGAGTAATTTTTTAGCCAACCAGGTAGATGTTGAGCAGATTATCTTTAAAACCGATTACGAAAACATCGATTTTATACCTTCCGGGCCGATGCCGCCTAACCCTTCCGAATTGTTGCAGCACGATAACATGCACCAGTTAATCAACCAAATGAAAACCAAGTACGACATCATCATGATCGATACGGCACCGGTTGGCTTGGTTTCTGATTCTATACCGGTTATCCGCTACAGCGACATTAATATTTTTGTGATACGTGCGGGGAAATCGTCTTATCACGCGGCCGAAATTCCACAGCAACTGTCCGGTAAATATGGCTTAAGCAATACGGTAATTATATTAAATGCCTTTACCGAAGAAAATTTTCATTCTCAAATTTATACTCCCGGCAAAAAAAATCAAGCTGGCAGTTATTATTATACAGATTATAATGGTTATGCCAGTTCGGATTATTATAACGACGACACGGATACTGCACCGAAATGGTGGAAAATCAGCCGTTGGATAAATTAAGCCGTTCAACCCAAAAAAACTATGCTAAAAGAAGCATCACCAAAATGGTATCCGGTTTATACGCGGGCAAGGGCCGAAAAACAAGCTTTTGAACTGTTGGAAAAAAAAGGTATTGAAGCTTATTTGCCTTTACAAAAAACGCTGAAACAATGGAGCGACCGTAAAAAGTGGGTCAGCGAACCGCTTTTTAAATCCTATTTGTTTGTTCGCATTTTTCAGAAACAGCAAACAGAAGTTTTAATGACGAAAGGAATTGTACGTTTTCTGTATCAATCCGGAAAAATTGCAGATATGCCCGAGCAGCAAATTAACGAAATACAGTTGCTTCTGGCTACAGACCTGGAACTTGAAGTTACTACAGACCATATTTCGCCAGGAGAAAAGGTAGTGATCAAAGCTGGCCCGCTCATCGGTTTAACAGGAGAAATGGTTTCCTACAAATCACAAAAACAGTTGATTATTCGGTTAGAAAATCTTGGACAAACCATTTTAATCAATGCTTCTGCTGCTTTGGTAGACAGATTATAAATATCTATTTCTTTTAAAACCAATCAGTTGCAAAATTTAGAAAATGTGGCTGACTGGGCGAAGCTGTATAAAAACAACAGCGCAAATAAATATGTGCCGGATAGCAGGCCAGGTTTCTCTAAATACAAATCCAAATCAAAAACGTGCGCTTATTGGCGGCATGTGCAATGCTATGAAACATGGCGGGCCAGACGGTGAAGGCATATTTTTAGATGGTAAAAACAGCATTTGCTTTGGCCACCGCCGGCTGGCTTTGATTGATCTTTCTGCTGATGCCGGCCAGCCAATGCAGGATGTAACCGAAAATTATACGATCACTTTTAATGGTGAAATTTATAATTATCAGGAAATTAAAAGTGAATTGCAAAAGTTAGGTTATCAATTTAAAAATCAATCAGATACCGAAGTTATACTTGTAGCTTACGCTTGTTGGAAAACTCAAGCTTTCCATCGTTTTAACGGCATGTTTGCTTTTGCTTTGTTTGATAAGCTTTTGCAAAAAGTTTATTTGGTGCGCGATCAAAGCGGAATGAAACCTTTGTACTACCAAATCAAAAACAAAGAGCTGCTTTTTGCTTCGGAAATCAGGGCTTTTCGTGCGATTGGCATCAACCAAAACCATCCCGATTGGAAAATATTGTTTTTAGCATTTGGTTTTATCCCGGAACCAACTACCATTTTAAAAGATGTTTTGATGTTGCCAAAAGGAACTTTTTTAGAATGGAATATTGCAGCCGAAACACGTCAGATCAAAAGTTTCCTTCAATCCAAGTCTTCACATTTAATTACTAATTTGGAGGAGGCGAGGCAACTCATCCGAGAGAAATTGCATCAAGCTGTAAAGCGATATTTGATTGCCGATGCACCAATTGGCGTATTTTTAAGCGGCGGAATTGATTCGGGTATTATTGCTTTGGAAGCATCAACAATTAAAGGTTCTGATTTGCATACCTTGTCGCTCACTTTTAAAGAAGCAGAATTTGATGAATCTAAGTATCAGCAAATTATTACAACTAAAATTGGAAGCCAACATCAGCAACAACAAATTACAACAACAGATTTTGATGAACAATTAGAAACCATATTAAAAGCAATGGACCAGCCATCTGCCGATGGAATTAACACTTGGCTTGTATCCAAACTTGCAAAAAAACAAGGGCTAAAAGCAGTACTTTCAGGTTTGGGCGGAGATGAATTGTTTGGCGGTTATCCGTCTTTTAAAAGGATTAGGTTTTTAAGAAAGTTGGATCAGGTTTTATCAAAAAACATGTTAAAACTGTTCCAAAAACTACCAATAGCGGCTTACCAAAAGTTAGCTTACTTGTCGCTCCAATCCAACGTTGGATATTATTTGGCTTTGCGCGGATACTTTGTACCAAAACAAATTGCAGCCATCTTAAATATACCGGTAAAAGAAGTATGGGCGAAAATTAATCAATTTGAATCTTCCACATTTACAGAAATAAACCCTGACTTATTTACTGCAAACCTAGAGCAGGATTTCTATATGAAAAACCAATTATTGCGCGATTCTGATACAATGGCGATGCAACATGGCATAGAAATCAGGATGCCTTTTTTAGACACCGAATTTCTTTCAGCCGTTAACAGCATCAGTCCTAAGTTGCGTTTTGATAAAAACCTGATGAAAGGCTTGTTAATTGGCAGTTATCAAAACCTACTTCCAATAGAAATTTGGAACCGTAAAAAAATGGGCTTTTCTTTTCCGCTACAAAAGTGGCTGAAACAGAATCCAATTACAACACAATTAAGATCAAGCAAAAACCCCGCAGTTGCTTCTTTTACAAAACAATTTTTGGAGGATAAAATACATTGGTCTAAGTTGCTGGCTTTGTATTTTGTAGGAGAATAATTTCAAGATTGATTTACAATCAGCTATTATGGTTTTCAACGGATGATGTTCTTACAGGTTTCCAAATAATTTCATTATCTGGCTACTATTTGTCTAAAAAGTACGGATAATTTGAAAAACTCGACAATACATATTTATACTATTGAGCCTATCTCTGATTCGTTTACAGGTAAAAAAAGTACCGGCAAAAAGCAACTCTATCAAATTAGTTTTTTAAGAGCGGTTGCATCAATTAGTGTATGTTTGTTTCACTTAGGATTTGGTAATACAAATTTCTTACAAAATAATAAATCTGTATTTAAAATTTTTAAATTTGGTTACCTTGGTGTTCCGGTATTTTTTGTCATATCAGCTTTTATAATTTGTTATAGTTTTCCAACAAATTATCAGCTAAAAAACTTTTATTCTTTTTTAAAAAAACGGTTAACACGTGTAGAGCCGCCGTACTTAATCTCTATCCTGTTTACGCTAACTGTAGCTTACATAGCTTCCTTTATTACGCATAATACTGTAGAAATTTCGTGGACAAATTTGTTATATCATATCGGTTACCTAAATAATTTTACTACCAATACTTATATCAATGTAGTTTACTGGACTTTAGGAATTGAATTTCAGTTTTATATTATTATTGGGTTACTGTTCCCATTGATGACAAAGTCGATTTATTTTCTAATCCTAATTATCATTAGCTTGTTGGCATCAAGCTATATTAAAATTAATAATACAAGTTTAATTTTTGAACATACACCTTTATTTTGCATTGGAATACTTATGTATTTTCTTGGCTATAGTAAAAAATATCATAGGGTTATTTTAATATGCCTGATGATGGCAACTTTGTTTATAATCACTTTAAATCAGGTAGATGAATTATACATTATCCTATTTACAATATGTATCATTTTAATTCCTTTTGGCAAAAACAGATTAATTAGCTTTTTATCAAAAATATCTTATTCATTATACCTTGTACATGTACCAATAGGCGGCCGAATAATTAATTTATCTTTGAGATTTGTAAAAACAGATGTTCAAAAATGGATAACAATTTTAATTGCCTTAGTTACTTGTATTATCGTTGCATATTTATTCCATATTGCTATTGAAAAACCTGCAATAAAATGGTCTAAAAAAATGCGTTATACTGATTAATACTTCTTTTATCACCATAAAAACAGCATTACAAAAAACTACATTCTTTGGATTTACCTGTTAAAATAGACATCATCATTTTAAGTTATGCCAAAACTACTTATTTAAAAAGTTTAACAGAGCAAACCATAAAAACACTTTTAAGTTCAGAAAACCCAGCAAAAATCCAGTTTGAAATATTAGTAATTGAATCTGAAAAAAGCTTGTACCCTTTTCAATTTGAACATAGCAAAACTATTTATCCGAAAGAAAAATTTGGCTTTAATAAATATCTAAACATCGGTATCGTAAGTACAAGCAACAAATTTGTGTGCTTATGTAACAATGATTTAATTTTTCACAAGCATTGGGCTTCTGAAATTTTAGCAGCAATGAAGCAAAACAAAGAAATACTAAGTGTTACCCCGTATTGTAAAAACTATCATCAATCTAAAGGATTTACAGCTTTTGCCGCACCACAGGAAGGTTATTTTGGCGTTTTTACAGGCTGGTGTATATTTGTAAAAAGAACAATTTTTGATAAAATAGGAAAGCTGGACGAGAAGTTAATTTTTTGGTATTGTGATAACGATTATGTGCAACTACTTTTAAAGTACAAAATAAAGAATATGCTTATTTCCACTTCTTTTATTACACATTTAGGAAGTGAATCTTTAAAAGATATAGATAAAAAAACATTTGACCAACTAACATTATTACCGCAAATTTATTACAATTATAAGTGGAACCATCAGTTATTTTTAAGATACAAAGTAGAAAAATTTTTTTTTTTACTAAAGCAATTTCTACAATAAACTCCATTTTTGAAAACAGTTTTTACATCTGATTATTCGGTTATCACTTTTGCTACAGGTAAAATAAATTATTTAAAATTTGCTTTAAATTGTGTACGTTCTGTTTTACAATTTAACGAAATCAAATTTTATATTGTATCTGATTTAAAAGTTGATATTCCATCAGAACTCAAAAAAAATGTTTTTATACTTGCAGCTTTGCCAGAACATCTTAATCAGGGAACTGGCATAAAGTTGTATATTGATAAATACCTGCAAACAACATTTACACTTTTTACAGATGCCGATTGTTTGTGTTACAGTTCTTTACAGCCAGTATTTGATTCATTTTCAAGCACAAATGTTTCTGTAGTTGGCAATATTGTTAACGCCAAAGATTGGTGCGGCGAAACACAGGCACGAAACATTTACAAAACTTTTGGACTAACAAAGCTACCTCGTTTTAATGGCAGCGTTTATTATGTTTTTAAATCGAAAAAAGCAACAAAAATATTTGATAAAGCCAGGGTAATTGGTTTGGATTATGACAAATTAGGCTTTCAGCGGATACACAATAAATGGATTAATGAAGAAATTTTATTCGCTATTGCGATGATGTTATTCCATGAGCTTCCTGCTGCAGACAATGGGTTATTAATGACTGATTTATATACAGACCAACATACATCAAACTTAAATGTACTAACTGGTTTTAGGGAAATCAATAACCCAAATACCAAATCTCGGTTGCATAGAACCTGGTATTCGAATGGAAATTTAAAGCCTATAATTGTACATTTTGGCAGTTCTAATTTGTATCGCTATCCATATTTATCGCAGTATTTTTTACTTAAATTGAAATCTAAAAAGGTATCAACGCAGTTGGCTTCTGCTTTAACTACGTTGCTTATCCATGTTCCATTCAAAATCAAATATTGGCTTAATGTTAAATTGTTATCAAATTAATGCTTCTTTTATCACCTTTTTTTATGTGTAATGTACTGTAACCTTTCTTACATCATTGCAACACACAACCGTTTACCTTTTTTAAAAATCGCTTTAGAAAAACTGGTCAATAACCTTTTGCCAGACGAAGAAATTATTGTAATTGATGGAAACAGCAGCGATGGTACGCTATCATATTTAGCACAGTTATACAACAATAAAAAAATACAATTATATATAAGCGAACCTGATCAAAACCAGGCACATGCCTGGAACAAAGGCTTACTGCTTGCTAATGGAAAAATCATTAAAAAAATAATAGATGATGATGTTTTCTGCCTTACAACTATCCGTAAATGTAAAGATTGGATGCTTAAACATCCGGAAATAGCCATTTGTATTTCAAATACTTTGCAAACAAGTTTATCTAATAGCGGTCAAATTAGCAAAACAGGCAGGTTAAAATTTTACCAGCAATGGCAGGCTAAAAAAATTACTTGTTTTACTTTTAGCGATGTTTACATGTTGATTAGAAAAGATGCTTTAAGTTTTACAGGATTATACGACACACAATTTAGAATGCTGGATTGGGAGTTTTCTTTGCGCTGTACTTTTTTAAATGTAAAAATAGCCTATTACACTGGTTACAACTCTTTAACTGTGGCTACTCCAGGCAATATTACCAGTTCATCAACACAAAAAACTTTGCAAAATGAAGCGCGGATTGCTAAAGTAAAATATGGTTATCCGGGTGATTATGCTGAAATTTCTTTATGGTCCCACTTGAAAATTTATATCGGAAAAACACTGCATCAATTTAAGGAAAGTACTTCTTTTACCAATAAAAAAAACAACAATACTTTACCAGCAGAAATTGAATTGGAAATTATTTACAGCAAATTATATCAGATTTTAAAGCAGGAAAACCAAGCAAACAATTATAATTTTATATGCTAAAAACAGTAAAAATAAAATTTCAGAATGGGTTAGAATTTGATACCGCTAAAGCTGAAATTTTAAATGAACTGCATAACATTTTTGATTTTCAGGAAAGTAACCAGCCTGATTTTATTGTATTTGGCCCATACGGAAATGACATTCCCAAAAAAGGAAACTACACCAGGATTGGTTATTTCTGCGAGAACATAAAACCTGATTTTAGCTGTTGTGAGTTTGCTTTTGGTATCCCAAGAGAAGAGACTTTTAATCAGGAAAATTACAAGCGCATTCAATGGCACGGATTTGATCCAAAAAGGTTATTAAAACCAGTACAAATAAATACAGAAAGCATTTTAAGAACTAAAACCAAATTTTGTAACTTCCTGTATTCTAATCCTATCCCATACCGGGAAGCTTTTTTTGAAGCACTCAATAAATACAAAAAAGTAGATGCGCCTGGTGGTTCAATGAATAATATGGCTGGAATTGATCAGCTAAACCAACACGATAAATGGACTGCTAAAAGAAGCTTTTTGCAGCAATACAAGTTTACAATTGCTTTTGAAAATGATACTTTCCCTGGCTATCAAACAGAAAAATTATATGATTCTATGTTTGCAGAAAGTTTGCCAATCTATTTTGGCGATCCTAATATTGGAGATATTTTCAACACTAAGAGCTTTATCAATGGCAGGGATTATCTGCAAATCGGCAACAACAAAATTATAAACTGGCTTGAGAAAAATTGTCAGCAGGACTTTGAGGATATACGTCCGCAGTTTTATCATTCTCCATTTCACCGAACCAAAAGGCATTTAAAAATGCGTGGGCGAAAGTTGAAAATGCAGTTACAATTTGACAAAAACGAATTATCAAACTTAGTTGATCAGGTTGTTGAATTAGACAAAAATCCTGATTTATACTTGGAATATGTAAAACAACCTTGGTTTCATCAAAATAAAATACCGGAAAAAGTTTCTGTCAAAAACCAATGGATAAATATTTTTAATTCGAGATGAAGCCACTGGTTTCGATTATTATTCCTGTTTTTAATGCAGAAAAGTATCTATCTCAAACTATTAATTCTGCTTTAAACCAAACTTGGACAAACAAAGAAATTATAATTATTGATGATGGCTCTGATGATGCTTCTTTTAACATAGCAAAATTATATGAAAGTGAAAATGTAAAAATTTTTCGGCAAAAAAACCAAGGTGCAAGTGCCGCAAGAAATTTAGGCATAAAAGAAGCAAAAGGAAAATTTATACAATTTTTGGATGCAGATGATTTACTTAAAAACAACAAAATTGAATCGCAGCTCAACACAATTAATTTTTCCTGCAATCAACTTGCTATTTGCCCTGTTATACATTTTTTAGACGGTAATTCTGTTGAAAATATTTTGCCTTTGGCCCACGAAAAAGTTTTTTATCAAAGCAATGCCAACCCTTTCAATTTTTTGTTAAAGCTTTATGGTTCAGTAAATAATCAAACGGGAATGATTGCCTTACATTCCTGGCTCACACCAATCGGACTAATTAAAAAAGTCGGTTTTTGGAATGAAAACTTAACCGTAAATGATGACGGAGAGTATTTTTGCCGTGTTGTTTTAGCTTCTGAAAAGATTATTTATACCGATGAAACCTTTTGCTATTACCGTAAATATAAAACCTGGCATTCGCTGTCAGCACAAAAAAATTCAAAAGCATTGCAAAGTCAGTTTGACTCTATTATTTTAATCCACCAACATCTGCATCAATATAAAAATCCTTTGCTTATTAACCCGATAATTGCCGCATTGTTAAAACAGTTGGAGGTTAATATTTATCCATCTGAAAATGTTTTATCAAAAGCTATCAAGCAAAAAATTACAGAAATGGGTGGTACTAAATACGTACCGGTTTTAGGTGGAAAATTAATCGAGGTTATTAAAGATATTGCTGGCTGGAAAGTAGCACGGCTTTTACAACATATTATCATGAGGCTTAAGCACAAATCAGGAAATAACGTTTGAAAAAAAATGTTTTAAATGTGCTCCTTATAATGGATCCTGGTATTCCTGTTCCGCCACAGCTTTACGGTGGACATGAGCGTTTAGTTTATCTTTTTGCAGAGGAATACCATCGTTTAGGGCATCGGGTTACATTACTTGCCGGGCCAGATTCTTATTGTAGTGGTAAAACATTTACTTATGGTACTAATGATTTAAAACGTACAAAATGGATAAAGTATAAAGAAATTTTTTCAGTATGGAGATTTTTGCGGAGAAATAAAAAAAAATTTGACCTTGTCCATAATTTTGGGCGTTTAATTTATCTGTTGCCAATACTAAATTACAAGGTAAAAAAAATAATGAGTTATGGCCGCAAGGTATCTCCATTCGGTATTAAAGTAATAAGTAACCTTCCAAATAAAAATTTAATTTTTACTGCATGTAGCAATTATTGTGTAAAAACGGGGAACGCAGCTGGAATATGGCGAACCGTTTATAATACTATCGATTTTAATAAATATAATCCGACTAAGTCTATAAATTTTAATGCACCATTAATTTTTTTAAGCCGGCTTGACAAAGTTAAAGGCCCTCATATTGCTATAAATGTAGCATTAAAAACAGGCAACCAATTAATTATTGCAGGTAACAAACCTTCAACTCCTGATAATTTAGCCTATTATAAAACACATGTGGCTCCTTATATTGATCAGAAACAAATTAAATATGTTGGAGCTGTCAATGACATTCAAAAAAACGAATTGTTAGGCAAAGCAAAAGCAATGCTTTTCCCTTTTAGCAGTGATGAAGCTTTTGGTTTAGTGATGATTGAGGCAATGGCCTGCGGTACTCCGGTTATAGCATTCAATCATGCTGCTGCCCCGGAAGTTATTGATCAGGGATTATCAGGCTTTTTGGTAAATACTGAAAGTGAAATGATTGATGCTTTGCAAAATATAGAAAATATAGACAGGGCAATTTGTAGGCAAACAGCCGAAAAAAGGTTTGACGTTAAAATAATTGCAGCACAATATCTTTCATTATTTAATGAATAAAACTATTGTGTTGATTACTTCCGGCCAGCCAGTATTAAACCCACGCCTGGTAAAAGAAGCTGATGCTTTAACAAAAGCCGGTTACAAAGTGATTGTGATTTATCAGTATTGGAACGATTGGGGAACCGAAATAGACTCCAAAATGTTGCCTGCAAAACTATGGAAAGCTATACGTGTTGGCGGTTCCCCAACAAAAAATAAAATTTTATACTGGCTAACCCGGATGCAGTATAAAGCAGCAAAATTATTGGCGAAACATCTTGGGTTTAAATTTGGCCTGGCCGAAAACGCTTTAGGCCGATGCACTTTTTTACTGCTAAAAGAAGCATTACGACATCGTGCCGACTTGTACATTGCCCATAACCTGGCAGCTTTGCCCGTTGCTGTTTGGGCTGCTAAAAAACGAAAAGTAAAATGTGGTTTTGACGCGGAGGATTTTCATAGAAATGAGGTGAGTAATGATCCGCAAAACCCGGATGTAAAGCTTAAAACTTTTATAGAACAAAAATACATTCCGCAAACTAATTATTTAACTACCAGTAGTTTACCGATCACGCAGCTTTATCAAAAATCATTTCCATCAAAAAAAATAACGGCCGTACTTAACGCTTTTCCGGTGGTAAAAGAAGTATCGCCGCCGGTTGTAAAAACAAACGGACCGTTAAAACTCTTCTGGTTTTCGCAAACCATTGGTTTAAACCGTGGCTTGCAGGATGTTTTGTCAGCATTAAAAATCCTCAAAAAAGAAAATATCGAACTGCATTTGTTAGGGTTTTTAGCCGATAAAACAAGCATCGGATTTGAAGAAATTATTACAGGTTTGCAGTTTGAGAAGAAGCCTGAAATCTTTTTTCACAAACAAATCAATCCCGATCAACTGCCAATTTTTGCTGCACAATTTGATGTTGGCCTGGCACTCGAACCTGGTTTTTCTATCAATAACAACTCTGCTTTAAGCAATAAAATTTTTACTTATCTGCAAGCCGGTTTGGCTATTATTACAAGTGATACTACTGCGCAAAAGCAATTTATTACCGAAAACCCAACGTTAGGTTTTTGTTATGAAAAAGGAAACGGACAACAATTAGCAACAATTTTAAAACGCTTTATTATCGAACCCGGTTTATTGTTAAAAACAAAACAAACAGCATTTTATGCAGCACGAAAAAACCTAAACTGGGAAACCGAAAGCCTTAAATTTTTAAAAGTAGTAGAGGAAATATTGGTAAATTGAAACGTGTGCTAATCATTTCGCCTTATTTCCCGCCGTCTAATGCCGCTGATAGTCAGCGTATAAGAATAAGTTTATCGTATTTTAAAGATTTTGGCTGGGAAGCAGAAGTGGTTTGTGTAAATCAAAAATATTCGGAAATACCAAAAGATAAACTACTTCTGCAAAGTATTCCTGTGGATACAATTATCCATCAGGTTAAAGCTTTTTCTAAAAAATGGACTGCAAAATTTGGTTTGGGAAGTTTGGCTTTGCGCTCCTTGTGGTTTTATCGAAAAGAGGTAATGCTTCTTTTACAGGCAAAAAAATATGATTTGGTTTATTTTTCGACCACTCAATTTCCGCTTTGCGTTTTAGGTGTTTATTGGAAAAATCGTTTTGGGATTCCTTATGTAATTGATATGCAAGATGCCTGGCATACAAATTATTATCAGGATAAACCAAAGCAGGAACGGCCACGGAAATATTGGTTTTCCTATCGTTTGCACAAATATCTGGAACCCGTTGCGATGAAAAACTGCGATGGTTTAATTAGTGTTTCACCAGATTACATCACCACTTTGCATCAACGCTATCCTCAACTTAAAACAAAGCCTTCGGCAGTAATTCCTTTTGGTGCTTTTGAAAAAGATTTTGCAATAGCGGCAAAAAATCAAAATGTTTGTCCGCCTGCTGTTCAATTCAACTCAAAAAAAATTAATGTTGTTTACGTTGGCCGCGGCGGGGCAGATATGAAAATTGCTGTCCAACTTCTTCTTTATGCGATAAAAGAAGCATTAGAAAATGAAGCCGAAGTGTTTAAACAGTTCCATTTTTACTTTATCGGAACCAGTTATGCGCCTAAAGCATTGGCAAAACCAACTATTTTTCCGCTTGCACAGCAGTTTGGGTTAGAAGATCAGGTTACAGAAATTACTGACCGGATTGGGTTTTACAGTACCATCAATACTTTGCTCGCTGCCGATGCGCTGTTTATTCCCGGCTCGGATGATCCTCAATATTCTGCCTCTAAAATTTATCCTTACATCTTAACTAAAAAATCTATTCTGGCCATTTTTAACTTGGAAAGTCCGGCCATTGATATATTTAAAGAATTTAATGTAAAACATGTTTACAATTATCAGCAGGCAACTAAAGATAACCTCCAAAATTTCTTTAAAAGCTTGCTTAATTCCGGCCAAAAACAGCAACAATACAATCCTGATGCTTTAAAAAAATATGCTGTACAACAAATGGTTTTAAACCAATGCCTGCTGTTTGACGAAGTAGTCCATGCAAAAAATTAAAAGGACGTTTGGTTTCATCTACAATCATCCTTTAGGAAAAAAGCATCCATTTAAAGCACTTTTCAGGTTTTTATATTGGCAGATACAAAGCAGTTTTCAACCGTCAAAATTTATTATAAAGCCGTTTATAGGTGGTACAAAATTTTACGCCCGCAAAGGCTTAACTGGTATTACCGGCAATATTTATACCGGGTTGCATGAATTTAACGACATGGCTTTTCTTCTTCATTTTTTAAGGGCTGAGGATGTTTTTGTTGATATTGGCGCAAATGTAGGTTCGTACACGTTGCTGGCATCCGGTGTTTGTAAAGCTAAAACCGTCGCTATTGAAGCGTCTGCAAATACTTCAGTTATCACTAATAAAAACATCACCTTAAACCAACTTCAAAATAAGGTAACTTTAATTAACGCTGCAGCTGGTGCGGAGGTTGGCGTTTTAGAATTCTCTAATGATGAGGATACTACCAACCATGTTATTAATGCCAAAGAATTACAAAATTTCAATGTAGAAACCGTAAAAGTTATCAAGGTAGATGATTTAACTATCCATGAAAATCTTTCGCTGATTAAAATAGATGTTGAAGGTTTTGAATCAGAAGTTTTGAAAGGAATGGGCGAAACATTACAACAACCAACACTTAAAGCCATTATAATTGAACTGAACGGAAGCGGGGAACGTTACGGTTTTAAAGATGCTGATATTCATGAACTTCTTATTGCACACAACTTTAAACCTTATCAATATTACCCTTTTGAACGTAAGCTGGTTTTATTAAACACTTATGGTGATAACAATACCATTTATTGCCGCGATATAGATTCTATTAATAAACGTTTGAAAAACGCAGAAAAATTTAAAGTGATGGGCGAAAAAATCTAACATGCGTTTAGCCATTATCACCACACATCCAATTCAATATTATGCGCCTGTTTTTCAACTATTGCATCGGCAAAAAAAATTGGATGTCAAGGTTTTTTATACTTTAGGTGAAGCCGGGTTAAAGCAACACGATCCTGGTTTTGGCCGAAGCATCAGTTGGGATATTCCTTTGCTGCAAGGTTATCCTTACCAGTTTCAAAAAAATACATCTAAGAACGCAAGTTCTAATAGTTTTTGGGGAATTAAAAATCCGGATCTAATCAAAGAAATAGAAGCCTGGAAAGCAGATGCAATTTTAGTTTACGGCTGGGCGTATCAAAGTCATTTAAAGGTGATGCGTTATTTTAAAAGTAAAATTCCTGTTTTTTTTCGGGGCGATTCGACTTTGCTGGATAGAAAAAACAGTATCAAAAATATTTTGCTAAGTTGGGTTTATCGTCATGTTGACCATGCTTTTTTTACCGGCACAAATAATAAGGCATATTTTAAAAGGTTTGGATTGAAAGATGATCAGCTCACTTTTGCAGCTCATGCTGTTGATAATGAAAGGTTTGCAACAAACTGTTCGGCAGAAGCAGCAAAACTTCGGGGAAAATTCAACATCAAAACAAAAGAAATTTTAATACTTTTTGCCGGAAAGCTGGAAGCAAAAAAGAATCCTGCTTTATTGTTAGATGCTTTTGAAAAATTGGACCAGCAAAACACACATTTACTTTTTGTTGGAAACGGGCCGTTGGAAAAAGGGTTAAAAGCAAAAAAAAGCAGGCTAAAAACAGCATCAAGAATTCATTTTCTTGATTTTCAAAACCAACTGTCCATGCCGGGCATTTACCAAAACTGCGATTTGTTCTGCCTGCCTTCCTACCAAAATGAAACCTGGGGACTGGCTGTAAACGAAGCAATGGCTTGCGGCAAAGCAGTTTTAGTTTCTGACCGGGTTGGTTGTGCGATTGATTTAGTTTTGGAAGGAAAAAACGGTTTAGTTTTTCAATCTGGAAACGCGGAAGATTTGACTGAAAAACTACGTTACTTATGCCAGCAGAAATCCGTTTTAGAAACATACGGACAAGCTTCGGCAGTAATCATCAAACCCTGGAATTTCTACATAGCAGTTGAAGCAATGCAAGAGAAAATATTGTATTATGCTTAACCAAAACCGACCAGAACGTTTTTTTGTGCTTTATCTTCCCTGGATTTTCGCCTGGCTGCTAAGTTCTTTTCCACAAGTGTCCTACATTGTTGCCTGGCTTGGCTCATTCTTCATCTTTTTTACAACGATGACAGGTTGGGTTAAACCGATACCAAACGACCGTGTTTTAGGCGAACAATTGATGCGACCGCTTTTTTTAACACAGGTTATTTTTGCAGGTTATATGTGCTGCTCATCTATTTTTTATTACTTGGATACTTTGGGTTATGAAAATTTCCATTTGCTGAACCAACTCTTTAAACCAGACCAAAAAAAGCTGATGATGATTGCAGAATGCCAGCGTTATTATTGCCTTGGCCATGCTGCTTTTATAACTGGTTTACTGCTGTTTATGAATTATCCGGTTAAAAAGCAGTATCAATTACAAAACCATAACCAGGCAGATTTGCTGCTTTGTGTAGCAGTTATTTCTATGCTGGTTTCCGTTATTTTTGCTTTCGTTCCGGGGTTAACCCAGTTTTCCACACAGTTTAACGCATTAAGTTTTATTGCGGCAACGCTTGCCCTGGCTTTTGCCATTCCGCTGCATAAAACACTTAATATTATTGCTTCCGCTATTCTTTTCGGGTTCAATTTCTACAAATCATTTTTATCGGGCTATAAAGAACCGGTCATAGTTGGCTTGTTGGTGCTGGCCATATTTCTTTATCCGCTTTATAAACGAACGGTCGTTTTGGTTTTTGCACCTGTACTTTTTGTTGTTTTTATGCTTTTACCTACTTATAATCAAGTATTTAGACAAAACGCGTGGTCTGGCGATTTTTCTGCAGAAGCTGCTTCAAAAATAGCTTTAGATGCCACTTTAAACAGTTCGGCCGATGCAAGTGACAGCAACTGGAGTTTTCTGGTTTTTAGGTTGAGTGAAATTGATATGTTCACTAAATACATTCAATCCACGCCAAGGTATTTCGATTTTTACGGAATGAAAATGATTAAACAATCTTTTCAATCGCTCATTCCTCGTGTTTTTTGGCCGAACAAAGTTAACACTGAAGACATGGTGATGCAGCGCGTTTTTAATGCCGGGATTGCTGCCAAAGGAACCAATGTTTCTGCCAAACCCGCCTTGGTTGCAGATGCTTATTTATTTAATGGAGGTGTTGGTATTTTCCTGGTTTTATTTATCTACGGTGCTGTTGCCCAGTTAATTGCTTTAAAAGCCGAACGTTTGTTTGGCGGATATTTGTTAGGCACTGCCTTAATTTATTCTGGTTTGTTCCAAATATTTTGGCGTGGTTTAAGTTTTGAATTTTTGCTGAATTCCGTTTTTTGGAGCTATATCACAATGCTGCTGATTGCCCGTTTTATGTTTTTTGTCCGTGTTTTAGAAAGGGGCGATTGAAAATTATCCAAGTTACTGCTTCCTATAAACCAGCGGTTATTTACGGCGGGCCAACCATGTCGGTGTCCAAGCTAAGCGAAGAACTGGTAAAAGCCGGATTAGAGGTAGAAGTTTTTACAACGCTTGCCAACGGCAAAACCGAACATTCTTTTCCTGCGAAACAAGTAACCTGGATTGATCAGGTGCCGGTTTGGTTTTTCAAAAGGCTGACTAAAGATCATTCCCATTTTTCTCCAGCCTTGCTGAAACATCTTTTCCAAACCTTAAAAAAAACAAAAGAACCTTTAATTATTCACATCCATGCCTGGTGGAACTTGGTTTCGATATTAACTTGTTTAATTGCACAAATTAAAAAAGTGCCGGTTGTTTTATCGCCGAGAGGGACTTTAAGCAACTATTCTTTCAACCATAAACATATCTCTGTTAAAAAATGGATACATTTTTTAGCAGGTAAAAAATTACTTTCCAATTGTTATTTTCATGTTACAAGTGAGCAGGAAAAACAGAATATAATTGAACTTGTCCATCCAAAGTTTATTCAAGTTATTTCCAATTTTATCGGCCTTCCTCCAAACCAAAGTCCAATTAAAAACTCAAAAAATACAACTTTAAAATTGATTTTTTTATCGAGGATAGAAGCTAAAAAAGGATTAGAAATTTTGTTGGAAGCTTTGGAAAATATTGACTTTCCTTATCAGTTAACCATTGCCGGAACTGGAGAACCTGAATACATCAGTTCGCTTAAAAAAATAGTGCGTAAAAGAAGCATGGAACCTTTTGTAAATTGGATTGGTTTGCAAAGCAACGGAACTAAATTTGATGTTTTGCAAGCACATGATTTACTGGTTTTACCTTCTTACAATGAAAACTTTGGAAACGTAGTGATCGAATCTTTAGCGGTTGGAACTGTAGTTTTGATAAGTGAACAAGTTGGATTGGCTGAATATGTAAAGTCGAAAAATTTAGGCCGAACTTTTAAAAATCAGCCCGAAAAACTCCGGGAACGATTAACACAAATAAACCATGACAGGCAATGGTTAAACGAAGTAAGGTTACAAGCTCCAAACCAAATCAGGCAGGATTTTGCAGAAGAAAAATTGGTTAAACAATACATCAACTTTTACGAAGAAGTAATTGTGCATGGATGATTTAAAAATGAAGCCTTTTTCTTTCATCATCCTTACTTTTAACGAAGAAATACATTTGCCGCGTTTGCTGCAATCTGTCCAAAGTTTGGAGGCACCGGTTTTTGTTTTGGATTCTGGCAGCACAGATGCAACTTTGGATATTTGTAAACAATATCATGCAACTATAGCTTTTCATCCTTTTGAAAACCATCCAAAACAGTGGGATTTTGCATTGAAAAGTTTCGACATAAAAACACCTTGGATAATTTGTTTGGATGCAGATCAGCAGGTTTCTCCAGAACTCCTTTTACAACTTAAAAACTTTGATGACAAAAATTTCGCAGATGTAAACGGTATTTACTTCAACCGAAAAAATTATTTTAAAGGCCGGTGGATTAAACATGGCGGTTATTATCCGTTCTATTTGCTTAAAATGTTTCGTTATGAAATTGGATTTTCTGATTTGAACGAAAACATGGACCATCGTTTTATCGTTCCCGGCAAAACTAAAATTTGGAAAGACGGCCATTTACTGGAAGAAAATTTGAAGGAAAATAAAATTAGTTTTTGGATCGATAAACATAACCGTTACAGCGATTTGCTGGCGCAGGAAGAAGTTGAACGCTTGCAAAAACTTCGGCAGCAAACTTTAAAACCAAAGTTTGGAGGCACGCCGGACGAACGCACGGCCTGGTTAAAAAACATTTGGTGGAAACTGCCAAGATACTGGCGGCCAGCGATATACTTCTTTTATCGGATGATTTTTCAATTGGGTTTTTTAGACGGAAAAACAGGAATTGTCTTTCACTTTTTACAAGGTTTTTGGTTTAGGTTGATGGTCGATGTAAAAATCGATGAACTAATGCTGCAGCAAACATCAGAAACGCCCAAACAAAAAACTTCCAAAAAACCCGAGTTACAATTTGCATTTCGTTTGATTTTTTTATTTGCAATTTTCTATTATTTCAACTTGTTTTACAACGGTTTAATGACTGTCGGTGGCAATTACAATTCGTTTTTAGCACAGCATTTTAACTACATACAAGCTCTTCGTAACTTTTTGTTGCATGCAAGTTCTGCAGCTTTAAACTTTTTAGGTTATCAAACAAAAATCAATAATTTCTCGCTGATGGCGGTTAGTTACAGCAGAATAAACTTGTCTTACGATTGTTTAGGTTTGGGTGTGATGAGTTTTTTAACGGCTTTCGCGCTTACTTATCCGGCGGCGTTTAAAGCAAAACTTTGGCTGCTGATTGGTTATATTTCTGGTTTCCAATTGCTCAATATCCTACGTTTTATGTTGCTGGCCGTTTATGGCAAAGGCGAAGGTTTTCATCAAATTAACCACCATACTGTTTTTAACCTGTTAATTTATGCGCTCCTCACGGTTACGCTTTACGTTTGGATTGAAAAAGGTACGGTAAAAGAAGCATTGCCTTGAACAACGGTAAAACCAATTTAGCAGCTTATAACAGCCAGCATTATAACCACGGCGCAAACTGGCCGAGACGGATTATTTGGTTCTATATCAGTGCATTAATTTTTAAAACTTCGCTTTTTCCGTCCTCTGCTTTTAAAGTTTTTTTATTGAGGTTATTTGGTGCGAAAATCGGGAAAGGAATTGTACTTCGGCATCGGCTCAACATCAAATCGCCTTGGTTTTTAATTGTGGGTGATTTTAGCTGGATTGGCGAAGAAGTTTGGATTGATAACCTGGTCCCAGTGAAAATTGGTTCCCATGTTTGCTTGTCCCAAGGCGCAATGTTACAAACCGGAAACCATGATTTTTCTAAGTCAACTTTCGATTTAATAACCGGCGGAATTATTTTAGAAGATGGCGTTTGGATTGGCGCAAAAGCTTTGGTTTGCCCAAATGTTTTTGCTGCCGAACACGCTGTTTTAAATGCGGGCAGCATTGCCACGAAAAATATGGAAGCTTATTTTGTTTATCAGGGAAACCCTGCGATAAAAGTAAAACAGCGAACAATTGAAGCCTAATAATTTTACCTGGTAAAAGAAGTATGCTAAGCGTTAATTGCTTTCCAAAGCAAATCCTTCAGTTCAACCAAACCTTTTTGCTGAACGGAAGAGATAAAAACCGCAGGAATATTTTTGGGCAACGTTGCTTTCATTTCCGTTTGCAATTCTTCGTCTAAAAGATCGGCTTTGGTAACGGCGAGAACACGCGGTTTCTGCATCAGTTCCGGGTTGTATAGTTCCAACTCGTTCAGTAAAATATCGTATTCCTGAGTTAGCGAGCGGTTGGTATCGGCAGGGATCATAAACAACAAAACCGAATTACGTTCGATGTGCCGCAGGAAACGGAAACCTAAACCTTTTCCGGCAGAAGCACCTTCGATGATCCCGGGAATATCCGCCATCACAAAAGATTTTTGATCGCGATAAGCCACGATCCCAAGATTTGGCACCAGAGTAGTAAAGGCATAATCGGCAATTTCCGGTTTGGCCGCACTCACAACCGATAATAAAGTCGATTTCCCGGCATTTGGGAAACCTACCAAACCAACATCGGCCAAAACTTTTAATTCCAGCACATTCCATTCTTCTAAACCCGGTTCGCCAGGCTGCGCAAAACGCGGCGTTTGCTGCGTGGCCGATTTAAAATGCCAGTTGCCCAACCCGCCGCGGCCGCCTTCCGTCAAAATCTTAGTTTCGCCATCTTTGGTGATTTCGAATAACGTTTCGCCTGTTTCTGCGTTTTTGGCAATGGTTCCCAACGGAACTTCCAGGATTTCATCTTTCCCGGATTTCCCTGTACTTGTTGAACTTCCGCCTGAAGCTCCGTTTTCTGCAATCACATGTTTGCGGAATTTAAGGTGAAGCATCGTCCACAATTGTGCGTTCCCTTTTACAATTACGTGTCCGCCGCGGCCGCCGTCGCCGCCGTCTGGCCCGCCGGTTGCCGTATGTTTATCCCGGTGCAAATGTGCAGAACCCGCACCGCCATGACCGGAACGGCAACAGATTTTTACGTAATCAACAAAATTAGAACCTTGGGACATGATTAAGGAGAAAGGTTTTGAGGCGAAAGGAAAAAGGTTTGAGGTGAAAGGTTAAGGGTAGAAAGGGAAAAGGTTAATGGTTGATAGATCAGAGCTGATAGCTAAAGGCTGATACCTCATACCTCCAACCCATCAACTACATTACACAAATCAGCAAAAATGGTTTCAATTTGGCCGATACCGTTTACTTTATGCAATTTGCTTTGGTCATCGTAATAAGGTAAAACAAGTATGGTTTTGGTAAAATATTCCTCGATGCGTTTTGTCAGTTTATCGGCACTGTCATCAGGCCGGTTGCTTAATTTATGGCGTTCGGCAATGCGCCGCGTCAGTTCTTCCTGCGTTACGTCCAGCGCAATTACAGCGTTGATCTTTTCGTTTTTGCCGATCAAAAAAATATCTAAAGCTTGTGCTTGCGGAACAGTGCGCGGAAAACCATCAAAAATAAACCCTTTTGCCTGCGGGGTTTTCTGGACTTCTTCTTCCAGCATGGCAATGGTGATATCATCCGGCACTAATTTACCATCGGCAAGCAGTTGTGTAACCATTTGTCCTAACGCGGTTTGATTTTTGATGTGTGCACGAAAAATATCACCGGTAGAAATATGCACCAACTGATAATGATCGATCAGCTTTTGGGATTGTGTGCCTTTTCCGGCACCGGGAGGGCCAAACAATACTAAATTAAGCATGGTGTGTTCATTTAAAAAGCCTTTCCGGCAATTACCAGAAAGGCTTTATTTTTAGGTGCACTTGTAGGGATTCGAACCCCAAACCTCCTGATCCGTAGTCAGGTGCTCTATCCAATTGAGCTACAAGTGCTTTTTTAAACGGACTGCAAAAATAGAATATCTTTTTAATCCGCTATAATTTTTTTGAAATTACTTAATCAAAGCGTCAATTGCAGCAAAATCAGGCAAGTCTCCTGCCGACTCCAAAACTTCTGCATAAATAATATTTTGATTTTCATCAATAACAAAAGCAGCTCTTTTTGACACACCTTTTAAGCCGAAGACGAACTCTTCGTAAAAAGGACCGTAAGCCTTGGAAACTTCTTTGTTAAAATCCGAAAGCAGCGGAAACTGGTAATGGTTATCTTCTTTAAACCTGGCCAGTGTAAAAGGTGAATCAACAGAAATCCCCAGTACTTCTGCATTCAAACCCTCATAATAACTAAAATTATCGCGTACGGTACACAATTGCGTAGTGCAGGTTCCGGTAAAAGCCATCGGGAAAAAATGGATGATTACTTTTTTACCGGCAAAACCGCTAAGGGAAACTTCTTTTAAATCCGAAGAAAACAAGGTGAACTGGGGCGCAGGCTGCCCGGTTTGAATAACCATAAATTTATATTTTTAAGTTCCTAAAGTACTATTATTTATACTGATGACGTATCAAAACAAAATTTTATGCCTTAAAAGAAGTATATTATATTGAGGGAACAGCCTTAATTTAATAAAGGATTTTTTTGAAAATTGCTGCCTGCAACCGTAATTTCTTTACTTAAAGCATTGTAATTGTAGCCGGTAAAACGTAGTTTTGCAATCCAAAAAAAGCCTTTTAAAGCTTATATTAATTAAAACATATATGCCAAACGTTGGAAAAATAGCACAAATTATCGGCCCCGTGGTTGACGTAAGTTTTGCAGATAATGCACATCTTCCTAAAATTTTTGATGCATTGGAGATTACCAAAGATAACGGCCAGAAGGTTGTATTAGAAGTTCAGCAGCATTTGGGCGAAGACCGTGTAAGAACAATTGCAATGGATTCGACCGACGGGCTGTTGCGCGGAATGCCGGTAACCGATACCAGTTCACCGATAAAAATGCCGGTTGGCGATCAGATCAAAGGGCGCTTGTTCAATGTTGTCGGCGAGGCAATTGATGGCATTGGCGAGATTGATAATTCGCAGGGTTATCCGATCCACAACGCACCTCCGAAGTTTGAAGAATTATCTACCGAAACAGAAATACTTTTTACCGGCATCAAAGTGATCGACCTTTTGGCACCTTATACCAAAGGCGGCAAAATTGGTTTGTTCGGCGGTGCCGGCGTTGGTAAAACGGTATTGATTATGGAACTGGTGAATAACATTGCCAAAGCTTATGCAGGTTTATCTGTGTTTGCCGGTGTTGGCGAACGCACCCGTGAAGGAAACGACTTATTGCGTGAGTTCATCGAATCCGGCGTTATCAATTACGGCGATGCGTTTTTGCATTCGATGGAAAAAGGCGACTGGGACTTACCTTCCGTAGATAAAGAAAAATTAAAAGAATCTAAAGCGACTTTGGTTTTTGGCCAGATGAACGAGCCTCCGGGTGCACGTGCGCGCGTGGCTTTATCAGGTTTAACCGTTGCAGAATATTTTCGTGACGGGGAAGGCGAAGGACAAGGGAAAGATATTTTGTTCTTTGTAGATAATATTTTCCGCTTTACACAGGCAGGTGCAGAAGTATCGGCTTTGTTAGGCCGGATGCCATCTGCCGTAGGTTACCAGCCAACTCTGGCTACCGAAATGGGTTTGATGCAGGAAAGGATTACTTCTACCAAACGCGGTTCCATCACTTCCGTTCAAGCCGTTTATGTGCCTGCGGATGATTTGACCGATCCGGCCCCGGCAACCACTTTCGCCCACCTGGATGCCACTACCGTACTTTCCCGTAAAATTGCCGAGCTGGGCATTTATCCAGCTGTTGACCCTTTGGATTCTACGTCCCGTATTTTAAATATTTCGGCTTTAGGCCCGGAACATTACAACACCTCGCAACGCGTTAAAGAAACTTTGCAGCGTTATAAAGAATTACAGGATATCATCGCCATTTTAGGTATGGATGAGTTATCCGAAGAAGATAAACTAACCGTTTCCCGCGCGCGCCGGGTACAACGTTTTTTATCGCAGCCTTTCCACGTGGCCGAACAATTTACCGGCTTAAAAGGAGTATTGGTTGATATCAAAGAAACAATCAAAGGCTTCAACATGATTATGGACGGCGAAGTGGACGAATATCCCGAAGCTGCCTTCAACCTGGTTGGAAACATTGAAGAAGCCATTGAAAAAGGTAAAAAATTATTAGCAGAAGCAAACGATTAATTAGGTTTGAGGTGCGAGGTATGAGGTAGAAATTCCTCACCCCACACCTCTAACCTCTCACCCAAAACATGACATTAGAAATCATCACCCCTGATAAAAAGTTTTTTGACGGAGAAATTACTTCGGTAACTGTTCCCGGTTCTATGGGTTCGTTTGAAGTGCTGAACAACCATGCGCCTATTATCTCTACTTTAGATCATGGTAAAATCGTTGTCCGTACCAACGCCAAAGCGCAGACTTTCTTTATCAAAGGCGGGGTAATCGAAGTGCTCAATAATAAAGTTATGCTTTTGGCCGAAGGCGTAGAAACAATTTGATGCTTCTTTTACCGGTATAAAACCTGACTTAATAGTCGGGTTTTTTTTTGCCCTTTTTTGTAACTTTTTCTAACCATGACCAATTTTAGGCAGAAAAACATATTTATCAGTAAAAAGATAAAAGCTTATACCAAATACCATTTTCAACTTTGGTATAGCAGCTACCAAATTATAAGTATGCGTTTATGTTTAAATTAGATATTTAATTCTTTTATGAGTTCTTGAAAAGAATGTAATTTTTTTCTATTTAAGGTTGCAATAAATTATCTAAGTTTCTACCTTACATTTAATCAATAAAATATTTAAACATTGCTTTTAAGCTTGAATGATTAAAGAAGCAATAGAAATTTATTCGGCATAATCAGTCACAATAAAATACAGTCATCATCCGGTTTAATGGAAAATACAGAGATAACAGAAGCGGTAGAATTAAACCGGTACAGCAAAACCTTCACCCAAGACCCAACGCAACCAGCAGCGCAAGCGATGCTTTACGGAATTGGCTTAACGGATGACGATATGCAGAAAGCACAAGTTGGCGTAGTAAGCATGGGTTACGATGGCAACACCTGCAATATGCACCTGAACGATCTGGCGCAGATTGTGAAAAAAGGTATCTGGCAGGAAGATTTAGTTGGGTTAATTTTCAATACGATTGGCGTAAGCGACGGCATGAGCAACGGAACCGATGGCATGCGCTATTCTTTGGTGAGCCGTGATCTAATTGCTGATTCTATCGAAGCCGTTTGCGGCGCACAATATTATGATGCCGTGATTGCGCTTCCGGGCTGCGATAAAAACATGCCCGGTTCTATTATGGCGATGGGCCGTTTAAACCGTCCTTCCATCATGGTTTATGGCGGAACGATTAAACCGGGACATTATAAAGGCGAAGATTTAAATATTATTTCTGCGTTTGAGGCTTTGGGTAAAAAGCTGGCCGGAACAATTGATGATTTCGACTTTAAAGAAGTCATAAAAAATGCTTGTCCGGGTGCTGGTGCCTGCGGAGGGATTTATACGGCCAACACGATGGCCGCCGCGATTGAAGCTTTGGGCATGAGCTTGCCTTATTCTTCTTCCAATCCTGCCATCAGTCCCGAAAAAGATGCGGAGTGTTTGGCTGCCGGGAAAGCAATCAAAATTTTGCTGGAAAAAGACATCAAGCCAAGCGACATCATGACGCGCGAAGCATTTGAAAATGCAATTGTGCTGATTATGGTTTTGGGCGGATCAACCAACGCGGTTTTGCATTTAATTGCAATGGCCAAAAGCGTTGATGTTCCGTTAACACAAGATGATTTTCAGGAAGTTAGTAACCGTATTCCGGTTTTGGCAGATATGAAACCCAGCGGAAAATACATGATGGATGACCTGCATAAAGTTGGCGGCGTACCGGCGGTAATGAAATATCTGCTTCAAAAAGGCTGGCTGTACGGCGATTGCTTAACCGTTACCGGAAAAACAATTGCTGAAAATCTGGAGGAAGTTCCGGAATTAGATTTCGATACCCAAAAAATTATCCTTCCGGCAGAAACACCAATTAAAGCAACCGGACATTTACAAATTTTGTACGGAAATTTAGCAGAAGGTGGCAGTGTTGCCAAGATCAGCGGAAAAGAAGGCGAACGGTTTGAAGGCCCGGCGCGCGTTTTTGATGGCGAATTTGAATTGATCCACGGCATCCAAAGCGGTCGTGTTAAACCGGGAGATGTGGTGGTCATCAGAAATGTCGGGCCAAAAGGAGCACCGGGAATGCCGGAAATGCTGAAACCGACTTCCGCAATTTTTGGTGCAGGTTTGGGCAGCAGTGTTGCTTTAATTACCGATGGCCGTTTCAGCGGAGGAACGCATGGTTTTGTAGTTGGCCACATCACACCAGAAGCGTTCGATGGCGGTTTGATTGCCTTGGTAAAAGACGAAGACCGGATTGAAATTGATGCCGTAAGCCGACACATCGAACTGATGGTTTCCGAGGAAGAAATTGCGAACCGCCGTTCAAATTGGCTTCAACCTAAATTAAAAGCAAGCAAAGGCGTTTTGTACAAATATGCCAAACAAGTATCGACCGCAGCAGAAGGCTGTGTTACCGATCAATAAAAATACACGATAAAAGAAGCATTAAAAATTTCTTCAAAAGATAAATTGTTATGGAAACTGCACAAGAGGAAATATTAACCCTGCCCGAAATTAAAGAAACCACATCGGTTTCTGGTTCGGTAGCACTGTTGGAAGGCTTGATTGCCGAAGGCGTGGATACGATTTTCGGCTATCCGGGCGGTGCGATTATGCCGATTTATGATGCACTTTACGATTATAAAGAAAAGTTAAACCATATTTTGGTTCGACACGAGCAGGGCGGAATCCATGCCGGACAAGGTTACGCGCGTTCATCTGGAAGAGTTGGTGTAGTGTTTGCCACCAGCGGCCCGGGAGCCACCAATTTAATTACCGGATTAGCTGATGCCCAAATAGATAGCACACCTTTAGTTTGTATCACCGGTCAGGTTTTTGCGCATTTGCTGGGGACAGATGCTTTCCAGGAAACGGATGTGATCAACATTACCACGCCGGTTACCAAATGGAATTACCAGGTTACGGATGCGAACGAAATCCCGGAAGTGATGGCAAAAGCTTTCCACATTGCGCGCAGCGGCCGGCCAGGACCGGTTTTGATCGATATTACCAAAAATGCGCAGATACAGAAATTTGATTTTGAAGGTTATGTAAAATGCAACCATATCCGCAGTTATCGCCCGAAACCGATTGTTCGGAATGAATATGTGGAGCAGGCTGCAGAACTGATTAACCAGGCAAAAAAACCTTTTGTGATTTGGGGACAAGGCGTGATTTTGGGGAAAGCAGAAAAAGAATTTGTAGCATTTATCGAAAAAACAAATATTCCTGCTGCCTGGACAATTTTAGGTGTTAGCGCGATCCCAACGGACCACGAATTGAATGTTGGAATGCTGGGTATGCACGGCAATTACGGCCCGAACGTTTTGACAAATGAGTGTGATGTTTTGATCGCGATCGGGATGCGTTTTGATGATCGCGTTACCGGCCGTTTGGATAAATACGCCAAGCAAGCAAAAATTATTCATTTGGATATTGATCCGGCAGAAATCGATAAAAACGTACAATCAACTGTTCCGGTTTGGGGCGATTGTAAAGAAACACTTCCTTTATTAACCAAATTATGCGATCAAAAGAAGCATACCGAATGGCTGCAATTGTTCAGAGATTATCAGCAAAAAGAAATTGATGCGGTAATTGATGCGGAACTCAATCCAACTTCTGGTGAGTTAACGATGGGCGAAGTGATCAATCAACTTAATATTTTAACTGATGGAGAAGCAATTATTGTTTCCGATGTTGGTCAGCATCAAATGGTTGCTTGTCGTTATGCCAAATTTAACAAAAGCCGCAGCAATGTAACCAGCGGCGGTTTGGGCACGATGGGCTTTGCTTTACCGGCAGCTATCGGGGCCAAGTTTGGCGCACCGGAACGTACGGTTGTTGCCGTAGCCGGAGATGGCGGTATCCAAATGACGATCCAGGAACTTGGTACGATTATGCAAAGCGGCATCGACGTAAAAATCATTATTCTAAACAATCGTTTTTTGGGAATGGTGCGCCAGTGGCAGGATATGTTTAATGATAAACGTTACTCGTTTGTAGATATCCAAAGCCCTGATTTTGTAGCAGTTGCCGCTGCTTACCGCATTGCTGGGAAATGTATTTCGGAACGGGAAGAACTACAATCATCCTTAAAAGAAATGTTAAACCACAAAGGTTCTTACCTGCTGGAAGTGATGGTAACGAAGGAAAATAACGTTTTCCCGATGGTGCCGCAAGGTTGCAGCGTGAGTGAAATCAGGTTGAGGTAACCCACCCAGCCTCCCTGGAGGGAGGAGCCAATAAAAAGTTCAAAAACATGGAAAATAAAATAGCTAGAAACAGCAATGCCTCCCTCTCCTTTGGAGAGGGCCGGGGTGAGGCTAAACAAGAATATAACATTACCGTTTACACCGAAAACCAGATTGGTTTGCTTAACCGCATCGCGATTATTTTTACAAGGCGAAAAATCAATATCGACAGCCTGAATACTTCGCCTTCTGAGATTGATAGCATTCACCGTTTCGATATTGTTTTGACCGAAACCGAAGAAGTGGTGCGCAAACTTTCCCGCCAGATTGAAAAGCAGGTAGAGGTTTTAAAAGTTTATTTCCATACAAACGAAGAAATTATCTGGCAGGAAATGGCTTTGTACAAAGTGCCGACCGATACGATTGCCGAGAAAGTTCTGGTAGAACGTTTGCTGCGCGAACATGGCGCGCGAGCCGTAGTGATCCGGAAAGATTATACCGTTTTTGAAACGACCGGCCACCGCACCGAAACTGATAATCTACTTTATGCTTTGCAGCCTTATGGTTTGATAGAATTTGTACGAAGTGCGCGCATCGCCATCATCAAAAGCAGCGAAGGTTTTAACCGCAAGATTAGGGAATTTGAGCAATTAGAACCCGGACAAGAAGTTAGCGAAAACGAGTTTTTAAACAACCGTGATAAGGTTTTTACGATGTAGGGTTAGCTGTTAGCTTTCGGCAATCAGCCTTCAGTCCTGCTTAATTACAATTGAAAAGCATAATACTTCTTTTATCAACCTAAAATTGAGGTGATAAAAGAAGTACCGAACATTATGACAGAATTACAAATTACACAACCAGCTGCCTACGCGGCAATTAAGTTTGCTACTGAAGAACAGGGCTTTACGATGCCTTCCGAATTACTGACTTGCTCTTTGCTGTGCACTTTGGCTGCTTCGAAACCAGGCAGTAATTGTTTGGAACTGGGAACAGGAACCGGACTTTCGACAGCCTGGATTTTGGAAGGAATGGATGCAAATTCAACCTTAATTTCTGTTGATAATGATGAACAGGTGCAGCAAATTGCTCATCAGTATTTGGGTAAAGATGAGCGTTTAGAACTGGTTTGTGCCGATGGCGAAGAATGGCTCGAAAACAACAATCAGCGTAAATTCAGTTATATTTTTGCAGATACCTGGGCGGGCAAATACAACACTTTGGATGAAACGTTGAACATGCTGGAAACCGGCGGCCTGTACATTATTGATGATATGTTGCCGCAAGCAAATTGGCCAGATGGCCACGCAGAAAAAGCAACAGCACTGATCGAAAGTTTGGAACAACGCACAGACATCGTGTTAACCAAGTTCAATTGGGCATCAGGAATTGTGATTGCAGTGAAAAAGTAAATATAAATTATACAAACCAAGCATCGATGTAATCAACGCAATCGGTGTAATCATAAAACAAAAAAAATGGCAAAATTAACTTTTGGAACTACGGAAGAAAACGTAGTAACACGCGAAGAATTTCCGTTGGCTAAAGCGCAGGAAGTGTTAAAAAATGAAACTGTAGCGGTAATTGGCTACGGCGTTCAGGGTCCTGGGCAGGCATTAAATCAAAAAGATAACGGTATCAACGTAATTGTTGGTCAGCGTAAAAACTCAAAATCATGGGACAAAGCAGTTCGTGATGGCTTTGTGGAAGGCGAAACACTTTTTGAGATTGAAGAAGCTTTAGCAAAAGGAACCATTATTTGCTATTTGTTAAGTGATGCGGCGCAAATTAAATTGTGGCCAACCGTTCAAAAACATTTAACGCCGGGCAAAGCTTTGTATTTTTCTCACGGTTTCGGTATAACTTTTAATGAGCAAACCGGCATCATTCCACCAAAAGATGTTGACGTATTTTTAGTAGCACCAAAAGGCTCCGGAACTTCTTTGCGCCGTATGTTTTTGCAAGGCCGCGGATTAAATTCCAGCTACGCCATTTTCCAGGATGCAACGGGCAACGCTTTTGAGCGTGTAATTGCTTTAGGAATTGCCGTTGGTAGCGGATATTTATTTGAAACCAACTTTAAAAAAGAAGTTTACAGCGATTTAACCGGAGAACGCGGCACTTTGATGGGCTGTATTCAGGGAATTTTTGCGGCACAATATGATGTTTTACGCAGCAAAGGCCACTCTCCTTCCGAAGCATTTAACGAAACGGTTGAAGAATTAACGCAATCTTTAATGCCTTTAGTAGCAGAAAACGGCATGGATTGGATGTACGCCAATTGCTCAACCACAGCACAACGCGGCGCGCTGGATTGGTGGAAAAAATTCCGTGATGCAACCAAACCGGTTTTCGAAGAACTGTATGAAAGCGTTGCAGCCGGAAAAGAATCCCAACGTTCCATCGATTCTAACAGCCAACCGGATTACCGCGAAAAATTAGATGCAGAATTAGCCGAACTCCGCGACAGTGAAATCTGGCAAGCCGGCAAAATAGTAAGAAGCCTACGCCCTGAAAATCAGGAAGTAGAAGCGTGAGGAAGTTGTAAGTTATGAGTTGCGGGTTGTAAGTTTTAGGTGGATAAAAGAAGCATCAGATAAAGCCTCACCTAAACGGCGCAGCCCTCATGAAATAATCCTTTCCAAAGGAGAGGACTTTCCTAAATGATGGAAACAATACGATGAAAATAGAAAACAATCATAGCCAAAACGCCTCCCTCCCTTTTGGGGAGGGCCGGGGTGGGGCTACATTATTTGATAAAATCTGGGATGCACATATTGTAAACCGTTCGAAAGGTTTCCCGGATGTTTTATATATTGATACACATTTTATCCATGAAGTAACCAGTCCGCAAGCTTTTGATGGATTGCGCGCCCGCGGAATCCCGGTTTTTCGTACCAATCAAACCGTTGCCACGGCAGATCATAACGTGCCAACTTTGCATCAGGATCAGCCCATTCGTGAAGAACTTTCGCGCAAGCAGGTGGATATGTTAACCCAAAACTGTGCAGAATTTGGTGTAGAATTATATGGTTTAGGCCATCCTTATCAGGGAATTGTGCATGTAATCGGGCCAGAATTAGGTATTACCGTTCCCGGAAAAACGATTGTTTGCGGCGATAGCCACACTTCCACGCACGGTGCTTTTGGTACAATTGCTTTTGGAATTGGCACTTCGCAGGTAGAACAGGTTTTGGCCACGCAATGTCTGCTTCAATCCAAACCGAAACAAATGAAGATTGAAGTAAACGGAGAATTACCGTTTGGTGTAGGCGCAAAAGATATTATCCTGTACATCATTTCCAAGATTTCTGCTGCTGGCGGCACGGGTTATTTTGTGGAATATGCAGGCGATACGATCAGAAGTTTGAGTATGGAAGGCCGCATGACGATCTGCAACATGAGCATCGAAATGGGTGCGCGTGGCGGCATGATTGCTCCTGACCAAACAACTTTTGATTATGTAAAAGACAAAGAATTTGCGCCAAAAGGTGAAGATTGGGACAAAGCTTTAGCCTGGTGGAAAACTTTGTCATCTGATGAGGATGCTGTTTTTGACGAGGTTTTATCGTTTGATGCTGCGGATATCGAGCCGATGATCACTTACGGAACCAATCCGGGAATGGGCATCGGCATCACCCAAAATATACCGGCAAAAGAAGCATTGGATGCGCATGAGCAGTTCTCCTACCAGAAAGCGTTGGATTACATGGACTTGCAGGACAATGTTGAAATTTTGGGTAAACAGATTGATTACGTTTTTATTGGCAGCTGTACTAATTCGCGGATTGAAGATTTGCGTTTGGTTGCCGAGTTTATAAAAGGACGGAAAAAAGCAGACCACGTTACGGCCTGGATTGTGCCCGGATCAAAACAGGTTCAATTACAAGCTATTGCAGAGGGATTGGACAAAGTTTTTGAATCCGCTGGGTTTTCACTTCGCGAACCAGGCTGCAGTGCATGTTTGGGTATGAATGAAGATAAAATCCCGGCAGGAAAATATTGTGTTTCTACCTCTAACCGAAATTTCGAAGGCAGGCAAGGGCCAAATGCACGAACGTTTTTAGCGAGTCCGTTGACGGCAGCGGCGGCGGCGGTTACGGGTAGGGTTACGGATGTGAGGGAGATGATGCAATTGTCTGAATCAGAATTAATAAAATTTTAGAATTAACAAGATGATAGTTATCTATCAACCGTGTAGAAATTCTGGATATTCTATAATCCTATAAATTCTGATTAAGACAATTTTAAAATTCTGATCCGTGATGGAAAGAGACGAGTTAACCTACAAAGTAATTGGTTGTGCCATGAAAGTACACAACACTTTAGGCAACGGGTTTCAGGAAGTAATTTACCAACGCTGTTTAGCAATTGAATTAACTAAAACAGGTGTTGGATTTGTAAGAGAACAAGAACAAGCAATATTTTATGAAGGCATAGATGTTGGAACAAGAAGGGCAGATTTTATAGTTGAAAACAGATTGATTGTAGAACTTAAAGCAGTAATTAACTTAGAAGATGTGCATTTGGCACAAGCCAAAAACTATACCGTAGCATACGATTATAAATTGGGTTTACTCATTAATTTTGGAAGTCAAAGTTTACAATATAAGTTAATTTTCAATCCCAAATATCAACAAAAAATTAAATCAGTATAATTCAAATTAGCATCTTGAAAATCCTAAAATTCTATAAATTCTGATAAAGATGGCCACAAAAATTTTCAAACACATCCAATCAACCGTAGTGCCGTTACAGGTTGAAAACATAGATACCGACCAAATTATTCCGGCACGTTTTTTAAAAGCAACTACGCGGGAAGGTTTTGGCCAGAATTTGTTTTGCGATTGGCGTTTTGATATCGACGGCAAACCAAAACAAGATTTCATTTTAAATAATCCATTGTTTTCCGGTAAAATTCTGGTTGCCGAAAAAAATTTCGGTTGCGGCAGCAGCAGGGAACACGCGGCTTGGGCAATTGCAGATTATGGTTTCGACGTGGTGGTAAGCAGTTTTTTTGCTGATATTTTCAAAGGAAATGCACTCAATAATGGTTTGCTTCCCGTTCAGGTGAGTGATGCTTTTTTAGACCGGATTTTTGCAGAAGTAGCCAAAGACCGCCATACGGAAGTTGAAGTTGACCTGGAAGGCCAGTTCATCAAAATTTGCAGTACCGGCGAACAGGAAAATTTCGAGATCAATCCTTACAAAAAAGCCTGTCTGTTAAATGGTTACGATGATATTGATTATGTGCTGAACAATAAAAATTGGATTGAAACTTATGAGAGAAGTAAGGTGATTTGAATTGAATTATCCCGGCAAAAGTAGAGACGTTGCATGCAACGTCTCTACACCAAACCGGATGCTTCTTTTATCAAATAAAAATTAGAATAAGATTTCTCCCTACGGTCGAAATGACAAAGCGATAAAAAGCAGATAACAACACGAACAAACAATGGCAACAAAACATATATTAGTTATTCCCGGTGATGGCATTGGACCCGAAGTAACAACCTGGGGAAAAGCTGTTTTAGAGCAGGTTGCAGCTCAATATAATCATGATTTTACTTTTGATACTGCGTTGATGGGCCACGCTGCAATTGAAGCAACCGGAAACCCATTGCCGGACGAAACGCTGGAAAAAGCCCGAAAAAGCGATGCGATTTTGTTTGGTGCTGTTGGCCATGCGAAATATGATAATGATCCATCTTTGAAAGTTCGGCCAGAACAAGGCTTGTTAAAAATCCGTAAAGAATTGGGTTTATACGCCAATTTACGTCCGATTTTGCTGTTTGATGAATTGTTAGATGCTTCCAGTTTAAAGCCCGAAATTTTAAAAGGAACTGATATTTTGTTTTTCCGGGAACTAACCGGCGATGTTTATTTCGGTGAGAAAAAAAGATCGGAAGACCGTAATACAGCTTCAGATTTAATGATTTATCACCGTTACGAAATCGAACGAATCACCCGAAAAGCTTACGAAGCCGCGCGTTTACGTCGCCACAAATTATGTTCGGTTGATAAAGCAAACGTACTGGAATCTTCCAGATTATGGCGCGAAACGGTGCAGGAAATCGCCAAAGAATATCCGGATGTGGAAACCGAGCATATGTTTATCGATAATGCCGCAATGCAATTAGTTAAAAATCCGAAGAAATTCGACGTGGTTTTAACAGCCAATTTGTTTGGAGATATTTTAACAGACGAAGCTTCGCAAATTGCAGGTTCTATGGGCATGTTGGCTTCGGCTTCTGTTGGTGACGGAACCGGTTTTTTTGAGCCGATCCATGGTTCGGCGCATGATATCGCCGGGAAAAACATTGCCAATCCGCTGGCCTCGATCTTATCTGTTGCGTTGATGCTAGAGATTGGTTTCGGCTTAAAAGAAGAAGCAAAAACCGTAACGCAAGCGGTTGAACAAACTTTGAAAAATGGTTACAGAACTTCGGATATTGCCAACACAAAAGATGATGTAACCAAAGTTTTGGGAACAGAACAAATGGGACAAAAACTGCTGGAACATCTGCAACAAACGGTTTTATCATGAAATGGAACGCCGAATTGTACGACCAAAAACACGATTTCGTTTTTAAATACGGAGAGAACGTTTTGGATTTGCTCGAACCAAAACCCGGAGAATATATTCTGGATTTAGGCTGTGGTTCGGGTTATTTAACCAACGCGATCCGAGAAGAAGGTGCCGAAGTTTTGGGCGTTGATAGTTCGGCGGAAATGATTGCTAAAGCAAAGCAAAACTATCCGCAAACCGAATTCGAAGTTAGAAATGCAACGGACTTAGGTTTCGATGCTTCTTTTAACGCTATTTTTTCTAACGCGGTTTTGCATTGGATCAAAGCGGAAGATCAGCCCAAAATGATGAATGCTGTTTTTACGGCACTAAAACCGGGCGGAAGGTTTGTTGCCGAAATGGGCGGCAAAGGAAATGTTGGGCTGATGATTTCTACACTGAGAAAAGTTTTGATACAATTCAGTTATCAGCAGCAAGCCGAAATGGAATATCTGTTTTTTCCTTCCGTTGGAGAATATACTTCGATGCTGGAAAAAGCTGGTTTTAGAGTTGTTTACGCTACACATTTTGACCGTGAAACTTTATTGCAGGATCAGGCGGAAGGCGTAAAAAAATGGATCACAATGTTTGCTTCCGACTTTTTTATCGGCATAAAAGAAGCACATCAACCCGAAATCCTGCAAGAACTCACACAACAATTACAACCGTATTACGATCGCAACGGCGAGTGGTACGCGGATTATAAAAGATTAAGATTTATAGCGATAAAAGAAGTATGAGGTATGGGGCACTATGTGTGAGGACTATTCAATCTCATACCTAACACCTCAAACCTTCATACCTAACACAAAAAAACATGTTACACGACCCGAATCACATTTACATATTCGATACCACATTGCGGGATGGAGAGCAAGTTCCCGGATGCCAGTTAACAACCTCAGAAAAAATTGAAATTGCTAAAGAACTGGAATTGCTGGGTGTAGATGTTATTGAAGCTGGTTTCCCGATTTCGAGTCCCGGCGATTTTCAAAGTGTGGTTGAAATATCAAAAGCGGTTAAAAATCCGATTGTTTGTGCTTTAACCCGCGCCAACAAAGGCGATATTGATTCGGCGGTGGCTTCTTTGCAATATGCCAAACGTCCGCGTATCCATACCGGGATCGGTGCTTCTGATATGCACATCAAACATAAGTTTAACAGTACGCGTGAAGAAATTTTGGAACGTGCCGTTAGCGCGGTAAAATATGCGAAAGGTTTTGTGGAGGACATTGAATTTTATGCCGAAGATGCCGGACGCGCCGATATAGAATATTTAGCTAAAATGATAGAAGCGGTAATTGCTGCCGGTGCAACGGTCGTTAATATCCCGGATACGAATGGTTATTGTTTGCCAGATCAATATGGCAGCAAAATCATGTTTTTGAAGGAAAATGTAAAAAATATAGATCAGGCTATTATTTCTGTTCATTGCCATAATGATTTGGGCTTGGCAACAGCAAATTCTATTGCCGGTTTACTAAACGGCGCGAGACAGGTTGAAGGTACAATCAACGGAATTGGCGAACGTGCCGGAAATACGTCTATCGAAGAAGTGGTGATGATTTTGAAAACACACCAGGGCATTAATTTAAACACAGACCACATCAACACAAAGCTTTTTTATAATATCAGCCGCAAGGTAAGTACGCAAATGCACATGCCTGTTCAACCCAATAAAGCTATTGTTGGCAGCAATGCTTTTGCCCATAGTTCTGGCATTCACCAAGATGGTTTTTTGAAAATGAGGGAAAATTACGAAATCATCAAACCGGAAGATGTTGGTTTTCCAAGTGCTACGATTGTATTAACAGCGAGAAGCGGCCGACACGCCTTAAAATATCATTTAGAAAGATTAGGTTATTTGATCGAAAAAGTAAACCTAAACGAAGTATATGACCGCTTTTTGAACCTGGCCGATCAGAAAAAAGAGATTACAGATGATGATCTACTGGCTTTAATGGGCGACGGAACTGAAACCAATTACAACGAAAGCAGTATTAAAATGAAAATGCTGAATATTGTGATCGGAGAAAATGCCATTCCCGAAGCAACTGTTACGTTAGAAATCAGCAATAAAGAAAAACAAGCGACGGCAACCGGAAACGGCCCTGTAAACGCCACCATTAAAGCGATTGAAAGCATCATCGGTAAAAAACCGAGCTTAAAAGAATTTAATATCCATGCCATGAACGGCGGAAGCGATGATATTAGCCGTGTAGATATGTTGCTTCTTTTAGATGGCAAAAGTTACGATGGTTATGGTTTTAGTACCGATATTGTCCGCGCTTCCGCCAATGCTTATTTAGATGCCGTTAATAAATTTTTACCTTGAAGATGCTGTTAGAAGAAGACTTAAAAATAGATTCGGCCGCTGCGCTGGAACGTTTAAAAAGTGTGGTTAAAAGAACTCCGCTGGAATATAACGTACGTTTGTCCGAAAAATATCAATGCGAGATTTACCTGAAACGGGAAGATCTGCAGATTGTGCGTTCCTACAAACTCCGCGGGGCTTATAACCTGATCAGCCAGCTTAGCCAGGCACAATTAGATAAAGGCGTAGTTTGCGCCAGCGCAGGTAACCATGCGCAAGGCGTTGCCTATTCCTGTAATAAACTAGGCACAAATGGTATTATTTTTATGCCGGAAATCACCCCGAAACAAAAAGTTAACCAAACTAAGATGTTTGGGAACGGCCATGTTGAAGTGGTTTTGACCGGCGATACTTTTGACGATTGCCTGCGGGAAGCTTTAACCTACACCGAAAAACACGGGATGACTTTTATCCCGCCGTTCGACCATCCTTTGGTGATCGAAGGGCAAGGGACCGTTGGCGTAGAAATTTTACAGCAACTGCCGGATTGCGATGTGGTGATTATGCCCGTCGGTGGCGGCGGTCTTTCTGCCGGAATTGGCAACTATTTTAAACAAGAGAAACCGAATACTTTATTGATCGGGACCGAGCCGGAAGGCGCGCCGTCAATGCACGAAGCACTCAAAAACGACCATCCCGTTACTTTAGGCAGCATTAATAAGTTTGTGGATGGCGCTTCTGTTAAACGTGTTGGTTCGCTAACTTATCAGCTTTGTAAAAAAGCATTGGATGAAATGCTGCTCATCCCCGAAGGGAAAGTTTGCACCACAATCCTGAAATTGTATAACGATGATGCCATTGTAGCCGAACCCGCCGGTGCATTGTCTGTAGCAGCATTGGATTTTTGCAAAGAAAAGATCATCGGTAAAAAAGTAGTTTGCGTGTTGAGCGGCGGCAATAATGATATTGACCGTTTGCAGGAAATTAAAGAACGGTCGTTGTTGTACGAAGGGTTGAAGCATTATTTTATCGTCCGTTTTCCGCAGCGGCCAGGCGCATTAAAACTGTTTGCCAATAAAGTGCTTGGGCCGAATGATGATATTACAAGATTTGAATTTGTAAAGAAAACCGAACGCGAAAGCGGCCCGGCTTTGGTGTGTATCGAATTGAAAGACCGCGAAGATTATACTTCTTTAATCCAAAGCATGAAGGAAAACCGTTTCGATTACAAGGAAATCAACAACGATAATAACCTGTTCGAATATTTTATTTAATTTTTAATTCTTCAATTGCAGATGTTTATCTTGCTTAAAAAAAGCAATGCAATCCACAGAATCAATAGTTGAAGAAGAAGTAAAAAAAGAATTTCAACTGGAAAGGATAATCCTTTTTAGCGATGCTGTTTTTGCCATCGTAATTACGTTGATGGCTATCGATATTAAAATTCCCGACACGGAAGGCATCAAGATCAACCCTGAAGAACTTACGCATCACCTGGTGCATCTTATACCAATATTTGTTGCTTACGCCTTTAGTTTCTTTTTTATTGGCCGAACCTGGTACAGCCACTTGCAGCTTTTCGGGTATCTGAAAAAATACGATGGCGGTTTGGTTTTTTGCAACCTTTTACTGCTGTTCAGCATCGGTTTATTTCCTTTTGCGGCCTCGGTGCTTGTCCATTTTGTGAAAACGTATTCAAACTTTGCCGTTTACTTTGCAATTTTGTTTTTATGCACTGCTTCTCAAATTTATTTAAGGTATTATGTATTCATAAAACATCCTGAATTAAGAAACGATAGGCCAATCAAAACTGAACTTTTAAATTTAAAACTGCAGAAAAACATAATGCTTGTTTTGGGCATTGTTTTTCTTCTTGTTTTTATAACCAATTTGCTGATAACTAATGTTGAAGACAAACAGTTGGCTTTATTATGGTCTTTGCCGGCACTTGTAGTTATTAGGTTTATTCGAAGCAGGTATAATAAAGCTAAACGTGAAATGTTAAAAACTTCGTAAATTTTAGGTTCACAGAATCTCCCGGTTTAAATTCGTTTACTTGAGGTTGAAAAACGCGCAGTTCAACATCGTCACAAGTAACTAACAATTCTTCGTAAGCGCCTTTAAACCATGCTTCTTTTACCGTATATTTTTTGGTGCCGAAGTTTTTTTCTGCCGAAATCCATTCAGGATAAATTACAACTTGATTAGCATCCATAGTAATTCCACAAGTTAAAGCTTGTGCTTTTGTGAGTATATTACAGTTAGACAAAAGCTGTGCGGCGTACAAACTTTGCGGTTCGTTGTATATTTTTCGGGGTATCCCGGTTTCCACAATTTCGCCATCTTTTAAAACCACTAATTCATCGGCCAGCGATAAAACTTCCTGCGGATCATGCGAAACTATCACCACCGTTAATCCCGTTTCTTGTACAATGCGCCGAATATCCTGCTGCAAATTATCCCTGAAAGAAGCATCAACCTGGTTAAAAGGTTCGTCCAGCAACAATACTTTTGGATTGGAAACCAAAGCGCGCGCAATAGAAACCCGCTGGCGTTCACCGCCGCTTAAATCGGCAACGCGGCGGTCTTTCAAATTCAGCAAACGCAATTGCTGTAAAACTTTGGTGGTTTTTGTTGATTTATATTCGAGATTGGTATTGGGCAGCAGCGAAGCCACATTGTCCCAAACCTTGGCGTAATGGTTTAAATGATCGGATTGCTGCGTAACCATTTTCATCTGGTCGTGTCCTGGAATTAGTTTTACATCCGGTCCCCAAACGCGTTCTCCCACAAAATAAATTTCACCTTCATCAGGAGAAATCAACCCATAAACCAGGTTTAATAAAGTTGATTTTCCGCTGCCGCTTCTGCCGATTATGGCGGTGATTTTACCGGGTTTTATTTCCAGCGATACTTCTTTTATGCCCGAAATCTTTTCGCCCGAAAATAGTTTGGTTACATTTTTTACCTTTAAAAAAGGTATTGCTTCTGCCATGCAGCGAAGATACGGAAAACAAAAATTTAGGTTTAATTAGTATTTTTGAATATGGTTTCGACGATCACCAAAGATGAAATTTTAGAAAAACTATCTGCAAACAAAGCAGTTTTAACGGCATTTGGCGTTCAAGAGATTGGCCTTTTTGGTTCTTACGTCAGAAACCAGCCAAATTTAGAAAGCGATATTGATTTGTTGGTTGATATCCGTCGGGAAAAAAAGACGCTGCGCAACTACCTTAACATAGTCTATTTTTTGGAAGAATTATTTAATAATAAAGTAGAACTGATTACCAAACAATCATTAAGTAAACATATTGGCCCGCGCATTTTAGAAACTGTAGAATATGTATCCATCACAGATTGAGTTTTTGTTAATCAGTATTTTTGGTTATAAAGGAAGCGAATTACAGATATCTATGAACTAATATAAGGATTTTTGGGAATGGTAACCAAACGGTATCCTTCAATTTGTAGCTGTTTAATAGTATTGTTATGAGGGGCTTGTTTAAAGATAACGGTAGATAATACTTGTCCTGGTATGATCTTAAGCTTTACCAGCAAATCCAGAAAAAGCTTTTTTGCACGGATTGATAATACCTTCCAATTTGTTGTACCAGTGTTTACGTTTTCTGCTCCTTGGAAATAAAAGTTTGGATTGATTCTTTTAAACGCAACAAAAGGCAGGTTCAATCCTGCTGCAAATTTTTCAAATTCCCTTTCTGATACCTTATATAATATACAAAATTACCGACTGGCTCGAAAGAAAAACGATTTTTCCATACACTATGCAAAAATTTGTTCTTGGAGGGCAGTAAATTGGTGAGCAACAATAAAAGAGGCATTTTGGATAAAGGATCCTGCGGTTCGATAATAACGATTCCCTTTTTAGCTACCCGTATCATTTCATAAAGGGCGGCATAAGGCCTTGGAAAATGATGGTAAGATTCTTTACAAAGTATGTAATCGAACTCATTATTACTAAAAGAAAGTTTTTCTGCATTTTCAGCTGCATACTCTTTTACTATGCCTTCCTGTTTTGCTACTTCTAAAAAATCAATATTCAGGTCAGTAGCCAGTGCACTGCTTCCCTTAGACAAAATATATTGGGCATCAAAGCCGTATGCATCTCCAACAGTTAGCCAGTACTGCCCCTGGTCTTGTAACAAAGGCTCCAGACAACTAAAAAATATTTGTTGGAGCCAGCAGGAAACTGTTTCCTTGCCAAACATCTTTGCTTTATGGTAATGATTAACTTTTGCTTCTCTGGTAGGAAATTGTTGGTTATACCAATTGCCATGCCGGTCGTAACTTTCCTGATGATACATAATGGATTTAGTGGTTTACGCTTTATGGAGAATTACGGCTGATTGGAAGCAAACGTTGGGTAACCTGGAATAGAAAGAAGAAGAAAAAATATTATTAAAAAAGCACAATTTTATCCCAGCGTTTTTGCATTTGAATGCGTATGGTTAGGTAGGATAAAATGAATACGGGTACTCTTAACATATTAAATGAACCTATTTGCTAAGCAGAATTCCCGGCTTGTTAAAAGATGTAAGGCCAATGAACGATCGGCGCAGGAGGATTTATACAAGCTTTTTTATGCTGAAATGCTTAGGCTTTGCTACCGTTATTTAAAATCTGATGAACTGGCTGCAGAAGCACTTAATACAGGATTTTTAAAAGTATTTCAAAATATAAGCACTTTTGATATGCAAAAAGGAGAACTGGCTGTATGGATAAGAACCATTATGGTCAGGACGTGTATTGATTTGGGCAGGAAAGAAGCTATATTTCAGAAAACCAGTAAAAAAGACGAAGAAACAGCAACTTTATTTATTTCACCAGAAATCCTGGACAAACTTTATGCCCAGGATCTGGTAAAAGCCATCCGACTGCTGCCTGCTGCAACACAAATAGTGTTTAACCTTTCGGTTATAGAGGGTTATTCGCATAAAGAAATCGGAGAACAGTTACAAATTAGTGAAAGTACATCCAGGTGGCATTTATCAGAAGGCAAAAAACTACTTAGGGCAATATTGGAACCAGCTAATAAAAATGTTAATGAACCAACTGAAAACCCAAATAAGGCGAGATGAAAAATTCAGCATGGTATCAGAAACTTTGGCGTAAAAAGCTGGATGAGCTTCCTCTTCAAAAGGATACCGAATCTGCGTGGCTTAACATGAAAAAGCTGCTCGACGAACATATACCTAAAACTGGTAATGAGGGAGGGAACAGCGACAATCCATTCGGAATTTCGCTGGTTTCATTGCTTGGTTACATTATACCTGTAGCAGTTATAATTGGTGCAATAGGATACTACCTATCTATAACTTCTAAAAACGTTCAAAATCAAAAATCAAAACAACAAGTGCATGTAGACACACTAAAACATGGTGAGATTAACCTTGATAGTACGCGCAAGAATATTACTGATACCAAGCATCTACAATTAAAACCCAATACCTTTGTTAAAAATAGTAATGCTGCAGTTTACCCTAATAAACAAAGCAGTACAGTTAGCAAGACAGAAACGGCTACGTTGAATCTGAGAACAAAGATTAAAGCTTTAACAGATATTAATAGCTTATCTCGGGTAGTGTTACCTGAAAGAAGAACTTCAGTATCTTCTAAATTTTCAATCCCTTCTGCTGGTATAAAAAAACGAAGTAGGTTACAAACTCATTCAGTTGTAAAAACGCTAACAAAGGAAAATAGAAAGCCTGTCCTTCATTATAAAGGAAAGCCGACTGACAGTGTCGATAAAATAATAAGACGTGAATACCGCTATTTGAATGGAAAGAATGTTGATGAATATAAAAAGGCTACTAACAGACAGTCTATCATTCAAGATTCAGCAAGTAATATAGCTAAGTTTAAACAAATACCTGAAATTGCAGCAATAGTTAAAAAAGATAAGGATTCGCCTATAGCCAGTAGCAAACCAAATAATAATCAATCTAAGAATATAGCCAAAGGGAAAAAGGCGAATGTTTTTCTTACGCCACCTTATAATTACGGTTTAGAAATTGGGTTGAATACAAGCAATAATGTTAGGTTTTATTTTGGCGGGTTTGGTTCATACACTTTGAATAACCGATGGCTGGTTGACGCAAGGGTTCGGATCAATAGCTACAGGCGACTTTCTGGTGAATATTCACATCCAAGTTATTATCGGCCTGATTCCCTGCCTCCCTTTAAAATTATTGATTCTCGTAAACTTATGATACTCGATATACCGGTAAACTTAGAATACAGGATTTCTAAAAAAATTAGCGTAAAAGCCGGCCCTGTTATCAGCCTGCTTTTAAAACAGACAGACATTAGCAGTAAGCTCGGTACTATCGCGGACTTGCGGGACACTGTTTATCGTAGTAAAGAAATTAATAAAGCCATCAATAATACAATCATTAGCAAAGTTTCACTTGGGTTTACTGGTGGCCTAAATTTTCACTTAAACAAGTTTGATCTAAATAGCAGCTACCAGTTATTAACGCCATATAAAGTTAATAATGATCTGGGTGCTTATCGTAAAGCCAATAATACTTTTCAAATTAGCATTGGCTATCGGTTCAAATAGCCTAAACTACAACCCAAACGTCAACCCAAAGTTTAAACTTTTCAAGCCATTTTGATTTGGACTATTTTCAAACATATCATTCGCGTAATATTTAACAAACAAACCTGTGCTTTTGTATCCGGCCCGTAAGTAGCCACCGTAACGGAACTGGTTAAAATGATAATTATCGTAAAACTTCTTTTTGCCAAAATCACTGCTGATTTGTTTTACTTTTCCATTCAGCAAAAACCCAATTTCAGGCCCAGCAGTTATATGAAACTTGTTACCTTTTTTATTGTCTTTCGTCCTGAAATCAAAAGCTAACGGAATGCGTAAATAACTAGACGAAAAACGGTTTTTACTGTAATTAACGTTATCAGTTGTGTAAGTTAAGGTAGAAGCGTTTTCCTGGATGGTGATATTCTGGCGCAAACGAATCAAGGTCCAATCAAAACCACCAGCTAAATAAATTTTAAAATACGGATTAAAACGGTAACCCATCTGCAAAACATCAAAACCAACGTAAGCCGTTTTGCCGCCTTTGTAATCTAAAAACTGGTTTTTGGGCGAAAGCGTAAAACTGCCATTATCTATTAGGCGAGAAAAGCCGAGATCAAAGCGCGAAAAAGTTAATCCAAAATTAAAATGATTTGGCTTTTTCGGCATGTGCGCTTTCGTAGTATCATAATGTGTTATCATGTTATCACCACTATCAAAAACCAGTTTAAAAGTTTTCTTTTTAGTTTTAGTTGAATCGGGTTTGATCCTTACAGAATCCGTTCCGGTTTGTGCAAAAGCAAAAGATAGCAAACCGCAAAATGTTGCGGTAAATAGTAAGCGTTTCATATAAAATAGAATTAAGATTAGTTTTATTTTTCTTTTTTTATGCTGATAATCCCTAAGTTGATGCCTGTTACGTTGGACTCATCGCCGTCATCGGTATCGGTAAATTCAATTAACTTGTTTGGCCGTTTATCTACTTTGGACATTACCAAATTTACCAGATCGCCCATATTGCGGATCCCTTTTCGTTTGGTGGCTGTTGCCACGATGCTTCTTTCAACAGGTACAATTTGAGGTTTGATAACCGCTGTTTCCGGTGTTTCATTTTCTGGCTGCACGTTTAATTTAGTTGCCAGATCAGGAACGGTTGCCATATTATTCGAAGCTACTTGGATACTTTCTAAATCTTGCTGCGTTTTGTTTTGAGCTAAAGTTTGGGTTGAAAGATCGTCCTGCTTTTCTTTTGATTGGATCGTTGCTTCCGAAGATAAAACCTTGTTAACCTTTTTTGCATGTGCTTCTTTTACCACCTTATTTTTAGCAGTTAAAAGAAGCATTCCTTTTGCTGCAACTATGCTTTCGTTTGGGTTGATTACAGTTTCCTGCTGCTTCAATTTTAGTTTGACTCCTTTTTGCGGAATTTTATTTTTTACTGGCTCAACTTCTTTTTGAAGCAATAACAATCCAACCGAAAGTACCAAAATTACACTTGCAGCAATCCGTAAAGCTGGAACTATACTTTTCTTTTTTGGTTTTACAACCAAGTTTGCATCAATATTATTCCAAACTATTGCATCCGGTTCAACCTCCAAATTGTTTAATTTAGATTGAAACAAATCATCCAATTCTTTATCCGAAATCTTCATATTTCACTCCTTCCGTTTTGTAAACCATTTCTTTTAAAATTGTACGTGCCCGCGATAGTTGTGATTTTGATGCACCTTCGCTCATGTTCAGCATCGCTCCTATTTCTTTGTGCGAATAACCTTCTATCGCATACAAATTAAAAACCAACTTGTAGCCTGGGGACAAAGTTTGGATCATCGCCAGCAAATCCTTTGTTTCCAAGTTTGATGCTGCCGCAGCATTTACCGATTGTTCTGCACCTGCCGTTTCCATCTCCACCAATTGCATCGTTTTGTGGTGTTTGCGGTAATATTCTATTGAGGCATGTACCATAATCCGCCTTACCCAACCTTCAAAAGAACCTTCGCCTTTAAAGTCAGAAATCTTGCCAAACACTTTTATAAACCCGTTTTGCAGCATATCTTCTGCTTCCATTTTATCGGTTGCATAGCGCATACAAACACCTAACATCTTGGCAGCAAAAAGCTTATACAGCATTTCCTGCGCTTTCCGGTTTCCAAAACGGCAACCTTCTATCAACTCGGTTAGGTTATTTTCCAAAAACATCATTTACAAACAAGATGATGAATGTTTTAAATAGGTTGCACATGTTTTAAAATATTTTTACAGATGCTGTTTTTATCGCTTAAAATTTATGGTAAAAGTACAATTGCTTTCTTCATGCTTTTTTATAAAACCTTTATTTGTTTATATTCATCTTTTGTAAGATCGGTTGAAATTGTTTTTGCCAAACAAAGTAAACCCCAAAACCTTTAGCTAATAAATTTAAACATGCCGCGCTGGTTAAAAATTGTATTCAAAACATTTGCCGTTTTGTTAGGATTATTGCTGATTGCTTTAATTGCGGCTTCCGTTTATATCAACACGCACAAAAAGTACTTTTTAAATGCCATTACACAAGAACTAAACAAAAACCTGCACGGCGGAACGTTAACTGTTGCCGGTATGGAAACTGCTTTTTTAAGCGGTTTTCCTGGCATTTCTGTTTCACTTAAAAATGTTGTTATACGCGATAGTCTTTACAAAACCCACCAACATACTTTACTGGATGCCAAAGATTTTAATATTACCATTAACCCGTTTGCACTTTTTACCGGCACTATTGCCATCAACAAGATTGGGATCGAACAGGCTACCATTTATTTATACACCAATAGTACCGGTTACAGCAACACGTTTGTTTTTAAAAAGGTAGAAAAGCCTAAAAAAAACACCGATAAAAACAGTAGTACCGCAACCGAGGTTAGGCGCATTTCTTTGAAACAGGTCAATTTTATTTTAGATAATCAGAAAGGACACAAGTTGTTTCATTTTGCAGTGGAAGATTTAAAAGGTAAAATAGATTATCCTGGAGATGACTGGAATGCAAGCCTTAACCTTAAAGTATTGGCCAATGATATGGCTTTTAATTCTTTGCAAGGAAGTTTTATCAAGAATAAATTACTGGAAGGTACAATTGTCGCCAATTACAATAACGAAACCGGGTTTATAATTGTAAGCCCAAATGTACTTAATATTGGCGGCGACCCTTTTACAATTAGTGCAAAATTTAGCTTGGTAAAAAACCCTGGCGATTTCACAATCAATATTGTAAACGATAATATTTTGTGGAAACATGCAGCCGCTTTGTTATCACCAAATATTACAACTTCACTTAATAAATACAATGTTAAAAATCCAATTGCGGTAAAAGCCACAATTGCCGGAAGTTTTAACAATGGAGGAGATCCGGCTATTGATGTAAGTTGCAGCGTTAAAAACAACACTGTAACTATACCGAAAGTTATCATTGACAGTTGTAGTTTTCAGGCTGCTTTTACCAACAATTACATCAATGGAAATGGCCGTAATGATAAAAATTCTGCCATCAAATTCTATCATTTAACCGGGAATTACACGCAAGTTCCGTTTGTAATTGATACGGGTGTTATCAGCAATTTAATTAAACCGATTGCTGTCGGAACCATTAAATCTAATTTTGCAGTATCCAAGTTAAACAACTTACTGGGGCAAACGCTAAATTTTACAAAAGGCACAGCCGATTTAAATTTGAATTACAAAGCCAATATTGTAGATTTTGAATTGGTTAAACCTATTTTTGGCGGAACAGTAAACATTAAAAATGCAGACATAAATTATTTGCCCCGTAAACTTAATTTTAAAAACACTTCCGTTTCAATTGATTTTACTGGCAATGATTTGTTGTTAAAAAACATCCATCTGCAAAGTGGAAAAAGCATTGTTTACATGGAAGGCAGCGTAAAAAACTTCCTTAACTTGTATTATACAGCTCCGGAAAAAATCTTGGTCGACTGGCAAATACGTAGTCCGCAATTGTATTTGGGCGAATTTTTAGGATTTTTATCCAGTAAAAGAAGCATCACTGTTAAAAAGAAAAACAACAGCAGCAACTTTGCAGATCAGTTAAATACCGTTTTAGAAAAAGGCAAAGCGGATATGCACTTGCATATCGATAAAGCTTTCTACTTTAAATTTTCAGCTACAGATGTAAATGCAAACTTATTGCTTTCAGAAGATGGCATTAACCTAAAAAATATAAGTGCAAAAAGTTCTGGCGGTTCTTTTAAGTTGAATGGCAATGTTGCACAAAATGGAAGTTTAAATCATTTTGCCATCAATACGAATGTTAACAATGTAAACATTACTAACTTTTTCTACTCTTTTAACAACTTTGGAATTGACGGTTTTACTTACAAAAACCTGAAAGGGTTTTTATCTTTGAAATCCAATATCAGCGGAAATATATCCAACCAAGGAAGTATTGTACCGAGATCGATCAATGGAACAGTTAACCTGAATTTGAAAAAAGGCGCATTGATCAACTTTGATCCAATTGTGAAAGTTGGCAAATTTGCATTTCCTTTCCGCGATTTAAAAAATATAACCATTGATAACTTGGATGGAAAGTTTGATTTGCATTGCGATAAAATTACCATCAACCCGATGATGATCAATTCGAGTGTGCTTAATATGAATGTTGCCGGGGTTTACGGACTTACAAAAGGAACTAATATTGCGTTGGATGTGCCGCTTCGTAATCCTAAAAAAGATGAAGCCATTACCGATAAACAGGAAATAAAAGACAGGCGCATGAAAGGTATTGTGCTGCATATTTTGGCTGCAGACGGTGATGACGGCAAACTTAAAATCCGTTGGAACAAAAACCACGATTGAGTGAGGTTTAGAGAACGAGGATCAATCCTTTTTTTAAAAAATTATGTTGTAAAAAAAGCATTGTCTATTTTCAAAAACAAACAAATTAATTTATGTTGATAAAAGAAGTATTTATGAGATGCTTCTTTTATCAACCAAAAATTCGTTTACATTAGAAATATGAAACGATTGCTATTCGGGTTTTTACTTTTCGTATCCAGCCTCTCCTTTTCCCAGAAATTTACTTTGTTAAAACCCGACCGCATTTTTGACGGACAAAATATGCACGAAGGCTGGTGGGTTTTGATAAAAGACAACAAAATTGAAGCAGTTGGCGAAGCAGCAACGATCAAAGTTCCGGCGAATGCGGAGGTAACAAATTTAAAAGGAATGACGCTTTTGCCGGGATTGATTGAAGGCCATTCGCATTTATTCCTTCATCCTTATAATGAAACTACCTGGAACGACCAGGTTTTGACTGAAAGCCGTGCCGAACGGACTGCCAGAGCTGTTGAACATGCCAAAGCAACTTTAATGGCCGGTTTTACAACCGTCCGTGATTTGGGGACAGAAGGTGCTGGTTATGATGACGTAGGCTTAAAAGCAGCAATCGAAAAAGGCATAATTCCGGGTCCGCGGATGCTGGTTGCAACCAGAGCAATTGTAGCAACCGGAAGTTACGGCCCGAAAAGTACGGTAACGGAAGCTGTTATTCCAAAAGGCGCAGAAGAAGCTGACGGTTTGGATGGAATTACACATGCGGTACGTTCTCAGATTGGTTTTGGTGCCGATGTAATAAAATTATACGCCGATTACCGCTGGGGATTAAACGAAACAGCAGCACCTACTTTTACAGCAGAAGAATTAAAATTAGCCGTGCAGGTTGCAAACAGCAGCGGAAGAATAGTTGCCGTACATTCCAGCACAACAGAAGGTATGCGCCGCGCCATAGAAGCAGGCGTAACTACGATTGAACATGGAGACGGCGGCACACCGGAACTGTTTAAACTGATGAAAGCAAAAGGCATTGCGCTTTGCCCAACACTTGCCGCCACAGAAGCTATTGCAAGTTACCATGGTTGGAAAAAAGGCATCGACCCGGAACCGGAAGGCGTTAAACACAAACATTTAATTTTTACAGAAGCTTTAAAAGCCGGTGTTATCATTTGCATGGGCGGCGATGTAGGAGTTTTTCCGCATGGCGACAATGTCCGCGAATTATGGCTAATGGTAGAATATGGCATGAAACCTATTGATGCTTTACGCTCGGCAACTTCGGTTAATGCTGCTGTTTTTAAGCTGCAAAATCTGGGACAAATTAAAGCTGGTTTTTTAGCGGATTTGGTTGCGGTGGAAGGAAACCCGGTTAACGAAATTAAGGCGGTAAAAGAAGTACGGATGGTTTGGAAGGATGGGAAGTTGGTGCGGTGATTTGTATTTTTATAAATAATAATGTGGTATGAAGAAAAAATCTAACATAAGTCAGTTAAAGAAATTTTCAAATATTAGCAGTCTTAAAACAAAGGAACTATTGATAAAACAGGCATCTCAAATTGAAGCTCAAAAGAAAATCATGAACTTGTGGGGTAAAGTTATTTTTTGGGATGATTACCAATACTAATAAATTTGCTTTAGATATTATGACAGATATTCAATTGTACAATCAAATTGCTGCATTACCTGCTGATTTGAAAAAGGAAGTTGCTGACTTTGCAGCATTTTTAAAGCAAAAATCAAAAGTAAAGAAACAAATTAAAGAAAGGCAGTTTGGTTATGCTAAAGACTTTTTTAAAATGGCTCCAGACTTTGATGAACCTTTGGAAGATTTCAAAGAATATAACTAACCCCTACCCCTTCAACCGGTAATACTTATAAATCTTAACAGCCGACATAATAATCAGCGAAAATACCAGCAGGCCGATCAAACCGTAAATCCAATCCACACCGCTTTTAAGTACAGCCAAAAAAACAATGGCAAAAAGGAGTATTGTCGCAACTTCATTCCAGATGCGTAATTGTGTGGAAGTGAATTTGTAAATCCCTTTTCGCATTTGCTGCATCATATTTTGGCAGATGAAGTGATAAACAATCAACCCTAACACAAAACCTAATTTTACCTGCAGCCAGCTTTGCTGCAGCCAGACAGGATTGATGTAAACCATTGCAATCCCGGCCAACAACGTCAATATCATGGCCGGCGTGGTAATGATGTTGAAAAGCTTTCGCTCTATAATTTCAAACTGATCAGAAAGCACTTTGCGTTCCGCCTCCACGCGTTCCTGTGCTTCGGTATGATAAATAAACAAACGAACCACATAAAAAAGCCCGGCCATCCAACTGACTACAAAAATGATATGGATGGCTTTAAGGTATAAGTACATTGATACTTCTTTTATGCTTGTTTTTTTAGTGTTTGTTGTGAAACTTTAGCTGTCATTTCGACCGTAGGGAGAAATCTTCTTTAATCTGGTAGGGGCGATTCATGAATCGCCCCTACAGGAATGAAATCCTAATACCGAAACTCTTTAACCACTTCCACCGCGTATTTTACATTATCAAAAGGAATATCCGGCATAATGCCATGGCCAAGGTTAAAGATAAACCCGTTTTCACCACGCATCCTTTCAAATAATTTGTGGATACGGTCTTTGATAACACTTTTATCAGCATACAAAACGTGTGGATCCAAGTTTCCTTGCACTGCTACTGTTTTTGGCAACCTTTTTTTGATGTCGAGCAAATCCACATTCCAATCAACTGAAATTACATCCGGTTTTGCTTCAGCCATCAATGGCGCAAAAACAGAACTTCCTTTACAAAAAGAAATCACCGGAATATCTTTTCTATTAAGTTTGCTGATGATCTCAACAATATAACGGTGCGAAAATTCAGCATAATCATCCCAGCTTAAAGCCTGCGCCCAACTATCAAAAATTTGGACAGCATTTACGCCTGCTTCAATTTGTAAGTTCAAATAAGCTGCGGTTACGGTTGCAATTTTGGCCAATAAACGATGTGCCAGTTCCGGTTGGTTATGCAGCATCAGTTTAGTCAGCTTAAAATCTTTGGACGAACCGCCTTCCACCAGATAACTCATCACCGTAAAAGGCGCACCGGCAAAACCGATTAGCGGTATTTTTCCGTTTAAACGATTTTGGATTTCTTTGATCGCATCGGCTACATATTGTAATTTGTGACTTACTTGTGTTTCTAATTTTTCTATATCGGCAGCATTTCGGACCGGATTTGCAAACCTCGGGCCAATACCTTGTGTAAAACTTAAATCGCCACCCATCGCTTCGGCAGTAACTAAAATATCAGAAAATAAAATTGCAGCATCAATATCCAGCAAATCAACCGGCAGCATCGTTACGTCCGCAGCAATTTCGGGCGTTTTGCACATCTCCAGGAAAGAATATTTATTTTTGATTTCCCAGTATTGTGGCATAAAACGGCCGGCTTGGCGCATCATCCATACAGGCGGACGTTCGGTTGGTTTAGAAAAAGCGGCATCAAGCAGTAAAGTGTTCGTCATGCAGAATGTTGTCGGTTGTAAGTTGTCAGTTATGAGTTTTTGGCGGATAAAAGAAGCATTTGTTGTCATCCTAAACTTGTTTCAGGATCTCTCAGGATAGCTCATAAACTGCTTTTGGTGAAAGATACCGAAACAAGTTCGGCATGACAGATAAAAGCAGATAGTTTTTGAGTGGATAAAAAAAGCATATTTACTTTTTACGTTGTTTAATTTCTGTTTCGAGTTTAACAATTACCTCGCACATCTTGCTGGTTAGGTTATCTTTTTGCTTTTTGGCGAGGTTCAAATAAGCTTCGGCTTTATCAAAACGATGGTTTCGCAAATTGATATTTGCAACATGAACCAAAGCCGCAACATGATCATTAACAGAACGTAACGGATATTGCACGGCTACTTCGTAATGCTTTTCTGCCAATTCAAAGTCTTGTTTTTGTAAGGCAATGCCACCCATCATATATTCAAAATAACCGCGCCGTTTTCTGCTTAATAATTTCGGACGGGCAATTTGGGTTAACAGTTTTTCCGTTTTTTCGTAGTTTTTGTCGTGAAAATCTTTTGCAGCCAGGATCACGGTTCCTTCTTTAAAATAGCCCCAAACCAAAATACCGATGGCCAGCAATGCAATACCAGAAATCTCGTAAGCCCGTTCATAAATGCTGAACAGCAAAACCAATACAAAAACCGTAATAACCAATTGCCGTGCCCGGTTGGTAAACATTAATTGTGATCGGTGAATTTGTAGCCTACGCCGCGGATAGAATGAAAATAAACCGGGTTTTTGGGGTCAGGTTCAAAATATTTACGGAAAGTCAGGATGAAATTATCAATGGTTCTGGTGGATGGATAAACGTCGTAATTCCAAACCGTTTCCAGGATTTGCTCACGAGAAACTGCATCATTTCTGCGCTCAATCAACAGTTTCAGCAGCATTGTTTCTTTTTTAGTGAGCGGCGTTACCGAGCCATCATCATTAATCAATTCAAAAGAATTAAAATGAATGGTTTTATCACCAATTTTATAGCTGTTAAACTCTTTTAGCTCGTCGCCTTTTAAGCCTCTTTTAACTAAATTGTTTACGCGTAGGATCAATTCTTCCAGGTTAAAAGGTTTAGTCAGATAATCATCGGCACCTTTTTTTAAACCGTTCACGCGGTCTTCATTAGTATTTTTTGCCGTTAAAAACATAATCGGCACTTCCGAATTTTCTAAACGTATCGTTTCTGCAACCTGGAAACCATCAATTTCCGGCAGCATCACATCTAAAACAATCAGGTTAAAACGCTCTTCTTTAAAAATCTGCAATGCTTTTTTGCCGTTGGTAGCACTCGAAACTTTATATCCTTCCAGTTCCAGGTTTAATTTAATGGCTTCGAGCAAGTGCTCTTCATCTTCTACCAGCAAAATTCTTTTCTTACTCATATCACAAGGTTTATTGGTTATGCAAAAACAACTTCAAATATACTGCCTGATGGTTTGTTATCGCGCACTTTTATAGTTGCTTCGTGCTTATCCAACACGTGTTTTACAATAAATAAACCCAAACCAGTACCTTTTGTATTACGGGTATCTTCGTTTCCTACGCGATAAAATTTTTCAAAAATACGCGGTTTTTCTGCATCAGAAATACCGATACCATGATCAGCAACCATCAAATGTACCGATTGTTCTTTGCGTTGCAGCTTTACTTCTACCACTTCGCACGGGCCGGAATATTTAATGGCGTTTTCCACCAGGTTGTTGATCATGGAAGAAAGCGCAAATTTATCGCCCAGGATCTCTATTCCCGGATCTACTTCCGCAGCAATAATCTGCTGGTTACAATCGCATTTATTAATTTGTAAACGGCTCACAATGGTTTGGACAAGTTCTGATAAATTGAACCTTTCTTTCGGAAAAGTATAAGAACTATTGTCGATACGCGAGGCAATAAGCATGTTTTCTACCAGATCGTTCAACCGTTCGATATCCATCAAGCTTTTACCAATAAAATTCATTTGCTGCTCACGGTTCAGGTCGCGCTTTTGTATGGTTTGCAAATACAATTTGATAGAGGCCAGCGGCGATTTCAGTTCGTGCGTTACCGACAATAAAAAGTTTTTTTGCTGTTGGTGCAACCGCCGTTCGGCATTGATAGAGCGGTGCAAAAAATAAGCGCCAATGGCAAAAACAAGGACAAAAACAGAGAGTTCGCCCAAAATCATCCCAATACGGTTGGGTTGGGCACGTACCAGCAATACACTCCACCAAACCAGTTCGGCCAGCGTATAAAAAATCAGAAAATAAAAAATAAAAAATGGCTTGCGCATCAATTTAAGTTTTAACAGATTTAATTTTTAGGTGATAAAAGAAGCATGGGCTTATTTGTTTTTAAATACAAAATCCAGACTTTCAAATATTACACGTTTTGCTTTTTCCAAATCAATTTTGGTGTGTGCCGAAGAAACAAAACCAACCTCGTAACCGGACGGGCCAATATAAACGCCGCGGTTTAACAATTCGCGGTGAAATATTTTGAATTTTTCCATACTTGCGGCATCAATTTCATCTGCCCTGCGGATACTTTCTTTATCTGTAAAAGCAAACCAAAAAATAGAACCGATATGAAAAACCTTCAATTTATAGCTTTTAGCCGTTGCATAACGCTGGATAGAATCTGCAAATTCTTCTGCTTTGGCATTCAAATCTTTGTAAAAACCTGATTTGGCCAATTCGCTTAACTGCGCAATCCCTGCCGACATGGCAACAGGGTTTCCGGATAATGTTCCGGCCTGATAAACCGAACCTTCCGGAGAAATATTCGACATAATTTCTGCCGAAGAACCGTAACAGCCAACCGGCAAACCGCCGCCAATAATTTTGCCGTAAGTGATGATATCGGGCGCGATCTGATAATAACCGGCTGCGCCTTCAAAACCGACACGGAAACCGGAGATCACTTCATCAAAAATAAGCAATGCTTTGTTTACCGTACAAATTTCGCGAACGTATTGCAGAAACGCTGCCTCCTGCAACAGCAAGCCGTTATTGGCCGGAATCGGTTCGATGATGATGGCCGCGATCTGATCTTTAAACTCTTCAAAAGCTAATTTCAAAGCATCACGATCGTTTAAAGGAACTACAATCGTTTCATCTGCAAAAGATTTTGGCACACCGGCGGAAGAAGTTTCGCCGAAAGTAACCAAACCGGAACCTGCTTTTACCAGCAAAGAATCTACATGGCCGTGGTAACAACCTTCAAACTTCAAAATTTTATCGCGTTTGGTGTAACCGCGTGCCAAACGGATGGCCGACATTACGGCTTCTGTCCCGGAGCTAACAAAACGCAGTTTTTGGATGTATTTGTTGTGTTTTAGGATGAGTTCGGCCAGTTCGTTTTCCAATGCGGTTGGCGCACCGAAAGACATGCCGTTTTGCATCGTTTCGGTTACTTTTTCGCGCACTTTAGCGTTGTTGTGGCCCAGAATTAACGGCCCCCACGATCCGCAGAAATCAATAAACTGATTGCCGTCGGCATCCCAAATGTGGCAGCCGTCGCCTTTTTGAATAAACAACGGCGTACCGTAAACCGATTTAAAAGCCCGAACCGGCGAGTTTACGCCGCCCGGAAAATACGTTTTGGCTTTCTCATATAACTCGGCAGATTTTTCGCGGCTGATATCTGCTTTACCAGCAGGAAGTACCGCTAATTCTTCTGTTTCTGTTGATGAAAACCTTTTTTTTAATGAATCAAACATGTTTTTATAAGTTGATAGTTTATGGTTCTGAGTTGATAGCTAACGACTGAAAGCCGATTGCTATCAACTGATTGCTGAAAACTATCTTAACCACCCTTTTTCTAAAACTTCTTTGGCATGATAAGTTAAAATTGAAGTTGCGCCTGCACGCCGGATGCTTAACAAAACTTCCATCGTTGCGCGGCGTTCATCCAGCCAGCCATTCTGCGCTGCTGCTTTGATCATGGCATATTCTCCGCTTACGTTATAAGCGGCAATCGGTAATTCCGAGTTTTCATGCAGCAGTTTAATCACATCCAGGTAAGGCAATGCTGGTTTTACCATTAAAAAATCAGCACCTTCGGCTTCATCCAAACGGGCTTCAATCAAAGCTTCACGCTGGTTGGCCGGGTTCATCTGGTAGCTTTTTTTATCGCCATGTTTTGGAGCAGATTTCAGCGCATCCCGAAACGGGCCGTAAAAAGCACTTGCATACTTGGCCGCGTACGACATGATGGAAACGTTGGTAAACTTGTTATCATCCAAAACCTGGCGAATATAACCTACGCGGCCATCCATCATATCCGAAGGAGCAATAATATCGGCACCGGCGTGTGCATGAGCCAACGCCATTTTGCCTAAAACTTCCAGCGTTTCATCGTTTAAAATTTCTCCGTTTTCTACAATTCCGTCATGCCCGTCGGAACTGTAAGGATCCATCGCTACATCTGTAACCACGCAAACCTCCGGAAAATTTTGCTTTACTTCTTTTATCGCCCTTAAATACAAACTGTTTTCGCGGTAGCTTTCGGTAGCGTATTTATCTTTTAAAGATTCTTCGATGTTAGGGAAAAGGTCGAACGCTTTTAAACCGAGCTTTGCGCAGCTTTCTACTTCACGCAGCAAATGATCTATGGAATGACGAAAAATGCCCGGCATCGAATTTACTTCGGTTTTTTGGGCATTTCCATCTACAATAAACAAAGGAAATATCAGGTTTGCCGATTGCAAAACGGTTTCCTGCACCATTTGACGGATCACTTCTGATTTCCGGTTTCTTCTTGGTCGTTGAAGCATATTTGAGCTATTAGCATTCAGCCTTCAGCAATCAGCTTAATATCAAGCTTATACCTTTCTGCTTATTACCTTTTTATTTGTGTTGTTTTATGTTCTTGTTTTATTTCGATTGCTATTAAGCTGATTGCTAATAGCTAAAAGCTTAACCCAAACACCGCCTCCGCCAATCCAATCTCATCCGGCGAAAAAGGCAGCGTATATTTTACACCAATTTCATCTAATTTTTTTCCGGTTGATTTTCCGATAGCAATTACCTGCTGGCCAACATCTAATAAATTATCGGCAAAATAAGCCTCAACATTAGACGGACTGGTGAAAATAAGCACTTCGGCGGCTGATGCTTCGGCATTTTCTTCCAAAACCGTTTCGTAAACCGGCAAATCAATTTTTTTTGTTTCCGGGGATAATGCCTGATGGATAATGCGCATCGGATCTTCGGCAGCGGGAAACAAAATGGTAGAACCGTTTGCCAGTTTTGCAAATTCTGCACCTACATCTGCACTGTCAACACCTTCGCCAACGTAATCTGGCTTATGCCCAAAAGAACGTAAGGTATTTTCTGATCCGCTTCCCATCACCCCAAATTTTACTTTTTTGGGAAGTTGAGGTTGCAGGTTGAAAAAATATTCGACACCGTTTTTACTGGTGAAAAATATCCAATCTACATTTCTTAAAATATAAGGATCAAGCTTGGTAATTACCGGAACGGTGCGGATTAAAGAACGTGCTTCTATCTGTACACCATTCTTTTCTACTGCCCTGCGGAAGTAACTTTGCGCTGATAAATCTCTCGATATAAAAACAGTAGCCGGAAACTTTCTGGTTGCACTAAATTTAGCAACTACTTTTTCTGGCAAACCTTCTGTTGTTAACACTTCTGTAAAATAACGATCAGGGACTTTCTCATCATCCGTAGCTTTAGAAGTAAAAACCTGGAACTTACCATCCTCTTTGCGGCAGTAACAGCCCAGCGGCAAATGGCAGCCGCCTCCAAACAAACGCAATACTTTACGTTCTACCGCCAAAGCTTCGGCAACTTCCGGATGGTTTAAGTGTTGCAATACATCAAAAAGTTCTTTATCGTTTTCCCGGATTTGAATAGCAAGAACACCTTGTGCCGGAGCCGGTATAAATTCTGTTGGGCCAATATCTTCCACATAAAACTCACTTAAATCCAAGCCCAGCCTTATTATTCCAGCTTTTGCCAGCATAATGGCATCGTATTCTTCATGCCGTAATTTGTTAATGCGCGTTGGCACATTGCCGCGCAATTCTGCAATTTCCAAATCCGGGCGAACGGCCAGCAATTGCGCTTTGCGCCGATTGGAAGAAGTGCCTACCAAAGCACCAAATTTTACAGAAAGCTTTTGTTTCACATCTACACAATCCTTCAGCATCATCAACAGTTCGGATGGGTCTTCCCGCTCAGAAACGGCTGCTACAATTAAGCCGGGCGGGTTTTCGGTTGGTAAATCTTTATGCGAATGTACAGCTAAATCAATTGTTGCTGCCAACAGTTCTTCTTCCAGTTCTTTGGTAAAAAAACCTTTTCCTTCTAACTTATCAAAACTGAGGTTTAAAATACGGTCGCCCTGGGTTTTAATTATTTTAAGCTCTGCCAGAACATTTATTTCGGCCAAACGGTCTTTTACAAAATTGGCCTGCCACAAAGCCAAATCGCTTCCGCGTGTTCCTATAATAATTTTTCTGTCCAAGTTTTTGCTGTTTGAATAATCGCAAAGGTAATTTTTTAAGAAAAATTATAGTGATTTATCTTTAGAAATGGGATTTTTCTGACGATAAAAGAAGCATCAACATTAAAAAAAACCAGTTAATTAGGATCGCGGAGCATGATTTCTTTTGCCATCCGCATGGGAACACTGATGTATTTTTTTTCCATGTAATTGATCACTTTTTCCAGCACTTCGCGGGAGCGGATGTCCATTAATTCAATCTCATCTGCAAAAACACAACTTACTGCCCGTTCGCGTATTTCCTTTATTTTTTCGGGCACTTCGCGCATCGCCAATTCTACACGGCGCTGCTTTAAAACCGGAATAAAATCGGTAATATTTTGTTCGATGATCTTTTCGGCATGGATCAATTCCTGATAACGTTCCTGCAAATTGCTTTTAGAAAGTTCGTTCAAAGAATGGACTTCAATATAATTTACCGGAAACTGCTCTAATACTTCTGCAGCAGTATCATTCGGAACCGCCAGGTCTACAATTGTTTTGCGGTTGGTTTCGCCGTTTAAAAGCGTTTTGTAAATTTCAGTTGTAATGATTGGCTCAATCGAAGAAGTGCAAGTGATGATCACATCAAAACCTTGACTATAACTGGCCAGTTCCTCTAAGCCGTAAGCTTTTCCATTTAGTTCGGCAGCCAATTCTTCTGCTTTGGATTTTGTACGGTTAAAAACAGCAAAATTAGAAAACCTGTGCTTTTGCAGATACTTGGAAATATTTTTGTTGGTTTCGCCTGCGCCGATAATCAAAATCCGGGCATTAGCTGTTAAAGCGAGTTCCTTTAATTTGCGGTAAGCCAGAGAAACCACAGAAATTGGGTTGCGCGAAATATTGGTATCGGTATAAACTTCTTTGGCTGCTTTTACAACACGGTTCATCACCAAACGCAAATAATCGCCGGTTAAATTGGCTGCACGGCAGCATTCGTAAGCTTTGCGCATTTGCGCCAGAATTTCCTTCTCGCCAACTACCAAACTTTCCATGGAGCAGGAAGTGCGCAGCAAATGGCTCAAGGCTTCTTTTTCCTCATAAATAGAAGCACCGGCAATAAAGGATTCCAAAAAATGAGGACAAAGCCCAATATTCATGAAATCAATAAATTTACGGGCAAAATCTCTATCCACAACTTGTGAAGTAGCCATCACAAATTCAACCCGGTTGCAAGTGGCTAAGTAAAAAATTTCGGGTATTTGAAAAAGTGTTTTAGCTTCTTGCAGCTTTGTTGTCAAATCTTCCTGACAGATTACCAGTTTGCCCAGTTCTTTCAGTTCAATTTGTTTATGAGTAAAGGCAATAACTTTTAAATATTTCAAAGCCGCTGTTATAAAGACCCAACAAAAGTAAACAACAGCGGGTAGCTGCACTGTCAGTACTTTGTCAAACACTTGTATTTAGAATGGGTTTAAATTGAAGCAGAAATAACTATGTTTACAATCATTTGATCCTGGTTTACCAAATACAATATTCTTGTTTATGCCGAAACTTAAAACGGTCAGTTTAATCCTTTTAATTGCTTTGTATCTAGTGGCCGGAACAAATCATTTTGTACATCCAACAGGTTATTTAAAGCTGATTCCGCCGTATTTACCTTTTCCGAAGGTACTAAATCTGTTGTCTGGTTTTTTCGAGCTGCTTTTTGGGTTAATGCTGATATATAAACCAACACGCCAATATGCTGTTTATGGAATTATTTTAATGCTGATCGCTTTTATTCCGGCACACATCTATATGATTCAAATTGCTCCTTTTATGTTAGGAAAGTTATTGGTTACCAAAACCGGTGCCTGGGTTCGGCTGCCTTTGCAAGCCGTTTTAATAATTTGGGCTTACTGGCATCGGAAGGATTGAGTTTTTCAGTTGTGGGTTGCCAGTTGCAGGTTTTAGGCTGATAAAAGAAGTACGGTTCTTTTTTCTCATGCTGAACTTGTTTCGGCATCTCTCGTGAAAACTATCTTTGTATGATCAATCCTGAGATATCTTTAAACAAGTTCAGGATGACAACAACATCTACCAGTTTTTTACCTGCTAAAAGAAGCATTAACCATGAACGAATACATCAAACAAGAAACCTTTTTAATCCCCGGTTCTTCCGGCAGGAATATGCTTGCGGATTTAACTTTTGATGTCCGTAACCGTGAAGCACCTTTAGTAATTTTTGCCCACGGTTTTAAAGGGTTTAAAGATTGGGGAACGCATAATCTGGTGGCGCAATATTTTGCAGAAAGAGGTTTCCGTTTCCTTAAATTTAACTTTTCGCACAATGGGACAACGCCGGAATTTCCTTTGGATTTTGTTGACCTGGAAGCTTTCAGCAACAATACTTTTTCCACCGAACTGGAAGATTTAAAACTGGTAATTGATTTTGCTGCTGGCGGTGCCAACTTTTTGCCGGTAAAAACAGTATTGCTAATTGGCCATAGCATGGGCGGCGGCATCAGCATTATCAAAGCTGCCGAAGATGAACGTGTTGCCAAATTAATTACCTGGGCTTCCGTTGCCGATTTTCATAATCTTTGGCCGAAAGAAGCAGAAGCGCAATGGAAACTGAGTAATGTAATGTTTTTCCCCAATTCGCGTACCAACCAGCAAATGCCGGTAAAAGCAACATTGCTTAACGATCTCAGCCAAAACCCAAAACGTTTAAATATTTTTTTGGCTGCTGCCGAAGTAAAACAACCGTGGTTAATTATTCATGGCGATGCTGATCCAACTGTAAATGTAAACCATGCTTTGGAATTGAAAGATAAGCAGCCAAATGCCGAACTTGTTGTTGTGCCGCAAGCCAACCATACCTTTAATTCCAGCCATCCATATTTTGAAGATGTGTTGCCGAAAGCTTTGGAGGAAGTTTGTGCGGTTTGTGTTGGGTTTTTGAAGAAGTAAAAAAATTAACCTTTTAAAAGTTGTTTTGATTTTCAATTCTTAGTTGAATCAATTGCAGAAACTTTTTGCCTTTCTTTTAAAAAATCTTTCATCACTTGTTTTAATTCTTCATGATAACGTTTTTTGTCTGATTGATAAAGATCGGATAAATCATTTCGGACTTCCCGCATAAATTCGACCGCTTTAAACTTTTTTTTAATCTCCGTTTCCATACATAAATTCTTTTGGTGTTCTAATATCAATGGTTTGGTAACCAAATTCAAGGTTGATTTCGTTGTATTGTTTTATACGAAAAAAATTAACCATGTGTTTAAAGGTCCAGCTTATCAGGCTATCAACTTTTAAAATGGTCGCCATGGCAATGTGTTGTGCATCACTTACAAACTTTGGTGTTAATACACCTTTTTTAATGTAAGCACTTGCAAGCAATTCTGCTTCTTCATTTAAAGAAACAACTTCCAAAAATTTATCAGGGATTGTTTTAGTTAACTCTCTTACGCGCTCAGGTGCTGGTAAAAGTTCACGTAAAGTCAAATCTGAAATCACAATAACAAAATTGCCTTTTCTTGCCTGTTCAAAAAATGGCAATGTCCATTCTTCAAACTCTTCATCTTCATATCCGCCCCAAACTGATGTATCCACATAAAACTTCATCTTCCCTAAATGGTCGAAAAGCAATTTTTACTCGATAAAAACAGTATCGTTGCCAACTGTATATTTCAAAGTTTTATTTTTAGAAGCATTGGAAACGTTTACTTTTTTATCAAAAGTATAACTACTTAAACCTTTTGCTAAAACCTGATGGTTCTTTTGATCATAAAACACCTGATCTGCTTTAACCGTTAAGCCGTTAATTTCAAATTCAACCTTTCCATACAAGTTAATACTTTGATTTAATTGATCGGTAATGATAGAATCCTTCGCACTGTATTTTGCTTTCGGTTGCTCCGAAATTGAATATAAATCCTGGGAATAACTTTTACAAGCTATCAAAACAAACACCATTAAAAATAAGGTTTTCATACAGATAAATTTAACCACCAATATAGACAAATTTCTTATTTACAACACATCCTTAATATGTTTATAATTAGATTTTACCGTATCCAAAACTTCATCTATTTGTCCGTTTAAAATCAGTTTGCTCATCGATAAAGCCATTCCTTTTACTTGTGCAAATTCTACTTTTGGCGGCATGGCCAATGCGTTCGGGTCGGTCATCACATTTACCAAAGCCGGGCCGTTAAATGCAAAAGCTTGCTGGATGGCTTGTTCTAAATTTTCAGGATCATTTACGGTAATGCCTTTCATCCCGAAAGCTGCCGCCACAGCTGCAAAATCCGGGTTAATCATATCGGTTTGCCAGTCGGGCAGACCGGCAACTTCCATTTCCAGCTTCACCATACCTAATGATTTATTGTTGAAAACGATCAGCTTAATCGGTAATTTATACTGAACGATGGTTGCCAGATCGCCCATCATCATGGATAATCCGCCATCACCGCAAAAAGCAATCACCTGCCGTTGCGGACAAGCAAGCGCGGCACCAATAGCTTGCGGCATGGCGTTTGCCATCGAGCCGTGGTTGAAAGAACCGATCATGCTTCTTTTACCGGTAGAATTAATGTAACGCGCGCCCCAAACGCAGCACATGCCGGTATCCATCGTAAAAATCGCATCGTTATCAGCTAATTTATCAACCGTTGCAGCTAAAAATTCGGGGTGGATGGCATCTTTTCCACCTTTATCATCTACATAAGTCTGCATTTTTTCTTTTACCTTTTCATAAAACTCCAACTGTGTTTTCAAAAAGCTGTCATCATTTTTGGTTGATAAAAGAGGCATCAAAGCCTGCAAAGTATGTTTGATATCTCCGCATAAACCCATCGTTAATTTAGCGCGGCGGCCAAGACGTTCGGGTTTCATATCAATCTGCACAATCTTGTTTTTGGTTGGCATAAAGTTGACGTAAGGAAAATCCGTACCCAACAAAATCACCAAATCCGATTCGTGCATAGAATGATAAGCAGATGGCAAACCGAGCAAGCCCGTCATCCCAACTTCATATGGGTTATCATGCTGGATATGCATTTTGCCGCGGTAAGAAAAGCCAACTGTAGCTTTAATTTTTGCAGCCAGTTCTACCACTTCATCATGTGCTTCGGCAACGCCGATCCCGCAGAAAATGGTGATTTTATCGTGAGCCGCAATCAGCGCAGCTAATTCCTGCAACTCTTTATCGGACGGCCGCGTTAACGGTTCGGGCCGATAAAAGTGCATGGCGGTTTCGCTTTCTTCGGCATCTTTCGCGGTCAGATCGCCCGGCAAACCAATCACCGAAACGCCTTTCCGATGCAGCGAATGCTGGATACCAGCCTGTAACATCCGCGGCAATTGCTGCGGCGTAACCGCAACCTGGTTGTAATGGCTGCAATCATCAAACAGTTTTATCGTGTTGGTTTCCTGGAAATATTCCGTCCCAAATTCCTGCGACATTACGGTAGAAGCAATGGCCAGCACCGGCGCGGCAGAACGATGAGCATCGTACAAACCGTTGATCAAATGCACATGGCCGGGACCGCTGCTGCCTGCACAACAAGCCAGTTCGCCGGTCAATTGTGCTTCGGCACCGGCGGCGTAAGCACCTGCTTCTTCATGCCTGACGTGGATCCACTGGATTTTGCCGCTGGTGCGCACGGCGTTGTTAACGTTGTTTAAACTATCGCCCGTAACGGCGTATATTCTTTTGACACCGGCTTCGGAAAGCATTTCTACGAGTTGGTCTGCTACTGTTTTTGACATGGGATTATTTTTTAACAATTACCCAACAACTGATTTTTGAAGATTGTTCTTTAAAGAATATACAGGCTGGTTTTGGGTTGATAAAAGAAGCATTGATTTCAAGTGTATTAATGTTATTTTTGATTGATAAAAAATATCCATGCAAGTTTCCGACCTCGATTTTGATAAATCTTACACTTACGCCGATTACCTGAAATGGACTTTTGATGACCGGCTGGAAATTTTAAAAGGTAAATTATTTAGGATGACGCCCGCGCCAAATCGGTATCACCAGCGATTATCCGGAATTGTTTTTAATCAGATTTCAAATTTTTTAAAGAGAAAACCTTGTCATGTTTACTCAGCTCCTTTTGATGTACGGCTTTCCCGAAAAAACGCAGCGGATGAATCTGTTACAACCGTTTTTCAGCCGGATATTTGTGTGGTTTGCGATCTTACAAAACTCGATGACCGCGGCTGTGTTGGCGCGCCGGATATTGTGGTAGAAATCCTTTCGCCCGGAAACAACAAAAAAGAACTGCGCAACAAATATGAAATTTATGAGGAAGCCGGAATTAAAGAATACTGGGTTGTTTGGCCCGTTTCGCAAACATTTTTAAAATATACGCTGGATGAAAAGGGGAAATATATTCCGTCCAGAATTTTAACCTGGGGCGATGAAGTTAGCACGCCGATTTTGCCTGGTTTTGTATTGAATTTGGAGGATGTTTTTGAGGAAGCAAGTTTATAAAAATTCATCATGGAAAATCAACCAATCGTCCGTTTAAACTTTACCTGCAACCGTAATTGGGAAGATATGGCAGCCGTTGAAAGCGGTCGTTTCTGCAACGATTGCCAGAAAAAAGTTGTTGATTTCACCGATAAAACCAATGATGAAATTGCTGCTTATTTGATGAGCAGTACCACGAAAGTTTGCGGCAGGTTTCAGCAATCTCAATTGGTTTCTCCATCGCTAAAACCTGTTTGGAAACGCTGGTTTTCGGTGGCGGCTATGTTTGCTGCTGTTTTTATAGGGGTAAAAGAAGCATCGGCACAAAAAGTTGTTCAGTTGGATACAGTTTCTAAAAAATCTGATAATATAGTAAGCTTCGGAACCGCTGAATTAATGCCTTCATTTCCAGGTGGAGAATTAGCTTTTAATAAATATCTACATAAAAATATTCGTACACCAAAAGACGTTCACGGAAGACTTATAACTTCTTTTATCGTAGAGAAAGATGGTTCCCTAACAGATATAAAGATTTTAAGAGGACTAGGTGAAGAAGCTGACTATGAAGCTATAAGAGTTTTAAAAGAAAGTCCGAGATGGAAACCTGGTATACAAAAAGGTAGTATAGTAAGACAAGCTTATACTATGCCCATTACTTTTTAACAATCATAAAGATTTGATTATGAAAAACCAACCAATTGTCCGTTTAAGTTTCACCTGTGATCGTAACTGGGAAAATATGGTTGTTGTAAAAGACGGTCGCTTTTGCAACGATTGCCAGAAAAAAGTTGTAGATTTTACTGATAAAACCAATGATGAAATTGCGGCTTATTTGATGAGTAGTACCGCGAAAGTTTGCGGCAGGTTTCAACAATCGCAATTAGCTTCATCTCCGACAAAACCTTTGTGGAAACGCTGGTTTTCAGCTGCGGCGATGTTTGCTACGGTTTTTATAGGGATAAAAGAAGCATCGGCACAAACGAAAAAAATAAAAAACAAAACAAGTAACCATGCTTCAATAGATACAAGCAGAGATATTTTACTTGGAGATGTTATTATTCCACCTACTCCTGAAACAATATATCATTTCTCAAGTGTCGAAGTTTTACCTTCATTCCCTGGAGGAAAAGAGACGTACACAAAATTTTTAAATGAAAACTTGCACAAAGATGGACTCCAGGGTCGAGTGATTGTTTTTTTCGTTGTAGAAAAAGATGGTTCTTTATCTGATGTAAAAGTTGTAAGAAGCCCAGGGAAAGCGGCCTCTGAGGAAGCTATAAGAGTTTTAAAACTAAGTCCTATATGGCAACCTGGCAGTAAGAATGGAACTATAGTAAGAACACAATATGCTATGCCTATCGATTTTAATAATTGAAACTAATAGAATTATCACCCGATTTCCGGTTCAATCCAATTCCCATCCGTTTTAATAATCCCAATCAGTTCATCCAAAGCCAAAGTTGCGGAAACATTTTTCTTCACCACTTCTTTGCCGCGATAAAGCGTAATTTTATCTGGACCGGCACCAACGTAACCGTAATCGGCATCGGCCATTTCGCCCGGGCCGTTTACAATGCAGCCCATAATCCCGATTTTTAAGCCTTTGAGATGAGAAGTCCGGCTGCGGATCATTTGCGTAGTAATCTGCAGATCAAACAACGTCCGGCCACAACTTGGGCACGAGATATATTCTGTTTTAGAAATCCGCGAACGCGTGGCCTGCAAAATCCCGAAAGCTGTGGAAGTGATTGTTTTGGAAGAGATTTCCGGCGCATCAATCCAAATGCCATCACCAAAACCATCAACCAATAAAGCACCAAGATCGGTGGCGGCGTAGAGCTGTAAACAAGTTGTGAGTTGTGGGTTGTAAGTTGTAAGTTCTGGACGGTTATTTAACGCTTCAACCGACAACTCGCCAGTCATAACAGGCAACTGAAAAAGATAGTCTCTCTTCACAATCACCGGCACCTGAATACCATTTTTTTGCAGGTAAAAGAAGCATGCGCGCTGATCGGCCATACCGTGAATTTTGTCAGTTTCAAGTACGAAAATCAAGGTTTCATCAAAAATTAATTGCCTGAAAGCTTCGGTTTCCAGATCGCTGTTTTTGATTTTCACCAGATTTAACGCTTCGTCTTTTTCTGCGAAAGCATTGTATTCCTCCAAACTAAAAACAGGATGGCAGTTCTTTTTATCCACCAAAAAACTCCAGGTTTTACAATTGTAAAGCTGTTTCAGGTTTCCGGGGAAAGCAAAAGACGGCAGTTCATCGGCCAGGTAAACAAAATCAACCGATTGGTCGGCCATGTTATATTTATCCAGCAAAGGCGAATACAAGTAACCGGCATCCGATAAAATTGCAGGGTCTTTTAGGTTTTTTGCGGAGAGATCAAGCACCACGCGTGGCACCATGTGCCCGCCGATGAAGGCGTTGGCTTCGTAGGTTTCGCGCCTCACCCCGGCCCTCTCCGAAAGAGAGGGAGTAGCTTCGGTGGCGGAATATGCAATGTCGGTAGTGCCGTTCAAGTCCCTCTCATTTGGAGAGGGATTTAGGGTGAGGCTCGCCCGCTCGACATACCGCTTAACCAGTGCAATGGCCACCGGTGCTTCCGCTTCCGGCTCTTCGGTTAGCGAAACGCGGACGGTATCGCCCAAGCCATCTTCCAGCAAAGTTCCGATACCGACGGCAGATTTGATGCGGCCGTCTTCGCCATCGCCAGCTTCGGTAACGCCCAGATGCAGCGGGTAATTCATGTTTTCGGCCACCATCGTTTCCACCAGCATCCGGTAAGCCTGCACCATTACCTGCGGGTTACTGGATTTCATCGAGATCACCAGGTTATAATAATTTAGGCTTTCGCACATGCGGATAAACTCCATCGCAGATTCTACCATACCGCGCGGCGTATCACCATACTGGCTCATGATCCGGTCGGAAAGCGAACCATGATTGGTGCCGATGCGCATCGCGGTTCCGTATTCTTTGCAGATGTTTACCAGCGGCATAAATTTGCGGTAGATGCGTTCCAGTTCGTTTTGATATTCCTGTTCGGTGTAAACTAATTCATCGAAGCGTTTTTTATCGGCATAATTTCCGGGGTTGATGCGCACTTTTTCTACTAACCGCGCCGCAACTTCTGCCGCGTTTGGGGTGAAATGAATATCCGCCACCAACGGAACGTTATAACCTTGCTGGCGTAATTGCTTTTTTATTTCCGCCAGGTTTTGTGCTTCTTTAACGCTTGGCGCCGTAATACGCACATATTCGCAACCGGCATCAACCATGCGGATGGTTTGCGCAACCGTGCCGGCCGTATCCATCGTATCGGTAGTGGTCATGCTTTGGATGCGGATCGGATTGTTTCCGCCCATCGGCACATCGCCAATCGTAACTTCGCGGGTCGTCCAGCGGGAATATTCAGTCAGGGAATTGCAGTATTTACCTGGTAATGCTTTGATGGTTTCAGCGTTCATGCTTCAAAATAAATGGTACAAAAGTAAGCATTATACGGGCAACGCTGGTTTTTTGGTGGTAAAAGAAGTATAAGGAGATGCTGAATTATTAAACTAATGGAGCAATAGGTAACAAAGGTTCGCCTTTTCTTGCCCTTTCCCAATTTGCTGTTAAAGCTGATTGATTTAAAGCTGCCCATTCCATAACCAAACCTAATACCCTTGGCGGAACATAACCTTCCATAACTTCTAAATTGTTTATGTTGATAGCGCTTCGTTTTCTCCATAGAATGCGTGAAAATGAGGCGGATTATGATCTTTAAAAAACATCCTGATAATGATACCGAGAAAACAGCTAATTTGAGGCATATTTATAATTTCCAAAAAGCTCATCAAAACTCTTATTTGCCAATTCCATATAAATATTTAGTAAGTCGATTTCCATTTCCTCGCTCCAAAAGATGGCTGAACGGTTAAAACTTACCTGATTAAAAAGCCGCTCGTCTTTTAACACCTGGAAAATGCCTTTTTGCACCAAATCTTCTAAATCCACAACACCGCAAACACCATCATCAAAAGTAATTTGCAGTTTGTATTTGGGTTGAGGGATTAAACTAATAACTTTCATACCATAAATTTATTAATTTTTTTGCCGGTAAAAGAAGCATCGAACCAACAACCTACTTCTGGATCGTAAACTGAAAAGTAGTGCCTTCGTTTAAAACAGATTCTACATGAATTTCTCCGCCTAAACTGTCTACCAGATTTTTTACGGTTGATAAACCAATGCCCGAACCTCTTTTATTGTAGCGGTCGCGGCTGTTAAGTGTTGTCATCGGCTCAAAAATCCGGTTATAATTTTTCGGTTCGATGCCAACACCGTTATCGCTGACCTGGAACTGATAACAATTGGCTTTTTCTTCAAATGTTAAGCGTATAAAACCTTCGGATTTATCGTTGTAACGAACGGCATTGTTTAAAAGATTAATCAGGATCTGCTCCAGCGCGATGGCCGAAGTACGGATATAAAATAAAGCGGCAGGTGTTTCGACCCGAAAAGATTCTGGAATGGTTACTAATTTTAACACTTCCTCTATCAAATCGTTCACACAAACTTCATCTTTATTTTGAGACAGCATTTTGTAAGACTTAGAATATTCCAGCATCTGGTTTAAAAACTTTAGCAAACTGTTTGCAGAAGTGTTTACAATATCCAATAACTTGTTGCCCTTTTCATCCAGAATAGTATTATATCTCGATTTAAGCAACTGCCCGGTAAGCATAATGCTGGTTAACGGGCTTTTAATATCGTGCGATGCCATTAAGGCAAAACGCTCCAGATATTCGTTAGATTTTTTAAGTTCTAAGGTGAGTGTATCCAGTTCTTTAACCTTTCGGCGCAACTCTAATTGTGCCATTACCTGTCTCGCCAGTGATTTTAAAGCTTCAACCTGGTTTTCGGTCAGTTCTTTCGGTTTGTTGTCTATTACACACAAAGTACCTAAAGCATGCCCTTCCTGGGTTACCAGCGGCACACCGGTATAAAAAATAACTTTCGGGTGGCCGGTTGTTAAAGGATTGTATTGAAACCGCTCGTCTTTAGTGGCATCTTCAACCACAAAAACCTCCTGAGGTTTTAAAATGGCGTGGGCACAAAAAGCATATTCTTTTGATGTTTCGGACGCATCTAACCCATGTCGCGATTTAAACCATTGGCGGTTCTCGTCAACAAAACTGATTAAGGAAATAGGTGTGTTGCAAATTTCGGATGCCAGGCGGGTAATGTCATCAAAATCCCTTTGCGGCAAAGTATCCAGAATTTCGTAAGATTCGAGCGCTTTCAAGCGGTCTTCCTCATTTTCTGTTAAAATTGCTGAGACCATATAATCCATTAATTTTTTGCAATAATACTACTAAAATTTTACGTAAAATGTAAAATTATCCGTACTTCTTTTAGCAGGTTAAAAACAACAAAATTAAGTTAAGCACCCATCGCATACAAAACAATGTTAACGCCGAACTTGGTATTGTCTTCCGCCAAAAAACGCTTGTTCCGGTAATCGTAGTCCCACTCGCAGCCGTAATCTTTGTTGCTGTATAAAACCGCGATTCGTCCGTTTATTTCGATGGCTTTTAAATAATCATGTATGAGGTCATCGCCCCAGCCATTTAACTCAAAAGCCGTATTTGGCGGTCCTTTTTCAAATTTAAAAAAAGAAGAATAAACAGGATGCGTGGCCGGGATTTTCTTCAACGCGTGTGCGCCAAACAAGGCCGACATCTGGGCTTCAAAAGAACGTGCAAAAAGCCCGTCGATATCGTGGTTGCAATCATCTGCAAAAACGAAACCGCCGTTTTGCACATATTGCTTAAAGTTGCTGCGTTCGATGGCGTTAAACTGCACTAATTTATGTCCGCTTAAATAACAAAAAGGCGATTCGAAGATTTCCTGGCTGCTCAGGTCGATAATTTTTTCCTGCGGATTGATCGGTATCGTGGTATATTCCAACAGCGAATTCAAAATATTGGAAGGCATTCGCTGGTCGGTGTCCCAATCGCCAGAAGTATATCTCAGACGGGTAAAAGTAAATTTGGCCGCATTCATCGCCCTAAATTATTGCAAATATTACGGAATACTTCTTTTATCGATATAAATCTTGTAAAGTTTCTGCTACCTTTTAATACTTTTCTAAATTCCGACATTTTATTTCTACTTTTCTCGAATAACAAATCAAGTTTAGCTCATTTTAATTGTAAAACGTTTTGGAGACTACGGAAATCGACTTAAAAAACCTGCTCGCTAAGCTTTCATCGCTTAAAAAGGAAATACAAAAAGTAATTATCGGGCAAGACCAAGTGTTAGATGAAATCCTGGTTACTTTGCTGGCCGGCGGACATTGCTTGCTGGAAGGCGTGCCCGGACTGGCCAAAACGCTGATGGTGCGTACCTTATCTCAGGCTTTGCATTTATCGTTTCGCCGCATCCAGTTTACGCCGGATTTAATGCCGACGGATATTGTCGGCACAGAAATTTTGGAAGAAGACCACATTACCGGCAAACGCTTTTTCAAATTTAACAAAGGTCCGCTTTTTGCCAATATTGTTTTGGCCGATGAAATTAACCGTACGCCGCCCAAAACGCAGGCCGCTTTGCTGGAGGCGATGCAGGAATTTGAGGTAACTTATGGCGGACAAACATATCCTTTAGACCGTCCATTTTTTATCCTCGCCACCCAAAACCCGATTGAACAAGCCGGGACTTATCCGCTGCCAGAAGCACAGTTAGACCGTTTTTTATTGTACGTTAAAATCGGTTACCCAACTGCACAGGAGGAATTTGGTGTTTTAAACAGCACAACCGGCAGCAAAAAAGTGCAGGTTAATCCAATTTTGGGCGGAGAAGAAATCCGCCAGTTGCAAGGCTTAGTTCGCGATGTTACCATCAATGATGATTTGGTGCATTATGTGAGTAGCCTAATCCGCGCAACCCGGCCGGATACCACAACTGTTAATTTTGTTAAAGAATGGGTTCGTTGGGGAGCTGGTCCGCGCGCCGGCCAGGCTTTAATTTTAACCGCAAAAGCACGTGCTTTATTTAAAGGAAGGTACGCGGTTTTGATGGAAGATATCCACAACATGGCTTTCCCTGTTTTACGCCACCGCATTTTAATGAATTTTAAAGCTGATGCGGAGAATGTAATTTCGGATAAAGTTACCGAGGAACTGATTAAGGCGATTGAACGCCCGAAAGTGTTGGCTTAATGATACTGTTTTTATAGGGTTAAATTAAATTGTTAAAACTGATAATTTAAATTGCTATGTCTAAAAAAGAACAATTAAAACAAAGTATTATAAAAGCATTAGATCAATCTGATGAAAAAGTTCTTCGGATGGTTCAATCTATTTTACAGATCGATCAGGAATATGATTTTTGGGATGACTTGCCAGAACATGTAAAAAACGAGGTTGAGGAATCAATTGAACAAGGAGAAAGAGGCGAAGGAAAATCTCATGAAGATGTAATAAAAAAATATTTTTAAATATCTCTATGTCCCGCCTCCTCGATCCAAAAATTGTCATGTCCATCAAAAGCCTCCAATTAGCTGCAAAAACAGTGGTTGACGGTTTTATGAGCGGCGTAAACAAAAGCACGATCAAAGGGCCAGGCATGGAATTTTCTCAGTACCGAAGTTACCAGCCGGGCGATGATTTACGTTCGTTGGACTGGAAAATGTTTGCCCGTTCAGATCGATATTACATCCGCGAATCGGAAGTAGAAACCAGCATTTCCGTCCGTTTTTTGGTTGATGCCAGCGCTTCCATGAACCACGAAGATAATGGCTATAAAAAGAGCACTTATGCTGCTTATCTAACCGCTTCGCTGGCTTATCTGGCTAATTTACAGGGAGATGCAACCGGCTTATACGTTTTGCAAAACGGCAGTTTGTTTTCGTTGGTGCCGAGGCAAAGCATGCAGCATTTAAACCGTTTGTTTTATCAGTTGGAAAACCTAAATCCAAGCGGAAAATTCACACAAGAAGTAAATTATAAAGAGGTTTTTGCCGGGACCGGAAAGCGCGAACTGCTGGTTTTTGTTACCGATTTTTACGAAGAAAACAACGAGATTTTAGAATTACTGGATAAACTTTCAACCTTAAAACACGAAATTATCGTCTTTCAAATTATCGGCAAAAACGAACTGGAACTGGATTTCGCCGGATACTCAACTTTAGAAGATTTAGAAACCGGAGAAACCATCCAAATAAACGCCACACAAACCCGAAAAATTTACAAACAAAAATTAGACGAACGCTTAGCCTACATCAAAACACAACTGCTGGATAGAAACATTTTCTACCGCTTAATCAGCATGGACCAACCTTTAGATTTGGCCTTGCGCGATTTTTTGAACCAGCGGAGTAAAGGGTTTTGAGAGGAAGTTCATAGGTATTGGTTCATGGTTAATAGTAAAAATATCAACCCAAATAATAAACTTGAAAGAAGCTGAAAGCCGATTGCTGACACCTGATAGCTAACAAAAATGCTCCAACTATTAAACCCTTTATGGCTTTGGGCAATTGCCGCAATCAGCATTCCAATTCTGATTCATTTGTGGCATATCAAAACCGGTAAAACGCTCAAAATCGGCAGCATTGCTTTGCTGGGTGAAAGTGCGCGGCAAAGTTCGCGTAGTTTCCGCATAACCGATTGGCTACTACTGCTTTTACGTTGCCTTTTGTTGATTTTGCTGGCATTTTTATTAACCGAACCATTCTGGCAAAAGCAAGCGCAGCAAACCAAAATTAAAGGCTGGATTTTAATTGAAAAAGAACCGGTAAAAGAAGTATATGCGCATTTTAAACCGCAAATTGATTCGCTATTAAAGGCTGGATACGAGTTGCACCAGTTTGATGCTTCTTTTAAGGCACTAAAATTACAGGAGGTTTTGCAGGATACTTCGCGCAAAGCAATCAACCCAAAACCTCGCCCTTACTGGAGTTTGTTGAAGTTGTTGGAGCAGCAAATCCAGCAAAAAATGCCTGCTTATCTATTTACTTCCAACCAGTTGCAGCATTTTAAAGGTAAGCGGCCAACGTTAAATATTAATCTGAATTGGAAAACTTACACGCCTGCTGATTCCGTTTCCACCTGGATCCAAAATGCTTATTTTACTTCAACCGATAGCATCCGTTTGCTGGTTGGCGAAAGCAAACCTGCCGGTACTTCTTTTAGCACCATAAATTTGCAATCGGCAGATCGTGGTAATTCAAATTTTAAAGTTTCTTTTGAGGAAGGAAAACCTGTTGTGGCTTTAAAAAATAGTCCGCAAAAACCGGTTTCTGTCGATACTTCTACCCTAAAAATAACCATTTATCAAAACCAGTTTCCTGCGGATGCCGCTTATTTAAACGCTGCTCTGCAAGCCGTAAAAAAGTTTAGCGGACGGAAAATGAAAATCGTTTCTGCCAGTAATTTTAACCAGGTTTCAAACAATCAGGATTGGATTTTCTGGTTATCGAACGAAAACTTTCCTTCAAATACTTCAAAATTAATTGCTGGTGGAAATATTTTTGGGTACGAAAACGGCAAAACGCAAACCATCAATTCCTGGATCAGCAGTGAAAATCCTGGTGATCCAATCAATTTATATCAACAGATTTTACCTGATAAAAGAAGCATCAACGCAACGGTTGAAAACGTTTGGCAGAATGGTTTCGGCGAGCCAATATTGAGTAATCAACATTTAGGAAATAGAAACTTCTACCGATTTTACAGTCGCTTTAATCCAAGTTGGAATGATTTGGTTTGGAGTAATGATTTCCCAAAACTGCTATTAAATTTGATCTTGAAAAGCTATTCACAACCTGATTTTGAGGTTTACGATAAGCGCATGATCAATCCCGATCAGCAGCAAATTCTTGTAGAAAAAGAACCGGATTTTAGCTCAAAAATTGCGAAACCAAAGGATTTAACGGATTTGAAACACGCTTTCTGGATTGCCTTGTTCCTCGTTTTTCTGGTGGAGAGGATTGTCTCAAGCCAAACCAAAAAAGAAGTAAATTATGCCTGAAGCAAAGGGGAAATTAGTCATCAGCAACTGGCAACAAAAGTGGCGGAGCAGCAATATTTTGTCGCTTGCTTTTTTGGCTTTAGCCGCTGCATTGTTTCTAAGTTCAATTTTTCATGTACTTTTTTCAAGTTCATTTTTATGGATATTACCTTTATTTTTTGCATTTGGAATGCTCTTTTTTTCAACTAATCCTTTTTGGAAAATTAGTGTTTTGGATGTTGCCCGTTATTTGAATGACTTTTTTCCGGAGTTGGAAGAAAGCACGGAATTAACTTTAAAACCAACCGATTCCTTAAACCTTTTGGAGCGATTACAAAAGCAAAAGGTAGAAAATATTTTAACGGGACTACCTCAACCTAAAGAAATTTACAGGCGATTAAATTCTGCGGCAATTATTTTAATGGTTGCATTTTGCATTAGTTTATTATTAGTAAAACTTCCATTCAACTTTAAAAACAAACATTTTACATCCATAAAAGAAACATTAAACGGAACAGAAAAGCAAGCTAGACCGGAAGTTATTTTACCGGAAATTGATCACTTCAGCCTAAAAATTACGCCGCCAAATTATACCGGAAAAAGTACACGTGAGCAGGAAAAATTCTCGGTTTTGGCAGAAGACGGCGCAACGGTCAGCTGGGTAATCAATACAACAAAAGCGGTAAAAACATTGAGTTTGATTTTTAACGATCATGAAAAACTGGCCTTAAAAGCAGCAAATGCAGAACGGACTTTGTGGAAAACTACAAAACTGATATATGCGCCGGGCTTTTATCAGGTGAATTTAGACGGTAAAATTTCTGAATTGTATCAAATTGAAGTAATCAAAGATTTGCCGCCGGCCATACGCATCCAAACACCAAAACCAACAACTGTAATTGATTTTGGCGAACTACAAAAAACCCTGCTAAAAACAGAATTTAGCGATGATTACGGCATCAGCGAAGCGTACATCAACGCTACAATTGCCAGCGGAAGCGGCGAAGCGGTTAAGTTTAAGGAGCAGAAAATCAGTTTTGATGTAAGTTTTAACGGCCATCAAACACAATATCAGTTACAGGAATTGTTGGATTTAAAGCAATTAGGAATGCAGCCGGGCGATGAATTGTACTTTTATGTAAAAGCAACCGACAACCACCGCCAGGAAACGCGCTCGGAAGTTTATATCGTTTCGATTGCAGACACGGCCAAATTGATGCAGATGGAAGGCATGGCGAACAGTCTGGATGTGAAACCGGAATTGTTTAGGAGTGAGCGGCAAATTATCATCGAAACAGAGCAATTGCTACGCGAAAAAGACACGATCAAGGCAGAAGAATTTAAAAAACGGAGCAATAATTTAGGTTTCGACCAGAAGTTGCTGCGGCTGCGTTACGGCAAGTTTCTGGGCGAAGAAAACGAATCGGGCGGCGACCCGGAAGACGGAAATTCATTATCGAACCCGGCAGATTTTAGCAACGCCGCCAAAATTTTGGACGCTTATACCGATAAACACGACAACGCCGAAGATGCAGGTTTTTTAACGCCGGAAACGAAAAACCAGCTGAAAGCAACGCTGAACGAAATGTGGAGTGCCGAGCTGCGTTTGCGCACTTACAAGCCACGGGAAGCGTTGCCTTTTGCTTACAAAGCCTTGCGTTTATTGAAAGATTTGCAGCAAAAATCGCGTGCTTACGTAGCTAAAACGAGTGCTAAAATTGCACCGTTAAAACCGGCAGAAAAAAGGCTGACGGGCGATCTGACGAAAATAATTCAGCCTGTAAACCAGCAGGATTTTAAAAAACAAGCTGATCCAAATCTGGCTTTGCGGCAATCCGCTACGTTGCTGCATCAGCTTAAAAACGGAATGGGTTTGGGTGCCGGTTCGCAGCAAATTTTGCGGCAAACTAATTTGCAATTGAGTAGTAAAGCGGCGGCGCAACCATCGGTTTATTTGCCGGCAGTAACGGCTTTTCGTAAGATTATGGCGCAACTTAATCAACCTGAAAACATCAGTCAACAGGATATTTTTACAGTTGAAAAAGCGATACAAAAAATGCTTCCACCGGTTGCAAAACTACCGCAGCCAACAGCAAACAACCCGGATTTGGGTTTGGCCAGCTCCTATTTTAAAAACTTAAACCGCGCAAACCGATAACGATGGCCTGGAATATTTCGGTGATTGCTGTTTCGGTTTTACTGCTCGTTTTCCTTTTTTGGAAAGAGATCAGCCGGAAAAATAAATCACATTTAACTTGGCGTTTGTTGGCTTCTGTTTTGGCGGTTGTTAGTTTGGTTTGCCTGGCTACTCCGACGTTTTATTATGGTAAAAGAAGCATCAATATTGACAAGGAAATATTGCTGCTGACGGATGGTTTTAACAAAGACAGTCTGGCGAAATATCGAAATTTTTCTCCGCAGAAAACTTTAATTTATACGGCTGATAAAGCTATTTTTCAAACTTTAAAATTGTCCAATATTCAGTTTATTGCTGATTTGGGTTTGTGGAAAAATACAATTCCAGCTAATGCAAGTTTGCATGTTTTGGGTTTTGGTTTGGAAGAAGATGAACTGCAAAGTTTGGAACAATTACCGCTAAATTTTGATGCACCGGATTTACCTTCCGGGATTTTAAAACTGGATTGGACCCGACGATTAAATGCCGGTGAAAGTTTTAAAGTGCAAGGCAATTTCCTCAACCAAACAAACGATGAAATTACACTGGTTTTGAAAGGTTTGAACACGGGCTTGGATTCCATAAAAATAGGTGCTAAAAGAAGCATTTCGTTTTCATTCAGTACAATTCCAAAAGAAAGCGGCCGTGCGGTTTTTCAATTGCTGGCGATGTTGGGAAAAGATACGGTGGAAAATGAAAAGCTTCCGGTTACAATCGAACCGCAAAAAACTTTGAAAGTACTAATGCTTTCGGCTTCGCCGGATTTTGAAAGTCGCTTTTTGAAGAACTGGCTGGCTGAGAACGCTTATGAAGTTGCGGCAAGAAGCACCATCAGCAAAAACAAAACCACGACGGATTTTGCCAATCTAAGCAAATTTCCGCTGGAAAAAATAACGCCTTCGCTACTTGAGAAATTTGATGTGCTGGTTACAGATGCTGCTGAATTTGGTAATCTAAGCAAAGCAGAAGTTTCCACAATTTTAGCGCAAACCAGCGCAAAAGGAATGGGTTTGATTATCCGTGCCGACAGTGCGGCCAATGCTTCTTTTATCAAACAAAATTTTGCAATCTATGCTTCGGAAAATCCGCAGAAACAGTTGAATTTAAAGCTGAACGATGCTGCCGGAACGCGTTTGGTTATTGCTGCCGATCATCCGGTGTTCATCAAAAACCAGCCAAATTCGCAAGCTTTGGTGCAGGATGAAGCGGCGCATTTGCTCGTCAACAGTAAACTTTACGGTTCCGGGAAATTGCTTTTATCTACGTTGAACAACACGTTTAGCTGGCAACTTTTGGGCAAACAAAAAGAATACAGTGCATTTTGGTCGATGCTGTTGTCTAAAGCTGCCAGGAAAATCAACCGGAAAGAAAATGTTTATACCGAAAATTTTGCTGGTAAAAACAGCATGACGAAAGTTTATTTGGAAACGGCTGATCGAAATGCAACGCTAAAAGTGAACGGAGAAAAAATTTCACTGAGCCAAAATCCGGCAATCCCGTTTTTGCAGGAAACTGTGTTTTGGCCGGGGCGTTCCGGCTGGTTTCCTGTCTCAACGCAAAACAATACGACAGATTGTGTTTATTTTTTTGAAAATACGGACTGGAGGACTTTAAAAGCTTCGGGAAAAATCAAATTAACGGAACAGTACGCGCGGCAATTCCGGGCAAAACAGCAAAACGTTCAAAAACAGCAAAAAGAAGAACAGATTTTTGTGCCGCCGATCTGGTTTTACCTGCTCTTTTTACTTTCTGTTACATTTTTGTGGCTTGAAACAAAATTGTTATAAATATTTTCCTTCAACCTTAACTAAAAAGCATAAATTGGAACTTTATAAATCAAATTAAATTCTGGAGGATATAAATTGAAAAGAAGCGACTTTCTTTACCTTTCGGGCCTGGGGATCGGCTCGATGATGCTGCCGGGTTTAGATGCATTTGCCCGTCCGATTGACCCGATGGCTGCTTTGTACGACGGCATCGACGTAAAACTCAAAAAACAACTGGCAGATGTGGCTTTAAATACGGCTAAATCCAAAGGTGCCAGTTATGCCGATGTGCGCATTGGCCGTTACCTGAACCAAGCTGTTATTACCCGCGAAAACCGGGTGCAAAACATTGCCAATACCGAATCGCAGGGCGTTGGCATCCGCGTAATTGCAAACGGTTGCTGGGGTTTTGCGGCGAGTAACAACATGACGAAGGAAGACATTGCCAAAACTGCCGAACGCGCCGTTGCCGTGGCCAAAGCCAATTCAAAAATACAGGCCGAACCAGTGCAATTAGCTCCGCAAAAAGGTTATGGTGAAGTGAGCTGGAAAACGCCGATCGAAATTAACGCTTTTGAAGTGCCGATCAAAGATAAAACCGACCTTTTACTATCGGTAAATGCGGCGGCAAAAGCGGGCGGCGCAAGTTTTATCAACTCCACGTATTTTGCGGTGAACGAGCAAAAATATTTTGCTTCTACCGATGGTTCTTACATCGACCAGGATATCCACCGCAATTTCCCAAGTTTTACGGTTACCAAAATTGATGCGGCTTCTGGCAAGTTCCAGTCGCGCAAATCGTTGAGTTCGCCGGTTGGTATGGGCCACGAATATTTGAATGCACGCCCGCAGGACAAAGTGGCTGGCGTGGTTACCCGCTACAAAGGCCGTTACGATATGCTGGAAGATGTGAAAGCCGCAACGGCAGATGCCAACCAAAAAATCAAGGCAAAAACAGTAGAGCCGGGCAAATACGATTTGATTTTGGACCCTTCGCATTTGTGGCTGACTATACACGAATCGGTTGGCCACCCGACGGAATTAGACCGTGTTTTAGGTTACGAAGCCAATTATGCCGGAACCAGTTTTTTAACGCTGGATAAATGGGAATCAAAAAAATTCCAGTTTGGCAGCAAGTTGGTAAACGTGGTTGCCGATAAAACGCAGGTTGGCTCTCTCGGCGCGGTTGGTTATGATGACGAAGGTGTAAAATGTAAAAAATGGGACATTATCAGCGATGGTGTTTTGGTGAATTACCAGGCGATCCGCGACCAGGCGCATATTATCGGACTGAAAGAATCCCAGGGCTGCTGCTACGCGCAAAGCTGGAACGATGTGCAGTTTCAGCGGATGGCAAACATTTCCCTTCAGCCCGGAAAAACGAAACTGAGTGTTGATGACATGATCAAAAATACCGAAAAAGGGATTTACATTATTGGTGATGGTTCGTTCTCGATCGATCAGCAGCGTTATAATTTCCAGTTTGGAGGTCAGACTTTTTACGAGATTAAAAACGGCAAAATCATCGGCATGTTAAACGATGTTGCTTACCAGGCCAACACACGCGAGTTCTGGAATTCATGCGCTGCCATTGCCGATGAAAGCGATTACCGTTTGGGCGGTGCTTTTAACGACGGAAAAGGCCAGCCTTCGCAATCTAACGCCGTTTCGCATGGCTCGGCAACTACTCGTTTTAATGGTGTAAATGTGATTAATACGGCAAGAAAGATATGATTTGGATTTATTGGATTTAGGTGATTTTTGGATTTGACTTGCAAGCGAGTTGTAGTGGCATTCATAATCCAATAATCCATAAATCCTGAGAATCTCAATTCAGACAATTAAAAAATCTAAATTTAAAAATCCAAATCAATGGCGATATTAACTAAAGAAGAAGCCCAAACGATACTGAAAAAAGTACTTGGTTTTTCTAAGGCAGATGAATGTGAAGTTGGCTTATCTGGCAGCGAAGGCGGCAATATCCGTTACGCACGGAACGGCGTTTCTACCGCAGGCGATATCAGTACGCTGAGGCTGGCGGTAACTTCTACGTTTGGCAAAAAATCTGCAACCTCTACCATCGATCAGTTTGATGATTTATCGTTGCAAACGGTTGTAAAAAGATCAGAAGAACTGGCGCAACTGGCACCCGATAACCCCGAACACATGCCGCTGCAAGGCCAGCAGGAGTTTCCGGAAGGCGTGGGCTACATCCAAGCAACCGCTGCGATTACGCCCGATACCCGCGCCGAAGCCGTGCTAAAAAGTATCCAGGTTTGTAAAGCGGCCAATTTACAGGCAGCAGGCTTTTTAGAGAACACCACCGGCTTTAATGCCATCATGAACTCGAAAGGTTTGTTTGCTTACGACAAGGATACCGACGTGATTTTTTCAGTTACCACACGTAACGCTGAAGGGACTGCTTCCGGTTATGCAGCGCGTGGTTTTAACGACATCAGCAAGCTGGATACGCTTACGGCAACTAAAATTGCGGCTTCAAAAGCAAACGGGTCGAAAGGTGCAAAAGCCATCGAACCGGGAAAATATACGGTGATTTTAGAACCGGTTGCAGCAACTTACATGCTCGAAAACATGTTCCGTTTTGATGCACGCCAGGCAGATGAAGGCCGCAGCTTTTTAAGCAAACCCGGTGGTGGAACGCGTTTGGGCGAAAAGCTGATGGACGAAAAAGTTACCATTTACTCCGATCCTTTTAATGCCGAACTTCCTGCTTCAACCTGGAACCGCGAAGGCGATAAATTGGAAAAAACAACTTGGATTGATAAAGGCGTGGTTAAAAACCTCAGCTATTCGCGTTATTGGGCCGAGAAAAAAGGCGTAAAACCAATGCCCGGCCCGGCCAATATTATTATGGAAGGCGGAACGGCCTCGCTTGAAGACCTGATCAAAAGTACAGAACGTGGCATTTTGGTTTCGCGCCTTTGGTACATCCGTTTGGTGGATCCGCAAACGCTGCTGTTGACAGGGTTAACGCGCGACGGTACGTTTTACATCGAGAACGGCAAAATCATGTACCCGGTTAAAAACTTTAGGTTTAATGAAAGTCCGGTAATTATGCTGAACAATGTGGAAGCTTTGGGCAAACCAGAACGCAGCATCAGCGTAGAATCTTACCGCAGTTATTTGATCCCGCCAATGAAAATCAGGGATTTTACGTTTAGTTCGCTGTCGGACGCGGTTTAAAGTTTTTTAGGCGATAAAAGAAGCACGGTTTGTAGCAAGCCGTGCTTTTTTATGCCTCACCCCGGCCCTCTCCAAAGGAGAGGGAGACAAGGTGGCTACCTTTTATATTACAATATGGATGAAGTTTATTAAAATTTAATATTCCCGCGCGCCTCCCTCTCCCCTGGAGAGGGCCGGGGTGAGGCTTCTAAATATTCGTTATGAGATTAAAAATTACCACTCTCCTCTTACTTTCCATTTTCCTGTTTGATAGTTGCTTCACCCGAAAACAGGAAATCTCAACCAAAAACTTTGATGTGGTGGAAACCAATATTGATGCGATTCACAAAGCTTTTAAAAACCGGACCTGCAATTGCGAAATCCTCGTTTCTGCGTATTTGCAACGCATTGCGGCTTATGACCAATTCACGCACCTCAATTCTATCATCGTTACCAATTTTGAGGCGATAAAAACAGCACGGGAATTGGATGCCGAATACAAGCGAACCGGGAAACTACGTCCGCTGCATTGCATCCCGATGATTGTGAAGGATAATTACCAAACAGCAGGACTGCAAACTACCGGCGGCTCTATCCTTTTTAAAGGTTTTAAACCGGAAAAAGATGCGCACATGGTAAAATTGTTAAAGGATGCAGGTGCAATTGTGCTGGCAAAATCTAACATGGCAGAATGGGCTTTTAGTCCGAAAGTTACCATCAGTTCTATAGCTGGCGAAACTTTGAACCCGTACAATCTGGCTTACACAACCGCTGGTTCGAGCGGCGGAACAGCGGCTGCCGTAGCGGCCAATTTGGGAGAAGCTGGTGTTGGAACGGATACTGGAAACTCCATCCGCGGCCCTTCTTCACACAATGACCTGGTTGGTTTCAGGCCAACTTTGGGTTTATGCAGCAGAAGCGGCATCATTCCGTTGTTTTTAAATAATGATACCGGCGGACCGATTGCACGTTCGGTAAGTGATGCGACAAAAATTTTGCAAGCCGTTGCCGGATACGATCCAAAAGATTCTACGACTATACAATCCAAAGGAAAAATCCCGGCCAATTATCAGCAATACCTCAAAAAAGATGGGTTAAAAGGAGCACGCATTGGCGTTTTGCGGATTTTAAGCGATCGGAATATCGATCCGCAGATTAAAGTATTGTTTGAACAAGCTATTGCGGATTTGAAAAAAGCAGGTGCCATCATTGTTGATCCTTTAGATATTCCGGATTTTGCAAAGTTAAGCCGACAAAATTGGGGCAGCACTTTCCGCGAAGACATCAACACTTACCTCGCTTCGCTTGGCAGTAAAGCTCCTGTAAAAAACCTGGATGAAATTATTGCTTCCGGCAAGTTTTCGGATTACATCAAACCCAACATGGAATATTACCAAAAAGCCGGTAAAGCAAACCCGCAAGATTTGATGGATGCGTACCACGATCCGCGCCGTATTGCTTTCCGTAACGCCATCGAAAAAGTAATGGACGAGCAGCATTTGGGTGCCATCATTTATCCAACCTGGAATAATCCGCCAGCAAAAATTGGTGATTTTAACGGTTACAAAGGTGATAACAGTCAGATTATTGCGCCACGAACCGGCCAGCCAGCTTTTACTATTCCAATGGGTTTTACCAGCAACAATCTTCCGGCAGGTTTGCAGTTTCTGGGTAGGGCGTTTGACGAAGCGACTTTGATTAAATATGCTTTTGCTTATGAGCAGGCGACGAAGCATCGGAGAGCGCCGGAAGGGTTTGGGGAATTGAAGGGAAAGCACTAAAAATATACCGATAAAAGAAGTACTTACCAATACATTTTTAGTTATAATCTATGAGAGTTTGATTGTACTTCTAAAACTTATAAATATTGGATTCGTAATAAAAGGTTTGATTACTATAAGAGTAATAAATATGACCGTTTTGATTCTATGAAAAAAATACTGTTAAGTTGTAGTTTATTGCTTTGTACTGTATTTGCAATTTTGGGTTATGCGCATTTTTACAAACAGCAACAATTAATAAAAAGAGTAATATCAAAAACAGAGCAACCTAAAAAAACACCTGCTACAATAGTCAAAAGCGAAGATCCAGAAAAAGCGAAAGCAATTTTTGTGATTAATAGAAATGGTACTAAAGCTTACAGTTCACCGAATGAGAAATCTGAAGTCTTAGAAGAATATCAACCTGGAGAATGGCTTAAAATAATAAATGACTTAGGCAGGTGGATAAAAGCGAAAAACATAAACGGTACAACTGTATTCGTCAAAAAAGAAGATTTCGGCACAGAAGCTCAAATTCCAATGGAAAATATCGATCTTAATAAGGTTTATATTGATGAAAACGATAGTGTAAAGTTCGCTCTTCCTAACACCAGTATAAAAATAGAGCGCATTACTTTTAACAATTATAACAGCATGAAAAAAAAGGCTGTTAGTTATTTTACTGCCGATACAAATCGATTTAAAAATGTAAAAGGAAAACTAAAGGTAATTACAACTAATAAAACTGTTGAATATGTTGATGACTTTGAAACACCAGATGCAGAAGACCATTATGAATATATTGGACAATATAATGAGTTAAACAAATACGTTATTGATGCTAGCCATAATGAGTGGGGTCAAATAATTTTTATAGATAAGACAAACGGAAGAGAACAATTCCTTGAAGATAATTTTCCATACTTATCCAACAATAAAAAATTCTTAATCAGTTGCGGGGGTGAATATTACAACCAAGGAAATTTTTATGCTATTCTACAAGTAAGAGAAGTAAATAAAGATACAACTGAAAATACTTTGGCGGAAGGTTTTAAAAATTGGCTTCCGGTTGATTACGTAGCTAACAGTAATAGCATGTTTTGGGGTAATGATGATTGCTTTTATCTTCCTATAGTTCCGGCTAATGCCACAGAATTACCTTATAAAAATTTTGAGGGTAATTACCATAACAATCATTATAGATATATAAGAATACGGATTAAAGGTATAAGTAAAGGGTTTTAATAATCACTATCAAGTATCAATTTTTACTCGATAAAAGAAGCATATTAAGACTTCTAACTTTTGCCCATTGCCATTCAGTTTTTACAAGTTCCAACAAACAATAACTGTAACGAGTATGTTCCTCCGGCAACAATAACCGAACAAACAACCATGAGCAACCAGGAATACCGTCCAAGTTCCAAAGAAATGAAAGGCGAGCAATTGCCGTATCCGGCTAAGCAATCCGATATGAAGATGCAGCCGGATTCTGATCTGTCCAATTATCTTCCCGCAGGAAAACTTAAAAATAAAACAGCTTTAATTACCGGTGCCGATTCCGGAATTGGTCGTGCCGTAGCCATTGCTTTTGCGATGGAAGGTGCGGAAGTGGCCATTTTATATAACGAAAACGACAGCGATGCCGAAGAAACCAAACGATTAGTGGAAACAAAAGGCGGACAATGTTTGGTGATTAAAGCTGATGTTCGCCAGAAAGCTGCTTGCGCTGAGGCAGTTGAACAAACAGTTTCTGTATACGGAAAATTAAATATTTTGGTTAACAATGCTGCGTTCCAAAAAGTAGAAACGAAACTGGAAGACATTACAGAAGAAAACCTTCGCCGTACTTTTGAAACCAACATTTTCGGCTATTTCTTTATGGCACAAGCAGCTTTGAAATATCTAAAATTTGGCGATGCAATTGTAAACACAGGCAGCATCGTCGGCATGACGGGTTTGGAAAGTTTGGTTGATTATGCCTCCACAAAAGGCGCGATTCATGCTTTCACCAAATCGCTGGCTTTGCAGTTAGGCGAGAAAAATATACGGGTAAACGCAGTAGTTCCTGGCCCGGTTTGGACGCCAAATATTCCTGGAACGATGCCGAAAGACGAAGTAGAAAAATTTGGCCACGAAGTTGCCTTGGCACGGCCAGGCCAGCCGGAAGAACTGGCTCCAGCTTACGTTTTGCTGGCTTCCAGCGATGGCAGTTTTATCACGGGAAGTTTAATAGAAGTAACCGGTGGAAGGTTATCTGCCGCTTCATAATCTTAAATAACAATCATGACAGCCGATACTTTTTCATCGCTTTTAAATTCCGATCAGGTTACCGATCCGACACGAAAAGTTTTACAACAGCGCATCACCGAAACCAATCTAACCAATGCTTTTTTTACTGCGGAAGAATTAGAATTGCTCCAATCCGTTTGCGATACTTTGCTGGCACAATCCGAAAATCGGTTGGTCAATATTGCAGGGATGATTGATCAACGTTTAACTGCCAAAACTGGTCCGGGCTGGCGTTACGATCAGCTTCCGGCAGATGGCGTTTCTTATAAAACCGGGTTGAAAGGTATTGCAGAAAGCGTGCTTCTTTTACACCATAAAAACTTTGCTGATCTCTCCGCAGAAGAAAAAAATAACCTGCTAAAAACAGTACAGCAAGGCGAAGCACTGGGAGAAACCTGGAAAAACTTCTCGCCAAAATTATTTTTTGAGTTGATGCTGACCGAAGCGACAGAACATTTTTACAGTCATCCTGCGGCCCAGGCGGAGATCAATTATACGGGTTTTGCAGATGCCAAAGGTTGGGAAGTGCCTCAACTTAAACCAATTACATTTTAAGCCCATACTCTTTTTATGCGATATTATTCAACACAAGAAACTGTTGATGCAGTCATCATCGGCACAGGTGCTGGCGGTGCGCCGTTGATGGCCAAGTTTGCCAAAGCCGGGTTAAAAGTAGTTGCGCTGGAAGCCGGGAATTACTGGAACCCGCCAGCAGATTTTGCCACGGATGAAAAAGAGCAGAACAAACTTTTCTGGACTTACGAAAGATTAAGTGCGGGCGAAAACCCGATTGCTTTCGGTAAAAATAATTCTGGCATTGGCGTTGGCGGTTCTACCTTGCATTACACGGCTTACACACCGCGGCCTTTGCCTGATGATTTCACCCTAAAAACTGATTTTGGTTTAGGCGAAGACTGGCCAATGCAATACCAAGATTTAGAAGGTTATTTTGATGAGCTGGAACATATGCTTGGCATTTCCGGGCCGGCAGTTTATCCCTGGGGACCGGCCAGAAAAACAGCTTATCCGCTTCCGCCTTTGGCTTTGAATACTGCTGCGCAATTGATGGAACGTGGCTGCAAACCACTCCATATTAAAACTTCACCTGCTGCAAATGCGGCTTTATCCGAAGCGTACTATCAGGAACATATCGGCTGGCGCAAAGCTTGTACCAACCGCGGCTTTTGCCAGGCTGGCTGCACAACCGGCGCAAAAGGCAGCATGGATGTTACGTTGATTCCTGTTGCTGTTCATTTTGGTGCCGAAGTGAGGCCGAATTGTTTTGTAACCGAATTGCTGAAAGATGCATCCGGCAAAATTGAAGCGGTGGTGTATCAGAAAGATGGAAAACTGGAAAAACAGCTTTGCAAAAACGTTTTCCTTTGTGCCGGAGCGATAGAAACGCCGCGTTTATTACTGATTAACGGTTTGGCAAACAGCAGCGGACAAGTAGGCAAAAACTTTATGGCGCATACTGGTTTGCAGGTTTGGGGCGAGTTTGAGGAAGAAATTTTCCCGTGGATTGGTATTCCCGGCGGTTTGATCTCCGAAGATATGCACCGGCCGGAAGGTGCAGATTTTGCAGGCGGTTACCTGCTCCAATCAATCGGCGTAATGCCTGTTACTTATGCTTCCCAGTTGGCACGGGCAACCGGTTTTTTTGGGAAGGAACTTCGGGAAAGGATGCGGCATTACAACAATGTTGCCGGCATTAATATGCACGGCGATTGCCTTCCATACGATCATAATTACTTAGAGCTTTCAGATGAACTGGACGAAATGAACCTGCCCAAACCGCGCATTTACTTCAGTAACGGCGAAAATGAAAAAAAGATGACTGCCCACGCCAAAAAAACAATGGAAGACATCTGGAAAAATGCGGGCGCAAAACATATCTGGACAATGGACAGGAACGCCCACACCATCGGTACTTGCCGAATGGGCAACGATCCGGAGCTGAATGTGGTGAATAAAAACGGGCAATCCTTCGATATTCCTAACCTGTATATCGCTGATAATTCCATTTTTCCGAGTGCTTTAAGTGCCAATCCTTCGCTTACCATCATGGCTTTATCTTATCATATTGCGGACGCTTTCCTGAAAAAAAATTAATAGTTCATTATGTCCGCAAAAAGCTTTTTATCCATTATCCAAAAAAAATTTGGCGATAGTGGTTATGCCGGCGATCAGTTTGGCGGCGGTTCCGGGCGGGACGGCAGCGGCTTGCCCGACAATAACCCCAGCAACTTTATGTTTGCAACCGGTATTGAATGCTCTTATCCGACCATCAACCAAGGAAAAATAAGGCGTGATTTGTTAGAAGAATGCGGCCATTATAAATTTTTGAAAGAGGATTTAGGATTGGTTAAAGAAATGGGGCTGAACGTGTTGCGCTACGGTTTGCCCTATTATTCCATCAGCAAGGCCGACGGGAAGTACGATTGGAGTTTTGCTGACGAGGCTATGAACGAAATCAAAAAGCTTGGCATTACCCCAATTTTAGACTTGATGCATTTTGGCGTGCCTAATTGGATTGGCAACTTTCAAAACCCGGAACTGCCTTTACATTTTGCCAAATATGCAGCCGCAGTAGCCAAACGCTATCCCTGGGTTCGGTTTTATACTCCCGTGAACGAAATTTATGTATCCGCAAAAGCAAGTGCACGAGACGGTTTGTGGAACGAGCAGCTAAAAAACGACCGCAGCTTTGTTACGGCTATTAAAAACTTAGTTGCTTCGAGCATCATGGCCAATCATCAAATTGCCAAACAGCGCCCGGATTGCATCATCGTGCAAAGCGAAAGTGCCGAATACGTGCACGAACTGTCTGCTACGGTTTCCAAAGAAACCACACTCATCAACAAGCTGCGTTTTTTATCATTGGATTTATTGTACGCTTATCCGCCGGATGCCGATGTTTGCATGTATTTGTTTGATAACGGTCTGACAAGAGACGAGTACGAATGGTTTATGGCCGGGGAGCCGCCGGGATACCAGATTATGGGCAACGATTATTACGGCCGGAACGAAAAGATTAAATTACCAGACGGCATTTTGCTAAACGCCTCGGATGTTTTGGGTTGGTATCAGGTTACTAAAGAATATTACGATCGCTATAAAAAACCCGTAATGCACACGGAAACCAATGTTTTAAGTGCAGAAGAAGCTTCGGTTTGGCTGTACAAACAATGGATCAATGTGTTGCAGATCCGTAAAGATGGCGTTCCGGTTTTGGGGTTTACCTGGTATAGTTTAATTGACCAGGTAGATTGGGACATCGAACTGGCGGAGAAAAAAGGGACCGTAAACCCTTGCGGCTTGTTTGATTTAGAACGAAAACCACGGCCAGTTGCACAAGCTTATAAAACATTGCTGGAACAGTTTGGCCGGATTACCATCGTTCCTTACGGTGAAGTTTTTGAATTGACTGACCGGCAGGCGGAATTAAAGGTTGAGGTTTGATTTTGAATCAAATACTTCTTTTATCGACCTAAAATTATAACAAAATTTTATGCCGATAAAAGAAGCATTGACAAATGGCTAACGAAGATTACAGTTTGACAGCCATCGGCTATTTTGTAAATGATTTTTTGCTGAATTATACGCAGAAAAAGTATGAGATTGGCCTTGCGATTAACAACCTGTTCAACGTAAAATGGAAAGAAACGCAGTTTGAAACAATCACGCGTTTAAAAAATGAAGCAGCCGTAGATGGAATCGCTTTTACGGCCGGGACTAAATTTGCCGCTGTTTTTCATCTGAGTTACTTTTTTAGATGATAATTTTTCTACCGCACTTGCCCGTCTCCCCGCACAATCCATTTCTCGGTTACCAATTTTTCTAAAGCAAACGGGCCGCGGGCGTGGAGTTTTTGCGTAGAAATACCAATTTCTGCACCTAAACCAAACTCGCCGCCATCGGTAAAACGGGTAGAAGCATTTACATAAACAGCAGCCGAATCTACTTCATTTAAAAAGTTTTCGCACAGGTTTGGATCTTGGGAAATGATGGCTTCGGAATGTTTGGAAGAATATTTTTCGATATGTTCCAATGCTTCTTCATAACCGGAAACTACTTTTACAGAGCATTTAAAGTCCAAAAATTCTCGGCCAAAATCTTCCGGCCTTGCTTCTTTTAAATAAGGATAATTGCTTTTTTTAAGGATTAAAAACGCCGGTGCATCTGCAAAAATTTCGACGTGATAACTTTGAAACTGCGGTACTATTTTTATCAGTAGTTTTTCTGCGATGGCCTCATCCACCAAAATCGTATCCAGAGCATTACAAACAGACGGACGCGAAATTTTTGCATTCACCACAATGGCTGCAGCTTTTTCCAGGTTTGCTGTTTTTTCAACATAAGTATGGCAAACGCCTGCACCCGTTTCTATCACCGGCACTTTGGCGTGTTCGCGAACGTAATCGATCAATTGCTGCGAACCGCGCGGAATAATTACATCGATGTATTTTACTGCCGAAAGCATTTCTGCGATAAACTTTCGGTCGGTTGGCAAAAGCTGGACGATGTTTTTATCCAGCCCGAAATCCTCCAAAACCTGACGAATTAACGCTGCCAAAAAAACATTGGTAAAAGAAGCATCGGTGCCGCCGCGCAGCACACAAACATTGCCCGAACAGATGCAAAGCGCGGCAACATCAATAGTTACGTTTGGGCGCGACTCGTAAATGATGCCGACAACGCCCAGCGGCACGGTTTTCTTTTGGATGAACAATCCGTTCGGCAAAGTTTTTTCAGACAAAATCTGTCCGGCAGGATCAGCGAGTAAAGAAACATCGAGCACACTTTCTGCCAAATTATTGATGCGGTTTTCGTTTAGCAGCAGCCGGTCTTTTTTCGGATCGGCATCGTCCATCCGGCTTAAATCTTTTTGGTTTTCACGGATTATTTCTGGTACAGCAATTTTAATCTGATGCGCCAATTTTTCGAGCAGCAGCTTTTTATCCTGATTGGCCAGCAAACTAATCGAGCGTTTTGCTTTTGCTGCGTTTTCTAATAAAGGCTGAATGCTTTCCAGTTGAAGGGTTTCCATAAAAACTCAATTTCAATAATTTATTGTACCGAAGGCAATTCCTAAAAACTGGGCGAGTTAGGAAACTCCTACGGAGTTAGTTAAATATACTACTTTTTCTATAAACAGGTTACTCCTACGGAGTTGTTTTCCGGAACAAATGATTACAACAACACAATTTCATCTGCGTGAGCCACCGTAACTTTTTCTGTTTTTTGGTGGAGTTGAATTTCATCTGAAGCTACCCGTGCGCGTGCTACGGCAATCGCCTGGTTTTGCTCATCTAAAATCTCAAACACTTCACCGTTTTCAAATTTTTCTATAATAATTTTGATTCCGACAGCCAGCAAACTTTTTCCGTTTTGTAAAGCTTGTTGCGCACCGGCATCAACTTGTAATCTTCCGGTAACTAAACTTCCGCTGGCCAGCCATTTTTTTCGTGCCGAAATCGTGCAGGTTTGCGGCAAACAAAGTGTTCCGGTTTTTTCCTGAATAGCATTGAGGATTCCGTCTTCTGTTCGGATACCAAAAATTACCACTTTAATGCCCATTTGCGTGGCTAATCTGGCAAAGGTTAATTTGGAAACCATTCCGCCTAAACCTAAAGCTGATTTTTCTTTGTTTGCCAAAGAAAGTGCGTTTTTATCGATGGCTTCAATCTTAGGAATCACGTTTCCATCTCCATCTAAAACGCCGGGAACAGAAGTGCTGAAAAGCAATAATGAAGCACCAAAACCAACGGCAATTAAAGTGGCAAGTTCGTCGTTATCAGAAAATTTAAGTTCCAGATCGCTTACCACGTCGTTTTCATTTGCAATCGGAATAATGTTGTTCGCCCACAATTCTTCATACGTTTTCTTCAACTGCAAAAACTGTTTCCGGTTAGAAAAATGGCTGCGTTCGCACAAACTCTGGGCAATATTAATTTTATAGGGATAAAAACAGTATGCGTATTTGTTGAGCAATAACGGGTTGCCGATTGCAGCGGCTGCTTTCCTTTCGCTGATAGTTCCGCTATAATTTTTGATGAACTTTTTGCCTGCGCCAACCGCTCCGGAAGATACCAAAACCACATGATATTGTTGCTGCAATTGTGCAACCTGACGGGCAATTTCCGCAATAATGTTTTCATCCGGCTCGCCATTTTTTTGGGTGATGGAAGCCGTTCCGAATTTGATGACGAGGATTGGTTTGATCAAAAGTACCTAAATTTAATTTTTATAAAACAAATGTTCCGCAACTACTCACCCAAAAACTTTCGTTGTTCGCCAAAGATAAAAAACAGCAGAACAGGATTTTCCTTCAACCTAAATTTTAGCTGCTAAAAGAAGCATGGAAGCAGCAAACCATTTCTTTTATTTGTAATTATACAAAATTATGCTGCTAAAAATTTATCCCGAAAACCCAAACCCAAAAGCAATTGCACAAGTGGTGGAAGTGCTGCGCAAAGGCGGATTGGTAATTTATCCAACCGATACCGTTTATGGTTTAGGCTGCGATATTACCAACCAAAAAGCGATCGAAGCCGTTTGCCAATTACGCAAAATGAACTGCAATAAGGTCAACTTGTCTTTTATTTGTTATGATTTGAGTGATATTTCCAATTACATTAAACCGATTGACAATACTACTTTTAGGGTGCTAAAAAAAGCATTACCCGGCCCGTTCACTTTTATTTTTAATGCCAGTAATTTGGTGCCGAAGCTGATCAGTTCGAACAAAAAAACGGTGGGGATTAGAATCCCCGATAACAATATCCCGCGCGAAATTGTAAAAGCTCTGGGCAACCCAATCCTCACAACTTCGATAAAAGACGACGATGATATTTTGGAATATTCCACCGACCCGGAATTAATTTATGAAAAATACCAAAACCAGGTGGATATAATCATTGATGGCGGTTACGGCGAAAATATCGCTTCTACAGTTGTAGATTGCACTTCCGGCGAGTTTGATATTGTACGCGAAGGCAAAGGCGATCTGGAATTATATCTTTAAAAGCTTTTTTTAGCACGGTTTTTTCTATAAACAATTTGTATTAATTGTGTTACTTATGAAATTTCTGTTTTCCGTTGCTAAAACTGCTGTCATTTGCTTACTTATCTACAAATCGTTGTTTAATGCTTTCTTGTTTTTAGTTTCGGGCATGTGGATTATTACTGTTTTACTGCTCATACTGTTTGCTTATCTATGCAAAAGTTTATTTGCAGAATCTATAAAACTAAGCGATTTTTATAAAAGTTTTAAACGTTTTGATTGGAAAGAAAAACTTCCGAAACTAAAATTCGGGGTTAAAACCAGCAAACGTTTTTCTTCGGAAACCATCTAAATTTCTACAATAATTTTTGTTTTTATTTTGATGGATGCTTCTTTTAAGGCACTAAAAATTAGCCCTTAAAAGAAGCATTTGCATTTGGCCGAAATAATAATCGGCCTTCGTTTACGGCATTCTCTGCCAAAAACCGAAAAAAATCTTACTTTTGCATCCCGTACACAACGGTTGTTTCGGACGTAAAAAGCTGCTTCAACTTAATCAAGTTTAAGCAGATGACTAAGTATATTTTTGTTACAGGCGGCGTTACTTCCTCTTTAGGTAAAGGCATTATTTCGGCTTCTTTGGCCAAACTTCTCCAAGCCCGCGGTTATCGGGTAACTATCCAAAAATTTGATCCATATATCAACATTGATCCGGGAACGATGAACCCGTACGAACACGGCGAATGTTACGTTACGGAAGACGGTGCCGAAACAGATTTAGATTTGGGCCATTATGAACGTTTTTTAAACACGCCAACTTCGCAAGCCAACAATATTACGACCGGAAGGATTTATCAAAACGTTATCAACCGCGAACGCGAAGGCGATTATTTGGGAAAAACGGTACAAGTTGTTCCCCATATTACCGACGAGATCAAACGGAATTTTAAAATTTTGGGTGAAAATGGCGAGAACGATATCGTCATTACGGAAATTGGCGGAACAGTTGGCGATATTGAATCTTTGCCTTTTGTGGAAGCTGTCCGGCAGTTTCGTTGGGAAACAGGTTCTGGCAATTCACTCGTAATCCATTTAACTTTAGTTCCTTATCTGGCTGCAGCCGGGGAATTGAAAACCAAGCCTACACAGCATTCTGTAAAAATGTTGCTGGAATATGGCATCCAACCGGATATTTTGGTTTGCCGTACCGAACATCACCTCAACTTAGAACTCCGTAAAAAAATAGCTTTGTTTTGCAATGTAAATGTTAACGCGGTGATCGAATCCATCGATGCTTCAACTATTTATGATGTGCCTTTATTGATGCTGAAAGAACAGTTGGACAAAACGGTTTTGACCAAATTAAAACTTCCGCATAACAAAGAACCAAATTTAGACAGCTGGAAAGATTTTTTAGGAAGGTTAAAAAACCCAACCGGAGAAATCAGAATTGGTTTGGTTGGAAAATACGTAGAACTGCCGGATGCTTACAAATCTATTAATGAAGCGTTTATCCATGCCGGAGCTAAAAACGAATGCAAGGTTCAAGTGAAATACATTCATTCTGAAAGCTTAACGCCAGAAAATGCTGCGGAAAAAATGCGTGGCCTACATGGCGTTTTAGTTGCACCTGGTTTTGGCCAACGGGGGATTGAAGGTAAAATAGAAGCGATCCGTTATGTTCGCGAAAATGAAATACCGTTTTTTGGAATTTGTTTAGGAATGCAGTGCTCTGTGATTGAATTTGGCCGGAATGTTTTAAAAATCAAAGGTGCCAACAGCAGCGAAATGGACGAAAATACATTAGAGCCAGTAATTTCGATGATGGAAGAGCAAAAAAGCATCACCACAAAAGGCGGAACGATGCGTTTAGGTGCTTATCCTTGCGACATCCGTAAAAACACAAAAGCTGCCGGCATTTACGGCAAACCACGGATTACAGAACGCCACCGCCACCGTTACGAGTTCAACAACGCGTATTTAAAGCAGTATGAAGAAAGCGGAATGATACCTTCCGGCATCAACCCGGAAAATGGTTTGGTAGAAATGGTAGAGCTTAAAAGCCATCCGTTCTTCATCGGTACGCAATTTCACCCCGAATTAAAATCAACAGTTGCCAATCCGCATCCGCTTTTTGTTAACTTTGTCGCCGCTTCTATGGCTTACGCCAGAAAGAAGAATTTAGCTATTAAATAGGTCATTTTAAGAAAGAATGGATAGAAATACATTTACAGGATTGTTCCTGATCCTGATTATCCTGGTTGGTTCCACATTTTTACTACAGCCATCGCAGGAACAAATAAAAAAAGAAAAGCAAAAACAGCACCTGGATTCTTTACGCAGGTTAGGCGGCGTTAACCGCAAAGCATCAACCGCCGATGCTTCTTTTACCCCACAAAAAACAGTAACAGCAGATTCTGCCGGGCTAAAAGGCGAATTGGCCAAGGCTATTACTGCCAAACCAAAATTGGTTACTTTAGAAAATAAGGAATTAAAAGTTATTTTATCAACACAAGGCGGCAGAATTGTATCGGTACAATTAAAAAACGAAAAAACATTTGACAAGCAGCCACTGGTTTTACTTAACCCGGAGCTATCCAAGTTTGGATTAACTTTGAATGCAAACGGTAAACAAGTAGAAACGAACGACCTTAACTTTACGCCAAGTGCGCCGGCTTTAATTGTTAACGGAAAAGATTCAAGTTCGTTAACTATGCACTTGGATTATGGCACCAATCAATCCATAGATTACATTTATACTTTAAAAGGCGACGGTTACAAACTTGGATACAACTTGGTGCTTAACAACATGAACGGCGTTGTGAACGCCAAAAACAATCAGGTTATTTTAAATTGGGAAGCCAGTTTGCGCAAGCAGGAACGCGACATGAAAATGGAACGCTCCTACTCTACTGTTTACTTGGAAGATATAGAAGGCACTACAAATGATTTAAGCTTAACCAAAGATGAACAGAAAAACTTTGCCGATAAAAAAATCCAATGGGTTTCTTTTAAACAGCGTTTTTTCTCTAATGTATTAATTGCGAAAAATGGCTTTACAAGTGCTGATGTAAGTGTTGGCACAGATGTTAATTCTAATGATGTAAAGCAAATGTCGGCCAAAATGCAGTTGCCTTATTCTGGTGCTGCATCGGCAAATTATCCAATGGAATTTTACTTTGGGCCGAACCGTTTTTCAACATTAAAAGCACAAGGTTACAACTTGGAAAGGCAAATTGATTTGGGTTGGGGACCATTGAAATACATTAATCGCTTTGCAGTTTTACCAGTTTTCAATTTCCTTAAAAATTTCAATTGGAATTATGGATTGATTATTTTGGTATTAACTATTTTACTCAAAGTCGTTCTGTTTCCGCTTACGTACAAGTCATACCTTTCCATGGCGAAAATGCGTGTTTTAAAGCCGGAAATGGACGAAATCAAAGGTAAAGTCGGTGATGATAATCCAACTTTATTACAACAGGAATATTTAAAACTATATAAAAAAGCAGGCGTAAATCCGCTTGGCGGATGTTTGCCATTGTTGATCCAAATGCCGATCATTCTGGCCTTCTTTCGCTTTTTTCCAAATTTGTTTGAATTGCGCGGACAGAGTTTTTTGTGGATGCACGATCTTTCCACTTATGATTCTGTAATCAGTTTTCCATTAATTCCGTTCCTTAATTGGGATCACATCAGTTTAATGTGTTTGCTGATGACGATCTCTACTTTGATCCAAACTTACTTTAACAACCAAACTTCTGGTGCAACCGGACAAATGAAATACATCGGTTACATCACGCCGCTGATTTTCTTTGGTGTGTTGAATAGCTATCCGGCAGGTTTAAATTACTATTACTTTTGCGCCAACATTCTAACTTTCTCCCAACAGTATTTTATCAGGTTGATGGTGGACGATAAAAAGATCCACGCCCAAATCCAGGAAAACAAAAAGAAGCCGGAAGACCCAAACAAAAAGAAATCGGGCTTTGCCGCAAAAATGGAAGAACTGATGCGCCAGCAAAGGCAAACACCAGCTATTCAAACTAAAAAGAAATAAGAAATTTTAGGTGGTAAAAAGAGCATCGGGATTTAGGTTTCGATGCTTTTTTGGTTTGAAAAAAAGAATTTGAGTAATTTATGATACCTCATTTAGAAGAAAAAAGAAAAATCCAAATAAGGAAACTTGTTTCTAATGCAAAAGCTATCATTAGTAACCAAGTTGGGCTTTCGCTTGGTGCAAGTAAAATGGTAAACCTCCTAAATTTTATCAATCAAATTGAGCCGTTAACAAATATCGATCTTACTATTTTTAAAGAATACTATTCAAAAATTAACCAATGTCCGATAGGAACAGAAAGACTTTTTTGGGAAAAAGAGGCTCTGAAAAAACAAGATTTAATTATTGATAAGGTATCATTTGATTTTAAAGACCTTATTTTAGATAAGTGTTTTGAAATAATCAAGACGTTTGATAAATAGACGATCATTATAATGTCTGATAAAATTTAGGTGGTTAAAAGAGCATCAGATTTTGGTTTCTATACTCTTGCTAGTTTTGACTTATTTAATTTTAAGTTAACAATATTTACTAATTTAGGCACTTTGGCAAACAAACATTTAAAAGAATGACACCAGAAGGAACTAAGGAAGAAATAAAGCTACATATTGAAATTTTTAAATTTATATTGATTGCATTGCTTGCTACTACAGGAGGTATGATTACATTATTTAACATTGAAAAGCAAACACACATCCAGCAAGTTCTTTTAACCTTAGGTTGGATTTTAGTGGGTTTAATTTTGATCAGTATTTCAATACTTATTTTATATATTTACTCATTGTTGAGAAAAATTTGATTGAAATGGAAATTTTAGCAAAAATTGCTCCTTGGATAGTTTTATTTTTGGTATTTACTATGTTGATATCATTTTGCGTGTTCTACACAAAAAAACTGTTTCAAAACTGGCGTGAAGAAAAAATAACTACTGATACCAATAAAAATAGTGTTGTACCAGAGCATCGTAAAAAGATTAAAGCTGATATAGTGTCCGATTTAGAAAAGAAACTCGAAGCTTTGTAAGAAACTACTATAATTTTGTTTGTAACTTTTCTATTCTTCACCAATTTTCCTCCTATAAAAACAGCATATTTAAGCTTTAACGAAAGTTTAAATCATGCGTAAAGTATTACTCCTGCCTTTATGGTGTTTTTTGTTGGCTACAGTATCGGCACAAAACACCGCTAAAAAACCTTTAGACCATTCTGTTTATGATGGCTGGCAAAGCATCGCTAACGAACGTATCAGCGATGACGGCAAATGGGTTTTGTACGTTGTGAAACCCCAGCAGAGCGATGCCACACTCGTAATTTCTACTGCTAAAAACAGTAACAAAATACAAATTCCTCGCGCAGATACTGCCCGAATTACGGCTGATTCCAAGTATGCCGCTTTTCTCATCCGTCCGTTTTATGCCGATACCCGCATGGCCAGGATTAAAAAGAAAAAACAGGACGAATTTCCAAAAGATACTTTGGGATTAATCACATTGGGTTCAAATCAAGTGGTTAAAATTCCTTCCGTTCGGTCATTTAAGATGGCCGAAAGAGCATCAGTAATTGCTTATCTGGCTTCCAGCGATACTTTGAAAAAACCTGTTGCTTCGGATACGACTAAAAGGGCAGTTGCACAAACCATCGCCCCGCCAACACGCGAAGGTGCCGATCTCACCGTAAAACAATTATTGAACGGCAAACAGCGGACTTTTAAATATGTAACCGATTACCAATTGGACAAAGACGGTAAGCATTTGGTGTTTGCTGTAACCGCGCCACGCAGAAGCAAAGATGCAAAATCGGGTTTGTACTTATATGATATAGAAAAAGATGCGGTAAAAACAGTAAGCAGCGGACGCGGCAATTACCGTAACCCTATTTTTGATGATGCCGGAAAACAATTAGCTTTTACCGCGGAGAAAAACCCGGAGAAGGCATTGGTGAAACCTTTTAAATTGTATTATTACAATACTTCAAAAGACAGTGCCGAAGTAATTGCGGCACCAAATTCTGCAGGAATGCCAGCAAAATGGGCTGTTAGTGGTGATGGACGCGTTTATTTCAGCAAAAATGGAAACCGTTTGTTTTTCGGAACAGCACCCATTCCGAAACCTGCCGATACCACTTTGGTAGATTTTGAACATGCCAAGCTGGACATCTGGAATTATAAAGACGATTACCTGCAACCGCAGCAGTTGCACAATTTGCAACGTGAACTGCGCAGAAGTTATCTGGCGGTGATTGTTCCAACAGAAGCTTCGCACAAATTAATCCAATTAGCAAATCCTGGTGTGCAGGAAGTTTCGTTACCGGAAAACAACGATGCGGGTTATGCTTTGGGCATCACCGATACAGGTGCGCGTGCACAAGCAGTGTGGGCAGGAAATTTACAGGAAGCTTATTTGATCGATATTAAAACTGGTGATTATAAAAAGATCAATGCCCGTTTAAAAGCACGTTATCAAATTTCTCCCGGTGGAAATTATGTGATCTGGTTTGATTCGGCCACGCAGAATTGGTACAGCTATGCTGTTTTTACCGGTAAAAAAATAAATTTAACCGCGGCAACAGGTGTGAAAATGGGTGAAGAAGATAACGACGTGCCGGATGATCCTTCGCCTTACGGTGTTTCCGGCTGGACGGAAGGCGATCAAGCATTGCTCGTTTATGATCGTTATGATATTTGGAAAATCGACCCGGCAAACGGACAAGCAGTAAATTTGACTGATGGTTTCGGCCGGAAAAATAAATTGATCTTCCGCTATCCAATGCCAAACCGACGGATGAATGCGGCGGGGAATGAAGAAGAAAAGTACATCCCAACCAAAAAACCGCTATTGTTTTTAACACAGAATGAAGAAAACAAACAATGGGGATTTTATAAAAAAGCTTTCGCCAGCAACAAACCGCCCGAAAAAATCCTGATGGTACCCTACAGTTTTGGCGTTATGCAAAAGGCGAAAAACAGCGACGAGTACATTTATACAAAAGCTAATTATCAGCATTCGCCGGATTTGTATATTTCTACAGATTTAAAAAAAGAAGCAAAACTAAGCGCAATCAATCCGCAGCAAAGCCAATACAATTGGGGAACGGCAGAATTAGTAAGTTGGACAACGCCGAGAGGTTATCCATCCAAAGGCATTTTATACAAGCCGGAGAATTTTGACCCGCAAAAGAAGTATCCAATGCTGGTTTATTTTTACGAAAAGTTATCCGAAGGTTTGTACAGTTACGTTCCGCCAGCGCCAACACCTTCGCGCCTGCCTATTTCGTTTTTCGTAAGCAACGGTTACCTGGTTTTTACACCGGATATTAGTTATGAAAGAGGCCAGCCGGGTGCTTCTGCTGTTGAATTTATCAATTCTGGCGTTGAAAATTTAAAGAAGAATTCTTGGGTTGATGGAGCACACATTGGAATTCAGGGGCAAAGCTGGGGCGGTTATCAGGTTGCTTTTCTCATCACCCAAACCGATATGTATGCTGCCGCCTGGGCTGGCGCGCCGGTTGCCAACATGACTTCTGCTTACGGCGGTATCCGTTGGGAAAGCGGTATCACTCGGGAAGGTCAGTACGAAAAGGGACAAAGCCGCATTGGTGCAAACTTGTGGGACAATACAAATCTATACATCCAAAATTCGCCGCTGTTCCAATTGCCGAAAGTGAAAACGCCGGTTGTGATTATGTCGAACGATGCAGATGGAGCCGTTCCATGGTATCAAGGCATTGAAATGTTTACCGCTTTGCGCCGATTAAACAAACCGGTTTGGCTGCTGCAATACAACGGCGAAGCACACAACTTGGTGCTGCGCCAGAACCGGAAGGATATTTCCATCCGTGAGCAGCAATATTTTGACCACTTTTTAAAAGGTGCGCCTATGCCTGTTTGGATGGTTAGTGGTGTACCGGCGGTGGATAAGGGGAAGGATTGGGGGTTTGAATTGGTGAAGTAAGTAGGATTTAGTAACAAAATTCTCGAACAAAACTTTTATTTAAACCATAACATTAACACTGTGATTACAGTCTTTTTTTACAAAATAATTTTTAAACTTTAATGCACGCTTTTCAACCAAATGCCAAGATAAATAGGCGAATAATATAGATAATGGTAGCGAATATGAAAAAAGTGTTACTTGATTCAGCTTAAAAAAATACATTAATGTTTGCTGAATTATAAAACTATAAATATACAATCCGTAAGATAAATCGCCCAGATACTTATTTACATTGCATAAGTATGGAGTAACTATCAATCCGCTTGTTATAACAGTTATAGGTAAAATTAAAAACTGAAACTCGTCAAACTTGTCTAAAATAATTGAAATACTTAATAATACCAGACTGGTATAAAAAATAATTTTTTTATACTTATTAATATTTAAAGTAGCTAAAATAGATCCTGCAATAAAAAATGAACCAAGTTTAGCAAAGTTATTTATATCAATTGCATGAATACCATATCCAACTAACTGTTTGTTAAAAAACACAATGATGATATTAAAAAATACGTAAATAATCAATAAAAGAAAACTTGCTGTCAAGTGTTTTCTTATAAAATAAAACAAAGAAATAATCATATAAAATGAAAATTCGTATACTAAAGTCCATAGTGAACCATTTATGGTATTTTGTACAGGATTATTTTCAAACATCCCTTCAAAAGACATTTGTGTTTTAAAAAGCGTTAAATTATTTGGCAAATACATTATAACATGCCTGTTTTGCCAATATGGTATTGATCCTTGATAAATAAATTGAGAAAGCAATACTGTTAAAAGTAAAACAACAAATAAGCCCGGGATAAGCCTTAGTAATCTTTTCCAATAATAATCGCCCAATCCTTTACTTCTTACAAGACTTTGAAAAATTAAATAACCACTGATTATAAAAAATCCTCTTACTCCTAAATAAGACAAGTTTATATGGTTTGGAGTAACTTGGCATAGGATATCGCATTCTTTTTCTCCAGATAGGCTATAGGAATGAGTAACTATTACAAAAAAAGCAAACATTAATCTTAGAAAATCAAAGTTATTTTTGTGCATAAAAATTATATCTTATTCAAACGTTAAATTGTTATGGGTTAAACCTTACTTTTTTAAATCCTATTTAAACTAAATAACTATTTTATATTTTATATTTCTTATTCATCAACTTATAAATTATTTTTTTTGCTAACCTTTTAAATTTGAACTCTTGAATTTTAGCGTTTTTAAAAGGTGTTAATTTAATATATTGCCAATACAAATATTTGTATGGATGGTAGTTTAAATAATGCCAAGGTTTAGTATGAGTATTGTAATGAATAATTACTGGAAGCTTTTCGCATTTTTCAGATAGTTTTAAAGCATTGTATTTACTATCAAAGTGGTACCATCGATTTAAGAAGTAAATATTTAAAATATCTTGATCCCACCATGATATTCGATCCATGTACTCATTTGCAGTATCTATTAGTTTAGTTGAAATACTTTCTAAACGCCATAATTTTAAGTTTACCAACATCACTCCTGCGTTAAAATAATCATCAATTGGTATCCCTATTGCTTTTAAACTTTGAATATTATTCCCCCAATCTTCAGCAGAATCCCTGATCGCTGCTATATAGTTATCACCAAATTTAATATCTACAAATTCTAATAATGATCCTGTCACCAACGTATCAGCATCTAAAAATAAAACTCTATCAATTGTATTTGGAAGTAACTCAGAAAGTAACAATCTAAAATAAACGACTATCGATAAATGGTGTGAAATTTTATAGTTACTAAATTTTGAATCATCTATAGTGATATAAATTAATTCAGTATTGTAAGTATTTTGAAAAAAAGACTTCACTTTTTCTAAAATACTAAAATCTTTAACATTTAAAATTATATAAGCTGTAATTCTAATATCTTTATTATTTTCTAAAATAGATACTAATGTTACTGTAAAATGTTGGATGTAATTTTCATCAATTGTGAAAACAATATTTAAGTTTTTATTCATAATTCTGTACATTACAATATCAGCTAAAATAAATAAATATTTTTTTGTTTTTTGAAAAAAATTAATAATCTTTATATAATTGATTTTTTAAGATTTTCTGAACTAATTAAATATTACTTTGTGTGTTTTTATAAAATATTTATAGCATTTATTACTAATTATAACTTTAATTTTAAACTTACTATACTATTGTGACATGATAAAAAATATTTTGGAAATTGATTAGGATATATGAAATATTATAAATTTCGGAGCTATTTTTAACTGTATGAATGGATAAAAACTTATAATATTTCTTTACTGTAGTGACTCTTTTTAGATAGAAAACACGGAAATAATCTGCTCAAATTATCTGTCTAATCAGCTAAAAGAAACTCATCATACATTTGAGAACACAGTCTAAATTATAATTTCTCTTGTAACAAAAAATAATGATATTAGCACATATTGCTATTACAAATAAAAATATGTAATAGCAATATGATAGTAAGAAAAACGTAACTATACTATTTTAAATTTTAATTAACATTAATTATTAATGATTTCAGTTTCTATCATTATACCTAATTACAATCATGAACAATATCTGAAACAACGGATCGATTCTGTTTTGAATCAATCATACCAAGATTTTGAGGTAATTATTTTAGATGATAAATCAACAGATAACAGTAAAATAGTGATTGAATCTTACAGATCGCATGCAAAAATATCTAAGATTGTTTATAATGAAGTTAACAGTGGTTCAACATTTAAACAATGGAATAAAGGCATAAATCTTGCAAAAGGAGAATTGATATGGTTAGCAGAGAGTGATGATTATGCTTCAGAAAATTTTTTAGAAGAGTTGGTATCAATGTTTGAAGAAAATCAAAACTTAGGCATTGTATATTGTAACTCCAATCTTGTAAATGAAAAAAACGAAATACTAAGATTAACACACAGTTGGAAAAATAACCTCTTTGTTTCAAATCGTTGGGATTCGAATTACGAAAATATAGGAGTAGATGAAGTAAATAATTATTTAATTTATCAAAACATTATTGATAACGCCAGTTGTGCACTATTTAAGAAAAGTAAAATTATAGAAGCAGGTATGGCAGATGAAAAATTTAAATATGTAGGTGATCTTTATCTATATATGAAGATTTTGATGATATCAGATGTTGCATATCTTTCTAAACCTTTAAACTACTTTCGAGAGCACTCTGTAAATACTACAAAAAAATCACGTATAAATGGATTAAGAGATTATGAAGATTTATTAAGTTATTTTAAAATTATACACAATAACAAAAAAATTAGTAATTATACAAAACAAAAAAGGTGGATACAAACTGTTAATGATTATAAATATTTTTTTTTAGTAAATACTAAAGTTAACAGAAATGTTTTATTTTTAATTAAAAGTAACACAACTTTAATCAAAGCCAATATAAGATTTAGTATAAAGTTATTAATAAAGATTTTGATTACAAGTTTAATAAAATTCGTTAAATCAAAGTTCACCGTTTTTAATAAAATTTTTTAGTGCCTGTTTAAACTTTATTAGCAAGAATACTGATGATGTTTTATAGATATAAATTCTGTTTTTGTATTTGATAAATGTCGGTCTATAATAATTTGATGCTTTTTAAGCGATATAATAAGCATAAAAAATTAAATTGAATAAAATTTAAATAGACTCTTAGATTCAAGTGTAATAATCACAAATTTAAGAGTATACTTGGATATTTATATATCGTGATTTAGGTTAATTACTTATTTAACTTATAATTAACATACTGTAACCTAGTGTTAAAATAGTTCAATTATGCATACTATTAATGAATTACAACCTACAGTGTTAATATTACTAAAATAATTTCCATTCTATATAAATCTATAATGAAAGCCTCCTTTGTATTAGTAAACTATAACAGAAAAGACGAAGTTCTATTAACTATAACTAAGTCTAAAGAACTGATAAAAAACAACTCGAATGATTACGAAATTGTTATAGTAGACAACGCTTCTACTGATGGAAGTGCCGATGCAATAAAATTAAATTATCCAGATGTAGTATTAATTGAAAATAAAATAAATACTGGTGCACCAGCCTGGAATCTCGGATTTGAAAAAGCGAAAGGAAACTATTTTATTATTATAGATGATGATAGCCACATAGAATCTGGTTTGGAAGAAGCTTTAATTTATTTAGATAAAAATCCGGATGTCGGTGTATTAGCATTAAATGTTGTTAGTGGCCCATACACTAGCAAAATGTGGAATTGGAAAGACGGACAAGACATTGTTGGGTTTATTGGTTGTGGCGCGATACTAAGACGTGAAACTTATGAAAAAGTAGGTGGATACGCAGATTGGATGTTTCTGTATGTAAACGAGTGGGAATACGGATTAAGAGTTATAAACTCAGGATACAAAGTACGTTTTTTTGCTGATAGTGTAGTACAACATAGAGCAAGTGCCGTTAATAGAACTTCGAAGCGCTTTAGAGTTTACGTTACAAAGCACGAGTTAGGAATTGTTTATAAACATTTTTCGGCGAACCGATTGCGTTACCTATTTAGAGTAATAGTAAATAATCTTAAACCGCTGAAAGACGGGCAATTTAAACATACCTGGTGGAACATACTTGGGATGATAGACTTTTTTAAAATGAAAAAAAGCTTAACTTATACACCTGTTTCTAAAGAAGCTCAAGACTTTTTTGCAAAAACATACATTACCACACAAAATTCAGCATTTGGATTTTTATTTAACAGAAACAAATAGAAACCTATTTATTCTCTATAATTCTATACCGACAAAAGCAGCATCACCCCTCAACTAACCTTCCACCAACCGCATCAACTTCCAATTCGTGTTTCACCCCACACTTTAAAGCAAAATTATTTTTTTGATGGCCAACTGGGAAATCAAAACAAACGGGATAATCAAAGGCTTTCACTTTTTCCAGCACAATTTCGGCTACGGTTTTTCCAAATGCTTCGTCGGGATCGTCTGGTTTTAGGCTGAAACCACCGATGATTAATCCGGCCAGTTTTTCCAACTTTCGGCTTCTGGCCAAATTGTAAAACATGCGGTCGATATTGTACAACTGCTCGTGCGTGTCTTCCAAAAACAGAATTTTATTTTTGGCAGAAATGTCGGATTTGCTTCCTGTCAAAGTTGCGATCAAACTTAAATTTCCGCCAACCAATTCGCCGGTTGCTTTACCAAAACGGTTAAATTCGGATACAGGCGAAGTATAAACCATCTTTTCTCCGGTTAATGCTCTTTTAATGGAAAGGATTGTTTCTACCTGGATCGGTTCTGCCAGACTCCAATCCGAAGGAAAACTATTGCACATTTTGGAATGCAACGTTGCGATGTGGAAATTCTGATGAACATGGCTGTGCAAAACGGTGATATCGCTAAAACCAATGATCCATTTTGGGCTGGCTTTAAACTTGGCGAAATCCAAAGCATCAACAATCCGCACTGCACCGTAACCACCGCGGGCACACATTATGGCTTTGATGTTAGGATTGTTCAGCATGTATTGCAAATCTGTAGCGCGTTCTGCATCCGTTCCGCCGAGCGTAAAGCTTCTTTTACCTACTGTTTTTCCGATCTCAATTTGAAAACCCCAGCTTTGCATTTGTTGAACGGCTGGCTGGATTTCTTCTAAAGTGATAAAACCAGCCGGACAAGTAATGCCAATCACATCACCAGCTTTAAGATAAGGCGGGATTTTTAAGGAATGGGGCCGACTCAATTCCAACCCTTTTCCCCACAATTTTGCAGATGATAAAGTTAAAGCGGCTGGCAACAGCGAGGAAATAAATTGTTTACGTTGCATTTTCTACGACTGTAAATTACAATTTTTCCGCTGATATTTTTCTGTTGTCACAATCTGCGGGAAACGAAAAATAATTTTAAGCCGTTATTGAACCGTGCTTTGTATCTTAAACAAAATTTAAAAATTGGCTTCTACTTTAATTGTCTTGATCTAAATATGAAATATCTAAAACCAACCATACTTCTTTTACCCTTGTTTTTTATACTGATAAAAGAAGCATCGGCACAAAGAAAAGTAGATTACACCAAATTAGTTGATCCGTTTATCGGAACCGGCGGCCACGGCCATACTTATCCCGGCGCGGTGTTGCCTTTCGGAATGGTGCAGTTAAGTCCGGATACGCGGCTGGAAGGCTGGGATGGCTGTTCCGGTTATTACACCACCGATTCTTTGGTTTACGGTTTTTCGCACACACATTTAAGCGGCACCGGCGTTCCTGATTATTGTGATGTTTTGTTTATGCCAACTACCGGCAAACCGCAATTAGACAACAAGGATTACCGTTCCGCTTTTCAGAAAAAAAACGAAGACGCTTCTCCGGGTTATTACACCACAAAGTTGGATAAGTACAATATTACAGCAGAATTGACAGCTACTTTGCGCGTTGGTATGCACCGCTACACTTTTCCATCTACCAAAGAAGCAAACATCATTATTGATTTACAACACCGCGATTCAGTTTTAGATGCCTGGATCGAAGTAGTAAACGATCACGAAATCCGCGGTTACCGCCGTTCGGCTTCCTGGGCAAAAAACCAGTCGCTTTACTTTTATGCCAAATTTTCAAAGCCTTTTAAAACTTACGGAATTGCTTTAGATGACCAGATCAAAGACGGCGAAAAGAAACTGCAAGGCAAGAATATTAAAATGTTTATCCAGTTTGATAACCCGGGCGAAGTGGTTTCCAAAGTTGGGATTTCATCCGTAAGTGCCGAAGGTGCCTTAAAAAACTTAGATGCCGAAGTGCCCGATTTCGACTTTAAAAAAGTAATGAAACAAGCAAAAGATACCTGGCAAAAGGAGCTTTCTAAAATGCAGGTGGAAGGCGGAGCGCCGGTTTTACCGCCTGTACAACAACAAAATATGGGTTTTGGAGGCGGCGGTTTTGGCGGAAGGACGCAACAAAGAACCAAAACGGTAGATTACGCCCGCATCAAGCAAACTATTTTTTACACGGCTTTGTACCATTGCATGATCGCACCAAATATTTATAATGACGTGGACGGACAATACCGCGGACTAGACCAGCAAATCCACAAAGCGGAAGGTTTTAATTATTACACCGTTTTTTCTTTGTGGGACACGTACCGCGCCGAACATCCTTTGCTTCTTTTAATTGATAAAAAACGGACTATAGATTTTATCAAAAGCTTTATGGCGATGAACGAGCAAAGCGGTTTGCTGCCGATTTGGCCTTTGGCTTCTGATGAAACTTACTGCATGATTGGCAACCATTCCATCCCGGTTATTGTGGATGCTTATGCGAAAGGTTTACGCGGATTTGATGCTGAAAAGGCTTTTAAAATGATGAAAGATGCGGTAAACAGAAATCAGTTCGGCTTGGATTCCTACCGAAAAAACGGTTTGGTTTTGGCCGAAGATGAAAACGAATCTGTTTCCAAAACTTTGGAATATGCTTACGACGATTGGTGCATCGCCCAAATGGCTAAAATGTTAAAACACGATCAGGATTATATTGAATACATTCAACGTGCCCAGAACTGGAAAAACGTTTACAACAACCAAACCGGCTTTGTACAAACGCGGACTAATGGAACCTGGCTCGCTCCGTTTAAACCTTCCGACGTGGACAATAATTTCACCGAAGGAAATGCTTACCAGTTTTCGTTTTTTGTGCCGCAGGATGCAAACGGTTTAACGGCGATGCTGGGCGGAAAAGAAAACCTGGAAAACAAACTGGATGCTTTATTTGCGGCAAGTTCGGAGATGACGGGCAGAAGTTTACCGGATATTACTGGAACGATTGGCCAATATGTACATGGAAACGAGCCGAGCCATCACATTGCTTACTTGTATAATTTTACCGATGATCCTTACAAAACGCAATATTACCTCAACAAAATCATGAACACTTTGTACAAAGCTGCGCCTGACGGTTTGGCGGGAAATGAGGATTGCGGGCAAATGAGTGCCTGGTACGTGATGAATGCTTTGGGGTTTTACAATATTGCGCCTGGCCAGAACAACTTCCAGATTGGTTTGCCAATTTTTGATAAAGCCACCATCAACCTGGAAAACGGGAAAAAGTTCGTCATCAATTCTTCCGGCAACGCAACCAACAGTTTTTATTTACAAGGTATGCAACTGAACGGCAAGCCTTACAACAAGCTGTTTTTACCGTATCAAAATTTGGCCGATGGCGGAAACTGGGATGTTTTTATCGGAAGGTTGCCCAACAAATTGTACATGGCAGATTTGGAAAAACCGGTTTCGGCTATTTCAGATCATTTGATCACCGTAAACCCTTATCTCATTTCGCCTTCCAAAACCTTTACCAAACCGATTACCGTTTCGGCAGCATCGGCACAAGACAGCGTGAAAATTTATTATACTTTGGATGGCAGCACGCCAACTTTGCAATCCAAACAATACCTTAATCCGATCAGCATCAGCAATACCACAACGATCAAGATTATTGCTGCTAAAAACAGTATGGCCAGTAAAGTGGTAAGCGGCACATTTACAAAAATTGCAGCAGAAGTTAAAGCTGTTGTGCCCATCAAAAGTACTTCGCCTAACACATCAGCCAATTAATCGTACAAATATGGAAACCGGAAATGCAAATACAAGTAATTGGCATAATTGCTTACGTTTGTACACCTCGAAAACGCCTTTAGATCTATGTTTCTAAGTATAAAAAATCCGGTTTTACGATACTTCGTTTATCTGGTATATTTTGTTGTCATCCTTTTTTGTGCTGTTGAGCTAAACTTTTTATGGCTGTTCGGCCATTCGCCAAATACGGCAGACATTAAGAACCCAACTTTATCCATTGCTTCCGATGTTTATACTGCGGATGGCAAACTGATCGGCCGTTATTATAAAGAAAACCGTTCGCCTGTAGAATTTCAAAAAATCTCGCCCAATCTGATCCATGCTTTGGTTGCCACAGAAGATACCCGCTTTTACAAACATCACGGCGTAGATTTTTATGGTTTGTTCAGCAGCATGGTTTCTACAGCAACCGGCGACAGGCGCGGTGCAAGCACGATTACACAGCAGTTGGCCAAGAACCTTTTTCAAACCCGGAAAAAGAAATACCAGGGGCCAATTTCGCATGTACCGGTTTTGCGCACCATTGCTTATAAATTTAAAGAATGGCTAACGGCATTTAAAATCGAGCAGGCGTACAGCAAGAACGAAATCCTGACTTTGTACTTCAACACCGTTCCTTTCGGCAACAATTCTTTCGGCATAAAAACAGCATCGCTTAAATACTTCGATAAAAACCCGGATCAGGTTAATCCTGCCGAAGCTGCTACGTTGATTGGTATGCTCAAGGCAACTTCCACTTATAATCCCATTAAAAATCCCGAAAAATCTAAAGAACGGCGTAATGTGGTGCTTTCGCAAATGGAAAAATATGGCTACATCACCAAAGCTGATTTTAATAATTACAGCAGTATTCCGATTGTTTTAGATTTGAGTTATGTGGAGAATGAATCGCAGGGAGATTCTTACATCCGCGCCGCAGTGGATAAATGGCTGGAAAAATGGTCCGATGATAACGATTACGATTTGTATGCCGATGGTTTAAAAATTTACACCACCATTGATTCCCGACTCCAAGGTTTTGCAGAAGAAGCAGTTGCCGAGAAGATGAAAGCTTTGCAAAAACGCTTTGAAGGTGTTTGGGGAAAAGAAAACCCGTGGCGCACTTTAGACGGAAAAGAAATTATCGATTTTCCGCAGAAAGCAGCGCAGCGTTTACCTATTTATAATCTGCTTGAAAAAAAGTTTAAGAACAACCAGGATTCTGTTGATGCTTATTTTAACCGCAAAAAAAGGATGAGCGTATTCACCTGGAAAGGCAACCAGGATACTACTTTTTCTACCTTCGATTCCATCAAATATTACGCACGTTTGCTGAATACCGGTATGATGACGGTTGAGCCATCCACCGGAAAAATTAAAGTTTGGGTTGGCGGAATCGATCACCAATACTTTAAATACGACCATGTAAACCAGGCGAAACGCCAGGCTGGTTCTACCTTTAAACCTTTTGCTTATTGCGCCGCGCTGGACAACGGAATGACGCCTTGCGATAAGTTTACCGATAAACCAGTTTCCATCAAATACATTAACAATGAAGGTAAGCCCGACGTTTGGGAACCTAAAAACGCAGATTTCCATTTCTCCTACAATGAAATGAGTTTGCGCTGGGCGATGGGGAAATCAGTCAATTCGATCACCGCACAAGTAACCGAAAAAGTAGGTTGGGACAAAGTGGTAGAATACGCACATAAATGCGGCATTGAAAGTCATTTAGAATCTGTCCCTTCTGTTTCTTTGGGTTCTAACGATGTTTCTGTTTACGAAATGGTACGCGCTTACAGTACTTTTTTAAATAAAGGTAACCGCATCGATCCAATTCTGGTTGAGAAAATTACCGATAACAATGGCAATGTTATAGCTGAATTTAAGCCCAAAACAACCTCAGTTTTAAGTGAAGAAACAGCCTGGCTGATGTTGTACATGTTCCGCGGCGGCATGGAAGAACCAGGCGGAACTTCGCAGGCTTTGTGGGAATACAACGATTTGTGGAAAAACAACAACAACCAGATTGGCGGCAAAACGGGCACGTCTTCCGGTTATGCCGATGGCTGGTATATGGGCATCACCAAAGATCTGGTTACCGGAATTTGGGTTGGTGCCGATGAAAGAAGTGTCCATTTTAAAACTTCTCAAACGGGCGAAGGTTCGCGTACTGCATTGCCAATTTTTGGTGCTTTTATGGAGAAGGTTTATGATGACCCTAAATCAGGTTATAAGCCTGGCCCTTTCCCAAAACCTTGGAGCAAGATCACGAAAGAATACAACTGCCCAACACCAAGGATTAAAGCAGATACAACAAAAACAGACAGCACGGCGGCACCGATAGATACCACTTCGGTAACTATGCCGGAAACAGAGCCGCAATAATATTTTTAATTATTTGAACTTATGGTTTAATAAACCGTCTAAAACCTCGTTATATTTTTAAAACGAAAAAAAGTATCATAAACGAAGCATCCCATAAAATTAACTATGGAAAAAAACAAACCTTTTGGTTACTCTTTTAAAAAAGCATTTTATATCGTTTCCTGCATTTTGGGCATACTGTTTTTATCGTATGAAAACTCACAAGCGCAGTATTTTGGTCAAAACAAAGTGCGGTATAAAAACCTAAAATTTAAGGTTTATCAAACGCCGCATTTCCAGATCTATTATTACCTAAAAAACGACAGCGTAATTAAACGTTTTGCCCAGGAGACCGAACTTTGGTACACCATTCATCAGCAGGTTTTCCAGGATACTTTCAGAAAATTCAACCCCATTATTTTGTATGCCGATCATCCTGATTTTGAGCAGACTACAGCGATACAAGGAGAAATTGGCGTAGGCACAGGCGGCGTTACAGAAGGTTTAAAAAACCGCGTGGTGATGCCTTTGATGGAAACTAACCAAACTACACGGCATGTTATAGGGCACGAATTGGTTCACGCTTTTCAGTATCACGCTTTATTAGACAACAATGCTACCCGCGGTGACATTGGTAATTTGGGCAACCTGCCTTTGTGGATGATCGAAGGTATGGCCGAATATCTTTCCCTTGGCAAAAAAGATGCTTATACTTCCATGTGGATGCGTGATGCTTATCTCAATAAAGATATTCCAAGTATCAGGGATTTAACTACCAGCAGCAAATATTTTCCGTACCGTTACGGCGAGGCTTTCTGGTCGTTCATGGGTTCTACTTACGGCGATTCTGTGATTGTCCCTTTCTTCAAAAATACAGCACGTTTTGGTTTGGATTATGGCATCCGCAGAACATTTGGTTACGATGAAAAAACCTTGTCAAGCCTGTGGAAAAACTCTATTGAAGCAACTTATAAACCTTATTTAAAAGACACTTTACAAGTTCCGGTCGGTCTGCGGGTTATTGATGATAAAAACAGCGGTAAAATGAACGTCGCGCCGGCGATTAGTCCGGATGGCAAGTACATTGCTTTTCTATCAGAAAAAAACCTTTTTACGATTGATCTTTTTTTGGCCGATGCCAAAACCGGCCGAATTTTACGAAAACTGACCAGCAAGGTTTCTAACACCCATATTGATGAATTTAATTTTATAGAATCTGCCGGTGCCTGGTCGCCAGACGGTAAACGTTTTGCTTTCAGTGTTTTTAACGAAGGCCGGAACAAATTGCTAATTGTAGATGTAAAAAGCGGGCAGGTTTTGCAGGAAGCATCTATGGGCAAAGCAAAACAGTTTAGCAATTTGTCGTGGTCGCCAAACGGAAACGACATTGTTTTTAATGCCTTAGCAGAAGGACAAAGCGATTTGTATCTCTACAATATTCCTTCAAAGAAAGTAACGCAGCTTACCAACGATAAATACACCGATTACCAGCCCAGCTTTTCGCACGATGGTAAAAAGATTGTTTTTAGCAGCGACAGGACTACTTACGATCAATCTTTAGCGCAAACCATACCGTTTAATTTGGCGGTTTATGATCTTGCTACCAAAACCACTACAGATATTACTGTTTTTAACGGTGCAAATAATTTAAACCCAGCTTTTTCTGCTGATGACCAGTCCATTTACTTTCTAAGTAACCGCGATGGTTTCCGCAACATGTACCGTTACAATCTTGGCAGTGCCACTACAGAACAGATGACTAATTTGTTCACGGGTATTTCTGGTATCACCGAGTTCTCTCCTGCACTAAGTTTATCAGCTAATAACGATGTGGTTTATTCTTATTATCGTGCCCAAAAATACACTATTTATAATGCCAAGGTTGCTGATTTTAAACCTACAACTGTAGATAATCAGTCGCTTAACTTTGATGCAGCTTTGCTTCCGCCGCCTAAATCTGTTGGTGTTGATTTAATCAATACAAACCTCAATAATTTTCTGGCTTACCAAAAAATCCCTGCCGATTCAATTCATAACATTCCTTTTAGGCCCCAATTTAAGTTAGATTATTTAGCCAGCAGTGGTGTTGGTGCAGGTGTAAGCCGTTTTGGTGCCGGGCTCGCAAGTGGTATCCAGGGTTTGTTTAGCGATATTGTTGGCCGAAACCAGATTTATGCAGGCGCAGCAGTAAACGGACAGATTTATGATTTTGGTGCCCAAGTTGCTTACATTAACCAGCAAGGCCGCTGGAACTTTGGCGTTGGCGCATCGCATATTCCTTACCAATATGCTACTTATCAGGAGGGTTTAACTACGGTTACGCAGAATAACAAGCCAACCAGCGTTTACGAATCCCGGTACGATATTACCCGTACTTTTGAAGATGCTTTGCAGGTTTTTACTTCCTATCCTTTTTCTAAAGTAACCCGGATTGAATTTGGTGCCGGTGCTTCGGAATATTATTATCGGGTTGACCGCTACAGCACTTATTACAACTACACAACGGTAAATAATTATATTACACCTACTTACGGTTTGTATTCAGAACACGAGAAAATTTCCAGAGACCAATATCGGCAGGAAACAGGTTATGATTTGATGCCGTTTACCTTGTACCAGCTTAATACAGCTTTAGTTGGCGATAATTCTTATTTTGGCGTTGCCTCGCCTTTGGAAGGTTACCGCTATCGTATTGGTATTGAAGGAAATGTTGGCGATTACAAATTTTTTGCGCCCACAATTGATGTTCGGAAATATGTACGGACTAATCCGGTTACTTTTGCAGCCCGTGTTTATGGTTACGGTAGGTTTGGTAACAGCAGTGAGGCTTTGTTTCCGTTATTTATTGGTTATCCGTATTTGATCAGAGGATACGAGGCCAACAGTTTTTATAATAACAATTCGAGAAATACGGGCAATTTTACCATTGACCAATTGCAGGGAAGCCGTACCGCTGTATTTAATTTTGAAGTCCGGCTGCCATTTACCGGGCCGGAAAGGCTTTCACAGATCAAATCAAAATTCCTGTTTTCAGAACTGAATTTATTTTTTGATGCTGGTTTGGCCTGGAATGCAGGCGATAAAATCTCCTTTAAAAAAGAACCCGATGCCAATCAGTATTTAACTGATGCCACAGGCAATCCTGTTTACAACCGATTTGGGCAGTTGGAATATCCAACTGGTTATAACCGCGTTCCGGCTATGTCAACCGGTATTTCTTTACGGGTAAACCTGTTTGGTGCTTTTGTGCTGGAGCCTTATCTGGCCATCCCTTTTCAACGGACGGACGTACAAAAACCTGTGTTTGGTTTAACTTTTGCACCGGGCTGGTAATGCTTCTTTTATGGCATAAAAAAAAGCGGTTGAAGATTATTCAGCCGCTTTTTTTGTTTTAGAGGAATTAATCAAAAACGTTGTATTTCTGATGGTGAAGGTGTTGCCGGAAATTCCGGGCTATATGCAGGAATAGGTGTTTCTTCCGGGAACCTTTCTGGCACCGGGCTTTCCGGCGAGCGAAAAGGTGCAGGGTCTTCTTGCGGAATTTCTGGTTTTGGGTTTTCTTCAGGTGCTTGCTCTGGTGCAATTTCCGGGTCTGGTTGTGCTGTATTGTAAAAAGATATGTTGTTCATGTAGATGCTTCTTTTATCGGCATAAAACTAACTTTTAAAGCAGCCGAATGTTTTAACCGAGAGATTTGATCATCTTTACAATCCAAAAAAACATCTCCTTGAACATCAAACAGCAGCTTTATCAACTTTGTGTTGAACAAATTTTAGCACGGATAAAAGATGCTGAAACTGCCATTGCCGAAGCGCGCAAAGCATCAGAAAATGATACCAAAAGCAGTGCTGGTGATAAATACGAAACCGGCCGTGCGATGATGCAGCAGGAAATCAACCTCAACTCCAGGCAATTGTTAGAAGCACGAAAAATGCAAGCCCAGTTGCAGCAAATCGGGTTTGATTTAAAACATACAATTATACAATCAGGAAGCTTGGTAGAAACCAACCAGGGCGATTTCTATCTCGCCGTTAGTGCCGGTGCTTTGTTTATCGATGGAAAAAGTTACTATGCTATTTCTGTAGCTTCGCCAATTGGGTTGCAATTAAAAGGAAAAAAAGCTGATGAAAGTTTTAAGTTGAATGGTAAGGAGTTTAAAATATTAAAGGTTTTTTGAGTGAAGATTTGAGGTGGTAAAAGAAATAACCCAACTTAATCCTCCCCTTATTGATACTGCTTAGTATTTCGATTAGAATTAGTAAATTTCCTCTATAAATCTTTTAGGACAGTTTTTTCCAGTGTTACCGTCAGC
>CAXULQ010000001.1:226980-991480 GCA_964251965.1 uncultured Sphingobacteriaceae bacterium | reverse complement strand
ACATAAAACCTCTTTGCCGAAATAAGCAAAGAGGTTTTTTGTTTGAAAGGAAAATATCACTTATAATAAAAGCTGTTGAAATACAACCGCTTTTCTAACTCCCCTCCCCTTAAAAAAATACCAATACCCTTTTTATAACGGTGAATTCATTTATAAAAATCAGAAACGAAAATCCATCATTTTAAGGTGGTAAAAGAAGTATTTGAATTTAATCAGAAACCAAGTTTGATAAATTCTTTTTTGTAAGTTACATGTACTTACATACAATGTTCAAAAATAGCAAAAGCCAATACTACAATATAAAGGGGTTACGAGTAAAATCAATTGAGTAAATATGCCAGCAACAGGGTTGAAGAAAGTTTATTTTCGTCTGTAATTGGGCGTATTCTATTAGCAATATTATAAATTACAGTTATAATACGTCCCGGATAGCTGGCGGCTTAACCTTGCAATTGTTTACCATTTGGGTGGACGATTAACGGCCACCAAACCCCACCCAGATTGGTGAACAGAACAGGTTGTAAACGCGGTTTGTTAAACGCTCTTTTACCACCTAAAACTTGTTTTTACCAATCCCCAATCTTACTGATTTTTAGAAAAACGCTGTCTTTTTAGCTAAGTTTATGCAAAATTATAGTTCTATTAAAACTACAGAGAAATAATATGGTCTGGCAGGTTACCAGCTAAAGCGGTGTAAAGATCTGGGAAACATCCTACTTGTTCGCCGTCTGCAACCGTAATTACACTGCATTCAGTTGGCTTCCACCTAAATTTGCTTCTGGAATCGCTATCACCGTAATCTAAACCAACTTTACTAATTGTCAGATCAGCCTTATCGGCAATCATAAGTACAATATTTTTTTCTTTAGCCAATTTTGTCAGCCTAAGTCCAAAAAAATATTTTTGGTTTAACATTATCTTATTATCATCAAAAAAACACATTCCAACTACCTCAGTACCGTGTTTGCCGGCTTCCAATTGAGGTAAAATTTTTTTCATCAAGTGATAAACTCCCGGACCAGGTGAAAGAAAAATATACACTATTTTCATTGAATTGAACACTAACTTTACATGCCTTTAGATGAACTTATTCTGATGTCAACGTAAAACATCTACTTTAAAAACTAATTAAACAGAGCGTTTAGTAACGTTTCAAAACTAAATAAAGAAGTTAAGAAATGCAACACAATTGCAATAAAGCTTTTGTGTTATTATTAAAATGTAAGGGAGGATAGCAACGATTCCAAAAAAAAGATTGACATTAGTACTGGAAAAATTACAAATTAAACCATTTAATTTTTACTTTTGTAAAAGCAACTTAGATGCAATTGCAAATGAAAAATTTTAATTTTGGTTTTAATTTAGATAAAATAGGGATTTCTGCTTCCGTACTTTGTGCCATTCATTGTGCTTTTCTTCCTGCATTAGTTACAATGCTTCCACTGTTAGAGGTCGAATTTTTGGCAAACAAATGGATAGAATCTTTCATGATTATAGCATCCATTCTAATTGCAGGAACTTCGTTAGGTATTTCTTACAAGCATCATCGGAAACGTTTGCCAATGGCTTTGTTTAGTATAGGCCTGATCCTAATCGTGATAACTCATTTGATTTTGCCTGAAATAATGGAAGTGTTTATAATGCCAATTGGTGGACTAACCGTAGCAACTGCTCATTATTTCAACTGGAATTTTTCTGGCAAGTGCCCCATTGGCCATTCAAATATTGCTGCTGTTCATAAATCAAAATAAATTTGTTCACTTTTTTGCTGTCATCGCCCACAGCTAAACTACAGTTGCTTTTATTAACCGAAAATTGAACAATGAGGTATTTTCAACTGGTAAAAGAAGTGTTAAATTTGTCGCATGTTTATCCAACGAAATTTTGAGTTGCTGATGCACGATAATCAACTGAAGATTACCGGCCCAAGGTTAAGCGTTTTAAAATTAATTGCCAATCAGGAGGCTGCAACTTCACAGCCGATGCTGGAAAAAGTATTGGGGGCGGAAGTGGATCGCGTAACTTTATATCGCATTTTAAAAACATTTGAGGAAAAAGGCATCTTGCACAAGGTTATCGATTTAAACGGCACGGCTAATTATGCCATTTGTTCTTCGGATTGTTCTGCACATGCCCACCACGACGAGCATTTTCATTTTAATTGCAGTAACTGTCATAAAGTGTATTGTATGGATGATTTTCATTTGCCTGCCATTGCCCTGCCTCCGGGATTTAAAGCAGCAACGCTAAACTTGGCAATCACAGGAATCTGCAATCACTGCAATCTGTAGTGAAAAACTATCCATTTTGCGTTTAAAAGCAACTTCGATTCTTTTATAAATTCTTTTCTTGTGTATAATTATTGTTTTCGTAAACATAATGCTACTTTATTGCATTATGATTGTTTACTTAAAAAAAACAATCATGAAAAAGACATTTTTAAAACTATCGTTAGCACTTGCTTTTGCTTTCGTTGTAAATTCTTGTAGTAACAATAACAAAAATTTTCATGACCAATTGGTGAAAGACCACGAGAAGCTGCATCAGGAGGATTCGGTTATGGAAGTGCAGCACCATCAAATGGAGGCGGATCATGCAAAATGGGCGAAAGTTGAGGCCAATGAAAAAGATACCGCAAAAATGGCAAAGCATAAAGCGATGGAAGAGCAGCACATCGCACTAATTGCTAAGCACGATTCGATATTAAAAGCCCACCAGGATTTAACGGTCAGGCACCAGGAATTGGAAGAAAAGCATCTGAAAGGAAATGTAGATGAAGCCCAGATTGAGAAAGACCACCTTGCAATGATGGAAGACCATGCGCGTATGAAACAGGAACATGAAAAAATGATGGAGGATCATGCCAAAATGAAAGCCGACCATGAAAAAATGATGGTTGACCACGGCGGCCATTAATTTTTACCGGGTAAAAGAAGCATGCTTCTTTTACCCGGTAATTTTATAAGTGTTAAAGGCTTAAAATTTTTGGTTCGGGATTTCTCTGTAATGAAGCCTAAGCAGTCCCTAAACAAGTTGCTGTTAAAATATTTGACGTGTATTTAATATTGGCACGTCTGTACCGCAGTAGCATTAATAAAACATTATTGGATATTAATGCAACATAATTGCATTAAATTTATTTTTATAGAAACAAGAAAACGCATTTTATGATTAAAAACGTAAGATTTCTGTGGTTAGTTATTGCTTTTTTATCCGTTTTAAACCCGTCCTGCACGCGTTTTGGATTTATGAAAATGAAGGCATGCTTCCGTTTAAAATACCTGATGCTGTTTTTACCACCTAAAAATCATTAGTTTGTTGTACTTTTTGCATCGATACAAAATTGATGCTTTAAATTTTTAAGGCATAAAAGAAGCATTTTAAATTTTGCTGATATAAAATTCAAAAAAGCCCTGATAATTTTATAACATAAATTGTAACCAAAGTCTTATTTTGTACCGTGTTTACAAAGTTTTACTATGTTTTTATATTGACCGTACTTTTCCAGCTAAAAGTTTCAGGTCAAAACCTGCATACCATAAGCGGAATAGTCAAGGATGAAAAAGGCGAAACCCTGCCTTATGCTTCCGTATTAATAGCAGGGTCAACACGCGGGACACAAACGGATGTGTCCGGGAAGTTTACACTAAATAACATTACTGCCGGAAATTACCAGCTGATCATCAGTTTTATAGGTTTTGACCGGATTACCCGCAGCATCACAATTAAAAACCAGGACATTTACCAGGAATATGTATTAAAGCCATCACCGGTCAGTTTAAAAGACGTAGTTGTAAGTTATGATCCGGACAGGGACAAACACCTGGCCTTGTTTAAAAAATTCTTTATCGGGGAAACAGACAATGCGAAACAATGTGTTCTACTTAACCCTGATGTTTTAAATACGCATTTTAATAAAAGTAACCAGCTTTTGTCCGTAAGTGCCGACAGTCTCCTGGTCATAAATAACCAGGCTTTAGGGTACCGCATCAAATACCTGTTGACTGCTTTTGAGCTCGATTATAAAAATGCAATTTTTAAGTTTTCGGGAATACCACTTTTCGAAGAACTTAAGGGAAGCGATAAACAAAAAGCCGAATGGGAAAGGCGGCGGCAAAAAGCCTATAACGGGTCTGTTATGCACTTTTTTAGGTCGGCCTACAATAACAGCGTTGGTAATAACGGCTTTATATTGTATAGCACAACTAAACAAGGAAACGCTAAAAACAGGGAGCCAAACAAACTTAATCCTTCTCAAATCTTCTTTAAAACGGATGGCCAATTTGTATCGGCCAAGATAGACAGTTCCTTATACGTGGTTTATACCAGAGAAAATACGTCAAAAGGTTTTGCCACTACCGAAGGCCGGGTAAAAATCCCGTTGGATGCTGTTTATAAAAATGCACAGGTTTCTAAAGTTACCATGCTTTGCGACAACTTGATTATTGATAAAAACGGGAACTATATCCCTGACAAAAACCACGCCTTGTTAAAAAGCATCAACTTTCAGGGATACTGGGCCTGGGAAAAAGTAGCAGACCTTTTACCCTTTGATTACCAGGATAAAAATGTAATTACTGAACCGGACGGACTAACCAATTTTTCCAAATCATCGCTGAACACCTATGTGCAGGAACAAAACGAATCTCAGCTTAAAACACCTTTTGAAAAGCTGTACGCGGATATGGATAAGTTTAATTACACCGTAGGGGATACGATATGGCTAAAGTTATACTTAGTAAATGCCAGCAACCTGACTGCAGACACCAAAAGCAAAATCGGCTATATAGATATCATCAACAATGCAACTGCTGAAGTAGTTAAGCAAACCATGTTGCATTTTAATAATGGCACCAGCACTTGTACCCTTTATGGAAAAGAGCTTGTTGAGGGCAGTTATACTTTAAGGGCCTATACCAACTGGATGCGAAATTATGACCCATCTATTTTTTTTACGAAAAGCTTTGACATTACCGGAACAGAAAAACCGCCTTTCTTTTTAAACAGCAGAGTTTCCAAAATTAATGATTCGCTGCGTTTTCAAATGCAGTTTAAAGATGAAAACGGGCTTGGGTTGGCTTTTAATAATTTTCAAATCAATACAACCAACGGTAAACGGGTGTTAAATAAACAAACTTTTACAACGACTGCTGACGGAAATATAACCGGAACATTCCCTCTTGCCGGGCAGCCCGATAATAAGCCATTGTTTTTAACCGTTTCTGACCGTGAAAATAAATTGCCGGTACAGCCAATAACCATACCGGTTCAAAACCTCGATTCGTACAGCATTGACTTGCAGTTTATGCCCGAAGGCGGAAAATTAATAGCAGGCATGGTTAACAAGGTGGGTTTTAAGGCCATCTCAAAAGATGGTAAAGGGATAGCTGTACAAGGCAAGGTTATGGACAGCAGGAACAGGGTGGTCACAGGTTTAAAGTCAAACTATCGAGGGATGGGGTTTTTTGAGTTAACAGTAAATGCCGGTGAAAGCTATAGTGTTGTTTTGGCTGATCCTTATCATCAAAAAATATATAGACTGCCCAAAGCAGCAGTTTCTGGAACTTCGTTGCGTGTTATTAATACGTTTCATAAAGATTCGTTAAACATCCTTGTCCGGGCTACCAATGACCTGGTAAAAAGCCAGAAAAAGATATACCTTGTAGGCAAATGCAGGGGATTGATCTATTATGCTGCGTCGGCTACAATCAAAGAAAATACAACCCAGTTTAATATTGCTAAAAGTGTTTTTCCGGGCGGCATTACACATATTCTGCTCTTGAATGCAGCAAAAAAAATAACAAACGAAAGGCTGGTTTACATCGATGGAAGTACACTAATTATTAATCTGAAGCAAAACAAACTGGTGTACGGCACAAAGGACAGCGTAGGTTTAAACCTGGATGTTACCGATAATGACGGTGAGCCTGTAAACGGAAGCTTTTCTGTAGCTGTTACGGATGATAGCCAGGTCAATAAGGATAAGGACCAAAATAATATTTGTTCTTATTTATTACTTTCTTCCGATTTAAAGGGCCACATTGAAACGCCGGGCTATTTTCTTAAAGACAAGGAAGAAAACCGGCAGGCACTGGATGAACTGCTGCTGACACAGGGATGGACCGACTATAAATGGAATGAAAATATAGACACGGGCAAAACGCATGAACTACTGTTAATGTCGGGCTTGATGGGCCTTGGCATGCACCCACCTACAGAAGCAAATAAAATGCACGAGGCAGAACAGGAAATAGTTATAAAAGGAACAGTTGCAGGTGCGACACCGCAAAACTATAAGGATATTAAGGTTTCCTTATTTGCAAACAAGCCATTAATAATTAAAGATACTACGGTTAGCACAAACGGCGAATTTGTATTTAAGAACCTTCCCCAATTAGACACTGCCGCCGCTTTTATATTTCAGGCAACCAATAAAAATAAACCTATTGCCGTAAAGGTAGATCAACCGCAACTGCCGCAATTGGTCAATTTTAAACCGCAGCCAAATATTCCGTGGTACATCAATACAGACACTACCGGTTTAGAAAATTATAAATCAGTAACTGCAAAAGCTAATAACGATTTGAAAGCAGGATACCGTGTTTTGAAGGAAGTAGTAATCAGAGATAAACAGGCCGTTAAAGGCTCTAAAAACCTTAACGGACCGGGCGGTGCAGATCAGGTTATTGATGCTGCGGAAATAGAAAAAGCAGGAGAAATGAACCTGCTCCAGTTTTTCGGGAGAAGTGTAAAAGGGTTTCATCAGGGGCTTTTCCCGCTTTTCACCGGGGTTAGTGATTATCTGCTTGGCAGAAAGCAGCTACGCTTAGTAGTTGATGGCCTGGACCTTGATTTTTTTGCGCCGCCCGGATCGCAGCGCATACTATTTTACAGGGATTATATGCAATCCATCGCCATAAAAGATATTAAAGGGATAGAGGTGATGCAAAACAATAAATATGCTAACGCTTATGACAGCCAGCTGCTTCCAACAGACTTGCTATTAAGCAAAAGCATGGTATCTGATATTCAATATGCTTATATTGAAGTTACAACTTATAATGGCCAAGGGCCGTTTTGGAGGTCAAATAACTTACAGCCGTTCCGTCCGTTAACGTTTAACAAACCTTCCGCTTTTTACAAACCCAGATACACGGCAGAAAACAGATTGGCAGCAACAGATTTTCGTTCTACAGTTTACTGGGCACCGGATGTAATTACGGATGAAACCGGAAAAGCAAAACTTGATTTTTTTACAACTAATAGGAAAGGCGAATACACTTTAACCATAAACGGAACTGACCTGAACGGGAATATCGGTTTCTTTTCTACAAAAATCAGCGTTAAATAAACCAGGGTCGGTTTAAATTTTATTGAGTTGGTTTTTTATGCTTCTTTTATCGCCTAAAAATATGTTAAGTGTTTTTATTTTTAGTTTGAAAAAGCCAATACAAACACCAATTTTTACGGGGGTAAAAGAAGCATTGCCATTATTGGCCTTGGACTTTTAAAAGAATTGATAGTTTTTTAAACAAGCCCCAAAAGGTTTTTGATTTTGCATAGACCGTAACGATGCTATCTTTTTTGAAAAAATAAATGAAAGATAAAGCTGTGTAAGCTTTTCTGATCAAGATCAAAAAAGAAATCATATTGGTTAAAACCTTGTTTGAACAAGAAATTAAAACCCTGTATTTAAGATTGCAGAATTAGTATGCTGGTAAGAAGTTATTACTTTTTTATGTTGATTTTGCTTTTCCAGGCAAAAATTTTTGGGCAAAACGTGCATACCGTTAGCGGGACGGTCAAGGATGAAAAGGGCGAAACCCTGCCTTATGCTTCCGTATTGATAGCCGGTTCTACGCGCGGGACGCAAACGGATGTGTCCGGGAAGTTTATACTAAACAACGTAACTGCCGGGAATTACCAGTTGATCATCAGCAGTATTGGTTATGACAGGATCACCCGCAGCATAACCATCAAGGACCAGGATATTTACCAGGAATATGTATTAAAGCCATCATCAGTTAATTTAAAAGATGTAGTTGTAAGTTATGATCCTGACCGGGACAAACACCTGGCCTTGTTTAAAAAATTTTTTATCGGGGAAACAGTTAATGCCCGGCAATGCCTTTTGTTAAACCCCGATGCCATCCACACAAATTTCAATAAAAATACGCAGCTTTTATCAGTAAGTGCCGACAGCCTCCTGATAATAGATAACCAAGCCTTAGGTTACAGGGTAAAATATTTATTGACCGAGTTTGATCTCGACTTAAAAAACGCCATATTCAGGTTTTCAGGTACACCGGTTTTTGAAGAACTTCAGGGAAGCGGTAAACAAAAAGCTCAGTGGGACCGCCTGCGGCAAAAAGCCTATAACGGATCGATCATGCACTTTTTCCGGTCGGCATACAGTAATACCGTCAGCAACAATGGCTTTATGTTGTACAGCACTTCTGCATCAGGAAACGTCAAAAAGAAAGAATTGAAAAAGCTTGACCCTTCTCAAATTTTTTCTGTAACAGACAGCCAGTTTGTATCATTTAGAACCGGCCGTCCTTTGTACATAGCTTACATTAATGAAAATACGCCCTGGGATTTTACATCCACCGGAGACAGGATCAGGATACCGTTAGAAGCAATTTATAAAAATGCACAGGTTTCTAAGATTACCATGCTTTGTGACAGTTTGATCATTGATAAAAACGGAAACTATATCCCGGACAAAAACCACTCCCTGCTGCAGGGCATTGATTTTCAGGGGCAATGGGCCTGGGAAAAAGTAGCCGACCTTTTACCTTTCGATTATCAGGATAAAAACGCGTTGTTAAGTTCAAACACTTATGCCCAAATAGCCGATGACTCTGTAATGGAAAAAGTAGCGGGCAAGGTAGATGGTTGGCTGAACGGCCATCAGCCGGAAAAGGCCTACCTGCAGACCGATAAGCCCTATTATGCTGCGGGCGAAAATATCTGGTTCAAACTTTATATCACAGTGGGTAACCAGCACCACTTATCGGCCTTAAGTGGATCGGTAAATGTAGAATTACTTAACGAGCAGGACTCGGTTAAACAATGGATTAGGCTGCCTGTGGTCAGCGGCATGGCCCATGGCGATCTGGCCTTGCCCGATACCCTGCGCCAGGGCAAGTACCACATAAGGGCCTATACCAACTGGATGCGCAATGCCGGGCCGGACTATTATTTTGATAAACAGCTAACCATCGGCAATGTAAATGCCCAAACTGCGGAAATAAAAAAAGCCAGACAGCATAAAGTTTATATCAGGTTTTTCCCGGAAAGCGGGAACCTGGTGAACGGCCTGCGCTCGGTTGTAGCTTTTAAAGCAGTGGGCGAAGATGGCCTGGGTATTGATGTAAAAGGAACAATAACAGACGACCGAGACAACAAGGTATGCCAGTTAAATACCAGCCACATGGGGATGGGTAAGTTTTCTTTTACACCCGAAAAAGGGAAAACCTATAAAGCTCAGATCACTTATCCCGACGGGACACAAAATACGGCAGTACTGCCAGACGCTCTGAACCGCGGCTATGTGCTGCATATTGATAATATCGATACTTCAAACATTCGTATACAAGTAGCTTCAAGTGATGGGCTTGCGGCAGATCAGGTCTACCTATACGCCCAGACTGGGGGCGAAACATTTTATACAGCCAAAAACAGGCCCGGCATTATGCCTTTTAACGCTATAATCCCTAAAAGCAGGTTTCCCGAAGGTATTGTACAGTTTACGCTGTTTTCTGCATCAGGAAAACCCTTAAACGAACGCATTGCTTTTATAAACCATCCGGAAGAATTGTTAAAGCTGGACATCAGCCAGGATAAAACAACAACTGCAACGCAAGGTAAAGTGAAAATTGGCCTCGATGTACATGATGCCCTGGGCAAAGCGGTAACAGGCAACTTTTCGGTTGCGGTGATTGACGAAAGCAAGGTAAAGGGCGGCGGGGACAAAGAAACTACCATATTATCACAGCTTTTACTAACAGCCGACCTGCGGGGATATATCGAAGAACCGGCCTACTACTTCAATAAAACCAACGATAGCACCCAGAATAACCTGGATATATTGATGCTTACGCAGGGTTACCGGCGCTTTGAATGGAAGCCACTGCTGGCGGGGGTCATCCCTCCGGCGGCATACCTGGCAGGGCAGCTGGCCGGTATATCAGGAACAGTAGAAACAAGGGGCGGCAAACCGGTACCAGGCGCAAAGGTTACACTGGTTCCCAGTGACGGCAGTTTTTTAGGTTTGGACACCACGGCCAACGAGCAGGGGCATTTCAATTTCACAAACCTGCTTTTCAGGGACAGCCTTCAATTTGTGCTGCAGGCCAGCTCGGAAAAAAACGGCAGGAACGTAGATATCCTGATCGATGACACGTATAACCGGGACCCGCGAGTCGAAACCGGATACCCGGCAGCGGTAGGGCTTGGTGAAAAAGAAAACCTGTCGGCGTACCTTGCCGCCAACAAAGAACTGTACAGCCAGGAGCGCAAATATGGATTGAATAACCGTGCCATTGCGTTAAAAGAAGTGGATGTCCGCGCGGTGCGCAAACCAAAGATAGAGCGTTCCGGCAACCTGAACGGGCCGGGCAATGCCAACCTGGTCATCACGGCTGAAGAACTTGAAAAACGTGGAAGTATTGATCTGATACATACAATAGAGAAATTTGTAGTAAGCCCTATAAATTTTCCTAAACCAACCGGGCCTCCACGGAAAGGTGAAATTGCAGTAATATTAGACGGCGTAAGGGTAAATGGATCTTTAATATATACCATACCCATTTCTATGGTAGCCAGCGTTGAATATTTAAGAAAAAACTCCGGTTATACCACTGTCTATGGCCCCGACGGCCAGTATGGCGTACTGGTAATTACCACCAAGGGCGTAGGCGGTACAAAGACCAGCCCGTCTAAAGAACCCGCACCCGGGATACTTACCTTTACGCCAAAAGGTTATTACCTGGCGCGCGAGTTCTATTCGCCGCAATACGACGACCCCCAAATTAACAAAGTACTTGCCAACCTGCGCAATACCATTTACTGGCAGCCCGACCTGGTAACAGACCAAAACGGGCATACCTCATTTGAATACTACAACGCAGGCAGCCCCGGCACTTACCGGGTGATTATTGAAGGTATCGGCGCGGATGGCAACTTAGGCAGAAAGGTGTACCGTTATAAAGTAGAGTAGGAATACTTGTATTTATGCAATATTTATTTTAGATAAACAAAAAAGCTAAAAATAATGACATTCCCTTTCTGCCGAATACAATCTGCTTTTTCCAAAGCCGGCCATACTTCTTTTATCACCATAAAAACAGTATCAACTATTCTTAATCAGGTTTATGCTGATTATAGCAGAAAGACAGCCGGTAAAAGTATATCCGAACGCGAAACGGGTTTTCGCCCGAATTTTTTATGGTGAAGAAAGGCTAAACGTATAATTGCCTGTAAAATAAAACAAAACTACGAGAGAAGGATTTTGCATAGAAACCTAATACTTGCCTTGCCGGAAATAATTATCGAAGCAAGCTGTTCGTTCCGGCTGTAAATATCTTTCCTGAAATTGAGCATATTGCTACAGTCTGTAAATGAGGTAAAATTTCCATTGTTTTACAGCTACAATTAGATTGGTTATCAAATAATAAAACTACGAGGACTTGGTTTAACTGTGTGCGGCCTCACATTACAATTTTAATTTTATACAGTAGGAAGGAAGTGGTTTGATTTTTAAACAGAGAAAAAAAACCTAAAAATCAATAATAAAAACAGTACATCCCGGCTGTACTGTTTTTAAAGGAAAAGCCAAAACCGTGATTAGTTAAAATTTCCCTCACTAAAATCAGCCCGATGCCTTGTCCGTCTTTTTTGGTGCTAAAAAACGGTGTAAACAACTATTCGCTTTGTTGGGTTGTAATTCCGGTTCCGGTATCTGTAACCGTTAATTACTTTGCTGAAGTATCTAATTTAAATGTAATTATACCTTGAGAACCGATTGCTTCCATTATATTTTTACGGTATTGATCAACGCCTGCTCCATCTGCTGTTCATCAGCCAGGATCAGGAATGAGCTGTTTGTAGGTTCAATACACAATTTTATACCTTTTTCTTTGGCTTGAATTTCCACCAGCTTACAAAACTGATTTAATGAACGGAACCAACTCTAACGGCTTTTATCAGGCTCGGGCAGTTTTACCAAATCGGCAAAATTGCGCACAAATAGATTTAAGTTTTGGTTGCGGTTTGATGCAAATTGCAAAGCTCTGGGCAGCATACTGTTTTTTATCGCCTGAAAATTCAGAAGTTTTTAAAGTGGATTGGATGATGGGATTTACCGGGCCGACCGTGTTGTTAACTTTATGCGCCATTATGGGAATATACTTTAACCATAAACGGAACTGATTTGAATGGGAACGTGGGTTTCTTTTCAACAAAAATAACGGTTAAGTAATTTACTGTAAAAAATAACTTTGTTCAACATAAGCTGATACTGTTTTTACCACATAGAAATCATCAAGCCTTTGGCTGGAAACTTTAATTTTCTGCGGGGTCGCATTCCAAATAAAATCCGTTAATCAGATCAATACCATAAGGAACGGCTGAGAAAACAGCCTCCATGCAAGTGCTGCCCTGTTGGATATTGTTAAAATCCCAATCGTAATCATTGGTTTCATGTTGATTTTTAGGTGGTAAAAGAAGCATACAGCTTAAAAAGCAGCATCGGGTAAATGGTATATTGACCAGATTTGGCGCGAGGCCAGGTTAAAAGGCTTGTCCTGCGGCAGAAAAAATTTTTGGCAGGTCATCAGAAATCCGGTCTACCCCGAAAATTTAACTTTTGACGGAAGCTTACATCGAACTACCAGACTAAATGAAGCAATCCGCGTTTTTAATACTGTAAGGGCTGTTTTTGAGACAAAAAAGAAGGGCAAATCAACCGCTAAAATTGATTTGCCCAGTGTGGTAGCGGGGAGCAGGATCGAACTGCCGACCTCAGGGTTATGAATCCTGCGCTCTAACCATCTGAGCTACCCCGCCTTGTTTTAATAAGGTTGCAAATATACCAGAAATTAGTTTTACTAAGAAAAATTGTTAAAATTTACATTTTCTACCTAAAACTACCGTATAATAACAATATGAGCGATAAGAAGAAATTTAAAATTGAATACGAAATCAAGTCATCTCCTAAAATACTATATAGCTTTTTAAGTGAACCTAATGGCTTAGCGCAATGGTTTGCAGATGATGTAAACATTAAAGACCAAATTTATACTTTTTCATGGGACGATGAACAGCAAAACGCCAAATTGTTGGGGATGAAAGAAAATAAGTATGTAAAATTTAGATGGATGGACGATGACCCGCAAAGTTATTTTGAAATGGAAATCATACAGGATGAGTTAACTAATGATGTGGCATTGGCTGTCACTGATTTTGCCGCAGAAGAAAATATTAATGAGCGTACTTTGATCTGGAATAATCAGATTGCTTATTTAATAAGTGTGCTTGGCGCATAATTTGTGCATATAAAAGAAGCACATTCAGAAGAAAAAGATTCGTGAAAAAGATTCATTTGCTTATCCTCCGGGCGTTTATTCAGCCTTTTTTCGTCACATTTTTTATTGTGATGTTTGTTTTGCTGATGCTTTTTCTGTTTAAATATATAGACGATCTAATTGGAAAGGGCTTTGAATGGTATGTTATTTTAGAATTGATGATGTATGCCTCGGCCACCAATGTGGCTATGGCTTTGCCGCTTTCTATTTTACTTTCATCGATCATGACTTTTGGAAGTTTAGGCGAAAACTATGAGTTGGTTGCCATAAAATCCGCGGGCGTATCTTTAAGTAGGGCAATGTATCCCATGGTTATTGTGGTAGCCTTGTTAAGTATCGGGGCATTTATTTTTTCAGATTACATGCTTCCGGTGGCCAACCTCAAATATTATTCTTTATTATACGATGCGCGTCAGCAAAAATCAACCAATTTATTGCCAGAAGGTGTTTTTAGCAACAATTTTCCCGGTTATTCTATTCGTGTAAGACAAAAAGATCCGGATGGACAAAGGCTTTACGGTATGATAATCTATGAAAAAAATCCGAATACCGGAAATAACTCTGTTGTTTTTGCCAAACAGGGAAGTATGTACCGCACCCCGGATGATTCTTTTTTAGTATTAAAACTTAAAGACGGTATCCGTTACGAAGAAAGCACCGGTGATAAAGGGTATAATCCACGTCAGCAATTTAGACGAATGCGGTTTAAAGAAACAGAACAAAAGTTTGACCTATCCAATTTAAAATTTAAAAGAACAGACGAAAGCGGCTTTAAAAACGCTTTCCAAATGATGAACATCAAACAGTTAACCGAAACCCGTTTGACAACACAACATGGCTTGGATAGCGCGTTGCGTATTGAGTTCCAGGTTTTTAAACCATACGTAAAATATTTTTCGCTTCCACACAACAAGTCTCTTAATACGGCAAATTATAAAATAGGTAAAAATTTGCTTTCCGCTTTTAAACCAAACGAACGCTCCAATGTAATAAATGTGGCTTTAAGCGAGGCGAGGACATTAAGTGACATTGTAAACCCCAAACAGCAGAACGAAAAAGAAACTGTAAAAAATATCCGGCGGATTGTGGTAGAATATCAACGTAAATTTACGCTATCTGCCGCTTGTTTAGTTTTGTTTTTAATTGGTGCGCCTTTGGGTGCTATTATCCGTAAAGGCGGTTTAGGTTTGCCGGTTGTTGTTTCGGTCGTATTTTTTCTGATTTATCATATTATTTCTACCATCGGCGAAAAATCTGCCAAAGATGGGCACGTGCCACCGGTAATAGGTATGTGGATCGCGATTGTAGTGTTAACGCCGCTGGGCATATTTTTAACTTACAAAGCCGCAACAGATTCTGCTATTTTTGACGTAGATATTTATAAAAAATTCTTTTTAAAAATCTTTGAGAAAAAATCAAAAGAGCCAGATCCATCCACTTTGCCATCCAACTGATACTTCTTTTATCAAATAAAATTATGTGGTGTAAAAGAAGCTTTACCAAAAACAGCTTTGTTTAGTTTGACAATCTGCCGACGGCAGCAAGTATATTAATATTTAATTTAGCAGTTGGTTTATCCTATAAACATCTATTATCTAAGGATTAATTTATGAGATACTACTATTTTTAATTATAACACGATGTTAAGCAGTATAGAAGAAGCGATTGAGGATATAAAAGCCGGTAAAATGATCATCATAGTGGATGACGAAGACCGGGAAAATGAAGGTGATTTTTACATTCCTGCCCATTATGCCACTCCCGAGACCATCAACTTTATGGCACGTTATGGCCGGGGTTTAATTTGCGTTCCGGTTGTACGTTCTATTGCGCAGCACCTCGAACTGGATTTAATGGTTGGCAAAAATACAGCTTCACACGAAACTAATTTCACGGTGTCGGTTGATCTGGTTGGCCACGGTTGCACTACCGGCATTTCTGCTACAGACCGGTCTAAAACTATTTTAGCGATTATTGATCCGGAAACCAAACCTTCCGATTTAGGCAGGCCAGGCCATATTTTCCCTTTAATTTCGAAAGAAGGCGGCGTACTTCGTCGCAGTGGCCATACAGAAGCTGCTACTGATTTGGCTGTGATGGCTGGTTTTGAACCTGCCGGTGTTATTTGTGAGATTTTAAAAGAGGATGGCGAGATGGCCCGTTTACCAGATTTGGAAGTAATGGCAAAGGAATTTGATATGAAAATTATTTCTATCGAAAACCTCATTAAAAACCGGATCAGTAAAGAAAGCTTGATAAAAAAGGAAATTTCTGTAAAAATGCCAACAAATTGGGGCGATTTTGACATGATTGCTTACACCCAAACAAATACCGGAGACCATCACATTGCATTAGTAAAAGGAGTATGGGAAGCTGATGAACCAGTTTTGGTGAGGGTACACAGCTCTTGCATTACTGGCGATATCTTTGGTTCTTGTCGTTGCGATTGCGGCCCACAGCTACATAAAGCCATGGAAATTATTCAAAAAGAAGGCAAAGGTGTAATTGTTTATATGAACCAGGAAGGACGAGGTATTGGTTTGATCAACAAGTTAAAAGCATATCATTTGCAGGAAAATGGTTTTGATACTGTTGAAGCGAACCTGCAATTAGGTTTTAAAATGGACGAGCGCGATTATGGCGTTGGTGCACAAATTCTAAGGGATTTGAATATTAAAAAGATGAGGTTGCTGACCAATAACCCTAAAAAGCGAACAGGTTTATTAGGTTACACTTTAGAAATTGTAGAAACAGTACCGATAGAAATATCTTCGAATCCACACAATGAATCGTATCTCAAAACAAAACGCGACAAAATGGGACACGCTATTTTAAAAGATAATTAAAATAAAAGTAAAACAGTTATACTTCTTTTATCAGGTAAAAAATACAAGCCACTATATTTTTTGGTCGATAAAAGAAGCATTAACTTTGTATCCAAACAAACCTAATAATCTAAAGTAGTTGTATTAGCTTTTGAAGTTCCGTTGCCGATTGTCGGAGTCCTTTTGTTTTTTCTACGGTTAAATATGTTTCTTAAAAATTCTGAGAAAGAATCAAAATCCTGCTGGTAAACTAAACCTAATCCGTTTACATACTGCAAGCCTAATTGATCATTAATGGTATTTAAAGTAGTACTGTTTAAAGCCCGGTAAGAATACTTGGCCGTAAGCTTTCCATCCTTAGTAATCAAATATTGCGCTTCAAAGTCTTTGGTATAATTGCTTAAATTAGAACTAAACAGCGTTGTATTTTGGGTAAATAAATCATTGCCTACCTGGTTATTGTACAAACTTCCATTTAAAACTAACCTACTTTTAAATAACTTTAGTGATGCACTTGCATCATTAAAAGAACGGATATTTAGATCGAGGTTTTTGATATTTGATTGCGAAATAAAGTTATTTAATTTATTAAAAGCAAACTCGCTGATGGCGTCTTGGGCAGTACTGCTTACTTCTTTTGTCAGGTTTTCGCCGCCTGTGCCTGTCGCAAATTTACGCCTAACAATCAAACTTAATGCCTGCTGGTTTCTGTTAGTTGCATCATTTAAATATGCAGCTAATTCATCTTTTATAGAAGGGTCATTCGGGAAATTAAAGTTGAAATCAATATCCGGGTGCGTTAATGATTTAGTGAGCAGCATCTCCGCCTGAACTAATTTTTGCTGACTTTCCTGCACATTCGATAATCCTGCGGCTTTATATAAATCGTTGATATCGGCACGTACTTCGTATATGGCTTTTAAATTAATTTCTGCATTTGATGGGTCGCCCGTCCAACGGATCGTTCCGCCCTGGTTTACCTGGAATACTTTGCTGATAAAGTTTTGTGCCGTAAATTCAAATTTTCCGGTAGAAATTAAATAATCACCGCGCATCTCAAAATCACCAGAACTATTGATAATTAATTGTAGCTTGCTTGCCGTTCCACTACCTTCCAGTTGGCCGTAATCTGTAGTGATTTTTACAAGCGTTTTTTCATCAATAGTAAGGTCAAAATTGAGTGTGACACCATTAAAAGAACGTTCTTTTTTTATATTTTTAGAAGAATCCCTGCTTACGTAAGTAATAAAATCATAATTACTGGCTGTGCTTGACGAGTTTAGCGGGATATTGAAAACAGTGCCTTCCTCAGTTTTGGCTTTAATATCAATCTGCATGTTATCGGTTGGCCCTTTAAAACTGAATTTTCCGGTGGCAAAAGCAGTACCGTAATATAGGCGGTTATCTTTAAATGCAGTGTTTAAAGCTAATAAATTACGTGCATCAATAGTTGCATCAATATTAGGTGCCGATAAATTATTTAAATCTACCGTTCCATTTACAACACCCGCGCCTTTCCGGTTGTCTTTCAATTGCAAATTGTTAATGTGGATAACACTGTTTTTAACAACCACCTGGTCATTAATTGTATAAGGTGTTTTCAAATAATTGATAGTCAAACCTGTATTTTGTAAATTAATGTTACCATTAATTTGTGGTTTTTCTGGCATACCAGTTACATCCAAGTCAGCAGAAATATGACCGCTCAAATTAGAAACCAAATCATTAACCAACGGATCAAGAATAACAGCTTCTGTTTGGTTCATTTTCACATGAAAATCTAACTTATTATCTTCACTTGTAAAATGATATTTTCCATCCAAGTTCAATGTTTCCAAACCTTTGTTCATAATGTTCATATTAACCAAGGCTAACTTGTTGGCATTATCCAATTGGGCAGAAAGTTTGAGGTTGCCAACCAGGGTTTTATTAACAGTGATGGAATCTGCACGAAGGTTGGATTCTACTCCGGGAGTACCTGTAATTGAATTCAAAACGGCATTCCCATTTAAAATACCCGTTAATTTAATACCTACGGATTTGGTTAGTTGATCTAAAGATGAAAGATTAAACTTTTCAAATGATAATTTGAGCTTGTCTTCAGGCTTTGAAGAAATATAACCATCTATACCAATTTTCTGTACTCCGTTTGATAGTACAAAACCTGTAATTTGTGTACGTTCGTTTTCCAATCTGATCCTAACTTGTTCTGCAATCCGCCATTTTTGTTGTTCAATAATTATATCCGATGGTAAAATTTTAAGTTTTGCTGTTGTATCTTTTCCAAATTCAACTAATCCGTACAAATCCAATTGATTTATTGCATTTTTATCCGATAGTTTAACGTTGAAGGTTAAACTGTCTCGCTTTAAAAAATTAGTAATGTTGATGTTTTTAATGAAAAGACTATCCGTGAGGTTAACTTTACTTAAAGAAATATTTACGCCGATATAATCATCCTGAGTGCTTTCATCAATCAGCAGATCATGAAAAACCATTTTGTCGTACTGGATAGTTTTAATTAAACCATTTAACGTAGCCGTTTTAGTGTACGAATTAAAGTTGCCTACAAAAGTCCCTTGTTCAGGTATTTTAAGTTTAGGCGAAAAGATAGTTGTAATTGGATCTAAATTTTTCAGCTTTAGCCGAAATGCAAAGTTTTGTGGTTTCGGTGCAACAAATTTGGTTTGGAGTGAAGGAATATATCTTTTAACTAATGTTTTAAAATAAGAAGGCAGAGTATTTATATCATAATCACCTTTTAAACTACCATCTGCAAGAGAAGATTTTAAAGTAAGTTCTCGTTCTTTACCTTTGCCTTCTGCAGCAAAATACAAGGAATCTACCAGATAATTATTTACAGGGTTAACCAATCGAATCTGTCTTAACAAAACATTTCCATTGATATTGTCAATATTGTTTCCCGAAAAATTAGAACTGAATTGCGCATCAACAGCAATGGTATCTTTTAAAAAATGAAGCTTGTTTAATTGTGCTCCTTTTATATCAGAATTAAAATGAAAAACTGGTAAGGAAGGATTTAAATTTACATTTCCTTTGAAATTTAATTTCAGGTTTGGGTCGTTTATCAACACAGCACCGTCAAAATATTTTTTCCGGAAAGTACCGTTAACATTTACATTGGTATAACGGTAGCGGTTAAAATCCAAGTAATTAACTTTTGCATCCAATTTGCCTGCAAGTGTTTTTAAATCAAAGCCGGCACCATTAATGTTGGCAGAAACCGTGGCGCGGTTTAAAGAAGGTTCATTGAGCAAATTTCCGAAATCAAAATCGAAAGTTTTAATATTCCCGCTGTAACTTGGCACATCGCCTTTGGTCTTCATGTTTACATCCGAGCTAAATTTGCCCAGCTTCGTTTTAAAACTTCCGTAAGCTACAAAGTCATTTTGAAACCCACTGAACTGGCCGCTAAAACTGATATTGCCAAATTTTTCTACAATTGCAGGGATCGCACTACTTCTTTTATCGGTAAAATTTCTGTAAAGCAAATCCAAGTCTTTTTTATTCGTTGCAACTTGTTCTATGTTTAGTTCCATCAAAGTTTGGTCCCAATCCGGCAAACCTTTCATGCTAAAATTTCCTTTGATATAAGTGGCCTGACCAGTTTGTATCGCTAAATTTTTAGCTTTCAGGTTGTCAACTTTGCCTTTTATAACTCCGTTTAAGTCAAGTTCAAATTTGATTCGGTGTAATTCATCGGCAAAAAAAGCAATATCGGCAGACGATAAATGTGCATCTTTAAAATTTGCGTTCATCAAAACTTTGTGCTCAAAGTTGTCAAAATCATCAAAGCTTTTAAATCTAAGTTTAAAATAATCTTTGATCTTAGAATTTGGCGTGTTAAGTATTAATTTTTGAAGTTCAATTTGGTTGGTATCAACTGTTACAATTGAAGTTAATTTCTGAACAGCAAAACCACTTTTTTCTTTAAATGACAAATTTGCAATTGCAGCTTTAAACAAGTGGTTTTTCAAATCTAAATTACTGGCGTTGATGTTTAAATGGGTGAGGTCAATATCATCAAAATTAACGCCGTTAATGGTTGTATCAATTAATTGGTTTTTATACCTGAAATGGAAGTTGTTAAGTGTAATTTGTTCAAAATTGATTGTCCAAGGTTTGCTTTTCTTTTTAATTTTAGTTGTGTCCGAATTGAAATAATCCAAAATGAATTGTAAGTTGGAATGTTTATCTTTCAATTTCTTCAGATAAAAAGAACCATTGGTAAGCGTAATATTTTTGAAATCGATTTTGCGCTCAGTAATACTGTTAAAAACAGAAAACCCGTTAAGTTGAACATCAAGCAAAGGCGTTCTCAGCAAAGTGTCTTTTTGCTTATCCAAAACGTATAAATCCTCCAAAACGATAGAAGAAAAAGGTTTTAAATACAAGCTTTTTATAGCAACTGTCGTATTTAATTCTTTGGATAAATAACGCGTTACTTTTTTAGCCGCCCAGGTTTGTACCGGTTTAAATTGAAAAGAAAATACGATTAGCCCAAGCATCAAGATGAGCAGGAGCAGAACCATTAACGTTATTTTGAGTGCTTTTTTAATAACTTTGAGCGCTAAATTAATTTACAAATGCCTGTAATTTTAGGGATAGAATCTTCTTGTGATGAAACCTCCGCTGCTATCTGCATAGATGGAAATGTGGTAAGTAATATTATTACCAGCCAGAGTATCCATGCAGCTTATGGCGGTGTTGTGCCCGAGTTGGCCTCTCGGGTACATCAGCAAAATATTATCCCAGTAGTTCAGCAAGCAATATTAACGGCTAAAGTTACAAAAAATGATATTGATGCCGTTAGTTTTACACGCGGCCCCGGACTTTTAGGTGCTTTGTTGGTTGGCGTTTCTTTTGCAAAAGCTTTTGCGTTGGCGCGTAACCTTCCTTTAATTGAAGTAAACCACATGCAGGCCCATATTATGGCCAATTTTATCCAAGATCCCAAACCAAAATTTCCTTTTATCTGCCTTACGGTTTCGGGCGGACACACGCAGGTTGTGTTAGTGAAAGATTATTTTGATTTTGAGATTATTGGCCAGACTTTGGATGACGCAGCAGGAGAAGCAATGGACAAAACCAGTCGGATTTTGGGACTGCCTTATCCCGGTGGACCGTTAATTGATAAGTATGCGCGTTTAGGTAATCCTGATGCTTTTCATTTTCCGGAGCCTCAAATTCCTGGTTTAAATTTTAGTTTTAGTGGCATAAAAACAGCATTTCTATATTTTGTCCGGGACAAAACGGCAGTAAACGCTAATTTTTTAAAAGAAAACTTGCCCGATATTTGCGCTTCGATAGAAAAAAGGATTGCAACTATTTTAATTAACAAATTGAAAAAAGCCGCTGATCAGTACCAGGTTAAAGAAATTGCTTTGGCTGGAGGCGTTTCGGCAAATACCGGCCTGCGGAATTTACTGAAACAGACAGCCGAAAAAAATGGATGGAATTATTACATTCCTGCATTTGAATATTGTACCGATAACGCCGCAATGATTGCCGCAACCGGTTATTATAAATTTTTGAAACATGATTTTGTTGGCCAGCAAATAGCACCTTTGGCCAGAATGAACTTTTAGTAACGTAAAAATGAGTGTAGTGTCTTTAATTTTCTGGGCGATTTTTGTAGTCCCGTTGGTTGTTTTTTTAATTTGGTTGATGCGGCAGGACAAGAAAAAAGGTTCTACCGGATTGGTCATTTTAATTTTAGGCGTAATCCTGGCAATTGTTTATATGTATGCCAGGACTGGTGGAAAATAAAGAAGCAGCTGGTAATTAAACCAACTGCTTCTTTTATCATGTATTTTTAATGAAGGAGTTATTTTACTTCAGCAACTGCTTCTACACCCGTAACTGCTTCTTTAATTTTTCCTTCCAGTTCGTCCATTAGTTCTGGGTTATCCATAATCAGGTTTTTTACAGCGTCTCTGCCTTGTCCCAAACGGGTTTCACCATAACTAAACCAAGAACCTGCTTTTTTGATGATGTTATATTCAACACCTAAATCAATAATTTCACCTGCTTTAGAAATCCCTTCACCAAACATAATGTCAAATTCGGCTATGCGGAAAGGCGGGGCAACTTTGTTTTTCACAACTTTAACTTTCACCCGGTTTCCGGATACTTCATCTGTATCTTTAATTTGTGAAGTACGGCGGATATCTAAACGAACAGAAGCATAAAATTTCAAGGCATTTCCACCAGTTGTGGTTTCCGGGTTACCAAACATCACCCCAATTTTTTCTCGCAACTGATTGATAAAGATACAGCAGCAACCAGTTTTGCTAATCATACCAGTTAATTTTCGCAATGCCTGCGACATTAAACGAGCTTGTAAACCCATTTTAGAATCGCCCATTTCACCTTCGATCTCTGCTTTTGGTACCAAAGCCGCCACTGAATCAATAATAATAATATCAATCGCACCAGAACGGATTAAATTATCTGCAATTTCTAAAGCTTGCTCACCATTGTCTGGTTGAGAGATTAGCAGGTTCTCAATATCAACGCCTAATTTCTGCGCGTAAAAACGATCGAAAGCATGTTCTGCATCAATGAAAGCCGCGATTCCTCCTTTTTTCTGGCATTCTGCAATGGCATGAATGGCCAACGTAGTTTTACCGGAAGATTCTGGTCCGTAAATCTCGATTACTCTTCCTTTTGGCAAACCGCCAACACCCAAAGCGATATCCAAACCAATTGATCCTGTTGAAATGAATTCTATCGGGTCAATAGCTGTATCGCCTAATTTCATTACAGTGCCTTTACCATAAGATTTTTCTAGTTTATCTAAAGTAAGCTGTAATGCTTTTAATTTATCTGTGCTACTCATTTTTTTAGTTTTTTCAGGCTCTAAGGTAAGTGTAATTTTTGAAATATGCTAATATTTTTATCATTTCATAAATAAAAAATGAGCATAAAAGAAGTAGTAAAATTACCTATTTCAATCAATACTAACACTATCAACCAGGTTTGGTATAGTATGTTTTTTTAACTGTGAGGCGATCTGGTTCAGTTTTTTATTTTTTTGAAGATTTTTTGCTTTCTGCACCTGTTTCAGTTCCTTTTTTCGCAGTGCTGTTTCTGTGTTCATCTGCTGAAAATATTTACAAAAATGTGTAAGCGGACAGATTTCGCATTTTGGGTTGCGTGCAACACAAATATAACGGCCATGCAAAATGAGCCAATGGTGGGCAACGCCCAATAATTCTTTTGGCAAATACTTCATCAACTGCATTTCTGTAGCCAAAGGAGTTTTGGCATTGTGCGTAAGTCCTAACCGGTTTGATACCCTAAATACATGCGTATCAACTGCAATAGCCGGTTCCTGGTAAACAACAGAAGAAATTACATTGGCTGTTTTACGGCCAACACCAGGCATTTTCTGTAAATCGTCTATTGCCTGAGGTACAATACTATTAAATTCCGACACCAATATTTTAGCCATTCCCACTAAATGTTTGGCTTTATTATTCGGATAGCTTACACTTTTAATGTAAGTATAAACCTCTTCAACCGATGCTTCTGCTAAACTTTCCGGATTTGGAAAACGGGCAAATAGGGCAGGGGTAATTTGATTGATCCGTTTATCTGTACATTGTGCCGATAAAATAACTGCCACTAATAATTCAAATGGCGAATTATAACGTAGTTCTGTAACTGGATTGGGTTGATGTGCAGAAAAATAGGTAACAAAAGCTTTATAACGATCTGTTTTAAGCATCCTTCAAACCTAAAAAAAATTTAACTTTATTTTTTTACAAAAAATTAAATATCTTTTAGGTTGTTGATAGAATTTAAAAAGTATCGTATAAAAAATAATTCATGCTGTAAAAGAAACATGAATTATTTTTTTGATCTGGAGTAAGCAATAATTTTTTGAATGGTTTCTTCTTTTGGGAAAAGCTGCAGCCTATTTAATTCAGATGCAATTTCGTTGTAGAATTGTTTTTCGTAATAATTCAGCTCGTTGTAATAGTCACTGTCTTCTATTCGAGATTTGCCAGCAAGGTTTACTTTGTTTGTACACGTTTCGGTCATAAGCGTTGAGGTTAAAAAACTATTGCTTTAAAACGAAAAACGCAAATACTTATTGTAAGCTGCTCAAAATTGTATTAATCTTTTAAGATCAATTCTTTGCTTAACATCATCCTTCTTAAATTATTTAAAGCATATCGCATTCGCCCTAAAGCAGTGTTGATGCTAACATCAGTAATATTGGCAATTTGCTTAAAGCTTAGATCACCATAATGACGCATAATCAATACTTCTTTTTGTTCTGACGGCAGTAAATGGATTAGCCTTTTTAAATCATGATAAGTTTGTTCGCGGATCATGCGGTCTTCCGTACTCTCATCATAATGACCTAAAACATCAAAAATGTCAAAATCTTCGCCATTGCTTACCAATGGAGTCCTTTTCTCCCTTCTAAAATGATCAATAACTAAATTATGGGCAATGCGGGCAACCCAAGGCAAAAACTTCCCTTCTTCGTTATATTTTCCGGCTTTCAGTGTGTTGATAACCTTAATAAAAGTATCCTGAAAAATATCTTCAGCTAAATATTCGTCCTTTACCAATAAATAAATAGATGTGTATATTTTTGATTGATACCTTCGGATGAGTTCAGTTAAACCCGCTTCATTACCGGAAATATACAGATGGATCAAATCCTGATCGTTCGTCTCTCTAAACTCCATAGACCTACTACCTTATTCTTCTTTAGATTAAAAAATTTGAAAAAGTAGAGTGCTATCGATAATTATTTTTTTACAGGATGTTTAAAAAATTGTAATATCAAATAAAATAAATTTTTTATTAACCACCAAATATTAAATTAAAAATAGCATTTGTATGTATCAATCAAGATAATCTATCGATCAAACTGCATTATGTATCGATGAAACGGTATTTTTGCTTTTTACGAAGATTTTGCTAAATGCTTCTTTTACCATAGATAATTTTTAAATGAATATAGATACCGAAACCGATCCTAAACACCATATCATCATCGCCGGGGCAAGGGTGCATAATTTGAAAAACCTCACGGTTGCCATCCCGAAAAATAAATTGGTTGTAATCACCGGCATGTCTGGCTCGGGCAAATCATCGCTTGCTTTTGATACACTTTATGCCGAAGGCCAGCGCCGTTACGTAGAAAGCCTTTCCTCCTACGCGCGGCAGTTTATGGGAAGGATGAACAAACCGGATGTAGATTATATACGCGGGATTGCGCCGGCCATCGCCATCGAGCAAAAAGTGATTACTTCCAACCCGCGGTCAACCGTTGGCACTTCCACCGAAATTTATGATTATTTAAAGCTGCTTTTCTCCCGTGTAGGAAAAACAATTTCGCCAAAATCCGGACAAATTGTTAAAAAAGATACCGTAACCGATGTGGTTAATTTTGCTGCCTCGCTTCCAACTGATACGGCCGTTACCGTTTATTGTCCACTTCACCCGCACAACAACCGCACCTTAAAAGAAGAACTGGCCGTTTTGCTGCAAAAAGGTTTTCAAAGGGTTTTGTTTGAAGGGAAAATTTCGCGGATAGAACAAATTTTGGAAGATACCACGATAAAAGATGCAGAGCTGAAAGAAGGCCATGCTGTTTTTATCGTGGTGGATCGGGTAATCATCAACCCGGAAGAAGAAACGTTAAGCCGCATGGCCGATTCCGTGCAAACCGCTTTTTTTGAAGGCCGCGGCGATTGTTATCTCCGCTATAAACCAACTGAAGACGAACCGGAAAAAGACCGGTTTTTTTGCGATCGTTTTGAATTGGACGGTATCCGTTTTGAAGAACCTTCGCCCAATTTTTTCAGCTTTAATAATCCTTACGGTGCCTGCAAACGCTGCGAGGGTTACGGCAAAACGATTGGGATTGATGAAGATTTGGTGATCCCCGATAAAAGCAAATCCATTTATGATGGCGCGATTGCGCCCTGGCGCAGCGAAAAAATGAAGGAATGGAACGATGAACTGGTTAACAAAGCACTCAAATTTGATTTCCCGATCCATCGCGCTTACAGCCAGTTAACGCCAAAGCAGCAGCAATTGGTTTGGACGGGCAACAAGCATTTCCGCGGTTTAGATGCTTATTTTAAAGAGCTGGAAGAGCAAACTTACAAAATCCAGTACCGCGTAATGTTGTCGCGTTATCGAGGAAAAACCACTTGCCCCGATTGCAAAGGCAGCCGGTTGCGCGCGGATGCTTCTTTTGTCAAGGTAAATTCGTTGTCTATCACCGATATTGTTTTAATGCCGATGGACGAAGCTTTGGCTTTCTTCCAGAACATAAAATTAAACCAGCAGGACGAGAAAATTGCGCGCCGTTTACTGCTGGAGATCATCAACCGGCTGCAGTTTTTAAACAATGTTGGTTTAAGTTACCTCACCTTAAACCGTTTATCGAATACACTTTCCGGCGGAGAATCGCAGCGCATCAACCTGGCAACTTCGCTGGGCAGTAGTTTGGTTGGTTCTGTTTATGTGCTGGATGAGCCGAGTATCGGTTTGCACCCGCGGGATACACAACGGCTGATTACGGTTTTAAAATCCCTACGTGATGTTGGCAACACGGTTTTGGTGGTAGAGCATGAAGAAGAAATTATGCAGGCCGCCGATCATATTATCGATATTGGGCCGGAAGCCGGAACGCATGGCGGCGAACTGGTTTTTACCGGGACTTTTGAGGAGATTTTGGTTGATAAAAACAGCCTGACCGGCAAGTATTTAAGTCATCGCGAAGAAATTGCAATCCCAACACAACGCACAACCTGGAACGATTTTATCCTGATAAAAGGGGCACGCGAAAACAACCTGAAAAACATCGACGTAAAATTCCCGCTTGGCGTTTTAACGGTAGTTACCGGCGTTTCCGGCTCCGGGAAAACCAGTTTGGTAAAACGGATTTTATATCCGGCTTTGCAAAAAAGCCTCGGCAATTATTCGGGTGAGAAAACCGGCGGCTACGATGGCATTGAAGGCGACATCAGCAAAATAGAACAGGTAGAAATGGTGGACCAAAACCCGATTGGCCGTTCTTCGCGCTCCAATCCGGTTACTTATATCAAAGCATGGGACGATATCCGCAATTTATTTTCAGCCTTGCCGGCCGCCAAAGCAGCCGGATTAAAGCCAGCCGCTTTTTCTTTTAATGTAGAAGGTGGCCGTTGTGATGTTTGCCAGGGCGAGGGCGAAGTAAAGATCGAGATGCAGTTTATGGCCGATATTTTTCTGCCTTGTGAAACTTGCGGCGGCAAACGTTTTAAACAGCACGTTTTAGATGTAACGTATCAGGATAAAAACGTTGCCGATATTTTGCAGATGACGATTGATGAAGCACAAAATTTTTTCTCCAGAGAAACCAAAATCCTCAACAAAATAAAACCATTGGTAGAAGTTGGTTTGGGTTACGTGCAGTTAGGACAATCTTCCAACACGCTTTCCGGCGGAGAAGCGCAACGAATCAAGCTGGCCTCGTTCCTCATCAAAGGAAATAATGCCAGCAAAACGATGTTTATTTTTGATGAGCCAACAACCGGCCTGCATTTCCACGATATTAAAAAACTGCTGAAATCTTTTAATGCGTTGCTGGAACAAGGCAATACGATTGTGGTGATCGAGCATAATATGGATGTGGTTAAATGCGCCGATTGGGTAATCGATATCGGCCCGGAAGGCGGCGGCCGCGGCGGCAATTTAGTTTTTGAAGGCCTGCCCGAAAAATTGGCCAAAGAGAAAAAATCGTACACGGCTAAGTTTTTAAAAGAGCGGTTAAAAGCAGTTGTTTAGTAAGGGCGGTTTAGATTAAGGGCGATTCATGAATCGCCCCTACTCTAAAACAACAAATTTACCCCGGTGCAATTTCTTAACCTTAAACAAGATGTTTAAACAATAAATTTCATTTTCTTTGTAAACACTAATTTTAATCCCTTAAAAACAGTATTATGGCAACAGCAACAAAATGGGTTTTAGACCCGATGCACTCCGAAGTTACTTTCAAGATCAAGCATTTGGTGATTTCATCTGTAACGGGTTTTTTCAAAAAATTTGAAGGTTTTTGTGAAGCCCCTTCTGATAATTTTGAAGGTGCAGAAATCGATTTTTCTTTGGATGTGGACAGCATCGACACCAACCAGGAACAACGTGATGTGCATTTGAAATCTCCCGAATTTTTCGATGTGGAAAAATATCCTAAAATCACTTTTAAATCAACCGCTTTTGTTAAATCCGGTGATGATTTTAATCTGGAAGGCCACTTAACCATCCGGGACGTTACCAAACCGGTTACTTTAAAAGTTGAATTTGGCGGCACCGCTGCAGATTTCTACGGAAATTTAAAAGCAGGTTTTGAAGTTTCCGGCAAAATAAGCCGTAAAGAATTTGGTTTAACCTGGGATGGTATCACCGAAGCCGGCTCAATCGTTTTGGGCGATGATGTTAAATTAAGCATCAACGCGCAGTTTGCAAAACAATCATAAATAAAAACATCTGTTTGAATAGAAAGCCGCCCGACCAGGCGGTTTTTTTGTTTATCGGGATACTTCTTTTATCGCATAAAAATCTATGTTTGTTCTTCCGGTCCCGAAATAACTTTCTGTTTTAAAAAACCTGATTAATTTTGCTGCATGATCTTCCTGACTTTTTTCCTGGGCGTTGTATGTAATTTCATCGGCTACGTCCCTCCCGGAAACATCAATTTAACATTGGTACAAATCACCATTAACCGTGGTGTAAACCAAGGTTTGTATTTTATATCGGCATTTTCGGTGGTCGAGTTCTTTTTTACTTTATTGATTATGCACGGTGCCAGCTGGCTTTCGCAGCAAATGAAACTCGCTACCATTATAGATTGGGTAATGGTTGTGCTGTTTAGTGCCCTGGGGTTTGTAACCTGGAATAACCGCAACGAGAAGCCAAGCGAAAAATACTCGAGTAACGACAGCATCCGTTACGGTATTATTTTGGGGATTGTAAACCCGATGCAAATCCCGTTCTGGCTCATTACCGGCACTTATTTAATTACCCACGAATGGATTGAAGCTTCTGGTTTTGAGTTGATTGTATTTAGTTTTGGTTCGGCACTGGGCGCATTTTTGTGTTTGTACATTTACGCAAAATCGGCCAACTATATCAAAAGCAAATTTGCCCTCAGCAGTAAAATCATCAACAAAAGCATTGCTATTTTATTTTGGAGTTTTGCCGTTTACCATATTATCAAACAGGTTTATTTGATGTTTTTTAAGCATCATTAAATTGCGCAATAATTTATAATGCTTCTTTTAGCACTGTTTTTTTGGTCATTCCTGATTTCGGCTATTAACAAATTTCTAAACCTTTTTAACATAGTTCTGGTTTAGTTAACATGAAAAAAATACTAACCTATGCAATACTTGTACTTGCTGCAGGTTTTGCTTCGTGCAATAACAATAAAATTGGTAATCAATCATCCGATAGCGATGCCAATAAAAATCCAGGTGCTACAACCAGCAACAATACAGAACATAAAGCAGAAGATAATCCAAACGGCAATTCGTCTGTAAAATTAGAACAGGTTTTTGCAGACCCAACTTATCAATTAACCGGCGTTGCCATTTCTGCCAAAGGAAGGTTATTTACAGATTATCCTTTATGGTCTAAAATTTATAAAAATGCTTTGGTTGAAGTTTTGCCAGGCAATAAAGTCCAGCCTTATCCTGATGCCGCCATGAACAGTTGGAAACCAGGCGAAAGCGGTAAAAATAAATGGGTTTGTGTGCAGGCAGTTTATATTGATGACCAGGACGTAATGTGGGTGATTGACCCGGCTGCACCAAAATTAAATAAGGTTTATGAGCAAAGTTTTAAGCTGGTTAAAATCAACATGAACACTAATAAAGTAGAACGTACTTATACTTTTGAAGGTGTTGCCGATGAGCACAGTTATTTAAACGATGTACGCGTTGATACAAAAAGACAATTTGCATACATTACCAATTCCGGAACTGGCGGCATTGTAGTGGTTGATTTGAAATCTGGTAAGGCAAAGCAGGTTTTACAAAATCATTATTCTGTACATACCGATAAAGATTTTAAGTTTATAATCGATGGCAAAGAATTGCAACAAGACGGCCAGCCGGTTAAATTTGATTCTGACGGAATTGCTTTGTCTCCAGATGGTGACTGGCTGTATTACAAACCTTTAACCGACGTTAAATTGTATCGAATTAAAACAGAATTTTTAAGAGATGATACTTTATCGGCACAAAAACTAAAAGGTTATGTAGAAGATTTAGGAAAATACATTGTTACCGATGGGATGGAATTTGATAAAAAAGGAAACTTGTATTTGGGCGACCCGCAAAATTCTGCGATTGTTAAAATCAGTCCTGATTTAAAAATGACTACCGTAGTTAAAGATGCGCGTTTAATTTGGCCAGATAGTTATTCTGTTTCTAAAGATGGTTATTTGTATGTAAGTTGTTCTCAAATCCAAAAAACGCCCGAACATAATGCCGGTGTAAATAAACGGACAACACCTTATGCCATTTACAGGTTAAAGCTTTTTTAAAAAGTATCATTTTTTACTACAGATACTGTTTTTATCGGGTAAAAATCAATACAGAAACAAATTTTAAAACTTAATTATTTTATGAGTCCATTTACTATTGGTATCCCCCGAAAAGACCACACAATGGAAATTAGTGTAGAAAAGGTTGAAGGTGAAAAACATCCAACTTATAACCTTTTTTACTGCGGCCAATCTGCTGGTTGTATGTTTTGCAATGAAAACAATATTTGGATTTATGAGCCGCACGGACATGAAGCTTTGATATTAAGTGCAGAGGAAATCCAGCATTTAGGAAAGCAAATTAGCGAACAAGCGGGTTAATAAAAACAAGCTTAGCGTCTGTATTAACAAAAAGAGCTTCAGGAAAACTTTCTGAAGCTCTTTTTAAAACAGGAAATAATAGTTGATATTTTAGGCTGAAAAAATTCTTTTCAAACTGTAGCAGTTAAATTGAAAGTAAATAACTACAGCTTCATCCCATTAATTTTAATAATATTACAGCATGAAAAAACTGTTTTCAATTGGCCTGTTAAGTTTGATAACCACTTTACAAAGCTGTATGGTAATTGGGGGTGTATTTAGGGCCGGATTTAAAATGGGAATTTATTCTGTTTTGCTCTTTTTTGGATTAATTGTATGGGTTATTTTTAAAAGGTCTAACCGTAGATAAAAAATATGTGCTAAAAGAAGCATCCCTTAAAACAATAGATTTTTAAAAATCATATTACACAAAAAGGAATGGTCAGGTTAATCAGCTTGTTAACCAATTTTTTTAAGTAACAAGCTGCATGTATTATTGCAAAACAATACGTTAATGTTCCTGTTGTTTTCACAACTTAAACAACAAATCCAATGAAAAAGTTAAACATTTCTATACTAATGGTAACACTTGTAATGGTGTTAAGCAGTTGTTCTGCTATTGCCGGAATTTTTAAAGCTGGTGCAGCAGTAGGCATTATAGCAGTAGTAGTTGTTATATTAGTGATTATATGGCTTATTTCTCTTTTTAGGGGAAGAAGCAATTAGGTAACTATTGTTACTAAAATGAATTCCATCCGGATTAAAATATTTTAATCCGGATTTTTTTTGTTAAAAAGTAAAGCTCCTGATGGGCAGGAGCTTTTACTAACCAATTATAAACCTAAATTATGAGAAGACTTTTTTGTAAAAAATTTTTCGTTTTATTTTTCTTAGTGTAAAGCTAACACTATCTTTCGTAAATGCAAAATATTTTTTTGTAATTTAAATGTAAAGAAAGAATATTTTAAGTTATTTAAGAAATTTAGCTTTCAAATCATGTTAAATCGAAATGTTTTTATCGTAATAAGTACTAATAGCATTACAGTTTCTTTAATAAATATTGGTTTTTTAGCAAAAAGAAAGCTTAAAAGAAATAAAATCAGGTTCAATGTTCGTTTTTCCTTCAAAAATCTGTTCAAAAGATATTAATGAGTATAAAAATTATTGATTTGTTATTTGAACGTGTTAGATAGTTAAAAACTGAATCAATAAATATTCGAAGTAATAATTTTTTCTGCAACAACACTCGTTTTGCCTGCAATGATTATTAAGCTTAAATTCGGCCTTAATTCAAATAATAAAATCAAATTTCCTTTTTAGCTGTATATGCTAAAGTTCCAACATTTTTCCTGATGATTATTCTTGTTTTCTTTTTGTCCCACTGGTTTCTTTCTTTGTTTTTTCAAACGTTTTTTCTACACCGTTATGCTTCACACAAAATGTTTAAGCTTAATACTTTTTGGGAAAAGGCATTTTACCTGATGACGTACATTTTCCAGGGTTCTTCTTTTTTAAACCCGCGTGCTTATGCTATCTTGCACCGAATGCACCACAGTTATAGCGATACCGAAAAAGACCCGCACTCGCCGTATTTTGTGAAAGATGTTTGGGGCTTGATGATCAAAACCAAAAATATTTACATGGATTACCAAAAGCACAAAATTGAGCCTGAACCAGCTTTTCGCGACCGTTATCCAACCTGGAATTTTATAGACCGAATTGGCGATCACTGGGTCAGCCGTATCTTTTTTGGCTTATTTTACATTGCATTCTATGTTACTTTTGCAACCTCATGGTGGATGTTTTTATTATTGCCTATCCATTTTTTAATGGGTCCGCTGCATGGTGCAATTGTTAATTGGTGCGGACATAAATACGGTTATTCTAATTTTGATAACCACGACCATAGTAAAAATATGCTGCCTTTAGATTTTTTGATGCTGGGCGAGCTTTTCCAAAACAACCATCACAAAAAACCAAACGATGCTAATTTTGCCAAAAGATGGTTTGAAATTGATCCCACTTATCCTATCATGAAGTTAATGCACTACTTGCACATTATCCGTTTAAGAAAAATTTAGTTTTTGAAATGCTTCGGTTCGTCAGTAAATTATAAACTCAACTATTTTTAAAACTGATGTTCCGTTTCATTCTGCTCTTTTTATTATTCCTGGTTTCTTTGCTGGCGGTTTTGCCCGCACCAACTTATCATCTTTGGATACTCGCAATTTTAGTTACCGAGTTTCCTTACATATTTATCGTTCTCACCATTGTCCTTTTCCTGTTTAAAAGCAGGTTGATCGGGTATAAAAGGGCAGGCAATATACTGGCGTATATTTCGCTGATACTGTTTTTATCACCTGTTTTTCGGGCTTATGCAATTGCGGCAAAACTTCCGGCAGAATTAAATGCAGTATTTGGAAATACAGTTGCTGATTTAAAATTTCCTCATCTTACAAAGCCTTATTCCTTCTTTTCTATGTTTTCCGGTATTGACGGAAAAGCTGTTCCGTTTCAAACTTTTACCTATAAAACTTATCCGGATATTAATTTGCAAATGGATTTTTATCCCGCACAAACTTCCGGAAAAAAACCTTGTGTAATTGTAATCCACGGTGGTTCCTGGAGCGGCGGAGACGATAAGCAATTGCCGGAATTGAACAGTTATTTTTCCCGGCGGGGATATCAGGTTGCATCTATTGATTATCGTTTGGCACCGAAATACCAAAACCCGTTGCCGGTAGAAGACGTTAAAAATGCTATTCGATATTTAAAATCTAACGCAGAAAAGCTTCAAACAGATACTAATAATTTTGTTTTGTTGGGAAGGTCTGCCGGTGCCCAGATTGCTTTACTGGCTGCTTACACTTTAAAAAATGAAGGCATAAAAGCAGTAGTCAGTTATTATGGTCCGGCAGATATGATCTGGGGTTATGCTGTTCCATCCAATCCTTTGGTTTTAAATTCCCACAAAGTGATGGAAGATTATCTGGGCGGGACTTATAAGCAAGTGCCTGCAAAGTATGCGGCAAGTTCGCCAATCTTGTATGCAAATGCAGCATCCGTTCCAACACTATTGATTCATGGCAAAAACGATGTTCTGGTTTCATATCAGCACAGCATTCGCCTTAATGCAACATTGAACCGGTTGCATGTGAAACACTTTTTGCTTGCCTTGCCCTGGGCAACCCACGGTTGTGATTTTAACTTGAACGGCCCGAGCGGACAATTGGCAACTTATACTGTAGAACGCTTTTTAAACGTTGTAACTTCAACCAAATAATAGAGGTAAACAGAACTGAAAAGATTTGTTAACGTATATCAATTTAAAATTCGATACAAAAAAACCATGATCAGAAAATATAACTGGATACTTCTTTTACCGATGTTTTTTTCGGTTGTTTCCTTCAAACCAATTGTTCCGGTCAAAACTCCATCTGCAACAAAATCAGCTCCGGCAGATAAAATTATTTTTATTGAGAATGAATGGAATGCTGCGGTAAAAAAAGCATCGGCACAAAAAAAATACATTTTTGTGGATTGCTACGCCACCTGGTGCGGCCCGTGCAAAATGCTGAAGCTGCGCACTTTTACCAATAAAAAAGTAGCCGATTTTTTCAATAAAAACTTTGTGAATATTTCTATTGATATGGAAGCCGGACAAGGGCCAGTGCTGGCGCAACAATGGCATATACAGGCTTATCCAACCTTAATTATTTTTGATGAAAACGCAAAACCTGTACTTGGGACGATGGGTTTCCTCGGACCGGATGACCTGATGCGTTTTGCCGAACAAGCCTTGAACCCGAAAAAATAACCTCGAAATACTTCTTTTATCGGGTAAAAATTGGTGCGGCAGCAACTTTATGCGGCAGCAATTGTAATCCAGGTATGGAAAACAATACTCAGCCCAAAAAATATTTTTTGTTCGACCTGAACGGAACTATGATCAACGATATGGAATATCATGGCAAAGCCTGGTTCGATATTTTAAACAAGGAGCTTGGTGCTAATTTAAGCGAAGAACAAGTTAAAAAAGAAATGTACGGCAAAAACCCGGAAGTTTTAGAACGGATTTTTGGTAAAGGAAAATTTACGCCCGAAGAAATGGACGAATATGCCATGCGTAAAGAAAAAGATTACCAGGAAAGTTACCGGCCGAATTTAAAATTGATTGAAGGTTTAGACGCGTTTTTGAAAAAAGCAGATGAAAAGCAAATCCCGATGGCTATTGCTTCGGCAGCGATTCCGTTTAATATAGATTTTGTGGTTGATAATTTGCACATCCGCCATTATTTAAAAGCCATTATCAGTGCCGATGATGTAGACAAAAGCAAGCCTCATCCCGAAACATTTTTAAAAGCCGCAGCGGCTCTTGGTGCCAAACCCAAAGATTGTATTGTGTTTGAAGATGCGCCAAAAGGCGTGGAAGCAGCCAAAAACGCGGACATGAAATGCATTGTTTTAACCACAGCGCACGAAGAAGCAGATTTTGAATATGATAATATTTTGTTTTTTATCAAGGATTATACAGATCCAAAAGTTACAGAATTGTTGAAATAGGTTTTTAAACAATAATTAAAGATCCACGGCAATCATTAAAATTGTAACGGTTTTTTATTTTGAACAAGATTTGATTTCTAAAAATAGTTGTAGAAGTGTTTCTTAAAATTTACTTTTCCCGCACAACATCCCGCTTGCTACTCCTCCAAAAACTGCTATATTTGCAACACTCCACGCTAAAATAGTTTGGTTTATACAGAAGAGGCGAGAGATCAGGCTCTAAAACCCTCTGGCAACCCGCTTTCAATGTTGATGCAAGGTGCCAAATCCTGCTCCGAAAGGAGGACTATAAATTGAAAAATGAAAAGAAACATTTTTACTGCAATAAAAAGTTCGGCTTTGTATAATTGCCAGAAGCAAATTTATCTTAATAATTTTTGCTGATAAAGGAAGCATGAAACCACCAGCAAATATTGATTAAGAAACCTACAAAAACCATAGATTATGGAAGCTAAACAGTTGACAGAACTGGAAGAAGAAGTAAAAAATATACCGCTAAAAGAAGCATTGCAATTGGTTGCAGCGCGTTTTGCCGGTCAGGTTGCTTTTTCAACTTCCTTCGGGATGGAAGACCAGGTAATCTCGCACGTCATTGGCAGAAATAAAATCCCGCTAAAGGTTTTTACTTTGGATACCGGCCGTATGTTTAACGAAACGTACGAAGTTTGGCAATCCACGGCGAATATTTTCGATCTCAACATTGATCCTTTTTACCCGGATACGCAGGAAATCCAAAATTTTGTAAGAGAAAAAGGCATCAATAGCATGTATTTATCTGTAGAAAACCGGAAAGAGTGTTGCCGCATCCGCAAAATTGAGCCGCTAAAAAGGGCATTAAAAGGCGTGGCGGTTTGGGTTACCGGCGTTCGGGCGGCGCAATCGGCCAATCGCCAGAATTTTAAATTATTTGAGTGGGACGAGGCTTTTCAGCTCATCAAATTTAATCCGCTGCTGCACTGGAGTGACCAGGATGTTGCCGATTTCGTTCATCAAAACAACACACCTTATAATAAATTACACGATCAGGGTTTTTTAAGTATCGGCTGCGCGCCTTGCACCCGCGCCGTTCAGTTTGGCGAAGATGCCCGCGCCGGACGTTGGTGGTGGGAAGATTCTAAAAAAGAATGTGGGTTGCACGAAACCAAAGTATTGGCCGATATTACCGACCCGGAATTAACACAAAACGACTTACATTCATGAGTTCCGATCATTTAAAAGAACTGGAAGAAGAATCCATTTATATTATGCGCGAAGTAGCGGCGCAATTTGACCGGCCGGCTTTACTGTTTTCGGGCGGAAAAGACTCGATCACGCTGGTCCATTTGGCGCGAAAAGCTTTTTATCCGGCTAAATTTCCGTTCCCGTTGGTTCATATCGATACCGGACATAATTTCCCGGAAACGATCACTTTTCGCGATGAATTGGTTGAAAAAATTGGTGCGCAACTGCTAATCCGTTATGTTCAGGACAGCATCAACCAGAAAAAAGCAACCGAAGAAACCGGAAAATATGCCAGCCGGAACAGCTTGCAAACCGTAACGCTTTTGGATACGATTGAAGAATTTAAGTTTGATGCCTGCATCGGTGGTGCGCGCCGCGACGAAGAAAAAGCACGTGCTAAAGAACGCATTTTCTCCGTTCGGGATGAGTTTGGTTCCTGGGAGCCGAAACGCCAGCGGCCGGAATTGTGGGGACATTTAAACGGCCTAATCAATTATGGTGAAAATGTACGTTGTTTCCCAATCAGTAACTGGACGGAACTGGATGTTTGGAACTATATCAAACAGGAAAAATTGGATTTACCAAGCATTTATTTTACGCATCCACGCGAAGTTTTAGTGCGCGATGGTCAGCTTTTCCCTTACTCAGATTATTTAAATATGGATGGAGAGGAAGTGTTTACGCAAGATGTCCGTTTCCGCACCGTTGGCGATATGACTTGTACGGCTGCTGTTTCTTCAACCGCCGGAACTTTGGATGATATTATTGCGGAAATCAAATCTTCCCGTATTTCAGAGCGGGGAGCGAGGATGGATGATAAACGTTCTGAAGCGGCTATGGAGAAAAGGAAATTAGCGGGATATTTTTAAATCTAAAATTTCAGAAATATTGAAGAAACACACCCCTAACCCCTCTCAAGAGGGGAAGCAAAGTTCAAACCTTTCTATCTGCTACTTTTAAACCGATAGAAAGGTCTGCAAGCGATTCCCCTCTTGAGAGGGGTTAGGGGTGTGTCCTTTCTCCACACAAAAAACATCGATAAAAACAGTATCCAACAAATACAAACACTGTTTTTATCACCAAAAAATCAACATGGAACTTTTAAAATTCTCAACGGCTGGTAGTGTAGATGATGGCAAAAGCACACTCATCGGCAGGTTGTTGTACGATACAGGTTCGCTTACAGAAGACCAACTGGAAGCGGTAGAAGCAGCCAGCAAACGCAAAGGCTTTGATTACCTCGATTTGTCGCTGCTAACCGATGGTTTAAGTGCCGAACGAGAGCAAGGCATCACCATTGATGTGGCGCATATTTATTTTGCTACGGTTAACCGTAAATTTATTATTGCCGATACGCCCGGACACGTGGAATACACGCGCAACATGGTTACCGGTGCATCCAATTCCAGGCTTTCTATTATTTTGATTGATGCACGGAAAGGGGTGGTCGAGCAAACACAACGCCACTTTTTCATTGCCAATTTATTGCAGATTCCGGAGATTGTAGTTGCGGTAAATAAAATGGATTTGGTGGATTATCAGCAGGAAAAATTTGAGGCGATAAAAACAGCATTCCTGCAATTTGCAACAGGTTTTCCAGATTTTAAACAGAACATCACGTTCATTCCGATTTCTTCTTTAAAAGGTGATAATTTAGTCAACGAATCAGAAAACATGGATTGGTATCAGGGAAAATCATTACTGCATTACTTGGAAAATGTGGATGTGAGCAGCAGTGTGAACAAAACCGATGCGCGTTTCCCGGTGCAATATGTAATCCGTCCGCATTCCGAAGAATTTCATGACTACCGCGGTTATGCCGGACGGGTAATCAGCGGAGAATTTGCTGTGGGTGAGGAAGTTATGGTATTGCCTTCTCAGCAAAAATCAAAAGTAAAACAAGTGGTTACTTTTGATGGTGATTTGGAAACGGCGGAAACCAATTCGTCGGTTACGTTATTGCTGGAAGATGAAGTGGATATTACCCGCGGAAATATGCTGGTAAAAACAGCAAACCAGCCGCAAATTGAGAAAGAAATTACGGCAGATATTTGCTGGATGGACACGCAGCCGCTGGTTCAAGGCGGAAAATATATGATCGAACACAGTCATAATTTGATCAAAGCGATTGTGCGCGAAGTGGATTATATTGTTCACACCAGCACGTTGAATAAAGATACGGAAACAAAAACCATCAAACTGAATGATATTGCGAGGGTGAAAATTAAAACGGCGCAACCGCTTTTTTTTGATGCGTATGAACAAAACCAGGCCAACGGCTCTTTTATTTTAATTAACGAACAAACTAAAAATACGGTTGCAGCGGGGATAATTGTTTAGGAGCTGTCAGCTATCGGCTTTTGGCAATCAGCAATTTGCAGGTTCACCGCTTTGCCAGTCTGAGTTTGTCGAAGGATTTTCGCTTTGTCATTTCGATGTTAGGAGAAATCTTCTTCAAATAAGAACATAATTTTTAGGCGATAAAAGAAGCATTGCTAATTGAAAGATTCCTCCCTTTGGGCAAAATGATAAAACCTACAGCATCGGCACAAGTAACAAACAAGAACCCGCAACTGAAAACCTACAACTGAAAAATGCAGATCAACCTAACCAGAAAAAATAAAACTTACCATTTTGAAGCAGAAAATGAGCAAGGCAATACTTTGGATATGGATGCCAACCCCGCAATTGGCGGAGAAAACCAAGGTTTTCGGCCAATGGAAACTGTGCTGGCGGCATTAGGCGGATGCAGTGCGATTGATGTAATTTCCATCCTGAAAAAACAAAAAGAACCGGTTGAAGATTTAAAAATCAGTATTAATGGCAAACGTTTTGAAGGCCAGGAACCCGCTTTGTTTGAAACCATCGATATTGAATTCCACGTTTTTGGTGCGGTAAACGAAGCAAAAATACAACGTGCGCTGGAACTCACTTTCGAAAAATATTGTTCCGTAGCTTTGATCCTCAGCAAAACCGCAAAAATTAATTTTTCCTACAAGCTCAACTAAAAATATGAGTCAGCATTTTGAAACGCAAGCCGTTCGCACACAGTTAGAACGCAGTCAGTACAAAGAACATTCTGTACCGATTTACATGACTTCCAGCTACAAATTTGACGATGCGGAAGAAATGCGCGCGTTGTTTACCGGCGAACAGGAAGGCAATATTTACAGCCGTTACGCCAACCCGAACGTGGACGAATTCATCACCAAAATGGCGGTTTTGGAAGGCGCGGAAGATGGCTGGGCAACGGCAACCGGCATGGCGGCTATTTTTACCACTTTCGCCACGTTTTTAAAACAAGGAGACCATGTGCTTTCCAGCCGTTCGGTTTTTGGTTCCACGCACCAATTGCTTAACAATATTTTACCGAAATGGGGAATTTCTTATACTTATGCCGATCTGGATAAAACCGAACAATGGGAAGCGGCCATCCAATCCAACACGAAAATGATTTTTGTGGAAACGCCTTCCAACCCCGGAATCGATATTATCGATTTGGAATGGCTGGGCAATTTCGCCAAAAAACACCAAACGTTATTGGTGGTAGATAACTGTTTTGCAACGCCTTACCTGCAACAACCGATTAAATACGGAACCGATTTGTCTATCCATTCGGCAACAAAATTTATTGACGGACAAGGCCGCGCTTTAGGCGGCATAATTTTAGGTCGAAACGAACTGATCCGTGAAATTGAAGGTTTTGCGCGGCATTCCGGTCCGTCGTTATCACCGTTTAATTCCTGGATTTTAAGCAAAAGCCTGGAAACTTTGGCTGTTCGGATGGATCGCCATTGCGAAAGCGCGTTAAAAGTTGCTACAGCTTTGGAAGCAAACCCGGAAGTAGAACTGGTGAAATATCCGTTTTTACCTTCGCATCCGCAGTATGAAATCGCCAAAAAACAAATGAAACAAGGCGGCGGAATTGTAACTTTTGTAAGAAAAGGCGGGTTAGAAAGCGCGGCGAAGTTTTTAGATGCTTTGAAGCTGTTTTCTATTTCGGCCAATTTAGGCGATACACGTTCCATCGCCACGCATCCGGCTTCGAGTACACATTCAAAATTGACCGAAGAACAGCGTAACGAAGTTGGTATCCAGCAGGGAACCATCCGTTTATCAATCGGTTTAGAGCATGTGGATGATATTTTACAAGATATTGAGCAAGCATTAAAAGCATCCGTTTCGGTAGAACTGGAAACTTCAAACTAAGGTAAAATTAGGCGATAAAAAAAGCATCAACGCCAATGCTTCTTTTATCGCCTAAAATAATGTGGTATAATTGTATATTAATTCTATAGAGTACAATGCAAAGTTTTAGGACTGAATTAGAAAATCCCGTGGTGGAGAAAGATATTCTGGATTTAGAGAAAAAAATCCGTCTTTTTCGCGAAGGAAAAATAGATGATGAGAAATTCCGCAGCCTGCGTTTAGCGCGCGGTGTTTACGGTCAGCGGCAGCAAGGCGTGCAAATGGTGCGTATCAAATTGCCTTATGGCAAAGTTACCGGTAAACAATTAAGCAAAATGGCTGATGTTTCCGACGAGTATGCGACTGGAAATCTGCATATTACCACACGGCAGGATATCCAAATCCACTTTGTAAGTTTAGACAGAACGCCGGAATTATGGACCGAACTGGAAGAAGATTCGATCACCTTGCGCGAAGCTTGCGGCAACACAGTTAGAAATGTTACGGCTTCCGCGATGGCTGGCATCGACCCAAAAGAACCTTTTGATGTTTCGCCTTACGCACATGCTGTTTTTGAATATTTTCTGCGGAACCCGATTTGTCAGGAAATGGGCCGGAAATTTAAGATTGCTTTTTCCTCTTCCGAAGAAGATTCCGGTTTCGCTTTTATGCACGATCTAGGTTTTATCCCGAAGGTAAAAATTGAAAATGGTGTGGAATTAAGAGGTTTTAAAGTAGTGATTGGCGGAGGTTTAGGTTCGCAGCCGTACATGGCCGATGCGGTTACCGATTTTATGCCGGTAAACCAGATTATCCCTTTTGCAGAATCGGTGCTGCGGATTTTCGACCGTTATGGCGAACGCAACAAACGCCACAAAGCCCGGATGAAATATTTGGTGCAGGAAATCGGTGCCGAAGAACTGGTCCGTTTGGCGGAAGCAGAACGCTTGGCTTTAAAAAATAAAACTTACGAGATCGACCTGGCTAAAAATGAAACTGCCATTCCGGCAAATGCTGTTTTTAGTACTGAAATTTCCAATCCGTTTCAATACCAGCAATGGCTTAAAACCAATGTTTTCCCGCAAAAACAAGCCGGGTTTTTTGCGATTGGTTTGCGCATTCAAAACGGTGATATTAAAACGCCAATTGCGCGCCGGTTAATTTCACTGGTAAAAACAGTAGCTGCGGATGACATCCGGTTAACCAACACACAGGGAATTTTGTTAAAGTTCGTCCGAGAAGAAAATTTGCCTTATATTTTTGAAGAATTAAACAAGCTGAATTTGGCTGTACCTGGTTTTGAAAGTATGGCCGATATTACCTCTTGTCCCGGAACGGATACCTGTAATTTAGGGATTTCTAACAGTACCGGCATCACCCGCGAACTGGAAAAAGTTATCAGCGAAGAATTTCCGGATCTGATTTACAATACGGATATCAAGATCAAGATCAGTGGCTGCATCAATTCCTGCGCGCAACATGCCATGGCCAGCATTGGTTTCCATGGTTCGAGCATGAAGATTGATAAAATGGTTGCACCGGCTTTGCAAGTGCTTTTGGGCGGCGGCCCAACCGGAAACGGTGCCGGTGTTGCGGCTGACAAAGTGATTAAAGTGCCGAGCAAACGCGGTCCGCAAGTACTGCGCGATTTGCTGGGCGATTATCAATCCAATTCTATTGAAGGCGAATTGTTTAATCAATATTATAACCGCCAGGGCAAAATTTATTTTTACGATTTACTGAACCCTTTGGGCGATACCAAAACCGTTACGCCCGATGATTTTATCGATTGGGAGCAATCTGCGCCATACAAAACTGAAATTGGCGTGGGCGAATGTGCCGGCGTGATGATTGATTTGGTAGCGACATTATTGTTTGAATCTGAAGAAAAGCTGGAAAGCGCTGATGCTTCTTTTAAAACACAAGATTTTGCTGATGCCATTTATTACGCTTATTCGGCCTTCATCCACACGGCAAAAGCGATGTTGATTTCCGAAAATATCAAAACCAACACCCAAGCCGGGATTGTAACGGATTTTGACCTGAACTTTGTTTCGACCCAAAAAATAGACTTGCATTTGAGTTTTGAAGATTTGGTTTACCAGATCAACCAGCAGGAACCATCCAAGGAATTTGCATCTTATTACATCGAACAATCTACGTTGTTCCGGCAAAAAGCAGCAGGTTTCAGGAACGAGCAACTGGCGGAAAAAACAATTTAAGCCTGCTAAAAACAGCATGACGACAGACGAAGCAGTTACGCTTAAACCGGTTGAGGTAAACACACTTTTCCCGGTTTTTTTGAAGCCGGACAAGCTGGAAACTTTGCTGATTGGCGGCGGCTACGTGGCGATGGAAAAACTGGAAGCCATTTTCGGCAACAGTCCGAAAGCAAATGTGAAAGTGGTTGGGCGGGAAATTTCTGCGGAGATCAAAGAATTTGCCCATAAAAGAAGCATCCCTTTTGAAGAACGCACTTTTGCCGAAAGCGATTTGCTGGAAAAAGATATGGTGATTGTGGCCATTGATGACAAGCAGGTTGGCAGGCAAATTCACCAGCTTTGCAAGTCCAGAAACCTGCTGGTAAATGTTGCCGATACGCCGGACTTATGCGATTTCTACCTCAGTTCAGTCGTGCAAAAAGGGAACCTTAAAATCGCCATTTCTACCAACGGGAAATCGCCAACGGTAGCCAAACGGGTAAAAGAAGTTTTGAACGAGACTTTCCCGGCGGAGATTGATCAGGTGCTGACGAACATGACGCAAATCCGCCAGAAACTAAACGGCGATTTTTCGGATAAAGTAAAACAGTTGAACGCCATCACTTCCGGTTTGGTTAACAGGCAGCCGCAGCAGCCTGCAAAAGTTAAAATTACACGTCCGGTTGCCATTACTTTGGCTGTTTTATCGGCCATTAGTTTGATGGTTTTAGGCCACGTTTTGTTCACTTACCTCAATTACGAACGTATTTTAAACGCTCAGGATTGGCTGGGCGCACAGTTTAACAAACAACTTTTACTGTACATGCTGGGCGGTTTTACGGCTTCGCTGATTGATGGTGCCTGCGGAATGGCTTACGGCGTAACTTCCACCACTTTCCTGCTTTCGTTGGGCATCCCGCCTGCTGCAGCCAGTGCAAGCGTTCATGCTTCCGAAGTTTTTAACAACGGTGCTTCCGGTTTAATGCACTGGAAATCAGGAAACGTCAACTTTAAACTCTTTAAAAAATTACTGATTCCCGGGATTATTGGTGCGGTTGCCGGTGCTACTATTTTATCTTCGCTGCATCAATACAGTCAGTATTTAAAGCCGATTGTTGGTTGTTATACGTTGTTTCTGGGCGTGCTGATTATCCGCAAAGCCTTAAATAAAACACCAACCAAAACTAAAATCAAACGGATTGGCTGGCTGGCTGGCTTTGGTGGTTTGCTGGATGCGATTGGCGGTGGCGGCTGGGGGCCGATTGTTACCACCGGGTTAATTGCTGGCGGCCGGAATGTGCGTTATACCATCGGCACTTCCACGTTAACCAAAGGCTGCGTGGCTTTTACCAGTGCCGTTACTTTTATTTTGCTGATTGGTTTGCACCATTTCCAGGTGATCTTGGGTTTGGTTTTGGGCGGAATGATTGCCGCGCCGATTGCCGTACGCATCTCCAATAAATTGCCGATAAAAACATTGATGCTTTTTGTAGGCGTTGTGGTGATTCTGGTTTCGCTGCGCATTGTTTCGGGCATATTTTTCAAATAAAGCCCTCAACAAAATTTTTATATTTGTTTAATCGTTCCTGATTTAAACACCGTTTCCATTGCTCACCAAAAAAACAAAATACGCTGTAAAAGCCCTGATGGCATTGGCCCGCAACACGGAAAACAAGCCGATGCTGATTGCCGATATTGCCAAAGGCGACCAATTACCAAAAAAATTCCTGGAAGCTATTTTACTGGAACTGAAGCGCGGCGGATTTTTAAGCAGTAAAAAAGGTGCGGGCGGCGGTTATTACCTGCTAAAAACAGCAGAGGAAATTAAGCTTTCGGCCATTATCCGCGTTATTGACGGCCCGATTGCGTTGCTGCCTTGTGTAAGCCTGAACTTTTACGAAAAATGTGCCGAATGTGTGGACGAACATTATTGCGGTATCCGCGATGTAATGGTTAACGTTAGAGATGCAACTTTGAAAATTTTGGGCGAACACAGCATTGCCGATATGGTTCGGCGCGAAGATGCTTTGGCGAAGGCGGAAGGAAAAGTGGCGGATGATAGCGTGATCGGTTAAGTAAAAATATTAATTTCTTGATTTGTATCATCATGCAAAAAATCACCACCTTTTTAACTTTCAACAATCAAGCCGAAGAAGCCGTAAACTTATATACTTCCATTTTCAAGGATTCCAAAATTTTAAGCATGAACCGAAATGGAAAGTCTGTTGTTTCGGCCACATTTGAGTTAAACGGACAAACTTTTTACGCTTTAAATGCTGGTCCGCATTTTACTTTTTCCAACGGTATTTCCCTGTTTGTCAATTGCGAAACGCAAGAAGAAGTGGATGAATTTTGGGAAAAACTTTCGGAAGGCGGCGAAAAAGGAAGGTGCGGCTGGCTGAAAGATCAGTTTGGTGTTTCCTGGCAAATTATTCCTTCGGCTTTAGGAAAGTTTTTGGGCGATAAAGATCCGCAGAAATCAAAACGCGTAATGCAGGCGGTGATGCAAATGAATAAAATCATCATTGCAGATTTAAAGAAAGCTGCCGAAGGATAGTAACTCTGTAAGAGTAACCTGTTTATAGCAATTATATAATCGTTAGGATATTAGCTCCGTAGGTGCTTCCCGAAGCAGATTATCAAAGTAAAATACCATTAGGAAGCACCTACGGAGCTTCGTCAAAAAGAGATGATTTTTCTATAAATAGGATGCCCCTATGGAGCCTAAGCAGTTTAATCATCTTTAATAATTGAAAAATTAATATGATTATGGTCTTGTATAATTACAACTAATTTATCAATAAGTTCTTGTCCTAAATTGATTCTACTTTTAGAAAAATTCATCCAAATTCGTGTTATTGGTTCTTCATACTGGTAAATACCGAATCCACCTCTTAATAAATCATTAAATGCGTCCAGATTATGCCCGGTTTCCACAATAGGTTTTTAAGTCAGGATTTGATCTATATGCACATAGAAGCTTTCTAAATCAAAGAACTGATTACCGTTAATTATTACTTTACGTTTATTCATTGCGTCTATGAAAAAAAATAATTAACTTTTATTTTTTTTAACTATTCCTTTATAATTCACACAATAATAAACCCAAAATTTTCGCGCATCAGCATTACCATTTTTAATGATAATTGGTTCCAGCTCTTCGATTTTATTAAAATAAAGTTTGAGTTCCGGAGGAATAATTCCGCTTTTGAGGCGATCATGAAAACCGGGATCAGAATCTATAAAAAGCGCATTTTTACCTGCTAAAAGAAGCACGTCGGTCCCAACATAATCAAACTGCAAAGCGGGTTTTTTAACAATGTTTTGTGCGTAAATTTTCTGCGGAAGAAAAAAGCTCAGTTCGGCACTGGTTTTATAACTATCCGCAGCAAAAATAAAGGTATTTGGATAAGTTTTTTGCAGGATTGCTACACGGTTTGCCAATTGTTGCCAGCCAAACCAGGTATCGTCGCTTTTAATTTGTACAGGATAAAAAATCACTTCCGCTGCAAAAGCGAGGTGCAAAACGGCGGCAATCCAAACGTTAATTCCAGCCAGTTTTCGGGAGATAAAAATCGCCAGAAAGATAAATCCGGTGATATAGCCGGGCATCATCCAGTTGATTTTAACCCAATAAAACGGACTGATCAGGAAAAAACCCAGGAACGCGGGTAAAAAAAAGCACAGTAAAAACAGTATTTCATCGTTGGGCAAGTGCCATTTAATTAATACTTTTTTGATGAATTTGAAGGAAAAAAATACCAATCCGCAGAAAACAACCGGAAGCAGCAGGAACATTTGCGTGCCCACGGTTCCCAAAAATAGCAACGGTTTCAACTGGAATTTGGAAATATCGCCGGTTCTGCCGGAAGATTGAAACAGGAACGAGGCAAAATGATGCTGATAATTCCAGTAAAAAACCGGGAAAGTTACCAGCACAGCAATAATCAGACTCAGCCAGAACCAGCCGGAAAGCAGCAACTTTCGGTATTTGTTGGAAAAAATCAGGAACAGGATTAAGCCAATCTGTAATAAAACGGCTGTGTATTTACTATCGAAAGCCAACCCCATAAATAATCCGGCCAACAGCCACGCTGATTTTTGCTGCCTAAAAACAGCATGGTAAAGTGCGGTTAAACTTAAAGTCCAGAACAGAAAAAGCGGAACATCGGGCGTAGAAATGGTCGATAAAATGGAAACCAGGAATGTGGAACCGATTAATGCAATTGCTAAGTTTTGCTTTTGCTTTGATAAAAACAGTCCGGCTAAATGGTAAAAAGCAAATAATGTTGCAGAGGTTACCACAAAATCTGCCAGCTTGATGACGAAAACATGTTTGCCAAAAATCGTTGTAAACAAACGCAGCAAATAGCCGATCATTCCGGGATGATCGAAGTACGACAAAGCTAAATGTTCCCCATAAAAATTGTAATAAGCATCTTGCGGCATCAACCCAAAAAACGGCAGCAATAGGAAACGGAAAAGCTGGAAAGCAAATAAAATGCTGAGAAACGGGTGTTGTTTGTAAAAGCGGTTCAACTTATTCATTTTCCGCTATTGTACTGTACCTTCATTCATTTGTGGATTTTTTCTAAGATATAAACAATTGATGTTCAATTATATTCATCAATAGACTTGTTTTAGTTCCCTTAATTTTATCGAAATCAGCATTTACAACCGAATACACTTTATTTCCTTTTATGATTTTTACTTGTTGATCAGACCCATCATTCTCAGCATTACTTTTATTACTTTTTATTTTAGCAAATTGAATAATATCTACTGTGCTTTTTAATGAATCCCACAAGGATATTGGTGTTACACCCTTATATATTTTTCTATATCGATTTCGCGAATTATTTACACCTTCTTCATATATAATAGAATCTTTAGAGATCATAAAGTTTTCATAAGAATTGGCTTCTCCACCGCAACATCTCCTATATGAAATTTTTGTTACAGGTTCTAAGGTCGAAATTTTTGTTCGTTTACTTTGTGATTTTCCTTTAATCGCAATTAAACTAAGCAGTAGGAAAAACAGCGCAAAGAAATATTTTTTATACTTTTTACAGCACATAATCAGAAGTTATCCTAAAAACTTTTAGTAGTAGTAATTATTAAATTAAAAATATAATATTCCTTTTTCCCGATACTTCTTTTATCAACTAAAACTTAGGCTTTCAACCCAATTTCACGCAAACGTTCATCCAGATATTCTCCGGCGGTGGCATCAGGATACGCTTTCGGATGTGCATCATCAATACAAGTATCCAGACAAGCCAAGCTTACATTTGCTTTTGGGTGCAAGAAAAACGGAACAGAATAGCGCGAAGTCTTCATCATTTCGCGCGGCGGATTTACCACACGGTGCGTGGTAGAACGCAATTTGTTGTTGGTTAAACGTTGCAGCATATCGCCTACGTTTACCACAATATCTTCGCCGTGTGCTTTCACGGGGAACCATTCGCCTTCGCGGGTTAAAACTTCCAGTCCGTCGGCACTTGCACCGATTAATAAAGTAATTAAGTTGATGTCTTCATGTGCACCGGCGCGAACGGCATCATCGGCAACCAGTTCCGGGTTTTCAATCGGGAAATAATGGATGCCGCGTAAAATAGAATTGCCGTTATGCACTTTATCCTCAAAATAATTTTCAGGAAGTGTTAAATATACGGCAATTGCACGCAGCAAATGTTTGCCGGCTTGTTCTAATTTCTGGTAAACTTCACGCGTTATTGGGTTAAATTCGGGTAGTTCTTTTACCATTAAATTATCGGGATAAAGCTCTTTTACCGGGTCGCCGTCGGTAACCGTTTGCCCGATTTGCCAGAACTCTTTTAGATCAGGCGTTTTAGAATCTTTTGCTTTTTCGCGGCCTTTGCTGGTATAACCGCGCTGGCCGGCAAGCTCGGGTTTTTCGTAACTTAGTTTGATCTCATCCGGTAACGAAAACAGTTTTTGCACCTGCTCGTATAAATTATTAATCAGTTCTTTGCTTAAACCATGGTTACTTACGGTGATGAAACCGGTATCGTTAAAAGCCCGGCCAATTTCGTTAGAAAAGTTTTTTTTCTCTTCGGCAGAACCATTTATATAGGTATTTAAATCAACACGGGGAATGTTTATCGTTTTCATATAACGGAACAATTTGCTGCTAAAATTACTTATTCTGTTGTAATTGCAGCAGGATGTTAACAAAATCTGTAGTAAGCTGTTGCTAAAAATGGATGGGTAAAAGAAGCATGGCTAATATATATGTGGCAAATGGTTAAACGATAAGAATCAATAGCAGTCGAAACAGCATTACCAATTAACCTAAAACATTTAATAACATGATCAAGATATTTTTAAAAGCGACGGCCATTTTAGCGCTCGTTTTAACATTTGTACGTTGCGGAACTGTAGAACAAGGTTATCAGCAAACAGCCAACACTCAGCCTGACGTAGCCCAACCCGGCGCACCTGTTACTTTTCAAACTTTTTATGATGAGTTGGAACCATACGGGCAATGGATCAACGACCCTGAATATGGTTATGTTTGGACGCCAGATGTGGATCGGGATTTTAAACCTTATGCTACCCGCGGCCATTGGGCTGCAACCGAATATGGAAATACCTGGGTTTCTGATTACGATTGGGGCTGGGCCGCCTTCCATTATGGCAGATGGCGTTTAGACGATTATTACGGATGGGAATGGATACCAGGAACAGAGTGGGCACCAGCCTGGGTAAACTGGCGCACCGGCGGAGATTACTACGGATGGGCACCGCTTGGCCCCGGCGTTAATATTGATGTTTCTTTTGGTTCCGGCTATTATGCACCAGATAATTACTGGGTTTTTGCTCCGCGCAGGTATGTTTATGCACCTAACATCTATCAGTATTATGTGCCGTATAACCGTAATGTAACGATTATCCATAATACAACGATTATCCAAAACGTGTATAGCAATAATAACCGCAGGTATGTTTTTGGCCCGAGGCCGGATGAAATTCGGAGATATACCAACGCACCTGTAAACATCTACAACATTAACAACAATAACAGGCCGGGTGCAACCGTCATCCGCAACAATACTTTAAACATTTACCGGCCGCAAATTGCTGGTAACCGGAGTGATAATTACCGGCCAAACCGTGTTGTTGACAAAGGAAATAATGTTGATAACCGAAACCGTTTTAACAATAACAATGATGGCCGGAACAATGGCAATACAAACGGCAATCCTGCTTTTGGTAATTCCCGCCCTGTTTTTAACCAGGGAAACCCTGCACAAAACAACAATCCGGGAAATACAAACAATCCGGCAGGAAACACCAATAATAATGGTTTTGGCAGAAACGGCAGGACAGACAACAATAATACATCTAACGGAAATCAGTCTCCGCAAAGAGGCTCAAACCCAAATACAAACTCCGGAAGCGTTAATCCATTAAACGGACAATCAATTCCTAACGGAACTGCTAACGGTAATAATCCTTCAAATCCTGGCAACAGGCCTTCCCGCGATAATCAGCCTGCGCAGAACTCAAATGGAAACACGCAACCAGGAAGGGATTGGCGCCAGTCCGGCAATTTTGACCGTAACAAAAACCGTACGCCAGCCGATAATTTACAAATCCAACAGCAGCAAACTCAACAGAATCAGGTTCAGCAGCAGCAAAGGCAACAGCAGCAAGCGCAACAAAGCCAGGTTCAGCAGCAGCAAAGGCAACAGCAGCAAACGCAACAAAACCAGGTTCAACAGCAGCAAAGGCAACAACAGACCCAACAATTGCAGCAACAACAAAACCAGCAAAGACAGCAACAAATGCAACAGCGTAACCAGCAACAACAACAAATACAACAGCAACGGCAGCAGCAAATGCAACAGCAAAGGCAGCAACAGCAGCAACGTCCTGCACGACAAGATTCGCCGCCAGAAGAGCGTCATCCTTAAGATATCTTATGCTGAAAATATCAAACTAAAAAAAGCTTCCTTATTTGCAGGGAAGCTTTTTTTGTAAGTAGAATATCAGTGGGAAGATTCCAGATTTTAAGAAGAACCAATACAATTCAAATGCTTCTTTTAGCACCTAAATTCTTGTAATGATTTTGCTTATCAAAATGGAAAATTATTTTGCAGATGCTTCTTTTACCACATAAAATTTATTAAAAAAGCAATTTATAAATCCAGGAGTTGTTTTGGTCTGTTTTTGAAGCAAGAAGTCTCATCAGTCAGCATCTTTTTTCTTTTTCTTTTCTAAGATTACAAATGCACTTCGCTTTGGTGCAGGCATAATTGCGGTTTCGCCTTTTACCGATTTCCAAATCACTTCGTTCAAATCCAAATCTGGCGCGGCATCTTCTTTGGCAAAATTAAACAGTTCCGAACGTTTACTGCTTCCGTTTACAGCTACGTTGCGTTGTTCTAAATCAACTTGCGCAGGTTTTGCAACGTAAGGAGAAAAGTCTGGCTGGTTAGTAAAACATTCAAACAAAGGCATTGCCGCTGCATCATATTGGCTCATTGGCGGCAGTCCTAAAATTAATTCTATCGTTCGTAACACACCAGAAGTGGAATACATATTGTGCAAAACGGCATTGCGTTTTACGTAAGGGCCGGCAACAAATACCGGCGAGCGGTGCGCATCAATATGGTCTGGCCCGTTTTGTGCATCGTCTTCCAAAATAAAAACAACTGATTCTTTCCAGATCGGGCTTTGCGAAAGATGTTCGATAAATTTTCCAATCGCCAAATCATTATCTGCTACGGCTGCAATGGGCGAAATTTTGCCTTTTCTTTGTCCGCTGGTATGGTCGTTAGAAATACGGACGGTATTAAATTGAGGAACGGCATTTTTACTAATTAAAGAATCAAAATCGTGTGCCCAAATTTCTACCCGTTTTTGATCTTTTATATCAAGGTCAAAGCCTGGCGATTGCACACAAAAATGGTTTTGTAAAGATTTAAGATTTGCTTTTCCATCCTCGGCAAACTCGCCATATGTGCGATAACTTATTCCGGCACGCTGGCAGTAATCCCAGATAAATCCATCACGCGGATAAGCTACTTTTCGTGTTCCTTCAAAGTCGTAATTTCCGCCGCGGCCGCCATAACTGGTTGGCCAGGTTTTCTCAACAAAATCGGTAGCATAAGCTGCTGTGCTCCAATTGTGTCCGTCGGCACTTACTTCCGCATCCACATAAAAATTATCCAGCAAAACAAACTCATTGGCAATGGCATGGTGGTTTGGCGTTACTTTGTTTGGGAAGATGCACAAAGAAGTATCGCCGTTGCCTTTTGGCATATCGCCCAAAATCTGGTCGTATGTACGGTTTTCTTTAATAATGTAGAAAACATGTTTAATAGGCGATTTTTCTCCCACTTTCCGTGGAATTGGGTTACCGCTTTCGCCATCGGCCGTTACTGTTTTTTTAGTGGTAAAAGGAGTATTGCTGTAAACCTGTTTGGTATAAGCCTTTAATTGTACAGGGTTTGGCGCATCAATAAAAGAAAGCGTTCCTTTAAACAAACCGCCGATGTATTGCTCCCGGCTGTTGATGGCACCTTTTTGGTAACCGCTATTATCCGTTTTTAAAACCGGTTGCGGGCCTTTTGGGTTGGCCATCGACGTAAAACCTTTGCCATTGGCCACCAAAATTTTATTGCCCAGCGTTTTTACGTTTGTTGGATACCAGCCAACCGGAATAAAACCCAAACTTTGACTGCTACCAGGTTTTGATACATCAAAAACAGCAAGGCAATTGTTATCGGCGTTGGCAATAAACAGCGTTTTTTCGTTTACGGATAAGGCCAAACCATTTGTAGTTGAACCAGTTAGCTTGGTAGGAAATAGCGTAGTGGAAAGTGTTTCAATTACTTTTCGGGTCGAAGTATTGATAACCGAAACCGAATTATCATTGGCATTGGCCACAAATAACAAGTTGCCTTTTTTGTTAAGCAACAGTTCGTTCGGGTGGCTTTCTGTGTTGATGGTTGCCGTTAATGCTTCTTTTACCACATCAAAAACAGCAACCTGATCACTTCCCCACAAAGAAATATACAACGATTTTTCATCAGGCGATAAAATGCAACTATAAGCTTCGGCGGCTAACTTCACTTTACTTATAATTTTTTTCGAGGAAGGATTAATGACATACAACGTGCTGTCTTCTTTTGTAACCGTAAATAACCGACTGCCGCTTTTGTTAACAGCAATGCCTGTGGGGCAAATTTTATTTTTAGGCCAGAGCGAACCTAATTTTATCGTGTCTGCATTTCCAATTTTGTTATTATTAAGGTTGAAGCAAAGTATCCAATTGTCGTTTCCGCCAGAAGCGTAGATTTTTTTTTCATCATTGCTAAACGCCAGTCCATACCAGGATTTGCTTAATACTTTTTCGTCCAGCAGCTTTTCATTTTTCGGGTCGATTAATTGGAGAGACTGTGTGCTTTCACCGTTATTGGTTACGGCAAGTAGTTTCCCCGAAACAGATAATTGCATGTTTAAGGGCAAATCGCCCAAAGGAAGAGACCTGCCTGCCTGACTTAATTTCCAACCGTTAGGCAACAATACTTGTCCTGTTGATTTTATTTCGCCTGGCAATTGTGCAAACAATTGAAAGGATAAAGCAGAAAAAAGCAGGGTAAAAACAGCATTTTTAAGGTAGATCATGGATCCAAGTTTTAACGTTTTGGCAATTAAATCAGCAAAAGAAATACAGAAATTAATTTACTAATTAAGCAAAGTTTTTTAAAACACAGTAATAGTTTAGATTATATTTTTATGAAACAATAGTAAGTTGTTATCGTAAACCAATTAAAACCAAATTGATTTATGGTAAATAATGAAATTCCTGTTCCATATAATGAAATGGATAGGATCATCAACCTGGCAGACTTCAATTTAGACTTGTCAAACTTAGAGGATAACTTTAAAGACCTTACCACGTTGGCCGCAAAAATTGCAGGCACGCCTATTTCCTTAATCAATCTAATCGACTCTTATACCCAATGGACTATAGCTAACCACGGCCTTGATTTAACTCAAATGCCGCGTCAGGAATCTGTTTGCCAGTATACCATTATGGGCAATGATAGTTTTGAAGTAAAAGATTTGACCGAAGACCAAAGGTTTAAAAATAAGTTTTATGTAACTGATGTCCCAAATTTGCGCTACTATCTTGGCATCCCTTTAGTATCTGATGAAGGTTTTAATATAGGCGCATTATGTGTTTTAGATACTAAGTTAAACGAAAACACTGCTGAAAAACGAATCAGCCCAGAAAAAATAGAGCTTTTAAAAATCATAGCCAACCAGATTGTCCAAAGATTAAAAACTTTAAATACCATCAAATCTTTGCAGGAACAGTTGCATCAGGCCAATATTATTAAAAAAAGAGTGGTGCATGACATTAGAGGACCGATTGGCGGCATTATTGGCCTTGCACAAATTATTAACGAACAAGGAAAAAGTAATAATATAGAAGAAGTGCTTGAATTTATTAACCTAATCCATCAAAGCGGAAGTTCGTTATTAGAACTTGCGGATGAGATATTAAGTTCTGAGTCTATAGAAAAACAAACCTCAGACGAGGAGTTTAATCTTGGCCTGTTTAAACAAAAATTAGAAAAACTATACGGTCCGCAAGCTAAAAACAAAAACATAAGTTTCAAGGTAAATTTAGCTGTTGAAGATGAAAAAACACCATTGTCTAAAGATAAACTTCTGCAGATTGTAGGCAACCTGATATCAAACGCAATCAAGTTTACACCACAAAATGGGTTGGTAGAAGTTGATTTGGAACTTATTGCCAATCGCCCTCAAAATAATCTAAACATAGTTGTTAAAGATTCTGGCGTTGGGCTTAGTGCAGCAGCAATAAACATTATTTTGAACGGAGAACCTACTTCAACTGTTGGTACTAACGGCGAACAAGGTTATGGTTTTGGCTTGGCTTTGGTAAGACATTTGGTGGATAAATTAAACGGTTCGATAAGTATTGCTTCTAATCCTGGGAAAGGCACTGCATTTAAAATCAATGTACCGCAACGTTTGGCAGCAACTAAAGCTGATTTACAAACACATGCAGTAGTTTAATAATCATAGAAATTTCTTCATAGAAAAACCGCCTTTTGATAAAAAAGCGGTTTTTCTATTTGTATTGGTGAACCCAGCAGGACTTTTTTCGAACCATTTTATAAATCAGTTAAAGGAAATAGCAACGTTAAGTTGACTGATTTTAGCATCATGTAAAGAAAGTCGAGTGGCTGACGAAGTTAAGTTCAATTTTTTTTTATGATATAGTTCAGCTTTGCTAACGACATAATTAGTCATTAGTATAGTTTAGTCTTTCGCAATTGTGGCTAAGCTATTAACGGTTTTGGCTAAATTTTTATCAACCACTTTGTGGAATTTTGCCGGATGGAAAACAACATCGAAGGAAAAGTAATCGTAATTACTGGCGCCGGCAGCGGGATTGGCGAAGCGGCCGCACTAATGCTTGCTGCTAAAGGGGCAAAAGTTGTTTTGGGTGCACGCCGTGAAGATCGTTTAAAAGCCGTGGTTGCCCGAATTAAAGAAGCCGACGGCGAGGCAGTTTGTTTAGTAACGGATATTACGCAGCGTAATGGCCTTGTTCAATTGGTTGAACTGGCTTGTAAAACTTACGGGCGTTTAGACGTAATGATCAACAATGCCGGTATCAGTCATCTTTCCCGTATAGATGAATTACTGGTGGAAGACTGGGAGGAAATGATCGATGTAAACCTCAAAGGCACTTTATATGGCATAGCCGCGGCCTTACCTGTTTTTAAGGAACAAGGCTCGGGCCATATTATCAATATCATCTCTACCGCCGGTATTAAAATCGTGCCCTTGCAAGGGGTTTATGCAGCCACTAAGAATGCGGTGCGTACCATTGCCGAGGCATTAAGGCAGGAATCAGCCGGCAAGTACCGGGTAACCGGCATTTCGCCCGGTTTCGTTAATACCGAACTGGCGGACCATATCAAAGATGAGGTGGCTAAAGCAGCGGTCAAGGAAAAAGCAGCGAAGATCGCAATCTCCCCGGATGCCATCGCCAGTGCCGTAGTTTATGCCATTAACCAGCCGGACAATGTGGATGTAGGTGATATTATTATCCGCCCAGCAGCGCAGGATTAATGTTTATCTTAGCGGAACGCGTGAAAGTTATCCATCCACAACCCATTGTGTTTAAGAGCATCTCTGAACTGATGCGAGGTTTGGCTATGCCTAAACCCTTGCATCCATTGGTGGCTTTGGTAAACTATGATGCAGCAAAGGTCAGCCGGGAATACGCCGGACAAAGTTTCCTGATCGACTTTTATAAGATCTCTTTTAAAAAGGATTTCAGAGGTCAGGTCAAATACGGGCAGGGCTATTACGACTTCGAGGAAGGCGGCCTGGCTTTTCTGGCGCCGAACCAGTTGGTGACCATGCCCAGCCAGGAAAGCAGCTATAATGGTTATACGCTTTATTTCCACACAGACCTGATCCGAAGTTACCAGCTGGGCAATAATATGCAGCGATATGGTTTCTTCGCTTATGTGGTTAATGAAGCACTGTTCCTTTTTGAAAAGGAGAAAAAAGTGATCGCCGCATTGTTTGAAAGTATCGCTGCCGAACTGGACAATAATATTGATGCTTTTAGCCAGGATGTGCTGGTTTCGCAGATTGAACTGCTGCTAAATCACAGCAACCGTTTTTACAACCGGCAATTTCTGACCCGCAGGTCTGTACATAATGATCTGATCAGCCAAATGAACACTTACCTGGAAGGCTGTTTCAATAACCACTTAAACAGCCTGCCTACTGTACAGCAGGTTGCTGACCACCTGAAGGTTTCCCCGAGATACCTTACCGATATGCTTAAATCACTAATGGGGCAAAGCGCCCGGCAGTATATTCATTACAAGCTGATAGAAAAGGCAAAAGAGCAATTATCCACAACAGGTTTATCTGTAAGTGAGATTGCCTACGACCTGGGATTTGAACATTTACAATCATTCAGCAAGTTATTCAAATCAAAAACAAACCTTTCTCCCCTGGAGTTTAGATCTTCGTTTAACTAAAGGATATAGGGGAAAAGTTAATTTGCCCATCTAAATGATTCAGGGTGAAGCAGCCGCGTGTTAAATTAAACTTTTTGCGATAGTTAATACCAATGGTAAAGGCTATTTTACTGTTGAGTTTATCTACATCGGCCTTATTCAGAAAACGTTACAAGCCCGGTCTCTACATCATACATCCCGCCGATTATTTTAATGCTTCCCTGCTGTTCTAACTCTGCTACTATTGGGCTTTCACGTCTTATCCTGTCAATTGTTAAATGAACATGTCTATTTGCAACCTTGGTTACAAAATCGGTATTCGTACCAGTTCTGTTCTCGGTAATTGTTTTTTCATCCACAATTGCCGGTTGGATTTTGTTAAGCAATGTGGTTAAATTCCCCATTTCTACATGGTTGCAAGCACCAACTATTGCCCCGCATTTAGTATGGCCAAGTACTACAATAACTTTTGTGCCTACAACTTTTGTGGCAAATTCCATACTGCCTAAAATATCTTCGTTTACTATATTTCCGGCGATGCGAATACTGAAAATGTCGCCAAGGCCCTGCTCAAAAATAATTTCTGCCGAAGTGCGGCTATCAATACAACTTAAAATAGTAGCGAAGGGAAACTGGCCCGCCGAAGTTTCGTTTACCTGCTGCAAAAGGTTTCGATTAGCTTTTAAATTATTTATAAACCTTTGGTTACCTTCTTTTAAAATTTGCAGGGCAGCCGGTGGTGTTAAATTACTTTGGGTTTCTTTTGAATTTGTGTACATAATTTTTGTAATTGAATTGGTTATACTGAATAAAAACTTTGTGGTTGTACGGGTTCCGGCAGTTCTGCCTCATCTAATAACTGTTTGATGTTTATTTCAATGTTAGTGGCAATGGTTGTCATCGCCGTATCTGTAGGGCGGTTACTAAAAGGGTCTTGAAGGTGTGTAGCAGATTTTTCTAACAGAAAAAATGCTGATGCAATCACCAGTAGCAAAGGGATCTCAAAAAAACTATCGATGTCTGTTAAAGCGATAGAAAGTGTAACGACGAAAACGTAAATGAAAAAGTGCAAAAATAAACGATATGTTTGAGGGAACACTGTACTTTTAATACGTTCTGCCATGCCCATGGCGTTAGAAAAGTTGACGAATGTATTATTGATCTGAACATGGCTGAATATTTCTAAACTCCCTTCGTCTTTTAAACCGGCTATTTGCAAGGCATTCAATTGCAGCAATGCCAAAGGCTTGTTATTGTGCTTTTGGATTTTATTTAAATCCGTTTCAGAAATATATTTATTCAGATTTTGGGTGGCATCAAGTCCGCGCAAGCTTTGCCCTAAACTAAAACACCAGGCAATGTGCCGGTAGGCAATTTCTTTAACCTGGTTTTGTTTGTCTTTTGCAACAAAAGATTGTAACTGTAGTACCAATGTCCGGCTTTCATTAACAATACTGCCCCAAATTTTCCGGGCTTCCCACCATCTGTCGTAAGACTGGTTGATTTTAAAAGATAAGATGACAGATATAGCCGTACCAATAAATGCCGGGATACCTATAGGCATTTCAGGGATCAAATGTTTAAACTTGCTTGTTAAAAAATTTACTAACAGCCCGATGATCAGCACATATAACACTTCGAGCTTTATTTCTTTAAAGATATATGAAACGGGGATCCTTTTATTTAATAGCATAACTCTTCTTTTCTTAAACTATAAACCAAAAATATAAAACTATTTGAACCCATTTCATTGTAAGGCATTTTTTCCATCAAGAATGAGTTATAGCAAACGGGCAGGTATAATAGCATATTTCTTAGAGCCTGTTTAAAATTCAATCTATTTATTTTTTATGCTTCTTTTACCGGCATAAAATAGGTGTTTTTACATTGATGTATCGTACAAATACTAATTTTTAAGTGATAAAAGAAGCATTGTAATTTCTGCAGCTAAATTTTAAGCAGGCTCTTATACTTTGGTTAATTAACATCTGATATCTGCCCTTGATATTTTTCGCATAATGCTTTGCTAATCATCAAGCTGTTTCCTATGGGCACTGATGAAAAATCATTATGGCCCATCGTCCAGTTCCATTCAAATTCAGATGATCGTTTATTAAAAGCTTTTTGATCAAACAACTTATTGTTTCCGTCAGCCTGGATAACATCATCAATAAACATAGCCCATCGTTTGCCGTAATAATCTTTTGTTAACCCTGCCCAGTTGCGGTTGGCATAATCGGTAAGTTCGCCGCCCTGCGGGCCCCAGGTCGTCAGGATACTTCGTGCGTCGCGCTCATAGTACTTTTTTTCTACTTCGTTAATACCTAAAGCCCTGGCGTCGTTTATCCATTTACCCATCAAAAAATTAGTATTTGTGGCAAGCAGTTTATCCATATCATTTATGAGGTCTAACATTTGCCCACCTGCCGCTTTAAGCTTATCATGTTCATGTTTGTTGTACGCCTCCTTGAACCGATTTCTTAACTCAAAAAAATAGTTCCCTAAAACCTGCCTGCCAATGTTAACCAAATCGTAATTGTAAACAGCCGGTGAATTTTCGTTTGCTGCCCTGTTCAATAATTGCCATACTTTTAAAAGGTCGCGGTTATCATAGTTAATTTTGGGGTTAGCAGGCCAGCTGTCATTTTCGCCAAAACTTGGGCGGGAATTAGTTAATGTTCCCTGCCCTAATGCAGCGGCCTGTTTATAGATTTTATTATCTAATACATCCCATGCTTTGCTTACCAGCGTATCGTTTTTACCGCATCGTGTTTTCGCCCAATTAGTTATCCATCGATGGGTATCGACAGGGCCGGATGACCATGCTTTTTCCAGCACATAAGCGTACATTACTTCGTTTACGCCAAAACCTTCCAGGGTAGATCCAATACCCCACATGTTGTTACCGCCATTTACAAAAGCGTTTTCCATACTGTTTTCCACCTCACTCAAATTTCCTTCAAGCATTGTGTTAGACCCAAAATTGCCCAGGTAGCACCATAAGTAGGGCTGCCCGTAAAATTTGTTGCTTATTTTCCAAACTTCCTGCTTGTCGCAGTAATAGTCAAGCAATATCATTTTACCCTGTGGAACGGCTTTTAAAAAAGCTTCTACCCTTGGTTGTGTCCATTTTTGTTTTGCAAAATAAAACATCCACCCCATCTGCAGCCATTTCGATTGTGGATCGACCGCCTGCATAGAGGTATAAATTGTTTTTGAAGAACTGGCCAGATAGTCTGGTTCCAAACTTGGCGGGGTTACCTCATTAAAAGGGTCTGTTCCATAAATGTGGCCGGTACCAAACAAGCGGGTTTGTTCGGTTAAAAACTCTTTTTGTATCTTAGGGAACAAAGGGTCGAACGGATCTAAAAAATAGCTGTGATATTCTTTAGAAAAACCGCCCCAATTGCCTAAAGAGCTAATCTTTGACGATGGATATTTTGCTTTTAGTACCTCGGGCACATGGCCGGCAAATGCCGGCAGGATAGGGTTCATACCTAACTGGCGCTCCCTTTTAACTATCAGCTTTTGCAGCTCGGCCTGCCCGGCAATCCATGACTGCGGCAAAGGGCCATCCCAATGGTCAATATTGGCCATACGGTGCCAGGGCAAAAATGCAGGGCCGGTAAAGAATGACCTGATCTCCAGGTCGCTTAAGCCCAGCTTTTTCCACACATTATACCAAACTGCTTCTTCACCGGTTATGGCCAGGGGCATGTTAACTCCGTTTAACGCCATCCAATCAATAAACCATTCCCAGTCTTTCCATTGCCACCAGGGCATGGTATAACCTAATGTGCAATAGTTAAGGAAAAAACGGTTTTGTACCCGTGCATTTTGATGTATTTTATCGGTTATTACCGGCATCGCTACAGGCACGCTTATATTATCGCCAATATTCCAGGTAACAGATACCAGGCAATAATATTTTAGGTAATGGTTTAGTCCAACAGCCATCGAATTGGAGTTATTACCAGTGATCACAACTTTGCCGTTCTTAGATTCCAATTCAAAAAAGTCCTTTCCCGAACCTTGCAATGATTGTACAAAAACAATATTACCGGCCATAGACGGAACAATGCGCCGGGCAAGCGCAGTTGCAGCAGTTGCGGCTTGATTACCACTATCTGCAAAGCATCTTAAACCAAACAATGCTTGCAGGGAAGTAAAAATTAAAAAAGGGGTAATGATATTTTTAAGTTTGATTTTCATTTAGTTAAATACCTTCAGTTAGCAAACAGGCGAAATAAACCGAAATACTTAGAGCCTGTTTAAATTTCTATCATAAAAATTTATAGTACTTCTTTTATGCCTATAAATTCTGTTTTTAGAGGCTGTTTCAATACAAAAAGTACAATGGGCTAATGATTTTTTATGTGGTAAAAGAAGCATAGAAAATATATCGGATAAAATTTAAACAGGCTCTTAATAACAAAGACGATTTTATTCTTTTAGTCAAAAACGGGTGTAAAAAGCTAATTGCAATACGTTGTTTATGGTATAAGAACCCCGATGCTTTGTATATTGGTTGAGATAACCTATTTCTGCATCAACCTTTTTACTTAGGCGGTAACCAATTGCTGCGTAAGCCCTGTTTTGATCAAAGAGACGACCGTTTACTTTGTCTTTATTCTGAACGTTAAAAAAAACCTCGTTTTGCAGGCCAATAAAAAGTCCCCGGGTAAAAACGGTATCGCGCTTAAAAGGAATAACCGCACGTGCAAAATACCGTAAACGTTGCGAAAAAAACTGGTCGTTAAGCAACGTGGTATTACCAACAAAACGCTGCTCCAGTCTAAAGCGGTGTTGTAAAACAGTCGCTTTACCCAGTTTTTGGTTGATAATTAATTGCTGCCAAATGCGGCTCTCCGGCCGAAAAGTATGTTCTCCTACCGCGTTCCTGCCATTGGTAGCGATGTAAGCATATCCTAAAGCCGCCATTTTGTTATTATCAAAATAATAGTTAACAGAAGGGCGCAGTAAAGTGTTACGTAAAAAATCATACTTGTTGGCCGACCGGAATTGCGCATCAAACGATGCACCCCAGTTTTTGGAAAACCGCTGGGTATGGAATAATGCGCCCCAGCCCGAAAAATGGTTCTCTTGCGCAAACAGTTTACCAGGCACTAAAAAAAGGGCAGGCAACACCAATAATATAAACCTCATTTTTATCATCAATCAAAATTCAATCAATCCTGATAAATAGAACATTAATTAGAAAGCGTTTGGCTGGCGAGGGTTTATTTTGATTTCTTTTCCGGAAGGTTTTGCAGGGTTTCTTTTAAAAAATCTACTTTTCCGGTATGAATATCATAAACGGCACCCACAATCAGGAGCTCGCCTTTTAGATAATTTTTATGTAAAATAGGATCTAATTCCCTTAGGGTATTTACCTCATCGATTACATTTTGCCTTACAGCATTATTCACACGGTCTCCGGGCATGTGTGCAACTTTGTTTACAGCGGGTTTAATTGCATTGATTAAAGTAACAATATGGCCGGGGACATCTTCCGGCCGCTGCACTGCCGCCGCCACTGCGCCGCAATCGGTATGCCCTAAAACCACAATTAGCCTGGTGTACAATTTTATCACTGCATATTCCATACTGCCGTAAGATGCTGCCGATGACACTTGCCCCGCCGTTCTTATAATAAACAAATCGCCTAAACCCTGGTCAAATACCATTTCATTCGGCACACGGGAATCGGAACAACTCACAATGATTGCAAAAGGCTTTTGGCCAGAACCTAATTTTTTAATGGTTTCTGCATCTTGCCTCGGGCGGATGGATTTGTTTTCTACAAATCTTTTATTGCCGCCCATTAATTTGTTAATAGCCAACCGGGGGTTGGTAAACGCGGCATCTCTGTTTATAATATAATGATCGGCTTTCCATTTTGTGGAGTCAATAACTGTTTTCGCATTCCTTTTTACAGGAGAACCGGGTTTGGCGTTTTGAGCTGTTGCAACATTTTGCACCAGGAAAATCGCGATTATTGGTATGACTAACTTTTTCATTTTCGTGTTCATTTTTAAGTTTAATTAAGACTAATTTATTGCAAGATCATTTCATTATTAAAACAATAAAAATAATTATTTTTATTAATGGAATTTATTTAACAACAGTGATGTTTCATTTTGATTTATTCCTATCAATTCAATAGATGATGACCATAAAATATCCTGGTAGTTTTTATTGTAGGAATCAGTTGAGGATTTAACTTCTTTTGTCCCTTGAAAATACTTTCCCCTGGCATTTTTGAATTCATCAGCATAAGCAAGATTCGCCAATCGCGTACCTGATACTTGAGCGGTGTTTACTTTAGACGAGATCAATCTCAAAAAAGGAAAAATGTATTTCCCGATAAAACGTTCAACGGGAGAATAAGATCTGCCCAGCCGTGTGCCGGGTACCAAACCCGGATCAAAAGCATTAACGCGAATAGCAGTGTTTGACAATCTGCTTTGGAGTGCATAAGTGGTCAGAATATTGCAAAGCTTAGATGTTGAATATCTCCGCAATCCAACTTTTTTAACTGGTTCACCAGTCTCTTTTGGGTGTGCCAATTCGATTGCGTTCTTAAAGATTGGTGGCTCTACAGGCGTATGCTGATCGGGATCATGTACGCTGCTCGCTGTAAAGATGATACTTGCCTCCTTATCCATATAGGGCAAGAGCAATAAAGTAAGATAAAAAAGGGCAATATGATTGGTGCCGAATGTTTTTTCAAAGCCATCACTCGTATACTCCGTTTGACCGACAATCTGAACGCCTGCATTATTAACCAGGGCGACAATTGCAGGCTCAGGCTGTTTGACAAATTCTTCTTTGAATGCGCGTATTGATTGAAGCGAATTTAGATCCAAAAGCATCGTTATGATTTGCTTGTGGCCGGTTTGCTGCTTGATCTCCTGTACTACCTTTTCTCCGGATTTTAGATTTCGGCAGGCAAGTATTAATTGGTCGTTAAGGGCGATCTTGGCCAAATGGAGCAAACATTCGTATCCGATGCCACTTGTTGCTCCAACAACGATAATTGATTTCATAGTTTTTGCTTTGTCCTGCAAAGTTCAGTTCTAAAAACCAAAAACCACTTGCCTTTGGGCAAGAAACAGTTTAGCGGTGAATATTTTTTCTGATTCGGCTTAGGGAGGTAGCTGTTATTCCTAAGTAGGAAGCCAAATAAATTAAGGGGATGCGGTCGGCGAGTTTGGGATAAGTGTTTAAGAAATTAAGGTAGCGTTCGGTAGCGCCCTCTGTAAGCATAGAACTAATCTTATTGAATTTTATGGATAAACCCTTTGATGTTATTTTTTTTACGATCTCATCCCATCCAACAATGGTTGCGGAAAGATCGGTCATAGCTTCTTTTGAAAAAACGATATACGTACAATCTGTAATGGCTTCTGTATATTCTGACGAGGGTACTCCTTGATTATAGCTATTAATATCTACCACAAAATGATTTTCATCAACAAAAAATTTTGTTATCTCATCACCCTTTTTATTGTAATAGCATGTTCTGAAAATACCTTCAGTTAAAAATGCCACCTCTCTGGGAATTTTACCAGCTTCCGAGAAATATTCGCTCTTCTTTAAAGTCTTCCATACGCCCTTACTTTTTATAAAATCGATCTGCTGTTGGTTTAGATGGCCGAAATGCAATAAGTAATTGATGAGTTCTTCCATATGGCAAAATTAATAGAACTATCCTACTAAAAACTTAGCATTTGGCAAGAATTTTAGTTTTTATAAAAAGTTGGCAGCTCTATTAGAGCCTGTTTAAAATTTAGCTGTAGAAATTACAATGCTTCTTTTATCACTTAAAAATTAGTATTTGTACGATACATCAATGTAAAAACACCTATTTTATGCCGGTAAAAGAAGCATAAAAAATAAATAGATTGAATTTTAAACAGGCTCTTAATGTTGTATATATTTAATCCCCAAAAAATGTCTTCAGATTGCGATTTATTTGCGCGAGCCTGTCTATTTATTGCGGTCTAAAAAGAAGCAGTCTAAATGAATTTTAATATCCTACGGTAAAGCGCTGGCGGATAAATTGTGGTTTTTCTAATTCATCTACTATAGCTATCGCCAAGTCTTCAACAGATATAAAACTCCTGCCATTTTCGTCATAAACAGGGGTGTCTAAACCAGTACGATAAGTACCCAAACGAACGCCTCCATTACCATTATACATTTCTATAGATGGGCTTAAAAAGGTCCAGTCCAGTTCATTTTCATTTTTAATAAGATTCAGGTAATCACGGGCAGACGAAGCTCCGGCTTTCCAGTCTGCGGGAAATTCCGGACTGTCTACCAATTGCAGCTCCGGAGTAATAAACAAGCTGCCTGCACCGCCAATCACTAATAATCTTTTTACACCGCTCTTTTTTACACCGTTTTCAATGGCAATATTTCCTTTTAAGTAATCATCGTAAATATTGGTACTGCTCATACCAGGGCTAAAAGAATTGATAACTGCGTCATGGCCTTTTATAGCGTTCGCTAATTGGTCTTCGTCTTGCGCGTTTACTTTTACTGCTGTTACCAGGTCATTCTCTTTTACTTTTTCCGGGTTACGCACGATTGCGGTAACCGTATGACCTCTTCCTGTCAATTCATTCAGTACGGCTGTTCCGACAAATCCGGATGCGCCGATCAATGATATTTTCATTTTTATAATTTATTGTTATTGTATATTTAAAACATCGGATGTGGGTTTACAGCATGTTGAGGTACCGCTTGTGCAACATCCCAATGTTCTACAATTTTATTATTTTTAATTCTAAAAATATCTATATTGGATTCTAAACCTCCGTTAGGTAATTTATTTTTGAGGTGAAGATAAACGAAGTCGCCGTCAGCGCCAATGTGCTGGATATCAATCTTTCCTTTTTTTCTCGTTTTAAACCATTTTGCTAATATTGTTTTCAATGCCAACCTTCCGTCTTTTGCGTCAGGGTTGTGCTGGATATAATCAGGAACAATGTATTGGTCTATAACGGATAGGTCTAAGTCTCCGAAAAGTTTTTGATAAAAAACAGCTACCATTTTTTTGTTGGCTTCTTCCTGTTTCAAATTTCTTTCATTTTGCGCGTTTGCTGCAAAGCCAAAAGCCATTAACGTTATAAGCAATATCAGTTTTAGGTTTGTTTTTTTCATGGTTTCAATGGTTAATTAATACTATAACTATATTAACTGGCCTTATGTAACATTGTTTTCATTCTGTTTGTGTTGAATCAATATACTTAATGCGAAAGCAGCAGCTGAACCAGTAAATACCGAATAATTTAAAGGCAATTTTATACTTTTTGAAAACGTTATTGATAATGCAAATAGTAAGAGTAAGCGGAACTTTGGCGGCCTAAAGTGTGTTCTGTTACAATTATACTATCAAACCATCCTGACAGTTTAAGCCATAAAAAAAGCGGGACAACTAACCAAGATTTAGCGTTGTCCCGCTGGGTGACCCCGCAGGGGATCGAACCCTGGACCCAGTGATTAAGAGTCACTTGCTCTACCAGCTGAGCTACGAAGTCTAATTAAAGTACAATAATAAGCATTTCCCAATTATTATAAAGTTTGGATTGACTGTTTTTTAAAAATCACCCCTAAAAACAGTATGATATTTTTTATACATACTACATCTAAATAGTTTAAAAACGTACATTAGGGCAACTAAAATCAATATTAAAAACATGAAAAAATTATTCAGTTTATTAACGTTGCTTGCTTTTATGGCAACTGTTGGGATGGCGCAAGTTCCGGCAACAAAAGCTACTTCTGGCAAAACCGCAGTCCAAACCAAAACTACCGCCGCCCCTGTAAAAAAAGACGGTACGCCGGATAAACGGTATAAAGCCAATCAGCAACCAAAACCAGCCGTAGCAGGCCCGTTAAAAAAAGACGGTACGCCAGATATGCGTTACAAAAACAACAAAACAACAAAGCCCCAATAATTTAGGCAGATAAAAGAAGCATTGAAGCCGGAAAATATTTTTCGGCTTTTTTATTTATTCACTTTTACAATCAACGGGGTTTTTAAACCAAAAAGCTGGTTTAGTATTAAACTGAAAAAAAACCAACATGAAATATTTTATCCTGATACTGTTTTTACTGCCTTTTTCTTTGGCTTTTGCACAGCCGGATGTTTTCTCCACAAAAAAAGGCAACTTAGAAATTACACCTGTTTTTCATGCCGCTTTGGTGATGCAATGGAACGGCGTTACCGTTTATGCTGATCCTTATGGCGGTGCCGAAAGATACAAAGGCATGAAAGCACCAGACGTAATTGTAATTACCCACGAACATGGCGACCATTTGGATGAAGCTACACTCGGCGGCCTCGATCTTACCAAAACAGAATTGATCGCACCGCAAAAAGTAGTAGATCAGCTTAAAAACAAAACATTTGCTAAAATCACAGTTTTAAGTAACGGCCAAAATGAAACCGTTAAAAGCATTAAAATAGAGGCGGTTGGCGCATACAATATTCCGGAGGAAACTGCCCGCCACAAAAAAGGGGTTGGCGATGGTTATGTGCTCAATTTTGGCGGAAAAAGGGTTTACGTTTCCGGCGATACGGACGGCACGCCGGATATGCGTTCTTTAAAAAATATCGACGTAGCTTTTGTTTGCATGAACCCGCCTTATACCATGGATGTTGGCCCCGCTGCCGCTGCCGTTCTGGCTTTTAAACCAGCTGTGGTTTATCCTTACCATTACCGCCAGCCGGGCAATAAGTTTAGCGATACAGAAAATTTCAAAAAATTAGTGAACGATAAAGACCCGAAAATTGATGTACGTTTGCGCAACTGGTACACCCAAATGTAGCAGAAAGCAATAAAATGCCTTTCTGTGGGTTATCTTATCCAAACATAAAACATGAAATTATCAAAACCAACAATACTTCTTTTAGCACTATTTTTATTTGCAACGAACCTTTGGGCACAGGACAAGCAGCAGCAAAAGTTGGATGCATCTGTTAGAGTGATACAGGAATTTGGCAAACTGCGCGAAAGCATCCCCAAACAATTATTACAAAAAACTGAAGGCATTATTATCATTCCGGGATTAATTAATGCCGGTTTTGTACTTGGCGGCAAACGCGGAAAAGGTATTGCGATGGTAAAAAATGAAAACGGCACCTGGAGCAATCCGGTTTTTTTAACCATGACTGGCGGAAGTTTTGGTTTTCAGGCTGGCATCCAATCAGTTGATTTGGTGCTGGTTTTCCTCAACAAAACCTCTTTACTGGAAATTGGCAAAAGCAGTTTTACTTTGGGCGGAGATATTTCTGTTGCCGCTGGTCCGGTTGGCCGCACTTCATCTGCCGGAACGGATTATAAAATGGAATCCGAGGTTTATTCTTATTCCCAAAGCAAAGGTTTGTTCGCCGGGATTAGTCTGAGCGGTTCTTCTTTGGATATCGACCAAAAAGCAAATAGTTCTTTTTATGGCGATGACTTTGATGAAGCAGCTTTGTTTACCAATAAAAAAGCTTCAACTGTTCCGGTTGTAAAAACGCTTAAACAAACTTTAACCAATTTATACCGCAAGTAATTTCGCTTTAAATATAATTTATACCGATAAAAACAGCATTGCCATGAACGAAACCCCAACAGAAAACGGAACCAGTACCAGCGCAGCCAGCGAGTTTGATATCAACACGATTTTAATTAAAGAACTGGGCATCAACAGTGCCAAAGTGGAAATGATTTTCCAGATGCAGGTAGAAATCCTGGCTCTTCTCCAGGACAAAACCACAGAAGAAATTTTTGGCGAGAAGAACGAACGCGTAAAGCAATTGGCTTTGGAGTTTTATATTGCCAATAGTAAAAAAATGTAGTTAAATACATTAATTTCGATCTTATGGACATTCAGGCAGAAAAACTAAACTTATTAGAAACAATCATCAATTCGGATGATGAAGGCTTGATTTTGGATGTAAAAGCTTTTTTAGCTGATCGAAAAACAGATTGGTTTGATGAGCTGAATGCAGAACAGCAAAAAGATGTATTAGAAGGTTTAGCGGAAGCAGATCGTGGTGAAACTGTTTCTCATAACGAAGCAGTTAAACTATTATTCATTTAAATTTGAAAAATCAGCTTGGTTCAGTAGTTAAAATTTACAGAGGGAAAGCTTAATCGCTAGATAGGGACAATAGAAGGAAGCGACTAAATAGCCCTCTGTAAATCTTATATGTAAGTAGAAATAATTTTATCGGCATCAAAAGGTGTAGTGCCTTTATCTAAAGCAAATATAGTGTTTGCATTTGTAATATTTGTTACCTTATAACCTCTGGCTTTTAGATGTAAATTAAAAAGGTCATATGTATTGGGTTTTACTAAGGAAGTCATTGCCTTAGCAATAATTGTTATCGATCTCATGTTATTAGCTACATTGTTGCTGTAAAGATTATGTTCTCGTATACCAATATCTGTCCAATGAACTTTTCGCTCAAGTAAATCAATTATCATTGGAATAGCCAATTGTGTATTTGCAGTTAGGTCAAATTTATTTTCTACAGTTTTAGGATCATATATTTCTCCACTGTTTGCAAACTGTCTAACCATAAAACCTGCAAAACATTCCGGTAAATCATAAAACGGTTGTGATGTAAAGGAATTAACACACATTACTACATATCTTATTTGTTCTTTTAAAAATAGTTCAACGTCAATATCGATAAACTCAGAAGCACCGGACGGGGCAGAAGTAATGTCACCACTATGATAGCCCCCTATTCCTTTAAGATTATAATAAGCTATATCTACTTTATGGTTATGGTTATCATCTAATCCTATTGCGCTTAAATCTAAATCTGTCCTGTGTTTTCCATCCCTCCACCATATAAAAAAACGAATTGTATTTCCTTCAGGAAGGTCAAGCTTACTACCACGTGAGATTGTCTTTATCGCTTTAGATGCCGAACGTAAAGCAAAAGGGACAGTATAATTTTTTAGAACTTCATCTATATATACATTTCCAAGTGGCGGTAATAATTTGTATTTTTCAATTAATTCAGTTTCGCAAATTAAAACGACTTGCTTGCATACAGCTTCATCAATATTTGGTAAATTGTATTCAATGGCTTTTGCTCTTGAAACTATCCCTTTTGGGAAAAAAGTTCTTATCTCTCTCGGTAGATTTCTGTACTTAAAATGTGTTAAAACTTGTAGTAATACTGCATTAGAAACTTTTGAAGCAATATCTTCAAATACTTTTAAAACATCATCTTGATTATTAGTAATCCTTAGCAAATTGTCTAAACGTCTTGCAAATTCTCCTGGCCTTGATTTAAGTAAAACTAAAGTTTGATCAATATTTTTACTTAAAAGAGAAGCTTCTATTTTACTATTGAAAGAGGAAAACTTTTTATCGTTACGTATAATGTCAAAAGCCTCACAACTTTTTGGAAAAACATTTTTGTATTGGAAAGGATGAAGTTTTTCACCTAAACGCTTCCACCTGTCTTTGTACCTCAGCATATCTTCGGTAATGTTCTTGCAATTTTCTAACAGAGTAAGTAATAGGCGTCTTTGAGGTTTTGTAGGGTTTTTAAATTTAATATTTTCAGCTAAACTAATATCTCCATCAGACAAGGCGACAGCCAACCTTAAAACATCTGTTGCAGTTTTAATATACGGAATTACTATTTCATTAAAAACATTTGTGTATTTGATCAGACAACCGCCAAGCAAAGCAATATTTTCTTTTAAAGGAATTTCATCTGGAATTAAACGGATAATGTCATCACCATATTCTTTTATAAACCACTCTACGTCTGCTTTATCTGCTTCCGTAATAGATGATTTTGCACCTAAAAGGGTAGTAAATATTAATTCAAAATCTTGTTCACTACCGAAGTTTATAATTTTATATTCTATTTTATCGTTTAAATCTTCTCTTTTTTCCTTTTCGTAATGCGGCAATATTCTTGTTCCTATCCAATCACCAAAGTAGTGAATAGCTGCATTTAAATAAAGTTCCGTTTCAGATGCTTGTTTAACTTGTTCAGGGAAATTAGGATACATGGGTTTAAAATCAACATTTGCTCCAACCATGTCTTTTAAATCCGTTACAAGCACTGTGTAAAATTCACATAATTCTGAAATCGATAACGTAGATACAGCCTTAATTAGAGCAGGCGACAAAGTGTAACCTAAAGATTCCAAATTTGAATTTAAAGCTACTGCATATTTTCTTGAGGAGCTGTTGATACCCTCGATATAAACCTTTCTCTGCCGTCTTAAATAGATTGAGTTATTTACCATATTGCATAACTTGCGATAATATTAGCTTCATACGTTTATGTAATAATTTTGTTGATTAAAATCTTCTTAGTAATAATAAGAGCCTGTTTAAAATTCAATCTATTTATTTTTTATGCTTCTTTTACCGGCATAAAATAGGTGTTTTTACATTGAAGTATCGTACAAATACTAATTTTTAAGTTATAAAAGAAGCATTGTAATTTCTACAGCTAAATTTTAAACAGGCTCTAAATCTATTTTAATTTTTCTTCTTGTCTAATAATAAAACTGAAAACTAAATTATTAACTTTTATATCTTTAAGCTTCAAATTAATCAACTAATACGTCTTATCTTTCAAATCAGAAATTGCATAAGCCTGTTTAATTATATCTGCTTGGTTACTAATTACAAACTGCTTTAACGGCATACATTGAATGTTTTTTGCCGTATTAATTTCACGAATAGTCGCATTGTGTTGCTTTAATATTTGCAGCAGGTAAGCATGGTCAAATGCTTTTTTTAGGCCTGTTAATTTTTGCATATTTTCTGTAGAAACAGTCGTGGCGGCAGCGGGCAACTTTATATCAAATTCTTCTGCCAGGCTGTTTAAATTATTGCTTAACCTGGTGTAAAGTACAACACTTTGTTTTCCAAAATCTTTTACTTTTTGCGTTGAGGCTTTGGTAGAAGCTAAACTTCCGGCATTTACCTGGAAAGTGCAAAATACAGAAAGGTCTTTTGCCAAGCGTACATCTGCCGTATCAATTGGTTTTTTTGTGGGATTGTTGTTTGTAGAACTGTCTGCCGCGTTTTTCTTTCCAACACCAGAGCAGGAATAAAGTCCAGTTAGATTTATGGTAATTAGCGCGATGTAAAGTATATTTTTCATTTGTCTATTTCTGATATTAAAGGAAGTCAAAATATTTGGTTTTATTCAGTCCAAATTGCTAAATCAGACTAATCTCAAATAACAATTTTGTGCCGCATCTCGCCTAAAACGTCCTTACTTTTATTCAATGCACTCCGAACATCATTTACGCAGCTCAAATACCATTCGTGATATTGTAATCGGCATGTCCGATGGTTTAACCGTTCCATTTGCTTTGGCTGCCGGTTTAAGCGGCGCGGTTAATTCTTCTTCCATTGTCATCACGGCTGGCATTGCCGAAATTGTTGCCGGTTCTATCGCAATGGGTTTGGGCGGATTTTTAGCCGGAAAAACAGAAGCCGACCATTACGCATCAGAACTAAAACGTGAGTATGATGAAGTTGCACGAGTGCCAGAACAAGAAAAAACAGAGGTAAAAGAAGTATTTGCCGGTTTTGGTTTATCAACAAAATTACAAAATGAGGTTGCTGATGAAATGGCCAAAGACACCGATAAATGGGTAGATTTTATGATGCGTTACGAATTAGGTTTAGAAAAACCGGAAGCAAACCGCGCTACGCAAAGTGCTTTAACGATCGGGTTTTCTTATGTTATTGGCGGCATTATTCCGCTGGCACCTTATTTTTTTATTGCCGAATCAAGCGTTGCCTTGTATTATTCGTGTGCAATTACCATTCTTTGCCTGTTTGTCTTTGGTTATTTTAAAAGTAAAGTTACCGGGCAGGCTCCATTTTCTGGTGCGTTAAAAGTAGTTGTAATTGGCGCGCTGGCTGCTGCTGCGGCATTTGCGGTGGCAAAATTAATTAACGGCAAATAAGTTTTATATCACCGTTTGCTGTTGATCTTTAAAGTTTCCAGTCTCTATAATTTACCTCAAATTATTTTAAATGGAAATTTGCCTATATTTATCGCTCAAAATAAAATAATGGAAGCAAAAGAATTTAAAGTAGGCGATGTGGTATTTCTTAATTCAGGCAGCCCGCAAATGACGATCAACTATATTAACGAAGCAAAAGCCGAGGCAAACGTAAGGTATTGGAATACAGATTTGTACAAATTTGAAGACGCAACATTTTTATTAGATACGATTAGTGTTGTACAATATTCGGAAATTTTGTAAAAGCAGATCGTTTTACTTCATCAAAAATTTGGCCTTTAAAAATTAAAGGCCTTTTTTATACTGTAAAATTCAAAAGTAAAAACCTTTTAAAACTTTAAAAACCGGTCCATCTGTTCGTCGGTAAATTTAATCGTATCGGCTTGCGTTAAATTGTTGTTGGCATCTATTTCATTTCGGATAAAAGGAATATGCAATTTAAGCGAAAGCACATGCATATTCAAATAATTGCAAACACCGGTAAAATGATCAACGCCGCGGATATTACCATATTTGCCAGAAGAAATACCAACCAAGGCAGCTTTTTTATCATAAAAACTGGCGGGGAAATCGCAGGCATCGATGAAAACTTTTAACGCGCCGGGGAAACTTCCGTTATATTCCGGGATGATGAAAATGAATTTTTCTGAGGCTGAAATTTGCTCTTGCATCGGCTTAAAGCCGTCGCTTCTTTTACCGTATAGGTCTGATTTTAACAAGTTCTCGGGCAGTTCTTCCAACGATAATATTTTTGCTTCAACACCTTTTTCAGTTAATTTCTTTTGGTAGTATACGGCCAATTTTAAAGTGCTGCTGCCAGTTCTGTTGGTGCCGGCAATGATAGTAAGCATGTGCGATAATTATTTAGTTGATTAATGGAATTGTAGCAATTGGACTTTAAATAATAAAGATTAACGTCGATATAAATTTTAAGCCTAACATTGCTTTTGCCGAATAGTTTAACGGTTCAGAAGTTTATCACACAGAAAACAAATTGTATACAGTTTTCATAGCATACAATTTATTACCTACGCCGTTGTTAATATGTGGAAAACCTGGTAGGATACATGTTGTAAAATGTAGGTATCTTGCACCTTTAAAAAAAGTAAAAATTGGCGGTAAAAGAAGCAGCCTCACTCCAGCTCTCTACAAAAAAGAGGGAGTTGTAATGCTTCTTTTATCAACATAAAATTTACTTTTCTAAATTATACTGAGGACTGATAATGAGTAAAATAATCGCGTTGGCTAACCAGAAAGGTGGCGTGGGCAAAACCACTTCTTCTATAAACCTGGCGGCAAGTTTAGCGGTGTTAGAATATAAAACTTTGCTGGTAGATGCAGATCCGCAGGCAAACGCAACATCTGGTATTGGTTTTGATCCGCGGACGATCAAAAACAGCATTTACGAGTGCATTATCAATGATGTAGAACCGGCAGATGCTATCCAGAAAACGGAAACGCCAAACCTGGATTTGCTGCCTGCGCATATAGATTTGGTAGGGGCGGAGATTGAAATGATCAACCTGACCAACCGCGAATACAAAATGAAAGCGGTGCTGGAAAAGATCAAAGACCAGTACGATTTTGTGATTGTAGATTGCTCGCCTTCGCTTGGTTTGATTACGATCAACGCTTTAACAGCTGCAGATTCTGTGATCATTCCGGTTCAATGCGAGTATTTTGCTTTGGAAGGATTAGGAAAATTGCTTAACACCATTAAAATTGTACAAAACCGTTTGAACCCGGAGCTGGATATCGAAGGTATTTTGCTGACGATGTACGATGTTCGGCTGCGCTTATCCAACCAAGTGGTGGAAGAAGTGCGAACGCATTTTGAAAACCTGGTTTTTAAAACAATCATTCAACGGAACACGCGTTTAAGCGAGGCACCAAGTTTTGGGATGTCAGTAATTATGCACGATGCAACCTGCAAAGGTGCCATCAACTACCTAAACCTTGCCCGCGAGATTTTGCGTAACAATGGCATGGTCAAAGACGAAGAAGTTAACCTGAAAAAAGTAGGCATAAAAGGATGAGTGCAGATAAAAGAAATGCTTTGGGAAGAGGCTTGAGTGCTTTGCTGAACGATTCTGTACACGTAAATGGGACTGTGGAAAAAAAATCTGCCGAAGTAAGCACAGAAAATACAGAAACAGCAGGTTTAAAAGCCGTTAATACTGTTAAAATCAGTGAGATTGAAGTAAACCCATTTCAGCCCAGAACAGAATTTGACCAGCAGGCTTTGCAGGAACTGGCAGATTCTATCCGTGTGCAAGGTTTGATCCAGCCGGTTACGGTACGCAAAATGGGTGCGCGTTCTTACCAGTTAATTTCTGGCGAACGACGTTTGCGGGCTTGCAAAATAGCAGGTTTAACAGAAATTCCGGCATATGTTCGCACGGCCAACGATCAGCAAATGCTGGAAATGGCTTTGATCGAGAACATCCAGCGGGAAAACTTAAATGCGATAGAAATGGCTTTAAGTTTTCAGCGGATGATCGATGAATGCAACCTGAAACAGGAAGAATTGGGCGATCGTGTAAGCAAAAACCGTTCGACGGTAACCAATTATTTGCGCTTGTTAAAATTGCCGCCGATAGTGCAGTCTTCCATTCGCGATGGTAAAATTTCGATGGGACACGCCCGTGCTTTAGTGAATGTGGAAGATGCGGCCAAGCTTTTATATATTCATCATCAGGTGATCGAAAAAGGTTTATCGGTACGGAAAGTAGAAGATATGGTGCGCGAACTCCAAAAAAGTACCGATAAAAAAAGCATTTCGCCTAAAACAAATTCAGTTTCTTTTGAAGTGCAAAAGGTACAGTCGGATTTGTCTTCCAAGTTCAATTCGCAAGTAAAATTAAAGGTTGGTCAAAATGGAAAAGGCAGCATTGAAATTCCGTTTCTATCGGAAGATGATTTGAACCGGATATTGGAAATGCTCGACTGGTAACATGCGGAAATCTGCCTTACTTCTTTTACTGCTGTTTTTTTGTATCGCATCCGCCACTGCACAAAAAAAACCGGCGAAAAAACAACATCGCGATACGGTAAGTACCGAAACTGGAGATACCACTTCTGTTTTGTCTCCTTTCAGACCAAAATCCGAACAACCCAAAGATAAAGTTTATCATCCGGACAGCACACACAGTCCGCACAAAGCAGTTTTAAAATCATTGGCGTTGCCTGGATTAGGCCAGATTTACAATCACCACTATTGGAAGTTGCCAATTGTTTATGGCGGTTTTGCTGGTCTGGGTTACTCGTATTACGTGGCCCAAAGTAATTATAAAGTTTATTTGAAGCAGGCTACAGCCCTTTCGCATAACGATAAAGCTAATATTGATACAGTAAAATTTAAAGGCATCTCTCTTGCGCAACTTACACCTTATGTAGATTTTTACCACCGAAACCGTGATTTGACAGTTATTTTCACCGTTGCGTTTTGGGGAATCCAGGCAATTGATGCTTATATTGATGCCAAGTTTCAGCATTCTTATACCATGGATAATAATTTGGGGTTTAAAATTACGCCGATAATGATCCGCCAGCCTATGTTTGCCTATAGTTATGTGCCGGGAATTAAACTGACTTTAAGGATGAGGTGAGGAGGTAGCTGAAAGCTATCAGTAATCAGCCTTCAGCTACTTGCAAATCGGAACATATCAAATTAGAAAATCAAGCTGAAGGCTGAGAGCTGACAGCCAAAGGCTTACAAATGAAAATAGCTTTACTCGGATACGGAAAAATGGGCAAAATGATTGAACAAATTGCCCTGGAAAGAAAACATGAAATCGTTTTAAAAATAGGTCATGGAAACTTACATGACCTCACCGTAGAAAACCTGCAAAAAGCAGATGTTGCGATTGAATTCAGTACGCCGCATACCGTTTTAGAAAATATTAAACTTTGTTTTGATGCAAATATTCCGGTTGTAGTTGGTGCAACCGGTTGGTACGAAAAATTGCAGGAAGTGAAAAAGGAATGTTTGCAGAGAAATGCAGCCTTAATTTATGCTTCCAATTTTAGTGTTGGCGTGAACATCTTCTTCCACATCAATAAAATGCTGGCAAAAGTAATGAACCGTTTCGCGGATTACGAAGTCCAGGTAGAAGAAATCCACCATACCCAAAAACTGGATGCGCCCAGCGGGACTGCCATTACGATTGCCGAAGGGATCATCGAAAATATACCGGTAAAAGAAGCATGGGTAAATGTGGTTTCGGGTCAGGTTGATGATGCTTCGCCGGTCGTAATCACGCCCAACCAATTGCTGATCGAATCGCATCGAATCGAAAATGTTCCCGGTACACACACGGTTATTTACGGTTCGGAAGTGGATACCATCGAATTTAAACATACGGCACATAACCGTTCTGGTTTTGCTTTGGGCGCGGTGTTGGCTGCCGAGTGGATTAAAGACCGTAAAGGTTTTTTTACAGCTGCTGATCTGTTTAATTTTTAGTCGCAAAAACAGTACTTTCGCCGTTCAAAACAAAAACAATGAGTTGGAAATTCTGGAATAAAGCTGCCGCTACACCCAAGAAAAAGAAAAGTGCTACACGTGAATGGGTAGATGCCATCATATTTGCCGTTGTTGCCGCCACTTTGATCCGCGGTTTATTCATCGAAGCTTTCACTATCCCAACGCCTTCCATGGAACGCTCGCTTTTGGTTGGCGATTTCCTGTTTGTAAGCAAGGTAAACTACGGCGCACGCACACCGATGACGCCGGTTTCTTTTCCGTTTGCACATCATACCATGCCTATTTTTGATGTAAAATCTTATTGGGATGGCATCAAATTACCTTACTACCGTTTGCCGGGATTAAGTCATGTTAAAAAAGGCGACGTGGTGGTTTTTAATTATCCGATGGATGCCGATTCGCCGTTGTACCGCCCGGTTGATAAGCGCGAAAACTACATTAAACGCTGCCAGGGAACGCCGGGAGATACTTTGAAATTGATTAATACGCAGGTTTACATCAATAATAAAGCAGCGATAACGCCGCCGGAAAGCCAGACTTCTTATTTGGTGCGTACCAACGGACAGGAATTGAACCCGCAGGTTTTGTACGATTTGCACATCGATCCTTCGCACGGACAAGTAAACGCTACAGATTTAGAGTGGATTATGCCGCGCGAAAGTGTGCCGGTTTTAAAAAGTTATTCTAACATCTCTTACATTGCGCCTTATATCCAACCGCCGGGACAAGCTGATTTACAGGTTTTCCCGCACGATACCAAGCTGAAATGGAACGTAGATAATTATGGCCCAGTCATCATCCCGAAAAAAGGCTGGACGGTTAAACTGGATTCTACCAACTTTATGATCTACGAACGTGCCATTAAACTGTACGAAAACAACAAGCTGGAAAAACGCGGTAACGATATTTACATCAACGGAACGAAAACCAACCAATACACCTTTAAAATGGATTATTACTGGATGATGGGCGATAACCGCCACAACTCGTTGGATAGCCGTTTCTGGGGTTTTGTGCCCGAAGACCATATTGTAGGCAAAGCTTTATTTGTATGGATGAGCTGGGACGAGCAAGCTTCTTTCATGCACAAGATTCGATGGAGCCGGTTGTTTATGGGGATTAGGTAGGTTGAATGCTTCTTTTATTGGTGTAAAATATGGAAGATGTAATCTATTCGGTTACACCTTTTGTGGTTAAAACATACTTCTTTTACAGTTAAATTTATTACATATCAACAGTTAGTTTTAAATGACCGCCTAAACCTTTGCTAATAATCCGCATTAAGGTAGAAAGGCGAATGTCGCTGGCATCGTTTTCAATACGGGAAATATAAGTTTTGGTTGTACCGCATTTTTCGGCCAGTTGTTCTTGCGTTAAACCTTGTTCTTTACGAAGTTCTTGTAACATTACGCCGAGTTTAAATGCTTCAAACCCTTCTTCATATTCTTCGCGTGTAGCCGTTCCGGGTTCTCCGTATTGCTCGTTTAAATGTTCCGCAAAAGAAGTTAGTTTATTAGATATCTTTTTCATCAAAATATTGCCTTTTAAGTTTTTCTGCTAATTCAATTTCGTTTTTAGGTGTTTTCTGTGTTTTCTTTTGAAAGCCGTTTACCAATACGATAAATTGTCCTTCGTCAAAGAAGCTAAATATGCGATAAATGTCAGAACCTACTTCAACCCTAATTTCATAAATCCCTGTCGAGCCGGTTATATGTTTAAAGTATTTTTCCGGGACTCTGTCAATCGTTGCAATCAGTTGCAAAGTCCAGTTTAGTTTTTTCTTTACTTGAGGTTTTAGCGGCCCGAAGAAATCAAGATAATGATTTTTGTAGTAAAAAATGTTCCTGATAAATTTATCTTTCACCGAGCTAAGTTAGCTAATTAGATAACAAAAAGACAAATATTTATTTGTTTGAATGAGCTGGGACGGGAATGCTTCTTTTACGCACAAAATTAGGTGGAGTAGGTGCTTATAGGAATTAAGTAAACCTGCATGCTTCTTTTGTCGGTATAAAATATGGAAGGTGTGATTTAATAAATTACACCTTTTTGTATTCTAACGCAACTCCTTTTATCGTTCTGATTTTTTTATGTATAAAAGAAGCATTAAAATAGGTAGTATATGTGTTATAAATTTTTGACTTTCAGAAATTTATTTTATTGTTGTCTGTGGTGGTAGGCTGGGCGGCTTGTTTTGTATCACAAAATCACTTTCTTTCAAATTTATTAAGGGGTTGGCGTTGTCATTCATTATCATTCCTTCATTGGAAAAAATAAAGTGGTGTGGAAATTCCCCCATCCACCCAAACTGTCGCGACACCATGTTTTGAAGCTTTTTGTCCATGACCAAAAAACAGTTTTCTTTGTTTAAATGGTATTTATCTATCACTTTCAACCAATCTTTTTGATTGTTTTCAAAAAATATCCAAATCGGCCGTACTTTGTCAGAATGGTCATACTTTCTCTGATCCAGGGCGGCATATTCTCCCATTTCTCTTAAACAGGGGCCGCACCAAGAGCCGCAAAAATCAAAGTATAAAACTGGCTGCCGGGTATTTTTAAATATCTGGCCTAATGAAGTTTCATGTTGGGCTGCATCATATACCGGCACATTTCTAAGTTCGTTCGTCATATAACCATTGCCTTCCCTTCCTGCAACTTTTAGGGATAAGTATTTACTGGCATAGCTTTGAAGTACCGGATCAGTTATGGCACTGTTTATTCTTGCAAGGTTTGCTGTATCGTTTCTCAAATCCGTCAAATTATTTTTTATGGTGATTAACCAAAAATACTGCTGTGTCAGGGTGTCATAATCTTTAAGATCAGCGTTTATAACATCAAACCCGAACGCTTTTTTTGCCCACTTGGGTTGATACGCCAGTTCGTATATCTTTTGGCTTGATATGTAGTAAGTATATCTTTTCAGTTTTAATGTATTTGAAAGTGTCCTGTACAAATACAGCAATCGTTCAGTGCCTACAGCCTTATCGGTATCGTTAAAATACGAAAACCTGCCTGTAAATGCAGATAAAAGTGCCAATAAATTATTTTGGTGCATGATTTGGCCTAAAAATTCCTTTCGGCCATTCGTTTCCTTGAACTGCGGATTGTTGGAAAAGATATTTTTTATGTAACTGTCGGAAAGACTGTCAATGTATGCAAGATTGAAATATGTATTGATGTCACTTAAATTTTTTATGTTGTCAAGCGGGAACTGGCTAAGCTTCGGTACATATGTGTTCTGGCCATTGAGCAGGTATATAAATGAATTAGGTGTGTTGAATATTATTTTTTCAACAGGGCCTCCGTATTGGTTCTTGCCTATCATTTGATAGCTTATGTCCAAACTGTCATTAGGTTCTACATAAATTTCATGGTACCCAATGTTGAGCAATCTTGGCTTATCCAAATAAAAAGAATAAGAGCGGGTAACGCTATCTTGCTTTAGGATGTATTTGGGCGGGGCTACCAGCGCATAATTTTCGAGCGCAAAATCCTGGTATTGCTGAAATTTCGTATTGAACGGGTTTTCCATATCTTTTTTATTCAGATAATGTACAACTATCTTCGTTTTAAAAGATGTATCAGTAACACTTCGCTCCGACAGTTCTTTGGGCTGGCCAAAACACGGAAAAAAAGGAATCAACGATAGCCACAACAATAAAAGTTTCATACAGGTATAGTTATAAATAAAAGTTGTTTTTTCGTTTTCAGTACTACTAATCCTTTGAACTGCGGATTTCTAATTCAATAATACCTATTATATTTTAAAACCAGTTCAGATTCCTCACACCCAACTTCTCCGCCTATTCATTCAAATCTTCACAACCGCATTCGCTAAGTAAATACTATTTACTTTAACAATCCCGTTCCGGTTCGCCGGGAATAATTACTTTTTGATCTGGTGATACTGTTTTTACCGACTTAAAACGTTTAACCTAATTATAACAATATTAACTGTTACCCCAAATAATTCTTATTAAGTAGAGTAAACGAATTATAAACCACGATTTTTTATTTGTATTATTTCGGTATATTTATTTGTTCAACTATAATAAAGTTAAAGTATGAAACTTTTAATCGATGTGCAAGATAACCAGGCAGCAGCATTTGTAGAATTACTTAAATCCTACAGTTATGTAAAAGCTGAACCGCTTTCCTCTCCTGATGCCGAACTACTGGCTGAAATAAAAGAAATTAAAAAAGCGTTTAAAAATGCTAATAAAATTAAATTTGGCAAACTGAAAGGCCGTCCAATTGGCGATTTATTAAATGAACTTTAAAGTTCTTACAATTCCGCCTTTTGACAAGCAGTTAAAAAGACTGGTAAAAAAATATCCTTCTCTTAAAGCTGAAATTGTAGCACTTGTAACAGAATTACAAAGTAATCCTAAAACTGGAATTGCTATTGGTAACGACTGTTATAAGATTAGAATTGCCCTTGCGTCAAAAGGGAAAGGTAAATCTGGTGGCGCAAGGATTACACATATTTGGCAATTAGCGAAACTGAAGTATATCTCTTGTCAATTTACGATAAAGCTGAACAATCCAACATTGGTGAAAAAGAATTACTGCAATTATTGGCGCGAGTTATTAACTAATTCTAAATTTCACTCAATTTTTCAACACCCAGCTTCTCCGCCAGTTCATTCAAATCTTTAGCAACCGCATCAACCAAAGGAATACCGTTTACTTTACGGTCCAATTCCGCTTCCAATTCCGGTTCGCCGGGAATAATTACTTTTTGATCTGGTGATACTGTTTTTGCCGACTTAAATCTCTCAATCCAATTATCCAAATGGTGTTTAAATTCATCAACCGGCCGGAAACCATCTACACGCATCGCCCCAACAAAATGTCCGATTCCCGTACCAACAGGATTTGGTGCCGGATCCAAATAAGCCACAAAAGGCGGAACCCAAGGCCCGTAATTAGCGCCGGATAGCACAGCAGAAAGAATATCAACCGTTGCACTCAACCCAAAACCTTTATGGCTGCCGTGCTCGCGGTCGCTGCCTAAAGGCAACAAAGAACCGCCGGATTTTAAAGCATGAGGATCAGTGGTAAAATCACCTTTTTCATCCTGAATCCAGCCTTCGGGCACAGGTTTTCCTGCACGTTGTGCAATTTCCAATTTCCCGTTTGCTGCAGCCGAAGTTGCCATATCTACAATCAGCGGCGGATATTTTCCCGCCGGGAAAGCATAACACATGGGGTTTGTTCCGAGCATTCTTTCATTAGAAAAAGTTGGCGCAACTAACGGACTTGCATTGGTCATGGCAAAACCGATCATATCTTTTTCAACGGCCATTAAAGCATGATAACCGGCAATCCCAAAATGATTGGAATTACGCACCGAAACCCAGCCAGAACCATATTTTTCGGCCTTTGCTATCGCAACTTGCATGGCAAAAGGTGCAACTACTAAACCTAATCCGGCATCGCCATCAACGGTTGCCGTGGTTGGTGTTTCATGTACGATTCGAATATTTGGTGTTGGATTGATGCGTTTCTTCTCCCACAAACGCACGTAACCACTTAAACGGGCAACACCGTGCGAATCGATTCCGCGCAAATCTGATTTTAGTAAAACATCAGCAGCTAATTCTGCGTGTGCTGAACTACAGCCAATTTTTACAAATATATTTTGGGTGAAAATTCTGAGATTGTCTTTGGATATGATCATGTAATTTTGGTTGTACTGTATTTTTGTTCATTTCGAAGATAGGAGGAATCTTCTTTGATTGATTTAACCAGCCTTCTAAAAAGAAGTTTTTTACCTGCTAAAAGAAGCATTGCCATCTCACTTGTTTGCTAATAGTTTTTGCTTTATCTTCGCGCCACAATTCACACAAATTATTTACGCTTTAATATTATTCAGGTAATGTATTTAAGTAAAGAAGCAAAAGCAGAGATTTTTGCAAAACACGGACAAAGTGCAACCAATACCGGTTCTGCCGAAGGTCAGGTTGCGTTGTTCACCACCCGTATTGCCCATTTAACCGGGCATTTGAAAAAAAACAAAAAAGATTTTTCTACCCAATTGTCGCTACAGAAACTGGTTGGTAAACGTCGGTCTTTATTAGGCTATTTGTTTAAAAAGGATATTAACCGTTACCGTGCCATCATCAAGGCATTGGAACTAAGGGATATTATAAAATAACCTGGGGTAATTTCTTGCTAAAAGCCATCTCGTTTGCGGATGGCTTTTTTACTTCCAAAAAAATAAAATTTATATAAAAGCAGGTACGTTCTAAAGATGAAAAACGGGCCGATACAACAACAAAATGAATGTAATTAAGAAAACAATTGATCTGGGCGATGGCCGAATCGTAGAGATCGAAACCGGCAAATTGGCTAAACAGGCTGATGGTTCGGTGGTAGTAAAAATGGGCGATACGATGTTGCTGGCAACCGTAGTATCATCCAAAGAAGCCAAAGAAGGCGTAGATTTCCTGCCACTTTCCGTAGATTATCAGGAGAAATACGCAGCAGCAGGACGGATTCCGGGCGGATTTTTACGCCGTGAGGCACGCCTGTCAGATTACGAGGTTTTGATCTCCCGTTTGGTTGACCGTGCATTGCGCCCTTTGTTCCCCGAAGATTATCATGCCGATACGCAGGTGATGATTTCTTTAATTTCTGCCGATAAAAACATCATGCCGGATTGTCTGGCCGGATTAGCTGCTTCGGCTGCAATTTCGGTTTCGGATATTCCTTTTAACGGGCCGATTTCCGAAGTCCGCGTAGCAAAAATCGACGGAAAATTAATTATCAACCCAAACCGTACCGAACTGGAAAAAGCAACTTTAGAATTTATGGTTGCCGGTTCTGCTACGGATATTGTGATGGTGGAAGGCGAAGCAAACGAAATTGCCGAAGCCGAAATGGTGGAAGCGATTGCTTTTGCACACGAAGCCATTAAAATACAGGTTGCAGTACAAATTGAACTTGCTGAAGAAGCCGGCAAAACCGATAAACGCATTTACAACCATGAGCATAGTAATTTAGAGCTAAAAGAAGTAGTTTTTGCAGCCACTTACGACAAAGCTTATGCCGTTGCTGCTGCAGCTTCCGGAAAAGATGACCGCAGTGCAAACTTTAAACTGATCCGTGATGAGTTTATCGCTTCTTTGGGCGAAAATCCTGATCCGATCCAGGTTCATCTCGCTAAAAAATATTTCCACGACGTACAGTACGATGCTGTCCGTAATTTGGTTTTAAATGAAGGCAAACGTTTGGATGGCCGGAAGACAACTGAGATCCGCCCGATCTGGAGCGAAGTCGGTTATTTGCCTGCTGCACACGGTTCTGCTGTTTTTACCCGTGGCGAAACGCAATCTTTAACCTCTGTTACTTTAGGTTCTAAAACCGATGAGCAGATGATTGACGGCGCGTTCATCAACGGTTATAACAAGTTCCTGCTGCATTACAACTTTCCGGGTTTTTCTACCGGAGAAGTAAAACCAAACCGTGGTGCAGGCCGCCGGGAAATCGGTCATGGTCATTTGGCTATGCGTTCTTTAAAGAAGGTTCTGCCGGGCTTGGAGCAAAATCCTTACACTATCCGTATCGTTTCTGATATTTTGGAATCCAACGGTTCGTCGTCCATGGCAACCGTTTGCGCCGGGACTTTGGCTTTGATGGATGCCGGTATCAAACTGACTGCCCCGGTTTCCGGGATTGCAATGGGTTTGATTACCGACGAAAAAACAGGAAAATACGCTATCCTTTCTGATATTTTGGGAGATGAAGATCATTTGGGAGATATGGATTTCAAGGTTACCGGTACCGAAAAAGGTATTGTAGCTTGCCAGATGGATTTAAAGATCAACGGTTTATCAAACGAAGTGCTGATTAAAGCATTGGATCAGGCGAAAGAAGGCCGTTTGCACATCTTAAATGAGATGAAGAAAACGATTGCCGCACCCCGCGAAGATTACAAACCACATGCGCCACGCATTGTAAGCATGACGATCGACAAAGAGTTTATTGGCGCCATTATCGGGCCTGGTGGAAAAATCATCCAGGAAATGCAACGCGAAACCGGTGCCACCATCGCCATTGAAGAAGTGGACAACAAAGGCATCATCGAAATTTTTGCTGATAATAAAGCGGCCATTGATGCTGCTGTTTCCCGTATCCGCAACATTGTAGCCAAACCAGAAGTTGGCGAAACGTACGAAGGAAAAGTAAAAACGATTATGCCTTTTGGTGCTTTCGTGGAGATTATGCCGGGCAAAGATGGTTTGCTGCACATTTCAGAAATCGACTGGAAACGCTACGAAACGATGGACGGTATTTTTGAAGTTGGCGAAATTGTAAAAGTAAAATTGCTGGAAGTTGATAAACAAGGTAAACTGAAATTATCAAGGAAAGCTTTAATGCCTCGTCCGCCGAGACCGGAAACTGCGCAGTAAAACTTTTAAATTTAGATATGAAAAGCTCTTCGGAAACGAAGGGCTTTTTTATTGGTAAACGTTTATGCTGTTTTTAACCATATTATTTTATTACATAACAAAAAGCTAAAACAATAAAAAAGCTAATTAGCAAAGTGCACTCGATAGGAATCGAACCTAAGAATTAACGAAATTCAGCTTAATAAAGCTTAGATAAAAAAACGCCCTTCTTACAGTTAGAACTCTCAATTTTATAATTTAAAATAAATTAGAGACCATTAGGATAAATAAAAAACTGTATGTAGATTTATAGAAATTACGAATTTACATACAGTCATGGCAAAGCCAAAGTTTTACTTAGAAGCACGTCCAGGGGATGAACAAGCAATAAATATGTTCTATTCATTCAATGGTTTAAGACTACAATATTATACTGGCATAAGGATTGAAAAAAAATATTATCGCAATGAATGTACTAAGAGCGATACTATCAACCCAATTAAAAGCACAGCACCCTTTTCCGCAGCTTACAATACTAAATTAAAAGGAATGGCCGCAAAGGTTGTTTCTATCGTTAGTGATACAAAAGGTGCTGATTTAACAATTGAGTACGTTAGAAAACAACTTGATTTAACGTATAAGCCTAAACGCACTTCTGCGCCACATGTGAAGGTAATTGATGCACCAACTAAAATTACTTTTCTAACATTTTTTAGTCAAATAATTATCGACCGGGAAAGCGGTAAAACAGTAATTGCTAAAGGAAAACGCGCCGGCAAGCGTTATACATTAAATTCAATAAAGAACATCAGCAGTTCCCTTGCTGTTGTTAAAAGGTTTTTAACTTATAAAGGGAAATCTGATCTTTTGCTCGAAGATATAAACAAGCAGTTTTATGATGAATTTAAATTTTTCTGCTTTGAGGTGGAGAAAAAAGAATTATCAAGTTTCGGTAATTTCATCAAGGATATTAAAACGGTGATGAAAGCAAGCAAAACACCGGTTTACGATCCAGATGTTTTTCTAAAACCCTCTTACGAATCAGATACAATATACTTAAATTCTGATCAAATTGATCAAATTGCATCTCTTGATTTTTCAGATGAAATTAAGTTTGCCGTAAGTGATAAAGGTAAAAATGTTTATTACCCTACCTTGGATAAAGTAAGAGACCTGTTTTTAATAGGTTGTTATACGGGTTTAAGGTTTGGTAATTTTAGCAAGCTTGACTTAAAAACCATTGATAACAACTTTATTCAATTAAAGCAAGTAAAGACTGAAGGCAGGGTAGTAATTCCGGTAATGAGTAAATTAAGACCTGTTTTAGCAAAATATCCAGTAGCTCTACCAACAATCTCAAATCAGAAATTTAACGAGTACATTAAGCTTATAGCGAAAGAAGCAGGGCTAACCCAACTGTACTCAATAAAAAACACAAAGGGAAATTTAGAAACAATACAAGAATTTCCTTTACACTCACTCATTTCGAGCCACTGTTGCCGCCGGAGTTATTCTACCAATATGTTTAACGCTGGAGTGCCAATCTTGTTGATAACGAGCACAACTGGCCACACTACCGAAAGTAGTTTTTTGAAATACATTAGGGCAACCAACCAGGACAAAGCAAAAATGTTTGCTTCAATTATGATAGAAAAAGGATTATGAAAAAAACACATTTGCAGATAAAAGTTAAACAAATACGGCAGGATAATGTAGCGCAAATTCATCAAGAACAGTACGAACAGTTTTTATTTGACAAATCAGACTTTGTTTTAATCGATGGTGTGAGAATAGAAACAACCGGAGATCGATTAAAATTAGCTTTGTCGTTAAATGACAATTATCAACCTATTATTGAAACAAGCGACACACTGAAAGGACGTAAAATAGACGAATTATTCTTTATCAAAAAGCAGCTATATTTTATTAGCAGAAGTGAGAAACCTATAATTGATGAAGAAGTAATGCAGTTAGAAATATGGACTGACTTTTTGCAAAAAAGGGAAAAGGAATTGGACACTAAGGGCACTACAACAACTTCTGAAGTTGAATACAATAATTTTAAAGAGTTGATCAAAGATGAACAGGCGCAAGAGATGATTTATAAAATTCTTCGCAAAAAAAACTTGATTAATGAAGAGTTGAAAAGTAGTAGAAACGATACGATACTTTATAAGTCCATTAAGGTGTTAAAAAAACGAGGCTATTTTTATTCTGTTAGTTCTGAGGTTTTACATAAACTAATCAACAAGGAATTTGGCTGTAAAGCGAAGATAACCACCTTCAACAATGCAGACGAAAAAGACATGTTAAATAATGTGCCATACTATAAAAGAAATAATACCGAGTGGATTAAGAATATAGATTATTATTAGGATTAAAGCTAATATCTAAGCCTGCATTACACTAATATCATTAGCCAAAGCTTGTTCGTCGTAAATTGTCAGTTTACCACCTTTGCGCATTGAGCCGTAATATAACCTTCCTGCATCCAAAGCCGCTTTTTTACTGCTTGCTTTTAGCAAGTCATCATACACAACCTTTAGCCTCTTTGTTTTTTGCCTTCGCTCATATTTTGTATAAACCGCAACAACAAGCATTACTGTTAATAAACCGAAAACAAAGTAAAGAAAGTTATTTTCTCCGCTTTCTGCAGCCAATAAAACTATTTTCATAACTGTTTTTTTCCAAGCAATTAAAGAAAAATATTCGAGATTTTTTAAGTATTTTTAAGTAAAATTTAAAGAAAATGCCATACGAAATTAAAGACACAGCCTTTACATTCCCTTTCCTTGAAGAAATCACAATAGATCAATTTGTTAAGCTAAACTTGTATAAAACTGATCTTGAAAAACTCCAACTGTTGATGGGTAACTTGGATGCAATTAAACAAACCAAAAATCCACAACAATACATGACTTCTTTTATAGGGCTTTTAGATGGATTGACTTTAGAAATTCAAGAGTTCCTTAAACACCTCTCGCAACAACAAGAGGGAAATAAATTGGTGATAATGGCCACCGAGATAAATCTTCACATGGATTCAGTTAAACGGACTATCCGCGAAAAAATAGTATTATTAAGTTTAATAAAATCAATGGGTAACGAACCGTTTAACTGTTATATCAAGTATAAAAAACTTGTGGGTTATTATTCGTACACGATGGTTTCTAAAAGAAAATTTGGTACACAGAAAGCAGACGAATATACTGAAGAAGTAATTGGGCAAATGCCTTTTCAAGATGTTATAAGGTTAGGGGATTATTTTCTTTATGCAGAAAGAAAACTTTGGCTACCTAAATCAGATATAAAAGCTTTGGACTTGAACCTAAAAGATTTTATGATTATGAAGCGGTTTCCATTATACAATCAGAACTAAACATAAAATTATTTAACTACATTTGAAAATATAATCAGGCATTAATTAATTATTTAAGTATCTATTTATCCAGCCTTAATATTTCACATATTAAGATTAGTAAATGGCAGATACCAGTTCGCGCGTCATTATTGACGTTGCAATCAATGCGGCAGATGCAGCAAAACAGGCAGAAGACTTAGCAAAGTCTATTAAAGGGATAAAAGATGAGCAAGCCGGATTAAAGAAATCCGGCCAAGAAACATCCGTTGCGTATGCGCAAAATTCCGCTGCTTTACGTACCCTAACCGGAGAGCAAAAGGCATATATTACCATTTCGCAAAACGCAAGTGGAAGTAATAACCAATTACGTGCGCAGCTTTCGCTTCTTACCACGCAGTATAATGCTTTAGGCAAAGAAGAACGCGACGGCACAACGGCCGGCAAAGCATATACGGCACAGATCAAAGCTATTTCAGATGAACTAAAGAAAAATGAATCGGCAGTAGGGGATAACCGGAGGAACGTCGGGAATTATGCCGATGCTTTAGCCAACGCACAAAGTGGGCAACAGACCTTCAGCGGTGGAATCCGAAGTGTTATATCAGGGTTTGGAACTTTCCCTACGTCTGTTACCGCAGCAGGAAACGCAATCACCAATTTTGTAGGAAGCCAACGCGCAGTTATCCAAGGTTTTCAAACTTTACGAACGCTCCAAGCAGAATCTTTAGCCTCCACAGCCGCCGCCGCCGAGGCAGACAACATAGCGGCGGCCGCCGCCGCAAAACATGCGGCAACAGAGGAAGCGTTGGCAGCAGCCGAAGCGGAATTAAACGCAATTTATGCAAGCGAAACGGCCACGGCGGCAGCGTTGGCAGAATCCGAAGCGGCATTGGCAGCGGTTACCCAAGAACTGGTTGTGGCTCAACAGGAACTGATTGTTGCATCCAGCGAAGCGGCAGCAGCGCAGGAAGCGGCAGCGGTTAAAAGCGCAGAAGCAAGCGAAGCGCAGGTCGCATCAAACTCTTTACTTTCCGGTTCGTTTTCTGCTTTAGGCGGGGTAATTGTAGCCGCTTTGGCAGCAGCAGGTGCGTCTATCTACTCATTTTTACAGCAATACGATAGTTTTTCTGATGGACTTGAACAAGATACTGCAAGGTTTAAAGCTGGATTTTCGGAAATAGGCGGTATTATAAAAGAAGCCTTTGGAGGAGGTACTGTTTCTATCTTTAATGATCACGCTTTTGAAGATTTTTTTAAAAGAGTTGGGAAAGCCGCCGACGATGCAGCAAAACATACCGATAAACTTCAATTATTGCAGGATAGAGCAGATATCAACGAGCAAGAAAACCAACAGGTACAAAATGAGGTGCAATTATTACGGATTAAGGCCAAAAACAGGGCTTTAGATAACGATAGCCGTCAGGCTTATTTAGATAAGGCTGATAAAATGGAAAAAGACCAACAGGCAAAAACTGTAAAATTCCATGCGGATGCTATTAGTGAAACTATAGATTATGCGGTAAAACAAAACGAATCACGGGTAAAAGGCAATACCGATATAAAAAAACTTACCGATGATGATATTGCAGAATTAAAAAAAGGCAATATCGACAGGGCAAACGTTTTATTAAATTCTGATCAAATCACCAGAACTACTTATAAATCTTTAAAAGAAAGATACAGCCAAAGGAACGCAGATCAGCAGCAAGCCAATTCTGCTTTAGAAAAGATATATAACGATCAGGAAAAATACCAGCTACAAGCAGATCAAAAAGCAAAAATGTCTGCCGAGCAGCGCAAAAAGCAAGAAGCATTAGACTTAAAAGCAGAACAAGAACTGGCACAGTCCAGGCTTAATACTGCCGCGTTAACTTTAACGGCAAGGCAGCAGGAACTTGCTCAAATCAACGTTGACTTTGATAAAAAAGAGCAAACCTACCGAAGGTATAATAATGTAGTTGTACAACTTGAATTAGAGCGAGAGGCGAAACTTAAACAGTTGGCCCAAAAATATTCCGATGAAGATACCAAAACGATTAACGATGCTTTAGATAAATCCATCGCCGCACGGATTGCCCTTATCCAAAATGGCAGCGATAAAGAGGCCGCGTTGCGACAGGTAGCCAATGAAAAGGAAATCGGCGACATTAACAAGCAAATTATTGAGCGTGAAGCATTAGTTGCTAAAGGGGAAGAAGATAAGAATGGAGTTTTAGATGCTTTGTACGCAGAACGCCAAGCGGTCGTTGACCGGCAGCAGTCAGATGCCTTTCAAAAGGAGTTGAAGCAGGATATTGAAAATGATAATACCGCAATAAAAGCACAGCAGGACCGTCTTGACGAACAAGATAAAGCGGAGCAAAAATCATTAGACGTTGCTAAAGAAGTTGCAGAAGCAAGAAAAGTATTGGATAATGCCGTTTTGGATAGCGCACAAGCATTAACCGGCGAGGTTGTTGATTTACTGGGGAAAAACACTACTGCTGGGAAAATAGCTTTTGGCATACAAAAAGCGTTGGCTATTGCGCAGATTATTATCAACGCAGAGCAGGAAAAATCGGAAATTTCTTTAGCAGCCTCAATAGAGGCGAGACAATGGGCAAAAGTTCCATTATTTGGAGGCGTTATTGCAGCGGGTATCATTGCTGCTGCTGGATTTAAAATAGCTGCAATTACTGCAAGAGAAGTATCAAGCACGGTTATAATAGCTGCTCAAACTGTAGGAACATTAGTTTCCGGTAAAGCGCGCGGCGGTATCCAAGGTTTAGATTACAAATCCGACGGCAAAGGCGCAATCCTTCCTGGTTATTCAAAGGAAGATAACTTAAACGCCTACCTCCGTTCCGGTGAAGCGGTGATTGTTTCCGAAGCGGTCCGGGATCCGCATACACGCAACCTGTTAAGCTTCATCAACCAAAAATACGGCGGCCGAAGTTTAACCGAGGGCTCGCCAAGTGGTGGTTACTCTTTGGGCGGTACTTATGCAGGTGGCGCGGTCCAGCAGTTGGGCAATGATGTTGCTGCCAGCTTGCACATTGCTAACCTAATCAATACGTCAATGAAAAATATACAGATTTACACAAGTATTGTAGATATCAAAAATGCAGATGCTAATTACACAAGAACAATTGACAGAGCAACTTTCTAATAGTGTTTATAGGATAACTATTTACGTGTTGGGACAAAATAATTTAAAGTTTTTAGTTTTCAAACTGAAGTAATTCACTCGTACTTTTAGCATATTGGTTTAATACGTCGAATTCTACAATGTTAACAGCCTTGGGAATACTTAATAAACGTGTTGCTGTGTCATAAGCGGAAAAAAGCTGTCTTTTTGTGGGTTTTGCCAATAAAACATCGAAATTTAATTTATCCGTTTCGGCGATGTTTTCTAAATCGGAAAATTGCCCGTAATAACGGTATGCTTTATTTGTTATTGCCTCAGGTTTCACCAAGTCAAAGCTGATGGGTTTCACCAAATGTAGCTCGTTTGATGCTTGCCATGCAACATCAAATTTTACCTTATTACCTGAATTTGCCGTTACTTCATAATCATACCTAATTTTCGGTAGTCGAAAATTGTTGTCGTTCTCAACGAGACTAAACTCCTTGAATAGCTTTTTATACTTATTTAAAAGTGTCGACTCGTCAATTTTATGAATAATACTATCATGTTGGTAAAAGACTGAAAAGTATAAATTATATAATTGATTAGATATAGTGTTTATATCATCAGTATACAACACAGATTTCTTTACCTTTCCAAATTGTAAAGACGATGAATCCGATGCAATAAACTCTTTGTTTAAAAAAGCCTCTAAAGAAGATTCGATATTATAACTTGCAAAAATTTCTGGCTTTGAATTTAACTCCTTTACTCGATTTGTAAAAAATTTAAAATAGCTTTTTATTGTTTTTTCTGGAGCTTCCGGATAAGCAAATCTTAACCTAATTAATTTTTCAGGGTAGATAAATCTTATAATTCTTTGATCTGGAAAGTAGGCTATTAATCCAATATTCAATATTTCGCCCAATATTTGGGAGTGGTGGTATTGCAGTAAAGAAAACGAAAATGTGCCGTTATTCATGATATTACACTTAGTAAAATGTTAATAAACTTTTCAGAATTCTCTTTAGCAAATTTAAGATAATCATTTATTAACACTCTTGAACCGACCTTAATATTAAAATTTTCGAGAGTGCTAATATAGCTATTAATGGCATTTAGATTTAGATTTCTTAACGATTCTCGCGATTCGTCAAAAATATTTTTTTTACTTCCTTTATACTGTTTGAGTATCGGATAAAAAAGATGCATTGCGTAGGGATACGGTGAAATAGAGTTTTTTGTTATATTTTTTGTAATAACATCGAACGCTTTTTTATTTGGACTATCGGCAAAAGCGAAAGTTGCTTCGTGATCAATTAATATAAACCCTTCGTCATCAACTAACAAATTAGGCTTATTTCTAAAACCACCACGATCAGAATTTAACGTTAAACAATCGAACATAAAAATATTTGCATAATCTTTAATGGCAAATGATCTGGGCATATTCTCACTGTATAGGACTGCATCAGTACATAACCTGGATGCAAAAGTAAATTCTTGATGCTTTGTGCGATATTCAGATAATTGTTTTTTTTCAAGAGTATCTAAAAAAGGCTGATTCAAAAAGACAAAACCACATTCAGGCGTTATCAAGTCGAATTCGGTTGCTAAAAAATTACATAGAAACTCTTTACCGATGCTATTTTGCTGCGATATATGACTGCTTTTAAACAATTTGAGAACATAAGCCACTTCTAAGGGTTCGTCGGGGTGTGGATTAATAGTTACTATTTTCCAAGGGCGAGTTGATCCGCCTTTTTCCATATAACCTTCAAACCTAATAGGCAACAACTCTTTCAATACTGATAGTTTAATAGGTTAGGAATTTTGAATTAAGCTAATATATATTGTAAAAACAACATATACTATTTAATTAAAATTTTTGCAAATAATTTTGGAAGTTAGTTGTAGGAACAGAATGCGTTTTTTGGTTTAATGCCAGGTTCTGATCTGCCTAATAAAAGACGAAGAACAAGTTTGTTCTGCCAGAGAGCTACATTTTTTCTTGGAAGTAAAAGAAGATTTTACAAACTGGTGTAAAAGGATGTTTGAATATGGCTTTGAGCGAGAAAAAGACTTTACGCTGATTTCCGCGAAAAGTACCGGTGGCCGTCCATCAACCGATTACGCCCTATCCCTCGATTGCGCCAAAGAAATCTCCATGCTGCAACGGACAGAAAAAGGCAAACAGGCACGCTTGTATTTTATTGCCTGTGAAAAAGCGGTTAAACAAAACCAGCTTGACCTAACCAACCCAAAAAACATTTTGCAAATCGCACCTATTACTTTTTGGTATTTTCCTTTGCTTGGTGCTCTTTTAGTCCGCTTGTAAGTAAATCAATATAGATTTCTTCAAGCGTTTTTTTTATTCCCTGATCTTCAAAGTCAAGCTGAACTCTTTTAATAGCCCTATGGGTTTCATCAGGAATTTGTTTTAGTGTTATGGCCGTCATGATTGCTTTATTTACTACAAATAAACTAAAAAAAATATTTAAAACAATTACTTTATTTCATACTTTAATTACTATATTTACAACAATTTATAGTAATTACTTTATTCAAATAACTTTTATTATGGAAATCACACCCAAAACACCAACGGCCGCTGAAAAAGCTGCTTTATTACCAGCCAGGGCAAACCAAAAATTAACCAACCCAGGAAAGGTTGTACAGGACGACCAAAAGCAGTATACGGAGCCGCCACCTTTGTTTTACTATGAAATCTATTCTGATGAAATGGCACCAATTATAGAACCGGGGGATTTCGTTTATATGAGGGAAATTCTGACCTGGAAAAAATTTTTTATTCCAAGCAAAACATACCTTTTAAAGATGAATGGTGGCAATGAAATAATAGCGCGGGTAGAATGGGCTAAAAATAACGAATTCGTAGTATTGAAGTTTAATAACGACTGTTATTGCGAACATGAGATTCCAAAAGATACAGTTAAACAGTTTTTTTTAATAGAAAAATGTTTTAAAAAACCATATATAGAGTATTTCTAAACGCTATCAAAGCCTGGAACATTCCAGGCTTTTTCTTTTGCCTGATTGACTTTAATTGTATCAAACTACCGAAACTATAAGAACTATAAATTTTATAGTTCTTATAGTTAACCTATTGAATTTCAACATATTATTGTTATATTTTTGTGTTGTAATTAAATCAACAACAAATGCTTTTCATTGAAATGTCCGAAGAAAGTCTCTCGCGGTTAATCCAAAAAAATGTACTTGCAGCGTTGGCTACTTTTAAACCGGAACCGGAAATTATATTGGATGATGAACGGCTAACTATCCAACAATTGGCCGGTTATTTAAATGTATCAAAAGCCACTATCCAGGCTTACAAGAAACGCGGTGTTGTTCCTTTTTATCAAACTGGCAGGACTGTTTATTTTAAGAAAAGTGAGGTAGATGCTGCTTTAGCAAATAAAAAGAAAGGGGCTAAAAATGCTTAAAGCAAATCTTAACCCCTTTTTTAAAAATCAAAGACATATCAAATATAATAATTATTATGCTAACAATCAATCCTTTAAGGCGAATACATTAGGTGTTTTTTTCATTGTTTTAGGGCCGAATAAAAGCGTTGTTCGATGAGCGAGGTTCAAGCAAACGAGATATCGGCGTGTTGGCAAGTAATACAACAATATGTTGACGACAATTTAAGTATTATACCAGTCAGAGATAAGGACGAAGGAGATAAACTTGCTAAAAGCCCGATCGGGCTTTGGACTTACAACCAAAAGCACCGCTACAAAATAGACGAATTATGGCATGTTATGGAAAAGTTCAATACCGGTGCCGTCGGTGCCGTTTGCGGAAAAGTTTCGGACAACTTGGAAGTCATTGATATTGATAGCAAATATAACCCTGGTATTGATGCTACTTTGTTTAAAGATTTAGAAAGCTTCTACCCTGAAATTTGGCCGTTACTTCGTATCCACAAAACACCATCTGGCGGTTTTCACCTTCTTTATCGTATTACAGGAGGTGTGCCAGATGGCAGCTTTAAACTTGCAGGCCGTATACCTACAGCGGAAGAAGTTGAACAAGATAGGCTGCGCAACCCGAAAAAGAAACAGCCGTTAAAAGAAATAAACTTTTTAGAAACACGCGGAGAAGGTGGCCAGATCGTTGTCCCGCCTTCGTTAAATTATAGTGTTTACCGCGATGTTCCAATCCCTGTTTTAACCTGGGAACAGCGTTGCAGTATTATTAATCTTTGCAAAACATACACTGAAATAATTAAAATAGAGCAGGTTTACAAGTCAACCAAGCGTGAGGATAACTGGTATAGTGTTAACCCTTTTGAAGATTTTAATAAACGTTGCAACCCCATAGAACTTTGCGAAAACAACGGCTGGAAGCGTGAAAAAGAGAATAATCATTTTATCTGGTTTACCCGGCCTGGAAAAAGCAAAGGCGTTTCTTTAAGCTGGAACAAGGAAAAAAATATATTTTATTCGTTTTCATCATCAACCGATTTAGAAGCAAGCCGCGGCTACAATGCAGCCTCGTTTTTAGCCATATATCAGTTTAATAACGACCGGAAAGAAACCTATAAATGGTTAGTTGCTAACGGTTATGGGCAAATAAAAAATAGTGTTGAGAACACCATTGTTCAATGTGCTATCATTCAGCCTACGAATCTTCCACCAAATCTTTCTGAGGCAGCGCGAAATACAATTGAAGCTGAAAAACAGACCGGCAAGAATAAGCATCCACACGGCACATTTTGGAATTATGACGATAAACATAAAATCCAGATCAGCCGCGAAAGATTGCATAATGTTGCTACTGGTCTGGGGTTAATGCAATACAAACAATTGCCTGTTTTGATAAAAAATGGCATAATACACAAACTAAAAAAGAATGAGTTTATCAATTGCCTGAAAAAATATATTGCTGAAGATGATGAAAAAACCTACGAGGATATCTGCAATAAGTACGAAGCATTTATGGAGCACTCGTACCAATACACACTAAGCAGGTTTTCTGAACTACCAGAAGACATTATTTTACGTGATTCAATGTCGGTAGCTTACAAGTGCTACACAAATGGAATTGTTAAGATTACCCGGGATAAAATTGTCCTTACGAACTATGAAGACAATGATTTACTGATTTGGGAGGATAAAATATTACCAAGGAAATGGATCGATACTTGTCCAGAATCTTGTAAATACACCCAATTCCTACATCTGGCTATTGGTTTAAACGAATCTTTGTTTCGTATTATTGGCTACCTATCACATGATTATAAAGATGAGAACATAGGTTACATCATTATTTGCACCGAGACCTGCCCGGATCCAAAACAGGGCGGCGGTAGCGGAAAGAACCTTTTCGGCCACCTTTTAAATAACACGACAGGAGTTTACTCCCTTCCAAGTGAACAGGCACACTTAGACGAAAAATTACTTCAAAGTTGGGATTATCAACGTGTCGTAATGATAAGTGATCTAACTCAAAAATTTAACATTTCTTGGTTTAAAGAAATATCTACAGGTTTTATTCAGCGTAAACGTTTGTTTTTAAATGAAGAGACAGTAAGCCCGTACGACGGACCGAAGTTTTTATTCAATACTAATCATTCCTTTGATTTAATCGATGGGGGCCTCAAACGGCGAATTATACCAATTGAGTTTACTAATTTCTTTACCGCTTGCGGAGGTGTTAAAAAATATTTTGGCGGTCTGTTTCCAACTTCTGTAAAAACACAAACAAACTGGGATGAAAATGACTGGAACGGGTATGACTGGGCTATAGCAAAAGGCATTCATCTTTATTTATTAAATCCTGATTTAGAAGCGGATAAATTAAGTGCTGGTGGATGGGAAAAACAGTTTAAGCAAAACTTCGGGCAACATACTTACGAGTTTGTTAAAGAAAACTTTAAGCAGTGGTGTGTGGAATCATTTATTCCGACTTCCACATTTAATCTTAGCTATGAGGCGTTTTGTAAAGAAAATAATTTGAAGCAGGGTTTATCGGGTATTAGAATGAACAACGCCCTTAAATCCTACGCGGAACACTACGGGTTTGATTTTAAAGGAAATTACCTTCACACTACCAGAAAAGTTAAAGGAAAGGAGTTTTTACCAGTACCCAACAATAGCGAAAAGTAACCGAGTTAAAGTATCTCTTTTTTAAAGCTGGTTACTGGTTGGTTACTCAAAAAGCGCCTTTAGATATACAAAAACGCTGTTTTTACTTAAAAGTAACCGAGTAACCAAGAAATAACCTATTAAATAGAGAATTATTTTAAAGTAATGTTAATAATGTAATTTTTTAGATAGTTTTTAATAATGATTAGTTTCTATTAGCCTTAAATAAAGAAAAGTTGGTTACTCGGTTACTAAAACTAAAAAAGTGCCTTTAAGGCTATCAAAACAGGGTTTTGCCAGTAACTAAGCTTTAAAAAAAGTAACCGACTTAAACAATTGAACAACACACACACAATAAATAACACACAATGAAAAAGCAAAAAACACAAGAAGAAACCTTTGCACCTGTACTAATCGCGGAGAATACAGATCAAACCAAAAAACTAAAATCAGACACGGATCAGTTACTGCCAGTGATTCAACGTGCTGTAGATGCCTTTAACTTTTTAGGATTAGGTTTAATGCCTGCCCAAGATTTAGCGGAAGCTATTTACAAGCCAAAAAAATACTTTGATTCAAAAATTGATGACTTAATCGAAGAGCCAGAAGAAACGGTAAGCGGTTTTAAGAAGAAAAAATCAAGCTTGTTGGCCGAATTGGAATTGCCAGACCCTACTAAGTTTATCTCTTATGCTGAAGAAGTTGTTAAAACTTTTCCACACTTGTATGCAAGCATAAACCTATTCACATTGGAAAGTAGCAAGGTTGTTAAAAATAAAGAAAAAATTAACGAGTTGATAGAAGTAAACCGGACGTATTTAACAAATCCTAAAGATATTAAAGCTTATCGAATGATTGAAAAGATGTGTGCTTCAATTATTGAGCTAAACAACTACGCTGAAGAAAATTACAACGCTCCATTTTTTTCCAGTCAAAATCCATGGCTGAATCTGCAAAGATTTTTTATTCTACCTACACCGGAAAAAATCAAACCTAACCCGTTTTTCTTTAATCCAGTAACCCGGCGGTAAAAACCTAACTCGTTTTTCGCTCCTCAAAATTGGCGAGCGAATTGGTCTTTGAAAATAACAAATAAAAACAAACCATGCCACCTAAAGGAAAAACAAATAATCCAGCCGGCAGGCCGAAAGGCGTACCGAATCGGACAACGTCAGAAATAAGAAAATTAATCATAGGTTTTATTGATGGTGCCCTTCCTGATATTGAAAATCAATATCAACAGTTAGACCCGGAGAAGAAACTAATATTCCTTGAAAAAATGTTAAAATATGTGATACCAGCAAAACAGGAAATTGATGTAAGTGCGGAAGGTAAGAACGATATTTACGATATTAGTAAATTAACGTATCAGCAATTGGAGCAGTTAGAATCTATATTGTCTATTATGTCTGACAACAAAAATATAAATGAACTTGATGTTTTCCAGGCGTTACAACAACCAACAGGTCAAGTGACTATTTTCCAAATACCAGATGATTGCCGAAATTTAGGCAATGCTGATTAAATACTGTATGTAAAATTGTATGTAGAAATAAAAAAAACACTTTTTCACGCCTAAAAGGCGGTTTTATGTGCACTCGATAGGAATCGAACCTATATCATGAGAACCGGAATCTCACATTCTATCCATTGAACTACGAGTGCTAATTTTATGGTGCTAAAAGAAGCATTGCCAAGCGCAAATATATTACTTCCTGCCGAAGCAGCAAAGTGTTATACGTTAAAACGGAAGTGCATAATGTCGCCGTCCTGAACGATGTAAGTTTTACCTTCCACGCTTAGTTTTCCAGCTTCTTTGCAGGCCGATTCCGAACCTAATTTTACAAAGTCATCATATTTGATAACTTCGGCACGGATAAACCCTTTTTCGAAATCGGTATGAATTACGCCTGCTGCTTGCTGAGCAGTAAAACCTTGTGTAATTGTCCACGCCCGAACTTCCTGCACACCAGCCGTAAAATAAGTGGCCAATTTTAACAAACTATAAGCCGCTTTAATTAACTGACTGACGCCAGAAGTAGTCAAACCCAAATCTTCCAAAAACATCTGGCGTTCTTCGTAGCTTTCCAACTGGGCAATTTCTGATTCTATTTGTGCAGAGATAATCAGCACCTGCGCATTTTCTTCTGCAACCGCTGCCTTAACCTGATCTACATAAGCATTGCCGGAATTTACCGCAGCTTCATCTACGTTACAAACATACATGACTGGTTTCAGTGTTAACAAAAATAAATCTGCTACAAATTCCTGGTCTTCCACACTAACTGGTGCCGTTCGGGCAGATTTTCCGGCCAGCAAATGCTGTTTATAGGTACTTAAAACTTCGAACGTTTTTTTAGCTTCTTTATCGCCGGTTTTGGCAGCGCGTTCTACCTTTTGAAGTTTTTTGTCGATAGAATCTAAATCTTTCAGTTGCAGTTCTGTATCGATAATTTCTTTATCACGGATCGGGTTTACAGAACCATCTACATGGATTACGTTATCATCATCAAAACACCTTAAAACATGGATAATAGCGTTTGTTGCACGGATATTTCCCAAAAACTGGTTGCCTAAACCTTCGCCTTTACTGGCACCTTTTACCAAACCGGCAATGTCAACAATTTCGATAACGTTAGGTACAACACGCTGAGGATTAACTAATTCTGCTAATTTGGTTATCCTTTCGTCTGGCACGGTAATTACGCCAATGTTTGGTTCTATCGTGCAAAAAGGAAAATTGGCCGCCTGTGCTTTCGCGTTAGACAAGCAGTTGAATAATGTCGATTTCCCTACGTTAGGCAACCCAACAATTCCGCATTGTAATCCCATAATTTGTTAGATTTTATCGTATAAAAACAGCATCGTATTTTATTTGCCGCTGTTGTGAAATTTGCGGCAAAGATAGCAGGAAATAGCCTTCTTAATTCAAAAAATTAAACGATTTTTGCACAGTTTCCAAAGGTGTCATCAAAATAAATAACTGTTACTATGGAGGAAAACATTGAGGAAATTGAAGGTTTGCTGGATAGCAGCGAAGACGGGGCTTTAAAGGAATACCTGGACAATTTAAACATTTCGGAGGTTGAGCATTTGATTGATGAACTGCCCGAACATGCGGCCACGTTTATAGAAACCTTGTCGATCAACCGGGCAGTTAATGTTTTCCGTATCCTGGATTTCCCGACGCAGGAAAGGATCATCAAAAAACTTTCCGGGCCAAAAGTAACCGAACTGATTACCGAACTTCCTCCCGATGACCGTACCGCATTGTTTAGTGAACTGCACGGCGATGCGGTAAAAAAATTGATCATTTTGCTGCCTCCGGCCGAAAGAAAAGAAGCATTGGCTTTGCTCGGCTATGAAGAAGATAGTATCGGCCGGTTGATGACACCGGATTATATCGCTGTGAAAGCGCACTGGAACGTCAACCGGGTGCTGGAACACATTCGCCGTTACGGTAAAAATTCTGAAACGATTGATGTAATTTATGTGATTGACGAAAAAGGTGTTTTGCTGGATGATATCCGTATCCGCGATATTTTAGTGGTTGACCCGGAAACACCAATTATAGATTTGATGGACGACAGGCTGATCGCGCTTCACGTGCATGATCCGCAGGAAGAAGCCATCAACGTTTTCCGGATGAACAACCGCGTGGCATTGCCGGTTACCGACCAGGAAGACATTTTATTGGGAATTGTAACGGTGGATGACATTTTATGGATTGCCAACCAAGAATACACAGAAGACATCCAGAAAATTGGTGGTACAGAAGCGTTAGACGAGCCGTATTTAGATATGCCTTTGTTTAAATTGGTAAAAAAACGCGTTGGCTGGCTGGTTATTTTATTTGTGGGCGAAATGCTAACGGCAACGGCAATGGCTTTTTTTGAAGATGAAATTGCCAAAGCCGTAGTACTTGCTTTGTTTGTGCCCTTAATTATTTCGAGTGGCGGCAACAGCGGTTCGCAGGCATCAACTTTGATTATTCAGGCGATGGCTTTGGGAGAAGTTACGGTAGCCAACTGGTGGAAAGTAATGCGCCGCGAAATATTATCAGGATTGATGCTGGGCATAACTTTAGGTGTTTTAGGATTTTTCAGGATTTTTGCGTGGACGTTTTTTACCAACATTTACGGCCCGCATTGGTTACTGGTTGCTTTTACAGTAGGTTTTGCATTGATCGGCGTAGTTTTGTGGGGATCATTGGCTGGTTCCATGCTTCCTTTGGTATTGAAAAAATTAGGTGCAGATCCGGCAACTTCGTCGGCACCGTTTGTGGCAACTTTGGTTGATGTTACGGGTTTGGTTATTTATTTTTCGATTGCTGTTTTGATTATGCACGGCAAACTTTTATAGGGTAAAAACAGTATCAACAACAGCAAAAATATATTGGCAAAAATTAAACATGGAAATAGAAAATACAGAAACACCAGGCGAAGCAAGCGAAATGCTGATCACGTTTGAGTCGGAAAACTACTTACGCGAAATAGGGAAATGGGCACACTTTTTAGGGATTGTAGGTTTTGTATTTAGCGTTTTAACTATCATCAGTGCATTTTCAGTTGGTTCTATAGTAGGAAAACTAAAACAAGCTTATGGCTCCGATTTAGATGCGCAAGCTTTGGGCAGTGGTTTAAGTGCCATGTATTTTTTATTTGGCGTATTGATATTTATGCCTTCTTTATATATTTTTCAGTTTAGTGCCGGTTTAAAAAAAGGCTTTGATTATGGCGATCAGTCTTGTATCAACGCCGCTTTTCAAAAGTTAAAATCATATTTTCGTTTTTGGGGGATTTTGATCGTCTCTTTTATCGTGTTTTATTTGATGGTATTGATTGGTGCATTATTTGGCGGATCGTTGAAGATGTAAGCAGGGAAGGTTGAAATAAGTTTAAATAAAAAATCCCGCTATAAGCAGGATTTTTTGTTGTTATAAAGTTTAGGTGTAAGGTCAAAATTTATATCTCGAACGAGAAATCATCAGCAATTTTAGTGCTTTCGTTGCTTTCGGCAAATTCGTAACGTTTTTCGGCTACTTCCTGGTGTGCTTTAATGTAATCGGTAGTTTCTTTTAAGCCTTCTGCAAATTTTTCAAAATCTTCCTTGTACAGAAAAATTTTATGTTTTACAAAAACACCATCTTCCAAACGTTTTTTACTTTCTGTTACAGTGATGTAATAATCATTTGAACGTGTTGCTTTAACATCAAAAAAATAGGTCCTTTTACCGGCCCTTACTTTTTTAGAATAGACCTCTTCGCGGTCCCTGCTGTCGAAATCTCCCATTTGCAATAATTTACGTTAGTTTAGATGCGATAAATATAATGCTTTTTTAAAAGTACAAAAGAAAAAAGCACTATAATTGAATAATTATTTGTACGGGCAGATACTTAATAAAGTTTCTATTCGTTAATTCAAACTTTCGGATTCTTCCAGCAATTGTTTTTCATACAATTCAAAGTAATTTCCTTTTTGTTCCATCAGTACATCGTGCGTTCCCTGTTCCACAATTTTTCCGTTGTCTAAAACGATGATCTTGTCTGCATTTTTAATGGTAGAAATGCGGTGTGCAATCAGCAAACTCGTCCTTCCAGCCATCACTTCACCTAAATTATTTAAAATTTCCTCTTCCGTTTTGGTATCGACTGCGGAAAGGCAATCATCAAAAATTAAGATTTTTGGTTGCTTAAAAACAGCGCGCGCAATAGAAACACGCTGTTTTTGTCCGCCGGAAAGTGTAACGCCGCGTTCGCCGATCATCGTTTCAAAACCTTGGTCAAAAGCAGTAATGTTATCATAAACGGCTGCGCTTTTAGCTGCATTTTCTACACGTTGCATGTCCATTTTATCCACACTAAAAGCAATGTTATTGGCAATGGTATCCGAAAAAAGGAAAACTTCCTGCGGAACAAAACCGGTTTGAGCGCGGTAATTTTCTAAGTTTAAAGTGGTAATGGGTTTGCCATCAATCAAAATCTCGCCCGAAGTGCAATCGTACATCCGCATCAGTAAATTGGCAATGGTAGATTTTCCGGAACCCGTACGGCCGATAATGGCAATCAATTCGCCTGGTGCAACAGAAAACGATACTTCTTTTAGTGCCACAATTTTAGTATCAGGATAAACAAAACCAACGTTTCTAAATTCTATATTTCCTTTAATGTCGATGGCAGGAGCTTTAGGCTGATCAATTTCGGAAACCAATTGCAAGTATTCGTTGATCCTTTTTTGCGAAGCCGCCGCGCGCTGGATCAAAGAAGTAACCCAGCCCAAAGAAAGCACAGGAAAGGTGAGGAGGTTGACGTAAACAATAAATTCGGCAATGTTTCCGGCCGTGATATTGCCTTTCATCACTTCAATCCCGCCAACATAAACCGTAATTAAAGTGCTTAAACCGGCCAGCAAAAGCATCACCGGATAAAACAAAGCCTGCACTTTTACCAGCGAAAGCGAATCGGTTTTATAAGCTTCACTTTCTTTGCGGAAACTGCTGCTGATAAAATTTTCACGAACATAAGATTTGATTACCCGGATACCCGAAAAACTTTCCTGCACAAAACTCGACAAGCCCGAAAGCCTTTCCTGAATGCGCTCGCTGCGGTGGTTAATTTCGGTGTTGACTAAATAAATCGATAAGGCGAGGACAGGCAGCGGCAGTAAACTAAACAGAGCCAACCTTGCGTTTACCGTTAGCATCGCATAAATTACCATTACAAAAAGTACGGCCGTGTTGATGGCATACATGATGCTCGGGCCGAGATACATACGCACGCGGCTTACATCTTCGGTTACGCGGTTCATCAAATCACCGGTATTATTTCTTCTGTAAAAAGCTAAAGAAAGCTGCTGGTAATGCGCGTAAATTTCATTCTTTAAATCATACTCGATATGGCGCGACATGAGGATGATGGTTTGCCGCATAAAAAACAAAAATAAACCGCGCAGCAGTGCCATCAGCAATACAATCGCCCCGAATAAAAGCAAGCTTTGCCCAAGTAAATTGTAGATGATATTTTGTCTGCTAAAACCATTATACAAATGATAAATGCGGATATTTTCGGTCACTAAATCAAAAGCCAGCCGGATAACAGGCGCAGGCAAAACCCCAAAAATGTTAGAAATAATCACAAACAAAATCCCCGGGATTAACTGTAAACGATATTTCCACAGGTATTTATTAAGGTAAGCCAGATGTTTCATTGCTGCTGCAAAGTTAAAAAACCCGGTTGCATTTGTTGTTCTGCAAATAAAGTAAACCATGCTGTTTTTATCGGGTAAAAATTATCGGGCAGATCGAAATTGAGATGGAAACATTTGCTTAACGTGCTTTAAAAAACTACTTTTGCGGCAGAAACAGGATTCGGTGTAATCAGAAAAAGAATTATTGGACTGGTTACAAACCGACAGATTTATAAATAAATTTTGCCCGGACAGGATTTCCCGCAAAATCGTTCTTACAAGATATGTTAAACAGAAGGCAACTCAGGGTAAAGGTTTTACAGGCATTATACGCTTATAACCAATCCGAAAACAAAGAAATAACTTCACACGAGAAATTACTGCTGCAAAGTGTTGACAAGGTTTTCGAAATGTATATCTGGATGCTTTCTTTAATTAACGAAATTGTACAATACGCAGCAGTTGATGCCGAAGAACGTGCCAACAAACATCTGCCAACAGAAGATGATCTTGCAGCAAACCAAAAAATCCTGCAAAATAAATTTATCGTTTCCCTCCACCAAAACCAGGAATATATTGATGCTTTAAAAAAGTACAAAGTGGATTGGAGTTTCGACCCGGAAATGGCACGGTCACTTTTTTATGCCTTAAAAGAAGCACCAGAATATAAGGCTTATTTAGAAAGTTCTGCGGATTCTATTCAGTCCGATAAAGATATCATCAAATTTATCTTTAAAAAACTGATTCTCAAATCAGTAACGGCAGAACAGTTTTTTGAAGAACGTTTTTTAAACTGGCCGGTTGATAAAGATACTTTGCAAGCTTTGGTTGCCAAAACGTTTAAAAATTTCTCGTACGAAGAATTTGCCAAAAATAAACTGGCCGAACTGAGTTTGAATTGGGTGGAAGACCGGGAATTTTTAGTCACGCTTTTCCAGCAGACCATTCGTTATGATAAAGAATACCAGGAATTGATTGGCAACAAAACCCAAAATTGGGAAGCTGATAGAATTGCCATGATGGACACGATGTTGATGAAAATGGCGATATGCGAATTTATGGGTTTTCCTTCCATTCCCGTTAAGGTAACGATCAACGAATACCTGGAAATTTCCAAAGAGTTTAGCACGCCCAAAAGCAATTCGTTTATAAACGGTATCTTAGATAAAATTTTATCCGACCTTAAAAACAATAATAAAATTAGAAAATCCGGTCGGGGATTAATAAATTGATTTTTATGAAAAAGTATTTAATATTGCTGGCAATAGTTACTTCAATTACTGCCTGCAACCAGGGAAACGGAAAACAGAATGCTTCGGCAGCATCAGAAAAAACAACAATTGGCAACGCGCCGGTTTTAAAGTTTGATAAAGAAATTTACGATTTCGGCAAAATTAAAGCCGGCGACAAAGTTAGCTACAGTTACAGTTTTATAAACACGGGCAAATCGCCTTTAATTATTACCGATGCAGTTGCAAGCTGCGGTTGCACGATTCCAAGTAAGCCCAATAAACCGATCAATCCCGGGCAAAAGGATGTCATCAAAGTTATTTTTAACAGCGAAGGCAAATCTGGTTTGATAGATAAACAAATCACCATCACTGCCAATACAATCCCAGCCCAAACGCTAATTCATTTAATTGGCGAAGTACAAACAAGCAAATAAATCCGATTCATAAAACAAAAAATTAATATGATTTCAACTATTTTATTACAAATTCCGGGCGGTTTAGGTGCTTACGGACAATTCATTCCGCTCGTATTAATTATTGTTGTGTTTTATTTTTTCATGATCCGCCCGCAAATTAAAAAGCAAAAAGACCAGAAAAAATATGTGGACGAGCTGAAAAAAGGCGACAAAGTTGTAACCAGCGCAGGCATCCACGGAAAAATTGTAGAAGTTGGCGATGTAACTATTTTAATTGAAGTGGATAACAACGTAAAAATCCGTTTTGATAAAAGTTCTATTTCTTTAGAAGCTTCCAGGTTGTTAAACCAGCCGGTGGCCAAAGTTTAAACTTTAACCGGATTATTTAGGGCATTGTTTAAAGGTGCGAATAATCGTTTTATCAGTTTTATAACGATAAAAGAAGCATGGCAATTATCAAATTATCCAGGTCAGAACGCAGAAAGGTTTCTGCTTTTTTTACCTGCTTAATTTTGGCGGCTGTTGCCTGGATATTTGTTGCGATGTCTAACACTTATACTTTCCCGGTTAAAGTAGTTTTAAATTTTAAAAATCAGCCGTTGCGAAAAGCCTTTTATGCTTTGCAGGCTGATACGGTTACTGCGATAATTGGAGGAAGCGGCTGGCAAAAACTGTTTTCGAACTTCAATTCTGGGAACAGAAGTGTTAGTGTGGATTTGAAAAAATTGGAAACTCAAAACTTTATTGTTTTAAGCAACCAGTTGGCACAGATCAATCAAAAAGCTGATAAAAGCCAGCAAATTATTTCTTTTAGTCCGGATACGGTTTATTTTGATTTTACTTCCCGAAAGGTAAAAAAAGTGCCCATTGTGCTCAAGTACAATATCAATTATCAGCAACAATATGCGCGTTCTGATGATATCAACCTCAAACCAAATTTTGTAACTATTAGCGGGCCGGCGGCTTATGTAGATTCTATAACCAGTTGGCAAACAGATTCTTTGATCTTAAAAAATGTAAATGACGATATCAGTTCAAAGCTAAATTTGGTTTTGCCCAAAGAAAACAATGTAAGTATTTATCCAAAAACGGTGAACGTAAGTATTCCGGTTGATGAATTTACAGAGAAAACATTGGAGGTTCCGATAAAACTGATCAACAACAAGGTTTATAGCAAAGTAATGCTGTTCCCGAAGAAAGTAAAAGTTACCTTCATGGTTTCGCTTAATAATTATACGGATGTAAATACCGATTTTTTTGAAGTGGTTGCCGATTTGGATTCCTGGCAAAAAAACGGAATGGTTACGTTACCTGTAAAACTGAAACAACAGCCTGATTACTGCAATATCATAAGCGTGCAGCCCAAGAATATTAATTTCATTGTTCGCAAGTAATGCTCAAAATTGGTGTTACCGGCAATATCGGCAGCGGCAAAACCACCGTTTGCAAGTTATTTGAGTTGTTAGGCATTCCTGTTTTTTATGCTGATTTTCATGCCAAAAAAGTAATGACGGAAGATGAGGTTTTGGTAGCAGCTATTCGTCATAATTTTGGCAATGAAGCTTATTTTGCTGATGGAAACTTAAACCGGAAACACATTTCGAACATTGTTTTTAATCAGGAAGAAGAACTGAAAAAGCTGAATGCGTTGGTTCATCCGGCAGTTTTTCGGGCGTTCGATCGATGGGCTGAGCAATATCAGCATAAAAAATATGTGCTAAAAGAAGCAGCGTTATTGTTTGAAAGCGGATCGGACCAGCAATGCAACAAAACAATTGTAGTGTCGGCTGCGCTTGATGTCCGGGTGAAACGTGTGATGCAACGTGATCATTTATCGGAAGAGGAAATCCTCCGCAGAGAAAAAAAACAAATACCGCAACCAGAAAAAGAAGCAAAAGCTGATTTTGTAATTTTGAACGATGCACAAACGATGGTAATTCCGCAAGTTTTGCAAATCCACCAACAACTGCTGGCTTTGGCAGAAAAAGCATGATCCAGGAATATTTTTTAGAACTGACAGGCAACGGTTTGTATTGTGCAGTTGGAGATTTCTACCTCGATCCAATTAAACCAGTTCAAACAGCCGTCATTTCCCATGCACATGCTGATCATGCCATTAGCGGCAATCACCAGGTTTATGCAACTGCTGCTACGCTTGCTTTGATGGAATTGCGTTATGGCAAAAGTGCCGGGAAAATCAAAAATGCAGTTGCTTATCACCAAAAGTTTACGATAAAAGAAGTACAACTCACAATGATTCCTGCGGGGCATATTTTAGGTTCTGCACAGGTTTTGATGGAATATCAAAACGTAAAATATTTGTACACCGGAGATTTTAAATTGCAGCCGGACGCAACTTGCGAACTATTAGAATGGGTTGAAGCAGATGTGCTGATTACAGAAACTACTTTTGCCAACCCGGAAATTAAACATCCAAACCAAATTGCAGAGATCCAAAAACTGAACAATATTGCTTCTAACATTTTACTTGGTGCTTATGCTTTAGGCAAAAGTCAGCGGCTGATCCAATTGATTAACCAATTTTGTCCGCAGAAAGAAATTCTGGTCCATAGAAACATCGAACCAATCAACCGCATTTATGAAAAGTTTGGTTATCTAAATTGCAAGTATCGTTTGTACGACCGCAAGTCCATCAAAACCCAAAATAACTTTATTTATCTGGTGCCGCCGTTTACATTTCACAGTTATATTCGGGCAACAGGTTTAAGGCGGATTTTTGCTTCCGGCTGGAAAAACCTGCAAACCAATCCGCAAGATTCACTTTACATTTCCGACCATGCGGATTGGGAAGACATTTTATTGTTGATCAGCAAAGTTCAGCCTCAGCAAATTTGGACTTTGCACGGAAACGGAATGCATTTGAAGCAATTTTTTGCCGACAAAATCCGCGTAAAAATTCTAAATTGAATATTTAAAGAATAATGCCGATGCTTCTTTTATCAACATAAAAACATCAATTTTAACTCGGTAAAAGAAGCATTGGCTATACCTGAATTAATGCTTTATTGATACTGGATTAATAAAATCTGCTTGTCTGGTTATAATTTCTTATAAATTTACAACGTTAGTATGATTAATTATGGAACTGGAAAAAGAAATACACAGCAATAAATTTGAAGATAATTACCATAAAGCTGTAGTTAATATTTCTTATACTTATGGTTGGATAAGCACTTTGCTGCGTTGCAAGTTAGAAAAACACAAGATTACGCACCAACAATTTAACATTCTGCGGATTTTACGCGGTCAGTATCCAAACCCAGCAACCGTGAACCTTTTAAAAGAAAGGATGATTGATAAAATGTGCGATGCTTCGCGTATTGTTGACCGGCTGGTGCAGAAAAAATTAGTGACCAGATGCACCAGTTCTAAAGACCGCCGCGCTGTTGATATCCGCATCAGCGATGAAGGTTTACGGATTCTTTCTTTGATTGATGAACAATTGAAGATGAAAGATTTTTTGGGAAATCAATTAACCGAAGATGAAGCTTTAACACTTAGCAACCTGCTGGACAAAATGCGCGGTTGATACTGTTTTTATCCTGCAAAAAAAGCAATCAAGGCGATGCCAGAACCAATAAGAACGGCAATCGTTTTGCGCATATTAAAATGATGATCATTGCTGGATTCAAACAAAATGGTCGTAGAAATGTGCAGGAAAATCCCGATTACAATTCCCATAATCCGGGCAAAATAAACTTCCAGTCCAGCCATTGATCTACTTAAAACGTTGCTTAATAAATATCCGCCTGGCGTCATCAACGCAAAAATAACCAGTAAAAGAAGCACGTTGGATTTTTGGATTTTATTTTGAACAAGAACACTTCCCAAAGCAAAAGCGGCAGGAATATGGTGTAAGGCAATCCCGAAAACCAGTTCCTGCTGATGCGTTTTTGCTAACGGCATGCCTTCTAAAAAAGCATGTAAACACAAACTTACCATGATGCCAAACGGAAAAGCACCATGTTCCTGGGCATGATGATGGACATGCCCGTGCTCAATCCCTTCAGAAAACTGTTCTAAAAGGATTTGGAATAAAAATCCGCCTAAAATAAAAACGCCAACGAAATGGTCTTTGCTTTCATAAGCATCCGGGATGAGGTGCAAAACCGTTATCGCAAACAAATAAGCACCGCTGAAAGAAAGAATAAGCTTGAGGTTTTTGCCAATATCTTTTTTAAACAGAAAAACACTTGCCCCACCTAAAAAAGCACTCAAGAAAAGTGGGAAAACAATCCAGGACTTCATGAATATTTAAGGTAAAGGCGGTTGTAAATTAAGCCGTATAAGCAGCCAACTATTGCGCCAAAAGCTGCGCCCGTCAATACATCGACCGGATAATGTACGCCAACGTAAACTTGTGCATAACAAATTAATGCAGCCCAAAAAATGGCAGCAGCCCAAATCCAACGCCAGTTACGTTTAAAAGCTAAACTTAAAAAAACGGCAATTGCAAAATGATCGCTGGCGTGTGCAGAAGGAAAACTTAAACCGGTGCCGCAGGGAACGCGGTTAATTACCGTTGGTTCAAAAGCTTTGTCGTTGCAAGGGCGTACCCTTTTTACGTATGATTTTATTATGCGGACACAAACAAAATCTGCGGTGCCAACGCTTAGCAGCAGCAATGCAATAATCAAAATTGAAATTTTACGGTAACGGTAAATGCTGAAAATCAAAATAAAAACATAAAGCGGAACCCAGTTTTTTGGTGTGCGCAGCAAAGGCATCAGCCAATCAAAAAAAGGGTTGCCCCAGTCGTGATTAATCAAATGAAACCAGTGCTGGTCAAACTGCATTAAAAAGTCGGGCATGGCTTTGCTGTTTGTAATCAGGAATTATTTCCAGGCCAAACCCAGTTTGTAGTTTTCCTGATGGCGCGAATATAGCCAATAACCGTTCAAACAGGCGTAAATTGTATAGAAAGGCTTTGCTTTTATTCGTATTTTTGTTTTCTAAAACAGATATTCTTGACACTCATAAAATCTATTTCCGGCATTCGGGGCACCATCGGCGGAAAGGCCGGAAATGCACTTACGCCGGCAGATATTGTAAAATTTACGGCTGCTTTCGGCAGTTGGGTTATTAAAAAAACAGGCATAAAAAAAGTAGTTGTTGGCCGTGATGCGCGTATTTCCGGGCAAATGGTTTTGAACCTAGTTACCGGCACGCTGCAAGGTTTAGGTATTGATGTGGTTGACCTCGGCCTTTCTACCACGCCAACCGTTGAAATTGCTGTTCCGATAGAAAAAGCAGGCGGTGGAATTATCATCACTGCAAGCCACAACCCTAAACAGTGGAACGCTTTGAAACTATTGAACCACGAGGGCGAATTTATTAATGATGCCGATGGTGCCGAAGTGCTGGAACTGGCAGGAAGCGGCGAAGTAGTTTATGCGGAAGTAAACCATTTGGGTAAGGTTAACTTTGATAGTTCTTATCTTCAAAAACACATCGATTTAATACTGGCTTTGCCGTTGGTTGATGTTGAAGCTATCCGCAACGCCAATTTTAAAATAGTGCTGGATGCTGTAAATTCTACCGGAGGCATTTTTGTTCCGGCTTTACTTCGTGCTTTGGGTGTAGAGGTAATCCACGAATTGGCTTGCGAACCGGATGGCAATTTTTCGCACAACCCGGAACCGCTGCCCGAAAATTTGCTGGCCTTATCTAAAGAAGTTTTATCAAAAAAAGCCGACTTAGGAATAGCTGTTGACCCGGACGTGGACCGTTTATGTTTTGTGTGCGAAGACGGTAATTTTTTTGGCGAAGAATATACGCTGGTTGCTGTTGCAGATTTTGTGTTGAAAAATAAACCTGGCAATACCGTTTCTAATCTTTCCTCAACCCGTGCTTTACAAGATGTAACCGAAAAAGCAAAAGGCGAATATTTTGCTTCGGCAGTAGGAGAGGTGAACGTGGTAAACCGTATGAAAGATGTAAAAGCCGTAATCGGCGGCGAAGGCAACGGCGGCGTAATTTATCCCGAATTGCATTATGGCCGGGATGCGCTGGTTGGTATTGCATTGTTTTTAACGCACCTGGCCAAGTTTGGCCGTTCGGTTTCGGTTTTGCGCAGTACTTACCCTAATTACCACATCTCGAAAAACAAAATTACGCTTACACCGGAAATGGATATGGACGACTTGCTGGAACGCATGCGGCAAAAATACCAGAAACAGCCGCATTCTGTTATTGATGGGCTGAAGATAGAATTTGGCAGTGATTGGGTGCATCTTCGGAAATCAAATACCGAACCGATCATCCGTATTTATTCTGAAGGAAACTCAGAACAAGTGGCCAATAGTTTGGCCAACAAATTAATTTCCGATATAAAAGAAGCATTGCAAGTACAGGAATAATGCTTCTTTTACCATTATATTTTCAGTAAAATTTATGAGAGTTTACCTTGATAATGCTGCTACAACACCAATCGACCAGGAAGTATTAAAAGAAGTTTACCGGGTGATGGAAAGCTGTTACGGTAATCCTTCGTCCATTCATTCTTATGGCCGCGAAGCCCGTACGGTGGTAGAAAAAGCGCGTAAAACCATTGCCGGTTTGTTGCATGCTTCTCCTTCCGAAATATTTTTTACTTCAGGCGGAACCGAAGCTGATAACATGGCCATCCGTTGTGCCATTGCAGATTTAGGGTTGAAGCATGCTATTACAAGTGAGCTTGAACATCATGCTGTGTTACACACTTTAAAAGCATTGGAAAAAGCCGGGACTATTAAATTGAGTTTTGTTGAAGTAGATTTACGCGGAAACATCAACCTGGAAAATCTGGAGCAATTATTACAGGAAAACGAACGCAGTTTGGTATCGCTGATGCACGCCAACAACGAAATTGCGACGTTAACGGACATCGAAAAAGTAGGGCTTTTGTGCGAGCAGTACAATGCTATTTTTCATTGCGATACCGTACAAACGATGGGACATTTTCAGCATGACCTAAAAAAGCTAAAAGTGCATTTTTTAGTAGGCGCAGCGCATAAACTGCACGGGCCAAAAGGTGTAGGTTTTTTGTACATCAACCATCGCATTAAAATAAAGCCTTTAATTTTTGGTGGTTCGCAGGAACGCAATATGCGCGGTGGCACAGAAAATGTTTACGGTATTGCCGGTTTGGCCAAAGCTTTACAAATTGCCTATGACGAAATGGAAGCCCACCGAAATCAAATATTGGGTTTAAAAACTTACATGATGGCGCAGTTGGTTGATGCTATCCCGGAAGTTGAATTTAATGGCGAAACCGATCCTGAAAAAAGTTTATACACCGTTTTAAATGTTTCTTTCCCGGAGATGGAAATGGCAGAAATGCTGCTTTTTAGCTTGGATATTGCCGGGATTTCTGCCTCTGGCGGCAGTGCCTGTAGTTCTGGTACTGATATTGGTTCGCATGTGCTTACAGGTATTGGTGCAAACCCGGCACGGCCTGCCATCCGTTTTTCTTTCTCTAAATACAATACGCGGGAAGAAGTAGATTACACGGTTTCTAAATTAAAAGAAATTTGTTTGGCCAAAGTACAGGCATAATTTTTGAACAAATATTGATGCTGTTTTTATCGGCAAAAAAGCAAAATCATTTCGTTTGTACTTTTTTATAAAAATTAAATTTGTGCAAACAATGGGTTATTATAATTGCTTTGTGATATTGTAATTAACAACGCTAAACATCAAAACTATGACACTTATTAATGCTACAAGCTTAAATGATCAGGTTGACTATCTAAGCACTAACGATTTTGGCCAAGCTAAAAGAAACGCAAATTCCATTTTTAACTCTTCTCCACGGAATGCTGTTGTAGAGGATGATGACGACGATGATATTGATGAGACTATCCCTGACCCTGACGAAGACGAACTTTTTGATGACGATGACGCGTTTCCTGACGAGCCTGATGCCGTAGATGATTTTGACGATGCCGATATAGTTGACGATGATGACTTGGACGATGATGACGATAAGGGAAGCACAACTTCTGGCTTAAATAACTCACGTTCCTTTGCAGATCGTCCGCAAGGCCGAACTACCGGCCGGATGACCGACCATGAGCCAGGTTCTGGTACGGCAAATAATTTGTAGTTTGTATTTCTATATACATAAAAAAAGGGATGCTTCTTTTAGCAACCCTTTTTTGTTGAAGTTTTTTATGGCTTTTAAGCCAAAGCATACATTTCTTCCTGTTGTTTTTTAACAGTTTCGCTGTTGATGAATTCATCGTAACCCATCAGTTTATCAATGCTTCCGCCCGGCGTTAATTCTACAATTCGTGTCGCAACAGTCTGCGTTAATTCATGATCTCGGGAAGTAAATAACACTGTTCCGCGGAAATCTTTTAATCCATTATTTAAGGCTGTAATGGATTCTAAATCTAAGTGGTTTGTGGGTTCATCAAACAATAAAACATTGGCTGCCTGCAACATCATCCGCGAAAACATACAGCGCATTTTTTCTCCTCCGGAAAGTACGGTTGATTTTTTCAGCACTTCTTCTCCCGAAAATAACATCCGTCCTAAAAATCCCCGGATAAACTGGTCGTCTTTTTCCCCTTCCGAATATTCACGCAGCCAATCAATCAAATTCTCGTTTTTACCTTTAAAATATTCCTGATTATCAATCGGGATATCAGCCGTTTTAATCGTTACGCCCCATTTAAAAGTTCCGGTGTAATCCGTATCGCGGCCAGTTAAAATATCATAAAAAGCAGAAGTGGCCAAACTGTTTTGAGAAAGAACGGCAATTTTATCGCCTTTGCTCACCATTAAATTTACACCTGAAAAAAGCACTTCACCGTTCGATGTTTTGCCTAAATTTTCTATTTGCAGGATTTGATCGCCAGCTTCCCGACCTAAATTATTAAATAAAATGGCAGGATATTTACGGTTGGAAGCTTTAATTTCATCGATATTAATTTTATCCAATGCTTTTTTGCGACTGGTTGCCTGTTTAGATTTAGAAGCATTGGCACTAAAACGCCGGATAAATTCCTGCAATTCCTTTACGCGGTCTTCCGTTTTCTTGTTTTGGTCCGAACGTTGTTTCAAAGCTAACTGACTGGATTCGTACCAGAAAGTATAATTGCCGGTATAGATCGTCATCTTGGCAAAATCAATATCTACAATGTGTGTACAAACGGTATCTAAAAAGTGCCTGTCGTGAGAAACGACTAAAACAATTGCTTCATAAGTTGCCAAAAAATCTTCCAGCCAGGCGATCGTGTTAATGTCCAGATCATTGGTCGGCTCATCCAAAAGCAAAATATCCGGGTTGCCAAATAAAGCCTGCGCTAATAAAACGCGTACTTTCTGGTTTCCATCCAGTTCTTTTAATTGTTTAAAATGCAACTCTTCTTTAATGCCGAGGTTGCTTAACAAAGTTGCGGCGTTGCTCTCGGCGTTCCAGCCATCCATTTCGGCAAACAAGTTTTCCAGTTCGCCGGCACGTTCGCCGTCTTTGTCGTTAAAATCTTCCTTCATATAAATGGCATCTTTTTCCTTCATCACCTTGTACATTTCCTGGTGGCCGATCAATACAGTTTCGATCACCGAAAATTCATCAAACTCGTAATGGTTTTGTTTGAGAACGGCCATACGTTCGCCCGGTGTAAAACTATAAGAACCACTTGTTGGGTCAATTTCTCCGGATAAAATCTTTAAAAATGTTGATTTCCCTGCACCATTTGCGCCGATAATGCCGTAGCAATTACCTTGCGTAAATTTGAGGTTAACATCTTCAAAAAGGGTTCGTTTGCCGTAACGAAGGGAGAGGTTAGATACCGTAATCATGTTGTACTAATTTTACTGCAAAGATAAGGCTTATTGGCAGGAAAATAAACGGCGTACGGGCTTTTTACTGCAATGCTTCTTTTAGTACCTAATTTTTTACCTTTTGCTTAAAGTAGAAATTTTTTTCGTCGTTTTATTATTTGTTGTAAATTGTAATATGGTTTCATTAATAATTTAAAGGATAAAATTATGCAATCAAAAGCAGCTAATGTGCAAGAATATGTAGAAAACCTTGCAAGTGATAGGCAACAAGCCATACAAACATTAAGAAAAGTAATCCTTGAAAATTTACCAAATGGTTTTCATGAAGAAATGAGTTACGGCATGATTGGTTACGTGGTGCCGCTTAAAACTTTCCCGAAAGGTTATCGTTGCAATTCCAAACTGCCGTTGCCTTTTATCAATCTTGCTTCCCAAAAAAATTTTATTTCGATGTACCACATGGGCGTTTATGCTGATAAAGAATTGTTAAATTGGTTTACCCAAGAATATCCAAAGTACAGCAAAACAAAATTGGATATGGGCAAAGGCTGCATTCGGTTTAAAAATATGAAAGAAATACCTTTTGATTTTATTGGCCAGTTGGCATCCAAAATAACTGTTGAAAGCTGGATTGAAACTGCCGAAGCTACTTTTAACAAATAAAAATTTATCAACCTGCAAGTTGCCATCGCCGTAAAAGTTTTTTGTTGTGAAGTATTGTTCAACTTAAGAAACCGCTACAATTGGATAGCAGATGAACTGGCGCGCGAATTAGAATTTTTAATGAAAGACGGAAGTGCCGGCATACAAGCTAAAGGAAAAAATACTTTGAAGATGTTGCAGAAATAACAATATGCTTCTTTTATCGACCTAAATTTTGTAAACCAATAATTTACGAAAGCCTATCTTCGCCCCTCGATCTGTCATCGTAAAATATGGATATTGCCGAAGGATTATTATTTGCCCTGCTTTGGGCTTCTGCAACTGCGGCAACCAAAATTGCGGTCCATTCCTGCGATTTGTTTTTGCTCACGCTCATCCGCTTTTTAACGGTAAGTGTGATTTTGCTGACTTATACTTATTTAATTAAAGGCAAAAGCAGCCGTTACCCAACAAAAGCCGAGTTTAAAAAGCTGTTTATTTTGGGTGTTTTAAATGTTACGGTTTATATGTCGGGTTATTTAATTGCGATCAAATATGTTTCTGCTGGGCTGATCAGTTTACTTACTGCCGTAAACCCGCTGTTGCTGATCCTTTTTTCAGCACTCATTTACAAACGAAAACTAACTGCTTTTGAAATTACCGGAATTGTAATTGCTGTTGCCGGATTGACATTGGCTTCCGTCCCAAACTTGTATAACAGTCACGCTACGTTGACGGGTTTATTGGCGCTAATTGCTGGTATTGCCGCTTTATCTTCGGGCAGTATTTATTACGCCAACTCCGGCCTCAGCTTAAAAAAAATGGAAGTGAATACCTGGCAAATTACCATTGGCGGACTGCTGTTTTTACCGGTTGTTTTATGGAATGGTTCGAATAACTTCATCATTCCGGACCGTAATTTTTTCCTCAGCATTGCCTGGCTTATTTTTCCGGTTTCTATTGTTGCTTACGCGATGTGGCTTAACCTTGTACAAAAAGATTCGGTAAAAGCAGGCTTGTGGCTTTTTTTAACGCCTGCCTTTGGCTATTTAATGGCTGTAATTATCCTCCGCGAAAAAATAACAGTTTACGGTATTGCCGGAAGTTTGCTGGTAGTGAGCGGTTTACTGTATTCCCGAAGAAAGAAAGCTGCAGTTGCCGCAACAAGTACGGTTGAATAAGGATACTTCTTTTACCTACATAAAAATAGTAATTTCTGCTCAACCATGACGGTGCATGTTGCCATTGCTAACCACACTTCCTAATTTTCCGCATTAATAACCATATAAACTATTTCATTTTCTAATTGGCCTGCTGATACAGAAATCTTTTTTCTGCCTTGTCATCTTTGTTTGCCAATAAACTTGATACGACAAATTTTATCTATGAAAAATAAATACCTTAAAACCGTTTTTCTTATTTTTTTAGCCAACAGCGGTACTGCTTTTGCGCAACAAAATTTAACTGATTATAAGTTTGATTTTGGTACAGGCAAACCTGCTGCCGGTTATGTTAAAGTTGATGCAGATGCCAATTATACACCAGAAAAAGGTTATGGTTTTGATTTTGACACCAAGCCAGCTATCGTTAGCCGCGGCGGAAAAGATTTGCTGAAAAGCGATTTTGCAACCGGCAAGCAGCCGTTTTATTTTTCGGTTAAAGTCCCCGAAGGAAATTATCAAATAACAGTTGTTTTAGGTGATGCAAAAGAAGCATCGAACACGACGATTAAAGCAGAATCGCGCCGGTTGATGCTGGAAAACGTAAAAACTACGCCTGGCCAGTTTATCACCAAAACTTTTATTGTAAACATTAAAGACCGTAAAATAAACACTGGCCAGCAGGTAGGTTTAAAACCGAGGGAACTGACCAAGCTGGATTGGGACGATAAATTAACACTCGAATTTGACGAACAACCCGCTATCGATGCCATAGAAATTACCAAAGCACCGGAAGAAACAACCATTTTTTTAGCCGGAAATTCAACGGTTGTAAACCAGGATGATGAGCCTTGGGCTTCGTGGGGACAAATGATTCCGCGGTTTTTTAAACCTGGCGTTGTGATAGCCAATCATGCAGAATCCGGTTTAACGCTGGGCAGTTTTTTAGGTTCAAGACGATTGGAAAAAGTGTTAAGTGTGATGAAGCCCGGCGATTATTTGTTTATCGAATTTGGCCATAACGACCAAAAAGAAAAAGGCCCGAACGATGGCGCTTACAAATCATACACCGAGCGTTTGCATTTATTTGTATCCGAAGTAAAAAAGAAAGGTGGCATTCCGGTTATTGTAACTTCCACCAGCCGCCGTTCTTTCGGCTCCGACGGTAAAATTCAAAACTCTTTAGGCGATTATCCCGAAGCTGCACGTCAGGTTGCAAAGCAGGATAACGTCGCGTTGATCGACCTAAATGCCATGACCATGAAAATGTGGGATACTTTAGGCTCAGAAAATTCGACCAAAGCTTTTGTGCATTATCCGGCAAATTCTTATCCCGGCCAGGAAAAAGCACTGGCCGATAACACGCATTTTAATCCTTACGGCGCGTACGAAATTGCGAAATGTATTATTCAGGGAATTAAAGATGAGAAGTTGGGGATTGCAAAGTATTTGATTGATAGTTCGGCTACGTTTGATCCTGCATATCCTGATCCTGTTGAAAATTTCCATTGGCCGGAAAGCCCGAAAAGTACCGTTGTTAAACCGGATGGCAATTAAGCTGATACTTCTTTTACCATGAAAAAATTTATTCGTGTTTGTTTGGTTGCCGTGTTTTTGCCTGCTGCTATTTTCGCACAAAATATAACGGAAAATGAAGTTTTGGTACGAAAAGTTGCCGATCAGATCATCAGTGAAACAGATTTAGGTTTCACCGGAATTGATAACCACAAGCTTTACAAAACCTCCGCAGAAATTCCTGAAAACGTAAAAGTGCGTGTGAACAAATATGCAAGCTGGCATTATACCAACGGTGTTTTAAATCTGTCGATGTTGGATTTGGGCGCTTATCTAAAAGAGAAAAAGTATTCGGATTACGCAGTCAACCATGTAGCTTTTGGATTTAACAATTACAAAATTTTGGAGCAGCGTTTTAAGCATGATGTCCCGCATTATACTTATCCTTTAGGTGAGTTTTTTACGATGCAGGAACTGGACGATTTTGGTGCGATGGGTGCAAGCGTGGCGCAAGTTTACCAGCAAAACAAACGCCCGGAGTATAAAAATTACGTGCTAAAAGCAGCAAAGCATTTAACCGAAGAACGCAGCCGTTTAAACGACGGCACTTTTGTCCGCGCTTTCCCTTATAAAATGACTTTGTGGGCCGATGATTTGTACATGAGCGTTCCGTTTTTGGTGGAAACGGCCAAGCTGACTGGCGACCAAAAGTATTTTGAAGAAGCTGTAAAACAGGTCATCAACTTTAACCAGTATTTGTGGGATGCCGACAAAGAAATGTACTGGCACACCTATTACAGCGATTTAAAACGCAACGGTATAGCACATTGGGGCCGTTGCAATGGTTGGGTAATGCTGGCACAAGTCCGGCTTTTGGATGCTTTGCCCCAAAACCATCCGCAGCGAAAAAAGCTGATTGGTTTGCTGGAGCGGCAGATTCTCGGCATCATCAAATACCAAAACGCAGACGGTTTGTGGCACCAGGTTTTGGATAAAAATGATTCGTATTTGGAGTCTTCCTGCACCGCGATGTTTGTTTACGGAATTGCAAAAGCGATTAACAAAGGCTGGATTGATGCGCGTTATGTTTCTAACGCGGTTAGCGGTTGGGAAGGTTTGAAGAAAAAAGAAATTAACGAAAAAGGCCAACTGAAAGATATTTGTGTTGGAACCGGAATCCAAAATGACTTGCCTTATTATTACAATCGGCCAGTTGGAATAAATGAAAAACACGGAACCGGTGCATTGCTGGATGCCGGTGTTGAGATTTTAAAATTGGAAAAAGCTGGTTTGTACAATTATAAATACAATACCGAATGAAAAAGCTTTGGCTAATATTAGCTTATGCTTCTTTTAGCACCCTTTTTTCTTCGGCACAAATTTTAAAAAAACAAGTGCCGGACAAATTAGTGGTTTTAACTTTTGATGATGCGGTTTTAAGTCATTACACTTTTGTTGCGCCGCTTTTAAAGAAATACAATTTTGGTGCAACGTTTTTTGTTTGCGAGTTTTTGTCGCCCGCGTTTAGCGATAAATCCAAGTATATGAGTTGGGAACAAATTTCGGCCTTAAATAAAATGGGATTTGAAATTGGAAACCATACACAAAACCATTCACATGTAAACAAAATGGACAAGCAGCATTTTGATGATGAATTGGATTATATCGAAAATAAATGCAAGCAATACAAGATTAAAAAGCAAATGGTAAGTTTTGCTTATCCGGGTTATGATGTCGCGCCAACTGCAATTCCAACCTTACAAGATAAATATTATTTGTTTGCAAGGGCTGGCGGAAATAGAATTTATGATCCGCAGAAAGACCATCCATATTTAATTCCAAGTTTCACAACTACAGCAGATAATAAAGCAGAAATTATGGATGCTTTGCAACAAGCCAAAGATGGAAAAATTGTGGTACTCACTATTCACGGCGTTCCGGATGATGCACATCCTTGGGTTACAACTCCGCCGCAATTATTCGAAGAATATTTAGAGTTTTTACATGTGCATCAGTACAAAGTTATTGCCTTGTGCGGTCTTGCAAAATTTATAGATGTAAAAGAAGCATTGCAAAATATCAAACCAGATTATGCAAGTGTGAAACAAGTATCAGCGAAACCAACGATCAAATGAAAAGAAGCATAATTTTAGTATTTGTATTTTGTGCCATACTATTTTGTAGAGAAATAAAAGCACAAGATAAGCTGGAAACCGGCGGCCAAAAACCAATGCCAAATGAATGGATTGATAAAGATACCGGGCATAAAGTTGTAAAGTTGGTTCGGCGGGAAGGCAACAACGGAAGTTTTTACTTTAACAATTATCCCTTTGTAAAACAACGTGGAAGCGAAGGCGATAAAATGGTTTTTTCGGGAAGCACGCCGAAAGGAAACCAATTATTTACAGTGAACCTGAAAACTTTAGCAATCGAACAATTAACAGACCGGGCAAAAGTATCGGGCGAAATGGTTTGTCCGAAAACGCGTGAAGCGTTTTTTCAATGCGGGGACAGTGTGTTTGTGGTGAATGCGGATACCAAGAAAACACGTTTTATTTATGCTTTCGACCCCAGTTTTAAAGGCCGGGTTGGAACGGTAAATGCGGACGGAACATATCTGGCCTGCGTTAAAGCGATAGGAGAGCAGGAGCGGGAAATCTATACACAATTCCCGGAGAAGAGGGATTATTTCCAGAAGATTTACGAAGCGCATATTTCGCACGTATTGTATGTTTTGAACGTAAAAACGAAAGAACTAAAGCAATTATTCCAGGAAAATGAGTGGACGAACCATTTGCTTTTTTCGCCGACAGACCCTGATATTCTTTCTTATTGCCACGAAGGCCCATGGGAAAAAGTTGACCGGATTTGGAACATCAACATTAAAACTGCACAAACAAATTTGATGCATAAAAGAAGCATGGTAAACGAGATTGCAGGCCACGAATTTTTTGGAGAAACCGGACAAAGGGAATGGTTTGATCTGCAAAAACCTAAAGGACAAACTTTTTTTCTGGCCGCCATCGATATGAAAACCGGGAAAGAAGACCGTGTTTACCAGATGGAGCGCGATGAATGGTCTATCCATTTTAATGTTTCGCGTGATGAAAAAACTTTTGCCGGAGATGGCGGAGACCCAGGACAAGTTGCAAAAGCAAAGAACGGAGAATGGATTTATTTATTTAAACCTGTAGGAGATCATTTGAAGTCGGAAAAGTTGGTGAACATGAAAAACCACAATTACCACTTGGAGCCAAATGTACATTTTTCACCGGATGAAAAATGGATTATTTTTCGTGCAAACTTTGAAGGGCAAGAAGGTGTGTATGCTGTAGAAATTAATAAAACCGGTACTTAAAAGAATTCATTGAATCCAAAAAAAGCTACTAAAAAAAATTTAATGTTGGACTATTCTTTTTTTTAGAATATTATTAAAAATCTATTGAATTAAAAGAACCATTAACAATATGATAGCGTTTGCACGAAAATTTTAACAAAGAAATAAGTCAAATAATTTTATAAAACTTTGTAAAACTAAATGCAGGATGCTACAGGTTGCCAGGTAATTTATGTTCTGGTATGTTAGTACCATAAACCAATTATTTACACTCTTGATTTTAAAATTGTAGTGCTATCGCTACCATTTAAAATCAACCAAACATAATTACTATGAATCATAAATTTCTACTCTTTTTCATTACAAGAATCAACAAGCTGAAGGTGTTTATCGGTTAAAATATTTTAAAGTTTTTACTGACCAATTAAAAGCTTTCTATAAAACTATACGTACAGGTTTTAAACCTGATTTTTAAAAATGTATTGATTTATCCGCAAGATGAAGTAATCTTTTTTACAAAGATATATACCTTTTGCAGTTTCGAGATATTGTTTCAAATCCAATTGTTTATAACTAAGTGTTTCTATTATTTCTGATATAAAATTTTGCTAAAAACTATGAATAAATATTTACATCGTTTCTTGGTTTTGTTTTCTTTAGTGGTAGTCATTTCCAGTTGCCGAAAAAAAGCTTTTGATGATTTTTACGGCAGGCCAGATAACCTTGCGCCAGCTATTTATCAACAGTTACAATCCAGGGGTAATTTTACAAGCTTGTTAACTTGTATAGATAAATCCGGCTATAAAACTACTTTAAGCAGTGCCGGATACTGGACGTTTTTTGCCCCTAATGATGATGCTTTTAAAAAATATCTTACAGATAACAATATCACAAGTGTAAATCAAATAGATTCGGTTACAGCGAGAAAAATTGTTACTTATTCTTTAATTTATAATGCTTTTCAAACAGACCATATCGCGGATTTTCAATCTTCCGCTGGTTGGGTAATAAACAGTGCTTTTAAAAGAAGAACTTCTTACTATGACGGTGTGTATGCAACCTCTAGTTCACCAACTGGTTATGCTTTATCTTCCAACCGAAATGGTACGTATATATTGGGAGATAATAATAATAAATACATACCCTACTTCTATGATAGTTACATGACTTCAAGAGGTTTATCAGCAACAGATTATAATTATTTTTATCCGAATTCAACTTATACAGGTTTTAATGTAGATGCAGGGTCGGTTGTCAATAAAAATATTGTAGCTGAAAACGGAGTAATCCATGAGGTTAATCGAGTTGTAACACCTTTGCCAAGCCTTGAGCAATATTTAACTTCCAATTCTAACTACAGTGCGTTTCAGCAACTATATGAAAAATACCTGGTTAGTTATTCCCCAAGCACAGATGCTACCCACGTGTATCAGGTTCGTACCGGTACTACTAATCAGGTAGATATAAAAATATATTCGCCAACGTTAGGTTTTTCTCCTAACAATGAGAATTACGTAAAACTGCAGGATAATGATGGCCAGTCTGACGGTTATAGCTTAATTGTTCCAAACAATACAGCTTTTAATACTTACATGACTGAGGTAATCTTGGAAAACTATAAATCAATTGATAAACTGCCAATCAGCGTTATTACAGATTTACTAAATGCACACATGTGGCAAACTACGGTTTGGCCAACTAAGTTCGGCAGTACGAATAACGTTCAGGGTGAGCCTGCGCGGTTTAATGCAAGTACAGATATTATTGATAAAAAAGTTTGCAGCAACGGTATTTTTTATGGTGCAAACAGAGTACAATTAGCTAATGTTTTTAATTCCGTTTACGCGAGACCGTATCTTGATCCGAATTATAGTTTAATGACGCGTGCTTTGGATTTAAGTTTGAAGTATATCATCATTAATCCAAGTATCAAAGCTACCTTATTTATGCTGTCTGATGCTACTTTAAGATCTTACGGATATGATTACAGCACAGCATCGAGCGCTTTCACTTACACAGATCCTATTGCTAAAACCACTGTTATTGGTACTGTAGCGCAGAATATGCTTTTAAGGATTTTAAACACACATATTGTTCTTACACCTAATGGAGAGTTAAACAGTCTTTCCGGTTCTGGTACAGTAGAAACTTATGGCGGCGAGTACATCAAGTACAGTAACAATACGGTACAAGCTTCAGGAAACGCAGATCTTAATCAATCACTTACAGTTACGGGTTCAAGGACTACCAGCAATGGGCCAGTATATTATTTAAGTGGAGGGGCGTTAAATTATACAACCAATAATGTAGGATTCCATATTGCCAAATATGCTGCAAAAACTACCGATCCTTTTTACAGTTTCTATCAGTACCTTTTAAACTGCCCATTGTACACAGTAAGTACCTATTCTATTAACGGTATCCAAGCTGGTGTAAACTATACTATTTTTATACCAACAAACGCAGCTATACAAGATGCGGTAAACAAAGGATGGCTACCTACTACAGGCGTTACAGTAGCAGGTAATAAAACACCGCAATATAACCCTACCACGCAAGCTGATAAAGATTTAGTATCCCGGTTTATTCAATATCATATCTTAAATAAAACAACTGTTGCACCTGATGGAAAGAAATCAGGCATTTTTTCAACATTGTTAACAACCTCAACCGGAGATCCTGCTACGTTTACTGTAGCTAACAGTTTAGGAAGTATGAAAATTACGGATGCTACCGCAGGTGTTGCAAATTTAGTCCCTGCAACCAGTAATGTTCTATCAAACCTAACGGTGATCCATCAGATAGATACATTCTTAAAATACAAATACTAAACCTGTTAATGTTAATTGGTATGAAAAAACTTTACACTTGTATTTTTTGTTTTTCAGTGTTTTTTACCACTGTCAGCTATAAAGCCAGGGCACAAAATACAACTGACAGGATCCTTGTTAAAGGCAAGATAACCGATAGCAAGGATAAAATTGCTATTATCGGTGCTTCTGTTGTTGAGCAGGACAATGAGAAACGTACTGTTACCGGTGTGGCAACAGACATTGACGGAAATTTTGCTATACGGGTAACCAGTACAAAGAATAAACTTTCGGTTTCTTATATTGGTTATAAAAGTAAGGTTGTAGATATCAATGACCGCAGAACTTTTAATGTTGCCCTGGATCCAAATTCTAATGCGCTAAACGAAGTATCTATTGTTGGAAGCAAATCGGTTAGTAACGGCACAGGCCTTAATATAGATGTTCGTAACCAAACAACCGCTATCTCAACGATTAGTGCAAAAGATTTAGAAGAACTGCAAGCAACTTCCATAGATCAGGCATTACAAGGCCGTTTGCCAGGTGTTGATCTAACTGCTAATTCTGGTGATCCGGGAGCAGGGATGTCTATCAGGATACGCGGAACTTCTACCATCAATGGTGTAACCAATCCTTTAATTGTAGTTGACGGTATGCCGTATGAGACCACTATTCCTGCAGATTTTAATTTTGCCACGGCTGATGAACAAGGATACGCAAGTTTGCTAAGTATAGCGCCATCAGATATACAGGATATAAGTGTTTTAAAAGATGCTGCGGCAACTGCTGTCTGGGGATCACGTGCAGCAAACGGGGTATTAATCATCAACACAAAAAGGGGAAGCGTAGGTGCACCCAGTATTACTTACACTTTTAAAGGGTCTTTTTCTAAGCAACCCAGTGCTATCCCTTTGCTAACGGGTAATCAATACTCTGAATTGATACCCGAAGAAATACAAAATGTAAGAGGCACACCATTAAATACACTTACTGCAGTCGAGTTTCAATATGATCCAAATAACCCCTATTACTATCACAATTACAGCAATAATACCGATTGGGTAAAAGCTATTACACAAACGGGATACACCAATAACCACAATATATCTATTACTGGCGGGGGCGAAAAAGCCAGATATTTTGCTTCATTAGGTTATGATGGAGAAAAGGGAACTACTGTAGGTACCGGGCTGGAGCGGATCAACGCCCGTTTTAACCTGGATTATATCGTGTCAACTAAACTTCGTTTCCGGGCAGACGTTGCCTATACGCATGACCTTACAAAAGGTAATTATTATGACCCAACAAATAAAAACCTGAATGTAAGAAATGTGGCGATGACCAAAATGCCCAATATGAGTATTTATGAATATGATGAGTACGGTAACCTAACACCAAATTACTTTTCTCCTGCTTCAAATATTCAAGGCCAGTATCCTGCAACCTTCAATCCGGTTGCTATGGCCAATACTGGCGTAAACAACACGCTTGATGATCGTGTTACACCCCATTTTAACTTGCAGTATTATATAATACCAGGCTTGTTAACCTCAACTGCCGATGTACAATTTGATATTAACAACAGTAAACAATCTACATTTTTACCGCAAACAGCTACAGGAAGGCCAATAACTGAAACTGTTGTAAACAGGGCTTACGGCTACGATATAGATGTATTTAACGTTCAGTCTAAATTAAACTTTATAGCAACACCAAAATTAGGTGATAAACAAACTTTTCAAGGATTATTATCGCTTCAAACTTACGATAATACAATTGTTAGCCAGTCGCAGTTAACGTCTAATACGGCTTCAACAATTCTTCAGGACCCTTCCGCTGCTTCACGTACACAAAATTCAGAACTGGGTATTGCTTCCGGTTTAACAGAAACCCGCAGCGTTGCTGCTTTAGTGAGTGCGCAATACGGATTGCTTGACCGCTATTTACTGAATGTTGGTTTACGGGGAGATGGCAACTCCAGGTTTGGACCAAACCACCGTTACGGCTTGTTTCCTTCTATTTCTGGCAGATGGAGGGTTTCCGGTGAACCATTTATGAAGAAATTTACTTTTTTAGATGATTTTAGCTTTAGGGCCAGTTATGGGCAAAGCGGTAATGCACCAACAACAGATTATTCTTTTTATAACATTTATGGAACGTTCCCGTGGACGTACTTAGGGCAATCTGGTGTTTATTCTCAAAATATACAATTGGATAATTTGAGATGGGAAAAAACAACGGGTACAAACATCGGCCTAAACCTAATTATGTTTAAGTACCGGGTTAATTTAGATGTTGAAGTATACAGAAACCGTACAACTGATTTGCTTTACAATGGCCTGGCAATACCAACCTTTAATGGTTATTCTGGCATCAACATGAATGTTGGTACTTTAGATAATCAGGGATTTGAAATAGGCTTAAATACCACTCCTTTAAAAACAAAAAACTGGATCATAGATTTTTCATTTAACATTTCCCATAATGAAAATGTGATCAGGAGTATTTCGCCATACGTTTCCTTAACAACTGGTAATACAACTTTAAACGGACAATTTTTGGCCACCCTACAAGCCAACAACCCGCTCGGCTCTATTTACGGCTATAAATATTTAGGTGTTTATAAAGATGCATCAGAAACAGTAGCAACAGATAAAAACGGTAACAAAATTATCGGCCCAAATGGTCAGCCGGTTCAAATGCGTTTTAATTATCCTGCAACAGATTATCTGTTTCAACCCGGAGATGCCAAATACCAGGATATAAACCACGACGGCGTTATTGATTATCGGGATGTTGTTTATTTGGGAAATGGCAACCCTAAACTTACCGGTGGCTTTGGGCCGAGCGTTACTTTTAAACGCAACTGGAAACTGAATATGTTTTTTAGTTATCGCCAGGGTTTTCAATTGATCAACAATACGATGATGACTACTACCAACATGTATCAATACAATAATCAAAGTACTGCGGTATTAAGAAGATGGGAGAAACCGGGTGATGTTACCGATATACCAAGGGCACTTTACGGTTCCGGGTATAACTGGTTGGGTTCTTCACGCTTCGTACAGGACGGGTCATTTATTAAATTTACTTCCGCTACTATCAGATATAACTTAAATCCAACGCTTCTTAAAAAGTTAAGTGTAAAAAATGCAAGTGTTTATGTTACCGGTCAAAACCTGATGACGTTTACAAAATATTTGGGTCAGGATCCGGAAGTATCTCCAAGAGCCTCAGATATATACAGGCAAGCTATTGATAATTCAACAACACCTGCAAGCAAAATATACACCATCGGTTTAACAGCTACTTTTTAGGCCGATAAAAACAGTATTTAAAGTTTAAATAAATAAAGATGTTTACAAGGATCAATTATAGATTAACGGTGCTAATCCTGGTCATGGTATTTTCATGCTCCTCTTGTAATAAGTACCTCGATCTTGAACCACAGGACGGTATCATTAGGAATGAATTCTGGAAAACTAAAGAACAACTGCAGGCGGCAGTAATAGGATGCTATGCTGCATTGCTTGGTTCTGCTGCAGGTACTACCGGTAACGACAGGCCGCTGGCAGATGTGTTGTTTGTTTGGGGAGAGGCCCGTGCAGATATGGTAGGCGGAGGCCCCGGTGTTACCGTTGATGAGGTTGGTATTCTTACAGATAATATTTTGTCCAGCAACTCTTTTACAAACTGGGCACCGGTTTACAGGATTATCAATTATTGTAATACGGTTTTGGATAATGGACCTGGCGTAATGCAGTATGATAAAACCTTAACTCAAACACAATTGAATGCTTATTTATCAGAAGCTTTAACTTTAAGGGCCTTGATGTATTTTTATTTGGTAAGAAGCTTTGGCGATGTTCCTTTAAAATTAAAATCTACTGCAAGTGATAATGATTTGCAGCAGTTGGCCAAAACCAAGCAGAAAGATGTTTTAGCACAAATAGTTACAGATTTAAAACAGGCAGAAAATAATGCCGTGTTTTCTTTTGGTGATAATGCTTCTAACAAAGGCCGTATTACTAAATACACGGTTTATACCATCGAGGCAGACGTTTACTTGTGGATGGACGATTATGCTAATTGCATTGCTGCCTGCGATAAAGTGATAAATTCTGGCCAGTACGGGCTTGTGGCCGGCACAGGCGGGTGGTTTAATAATTTGTATTATAACGGTAATTCCAGCGAAGGGATTTTTGAATTTCAGTTTGACAGCCAGAAATTAAACCCTTTTTATGCTATGTTTTTAACAAACAAAGCAAGATATGTATCAGGGGCAACAGTGATGGATGATTTTTTTGGTATTGATTTTAACGATGCCACTGATTATGATATCAGAGGATCTGGTGCTTCTGTTAATACAAATGATAACAACATATTTAAATATACTGCTGCAACTTCCACTACTTACCGAACACAAGATGTTTCTTATGCGCATTGGTTTGTATATCGGTACGCAGATGTGTTATTAATGAAAGCCGAAGCCTGCATCAACGCAAATCGTGGACAGGATGCGTTGGATATTATTAACCAGATCAGGACAAGGGCGCGTGCAATTTACCTGACTAAATTAGGGCCTGGTGTAACCGATATAAATGGTATGACAGATTATTTGCTGGCAGAACGGGCACGTGAATTTGCTTTTGAAGGAAAAAGATGGTACGATTTGTTGCGAAATGCAAAACGGAATAATTATGCCAGAATTGATATCCTGTTGTCTGCTGCAATTACGAGCGCGCCTCCGGCCTCGCAACAAGCTGTTCTTAATAAGTTAAAAGATGTGAACAGTCATTATTTTCCTATTTACTATAATGAAATAAAAGTTGACCCTAACCTGGTTCAAAATCCATTTTATCAATAATTAATTATAAAAATGATTATGAAAGGAATTTTCAACAAGTATAAATTGACAGGGTTTATGGCAATTTGTATAACTGTAATCGCCTTTTTAGGCAGTTGCAAAAAACAGGATTATCCAATACTTACTTCCAGCACTTTAAATATAACGCAGTATTTAGAGGCAAATCCAACTAAGTTCTCCCTGTTTGATCAAATTTTGGAAAAAAGCGGCTATTCTGGTTTTTTAGGTGCGTATGGAGCTTATACCTTATTCGCCCCAACGGATGACGGCGTAAAAATTTATTTAAAGGCAGTAGGCAAAGCAGGTGTGGCAGATATAGATGCCAACACTTGTAAAGACATTGTAAAGCTGCACCTGATACAGGATACCATTAGTACCACGCAGTTTACAGATGGTAAGTTACAAAGCATTACCATGTTCGGCCAGTATTTAATAACCGGGGTAAGTAATGTAAATGGCGTAAGTAAAACAACCATTAACAGGCAGGCGAACCTAATAACAGGCAATATCAGGCTGGGCAATGGCATTGTGCATTCTATTGATAATGTTTTAACTCCTGCTACGCTTACCATTGCACAAATGGTAGAGCAAAACCCTAAGTACACTATTTTTACACAAATTTTAAAAGCCACAGGTTATTACGATACTTTAAATGTTGCCGCGAACAGCAGTACAAATCCTGGACGTAAATTTTTTACTTTGTTTGCAGAAACAGATTCTACCTTTAATGCTGCAGGTTTTGCTAATTATGCGGCTGTACAAAAAAAATATGCTACAACAGGTAACCCAAAAAATACAACCGACAGCTTGTACCTGTTTGCAGGTTACCATATAATTCCTGATATTAAGTACCTGGCAGATGTAATTACCACGCCTTCCCTCAATACGCTTGCGCCTCAGGAAGTGATCACTTCTTCTATAACAGGTACTACTTTACTGTTAAACGAAACTACATTTAACGGCATATTTGAACCAGGCGTACCTATAAACCGTGCCTACAGTGATAATTCGACTACAAACGGTGTGTTACACACGGCCAGTACTAACTTCACCATTAAAGTGAGGGCACCAACAGCATTATATTTTGATGTGGCAGACCAGCCGGAATTAAGAAAAATCACCACGGTTTTCCGTAAGAACGGAACAAACACCATTATTAATTTTGGCCAGTTAGCCGGTGTTACCTGGGACCGTGCTGCAAGCACAATTACTTATACATGTGATCCTACTACATCCGCAAACTACTTTATTTATTATGACCATTTGGATTTTGGTTTAAGATTTGGAAATGCCGCAGTAATAAACTGGATTGAGTTTACTACACCTTTATTAGTCAAAGGGCAATACAAGGTTTGGCTTTGTTATCGGGTAGGTACACAAGGGCAATACGTTCAGGTTTCTGTTGATGGTAGCCCGCTATCCAGGATCGTAAATATGATCAATAGTACTGCTTCTGGTGGTTATCTGCCGGACGTTACAGCTACTGATGATGTATTAGTAACACAAGGTTTTAAAAGATATGCTGCATCTGCACCTGCAACCAATAATACACAAGTTGCACAATTGGCTGGAACGGTTAACATAACGTCCACAGATAGGCATAAGCTTAGGTTAACTTCGATTAAAGATGCAGGTTCCGGCGCTTCTGGTATTACTTTAGATATGATCCAGTTTATACCCATAAACCAAGATCAGGTTTACCCTAAATTTAACCGGGACGGAACACAAGTAAAGAGATAGTATCATTTTTATAGATAATTTCTCATCCAGTAGAGTAACTCAGGATGAGGAATTTAACAAAATTAAAATCCAAACGAATGGCTTATAAACATACATACTTCTTTTTATCGGTATTTTTTATCATTTGTATCATCACTTCGTGCAAAAAACAATGGGACAAGCACGATGCCGTTACGGATGCACAAGTAACGAAAACCTTAATGGACCAAATCAATCAGAATCCAAGCCTTAGTACTTTTAGCGGTTATTTGGTTAAAACGGGTTACGATAAAATTATTTCCTCATCAAAAACCTTTACCGTTTGGGCACCCAACAACACTGCTATGCAAAGCGTTGATGCAGCTATTTTAAACGATACCGCCAAATTAAAACAGTTTGTAGGAAACCATATATCAAACCAGTCTTATTTAACTAACGTTCCGCAACCAACAATCAGGTTGCAAACCTTGAATGGGAAATATGCAACTTTTACAAGTACAACATTTGAAGAAGCTAACATCATGCAGGCAAACCAATATGTTGGCAATGGTATTTTGCACATTATTGATAAAGCAATCATTCCTAAATTAAACATTTGGGAATATGTAAACAGTTTAACCACGGTAGGTTTAAAGCAAAAGGCGTACTTGCAGGCTTTAAATTACGCTTATGTTGATACCACGAAAGCCACGCAAACAGGTGTTGACCCAACAACAGGCAAGCCTATTTTAAAACCCGGGACAGGAGTTGTTAATGCAAATACCTACCTAAAAACAGTATTGGATGTAAGCGATGAAAGTAAACAATATACTTACATAGTACTTGCTGATGCCGCTTACGATAATGAACGCAACAAAGTAAATAAGTATTTTGCAACTACCGGCAACTACGGCACAACAACCTTGGATAGTACAACTTATTTAAGTGTTAATAATGTTGTAAAAGACCTGGCATTTAATACCCTGATTACTCCGGCACTGTTAACAGATACTTTATTGTCTGTAAATAATGTTAAAGTGCCTTTTAATAAAAGTGCCATTGTAGCTACTTACACGGCAAGTAACGGTATTGTGTATGTAATGAACAGTGTTAACTTTCGCTTAATAGATAAAATAACGCCTATATATATTCAGGGCGAATTGCCTTCCGGCTTTTCTGCTACAGATAAAAGGGCTAACACATTGTACCGTATCCGCAAAGATTTAAACGGAAACATATTTAACGATATTTTAATTGCAGGCGGCAGTATCGGTACTTTACCTGCCCAGTTTTTTGCCCGTTATTTTGTCCGTAATGCTTATAACGCACAGTATAAAGTGTATTGGAGGGCTTTTAATGATACAGGTACTATCTTTAAACAACAGCTATCTTTTGGAACCTTTAATGCGGCAACTTTTCCTTATACCAATGTTAACCTTAACGTATATGATGATATCTACTTAGGTACTTATACGGTAAATAAGTTTAGTAATTTAAATATGTTTATGATGGGCGACAATGTAACCACAGCCGGATTAAACAGCTTAACATTTGATTACGTAAAGTTAGTCCCAGTAATACAATAAGTTTAATAAAACTAAACTATGCGAATATTTACTTTTTTATTTAAAGGCCTTTTATTTACCCCGCTTATGTTTGGGGCCTGTTCTTTATTTGCCCAACAAACAGATAGTACAAAAACATCTGTTGCCGTACCTGCTAAAATAAATACCAATAACGATAAAGGGATCACCATAAAAGGTACGGTAAAAGAAGCATCTACCAATAAACCTTTGGCCGGCGTAAATATCAGCGTATTTGAATATTCGGCTGCTATTACAGGCGATAAAGGAGAATTTTCTATCAAAGTCCCTGATATTGCTGCTGTTTTAACTATTTCAAGCCAGGGCTTTCAATCTAAAGATGTCCCTTTAAAAGGCCGTAAATTTATCTCAGTCAGTTTATTTGAGGACTCTTATAATTCTGTCTATGACATTGCAAAAACACCATTTGGGCAAACACCGCAAAACCAATCTGTAAACGCATTAACCAGTATCAACACACAAGGCGGTTGGGAAACCAGTAACGAAACAGCAGATTCTTATTTGCAGGGAAAGGTTGCAGGATTAAATGCCATCCGTCGTTCAGGTACTCCGGGGATTGGTGCCAACTTGTTCCTTCGGGGATATTCATCTTTGTATGGCACCAATAAACCGCTTATTGTTGTTGATGGAATGATCTATGACGATAATCATTATGGTAATTCACTTATAGGAGGGCATGTATATAACCCATTAGAGCAAATTGATTTTAAGGATATTGATAATATCACGGTTATTAAGGATGGTTCATCTATTTACGGTACAAGGGGGGCAAATGGGGTAATGCTAATCACAACAGGTCACGCTACAGAATTGGCAACCCGCATAGATTTTGGGGTTTCTGGCGGATTTAATGTTACGCCTTCCAATATTCCGGTTCTAAAAGCCTCTGATTACCGTACTTATTTATCCGATGTACTAAGAACAAGCGGTATGACCGATGGACAAATTCAGGCTCAGCCTTACATGAACGATGTTGTTGGGAGTTCTACTTACGCACAATATCATAACGACACCGATTGGCAAAAGCAAGTGTTTAAAAACAGTTATAATACTAACTATTACTTAAAAGTTACCGGTGGTGATGAAATAGCAAAATATGCACTTTCCTTAGGTTATCTCGGCAATGATGGAATTACCAGGGCAACTGATTTAACGCGTTATAACACCCGGTTTAATGCTGATCTAAATTTAACGAAAAAGTTTACCGCGAGTGCCAACCTTTCTTTTAGTTATGCACAGCAAAACCTGCGCGAGCAGGGCACTAATTACAAAATAAACCCTATTTATGGGAGTCAGATAAAATCACCGCTGATAGGCGTACATTCAGTAAATTCTCTTGGAGTAGAATCTCCTAACTTAACCGACGCTGATATATTTAACGTTAGCAATCCTGCTGCTTTAATTGAAGCCGCCCAGGAAACCAATCAAAGTTACCGCTTTTTCGGGATAGTGAATTTTAAATATCAGTTCAACCGGTATTTAAACTTACAAACCGGAGTTGGCATCACATCTGATAAAATTCGTGAAAACACTTTTATACCGAGGGCTGGCGTAGTAAATGACACTTTGAGCAACGCAATTGCAGACAGCAGGCTGGGTAGCCAGGTGCAGCGTTTATATAGTATTTATAATGATACACACTTATCTTACGACCGGATTTTTAACCGTATCCACCATATTTCGGCCAATGTTGGTTTTAGATATAACAGCGATAATACCCAGGACAATTATTCTTTAGGTTATAATTCTGCAACAGACCAATTAATTAGTGTTGGACAAGGCTCAACATTACTACGCCGAACCGGCGGTGATTTAGGTAAATGGAACTGGTTAAATAATTACTTAGGTGTAGATTACCAGTTGTTAGGTAAATATTTATTTTCCTACAATATGGCTGTGGATGGTTCTTCCCGTTTTGGAACACAAATACCAGGGGCATTTTCTGTTAACGGAAGTAAATTTGCTGTATTGCCTTCCTTGGCTGCGGGATGGCTGATTTCTTCTGAAAAATTTATGTCTAACGTTCGTTTCATCGAATTACTAAAGTTAAGGGCAAGTTATGGCCTTGCAGGTAATGATGATATTGGCAATTATACCGCGCGGCAATATTATGTATCTCAAAACTTGTTAGGGACCGAAGGTTTGGTACGAGGGAACATCGGAAACCCTCAATTACAGTGGGAAAGAAATAAAAAGGCAAACATCGGTTTAGATGCCTCCTTTTTTAACGAACGCTTATCAGTAAGTATCGATGCTTATCAAAATACGACTGATAAAATGATTGTTTATGAGCCTCAGCCCACCACTTCAGGGTTAACTTACGCCATTACCAACAACGGCGGCATGAGGACTAAAGGAGTAGAACTTGCTGTAAACGCCCGCATTGTTAACCAGTCAAATTTTAAGTGGGATGTGGGAATGAATATTGCTGCTTATCGTAATAAAATCACCCAATTGCCCGGAAGCCAAATGCTTACTGCCTATGCAGGTGCTACGGTGTTAACTGCCCAAGGTTTACCGGCCAACTTGTTTTATGGTTATAAAACTAACGGGGTTTACACATCAGACGCAGAAGCTGCTGCTGCTGGTACAACCCATCAGGGTATCAATATAGTATCTTCTACAGGGGCATTGGTAAAGGAAAAAGGAGGCGATGTTAGGTTTGTGGACGTTAATGGCGATAACGTGATTGATGGCAAGGATATGCAGGTAATTGGTAATCCAAATCCTGATTTTACCGGAGGGTTTAACACCAGGTTTTCTTATAAAAGATTTACACTCGATGCTTTATTCACTTTTAGCAAAGGCAATGATGTATATAATTATACCCGTAGAATTCTTGAATCCGAATCAGGATCCCAAAACCAAACACTGGCTGTAATAAACCGGTGGCGTGCTGATGGCCAGGTAACTAATATTCCTAAAGCCACTTATGGCGATCCAATGGGCAACGCGAGGTTTTCTGACCGATGGATAGAAGATGGTTCTTATCTGCGTTTAAGAACAATATCTGTGTCTTATAACCTACCGGTAAAAACCAAACTCCTTAAATCTGTCAGGGTTTACTTAACAGGAAACAATGTATTCACCCTGACTAAATACCTGGGTTACGATCCTGAATTTAGTGCTACTGAAAGCGTGCTTACCCAAGGTATCGATACCAATTTGGAACCTATTTACCGCTCGGTACAATTAGGTATAAGGGTAGGATTATAAATTATAATTTTTATAGAACAGATATGAAGAAGAATTTACACAGGTTAATAAAATTATTATTGGTGGCCTTGGTTACGATAACGTTCTCCTGTAAAAAAACATTTGATATAACACCAGAAGCTCAGGTTGATGTTACTCAGAACTACCGTAATGTTTATGATGCTAATGCAGCAATAACAGGTATTTATGGAAAACTACTGGGTATTGCTAAGCAATATGTTGTTTTGAACGAGTTACGTGCAGACTTAATGGATGTGACTACAAATGCTGATCAATACCTGCGGGAGATCAATACACACAACGTTTCAACCGGTAATCCTTACGCCGACCCAAGGCCCTTTTATGAAATCATCTTAAACTGTAATGATGTTTTGAAAAACTTTAACCTGATGGTTCAGGATAAAAGAATGACATCTGCGGATTATGCCCAACGCTACTCTGATGTTGCTGCTGTCCGTACCTGGTTATACTTGCAATTGGGGATTCATTTTGGTACAGTTCCGTATGTTACCGATGCTTTGGCCAACGTTACGGACTTGCAAGATCAAACTAAATTTCCGCGCTTAACTTTTGATCAGTTAATTGATAAATTAATTGGCGTGATGGAAGCATTGCCTTATAAAGATGTTTACAGTGCAACCATTAATGGAACCGGGAACAATGCATCGCTTATAACAACTGTTGATGCTTACAATACACAGAACTTCTTTATCAATAAATATTGTTTACTTGGAGATTTGTACTTATGGAAAGGTAATTACACACAGGCTGCAACTAATTACAGGTACGTTTTGGAGACTGGCACAAGGTTAGGTTCAACAAATGCTTTATATTACACACAATATAAAATACCGTTTGCTTCCGTTACAGATAACAACGATCTTTCTGTTGGGTATTTAAGGTATCGTGAGCAGGACATTAATACCTTGGTTAATAATAACAACCAGGGATGGCGCTCTATTTTTGCCCGTGCACAAGATAATTTATTCAATTCTGAATGGATCTGGACGATGTACTTCGACCAGAACTTTAGTCCTGCAAATCCTTTTATTGACCTTTTCTCAAATCAGGGCGGAAGTTATTTAGTAAAACCATCTCAGTTAGCTTTAGATAACTGGAACAGCCCGAATCAGGTACAGCGAAACGGTTTTCCTTATGACCAACGCGGAAAGTTTACCGTACAAAATATTAATGGACAGCCGGTAATCATGAAGTACTTGTATAATTATCTTGATCCAACAACACTTGTTCCGACTAACCTTTTGCAGAAAAACGGGCGTTGGTTTTTATATCGTGCCGCTACCTTAAACCTTCGTTTTGCCGAAGCTGCTAACCGCGATAACCGTACTAAATTGGCTTATGCTTTTACCAATGTGGGCATCAATACTGTTTTTAACGGACTTTATCCTACTGCTGTAACAACTGCAACATCTACCGTTCCCAGCAATTTGCCTACAGATGTTACCAATATCGAGCAAACATTCGATACACCACCTTATGATTTTGATGCCCGTACAGGTGATGCACCGCGTTATCGCGCTCCCTGGTTGCAGCAAGTTGGTACACGTACGCGCGCTTATTTAAATCCTTTAGCACCAAACCTGATGACAGACCAATTAGGTATGGAAAATGCTATTATTGATGAAGCCGGACTTGAATTAGCCTACGAAGGCAACCGTTGGCCAGATTTGATGCGTATTGCCCGCCGCCGTAACGATCCTTCGTTTTTGGCAGAAAAAGTTTATCAGAAATTATTAAGAGATGGTAACCCGGATGCAGCAACAGTAAGGGCAAAACTACTAAACCCTGCAAATTGGTATTTGCCTTTTAAGATGCAGTAAAAGCAATGAAAAATTACTGGTAAAAGAAGTAAGCCATAAAATAGTAATGCTTCTTTTACCAGTAAAGAATCAAGGTAACTTATTGCAAAAGGAAAACTTTGTTCAAGTGAATGCCAAACTGTTCTATCAAAAAATAGTTTCTGATTCAAAAATCTGAATAACAAAAAACCCTCGGAAAGTTTAATTCTGAGGGTTTCTTATTGAAAACAAATTTCGTTTACTTCATCGCTTTTTCGTCTTTAATTTCTGGATGTGCCTCGCCGTGATGGCAGGTATTGCAATTTACGGCTATTGAAGCCATCATGCCGTTTTCACCTTTTTTGCTGTGAAAATATTTTTTGTTGATCTTATTGTTCATGGTGTACATTTGCCGCGCCATTTCCTTTTCAGGTTTGGTATCGCTTGCCCAATCCATTTTTCGCGGGTTATCTGCTGATGCTGCATGGCAAAAGTTACATCTTACGCCTAAAGCACCTTTCCACTCGTCCATTACTTTCTCCAAATCATCATGGCTGATGTTTTTTGGCAGCACTTTTAAATTTCGCTTCGGTTGGGCTGTTTCCTGTAAATCCGCTGTAGCACTAATGGCCGCAATAGCAGATATTAACAAGGTAAATATTAAGGTTTTCGGTTTGATCATCTTCAATTCAATTTGAAGAAGCAATTTATATAAATTATCAGAATAATAAAGAATGACTGATAAAATTAAAGCTGGTATCTGCGGCAGAAAGAAATCCTAAATAATGAAAACCGAAAAATACATTTAAGACAAGAGTTTTTAGCAGGTTATTTGCTAAATTAATTCTTAATAAATACTGCCAATACTTCTTTTACCGATAAAAAATATTACAAACCTGATTTTTAAAAAACATGCTCGCTTTCAAGTAAAGCACCGTTTTTAAGATGATACTTTTTGTTAAACTTTAGGGTAGAAAATCGTAATAAAGTCATCGCTGGTTAGAACATTTGGAGCATTAATCAAATTTAACGCTTTTTTGATGCTTCTAAAGCTGAAAACATTTTTTCAAAATTAACCCACAATTTCCTTTAAGTTATTATAATTATTGCCGTAATAATCAGCCAAAGCGGGAGAGTATTTTCCTTCCGCATCGTACAAATACGTTTCGATATCTAATTCTTTGGCTGCGGCTATTTCTGCTTCCGGATTATCTCCAATCACTAAAACCTCGCTCGGCTGGTAATGATATTTGTTTAAAATCTGCTCAAATACTTCCGTTTTACTTCCACCGGTTTTAGCAGGATCAGAAATAAAAATCTCTTTGAAGTCTTTTTCAATGCCGAGCTGTTTTATTTTACTTTTCTGTAGTTTGGTATAACCTGCTGTAACCAAAAATTTATCAACTTTTAGGTCTTTAATTAAAAGATAATCATCGAAGAATTTTATCGGCTCATTGTATTCCATCTCCTCGGATAACTTCATTCCTTCCTTTTCCAATTCTTTACTAAATTTATATCGGTCAGCAACTTTTTGAAAAGGTGAGGTTAAAAGGTCTTCTTTTATTTTTTTGAAGTCATCTTCGCTTACGTGTTTCTGGATCAAAGCATAAAGCTCCGCAAACATTTTATCGGCAACAGATTTGGTAGGGTAAATGGTATCGTCAAGATCAAAAATTAATGCTTTTTTCATTTATTGGTTTATAAAAGAAGTATTTTTTGGTTTGATTGTTTCCTTTGTAGGAATTATTAAATTGTCTAATCACTACTCAGTTGTGCTTTTAAATTTATTAGGTTCCAATTTTTTTTGTAGCGTTTTTTCGGTTGTAAGTGTTTTCTTAGCCATGTTTAAAACTTCAACAGCTACTTCTTTTGAAATGGTAGGATAATCGTCCAAAAATTCATTCAAAGTATCTCCACCCACAATATAATCAAAAAGCGTTTGAACTGGAATTCTTGTTCCTGTAAAAACTGGTGTTCCGCCCATCGTTTCGGGATCTATATTGATTAGACCGTAATTCATAATTGTATTTGTTTTATGGTTTACGAAGTTACTAAAACTGCCAATGCTTCTTTTATAGAGTAAAAATATCGGAACAAACTCAATATTGCTCAGCAGTTAATTCTCCTTAAACTTATCGTTTCTTTTTTCGTATACAGCAATTCTTTCTTCAAGCTCATGTACTTATGCAAAATAGCTAAAAGTATATTCCGTTTCATCTGCTGTTAAGAAACAGTTGTGTGGAAAATATTTTTTTGATTCATTCAATAACATCAACCATTAATTGGTCTATGTTTATTCTGATTATTTTTTTGTGTTGTTAAATTTATCTGAAATAAGAGTTTATATCCTTTAAAAACGATCATCTTAAAAGTTTAGTCCATATTGCCATTAGTTCAATTATCGTTTTCCAAAGTTACACTGGTAACACAAAGGCTGAATATTATCGATATCGTCTGTTCCTCCTTGGTTTAAAGGAATAATATGATCTTTTGTCCAAACAAATCTATAGCTCTTATCTGGTCTTGTCTGTATATCTTTCCAGTGTCTTAAATAATTTGGACATTTACAAGCGCTTATCATCTTTAGATCTTTGTTGATTCTTAAGGAATTGTTGATTCAATTTTAACAAAAAAAGCCCGCAACCTTACAATCACGAGCTTCTTTTATCCCAATAAATTCTTGATCAAATTACCAGATCCGAATTCGGTCTGCGGGAGCTTTATACAATTTATCACCAGGTTTTACATTAAAAGCAGTGTACCAGGCATCCATATTTACCGGCGCACCGATGGCGCGGTATTGCGCTGGCGAATGCGGATCAACCACCACTTGTTGTGCAGCAGTTTCGGGTAGCATTTTAGCTCTCCAAACCTGTGCGAAAGACAAAAAGAAACGCTGATCAGGTGTGAAACCGTCAATTTTTTCATTGCCTTGTCCTTGTTTGGTCAGTTTGAAAGCGGTGTAAGCCACATTTAATCCCCCTAAATCACCAATATTTTCGCCCATGGTTAATTTGCCATTTACGTGGATGGTATCTAAAATGGTGTAAGCATCGTACTGTTTACCTAAAGCAGCAGTTTTTTCTTCGAATTTTGTGCGGTCTTCTTTAGTCCACCAGTTGCGCAAAGTGCCGTCTTTATCGTACTGACTTCCCTGATCGTCAAAACCGTGTGACATTTCATGGCCGATTACAGCTCCAATTCCGCCATAATTTACGGCATCATCCGCTTTTGGATCAAAGAACGGAAACTGTAAAATTCCAGCCGGGAAAACGATTTCATTCATCACCGGGTTGTAATAAGCATTAACAGTTGGCGGCGTCATTCCCCAAAGTGTGCGGTCAACTGGTTTTCCTAACTTTTTCACATTATCATCATAACCCCATTTGCTGGCATTACGAACGTTTTGAAAGAAAGTAGCACGGTTAACTTCTAAACCTGTATAAGTTTCCCAATGGTTTGGATAACCAATTTTTGGTGTAAAAGCATTCAGTTTGGCCAAAGCTTTTTGCTTGGTTGCATCGCTCATCCAATCCAGTTTGCTGATGCGGATGGCGTAAGCTTTACGCAGGTTGCTTACCAATTCTTCCATACGTGCTTTTGCTTCCGGCGTAAAATATTCTTTTACATAAAGCTGTCCCAATAATTCGCCAAGAGTGCCATCAGTTGCAGATGACATGCGTTGCCAGCGTGGAGTCTGCACTTTTTGTCCGCTTAAAACCTGGCTATAAGCAAAACTTGCATTAACAAAAGGTGAACTCAGCAAAGAAGCAGAATTTCTTAAAAGGTTCCATTGCAGATAAGTTTTCCAATCGGCAACAGGTGTGGCGGTTAACAAACCATTTAAATCAACAAAAAATTTAGGCTGCCCAACCAGAACAGAATCCTGGCCTTTTACCTTCATTTTAGCCATCAAATCAACCCAGTTTAAAGTAGGTGTAGTTTTGTTGAAGTCGGCTACTGCAAACTTGTTGTATGTTTTCTGCGGATCGCGCAATTCCAATCTGGTCATTTGTGCTGTGGCCAATGCTTTTTCGATGTTAAAAATCGTTTCTGCATTTTTTTGAGCCGTTGAAGCATCACTTCCTGTTAAAGTAAACAAAGTGGTGATATAAGTTTTATAAGCAGTTTGGATTTTTTGAACCCGGGCATCACTTTTCAAATAATAATCGCGGTCTGGCAATGATGTGCCACCCTGACGCAAATTCACTACCATAGTGTTAGGGTGTTTACTATCCTGACCAATACCAAAACCAAAAAGAGGCGAACCGATACCCATCGTGCGCATGTAAGCAACCTCGTCTAAAATGCCTGATAAATCTTTGATTTGGTTAATTTTTTCCATATCCGGTTTAATCGGCGAATAACCTAATTTTTCAATAGTTAGGCTATCCATACCGGCAGCATAAAAATCACCAACGCGTTTTTCAATAGAACCAGGGGCAGCGTTTTTGTCTGCTTCTGCTTTGGTTAATAATGTTTTTACTGCGTTACTATTAAATTCATTCAAGATATTGAAACTTCCCCAGCTGGTTTTTGAACCCGGGATTTCATTTTTTTTCAGCCACGTTCCGTTTGCATACTCGAAAAAATTATCTCCGGGTTTTACCGCCAAATCCATGTTGGCACGATCAATAAATTTTTTGGGCGGAACCGGTTTTCCGCCTTTTACCGGCTCGCCGCTTCCGGCCATTGCGCCAATAGAAAACAAAACAGCGCTGGTAATTGCCAATCCTGAGTACTTTAAATTCATCTTTTAAAAATTAATTTTCTGTTTTAATTAAACGTTAAATATACGGCATAAAAAGGTTGATAAAAGAAGTATCCGGAAAATTTCGATGCTTCTTTTACCGATAAAAAATTGATGTTGGTTGTTTAACGTACTGGTTTACAGTTTCTCTAAATCGTTCTTTTTAAAAATATGCCTGCAATTGCATATCCAACAGGTTTTCCTGCTGATTGTAAAAATATTGTTATTGGCAAACGCTAAATGGTTTGGCCGGGGCCGGTTTTCACGATGCTACTTTTACCGGATGTTTTTGTGGGGCCGTTCCCTTCAAAAATCAGCCTTAAAGCCTACTTTTGATAAAATATTTTACCCTGATTTTTATACCGTGCAGATCTCTACAAAATATAACCCCAAAGAAACCGAAGGTAAATGGTACCAGTACTGGCTGGATCACGGCTTTTTTAAGTCCGTTCCGGATGAGCGCGAGCCTTACACCATCGTGATCCCGCCGCCAAACGTAACCGGCGTGCTGCACATGGGCCACATGCTCAACAATACCATCCAGGATGTTTTGGTACGGAGGGCAAGGATGCAGGGCAAAAACGCGTGCTGGGTTCCGGGAACAGATCATGCTTCTATTGCTACCGAAGCCAAAGTTGTGGCCATGCTGAAAGAACGAGGCATCGCTAAAAAAGACCTTTCTCGCGAAGAATTTTTGGCTTACGCCTGGGAATGGAAAGAGAAATACGGCGGCATTATTTTGGATCAGCTTAAAAAACTCGGTGCGAGCTGCGATTGGGACAGAACCAAGTTTACAATGGATGCTGATATGAGCGAAGGAGTAATTGATACTTTTATCCATCTTTATAAAAAGGGCTGGATTTACCGCGGTGTGCGCATGGTGAACTGGGATCCACAGGGAAAAACGGCTGTTTCTGATGAAGAGGTGATTAGGAAAGAGGTGAACCAGAAGTTGTATTATATTAGATATGAAGTAGTTGAGGAGGTGAAAGGTGAAAGGCAAAAGGTGAAAGGCGAAGATCCGCTACCTTTATCCTTTAACCCTTCCACCTTTAACCTTACTGTTGCTACCACCCGCCCCGAAACCATTATGGCTGATGCGGCAATTTGCATCAACCCGAACGATGAACGCTATGCTTCTTTTATCGGCAAAAAAGTAGTGATCCCGTTGATTGGCCGTGAAATCCCGATTATTCTGGATGAATATGTGGAGATGGACTTCGGTACAGGTTGTTTAAAAGTTACGCCGGCGCACGATTTAAACGATTATAATCTCGGCATCAAACATAATTTGCCGGTGATCGATATTTTGAACGAGGACGGTACACTGAACGAAAAAGCGGAAATTCTAATCGGCAAAGACCGTTTTGCTGCGCGAAAAGAAATTGCCAAGTTGCTGGAGGAAGCCGGATCACTGGAAAAAGTAGAAGAATATAAATCGCAAATCGGTTTTTCGGAACGGACGGATGCGGTCATCGAACCAAAACTTTCTATGCAATGGTTTTGCAAAATGGAAGAAATGGCAAAACCTGCTTTAGATTATGTTTTGGATGGAGAAGTAAAATTGATCCCCGACAAGTTCATCAATACTTACAAATATTGGATGGAGAATGTGAAGGATTGGTGCATCAGCCGGCAATTGTGGTGGGGGCAGCAAATCCCGGCCTGGTACTTGCCAAACGGACAATTTGTGGTAGCCAAAACCCGCGAGGAAGCTTTGATAGAAGCGCAACAAAAAGCTGACGGCTCACAGCTGACAGCTGACAGCCTAACTCAGGATGAAGACGTTGTTGATACCTGGTTTTCAAGCTGGCTTTGGCCGATTTCTGTTTTCGATCCAAGTTTTTTTAGTGGTAAAAACAGCATCGGCAATGCGGACCTGCAATATTATTATCCCACAAATGACCTGGTTACGGCACCCGAAATCCTATTTTTTTGGGTAGCGCGGATGATGATGGCCGGGCACGAATTTAAAGGTGAAGCACCGTTTAAAAATGTTTACCTGACGGGAATTGTGCGTGATAAATTAGGCCGGAAAATGTCTAAATCTTTAGGCAATTCGCCTGATCCGCTGGATTTGATTGAGCAATACGGTGCAGATGGCGTGCGTGTGGGGATGCTGTTTTCTTCTCCCGCAGGAAACGATTTAATGTTTGATGAAAGTCATTGTGAACAAGGCAGGAATTTCGCAAACAAAATCTGGAACGCTTTTCGTTTGGTAAAAGGCTGGGAAATTGATCAAAATTTGTCCAATCCAAATCAAACAGCAATCAGTTGGTTTGAAAATAGATTTAACCAGGCTTTAACCGAAATCGAAGATAACTTTAAACAATACCGTTTATCGGAAGCGTTAATGGCGACTTATAAATTGGTTTGGGATGATTTCTGCGCCTGGTACTTGGAAATGGTAAAACCCGTTTATCAGCAACCTATTGATGCGACAACTTATGCCGCAACCATCCAATTTTTTGAAAATATTTTAAAGATTGTCCATCCGTTTATGCCTTTTTTAACGGAAGAATTATGGCATGATGAATTGTTTGGCGAACGTGTAGAATTGGATTGTTGCATTGTTGCACAACAACCCAAAGTTGGAGAAATCAATACAAAACTACTTAACGAAATTAGTACGGTAAAAGAAGTAGTTTCCGAAATCAGGAACATGAGAAATCAAAAACAAATTTCGCCGAAAGAAGCTTTGCCGCTGGCAATAAAATCCAATTCTGAAATTGATTACAATTTATATCAGCCAATCTTAACTAAACTTGGAAATTTGACTGAAGTTACTTTTATCCAAGATAAGCTTTCTGGCGCAGCTAATTTTATATCAGGAACTGATGAGTTTTTTATAGAACTGGCCAACAATATTGATGTAGAAGCCGAGCGCGAACGCATCCAAAAAGAATTGAATTACTTGCAAGGTTTTCTAAAATCAGTAACCGCCAAATTATCCAACGAACGTTTTGTACAAAATGCCAAAGCCGAAATTGTAGCCAACGAGCAGCAGAAAAAAGCCGATGCCGAAGCGAAGATTTCGATGTTGGAAGAAGGGTTGGAGGGGTTGAAAGTATGATCAGAAAAAGTTTGTTAATAGTTATAGTAATTTGTATATCATATAATTATAGCTTTAGTCAAAATAATACTACTAAAAATATGATCGGAGTTTGGAAATTAAATTATCCAAATTCTAATCTATGTTTGGTATTTATCAACCAAAATTTTGGGGCGTTTACTGATACTACTGGATTGTTACATTATTATTTTAACTATCAAATTTCTTCTTCTAATGAAGAACCAATGTTAGTTAGTGAATATATTCCAATTTATAGTGATAAAAAGGATTACTACAAGTGCTTGATTCAGTTAAAAAATGATTCAACATTACTGCTGAATAATGAAATAACTGGCAAAGATGTAAAACTGATGCAAGGGAAATCGGTGTCAGTCTATAATAAATTGATAGATGTAAATGCTGAAAGTTTTATTAGAAAACCAAATCAACAAGATTTAATCGGCAATTGGTTAAGTATTTACAAAAAAGATACAACTGTACTTTTTACTTTTAAGACTAATAATATTGTAGAAGTTACAAATTATATTACAAAGAAAATAAGTTTTGGATTATATAATCTTGATTGTAAAAATCAGCCAATGTCAATAAATATAACTAATGATAAAGGAGAAGTACAACCATACATATTTGTTTTTATTGGTACTAACGGACTTCGTTTAGCAGGCCCGAAACGCGGCGAACGGCGAACTCAATTTACTGCTTTTGGAAACAATCATTTTCTAACAAAAGAGTTACTGAAATCGAATTGAATAAAGCATAGAACATCTAATATCTTGCATGTTAAAAGAATGTCTTAAAGAAAATTTCTATTCCTGCTTTCACTATCTTTAGCAGTAAAATCTTAACAATGAAACCCATTATCACGGCAGCGATTATTGGTATTGCTGCTATTATTGCTTTTGCCATTATCGGCCGCGCTTATAAATATCGTTCTACCACAATGGAAACAATTGTGGTTACTGGTTTGGCCGAAAAAGATTTTAATAGTGATTTGATTGTGTGGAACGGCTCTTATTCTCGCAAATCGCCAGATTTAAAAAGTGCTTACAATGCTTTAAAGTTAGATGAAAATACTATCCGAAATTATCTTGGTAAAAAAGGTATCGGTAGTTCGGAAATGATTTTTTCTTCGGTAACGATCAATAAAGAATTTAGTCCGAAGTTGGATGCCAATGGAAGAAATATTGGCCAGCAGTTTTCTGGTTACAACTTAATCCAAACGGTAAAAGTTGAATCTTCAAAAGTAGATTTGGTAGACAAGATTTCGCGGGAAGCAACCGAACTGATTGAAACCGGAATTGAGTTTAGCTCGCAAGCACCGTTATTTTACAATACCAAGTTAAACGAAGTCAAGATGGAACTCTTAGGCAAAGCCAGTGCAGATGCCAAATCTCGTGCAGAAACGATTGCCAAAAATGCAGGAAGCGGTTTAGGTAAATTGAAGAAAGCAACGATGGGTGTTTTCCAGATCACCGGAAAAAATAGCAACGAAGATTACAGTTATGGTGGTGCGTTTAATACTTCCAGCAGGAAAAAAACAGGTTCAATTACAATTAAAATGGAATTTCAGGCGGAATAGAAAAAATTAAATCTTCATAACAATTGTTGATTTATTACAAGTTTGAGAACTCGAATTTCCACTCAACGTATAAAAGATATAGTAAACTTTGCGCCAACATCTACCTCACTTTCAACAGTTATGCTTCCGCCTAAGCTTACAACATGATTTTTAACCAGGTACAAACCAATACCTTTGCTATCGGCATGGTGATGAAATTTTTGATTAAATCCAAAAATTTTATCTTTTACTTTTTCCAGATCAAAACCCAATCCTTCGTCGGCAAAAATTAATTGGTTAACGCCATTTACAAGTTTAGAATAGATTTGAATGACTGGAAAACTATCAGGCTTGGCGTATTTAATAGAATTTGTAATGAGGTTAAGAAACACACTTTCCAGGCAAGCTTTGGTAAACTTAACTTTTTTTACTTCTGAAAAATCTACGTTGATGGTTGTTTTTGAATCTTGTATTAAAGACCTAAGCGATCTCAAAACCATATCCAGGCCATCTGTTAGATCTATTTCTTCTATATCTGAGTTTGCGCAGTCGTTTTCGTTCAAAATATCTACATAATTATTTAAAGTGTTTTTTAAATTTTCTGTAGCTATTTTTAACATTCCGATAAATTCAAGGGTTTCCGTATCCTCAATTTTGGTAACATCTAAAAGGCTGAAAATTGAAAGTAAGTTATTTACCGGTGCCCTTAGATCATGCGAAGTTGTATAATTTAACAGTTTCAAATCACCATTAATCCTTGTAAAATTAGCAAGCAGCGAATTGCGGTCATCTTCAACTTTTCTTTTGTGTGTTATGTTTTTTGCAATTGCAAAAACAACTTTTTCACTCGCTACAGGTATTGACGTCCACGACAGCCAAACAATTTCGCCGGATTTAGTGATATACCTGTTTTCGAAATTTAAAAGCGGAATATTGTTTGTTAAATTGGTTCTGTTTAGTGCTGTTGGAATCCTGTCTTCAACATGTATAAAATCATTAATTGGCCTTGCAAATAATTCATCATTGGTGTAACCTAATAGTTTGGAAACTGTCGGGTTAATTCTTTTGAAATAGCCATCGTAACCGGCAATGCATAATAGGTCTGCTGATAGTTCAAAAAAAAGGTCTAAATTATAAACATAACTTTGACTTGTAAAGGGGCTGATTACTGATTCCATCGATCCAATTTAAAAGGATGCAAATTATATAAATGTATTTTTCTTAGTCAAAATTACAAGCCCGCTTCTCATTTTTCAATGCCAGCTTTCTAATCATTTCCTTAATTTCCCAGCGTTGTTGTTCCTGTTTAATTTTATCCAAGTTTAGGCAATGTGTTCGGTTTGTTGTATGTATCTGCAATTCGCAAAAGCGCGTTGTAATATTGGTGATTTCTTGTATGGGTATTACCACCAATTCTTTTGTTGTCGGGCAAAAATACTGCAAGTTGTTTTTTTCTACCTTAACAAAATTCACTTGCCTGTTTTTAAATTTTACTGCCAAAACAACAATTACAAACAACAGGCACAAAACAATATTGGCTAAATAAAAAGATGCAGGTAAAATTGTGACAGACGAAAAAAGCGTGACAAGCACTAAAACGGTCAAAAAAATAATGCTGTAAAGCCAAAGCTTGTTCAGGTTGGCATTTGTGTTTCGGTAATTTAAATTGAGTTGATTGGTCATACAACTGAAGGTTTTTTTCTTATACGGAAACCTTGTTGTAAAAAGTTACATTATTTACAGTTTAAATCTTCATAATCAGGAAGTTTCTCCTCGAAAAAATATTTCTTCTCCAAAAAATCAATCTTGCAGTAAAAATGCTCTAAGCCGTTGGTTACGGCCAGCAGCGGAACCCGGTGAATGATGTTGTACCGTGCAATCTGATCAAAAACTGCTTGTGTTATTTTTACTGATGGGGCTTTGCATTCTACCAGTAAAATTTTTTCTCCCGAAGAATTAAAAACTAAAATATCCGAACGTTTGGATTGGCCATGCAATTTCAATCCGCCTTCTAATTGGATCAAACTTTTGGGATACTTCTTTTGCAATGCTAAATATTGGATGAAATGCTGGCGTACCCATTCTTCGGGTGTGATCAATAAAGTCTTTTTGCGGATCTCATCGAACATAAAAAACTGTCCGCCGCGCTCCGTGATGCGGAAAGGGTAGGGCGGCAGGTTAAGCGGACAAAGGAGTTCCATCGGCACGAAAATCAGCAATATCTTGCAGCAAACCTAAAGGGATTTTGTAATTTGGCGATTGGAATATGACTGCGAACGAACTATTAAAAGACCTAAAAAACCGGAAACTGAAACCGTTGTACCTGCTGCACGGCGAAGAGCCTTATTTTACAGACGAGATTAGCAATTTTGTAGAACGTGAACTTTTAACCGAAGCAGAACGGGGTTTTAACCAAACTGTTTTTTACGGAAAAGATACTGATCCGATGGCCGTTATTAATGCTGCAAAGCGGTATCCAATGATGGCCGATTACCAAATTGTGCTGGTAAAAGAAGCACAAGATATGCGGTGGGGAAGTGACGACGACGACAAGAAACACATTAACCCTTTTCTGGCTTACTTAGAAAATCCGCTGAAAAGTACAATTTTAGTTTTTTGTTACAAGTATGGCAAGTTCGATAAGCGTAAAAAAACTTATAAAGCCATTGAAAAGAATGGGTTGATTTTTGAGTCTTCGCCTTTGTTCGATAATAAAATACCGGCTTTTGTAGAAGCTATAGTTGCTGCAAAAAGTTACAAAATTCAGCCAAAGGCTTCGGCCTTGCTGACTGAATACTTAGGCAATGATCTTTCTAAAGTTGCCAATGAATTGGAAAAATTAATGCTGAATGTTGCAAGCGGACAGGAAATTACCATACAAGATATTCAGGATAATATCGGCATCAGCAAAGAATATAATGTATTTGAATTGCAGGCAGCTTTAAGCAAAAAAGATATTTTAAAAGCCAACCGAATTATTAATTATTTTGAGGCGAACCCAAAAGCAAACCCTTTTGTTTTAGTTTTAGGGAACTTGAACTATTACTTTATCAAGGTTTTGCGCTATCATTATGTGGCAGATAAATCACCCCAAAACTTGGCTAAAGAATTAGGTATTAGTCCGTATCGTGTAAGTGATTTTGAACTTGCAAGCCGTACTTTTAATTTTAGCAAAACGATGCAAGTAATCAGTTTTTTGCGCGAATATGATTTAAAAAGTAAAGGTGTGGATTCTACTGCTGGCCATGGCGAATTGATGAAAGAATTAATTTTTAAAATTTTGCATTGATATGTTAACAAAACTTAAAAGCATTGTTTACCATGTAAAAGATTTGCAGGAAGCAAAAAAGTGGTACACTGAAACTTTCAATATTAACCCTTATTTTGATGAAACTTTTTATGTTGGTTTTGATATCAACGGTTGTGAACTTGGACTTGATCCGGATACAAGTTCTTATTCCGGCGGCCTCAACAATATTACTTATTGGAAAGTAGATGATATCCATGCTTCTTTTAGCACCTTAAAATCTAAAGGCGTTAAAATCAGCCAGGAAATAACAGATGTAGGCGGCGGTATGTTGTTAGGAAGTATTGCTGATCCGTTTGGAAATATCATCGGATTGATCCAGGAAAGCTGAAAAAGAACATGTACAAATTTTTTCGTTTGCTTTTCTTTCTGTTCGACCCAGAAAAAATCCACCATTTTGTAACCAAAAGTTTAAGACAATTTAACAAGTTTCCTGGCGGATCAACTTTAAGCCGTGCTGTTTTTAGCATAGAAAATTTAAATTTAGAACGAGAAGTTTTTGGGTTGAAGTTTAAAAACCCGGTTGGCTTAGCCGCAGGATTTGACAAAAACGGCGAAATGATGGGCGAAATGGCCAACCTTGGTTTTGGTTTCGTGGAAGTGGGAACGGTAACGCCTTTGCCGCAGTCCGGCAACCCAAAACCAAGAATGTTTAGGTTGAAAGAAGATGAAGCATTGATCAACCGGATGGGTTTTAACAATTTAGGCGTTGATGTAGTTGCAGAACGAATTTGGAGTTACCGTAAACACTTAGTCCGCACCTCAAATCCCGCGCCTCAAACCTCAAACCTCATCATTGGCGGCAACATCGGCAAAAATAAAAACACGCCGAATGAAGATGCGGTAAGCGATTATATTAAATGTTTCGACCGCTTATTTGATGTAGTAGATTATTTTGTAGTAAACGTAAGTTCGCCAAATACGCCCGGTTTGCGCGAATTGCAGGAAAAAGAGCCGTTAAAAAAGCTATTGCAAACCTTGCAGCAACGGAACAGGAAGAATGATATTTCGCGTCCTATTTTGTTAAAAATTGCACCAGATTTAACAAATGATCAGTTAGATGACATCATCGAAATTGTAATAGAAAGCGGAATTGCCGGTGTTATCGCAACGAATACAACAATCAGCCGCGAAGATTTAAGATCCTCGGAAGTAATGAAAAACGAAACGGGCGGATTAAGCGGCAAACCTTTAACTAAACGCTCAACAGAAGTAATTCAGTATTTATCTCAAAAATCAGGAAAAGCTTTTCCGATTATTGGTGTTGGCGGGATACATTCCGCAGCAGATGCTTTGGAAAAACTGGAAGCAGGCGCTGCGCTGGTTCAGTTATATACAGGTTTTATTTATGAAGGACCGGAATTGGTAAAAAGGATTAATCAAAGTTTGTTGAAAAAAGGAATTTGAGTTAGTACGCTGACATGTGTCGAGATTTTTTTAGCATCTTACATGCTTAGTACTTCTTTTATCAACATAAAATACTTGTTCCGAGAGATCCTGAAATAAATTCAGGACGGCAAAAAAAATCCTGTTTGCCAAAGGCCAAACAGGATTTATACATTTTTTAACTGGTAAAAGAAGCTTATTTACCTAAAGCAATACGGATCGCTTCGTTATTTTTAGTTAATTGACTTTTCTTAGGTTCTACAGAACGGGAGCCTAATTCTAAATTGGTAGCCAATTTTAAATGCTGTACATCCAAACGGGATACAGTTTTGTTTTTTCTATCTTTTCTTTTTAAACGAGTAACGCCCATGATCTTTGTTTTTTAATATTTTATGTTGAGGTCGGGAGCGGATTCGAACCGCTGTAAAAGGTTTTGCAGACCTCTGCCTAGCCACTCGGCCACCCGACCCTAAATTAAGCCTGCAAAAATAACAAAATATAATTGTTGGTCAATTTTTATTTCAATGTGTTTCTGCTGATTTCGCTGCAAAATATTGCCGTTGCAATGGCTACATTTAAAGATTCTGCTTTTCCAATTTTTGGTATGGTAATATTCCTGCTGATCAAACTTTGGATTTCCGGCCGGATACCGTTGCCTTCGTTGCCCATTAAAATCAATCCTTCTTTACCAAAATCAGTTTGATAAATGTTTTCACCGTTTAGCATCGCAGCAAAAACCGGTTGCTTAATTTGCGGCAGTAAAAGAAGCAAATCGGCATAATGCACTTTAATCCGCGAAAGCGAACCCATCGTTGCCTGCACCACTTTGGAGTTATAAACATCAACGGTATCTTCAGAACAAATTAGGGTCGAAATGCCAAACCAATCTGCTGTTCTGATAATCGTTCCTAAATTTCCCGGATCTTGGATGCCATCCAAAACAAGCGTAAATTTCCCGGCAAATTGTTGTGTTTTAATTTCGGCAGCTTCGGGTATTTCTACCAAAACAATCACTTCCTGTGGTGTTGTAAGGCTACTGATTTTTTCTAATTCAACTTCCGAAACCTCCTGAAACTTTATATTACCCAAAACTTTCAGCATTTTTGGTGCCGATTGTGGTGTATGATATACTGTTTTTATCGTATAAAAATCTGATTGTAAAAAATCAACAACAGATTTAAGCCCTTCAACCAGAAACTGGCCGTGCTCTTTTCTGTACTTTTTTTGTTGTAATGATTTTAAAAAAGAGATTTGAGATTTTGAAACCATACGTTTACGCTAAATTTTCTTCTTTTACAATTCTAAGTATTTTAAGCTTGATTTTGGTTTCGGGCTGTAGCTTAACTCGGCGTTTAAAAGATAACCAGGCTTTGGTGCGTAAAATAACGGTTAAAGGTATTGGCGAAGAGTTTGCCGAACCAGCCAAAAATTATGTAGATAAGCAGCAACAACCTAACAGCAAAATTAATTTGCAATTTTATTATTTGTTTAGCCGGAACGGAAAAAAAGCAATAGGCGAACCGCCTGCAATTTTAGATAGTGATTTGGTAGAATTTTCCCGGCTGCAAATCCAAAAATTTTTGCAGAACAAAGGATTTTTGAATGCCAAGGTTGCTGATGAAATCAAGGTTAAAAAGAAAGAGGCCGAACTTATTTTTATAGTTACACCCGGTACTTTGTTTAAGGTGAGAAAATATACAGACAGTATTGCCGATCCTAAATTAATCTCTTTGTATCATTCTAATAAAAACTTGCTGACCCACATCAAACCAAACCAGCGTTATGATGAAGATAGTTTAGCTTACGACCGCGAACAGTTTTACCAGTTGATGAAGCGGAACGGTTATTACGATTTTTACAGGCAATACGTTAATTTTTCTGTAGATACGGCTTTAAATAAGGGTTTGGTTGATGTGACAATAGTTGTTGATAATCCGGCCAATAAAAAAGCGCATACTACTTATAAAATAAACAATACGCTGATTGCAATTTCAAGAAGTACAGGCCGCGATCGTGGCAAAGCAGATACGCTGCAATTAGATTCGCAGTTTCGGTTTGTAGATTTTTCGGGGAAGTTTAAGCCTAAAACTATTGTTAATTATATTTTTCAAAAAAAAGGGCAGCTTTATAATGTTAATAATCAAACTTTAACTACCAGCCGTTTATCCGAATTAAACGTTTTTCGTAATGTGCCCAGTCCTTCTTACACCAAAACTGCGGATAGCACCAACCGTTTAAATACACGGCTGGAATTGATTCCCCTTAAAAAAATGTCTGACCGCGTAGAAGGCGAATTTATTTTTAACAGCGGCCGTTATGGCTTTAACTTCGCCAATACTTATACTAATCGCAACCTTTTTGGCGGTGCAGAGATTTTGCAGGTTAAGTTTAATTACAGCATTTTGTATGACAATACGCGGGAGCAAACAGTAGTATCAAACGGCATACAGAACCAGGATTTTAAAATAGGAGCAAACCTTATTTATCCAGGTATTATTTCTCCCTTCGGGATACCGACTTTAGGCCGATACGGCATTCCGCATACTACTTTTGCGTCCAATTATCAATATTTTTTTCAGGAAGGTTTAGTCGCCAGGACAAATATTATTAACTCAATTACTTATGACTGGACGGAAAATAACCGAAGGCTGCATTCTTTTACACCTATAAATATTGAGTTTTCTTCGGGTAAGATTGATCCGGTTGCATCGCAAGAATTACTCGCCCAAAACAATTACGCCTACATTTATTTAATTGGCCGCACTATTTTTACGGCCGGCAGCCAATATACTTATTCGCGCAATTACAGTTTGCTCACCAGTTACCAAAACTTTGTTTTTTTTAGGGGAAGTTTAGATGTAGGTGGTAATTCCCTTGCCTTAATAAGCAAATTAACAGGTGCCAAAAAAGATACACTTGGGCAACGTACTGTTTTTGGACAAGCTTTTTCTCAATACATTAAAGGTGAGGCCGACTTGCGTTTCTACAAAAGTTTAGGCGGAGAAAAGCAATTTATTTTAAGGATAAACCCTGGCCTTGGCGTGCCATATGGTAACAGTAACCAGCTTATTTTTGAGAAAAACTTTTATGTAGGGGGTGCTAATGACATGCGTGCCTGGCTACCGCGTACGCTTGGCCCGGGCAGCTTTAACCGCGCTACTTTTTATGCTGATAACATTAGTCGTGCCCGTTTTAAATATTTAGACCAATTCGGAGAAGTTAAACTTGTTGTGAATGCAGAATATCGATACAAAATTGCAAACGACTTTTTTGGTTCTAAATTAAAAGGTGCTTTTTTTAGTGATATTGGCAATGTGTGGCGGTTAAGAGACCTTCCGCTCGAAAGTCCTGGCGGCCAGTTTACGGTTGCAACTTTGCCTAAAACTACAGCTATTGGTATCGGTACAGGTATCCGCCTTGATTTAAATTTCTTTGTTTTCCGGTTGGATGCAGGCTTTAAATTTAAAGACCCGCAATTTAGCGGAAGCGATCAATGGGTTTTGATTAACCATCTGGGAGAGTTGTTTTATTCCGGCCCGTTCAAAAACGATTATTTACAAAACAACGGCGAAAAGTACAGCTTTATGCAGTTAAACTTTGGTATCGGCATGCCTTTTTAAAAAACATTTTTCAGCCCGTCGAAAATCGTTTCAAAAAAAGTTCCTAAACCCATGCCGCCGTGGTAATTAAAATAGCTAAACACAAAGAAAAGCACAATAGCGATGATAATAAAGCGCTTAAACATGTAGCCTAACAAAACCAAGATCAGCGGAATCGCCACCAATAATTTCCAGCTGATACTATATGGATCAAGTTTAGAATCGTGTTTATAAATGTAATATAAACGGCCATGCGATCCGGCGTCGTCGCGGTGTTTTAAGTATAAAAAGCTGGATTTCTCTAATTTGTGGTGATAAAAAGCTATTCCGTTTTCAAACTTTAATTCTTCAGTAAAACCGTTAACTGTAAAATTAAACAAACCGTTGATGTTTTCCAGTGTCTTTCCTGCCGTATCGCAGGCCACCACCGCTACTTCATCTTTTGCAAAAGGATTTTCTTTCAGGATAAACTGATTGATATGCACTTCTGCTGCTTCGGCAAAGCCAAAAAACAACAAAAATAACAAGAAACAAAATGCTGTTTTTACCATCATAAAATTGTATTTACAGAAAAGATAATTGTGGAGAGAAGCTGCTTACATCCTTTAAATTTAGGCGATAAAAACAGCATCAGCTCCGCGTTTAAAGTTAATACTTTCTCAGAATTTGTTAAACAATATCTATCAACCTACCGTTTAGCAGATTTATTATACTTTTATGCCAGGTGGAACAGTTGGTAAAGTATTAAAGAAAATATTATTAAAAATATCAGCCTTTAAATATGAAAAAATACTTCACAAAAGAAGCATTCAAAAACGGGTTTAAGTTATTAACGGGTGCTTTTAATGGTTTTTTGGACGACAAAGGTTTAAAGTTGAGCGCGTCTTTGGCGTACTATACAGTATTTTCGTTAGCGCCATTATTGTTGTTGCTTATATCGTTTGTAGGATTGATTTTGGGTCAGGATGCCGTACATAACAATAAAATATTTGATGGAATTAACGGCATGGTGGGCAACCAGGCCGCTAAACAAATACAGGATATGATCAAAAGTGCCGAACTTTCGGGTAAAACAACATCTGCCGTTATTATTGGCGCGATAACTTTACTGTTAGGCGCAACCAGTGTTTTTGCAGAAATCCAGGATTCAATCAACATGATATGGAAAGTTAAGGCGAAGCCGAAACGCGGCTGGTTAAAGCTGCTTAAAGACCGTTTGTTGTCATCTTCCTTAATTGTAGGCTTAGGGTTTTTGTTGATCGTATCTTTAGTAGTTAACGGTTTGGTAGTTGCTTTAAGTGATATCCTTACCCGTTTTTTGCCTGACATTACGGTTATATTCGTAAATATAATCAATATTGTAGTCAGCTTTGCAGTAATTACCATACTTTTTGGGGTAATATTTAAGGTTTTGCCGGATGTTAAAATTGGTTGGAAAGATGTGCGCTCCGGTGCTTTGTTTACCGCTGTATTATTTATGATCGGCCGGTTTTTAATCGGTTTTTATATCTCTACCACCGGCACCGGTTCTACTTATGGCGCGGCCGGTTCGCTTATCGTGATTCTGGTTTGGGTTTACTACACGGCTGCTATTTTATATTTTGGTGCCGAGTTTACACAAGTTTACGCAGAACATAATGGTATTAAAATTGCGCCTGCAGATTATGCTGTCCATATCGAACAAAAAGAAGTAGAACATGATGTAGATGTTTTGCCTCCGCAAAACAACATCAACAAAAAATAGACATTGCTTAATAGAATTAAGATACTTCTTTTATGCCTATAATTTGTGTTGGATATTAAAACTGAATTCATGAATAGTGCTAAATACCGTTTTTGATTGCTCGCTAAAGTTACCGGGAATGGTTTGGTTCCAATCTTTGCCAAAGAATCAGCAGGAACAGAATTTTTAACCGGCTGCTGGCTGCAACAGCTAAAAGAAAAGCCGCCTGAAAGCAGAATCAAACAAATGAATTTTAAATGTCTGTATTGCAAGTCGAGAGAAATTGATGAATGAAAAACGACACTTCTTTTAGCACAATAAATTTTGGTTTGTACTCTGTAAAACAAATAGCACAATAGTTTTTACCCGATAAAAGAAGCATGATAAAACGACTAATACATTTATAAAGGTTGATTAGGAAATACTAATAGCGGAACACAAGTCCGTTCAGCCATTTTTTGGGTATGGCTGCTGCCGAAAACCCTTTCAAATAAATTATGATCCTGATGAACCATGGCCAGCATATCAACCTGTCCGTTCTCACAAAGCCAGTTTAACCCTTTTTCCGGGTTTTCTTCATCCAAAATCCTGGAGTAAATATGAGGGTAATCAGCTTTATTGGAAATAGCTGTTAACAACGTTTTAATCTGTTTTTCAAATTCGAGTTTGCTATTCTTCTCGTTATAAATATGTGTAACCAATATCTCTGCATTTAATGGCCTCGCCAGGTTAATTAATTGGTAAAGTGCTGTTTCATCTTTGTTAACATCTACCAAATCCGTTGCAAATGCAATTTTGTTTAGTGTTTTATAAACTGCGGAAGGCGGCACAAGCAATAAAGGGAAAGTGATGTTATCAATCATATTATTAACATTGTTGCCAGGCAAAAAATCACCCAATCCTCCTTTATCGTGCGTCCCTGCAACAACTAATTGAATATCTGTGCCAGACTTCATTGCTAATACCGCATCACCAATACTCCCATCAACATGATTGATATCGATATTAGGATGAAAGCCAAAAATCTCTGGGTTTGTATCCGGCTGATCTTCTAAGTACTTTTTTAACAAGTTAAGCTCATGCTTGCTTTCATCGCTTAAAAGCGTATATTCTTCCTGCGGCCACATCGAAAAACCGGTCATGGAAATATCGGCAGGAACCAGAAAAGTATTACAAAGCAGCAAATTTGCTTTAATCTTTTTGGCCAGCTCAAACGCATACTTAGCAGCATGCCTCGCATTAGCCGAAAAATCAGTTAGAACAAGTATGGTTTTCATATTTTTAGTTTTAAGGTTGATATATTTATAGGAGTAAAGTTGCCGGATTATCTGTGGTTAAAGAATGAGATAAATCACCTTTCCTACTGATCCTAATCAGTTTTTATAGGAGGAAACTGCAGACGGGCAGGTAACAGGTATCGAAGATAAAAAAGCGGCTATTTTGCAACAATACCAGCAACTAAGCGAAGCCGGTTTCCGCACTTTAGGCGTTGCTTACAAACCCACTGATGCTGCCCGGGATTTTACGAAAGAAGACGAAAAGGAAATGGTTTTTTTAGGTTTCGTTACTTTGTTTGATCCGCCGAAAGCCAACGTTGCCGCCACCATAACCCAATTAAACAAACTGGGCGTAAAACTGAAAATCATCACCGGCGACAATGCCTTTGTCGCAAAAAGCCTGGCACTGCAAATCGGTGTTGAAAACCCGCAAATATTAACGGGTTCAGCGTTGTTGAAAATGACGGACGCAGCACTGCTCCACCAGGCACAACTAACTGATATTTTTGCAGAAGTAGAACCCAACCAGAAAGAACGCATCATCAACATCTTAAAAAAAGCAGGCAACGTGGTTGGTTTTATGGGGGATGGCATTAACGATGCCCCGGCTTTACACACCGCTGATGTCGGGATTTCTGTTGATACGCGGTGGATGTAGCCAAAGAGGCGGCAGATATTGTTTTGTTGAGCCAAAACCTGGACGTGCTGATCAACGGGATTGTGGAAGGCCGCAAAACCTTTACCAACACCATGAAGTATATTTTTATGGCCACCAGTGCCAATTTTGGCAACATGTTCAGCATGGCAGGTGCTTCGCTGTTCCTCCAATTTTTGCCTTTGCTGCCCAAACAGATTTTGCTTACCAACCTGCTTACCGATTTGCCCGAAATGGCCATCGCGACAGACCGGGTTGATGACATTAACATCCAAACGCCGCAACGCTGGGACCTCGGTTTTATCAAACGTTTTATGATCGTTTTCGGCTTGTTAAGCTCTGTTTTTGATTTCCTCACGTTCGGCGTTTTATTGTTTGTTTTTCATGCAAACGAAAAAGTATTCCAAACCGGCTGGTTTATCGAATCTGTAATTTCTGCCACTTTAATTGTATTGGTTGTACGTACGCGCCTGCCTTTTTTTAAAAGTTTGCCCGGTAAATATTTATCAATAGCAACCGTTTTTATTTTATTGCTTGTGCTGCTTTTGCCTTTAACCCCGTTTGCCGTTTGGTTTGGTTTTGTAAAGTTGCATTTGGTTTATTATGGATGGATGCTGCTGGTTATTTCGGTTTATCTGGTAACCGCCGAGTTGGTTAAAAGATGGTTTTACAAGAAGATGAAAATTTGATTGCCGGATAAAATTAGATTGTACATACAGCAATTTTTACTTAAGCAAGTTTGATTACAAACATCCAAACTTGTGATAGCCGTCATTTTTTTAACTAATCAGCGGCGTAAAAGAAGTATTAAAATTGATTCGGCCAATTATTCTCCTTATCGTTTGCGCAATACTGTTCTACGTTAACTAAAAAATGATTGGCAAACAAGCAATTGTACAATTGCAGAAAGTAAAAAAATCAGACAGAAGTTTTACGATATACTTTAAAGTATTTGTTTATGAGTGAAGATTTACAAATCTCAATTCAACAAAGTCTTTCAATTTTAATGCTTTTTTTGCCAGTTGTAAAGCTATAAGCTAACCGAAAACTACAATAGAAACAGAACTTTATCGGTATAAAAGAAGCATCTTAATTTGGGAGCCGATGATAACCTAAAAAACTTCATTGGCGATAACCAACTGTTTTTCCTGTTGCCACAAATCCAGGTTTTTGATGGTTTGATATGCAATTTGCTGCAATGCTTCCTGCGTTAAAAACGCCTGGTGCGGCGTAACCAACACGTTTGGATGAGCCATCAGTTTTTCAAGCAGCGGATCTTTGATTAAATCCTGCTGATGGTCTTCAAAAAACAAACCTTTTTCAAACTCGTAAACATCCAGTCCCAAGTAACCGATTTTTCCTCGTTCCAAAGCTTCCAGCGCATCATCCGTTTTAAGTAATGCACCGCGCGAAGTATTGATCAGCATAACTCCATTTTTCATTTGAGCTATTGCCGAAGCATTAATCAGGTATTTTGTTGCGGAAGTTAGCGGCGCGTGCAAAGAAATAATATCCGACCGGTGCAAAACTTCCTCAAAAGGCAAGACTTCAATATTTTTTAAACCAGACGGCACGGTTATATCAGCACCGATAACGCGGCAGCCAAAACCGTTAAATATAGCGGCAACCGCCTGGCCGGTGTTGCCTAAACCAATTAAACCTACTGTTTTGCCGTAAAAGTTAAACCCGATCAGTCCGTCTAATTTAAAGTTAAACTTTTGTCCGTTTTGATACGCCTGAATAAGATGCCTGTTGAGGGATAAAGCAAGAGCAACAGCATGTTCTGCAATGGCCTGCGGAGAATAAGCAGAAACGTTGGCTATTTGGATGCTTCTTTTAGCAGCAGTTTCTTTGTCTATATGATCGGTTCCTGCCGAACGGGTAGCAATAAATTTAACGCCAATATCTGCCAGCCGGTTTACAACTGGCGCCGATACATCATCATTAGTAAAAACAATTACAACATCTTTTCCGTCAGCGTAAGAGGTTGTTCCCAAACTCAAAGGATTTGATATGAGGGTTATATCATGTTTTTTCTGGTTTGCTTTAGCCAAAAATTCTTTTTCAAACGTCTTGATACTATAAGCTACAACTTTCATATTACGGGTATTTTAATTCGATATAAAACTACCCGTATGGCTGCATTAAAAGCATGAGATTAATCAGTTTGAAAGGTGATGTTCATCAGTTTTTCATATTTGCCAATCTAACAGAATCAAGTAATTGAATGCGGCTGCCTTTCTTTTCAATTAATCCTTCTTCTTTAAAATCTGTTAAAGTACGGCTTACAGTTTCTGTAGCGATGCCTGCCATAGAAGCCAATTCTTCCCTGGAAATTTTAAACCCGTTTAAATCTGTTTTGGCTTGTTTGTTTAACCTAAGCAGTACCTGTGCCAAACGTTTCCTTACAGATTGATAAGCAAGTTCTAACAATTGATCTTCCTTTTCTCTAACACTTTTAGATAAAATCCGAATAAATTCCTTAGCAATATCGGGGTAAAGGTTAAGGAGCGCAATAACAGCATCTTTAGGCAACAGGCAAACGGTGGTATCCTCTGCCGCTTCGGCTGTTTCGTTAAATTCTTCATCCTGAAGTAAGGCATTAATGCCGAGATAATCATCTTCTTGATAAAGCCCGATAATTAATTCCCTTCCGTCTTCCGCCTGCTTTAATGTCTTAATGCTTCCATTTAAAATTAAATAAATGCCTTGCGGCTGGTCGCCGTCGTAATACAGAATTTGCTTTTTTTTAATCTGCCTTATTTTACGGCTTGCAATTAGTGCTTTTAGCTCGGCTACACCATTTCCGGAACCGATGGCAAGCTTTTCGAGGCTCTGGAGGGTTTTACTGTAATGTGCTTTCTGTTTTTCGTCTTTATCCAGCCGGGTTTCTATAGCATTCAACAGTTCTATATCATTATAAGGTTTGGTGAGGTAATCGTCCGCACCGGTTTCCATCCCTTTTCTAAAATCCGCCCGTTCTGCTTTTGCAGTTAAAAAAATAAACGGAATGGAGGCTGTTTCCAGGTTCTCGTTTAATAGAGATAAAACGTCGTAGCCGTCTAATTCCGGCATCATAATATCACATAAAATCAAATTAGGTTTAGAGCTGATGGCCATATCAACACCAGCCTTTCCATTTTCTGCCTTTAAAGTAGAGTATCCGGAAATTTGTAATATTTCGGAAGTGCTTTCCCTGAGGTCGTTGTTATCCTCGATAATTAAAATACACTTATTCATGGTTTATAGGAAATGATAGGGTAAAAGAAGCACCCTCGTTAACAACACTTATAAACTTAACCTGTCCGTTCATTAACCTTGTATATCGCGTAACGATATTTAAACCTAAGCCAGTACCAGGAATATTGCCGGTATTATGTGCCCTAAAAAAAGCTTCGAATAAATGTTTCTGATCGTTTTCCGGAATGCCGATTCCGTTATCTTTAATTACAACTGTTAAAAGCGGCCCAACTATTTCTGTATTAAATTCTATAAAAGTGTTCTCGCCAGAATACTTAATGGCATTACTGATCAAATTAATAACGCAGTTTTTTAATAACGCCTGGTCTAACTTTACAGTACTTAATGTACCGGTGTGCTGGTAAATAATCTGTTGGTTTTGCTTTGCTACCAACTGCATTTCTTCTGTAATTTCTTCTGAGAATTTTACTAGATCAAACTCTGCCAGAATTGGTTCGATTTTACCGGCCTCCAATCTTTCAAGAGATAAAAAATCATTCAGAATCCCGGTGAGGTTACCGACAGACATTTTTATTTTACCAATGTGTTTGGAAACATTTTCTTCATCAGCCTGCTGCATATATTTTTCAATTAAAATAGCAGATAGCTGAATAGAACTTAAAGGCGTTCTAAACTCGTGTGAAGCCATCGAAACAAAACGGCTTTTTAACTGGCCCAGTTCTTTTTCTTTTTCTAAAGAAAAACTTACCTTTTCTTTGGCGTCTTCCAGTGCCGTAACAGATTCTTTTAACAGTTGCGTACGTTCTTCAACCTGTTCCTCCAGGTGAGATGCGTAACCTTTAAGCCGCTCCTCGGCCTCCTTTTCTCTGCTTAAATCATGAATAAAACCAGTATAAATTTTACGGCCCGAAAACTGCACTTCGCTAATGCCTAAGCGGAAAGGGAAACTAACGCCGTCTTTGCGCAAACCTGTTACTTCGCGCAGTTTACCAATCTTACTTAAATGGCCAACACTTTCAAAATTTTTTAACAGCTTATCCGGCGGTTCATGGCTGGGCGGAGGCATCAGCATGGAGATATTTTGGCCGATGACATCTTCTGCTTTGTAACCAAACAGGCTGCAGCCCGACGGGTTGATAGACTCTATATTGCCACTGTCGTCCGTTGTAATAATGCCGTCAATGGCATTTTCGATAATTGCTTTTAGTAAAGCAGTATTTTCCATGAGAAATTATAAACAGGAGCGGAATTGCAATTATTTGCAAGGTACGTATTATTAAAGGCGCTCAGCAGGTTAATATCATGCCTCAAAAATCATTATGCTTCTTTTAACACTATAAAATGCTATTTCTGCCCGCTATGATTCTTAGTTGATAAAAGAAGTATAAAGAAATGTGATGAAGGTCATTTATCTGGTTGATTTATATCATGTTGATATTGAATCAGGATTTGGAGATTTAACCCATCATTTACAATCTTTCATCAAGATTAAAATGAAGCAGCAAAAAGATTAACTAAACGAGCGCCCATCATGATATTAACCATAAACGGCGGTTCGTCAAGTATCAAATTTGCTTTGTATGAACAGGGAAATCAGCCTGAAAAAATCTTTTCCGGACAAATCAGCCGCATCAATTCGCCGAGTGCAGAATTTATGTTGAAAGATGCAAAATCAGCCGAAAAACAAACCGAACCAGTTAAAACAGTTGATTATTCCTCGACTATTTTATGGCTGATAAACCGATTGGAAAAGCAGGTTGATTTTGATTTGATAGCTGCCGTCGGACATCGTATTGTACATGGGATGCAGCATACAAAGCCAGCCTTAATTACAGTCGAACTCTTGGAAGAACTAAAACAAATCATTCCTTACGATCCCGATCATCTGCCCAACGAAATTAAACTGATCGAAGCGTTTCAAAAACAGCTGCCCAAAACTGCTCAGTTTGCTTGTTTTGATACGGCTTTTCATCAAACCATGCCGAGGGTTGCAAAACAGCTTCCGGTTCCGCGGCGGTTTGAAAAATCGGGCGTGCAACGTTACGGCTTCCACGGATTATCCTATCAATATTTAATGCAGGAGCTGGAAAAACAGGCCGGAAAAGAAGCTGTAAACGGACGTGTGATTTTAGCGCATTTGGGCAACGGTGCCAGTTTAGCCGCTGTTTATCAGGGTAAAAGCATTGATACGAGCATGGGTTTTACGCCAGCCGGCGGTTTGCCGATGAGCAGCCGTTCCGGAGATTTAGACCCCGGCGTTTGCTGGCTGATGATGCAGGCGGAAAACCTTTCTCCGGCGCAATTTAACCATTTAATCAACCATGAATCCGGTTTGCTGGGCATCTCCGAAACCAGCGGAGATATGGAAATTTTATTACAGCAGGAAGGAATTGATTTGCGGTCGGCAGAAGCCGTAAACCTGTTTTGCTACCAGGTTAAAAAATGGATCGGTGCTTTTGCGGCTGCTTTAGGCGGTGTTGATACGTTGGTTTTTGCCGGAGGAATTGGCGAAAATGCACCGGTCATTCGCGCAAGGATTTGTGATGGATTGGGTTTTTTAGGAATCGAGCTGGATGAAAAGCGCAACAACGAAAATGCAGCTATAATTTCTGGTGATAAAAGAAGCATTGCCGTTCGGGTAATTGCAACGGATGAAGAATGGATGATCGCCAAAACAGTCAATAACATGACTGCCGATCTAATAAAATCAAATTAAAAACAAACCTAAAGTTTAAAAATATGGAAATGAATGGTGTGTTAGAAATCATAAATCATAAAGCCGAACCACTTTCACCAGAAATGTTGCAAGACATGCATAAATACTGGCGCGCGGCCAATTATTTGTCCGTCGGGCAACTTTATCTTCGCGATAATCCTTTGCTCAAAGAACCGCTGAAACTGGAACATATCAAAAATATGTTGCTTGGGCACTGGGGCACAACGCCCGGCCAGAACTTTATTTACACGCATTTAAACCGGATTATCATCAAGTACGATCTGGATATGCTGTACATTTCCGGGCCGGGCCACGGCGGACCGGCAGTTGTAGCAAGTACTTATTTAGAAGGCACTTACAGCGAAGTTTATCCGGCGATTACGCAGGATGAAGAAGGCTTAAAAAAGTTATTCACCCAGTTTTCTTATCCCGGAGGAATTTCCAGTCATGCTTCGCCGCAAACGCCGGGTTCTATGCACGAAGGCGGCGAACTGGGTTATTCTTTAAGTCATGCTTTTGGAGCCGTGTTGGATAATCCCGAACTGATTGCAGCTTGTGTTGTAGGCGACGGAGAAGCGGAAACGGGCCCATTGGCAACGGCATGGCATTCTAATAAATTTTTAAATCCGCTTACAGATGGCGTTGTTTTGCCGATTTTACATTTGAACGGCTACAAAATATCCAACCCAACGGTTTTGGCGAGGATCACGCACGAAGAAGTGGATCAGTTGTTCCGCGGTTATGGCTGGACACCCATTTTTGTAGAAGGTTCTGAACCGGAATTGATGCACCAGCTGATGGCAGCGGCGTTGGATGAAGCGGTTGCACAAATCAAAAAAATAAAACTGGATGCAGCCGAAATTGGCAAGGAAACACGTCCGCGTTGGCCAATGATCGTTTTGCGTTCTCCAAAAGGTTGGACAGGCCCGAAAGTGGTAGATAACCATCAGATAGAAGGCACTTTTCGTTCGCATCAAATCCCGATTTCTGTTTCTGCATCGGCACCATCAGAACATTTGCAACAGTTGGAAAGCTGGATGAACAGTTACAAACCCGAAGAACTGTTTGATGAAAAAGGCAGGCTAAAAACAGCATTGGCCGCGCTTGCCCCAAAAGGTGAAAAGCGAATGGGTGCGAACCCGCATACCAATGGCGGCCTTTTACTGCAAGATCTGCGGATGCCGAATTTTAGAGATTATGCCATTGATATGGATTTGCACGGCGTAGATGGCGAAGGCGATGTACATGTAACTGGTCGTTTCTTGCGCGATGTAATCAAACTAAATGACGACAACCGGAATTTCAGGATTTTTGGTCCGGATGAAACCATATCCAACCGTTTGGAAGAAGTTTTTGAAGTTACTAACCGCCAATGGAACACAACAACCGCTGCCAATGATGAATTTTTAGCTTCAACCGGCCGCGTTATGGAGATGTTGAGTGAGCACCAATGCGAAGGTTGGCTGGAAGGTTATTTGCTAACCGGCAGGCACGGCGTTTTTAATTGCTACGAAGCGTTCATCCACATTGTTGATTCCATGTTTAACCAGCATGCCAAATGGTTAAAAATGACGAGAGAGATTTCCTGGAGAAGAAAAATTGCTTCCTTAAATATCCTCCTTACTTCTACCGTTTGGCGACAAGACCACAACGGTTTTACACATCAGGATCCGGGTTTTATCGATCACGTCATCAACAAAAAATCTGAAATTGTACGTGTTTATCTTCCGCCGGATGCAAACTGTTTGCTATCGGTGATGGATCATTGTTTGCGCAGTTATCATTATGTAAATGTGATTATCGCAGGTAAACATCCGTCGCCGCAATGGCTTTCTATGGATGAAGCCGTAGCGCATTGTACCCGAGGAATTGGCATGTGGAACTGGGCAAGTAATGATTTAGACCAGGAGCCGGACGTAGTAATGGCTTGCAGCGGCGATGTGCCCACACTGGAAACTTTGGCAGCCGTTTCTATTTTGAGGGAGCATTTGCCGGAACTCAAAATCAGGGTGATAAATGTGGTTGATTTGCTGAAACTGGAACGCCAATCCGAACATCCGCATGGTTTAAACGATCGTGATTTTGATTCGCTGTTCACCAAAAACAAACCCGTTATTTTTGCTTTCCATGGTTATCCGTGGCTGATTCATCGCCTCACTTATAACCGTACCAATAACAGCAATATCCATGTGCGCGGTTATAAAGAAGAAGGCACAATTACCACTTCTTTTGATATGACCGTTTTGAACGAGATGGACCGTTTCCATTTGGTAATGGATGCGATAGACCGTTTGCCGCAAACCGGCAGCAAAGGCACGTATTTAAAGCAAAAACTGCAGGATAAACTGATTGAACATAAGCAATACATCAACCTGAACGGCGAAGATATGCCGGAAATCAGGGATTGGAAATGGGTTAATTAAGCATTACAGAAGTTCTGTTTTTGTTAAAAGAAGAGTTATTTAGCGCAGGTGTAAAACGCTGGTTTATGCCTGCGTTTTATCTGTCAAACACTTTTTTAATTTACTTATACAATGCTTCTTTTATACCTATAAATCATGTATTACATTTTACATATCAGCATAAAACATTTTTTAGGTGATAAAAGAAGCATCGTAAATAATCATACATAATTTCTTCATTAATTAATTTCCGGATGCGCCTTTTAAAGCCTCAAATCCTGAAATCACGTCAAATAGCTCTTTTTACATGCTTCTTTTACAACATAATAATTAATGGCCATTGTATTTTTTGTATCGAAACAATATCCAAAAACAGAATTTATAGGCATAAAAGAAGCATTATAAATTTTTATGATAGAAATTTAAACAGGCTCTTAGTGTAATAATTATTTTCCTTCAGTTTGCAATAGGTATTATAGGAACGCTTATTTGCTCGCTATTGGCAAACGCTTCTTTAAAAAGAACAGCAATAACTTTAGGTTCAAAACTGCATTGTTATTTAAGGATGTTACTGATTTCTGCTTCATTGATATAATCCTGGACATCCTTGGGCAAGAGCAGCCGCGCGGCTTCCAGTTTTTCAGCAGGCGACTCTCTGCTGGTTATCACTATCCTTACAATGCCTGCTTCCGCTGTCGATATGATAAAAAACAGGACAGACAGCAAAAGTATAAACTGCCATTGTTCTATTGCCCATCGCCGAAAATGGTTCCTTTTCATACTGATAAATAGGAACGTAAGTTAAAAAGGAGTCTTTGGATATTGATAATGGTAGCATAGCTGTTACCAGGAAATGAGAAATATCTTATCATAAAAGCAGTGCCAAGCAAATAGCTTTAAAGTAACAATAAAAGCTCCCTGGCGTATAATAATCAAGCACAAATTATGATACGTCACCTTTTCTATTTCAATTACCTTCATCAAGATCCTATTGATAAGGCTAGGTTACGAATATTAATTGGGGGGTTTGTAACCAATATACTTGGCCTTGTTATCACTGGGGGCATAGCTGCCCTATTTGGCAGTACTGTGGATCCGGTTGCAATTGCCATCATGATAATAGCTTTAATTCACCTGGTATTACTTGTCTTCCTCCTTAAAAAGCAGTGCATTGTCCAAATTACACATGTTAAAATTGGATTAAACCTGCTTTTTCTGTGGATTGCTATTTTAAGGAATGATAAAGATGTGTTGTTTGGGAACTACATAGCATTATTGCAGTTATTGCTATTCGCCTTTTTTAATTTAAACCGGGTTTGGTCTTTTACCTATTTTGCTTTGGCTTTACTTCCGATAATTATTGCTCAAATAAATTTAATCAATGGCGAAAGCGGAGCTATGGTGCTTAATTCAGCTACAGACAGGATAGGCTTTTTGGTTACGATAACTATTGGTACGCTTTTTATCGCTTATGCTTTATGGGATATTATCAGGGCTTTTAGAAACCAGTTTAATGTACTGGAAATACAGTCATTAGAAATTAAAGATAAAGCGGAACAAGTGCAAGCCCAGTCGGCAAAGCTTCAATCCCAAACAATAGATTTGCAGGTTTTAAACGATGAGCTGCAGGTTCAATCCGAAAAGGCTTTAACAGCACAGCAGGAAGCAGAACAGGCTAACCAGGCAAAAAGTACGTTCCTTGCAACTATGAGCCATGAAATCCGCACACCAATGAATGGCGTTTTAGGCATGACAGCGCTTTTATCAACAACTACTTTGGATGAAGAACAGAAAGAATATGCCGAAACCATCCGCAGCAGCGGCGAAGCACTTCTAAGTGTTATCAACGATATCCTCGATTTTTCCAAAATAGAATCTGGTAACTTGGAAATTGACGAGCACGACTTTGATCTGCATAAGTGCGTAGAAGAAGTATTGGATCTTTTTGCAAGTAAAGCAGCGCAAACAGGTCTTGATTTAATCTATCAGATTGATCCTAAAATTCCGGTCATTATTCTGTCAGACGGTTTAAGGTTAAGGCAAATATTACTTAACCTGGTTGGAAATGCCATTAAATTTACCACAACAGGCGAGGTTTTTATAAAAGTTGTTCTATTAAATGAAACGCGCGGTGATCATTTAAATATTCGTTTTGATGTACGCGATTCGGGCATCGGCATACCAGAAGATAAACTTTCAAAATTATTTAAACCTTTCTCTCAGGTTGATGCATCTACCACCCGCAAATTTGGTGGTACGGGTTTAGGATTGATCATATCAAAACGTTTGGTAGAGTTAATGGGTGGCGGGATTTCCGTAAAAAGTAAATATGGAGAAGGGACCGTGTTTAGCTTCAATATAACCTGCAAAACTGCAGCAACTTTGGCCCCTAAATATGTTAATTATGTTTTAAGTAATAGTGAAGGAAAGAAAGTGTTGGTAGTGGATGACAATACGACAAATTTAAAAATTATCCAAGCCCAACTGGTACAGTGGAAACTGTTGCCGGTTTTAACCTCTTCCGGGGCGGAAGCTTTAGCTGTATTAGCTGAAAATAAAGATTTTGACTTCGTTATTTCTGATATGCAAATGCCCGGAATGGACGGATTAGAGTTAGGGGAGAAGATTAAAGAACTCCAGCCTTCGCTGCCTATTATCCTTTTAAGTTCTATCGGGGATGAAAGCAGAAAAAAATATGCCCACTTATTTTCATTCATTTTAACAAAACCTGTAAAAAAAGATCAATTATTCAAAGCGGTGCAAACGGCACTTAAATTAGTTAAGCTGGATATTGATATCAAAAAACAAAAAGAGAAAGTGCTGCTTTCTGAAGAATTTGCCCTGGCTAATCCTTACAAAATATTGATAGCAGAAGACAATTTCATCAATCAAAAACTATTTATCCGAGTACTTAATAAATTAGGCTATCATCCGGAATTGGCAAACAATGGCGTAGAAGTTTTAGAAAAGTTAAATGACGGATTTTACGATCTGATATTTATGGATATTTCTATGCCTGAAATGGATGGAATGGAAGCCACTCAAATTATTCGTAACAGCTTTGAGAAACAACCTTTGATTATAGCGATGACAGCTAACGCGATGGCAGAGGATAAGGAAGCTTGCTTAAAAGCAGGAATGGATGATTATATATCCAAACCTTTTAAAATTGAAGGATTAATGTTGCTGCTGGAAAAGCTAAGGATTTCTAATCTTACCAATGTTGGCCTACTTTAATTAGGTTACATTCTTTATAAGGATCATATTAAGCAGCTGGTTGATTAATGCCGCTGAAGTTAGCCGGCTTTTTGCCCGGATTGTGTATAAGCCTTTTTCATTTCTAAGAGCCTGTTTAAATTCCTCCGATTCATTTTCATGCTTCTTTTATCGCCTAAAAATTATTGGATTTCATGCTTCAACGTTCATTTCGAATACAAAAACAGAATTTATAGTGGTAAAAGAAGCATTGTAAATTTCCGCAGTAAAAATTTAACAAGCTTTCAAACAGGATTGACTTGCTTCGCTATAGCAATAAGGAGGAGATTATTGGAACAAGAATTTTAGATTTGCTTCTTTTATCGATACAAAATTTTCAGCTTAAAACTAAACCAAATACTTTTAAAGCTTTGACTGCCAGTACAAACTTCAAATTTTACCTTAATTATAATTAATGTTTTATTTGGAAATAACCTGTTTAGTTTTTTAACTTTAGTCAACCTAAAATCAGGAATTCTATCTTGAAGTTTTGCTGTCATCACTCTTTCCTGATGATTGAACGCTAAGTAAATTATCAAAATTATGGAATATAGGGCAAGGCCAGCTTCTAACACTTTTTCTAAGGTAAAAAGAGCATTCGGCGATCCGGTTTCGCCATTAAAACCCAACCCAAGGTTTATTCCTGTTCCGCCAGGCAAAATCCGGCCTGCCAGTCTCAATTATAATTTATCGTCTGTTTTAACTGCACAACAAATCAATGCTATTCTAATTGCAGGTAGAATGGTGTTTCATACGGTTGGAGATACCGGCGGCATTAACGGAACTCAAATCGAGGACGCGATTGCTGGGCAGATGGAAAACCAATTTAAAGCAAAAAGCGTGCCTGCTTTCTTTTTTCATTTGGGCGACGTAATTTATTACAACGGTTTATCTACAGACTATCCGCAGCAATTTTACGAACCTTATCAATATTACCCGGCACCAATATTTGCCGTGCCCGGAAACCACGATGGCGATACAACTGTAAAGCCGAATGACCCGCCAGATAAAGAACCTTCTTTAACCGGTTTTTTTGAAAACTTTTGTGCAGCAAAAAGAGAGCCGACGGCTGACTCTCCGTATCGGTACACCATGGATCAGCCGTGGCCTTACTGGGTTTTAGATACACCTTTTGCAACCATCATCGGTTTATATAGCAATGTGGATGGCTCTTTAGATAGTTCTACAACCAGCAGCGCAAACCAGCCGCAATACCAATGGTTTGTAGATGAGTTGAAAAAAGCGGACAAGAACAAGTGTTTGATCCTGGCCATTCATCATCCGCCGTTTTCTTTGGATACCGTGCATGGCGGCTACCTGGATATTTTAGATGCGATAGACCAGGCAAGTACAGCAGCAGCAAGATACCCGGATATTGTTTTTTCTGGCCATGTCCATAGTTATCAACGGTTTACACGTACAATTAATAAAGCTTCCTACCCTTATATTATTGCCGGCGCGGGAGGTTATGCAGCCAGCGCGAAGAGTTTACACCAGTTGCAACTAAACCCAAAAACATCAGACGGACATATTCCTGTACCTTTTACAACTACGCACAAAGATGTAGTTTTGGCAAAATACAATACAAATGCTCCAGGATTTTTGAGGATTACAGTTGATGCAAAAACCTTAAAAGGAGAATATTTTGTTAACACCTTTGATAACACAACCCCGCCCATAAAACCTGATGATGTTTTTACTTTGGATTGGAAAAAGCATAAAGTGAGTTAGGTTTATCGCATGCTTCTTTTACCAGGTTAAAAATCATCAACATAAAAGCTTAGTTAAACCGAAATTATCAAGAAAAGCTCTTCGAAACCGAAGGGCTTTTTTCGTAAGAAAAATTTTTAATTCAGAGCTTGGTAAAAGTTAAAATTCTATCTTGTAAGAATTGAAAAATACTTATGAAAACACTTTTTACTTTTTTTCTTCTATCTATCTGTATTTCATCCTTCGCGCAAGATTCACTTTCTTATAAATCTTACCGCTCAGATTGGAGTATTATTCCACGTCTTGGCATCGGCGACAAACAAACCAGAAGTAGTTTCACCACTTACGGAAGCATAGGTTTAAGGCGGGAATTTTCGTTGTTTAAATTGCTATCCTTAAATGCTACTGCTGCTTATAGTTCTGCTTATGGCAGATATGGAAACCCTAACTTAAATACACTGTCAGCAGGTGGTGGTCTTACTGTATATCCATTTTATTTATACGATATAATTTTTGGTAAAACTTTTTTAAAAATGAGAGGCAGTGAAAAATCTAAAGCCGAAGTTTATTTTGATATCACCGTGGAATACAATTTGAACAATACCAGATACGGTTCAGCAGGGTCAATACCAAACCTAAGGGCCGAATATAATTTTAGCAGGTATAATTTAAATAAACAGCTTTTTTTATCTCCTAAATTCGGACTACAGTTTCTTTCTCTTGAGCAACCTATCGGCTCAAGTAATCTCAAAAACTATAGCTTCTATTACTTAGGTGCAGCAATCGGTGTAAACGCAAGGCAAAAAAAGTAGTGGTAAAAGAAGCATAATTTTGATGATAATTGTTCGGATTAAAACCGAATTGTTTATGTTTGTTTATTGAATGAGGCTTACCGGAAAGCAAATCTTAATTAAGGTTAAGCATAAAAATAAGGGAAATAGTTTGCTTTGTACTGCCATTGATGAATTGATTGCTGCAATTGAAGAAAACGATTGGAAATCAAAAACAGCTATTATCAAAGATAGGCCTGATGCAGATGAAGTGCATAATGCTGGTTTTTATTTCTTTGATCTAAATATTCATCGCACTTTAATCCTTATTGAATTTGGTTTAAACGGAGAGGCAACAGTAGTTTGGTGTGGCACACATGCCGAGTACAATTCTATCTTCAAAAATAATAAGGCCACAATAAAGAAGTGGTTAAGCAGCAAAGGCTGGGTTTAAATGTTTTAATATGGATTTACAAGTTAGTTTAAAACGGATACTAAAAAAAGGAAATTTAGCCAACGAACTTGAATTTGAACGCGCTTCCGTTATCGATCGAAAATTAAGGTTGTTAATAAAAGAATATCCAGAATTGGAAGAAGATAGAAAGCAGCTTCGGGCTTTGCTTAAAACTTATGAAGATCGGTATTGGATTGCTCAGGAAATTACAGATAAACAAGTAGAAGAAAGTGAACTGGCTATAAAGATTGCAGAAAACGAACGTATTTTTATAGAAAACAGAAAAAATAAGATTAAATTGAGATTAAAAGAACTTGGACTTACCCAGAAAGACTTAGGCTTTATTTTGGGCCATACCAGCACAACTTATATGTCCGAATTAATTAACGGGATCAATCCTTTTACGTTGAACGATTTAATTGTAATCCATTCTATTTTAAACGTAGAACTCGAAAACCTAATTCCAATGATAATTCCAAAGCAAGTAGAAGTCAGAATTTCAAGTATATTTTCAAAAGATAAAAATCCAATGTTCAAATCCAAACCAGAAAATTTAGTTTCTAATCAAATATGATCGGCAAGAATTAAAATATCTTACAACTCTAATTCTTGCCGATACTTCTTTTATCACCTAAAAATCCTATCCCAAGATCCCATCAATCAACTTCAATTCTTCCGCACTAAAAGAAGTATTCTTTAAACATTGCAACGAGTCCTTTAACTGCTCGGGTTTGCTCGCGCCAATTAAAACAGAAGTTACGCGCTCGTCTTTCAAAATCCAGGAAAGTGCCATGTGCGCCAGTTTTTGTCCGCGTTGTTGGGCAATATCATTCAACTTTCGGATTTGGTTTAACTTTTCTTCCGTTAAATTACTTTCCTTTAAAAAACCTACGCCTTTTGCAATGCGCGAATCTTCCGGGATGCCTTTTAAATATTTATCCGTTAATAAACCTTGCGCTAACGGGGAAAACGGAATACAACCAACGCCTTCTTTTTCAAGCAAATCCAGCAAACCTTCCTCTTCAACCCAACGCTCAAACAAAGAGTATTTGGGTTGATGAATTAAACACGGCGTACCCAACTCTTTCAAGATTTTAAAAGCTTCGGCTGCTTCTTTCGGGTGATAGTTGGAGATACCGACATATAAAGCTTTCCCTTGCCGAACAATTAAATCCAAAGCAGCCATAGTTTCTTCCAAAGGCGTATCCGGATCGGGGCGGTGATGATAAAAAATATCAACGTAATCCAGTTTCATTCGTTTTAAACTTTGGTCTAAACTCGAAATCAGGTATTTTTTAGAACCCCATTCGCCGTACGGGCCTTCCCACATATAATAACCGGCTTTGGTAGAAATGATCAGTTCGTCCCGGTAACTTTTAAAATCTTCGTGCAAAATCCTTCCAAAGTTTTCTTCTGCTGATCCTGCCGGCGGGCCATAATTGTTGGCCAAGTCGAAATGCGTGACGCCATGATCAAAAGCAGTTTTTAGCGTATTGCGGAAGTTTTCCAACACATCCACATCGCCGAAGTTGTGCCATAAACCCAGCGAAACCGCCGGAAGTTTGAGTCCGCTTTTGCCGCAACGACGGTATTCCATACTTTGATAACGAGATGAATTAGCTGTGTAAGACATATTTGTTCTATAGTTTTAGGTGATAAAAATAGCTTAAACTTACTAACCCGCAAATAAATATGAAAGTTTGTAGGACGAAGAAATTAAAATAGAGTTAATAGGAAAATTAATAATATTAATATTTTTATTAATTTTGTTGATAATTAAATTAATAAAATTTAGATTTGAGCATGCAAAAGAACCTTCCGCATATTTGTCCAAGTTGCTCATCAGCTTTAAATGTACAAAGTTTGGTTTGCAGCAACTGCAAAACTGTTGTTTCCGGCGAATTTGAATTACCACTGCTGGCCAGGTTTTTACCAAACGAACAAGCTTTCCTGATCGATTTTATAAAAAGCAGCGGCAGCCTGAAAGTAATGGCACAAAAACTTAACCTCAGTTATCCTACAGTTAGAAATTTGCTGGATGACCTGATCATCAAAATTGAAAACAACGAAAATCTAACAAATACTTCTAAATGAAAAAATGGTTATTTAATCCTTTTGTGTACATCGCAGGCTGGCAGGCTTTAGGTTTGGGCTTATTGCTGATGCTGGTTACGCTTGTAATTGCTTCTTTCAGCGGAACTCATTTTGATGGTGCTATTGATATTCATTTTGGTGCCCGTTATCCTTTTTGGCTTTGTGTTTTCGAACAATTAAATGCCTGGTTAAGTTCAGTTGTGATTTTTTTTGCAGCAGGTTTTATCCTTTCAAAATCTAAAATCAGAATAATTGACGTAGCCGGAACTTTAGCTTTGGCACGTTTCCCGATGCTGTTTGCTGCTTTAATTGGGTTTATTCCTACTTTGCATCAGCTCCCGTCTGCAAAAAACATGGCTATTATTGCAATTGGTGGCTTGGTCGTCGCTTTATTTTCTATTTGGATGATTGCTTTAATGTACAAAGCATTCACCATTTCCTGTAATTTAAAAGGCGGCAAAGCTATCTGGGGATTTATTGTTGCGATAATCCTTGCAGAAATCCTTTCCAAAATCATCATACATCAGGTTTACCAACATTTTCTATCTCATTAATCAACCTAAATCATTATGAAAAATATATTAATGCTTCTTTTACCACTACTTTTTCCATGTCTAATTTTCGCACAAACTGAACCTGCAAATTATAAGCAGGTTGTAAATCAGTTTACAAATCTTTACAACAAAGGCGATGCAGATCAAATTTTTAATCTGTTTAATGCAACGATGCAAACGGCACTTCCGTTAGAAAAAACCAAGGCAACAGTTAATCAGCTTAAAGCACAATTAGGCGAAATCCAAACTACAGAATTTAAAGGCCTTAATGCGCCTATGGCTTTGTACAAAACCACTTTTACCAATGGTGTTTTTGGGTTGAAAATTGGATTGGACGAAGCTGGAAAAATGAGTGGACTTTTGATCCAACCGTATCAGGAAAAAACGAATTATACTGTTAGTTCCGGATTAACAGAAACGCCGGTTAAAGTAGATGCTGCGGATGCAACTTTGGCCGGTTCTCTAATTTTACCTGCTAAAAACAGTACTGCCAAAGTTCCGGTTGTATTGATTATCGCTGGTTCCGGAGAAACCGACCGCAATGGAAATAGCAGCAATGTAATTACAGCTGCTTCGTACTTTAAACTGGCAGATGAATTAGGAAGAGCGGGCATTGCAACTTTACGTTACGATAAAAGGGCTGTGGGCGAAAGTAAAACCACAAAAGCAATAGCAGAAACCCGTTTTGATGATATGGTAAGTGATGCAACGGCTATCGTAAAATATTTAAAAGCCGATCCGCGATTTTTTAAAGTGATTGTTTTAGGGCACAGCGAAGGTTCTTTAATTGGAATGATTGCTGCCGAAAAAGAAAAAGTTAACGGCTATATTTCGTTGGCTGGTGCCGGGGATGCAGCCAATAAAATTTTAGCAGTTCAGTTAAAGAATGAACCTTCGGAACAGTACAAAATCAGTTTAGGTAAATTAGATAGTTTGAGCAAAGGCTTACAAGTTAAAGCTGAAGCAGGCGATCCGTTGTTTAGGCCGAGCGTTCAGCCTTACATGATCTCGTGGTTCAAATATAATCCGCAAACAGAAATTAAAAAGTTAAATATCCCGGTGTTGATTGTGCAAGGCACAACGGATATACAAGTAAGCGTTGCCGATGCACAAAACTTAAAAAAAGCAAAACCTAATGCAACTTTAGTTTTGGTGGATGGCATGAACCATGCTTTAAAACAAGCTCCGGCAGACCGGGCACAAAACATAAAAACTTATTCCGACCCAACGTTACCAATTGATGCAACGTTGGTTAAAACCGTAGTACAATTTGTTGATGGATTGAAATAGATTTAAAATGAAAGACGAAGTTTTATTTACCGAAAAGCAGCACTTTAACCAATGGTGGTTTTGGCTGGTCATTATTCTTACAATCGGCATTCCATTGTTTTTTATCGTTCAAAATGGTTTCAAACACAATTACAATTTGCAGCAATACATTAATTCAGCTAATATAACTGCTATCATTTTGCCGCTGCTGATTGTAGTTTTTCTGCTGATCAACCGGTTAGATACGCAAATCACAAGTGATGGAATCCGTGTCCGCTATTTTCCGTTCCATCTTCAATATAAATTTTATCCTACAAAAATAGTTGGAACGGCTTATGTTCGACAGTATGATCCGATCGGGGAATACGGTGGCTGGGGCTTGCGTTTTGGTTTGTTTGGAAAAGGAAAAGCGTATAACGTTTCCGGAAACCAGGGAATCCAATTGGTTTTCAAAGATGGCAGCAAGTTGCTTATCGGCACACAAAAACCAACCGAAGCAAACGCAGCTTTACAAAAAGTAGGATATTTACAAGAAGAATTACATTAGCAATTTATATCGATAAAAGAAGTATTCAGCTACAACTGATAATTTTTTGTTAAAAGGTTGCACTTTCATCAGGATTTGCGTTGATTTAAACAACCAATTTTTATCCTGATGAAATGCTTCTTTTACACCTGTTTTTTACTGGTTTCGTTTTCGTTTTTCACTTTGAACGGAAAAGCACAAACTGTTATGCCTTTGTATCCCGGCGCTATCCCAAATTCAATTCCGGGTCCGGACCAGGAGATAAAATCTAACGATCCTGGCAATATCCACTACAACAAAGTATCTAAACCAACGCTCGAGGTTTATCTTCCCGCAAAAGAAAAAGCAAGCGGTGCGGCTATTGTTATTTGTCCGGGCGGAGGTTATTCTGCGCTTTCTTATACGCACGAAGGGATTGAAATTGCCCAGGCTTTTAACCAAATCGGTGTGGCTGCTTTTATCTTAAAATATCGTTTGCCAAGCGATGAGATTATGAAAGATAAAAGCATCGGGCCGCTGCAAGATGCACAAATGGCCATTAAAACGGTGCGCGAAGGAGCAGCAAAATGGAACGTTGACCCGAAAAAAGTAGGCATCATTGGGTTTTCCGCTGGTGGAAGTTTGGCCGCTTTAACCGGTTCTCATTTTAATGATCCTAAAATTACCAACGCCAATAACACCAGCTTGCGGCCAGATTTTATGGTTTTAATGTATGGTGTAATCAGTTTTACAGATAGTTTGGCACATGGCGGTTCGCGTAATAACTTAATTGGCTTAACTCCAACCCAAGAGCAGATCAGGTATTTCTCCAACGAACTAAACGTTACTGCCAACACGCCGCCAACGATGCTTGTTCACGCTGAGGATGACAAAACAGTTAAAGTAAAAAACAGCTTGTACTATTATAATGCGTTGCTGAAAAATGGGGTAGAAGCAGAAATGCTTATCTACCCAAAAGGCGGACATGGTTTTGGGCTGAACAACAAAACTACGCCCGATAGATGGATGGACCATTGCAAAAATTGGATGATCAGCAACGGCTGGATTAAATAGATTTTTTGTCATCCTGAACTTGTTTCAGGATCTCTCGTGATTCGTGCTTCTTTTATCGGCATAAAAATTAATGTCCTGCGAGATTCTGAAACATGTTCAGAACGACAGCTTCGGGTTTAACACCATACTTCTTTTATCACCTCAAAATTTATCAAAACATTAAAAATGGAAACACTATTAATTGTAAAAAATGAAATCGTAATTGACGCTTCCGCATCTAAAGTTTGGGATACACTTACAAATCCAGAAAAAACCAAAATTTACATGTTTGGCTGCGAAACGGTTTCTGATTGGAAAGTTGGAAGCGATCTATTTTGGAGAGGTGAATATGAAGGCAAAGAAATGGTTTTTGTAAAAGGAAAAATCCTGGAAATTGAACTGGACAAGTTGTTAAAATACACAGTAATTGATCCTTTTGCTGCTTATCCTGATGTTCCGGAAAATTATCTAAACGTAAAGTATGAGCTGTTAGAAAAAGACAACCAAACTATTTTAAATGTTACGCAAGATGGATTCGAAACTGCGGCAGAAGGTGAAAAAAGATACAAAGATGTTTACAACAATGGCGAAGGTTGGAATCCAATTTTGGTTGAAATAAAAAAGGTGGCCGAATCTAATTAAGTTTCGATTAGATGGAAGTTGTGCAGATAACCAAAAACGTTTTTCAAATTACACTTCCAATTGTAAATGTTTTTTTGGTTGATCATCCTGCCGGTTTAATTTTAATTGATACCGGGCCGAAAGGAAGCAAAGATTTGATCTTTAGTGCAATCCGGCAGATTGGAAAACAGCCGGAAGAGTTAAAATACATTATTCTCACACACGCTCATCACGATCATTCAGGCAGTTTGGCTTCGATTTTAGAAACTGTAAATGTTCCGGTTTATGCTTCCAAGCTTTGTGCCGAAAGGATTAAAAAAGGAATTGCGTTTCAACCAACATCAAAAACGTTAACTTTTTTGCTGAAGCTTGTTACGTTGTTTGGATTGATCAGATTGCAAGTTTTGTACATTGAACCAATAAAATCACCGATAAAAACAGTATGCGAAGGCGATCAAATTCCAGATGCAAATGGTTTGCAAGTTATCAATGCGCCAGGACATACGCCTGAACAAATTGCACTTTTTTATCCGGTAAAAGAAGCATTGCTTTTTGCTGCGGATTGTGCCGATAATATAAATGGTTTAAAAGCGGGTTATGCTTATCAATCTGCAAAAATAAACATACAAACATTGAAAAAACTAAAAGCTTTTCCTTTTAATATTGCTGTTTTCGGTCACGGAAATACGGTTGGCAAAGTAGAATTTGATGCTATTGCAGATAATCAATCTTGATAAATCAGTAAAAAAACAAACTTTTTAAAATAGCTAAAACGTTACATTTAGTTGATAGAGGAGAGGAATATCTTTGAACCTGCTTTTGTACTAAATTTTTATTCGATAAAAACAGCAAATTATAATGACATATCACTATTACTTGTATTCTTCTTATTAAAGTTAACTTTCAAGGTTAGTGCTCAAAGCGACACTATTCCTGGAGAAAAAGAATATTTTACACGCTACGACTGTCAGTACCGACCCGGAAATATTTTGCTTGTTTAAAAGAAAGGCAGGACTTATGCAAGCATGCCATATTTTGCTATTAATACTATTTCTGTTTTGGTAGATAAAAAAGCTATGCCAAACGGTGTTGTTGAGAAATTATCACGTTAATAAAAAATTATTCGCCTGTTTTTGATATTTATAGAAAGAAGTTGAAGTAAAATGCGCTGATTTCTTCCTATATTTTATATTTTGATCAATTACGATCAATTTTCTTTCTTTTTCTATCTACTTAAAAGATTTAATTGCAATTAAAGCAGTAAAAATCTATCTTTAAGGAATTAATTTCATGCTATAATAATCAGTTTGGTTTGAAATCTGTTTCACGGCGAGAATTTTTAAGTAAAGGAGCCATGCTGGCTGGCGGGGCTTATCCGGCTTTGCTTGCTTTAGGTATGTTAAAAGCAGCTCCTGCCCATGCTTTCAATTTGGAAGGAAATGGCGCAGGCAAAAAAGTAATTATCTTAGGCGGCGGTTTGGCTGGAATGACAACCGCTTACGAACTCAGCAAATCCGGTTACGATTGTACGATTTTAGAAGCGCGTGAACGTGCAGGCGGCCGTTGCTGGAGTATTCGTAAAGGCAGCATCAATACCGAAACCGATTCGCGGCAAGCTGCCCGTTTTGATGATGACCTTTATTTTAATGCTGGCCCGTCGCGCATCCCACATCACCATAAACTTACCTTACATTATTGCAAAGAGCTGGGCGTTCCCTTAGAAGTTTATAACAACGTAAACGAGGCTGCTTATTATTTTGCAGAAGGAAAAGGTCCGCTTTCCAATAAAAAAATCAGGATTAGGGAAATCCAAAATGATGTGCGCGGTTACATGAGCGAAATGTTGGTGAAAGCAATTGATCATGGACAATTAGATGCTGCGTTAACGAAAGAAGATACCCAAAAAATTATAGAATATCTGCGAGCAGAAGGCGGATTAGATATTGATAAATTATACAAAGCTTCGGATAGGAGAGGTTATACAGAATCGCCGGGAGCGGGATTGTTATCCGGAAAAATTGCAGATGCTTATAAATTGCAGGACATGTTACAATCGGGTTTGATGGACCCTGATTTCTACAACGTTTCTGAATATGTGTATGAATTGCAGATGACGATGTTTCAGGCTGTGGGCGGAATGGACAAGATCGCACAGGCTTTGCAGAAAAAAGTAAGTGGAATGCTGCAATTAGGTTCAGAAGTTTCTCAAATCCAAAACCTGCCGGAAGGTGTAAAAATTACTTATAAAGACCAGCAGGGAACTAAAGAAATTACAGGCGATTATTGCGTTTGCACTTTGCCGCTGCCGGTTTTGGGTAATATCAGCAATAACTTTTCTTCGGATGTAAGTCGCGCTATTGATTATGCAACTTATATCAAAACCGGAAAAATAGGCTTGCAGTTTAAACGCCGTTTTTGGGAAGAAGATGAAATGATTTACGGCGGCATCACGCATACCAATAACGAACTGACGCAGATTTTCTACCCAAACAATAATTACCTCGGTAAAAAAGGCATTCTGTTAGGTTACTATAATTTCAACGATAAAGCAAAACAAGTAGGCGATCTTTCTATCAGCGAACGCGAAAAACTGGCGTTGACAAAAGGAAGTTTAATTCATCCGCAGTATCACAACGAGTTTGAAAATTCATTTTCGGTAAGCTGGCATAAAGTAAAATACAACGAAGGCGGCTGGGCGGTTTATACCAACGATCAACGGAAAACAGTTTACGAAGCATTATTAAAACCCGAAAAACAGGTTTATTTTGCCGGAGAACACCTTACTTATTTAAACGCCTGGATGGCCGGTGCATTTGAATCTGCCAGAAGTACGGCGGCGGCAATCCATGCGCGGGCAAGCGGACAACGTTTGGCTTATCCGGCAACAAGTTCTAAAAGTTAAAATTTTCACCCATAAAAACAGCATCATGGCAAATCAGATCAACAGACGTAACTGGATTAAGTCCAGCGCGTTATTCGCAGGCGGCATCACGTTCTTCTCTAATTCGGTTTCCGGCCTTTTGGCAAAACCGATCAACAGCATCAAAAGAAGTTTTACTATTTCTGATGAAAATGTGATACCTCCAACCTTGCCGCCAACAGGTTTAAAAGCAAGGTTGCTGGCTAATGAAAATCCGTTCGGCCCATCTGCAAAAGCCAAAAAAGCGATAGAAGCGGCAATGGACACCAGTTACCAGTATCCGTTTATGTATTACGGACAACTGATTGACAAGATCGCCGCTTTTGAAGGTGTAAAAAGAGAACAGATATTTTTAGATGCCGGTTCATCTCCTTTGTTGCTGGCTGCTGCTTTGCATTTCAGTAAAAACGGTGCTTCCATTGTTACCGGCGATCCAAGTTATGATGATCTGCCAAAGAAAGCGGCAGAATCGGGCGCCAAAATAGTGCACGTTCCGCTTACGGCTGATTACAAATTAGATTTGGATGCGATGGAAAAAAGCATCGACAGCAGCACAAGTTTAGTTTACATCTGCAATCCAAATAATCCAACGGCCACTGTTTTAGACACGGCTAAACTGAAAGCTTTTTGCGAACGTGTTTCTGCAAATATCCCTGTTTTTATAGACGAAGCTTATATTGATTATTTGCCAAACCCGCAGGCTGTAACTATGATTGATGCAGTGAAAAAAGGGCAAAACGTGATAGTTGCACGTACTTTCTCCAAACTTTATGGTTTTGCTGGTTTGCGCATTGGCTATGTAATTGCACAACCCGAAATGTTAAAAACTTTATCCAAATATACACAAGGTTCTATGTCGATTTCGGCTACAACTATTATGGCAGCAATTGCAAGTTACCAGGACCGCGAATTTTTAGACGATGCGTTGGCCAAAACCATGACTTCTAAAAAGTTTTTGTATGAAACTTTGAAAAAGGAAGGTTACGATTACATTCCATCTTCCACCAATTTTGTGATGTTCCCGCTTAAAATGGACGGTCAAAAGTTTGTCGGCGAAATGATGAAGCGAAGCGTTGGAGTACGTTTCTGGAAATTTAACAACAAAGATTGGTGCCGCGTAAGCATTGGCCGCATGGACGAAATGGAAGCTTTTGCCGATGCTTTTAAACAACTATCTTAATTTACTAAAATTATCTATGCGCAGGTTATTACTTTTTGCCGGAGCGATATGCTTCTTTTATCAGTCTTTTTCTCAACCGGTTAATCCACGGCCGATTACGATGGAAGAATATGCGAAAGCAAAAACATTCGCTATCAAAGACCCGGACCAGGATACGTATGTAAAGTTTGAGAACGCTTATGTTTTAGACCGTTATCGCCCAAAACCTTATTTTATTACCGGCGATGACGGTTTGAAAAAACGCATGGATTTGTATAATTTGATGGCGAAAGAAGGTATGCAGCAACTCGGGCTGATGATTTTTTATACCAACGAAAAAGGCAAACGTTACCAGGCTTTGCTGCCAAATCAAACGGCCGACGGTAAAGTCTGGGAGCGTTATTTTGAAGACATCCACAGTATCGACAAAGAGGAAAAGAATTTTGTGTTGAAACTTTCATATGTGCTTTCGCGGGAGTTTTCTTACCAGGTTTATAAAAACATCAACGGCGGTAAAATGAAGGATGACGCCGGGACTTATGGCAGCGACATTTGCTTCCCCGGAACGGATTTGGTAACGATGGCAAACGGTAGTCAAAAAATGCTGGCTTCTGTAAAACCAGGCGACCGGGTTTTATCCATCGACCCAGAAACTAAAAAAACAGCCGTAGTTAATGTGAAAGAACTGTCTGTCCACGAAGCAAAAAACTATGCTTTAACACGTTTGGTTTTGATTGATGCCCAAGAAAAAAGTACCGATAAAAACAGTATCCATCTTTTAACTAAAGTATTGGAAGCTACGCCAAACCATCCGATGACAACAAAATCAGGAACGAAAAAAATCGGAGAAACTGAAGTTGGCGAACAGATTTTATGCTATAACGAGGCCAAAAAAGCTTACGAAACTTACACTATTTTAGACAAATCAGAAAAAGCAGGCGGCGTACAAAAAGTTTATAATATTGTTGCCAACGGCGGAAGTACTTTGATGATGAACGGCGTAATGGTGATGCAGAAGTAGAACTCCCCGCAAAAATTATATCAGTAAAAGGAGCATGATAACCATTGATGCTCCTTCTTTATTTTGATTCTTTCAGCAATTCTATTCTTTGATGTTTAATCTTAAAGAAAGTAATTAACGCTTTCGTAAACATTAAGCAGCGTATCAAGTTAAGTACTAAAATTAATTTTCATTTAGTTCTAAAAATAAGCTGTCAACTACTAACTCTAAACTATGGCCTTAAAATCTGTACCTCCTTTTTATACAAAATTAGCAATGGTGCTGGTGAGCATGATTGCATTAGGTTACTTGGTAGTGCACGGAAAAGAAATACTTTCACCGTTAATATTTGCCGTACTATTTTCAATTATGCTGCTGCCGCTGGCTAAGTTTTTAGAAACAAAAGTCCGCTTACCAAGAGGGGCTGCCTGTGGCTTGTCTGTTATACTACTAATTGCTGTGGTTGGAGGAGTAATGTATTTGGTTGGTTCGCAAATTGGCAATCTTGCGAGCGACTGGCCGCAACTTAGAGATCAGGTTACAACTACTTTTGGCAATATCCAAAATTGGATTGCAAAACATTACGATATCAATACCTCCAAACAAATGAATTACGTGCATTCTGCTACAACTAAAATATTAAGCAGCAGCACAGGCGCAATTGGTACAACCGTACTTTCCGTATCTTCCATACTGCTGTTTTTAATTTTTATGCTGATTGATACTTTCTTCCTTTTATTATACCGCAGGTTGTTAATGCGCTTTCTGGTAGCTGTTTTTAAGCAGGAAAACTCAACAATTGTTTACGATGTGATAGAGCGTATCCAATATATCATCCGCAAATATATCACTGGTTTGATTTTAGAAATGCTGATTGTAGCTACTGTGGTTTGTACCGTTTTTTTAATCGGCGGCATTAAATACGCGTTCTTGCTGGGCATATTAACCGGGTTATTTAATATTATTCCTTACATCGGCATTTTTACAGCACTTTTATTAAGCGTCCTTATTACTTTTAGTACCGCTGCGGTTGGAAAAGTAATTTTGGTAGTGGTAACAATTGTAGCTATGCACTTAATCGATAGTAACGTTTTACTACCAGTAATTGTAGGTTCTAAAGTAAAAATAAATGCTTTGGTTACCATTTTAGGCGTAATTATCGGAGAGATGCTCTGGGGAATTCCGGGTATGTTTTTATCGATTCCGGTAATTGCCATGACTAAAATTATTTTTGACCGAATAGAATCTCTAAAACCTTGGGGCGTTTTGTTGGGCGATGAAGAAAAGCCCTCAAAGCATTCCATTTTAAACCGAAAAGGAGATGCACCGGAAGCGGAAGTTGCAGGTTAAATTTTATGCTATAAAAACAGTATCGTCCGTTCTTTCAGCTCTTAATTCATTTGTCTAAAGCGTGGATGATACTTAATATATCATTTCCACAGCTTATATTTTCCTTCACTTCACCCTCAATTTCGGGTGCTTTAATCCCTTTTCCCCAGCGCGTTTTGCTGGTAAAAATCCTTGCCTCGTCCCACAGGCCTGCATTGATAAAAAGCTGTAAAGTTTTGGCGCCGCCTTCAATAATTAACGATTGCACATCCTGCAAATACAATTGATATAAAAGATATTGCGGTAAAAACAGCTCGAAATGTTCTATGGCAATGTATTTCAGCTTTCCATCGTACACCGTTTCCACTTCATTAAAAATAAAAGTTTCGGTGGTTTGGTCGAACAAATGCAAGTCTTTACTCAGTTCCAATCGCTGATCGATCACAGCCCGTTTTGGTTGTTTTGCTTTAGTTTGATAGCGGTTGTTTAATTGTGGATTATCTGCCGCTGCCGTGTTTTTTCCAACTAAAACTGCATCTTCCTCACTTCGCCACTGGTGGACTAATTTTTTAGCAATCGGACCTGAAATCCATTGCTGATTTCCGTCATTCGGCGCAAAAAATTGGTCTTGCGTTTGCGCCCATTTTAAAATTACATAAGGCCGTTGCTTTAAAACGCGGGTAAAAAAACGTTTGTTCAGTTCTAAACATTTGGCTTCCAGCACATTTTCAATTACTTCAATTCCGGCGTTTCGCAACTTTTCAATTCCTTTTCCATCAACCTGTACAAACGGATCTCGGCAGCCAACTACCACTTTTGGTATTTGATGTTTAATGATCAGATCGGCACAAGGCGGTGTTTTGCCGAAATGGGCACAAGGTTCCAGCGAAACATAAATTGTTGCTTCTTTGAACAGTTCTGCTGCGTTTGTATGATGTTCTAAAACAGAATCTACAGCGTTTACTTCTGCATGCGGCTGTCCGTATTGTTGATGGTAACCTTCGCCAATAATTTTATTTTGATGAACGATAACGGCTCCAACCATCGGGTTCGGACTAACAAAACCGACACCCAGAGCAGCCAGTTCCAAGCAGCGGCGTATGTATTTTTCGTGATCGTTCATGCTGCAAAAGTAGCTTTTTCCGTTCTTTGCCACATGAAAACTGTTGGTGAAGCACGCGTTTGGCTTAAAGAAAACTTAAAAAGTATTTATGCTGAAGAAGAATTAAGTGAAGTTATGTTTCTGGTACTAAACTTTGTTACCAAATTAACAAAAACGCAATTGCATGTTTCTCCAGAAAAAGAACTTACTGAAGCACAAATCCAGATGCTTCTTTTAGCATACAAAAAATTGCAAACCGGAATGCCGGTACAATATGCTTTAGGCGAAACAGAATTTTTAGGGTTGAAATTTGAAGTTAATCCAACCGTTTTGATCCCACGGCCGGAAACGGAAGAATTGGTTTTGTGGGTTTTGGAGGAAAGGGCAGGTGAAAGGTTTGGCGGTGAAGGGTTGAAAGCAGCAATTGAAAAGCCAATAAGCATTTTAGATATTGGGACCGGAAGCGGCTGCATCCCAATTTCGATCAAAAAAAACTGGCCTGAAGCTGGTGTTTTTGGTTTAGATATTTCTGCCGAAGCTTTAGAAACGGCAAAAAAAAATGCGTTGATAAACCAAGTAGAAGTGTATTTTTTTCAGCATAATATTCTAAATTTTATGCCGGTAAAAGAAGCATCAACTTATTCCATTATTATAAGTAACCCGCCTTACATCACCCCAAAAGAGCAAAAACTAATGCACAATAATGTGCTCGATTTTGAGCCGCAGCAAGCTTTGTTTGTTCCTGAAAATGACCCGCTTTTGTTTTATCGTGCCATTGCAGATGCTTCTTTTATGCTGCAAAAAAATGGTTTGCTGTTTTTGGAAATCAACGAGAATTATGGATCAGAAATAATGCAATTATTGCAGCAAAAAGGTTTTGACAATATTGAACTAAGAAAAGACTTTAGCGGCAAAGACCGAATGGTTAGGGCACAAAAGATATAATCATCAGCATCGTAACCAAATTTATACCGGTAAAAACAGCATTTATTAAAACAACGCGGCCGGGATTTTTTGAAAAAAAATCCCGGCCGCAAAAAATAGTAGAATACTTCTTTTACATCGTAAAAGTTAGTTTTCCTAAAATAAACCTGCCGTTAAAACCAAATTGAGAAACCGCTGCACTGTAACGGAACCTTCCGTTGGAAGTATTGTCCCTTCCGGTTGTGTAATTACTGGTAGAAACGCCGCTCAGGTTGTTCTGGTTGTTTCTCGGGTCGATGTACAATTGATCAGGATAAACATCAAACAAATTATTGGCACTAACCGTGAAATTAAGCTGTTTGGTAATTTTGTAGCCGAGAGAAAGATCGGTAACCCATTTGCCGGAAAAAGTTTGATCTAACTGTAAAGGCAAATTGTTAGAAGCGATGGTTGGATCAACAGAATTGAGGTAAGTTACTTTTCCAAAATAAACCGTCCTTAAAGCTACATTAAACTTTTTAAAGGTATAATCGCCGCTCAGGTTAATTTTACTTTGCGGCACTGAAGATTCAAAACGAGACCTTTCCGTCCGGTTAAACAGTTTGGAAAGCAAACTTGCTTCACCATTAATTTTATCGGAACCGTTAATGCTGGTTACTTTGGTGTTGTTAACGTTTCCAGAAGCCGAAAGTACCAGCGCACTTCCGCTGCTGTTTAATATAATGCGATCTGAAATAACCACATCTAAACCGCGCGTTCTGGTAGAAATAGCGTTGGTGAAAAACTGAACGCTGCTGATTTGCGCAGTTGGATCAACAGTATTTAAAATCTGGTTTACGGTTCCGGTTGCAACCAAACTTCCGTCAGCATTACGTTCGCGGGTATATTGACTGGAAAAAACAATCCTGTCTTTGATGTTAATTTGGTAAGCATCAATGGTATAAGTTACGCTATTGGCAATTTTACCAGTTAAACCTAAACTGTAATCTTTAGATTTTTCGGGCTTTAAAGAACCTACACCAAACTGGCGGACAACATTGTCATCGTTGTTAACTGTTAAAACCTGTGTTGGGTTACCGTTTACAAACTGCGTACTAACATTGTTAAAGTAACGCTGGTGCAAGGATGGTGCACGGAAACCGGTTGCAAAACCACCACGGATATTCAATTCATCTGCAACTTTAACCCGGCCGGATAATTTGTAGGAGAAATTCGAACCAAAATCACTGTAGTTTTCGTAACGGCCGGCTGCTTCTAATAAAACACGCGGACCAAATTCTGCTTCGTAATCGGCATACAAGCTTTTGTTGTTACGTGATTTATCCAAAGCGTTGGAAGGCTGGAAACCAGGAAAAACCTGTGCGCCAGCAGCAGTAAAAGAAGTACCTACTTTTCTGCCTGCAATACCTTGTGAAGGGATACCAAACGAATACGAACCTTCTTCGCCTGCGTGGATTTGGTAATTATCAACACGGTATTCTGCGCCGTAAGCCGTATTTAAAGAGGTTAATAATCCCTGGAAATTAAAACGTCTGGAAACATCTAAATTGACAGTATTTTGGTTGAACACCAATTTTCCGGCATTAAAAGAAGTAGGGCTTGTGCCGATAGGATAAGAAGCGTTATCGGTATTGGTAATATCAAAAGTAATGTTGTTTTGGCCGTAAGTATTGCTCAAATCGTAATTCCAGCTACCAATTTTACCTTTAACACCGCCAATAAAAGAAATATCATTAATAGAAGTATTGATAAACGGCAGGAAACCATTTGGATAAAGCGTTACATCAACCTGTGTAGTTTGACTTGGCAAACGGTAAAAACCAGCAGCCGAACCATCTTTGTGGTTATAACCGGCATCGGCATAAACATCTGCCCATTTGGCAACAGCATATTGTCCGTTTGCAAAAAAGCCGCCGTTTTTCATGTGAGAATTACCAACAATCATGTTGATTCGGTTTAACCCGTTTGCTTGTGCGCGTGCATCATCTGTAGCTTTCAGTCCGGCATAACGGGTTTCAAAATCCGCTTCTGTTTCGGTTGCGCCTTTTGATGGCAAACCAGAATAAAGCAATGGGCGCGTATCGGCACCGCTGCGGTTGGTTGCACCCCGGTCGATATATTGTCCGCCGATATTTACAAAACCTTTTCCGTTCAGGCTCCAGCCTTTACTGGCTTCGATCTGGTAAGTTTTTCCATCATAAAAATTTCGGCCTAAAGTATTGGAAGCAGATTGACCGTAACTAACAGCTACATTTAAAGGTGTAACTTTTTTCATGACGATATTGATAACACCTGCAATCGCATCCGAACCGTATTGTGCCGCAGCACCTTCGCGCAAAACTTCGATATGGTCAATAGCTGCAACCGGGATCGCGTTTAAATCTGTACCTACACTTCCCCGGCCAAAAGTACCGTTGATATTAACCAAAGCCGAAGTATGCCTTCTCTTTCCATTCACCAAAACCAAAACCTGGTCTGGTCCTAAACCGCGTAACGAAGCAGGGTCGATGTGGTCTGTTCCGTCAGAAACGGTTTGACGGTTGGAAGTGAAAGAAGGTGCCACATAATTAAGGATTTGCGAAACATCTGTTTGCGGGAAACTCCTTAGTTCTTTTGTCGAAATCACATCAACCGGAGCCACCGTTTCGATATTAGTCCGCGGAATGGAAGAACGGGAACCAGTTACCACAACTTCATTTAAAGCAGAACCGACAAGTTTTAAACTAAAATTTTGTGTGGTAAAAGAAGCATCAACAGTAACCGAAGTGTTAATGGTTTGGTAACCGATAAAAGATACTTTAAGCTGATAAGTGCCTTTGGCCAACTTAAAAGAATATTCGCCGTTTTCGTTAGTTGCTGTACCTGTTGTTGTTCCCTGGATTAAAATGCTAACGCCCGGTAAAGAAGAACCGTTGCTGGCATCGGTAATTTTACCGCGAATGCCTTGTGCCAGAAGTACCGAAGTGCAAAGGCAAAGCAAAAAAATGATTGATAATTTGAAGTAGATTTTGTTCATGTAATTTCTGATTTTCAACAAAAGTAGAAATTATATGTCAAATTTTAGTTACAGAAGAAATATTATTGCAAAAGACGTAATAATAAAACCTGTAAATTTAATTATTGATAAAAAAGGTAATTTTAGAAACTGCAATTACAAAACGATTATAAAAATCATTTTAAAGATTGAAAGATTAGGTTTTGGTCTTCTTGGGTAATAGTTAAATCACCTTCAAACAAAAAACTTCCTTTTTGTTCATCAACCGTTAAAATGCCAACCGGTAATTTAACACGTTCCTGTTTGTTTGATTGCAAATCGTATTCCATTTCTCCTTCCGGCGTTACGTTTTGCCAGTGGTTATCGTCAATCTCATAAATAAAATATCGATGTTGATGGTCGTTTACAAATTGTTCGTGATCTTGTGCAATCAGTTTTAATTCAACCAAACGTTCGTGGGAAATGGCAATAGGCGAAGTTTTCATTTCCTATTAATCAATTTACGCCGATACTGTTTTTACCGGCATAAAAGAAGCATTGCCCAATTAAAAATATTGCGGTGTTTTGATAACTTTGAAACAGAACATCTGCATGACGACAAAAGAAATCCTACAGCATTACTGGAAGCACGAAAATTTCCGGCCGATGCAGGAAGACATTATCCAATCCATTTTATCAGGTTACGATACGCTGGCACTGCTGCCAACCGGAGGTGGGAAATCGGTTTGTTTCCAGGTTCCGGCGTTGGCCAAAGAAGGTATTTGTATTGTTGTTTCTCCGCTTATTGCCTTGATGAAAGATCAGGTAGAAAACCTGCAGGTTAAAGGAATTGAAGCGATCAGCATTGTCTCCGGAATGGGCAGGCGGGAAGTGGATATTGCGTTAGATAATTGCGTTTACGGTACGATTAAATTTCTGTATTTATCTCCCGAAAGGTTATTGTCGGAATTGGTTCAGGAACGCATTCGTTATATGAATGTTAATTTAATTGCTGTTGATGAAGCGCATTGCATCTCTCAATGGGGTTACGATTTTCGTCCTTCTTACTTGCATCTGGCCGATCTGCGGCAGCTTCATCCAAACGTTCCGGTGCTGGCTTTAACGGCAACGGCAACCGGGCAAGTCCGCGAAGACATTCAACAAAAATTGTTGTTTAAAAGAAGCAATGTTTTCCAGCAAAGCTTCGAAAGGCAAAATTTAAGTTACGTGGTTTCTTCGGATGAAAACAAACTGCGCAAAATGCTGCAAGTAATTTATGGCGTAAAAGGCAGCGGTATTATTTATGTGCGCAGCAGGCGCGAAAGTTTTGAAATTGCCAAATATTTGAACCAGCATCAAATTACTGCGGATTATTACAACGCCGGATTGCCAGCCGAAGAACGTTCCATCAAACAGGAAAACTGGAAAAACAACCAAACGCGAATTATCGTTGCCACAAATGCTTTCGGAATGGGAATTGACAAATCGGATGTTCGATTTGTGATCCATAAAGATTTGCCCGAAAGTTTGGAAGCCTATTACCAGGAAGCGGGCAGGGCAGGGCGCGACGGACAAAAAGCTTTTGCCGTGCTGCTTTACACCAAAAGCGACCGTTTGCAGTTGGAAAAGAAGTTTGAATTGAGTTTTCCTTCGGTGGAGGAGATCAAAAAAACTTATCATTACCTCGGCAATTACACGCAGTTGGCTTACGGTGCTGGCGAAGGTTTGAGTTTTGATTTGGACATCGGTGCTTTTTGTACGCAATTTAAGCTCGTTCCTGCTAAAACCTTAAACGCGTTAAAGTTTTTGGAAAAGAATGATTATCTGGCTTTTACAGAAAGTGTTTTCCTGCCTTCGCGTTTTCGTTTTGAGGTTGGGAACGAGGATCTGTACCGTTTCCAGATCGAAAATTCGGCTTACGATTATTTTATCAAAACACTGCTTCGCACTTATGGCGGTTCTTTTGAAAACTACGTACGCATCCGTGAACTGGATATTGCAAGGCGTTTAAACCAAAGTGTACAGCAAGTCATCGCACAATTAAAATATTTGGAAGAACAGGGATTGCTGAGTTACCTGCCTCAAACAGATACGCCGCAGGTTACTTTTACACAATCCCGGCAGGATGATTTGCATGTGATCATCGACCGAAAATTTTTAGAAGAACGGAAGCAGGTTTTCCACCAAAAAATGGAAGCTGTTTTTACTTATGCGGAAAGCAGGCAATGCCGAAGCCGGATGTTACTGGCTTATCTGGACGAACCCGATGCATCAATTTGCGGCCGTTGTGATATCTGCCTGGAAAATAAAAGGCTGGAAAAAGAACCTGAAATTTTCGACAGGATCGTGCAGGAAGTGATCGACCAGCTTTCTGTGCAAAGTATTTCTGCGGAAAGTTTGGTGCAAGCTGTTCGGACCGGCCGGGAAAAAGAAAAATTAGAAACCATCCGCCGTTTGCTGGATGCCGGAAAAATAAAATCCGATGGCGAGAAATATTATCTTTAAAATTAGGCTTTTTAAAAACCGATGCTTCTTTTATCCATAAAAATTGGGTAATATAGCTTTTCTAATCAACCTAAAAATATCATGAAAAAGCAACCGCTACTTATTTTATCTGTTTTTACACTTTTGCTTTCTGTGTTTTCGTCCTGTTCGGATTCCTGCGTAAAAGGTTCAGGAAAATCAGCAACAGAAGACCGGAAAGTTGGTGCTTTTACCAAACTCAACTTTTCTGGCGCATACAAAGTAGTTTTAAAACAAGGCCCAGCTTCTGTTAAAGTTACTGCGGATGATAATTTGTTGAAAGTTGTCCAGACAGATGTAAGCGGCGATGAGCTGAAGATCAGCACAAAAGGAGAGGTTTGCGGCAAAACAGCAATGACGGTTTATATTTCCAATCCTGACTTTCAAGGTGTAAAATCTTCTGGTGCGTTGGATTTAACTTCTGAAGGAAAATTAAACCTGAAGGACTTTGAGATGGAATTTGCAGGTGCATCTAAAGTAACTTTGGATTTAAATGCAGCCAATATGAAAACGCTAACCAGCGGCACAGCAGATATTAATTTAACCGGACAAGCAACCGAAAACATGGTAACCATGAGCGGTGCCGGAAATTTAAATGCCGTTGATTTTGTGGTCGCCAATTACCGGGTAGAAACCAGCGGCCTTTCCAAGTGTAAAATAAATGTGTTGACGGAGTTGACCGTAAATGTAACTGGTGCAGGTAGTTTAGAATATAAAGGCAACCCAACCAAAATTAATAACCAACACTCGGGTTTAACGAGTATTAAAAAGATTGATTAAAAAGGGAAATGCTTCTTTTATCAGGTAAAATTAAATTCTTCTTTCCTGCCGGTTGATAATACCACCTGCAATTTTCCCATAAACCAATAACGGCGATACAATATTTCTGGTGTTAATTCTGAAAGCAGTTCCGGGAAATAATGTTTCACGTTGAAATTGAACGGATAAGGGGCTTTCCTGTCGGCGTTTTCCTCCAAAATCATATCCAGCACATCTGCCAGTTTGTATTTTACGCCAGCAATTTCTTTGGTTACCTCGCCATAGTTTTCCTTAAAATATTGTGGTGTTAACTTGCCCATTCCTTTCCAGTTTCGGGCAGCATCGGTCAATACAACCGGAATAGAAGGCTCTACATATTCTTTAATTAAATCTGTTTGGGAAAGGTTACTGCGTTTATCGATGGTAAAAACAGTATGTGGTTTTGGTGGTGTTATATTGGAAACCATAATGTTAGAAATGATTTACGATGCAAATTAATTTTTAAGAACAATTGCAAATCATACGAGCATTAGATGGTTTTAGATACAACATTAAATCATGATAGTAAACGGGTATCAAACGTAAATGGCTTTACAGAACGAATTTTTAAAGAGTTAATTTCAGGATGTAAAGGATTAATCAGTACGTTTTGAGCGAAACTGTCAATTACACTTGGAACGTAAAGCAGTAAAGAGGATTTACTTAACAACCAAGCATTACCTATTTTTTTAAGAACATCTGGTGCCGGATAAGTATTCCACTCTGCAAGCAGTTGACTAACTTCTATGATTTGAATACTTGCTGTATCTTTTACTTCCATCTGTATCATTACCAAATCATGATGTATTTCATCCTGACGAAGATGAACAAGCTTCTCTAAAATAGTGGTTGAAGATGCTAATGAAGTATAAATTATTGGAAGATGATCGTGCCATCGGGCAGCAGACAATAAACCGCCTTTTCCGGATAAATCATTTGTATATAATTGGCGTGAGATACGGTAAAGTATCATGAATAAAAACCATATTCTATTTGTGATAGCAAATTATCAACTAACCTGAACCCTTCTATAGTATCGAGTAATTCTAAGGGAGATTTATCACCTAAAGCTAAATTTTCGCGGCTCAGCCATCGGTCAATTGTTTGTTTGTCGCCAAAAATGTCTAAGCCTCTTACATACAAACGTGTAAATTCATATAAAAAGTTGGATTGCTCAACCGATAGTTTTTCATAATTGTCAAAATCTGCAAGCTGATGAAAACTAAGATGGAGGATATTAAATAGATGAGCAGGGGCAAGCCCCGTTTTTTCTAAAACACGAATAATAGATTGCTTTGGGAAACCGCTTCTGATATAAGCGATAGCATCTAAAGCTTCAGAGTGATTGTTGATTTTGTAAGTGGAACTATCGGCTAATAAAAAACTGAATATCTTATCATTATTCGAGTTAGTAATATTTAATTCATCAATGTTTAACCGTTTTATAGTATTCATATATTCAACTCTTATACTTACTAATATAAAAACAATTATCCGTATTAACATTCAAAGCTTAGCTACGATACTGTTTTTAATGAGCTTATTTCATTAAACCTCAATTCCGCATATTGCTATATTGCAAAGGCTGCCCGAAATCTTCACCTCGGCACAAAGAAATAACAGCTTGCAAATCGTCTATCTTTTTGCCGGTAACACGAACCTGATCGTCCATAATGGCCGCCTGTACTTTTAAACCGCTGTCTTTTATTTTCTTGACAATCTTTTTAGCCGCTTCTTTATCAATGCCTTCTACAATTTTAATTTCCTTGCGGATCATGTTGCCCGACGCGTATTCCTGTTTGCCAAAATCCAGCGCGTTCGGGTCTAAATGCTGTTTCACCATCCGGCTGATGATCGAATCCTGGATAGCTTTTAAACGCATATCGTTTTCGGTAACAATTGTTACTTCGTTGGTTTTTTTGTCCAGTTCGATCGTGCTTTTAGAATCGTTAAAATCGTAACGGTTCAATATTTCCTTTTTAGCGTTATTGATGGCGTTATCTAACGTTTGTGCATCAATCTTGCTGATGATATCAAAAGATGGCATAATATGTTGTTTTATTTTTAAGGAATTAAATTTTAAGGGTTAGCTTTATCAGAAATAAATTGTTGCGGCAAATTTAGCCGAAAAGCAGGATAAGAAGGCAGTTAATATTGCATTATCACTCTAAAAACAAATAGTAGAAAATGAAAAAGAAAGTTAAATCAAAAGCAAAGAACAAGGAGCTTGAAACAAGCATCACGGGCAAATTTATGGAAGCCATACACGGGCTTGGCCACGATGCAGAAAATTTGAAAAAAGAAATTTCTAAAGCAGGTAAAGCGGTTTCAGAAAAAATAAGCAGTTTGTTAAAAGATGCCAAAAAAGCAACCACAAAAGAAGCTGATAAAACCAAAAAGCTGACAAAAAAAGCAGGCAAGAAAAAAGATGAAGCCAAAGCCAGCCTGAAAAAGGCCGATGCCAAAGCAGAAAAAGTTATATCTACTGTTGCCAAAGCGGTTTCAATTGGTAAATCGCCATCCGTTTCCAGTTTATCTGTAGCAAAACCAGCGGCCCCAGCTATTGAAAAACAGCCTGAGCCTGCCAAAAAAGAGGAGGTAAAAGAAGCATCTGCCCCAACGCCGGTGAAACGCAAACGGGCACCAAGAAAGAAAAAAGAAGTTGTTGATGCAAAGGCTGATGCAGAAAAAGAACCGGTAAAAGAAGCATCTGCCCCAGTAAAACGCAAACGGTCGCCCAATAAACCAAAGCCAGCCGCCGAAGATAATCCTTCAGCAGAAACAACTGGTTCCGCTGTTTTGTAAAACTATCGGCTTAATATTTTAAGTTGTTTAAATTTTGCTTAACAGGCAAATGTACATTTTTGCATTCCCGGTACAACCTTCCGGGAATTTTTTGTTGTTTAACATGTTATGAGTTCAAAAAATATTCCTTTAACTAACCGCGAAATTAGTTGGTTGTATTTTAACGACCGGGTTTTGCAGGAAGCTGCAGACGAAGCGGTGCCATTGATTGAAAGGGTACGTTTTTTGGCGATTTTTTCATCTAACATGGATGAATTTTATCGCGTTCGGGTGGCAACGCTCAACCGCTTGGCCAACCTTAACGAAAAAGCCAAAGAAATACTCGGCTATAATCCGCGTAAAGTTTTGAGCCAGATTAAAAATTTGGTGATTAAAGAAGAAAAGAAGTTTAACAATCTTTATGAGAACATCATTTTAAAAAAACTGGCAGAAGAGAAAATTTTTATACTGGATGATACCCAGCTGAATGTAACGCGCGGCACTTTCGTAAAAAGTTATTTTCGGGAAAAGTTACTTTCTAACGTAGTGCCGATTATTTTGGACAAACAAACGGTAATTCCTGAATTGAAAGATCAGGTAATATATTTTTTTGTTAGGTTGAGTAAAGAAGGACAGGTGAACGCAACTAAGCTGGCACTGATTGAGATCCCTGAAAACATGCCTCGGTTTTTGGTGCTTCCGGAAACTAATCAGCTTAAGTTTATCATTTTACTGGACGATATTATCCGTTACTGTTTAGACGATATTTTTTTCATTTTCGATTACGACACTATTGAAGCTTTTTCTATCCAGCTAACCCGAGACGCTGAACTGGATCTGGATAAAGAAGTAAGCGAGAAGTTTATTGAATCGCTTTCTAAAAGTCTGCAAAAACGAAAAAAGGGCAAACCCATGCGGCTTTTGTATGATACGGACATGCCTTTGGACATGCTTTCTTATCTGGTAAAAAAAATGCAGTTAACGGCAGACAGTTTGATCCCGGGAAGCCGTTACCATAACTTTAAAGATTTTATAAAATTCCCGAATGTAGGAAGGCCGGAGTTAGAGTATCCAAAACTGCCATCACTACAAGTTCCAAATTTATCGTTTGGCAAAAGTTTGTTGGGTATGGTCAGCAAGCGTGATTTCCTGATCAGCACACCTTACCAGTCTTTCGATTATATTATTCACTTTTTGCGGGAAGCGGCAATTGATCCGGGCGTAAAAGAAATCAACATTACTTTATATCGCCTGGCCGAAAATTCGCGGATAATCAACGCGTTAACCAACGCCGCAAAAAATGGAAAAACAGTTAATTGTTTAGTTGAACTGAAAGCCAGGTTTGACGAACAAGCCAATATTTTTTGGAGCAGGCGGCTGGAAGAAGAAGGTGTTAAAGTAATTTACGGCGTTTCCGGATATAAAGTACACTCTAAGATATGCCTGGTTAAACGACTGGAAAACAGAAAAGTAACTTATTATGCCTGTTTATCTACCGGAAACTTTAATGAAAAAACAGCAAGCATTTATGCTGACCACACTTTGCTTACGGCCAATAAAAAAATCACTTTAAGCTTGGTTGCTATTTTTGATGCCTTGCAAAAAAACATAGTGCCGCAAGGAATCAAAAATCTGCTGGTATCTCCGGTTGATTCCCGAAAACTGCTTTATCAATACATCGACAAAGAAATTTCTAATGCTAAAAAAGGTACTCCGGCTTATATCATTCTAAAAATGAACAGCCTTGCCGATGAACAAATGATTGCCCGTTTATATAAAGCCAGCAGTGCAGGTGTTAAAATAAAATTGATTATCCGCGGCATGTGCTGTTTAGTGCCTGAAGTAAAAGGTTTTAGTGAAAATATTGAAGTGATCAGCATTGTTGATAAATATTTGGAGCATGCCCGTGTTTACATTTTTGGAAATAGCGGAAAAGAAATGCTTTTTTTAACTTCTTCCGATTTGATGACGCGTAACTTAGACCATCGGGTAGAAGTGGGTTTTCCGATTTACAATAAAGAACTGAAACAGGAAATCAGGGACATGATAAACATCCAACTGCAAGACAATACCAAGGCCAGGGAAATCAACAGTTTAAACAACAACCGTTACCACAAAACCGACGATAATATAAAAGTGCGGTCGCAGTTTGATATTTATACATACCTTAAACAAAAGAAATAATTTTGAGATACGCTGCCATTGATATTGGTTCTAATGCTGTAAGGCTTTTAATTGCAGATTTATCAGAATCTACCCATCCTGTTTCTTTTAAAAAAAATATGTTGCTCCGCGTACCATTACGTTTGGGAGATGATGCTTTTATCGATAAAAAAATCTCCTCCAAAAAAGTTGGTGATTTGATAAAAACCATGTCTGCCTTTCGTAATTTGATGGATGTTTATGGCGTAACGGCCTACCTGGCTTGTGCAACATCAGCTATGCGCGAAGCTGTTAACGGGCAGGAAATTGTTAAACAAGTAAAAGAGCATGCGCGGATCAACCTAGAAATTGTTGAAGGACAACGAGAAGCAAATATTATTTACGCCAGCCACTTCGAAGAAAAATTAGACAAGAAAAACAATTACTTGTACATTGATGTGGGCGGCGGAAGTACAGAATTATCTTTTTTTGCTAATGGTGTTTTGGTTGCTTCTCAGTCTTTTAACATCGGTACGATACGGATTTTGGACAATCAGGATAAAGACGAAACCTGGAAAGACATGGAACGGTTTATCTCCACCAATATTAAATCCTACAAAAACATAACCGGAATTGGTACGGGCGGCAACATCAATAAACTATTTAAATTATCCGAAGAAAAAGAAGGAAAAGCAATGACTTTGTCTAAGCTGAAAAGTTTGCACACGCATCTCAATTCCTATTCTTTAAAAGACCGAATTCAGGTTTTAGGGTTGAACCAGGACCGTGCCGATGTAATTATTCCGGCCGCATTAATTTTTATAACCGTAATGAGTTGGGCGGGAATCAAAAATATTTATGTGCCCAAAGTAGGTATGGTTGATGGGATTATACAGCTTTTAATAGATGAAAACTTTAAGTAAGAATGCTTCTTTTATCACCTAAAAATTAATGAAGAAAAAAATAGTAGTGGCCATAACCGGTGCCAGCGGTTCTATTTATGCCAAATTATTGTTGGAAAAATTACAGGTTTTGCATAATCAAATCCAGGAAATTGGTATCGTCATGTCTGATAATGCGCGTTACGTTTGGAAGTTTGAATTAGGTGATGAAAGTTATCAAAACTACCCTTTCAAATTTTATGGCAAAAGTGATTTTATGGCACCTTTTGCGTCCGGTTCTGCGCGTTTTGATACCATGGTTATCGTTCCGTGTTCCATGGGTACTTTAGGGCGGATTGCAAGCGGAATTTCCAACGATTTGACTACCCGCGCTGCCGACGTGATTTTAAAGGAAAGGCGCAGGTTGATTTTAGTTGCCCGGGATACGCCGCTAAACCTGATTCATTTGCGAAATATGCAAACGGTTACCGAAGCTGGTGGGATTATTTGTCCGGCCGTTCCTTCCTTTTACAGCTTGCCAAAAACGGTTGAAGAAGTAGCCATGACGGTTGTAAACCGGATTATCGATCTTGCTGGTTTTGAGCACGAAAGCTACCGCTGGAGTGAGTCGGACAATCAAGAAGACTGATACAGCATACTTCTTTTACCCTATATTTTTTATCTTTGCAATCCACAATGAACAGAAAAGTTGCCTTTTACACGTTGGGTTGCAAACTCAATTACTCCGAAACTTCTGCTATAGGTAGATTGTTTAAACAGGCTGATTATGAAATTGTTAGTTTTACAGATCATGCTGATGTATATGTAATCAACACTTGCTCCGTTACCGAAAATGCCGACCGAAAATGTAAAAAGGTAGTAAAAGAAGCATTAAAAATTTCGCCTCTCGCTTATGTTGCAATTGTTGGTTGTTACGCCCAATTAAAGCCAAAAGAAATTTCTGAAATTGAAGGTGTAGATTTAGTTTTAGGTGCAGCCGAAAAATTTCAACTGGTTGAACACATTACCGATCTCACCAAAAACCCGAAAGCAATTGTTTATAATTCACCGGTAAAAGAAGTAAACCAGTTTATTCCTTCTTACTCTTTTGGCGACAGAACGCGTATGTTTCTAAAAGTGCAGGATGGCTGCGATTATTCCTGCTCTTTTTGCACTATTCCAATGGCGCGTGGTGTAAGCCGGAGCGATACCATAAGCAACGTTATCAAACAAGCTTACGAAATTGCACTTTCCGGCGTAAAAGAAATTGTTTTAACAGGCGTAAATTTGGGTGATTTTGGTGTGATCGATGGCATCCGTAAATACAAATTTATCGATCTGATTAAAGCTTTGGATGAAGTGGAAGGCATCGACCGAATCCGAATTTCTTCCATCGAACCAAATTTATTAACGGATGAAATCATTGCTTTCGTAGCTGCTTCCAAACGTTTTGTGCCTCATTTTCATATTCCGTTGCAGTCCGGTTCAAACAAAATATTGAGTTTGATGCGCCGCCGTTACAAGCGGGAATTGTATGTGGAAAGGATCAGCAAAATCAAAGAATTAATGCCCGATTGCTGCATTGGCGTAGATGTAATTGTAGGTTTCCCTGGAGAAACACGCGAAGACTTTATCGATACTTATAACTTTTTAAACGAGCTGCCGGTTTCTTACCTTCACGTTTTTACTTATTCCGAACGTGAAAATACACCGGCAAAAGAACTATCAGGCGTTGTGCCGGGATCAACGCGGGCAGAACGGAGTAAAATGCTGCATATTTTGTCTGATAAAAAACGCCGTGCTTTTTACGAATCTCAAGTTGGAAAGACGGCTGATGTTTTATTTGAACGAGAAACCAACGACGGTTTGATGCACGGTTTCACCCGAAATTATGTTAAAATCGAAACTGCTTATGATCCTTTAGTGGTGAATGAAATCAGGCCGGTACTTTTAACAACGATTCTGCCAACCGGAAATATGGAAATTGAGGAAACAGCGGAAATTCTGGTTCATTAGTTTTATCTTCGCCCGAAACAGCGCGCTATCCATGTTTCCAACCATCACCGAACTGATCCGGTATTTAACCGGGATAACCATTCCGCTTCCGATCCAAACTTTTGGTTTTTTTGTGGCGCTGGCCTTTATGGCTTCTTACTGGGCTTTCGAGCAGGAATTTAAGCGGAAAGAAAAGCTTAGTTATATCCATCCTTTTAAAAAAATAATTACAACGGGCGAACCAGCCTCAATTTTAGAACTGGCTGGAAACGCTTTGTTTGGTTTTTTAATTGGTTATAAATTTCTGGATGCCGTTTTTAATTACCGGGCTTTGGTTGATAATCCACAGGAATTTCTGCTTTCTACCCGTGGAAATATCATTGGCGGCATTATCGTAGCAGCTTTGTTTGCTTATTGGGCTTATGCCGAAAAGAAAAAATCAGCTTTACCGCAACCAAAAACGGAGGAAGTAACCGTTCATCCTTACGAATTGATGGGTACAATGCTGGTTTGGGCAGCATTTTGGGGTTTTGCGGGCGCAAAACTATTTAACGGATTGGAAAACTGGAACGATTTTGTGAAAGATCCGGTTGGTATGATGGTCGGTTTTAGCGGTTTAACTTTTTATGGCGGCTTGGTTTGCGGCGGCGCGGCGGTAATGTACATCGCGCATAAAAATCACATCAAATTGATTCACATGGCCGATATTGGTTCGCCCGGGATGATGATTGCTTACGGCGTTGGCCGCATTGGTTGCCAGCTTTCCGGCGATGGCGACTGGGGAATTACTAATACTGCACCGAAACCAAGTTGGTTAAGTTGGGCACCAGATTGGATATGGTCTTTTCGTTTTCCGCATAATGTTGGAGATGAAGGTGTACAAATTCCGGACTGTATTGGTAAATATTGTCATCAACTGCCAGTTCCGGTTTACCCAACTTCCTTGTACGAATCCGTTATTTGCATTGCACTTTTTTTGTTTTTGTGGAAGATCAGGAAATATATTATCACACCAGGTTTAATGTTTGGCATCTACTTGATTTTGAACGGTACAGAAAGGTTTTTGATCGAACTGATCCGCGTAAACACTAAATATCATGTCGCTGGCATTGCTTTTACACAAGCCGAATTTATATCAACAGTTTTGGTTTTGACCGGGATTGGATTTGTTGCGCAAGCATTTTTAAGGGATAAAAGAAGCATTCATTCAACGGTTTAATGCCTGTAAAAATCAAAAGCCCATTTGTTAAAAAACTGCTTAAAAACGAGGTCGTTCGTTTCTTCCTTTCTACAGGTGTAGGATTTTTGGTCGATGCCTTAGTTTACTACTTCGTTTACCACTATATTTTCATCAAAACCGTCAAAATTTTTGGTTTAAGTTTCTCGCGCGATGTCATTTCGCTCATTGTTTCCTACAGTTGCTGCATTATTTGTAATTTCCTGCTCACCAAGTATTTCGTTTTTTCGCATTCCAAACTTTCTTCCCGGAACCAGTTTTTACGGTTTTTCATGGTCGCATTTGTAGGGTTTTTTGCCAATTTACTAATGCTGCGGCTGTTTGTCCGCGTATTTAAAATCTATCCGCCGCTGGCCAGGGTAGTTGGCGCTTTAAGTTTGGGCGTAGCCAGTTATTTCGTCCATAAGTTTTTTTCATTCAACATCAAAAGAAGTCCGAAATGAATTTAGAGATATTGTGCCAGGAAGTAGTGGCATTGGCCAAAGAAGCCGGGAATTTCATCAAAACAGAAGCCGGAAAGTTCAACGCCGACCGCATCGAGTTTAAAGGTTTAAACGATATGGTTTCTTACGTAGATAAAACTTCCGAAGAAATAATAGTGGCCAAACTACAGCAGCTTTTGCCCGAAGCAGGTTTCATTACCGAAGAAAAAACAGTGGTAAAAACAGCAGAACACTACAATTGGGTGATTGATCCGTTGGACGGAACTACCAATTTTATCCATGGTTTGCCGGTTTATTCCGTAAGCATCGCTTTAAAAGAATACGAAGAACTGGTTTTAGGTGTGGTTTATGAGATTAACCAGGACGAATGTTTTTACGCCTGGAAAGATGCACCTGCTTATTTAAACGGCAAAGAAATCCATGTTTCTGATAAACCAACTTTGGCTGATAGTTTGCTGGCCACCGGTTTCCCGTATTACAATTTCGACAAAGAAGATGCTTACATTGATTTGCTGAAAGATTTATTGAAAAGCTGCCACGGAATGCGCCGTTTAGGTTCTGCCGCCGTTGATCTGGCTTATACCGCTTGCGGCCGTTTCGATGCGTATTACGAGTATAATTTGAATGATTACGATATGGCTGCCGGAATTATCATTGTAAAACAAGCTGGTGGACAAGTTGTAGATTTCTCTGGAGGTGGAAATATGTTGAAAACGCGTGATGTTATTGCTACGAATGGGAAGATTGGGGAGGAGTTGTTGGAGAAAGTGCAGAGGTATTTTTTGGAAGGAAAATAAATGTATAAGTAAAGTAGGGTAAAAGGAGTAGTTTACTTCTTTTACCCTACTTTACATACCAATTAAGCAACCTTTTGCGTTGTTCCTAGATTGCAAGCCGTTGTTGTTGATTAAAAAGTTCTATCCCAGTTACATCTGCATATCGTTCGTTAAGTCTTTCTCTAAGATTGAAAAGCCTTCTTTCAGAAGAGTCGACAATTTGCGAAAATAGACAAATCTGTACTTTGCCAATTTCTACTTTATTTGCATTTTCAATCGATTGGATTGGTTGAACTTTTTCACTAAATGCTTCTCCTACCACAAAAGCATTAATGTATGGGTTGCCTATCAGTGTTCCACAATTCATAAAGTCTTCAACATATCCAACCGCTTGATTCCTTTCTTCTCTCCCAAGTTTAAATCCACCGCGCTTTAGTTCAATAATTAGAATTTTCTTTACTGCACTTAATCCATTTTCCTGGTCAAAGTCAGTTGTTCCTGTTATTGAGAAGGTTGAGTTTCCCATTACTACTATATCAGGCCGTTTCTTGTCGTTATTAAAATTTTCCTTTTCTATTTTTTTACCAAATACCCTCTGAACAGTAGTTTGAAGTTGACTGTTAGAAGAAAATTCTGGTGAGTCATATTCTGGTCCAAAAATCCATCTTGCACTTGCAACAAGTGGGTGTAAAACATGAAGTTCGTTAACATTAGAATCACTACTTAACTTTCTGATTGCTTCAATGACTGAGATTCTCTTATCAATTTCATCAAGGACGGTTAAAGCATCTTTTATAGACCAATTTTCGAGAAGTTTATTAAGTCCTTCGATGTCTTCAACAGAAAGGGTGGAAAGTTTTGTCAATAGTTCGTTTCCACTTCTTGTTTTTTCGAGATTTAGTACTGCTTCAACTGCTAATGAAATAGATTCTTCTTTGGCAGAAGGATTTGAAATAGATATATGTTGTATTGTTTCATTAAATTCATATTTCGCTAATGGGCTTAAATTATTATATTGATTTTTATACTGGTTTCTAATTTGTCGAGTTGTTTCTTCGACATTGTCTTTAGCGATTTTTGAAAACATTTTTTGCACCTCTTCATCAATTACTTCATAAACTTTATCGAGCTTTTTATCCTTCTTAAAACCCGTCCAATCTTCTCGGATGAAGTCTGCCAAATCTGTAGTTTCGACAACAACCGAATATCGTTTTGCTTCCTTTGAACGACCGTCTAAAACCATTATACTTCCTAGTATCCAAGAAGGCTCTCCAACCAATCTACCTCCTTGCCAAATTGCAATTCCTTGATAAAGTGTTGACTTTCTAGCTTTTTTAGAATCTATAAGATTAATATTAAGTTTGATGTTATCTATTTCAATTGGCACAGATTCTATTAATCCTTTATGTTCTTCAAGTTGAATTGTTTGCCTATTTATTGAAACAATAAATTTTGGATCATGTAAAAATCTAGCAGAAATTACTTCAAGTATCGTATTAGGATTGGGTAAGTTTTTTTCTACAATTACTTCAAGTATAGTTCCCGCTTTTGTAGATTTCTTAAATGTTTCGGATTTTATAATAAAGGGCTGTTTTTCACTTTCTGTAGTAAGTGTAAAAGTAGATTCTATCCCATTTTTGTTTGTGATTACCTTATATTCTTTATTAAAACAAAGTAATCCATGTCTTCCCACTCCATTACGACCGTAAGCATATCTCTTTAGATCACTTCCTCTAGGAAATTCTACCATTTTACCTTGATGTCTTAGTCTATTGTAACTAAGCTTCATCCACCTATTATGAAATTCATCTTTTGTTAAACCTGAGCCATTGTCTTCAATAGTAAGTCTCTGTCCTTTTTCTTCAGGTATAAAAATATTTACTTGGGTGGCACCTGCATCCCATGCATTCGCTACTAATTCAGTCAATGCAACTTCTGGTTGTGTCCCAAGATTTCCGAGCGTCCTAATTAAATAGTCTTCTTCAAACAATGTACCTTGTATAAATTCTTTTTCTTTCATGTCTGGGTCTTGAGAAGTTTATTACTATTTACTGTTGAATATACAGAATTGACAGTAAAGAAGTTTACAGTAAGATATTTTAAACTGATAACAAAAACAAGGGGTAAAAGAAGCATCCAAATACTTCTTTTACCCCTATAAAATTGATAAAACCTATTTCTTACAAAGCCTCAGAAACTACTTCCGTAACTTCCGGAACCATACGTTTCAATAAACTTTCAATTCCTGATTTTAAAGTGATGGTGGAGGACGGGCAACCACTGCAGGAACCACGCAATTCTACAGTAACAACACCGTCTTCAAAAGATTTGTAAGTAATTGCGCCGCCATCTTGTTCTACCGCCGGACGAACATAATCATGCAAAATCTGCTGGATTTTTATTTCGGCATCGTCGCCTTCAAAAGCAACAACTTCTTGCTCTTTTTCCTGAACGCTCAGTTCAGATTCTACCGCACCTTTTACAAATTCTTTTAAAATCGGTTCCAAATCGTTCCAGTCAGAACCTTCGGTTTTGGTAACGGTTACAAAATTACTGGCGAAGAAAACGCCGTTTACAAAGGAGAACTTAAACAATTCTTTTGCAAAAGCTGATTTTTCGGCACTTTCTACTGTGGCAAAATCGGCACTTCCGTTAATCAACAACTTGTTTACAATAAATTTCATTGTTGCCGGGTTCGGCGTGCTTTCGGTATATACGTTGATGTTCATGATGACTATTTTTTATAAAATTACAAAAATTAAAACAGCTTATTTAGAATGCTTCTTTTACCGCTACTTTTTTACGGCTTGTTGACTTATCAAATTTCAAAATCCAGTATAATTGAATGGCGTAATTTGGGTAAGTTCCTGTTTTAGTTCTTCCGAAATTTTAAGTCCATTTACAAAATCTGTAATCGTATTCGCATCGACTTTGCCGTTAATGCGTGTCAATTCTTTTAAAGCTTCATAAGGGTTGGGATAACCTTCCCGGCGCAAAATAGTTTGGATCGCTTCTGCAACTACAACCCAATTGTCTTCCAGATCGGTACGGATCGCTGCTTCGTTTAGCACCAATTTGTTCAAGCCTTTTAACGTTGATTTAAAAGCGATGATAGTATGCGCAAACGGAACACCAATATTGCGCAAAACAGTAGAATCGGTTAGATCGCGCTGCAAACGTGAAATGGGTAGTTTTGCAGATAAATGTTCAAAAATAGCATTGGCCAAACCTAAATTACCTTCAGAATTTTCAAAATCAATTGGATTGACTTTATGCGGCATGGCCGACGAACCAACTTCGCCTTCTTTTATTTTTTGTTTGAAGTAATTGATGGAGATGTAAGTCCAGATATCGCGGTTCAAATCAATCAAAATTGTATTGATCCTTTTTAAGTTATCGCATTGCGCAGCAAAATTATCGTAATGTTCGATTTGAGTTGTTAATTGCGAACGGTTCAAACCAAGCACTTCATCAACAAAATGATTACCAAAAGCTTTCCAATCGATTTGAGGATAAGCCACGTGGTGCGCATTGAAATTTCCGGTAGCGCCGCCAAATTTTGCAGAAAAAGGAATTTGGTGAAACAATTTTATTTGTGCTTTCAACCGTTCCACAAAAACCAGTAACTCTTTGCCTAAACGCGTTGGCGAAGCAGGCTGACCGTGCGTGCGCGCAAGCATCGAAACGTTTTTCCAGTCTTCGGCCAAAGCTTTAAGTAAATCGATCAACTCGTTTAAAGCCGGCAAATATTGCTCTTGCACAGCCATTTTGAAAGAGTAAGGAATTGCTGTGTTGTTGATATCCTGGGAAGTTAAACCAAAGTGAATGAACTCTTTATAAGCTGATAAACCCAGATTGTCGAAATGCTTCTTCAAAAAATATTCAACTGCTTTTACATCGTGGTTGGTTGTTTTCTCGATTTCTTTGATCTCTTGGGCATTTTCTTCGCTAAAATCACTATAAATCCTCCTTAAATCGGTGTAATCTTTTTTAAGAAAGTTTTTAAGCTGAGGCAAAGGCAGTTCACAGAGTTGGATAAAATATTCCACTTCAACATAAACCCGAAATTTGATCAATGCAGCTTCCGAAAAATATTTGCTTAAACGGTTGGTGGTTTGGTAATAGCGGCCATCAACAGGCGAAATAGCAGAAAGCGGGGACAAAGGCATAAAAGCAGATTTAACTTGAGTTTGCAAAAGTAAAAATTACAGCATAATTATTAGAGCAGATTCAGGACAATCCAAACGATGCTTCTTTTACCGAACAAAAATCAGTAAAATAAAAAAGGCCGTACAAATTGCACGGCCTCATTTGTATTTAAACTAAAAAAATTACATTTTTTTAGATGTGGTTGTAGTCGTTTTAGTTTTTAAAGTGGTGTCTTTCACAGTGCTGTCTTTAACAACTGTATCAACTTTAGAAGTGTCGGTTACAGCCATACCAGAATCGGTTTTGGTCGTATCAGAACCTGAACCAGATTTTTTGTTAGAATTACAAGCAGCTACAGATAAAGTGACAGCTAAAGCTAAAAAGCTTAATTTAAATGATTTTTTCATAGAGATTTTTGTTTATTATTATTTGGTAAGGATAGTTACAAAAGGTTACCCACAAAAATAATTTGCATAAAGCAAATTATGGTTTTTTAGTGGTATCAGTTTTTGTGGTGTCAGTAGTAGAATTTGTTGTGGAGGCAGAAGAATCAACTTTAGAAGAATCTGATGTTCCCAATGCTTTTTTATCAGAACTGCAAGCAGAAACTGATATAGATATGGCCAAAGCTAAAAAGCCTAATTTAAATGTATTTTTCATGTGTTTGTTTTTGTAAAGTTTGAACTATAAACAGGATTTGTATTGGCAAATCACCAATAAAAATCCTGTTTAGTAAGTTATTACATTTTCTTTTTTGTGGTATCAGTACCTGTAGCCATACCTTTTTTAGCAGTGTCCGTTGCTGATTTTGTAGTATCTGCCATTTTTGATGAAGTATCAGTAGAAGTAGAAACTGAAGTAGAATCAGCAGAAGTAGATGATTTGTTGGAGTTACATGCACTAACTGCGAAAGTGATCGCTAAAGCCAAAAAGCCTAATTTGAATGAATTTTTCATGTTGTTTATATTTTTTTTAAAGCAGTGAAATTTTATCTTAATACTTAAAAGATCAAAAGGTAACCCGACTATCATAAAAAAATTTTTTTTTCGGAAAATGGGTTACATTTTTGTACAAATTGTATTAACTGGTGAGTTTAAAGATAAAAGGCTCTGTACCAACAGACAGCGAAGATATACTTGGGATTTTAAATAACTCTCCGGATACTTTGAAACGTATCTATAAAGTACATTTTCCGATGGTTTTGCAAATGGTACTTAATAATAATGGTAACGAAGATGATGCAAAAGATATTTATCAGGAAAGCATCATCATTTTATATAACAAGGTTAAAGCCGGAAATTTTGAACTTACCAGTAAGCTTAAAACCTACATCTATTCGGTTTGCAGGCGTATCTGGTTAAAAAAACTGAACCAACGGAACAATAAAGAATGCGAACTAAAAGATATACACGATTATTTGCCTGTTGAGAATGACCTGGAACTTCACGAATTGCGCGACCTACAGTTCAGTAAAATGGAAGAATCCCTATTAATGCTGGGCGAACCGTGCAAAACAATTATACAGGATTTTTATATGCAGAACAAATCTATGCAGGAGATTTGTGACAAGTTTGGTTATACCAACCCGGAAAATGCAAAAACGCAAAAATATAAATGTCTGCAAAGATTGAAAAAGCTGTTTTTTCAGCTATAAACTTTAAGCAAAATGACCGAGCCGCAACTTCTCGACCTGATTGAAAAATACCTTCGCAACGAGCTTTCTGAAAAGGAGCAGCTTGAATTTGAAGTTATGCGAAAAAATGATGAACAGCTTAACAGCCGTACCAAAGAGCATCAGCAATTTTTAAAATACATGACTGGTTTAAACGACCGTTTAGAATTTGAAAGCAAGCTGAATGCGATCCACAATGAAATTGATATTGATGCTGTAAAAGAGCAGCTTGGCATCAAAGAAAGGCGTGTAATTACCTTGTGGCGCAATCATCATTCAAAAATTTCGGTTGCTGCTTCTGTTGCCATTTTCGCGGTCATGCTTACTTTGTTTTTTACTGGTTATTTCAACAACCAAAACCAACAATCTAAATACAGTGCTTTACGGCGGGATTTGGAAACTGTAAAAAGGTCGCAAAATGCGTTGATCAGAGACATTACAGGAAAATCTCAGCATAAAAACAGTACTAATCCTGGTAATTTTGGCGGAACAGGATTTGCCATTAACACAAACGGCGATATCATCACCAATTTTCATGTGATAAACGGAGCTGATTCTGTTTATGTTCAAAATTCTAACGGAGAATCTTATAAAGTAAAGCCGATTTATATTAATCAGGATTACGATTTGGCAGTTTTGCGCATTACCGATTCTTCTTTTAAACGTTTAAGTGCCGTGCCTTATGCATTTAAAAAATCTAAAGCTGATTTAGGTGAGGATGTATTTACAATTGGTTACCCGAAAGATTCTGTTGTAATTGGAAAAGGGTATTTAAGCTCATATACCGATTATGATAATGATTCTTTAGCTTATCAGGTTTCTATTCCGGTAAATCCTGGAAATAGCGGCGGGCCTTTATTAGATAATTACGGAAACATTATTGGTATTATCAAAGGCAAACAAGAACAAGTTGACGGTGCTGCTTTTGCTACAAAAGCTAATTATTTGATGAAGGCCATTCAAGAAATTCCTGCTGATTCTTTGGGAAGAAAAATTACTTTAAACAGTAAAAACGGTTTGTCGAAGTTGAGCCGCGCCCAGCAGATCAAAAAATTGCAGAACTACGTTTTTATGGTAAAAGTTTATAATTGAGGTACTTCTTTTATCGATATAAATTCAGAAAGCTCCTTTTACGGAGCTTTTTTTGTTATCGGTCCAATTCGCCTAAAACAATATCTATAGAACCGATGATGGCAACCAAGTCCGCAATCATTACACCTTTACTGATTGCTGGTAAAACCGATAAATTATTAAAACTTGGCCCGCGTGCTTTAATACGTTTCGGGATTTCTGTTTTCCCGTCGGCTATAAAATAAAAGCCTAATTCGCCTTTTGGGTTTTCGCCGCGCACGTAATAGTCTTGTGCTTTTGGTATGATCTTGCGTGGAAGTTTTCCGCGCGGATCAAAATCAGGAGAGCGTTTCAGTTCTTTTTGTAAACGTTCTACACATTGCTCAATCATTTTTAACGATTCACCGATCTCATCAATCCGTACTTTAAAACGGTCCCAGCAATCGCCAACTGCGCCCATTTCTCCTTTTCCAATTGGAATATCAAAATCCAGTTCCGGGTAAACCGAATAACCATCTGCCCGGCGCAAATCCCATTTTAAACCAGAACCACGAAGCATCGGGCCAGAACAACCGTAATTAATGGCAACAGCAAGCGGTAAAACGCCAACGTTGGCCGTACGGTTAATAAAAACTTGGTTATTGGTCAGCAATTCGTTCAGCTCCACCATTTTCGGCTTAAAATAATCTACAAACTCTTTGCAGCGTTCTTCAAACCCAACCGGCAAATCATAAAACAAGCCGCCAACCCAAATAAAGTTGTACAACATCCGCGCGCCCGAAGCCCATTCCAGCAAACCCATAATGTGTTCGCGGTCGCGGAAGCACCATAAAAAAGGTGTAAAAGCGCCAATATCAATACCGTAAGTGCCTAAAGCAATCAAATGTGAGCCAATTCGGTTCAGTTCGCAAACCAAAACGCGAATGTATTCTACCCGTTTTGGTATTTCTTTGTCGATACCCAGCATTCGTTCAACACCCATCACAAAAGCGTGGCTGCTGTTCATAGACGATAAATAGTCCAGCCGGTCAGTATAAGGAATAGTTTGCTGGTACGACATCGATTGCGCGTGCTTCTCAAAGCATCGATGCAAATAACCAATGTGCGGAATTACCTCGTTCACAATCTCACCATCGGTAATCAGTTCCAAACGTAAAACGCCGTGGGTCGAAGGATGCTGCGGACCCATATTGAGCACCAGTTCTTCGGCACTTAAATTCTGGATCCGTTTCTGGTATTTAAGGAATGCTTCGTTTACCATACAAAAATTAGTGTTGTGCAGAAGCGATTAATCAATTTTAATTCCCTTATAATATTCGGCACTCTTATAATCTACACGCAGCGGGAAGCCTTCCCAATCATCAGGCAATAAAATGCGGCGTAAATCCGGGTGGCCTTCAAAATCAATCCCTAATAAATCATAAGCCTCACGCTCATGCCAATCAGCTGTTCTGTAAACATTAGAAACGGTTGGAAAGGAGGGAAGCTGTTCAGGATCAACAGGTTTTTCAATGCTGACCTTTAAAGTTAATTGTGTTCGATAAGGAAAGGATGAAAGATGATAAACCACGCCAAAACGGTTTTCCTGATCATAATCCACCCCGGAAAGGCAAGCCAGAAAATCAAAATACGTTTGCGGATGGTCGCGTAAAAAAAGACAAACTTCCGAAATTTGCTTTGGGTTGATCAGCAAAGCAGCTTGCAAACCGCCGGTTTCTTCGCCCAAAACCACGCCTTCTCCAAATTGTGCCGATAAAAGAAGCTTGATCTCCTCCAAACTCATGGTGCCAAACGTACTATTTTCCAGTTTTGCTGATCGGCTTTTTTATAAACAATACGGTCGTGCAAACGGCTGGAACGGCCTTGCCAAAACTCAATTAACCTTGGTTTCACAATGTAACCGCCCCAATGTGCTGGTTTTGGTACTTCCTTGTTTTCGTATTGTTGTTCTAATTGCTGCCATTTCTGTTCCAGCTCTTCCCTGGAAATAATTTCCTGGCTTTGAGGAGAAACAACCGCACCAATCTGGCTTCCTTTTGGCCTTGAATGAAAATAAGTGGTCGAATATTCTTTGCTTAATTTTTCGATTGTCCCTTCAATCCGAATCTGTCGTTCCATTTCTGCCCAATAAAAAATAAGGCTGGCCAAAGGGTTTTTGGTGATTTCTTTTCCTTTACGGCTAAGGTAATTGGTGTAAAATTTAAAGCCTTCGTCGCTAAAACCTTTCAATAAAACAATCCGTGCAGAAGGTCGTCCATCATGTGTTGCCGTAGCCAAAGTCATGGCGTTTGGTTCGTAAAGCTTTGCATTGATCGCCTCATTAAACCATTTATCAAACTGCTTAATCGGGTTTTGGTTTACATCAGCTTCTGCCAAAGTAGCCGAGCGGTAATCCCTTCTTAAATTTTCTATCGTTTCCTGTTCCATCTGCTGCAAACTTACAAAATGCTGATTAGAAGTTGTGTTTTATCGATTAACTGCAAAATCTTCTAAAAATTGATTTTCAATATGCTTCTTTTGCAACAACAAAACTGGTAAACGGCAGGCTTATGGTATAAAAATTAAAAAATATGATGTTTGATCAAAAAAGCACGGCCTAAATTTATCAAATTTGTAAAACCATCGAGAGGAGTAATAAAGGAATATCTATGCTGAACAACTTAAAACCTGCAGTCGGCAAACTGCTTATTGCAGAACCTTTTATGTTAGACCCTGAGTTTAAGCGTTCTGTTATTCTCATAACCGAATATGCCGAGCAAGGCGTTGTAGGTTTTGTGCTTAATAATCCTTCGGGTTTGTACATTAATGATGCAATTATTGATTTTCCTGAAACTGATTCCAAGCTTTTTACAGGCGGCCCGTGCAATAACGACAGGCTTCATTTTTTGCATCGCTGTCCGGAGAAAATACCGAATGGTATGCCTGTTGGCAACGGTATTTTTTGGGGAGGTGATTTTGAGACAGCCAAAACCATGTTCCAACTCAACCTCATTACGACAAATGAAATTAAGTTTTTTCTGGGTTATTCGGGCTGGGGAATGGAACAGTTAGACAAAGAATTAAGCCTGAACAGTTGGATTGTTTCTAACCGTTTTGATGAAAATTTAATTTTTTGTGCCGAAGAAGAAAGTATGTGGAAAATGGCCGTAACCAATTTAGGCGAACGTTATGCACACATTGTTAATTTCCCTAATAACCCGCAGTTGAATTGAGGTTGATTGTTATGCCGAAACAATTTCAGGATGACAGCAGGTAACGTTGATACTTCTTTTACCACCTAAAAATCAGAATGAAAACCTTTTGATTTCATTTCCTCAGCAGCTTCTTCCACTTTTTTGGCCAGTTCATTTTTGTAATTGATCAAGTTTTGAACCAGGTATTCATTTCCGACAGCCAAAATCTGAGCAGCCAAAATACCCGCATTTTTAGCTGCATTTAAAGCAACCGTGGCAACCGGAATCCCATTGGGCATTTGCAGGATTGATAACACAGAATCCCAACCGTCAATAGAATTACTGGATTTAATCGGAACGCCAATAACCGGCAAATGTGTAAGCGAAGCTACCATACCCGGCAAATGCGCCGCGCCGCCAGCTCCGGCAATAATTACTTTTAAACCACGATCCGCAGCAGATTTTGCATAACTAAACATTCGTTCTGGTGTGCGATGGGCAGAAACTACGGTAATTTCATAAGCTACGCCTAATTCTTTTAAAACACTTGCCGCATCTTGCATAACCGGTAGATCAGATTTGCTGCCCATGATGATGCCAATTTTTATTTCGTTCATGCTTGATAGTACATGGTTTTTAGATGATCGTTAATGGAAGGTGATAGTTCATAATTGATAGATTGGAAGATTAGTAAAAAATAAGAACAGGGTTAAATTAGTGCAGCTGCAATGAACCATCAACTATCGCCCACAAACTTTCCCTCAACTTACCACCTTTAAAGTTTTCTGCACGTACCTTGCTTTTTCAATCGCTTTTTCCCGGTCGGCATCCACCACAGTAACATGTCCCATTTTGCGCATCGGTTTGGTTAAAGCTTTCCCGTAAAGGTGCACGTAAACGCCGTGCAGTTTAACAATATCTTCCAGGCATTTATAAACTGCCGGCCCTTCGTGTCCTGCTTCGCCTAAAACATTCACCATAACCGCATGGTGCAAACCAGAAGTATCGCCCAAAGGCAAGCCAAAAATGGCACGTAAATGCTGCTCAAATTGCGAAACGACGTTACCTTCAATCGTTTGGTGGCCGCTGTTGTGCGGACGCGGAGCTAATTCATTCACCAAAATATTACCTTGTTTGTCAAGAAACATTTCTACAGCCAGCAAACCAACAATATTTAGCTTTTCGGCAATATCAACCGCAATTTGTTCTGCCCTTTGATGGATTTCAAAACCAAGCAGCGAAGGCGAGATCAAAAATTCCACCAAATTAACTTCCGGGTTAAATTCCATTTCCACCATTGGGAAGGCTTTTGTTTCGCCTTGGACATTGCGTGCAACAATCACCGCGATTTCCTTTTCAAAATCAATCAGTTCTTCGATCAAACTTGGTTCTGTAAAAGCCTTTTCGAGGTAAGTTTCATCCAAAATCTTGTAAACGCCTCGGCCGTCATAACCGTCTTTCCGTAGTTTTTGGATGTATGGAAAATGAAAATTGCTTTCCTGCAATTCCTCCGCAGAAGAAATAATTTTAAAATGGGCCGTTGGAATATCGTTCTCTTTAAAAAACTGTTTTTGCAAACCTTTATCCTGGATCAGCCGGATAACCCTTGATTGCGGATAAACCAGCACGCCTTCGTTTTCTAATTGCGCCAGCGCATCAACATTAACCTTTTCAATTTCTATGGTGAGCAAATCTACCTGTTTGCCGAAGTTGTAAACGGTTTCGTAATCACTTAAAGCGCCAATTACAAACTCATCGCACAATTTTTTGCAAGGTGCGTTGCGGTCTGGGTCGAGCACTTTAATAGTTACGTTATAGTTGATGGCTTGCTGGATCAGCATCCGGCCTAATTGTCCGCCGCCTAAAATACCAAGCTTTAAATCTCCGTAAAATGCTTTCATGTAAGGATACAAGTTTAACGTAAAATTACGAATTAGCCTAAACCAAATACTGTTTTTAAGGTGATAAAAGAAGCATCAGGTTATAGCCAATGCTTCTTTGTTTTGAAGGATTGCCCGGTTTTCAATTTCAATTCAGGCTTTGGTTGAAAGGATCATACTTCTTTTATCAACCCAAAACTGTTACACTTTACGCCTAACAATTAAAAAACAGGAGCGGAAGCTATTCGTTATCTTTTTCAGTTTAAATTTCCTTCTGCATGAAAAATGTCTGCCTTTTTTTGTTGCTGTCTTTTCTATTCTCAATCCAAGCTTTCCCTCAAAATAATCCTGACACCAAAAAATTATGGTATAAAAACAGTATTATCTACAATTTAGACGTGCATGTTTTTAAAGATAGCAACGGCGATGGTTATGGCGATTTTAAAGGCTTAACTTCTAAGCTGGATTATTTAAAGGATTTAGGTGTAGAAATCATCTGGCTTTCGCCTTTTCAACCTTCGCCGGGTTTGGATGATGGTTACGATATCAGCAATTTTTACGGCATCGACCCAAAATGCGGCACGCAACAGGATTTTGCCGATTTTATGAAACAGGCAAAAGCACACCAAATCCGGGTAATTATGGATATGGTGCTCAACCACACTTCCAACCAACATCCATGGTTTCAACAAGCAGAAAAAAGCGTCGCTTCAAAATATCATTCCTGGTACGTTTGGACAAAAAACCAACCCAAAGATTATAACCAGGGAATGGTTTTTCCGGGCGTTCAAAAAGAAATCTGGTCTTTAGATCCTCACATCCACGAATATTATTACCACCGTTTTTATAAGTTTCAGCCTGATTTAAACTACGATAACCCAACCGTAAAAGCAGAAGCTTACCATATTTTGGGTTACTGGATGAAGCAGGGAATGGATGGTTTTCGGTTGGATGCCGTGCCTTTTATTATTGAAAAAATGCGGCCGAACGCGAAAAAACTCGATCACGATTTTAATTTTATTGTAGCTATGCGCCGCTTTGTACAAGCCCAAAAACCAGACGCATTTTTATTAGGCGAAGCAAATGTTTTGCCGAAAGAAAACCTGGATTATTTTGGAAAAAAAGGCGAGCGGATGCAAATGCTGTTTAACTTTTTTGCTAACCAACACCTTTTTTACGCTTTGGCATCCGGCAAATCTAAAGAACTGGAAGAATCGCTGAAAGAAAGCAATAATATTCAGCCAAACTCGCAATGGGCCAATTTTTTGAGAAACCACGATGAAGTAGATTTAGGAAGGTTAACTGCAAGCCAACGGAACGAAGTTTATGCACACTTCGGCCCTCAAAAAAACATGCAATTGTACCATCGTGGTATCCGCAGAAGGATTACAACGATGCTGCATAATCCAACACAATTGAAATTAGCTTACAGCTTGTTGTTTTCTTTGCCCGGAACGCCGGTGATGCGTTACGGAGATGAAATTGGAATGGGAGACGATTTAAGTTTGAAAGAACGGCTTTCGGTAAGAACGCCCATGCAATGGCTGGATGAAAAAAATGCAGGTTTTACAAATGCAGACAAACCTTTTCGGCCAATAATCAGTAAAGGCGGATATGGTTATGAGAAAATAAATGTGGCAACCGAACAAAAAGAGCCGGCTTCGTTACTAAATTGGATGAAAAAATTGGTAAAAGAACGAAAAACTTGTCCGGAGTTTGGTTTTGGAAAATGGGAAGTTGTAAATTCCGGTACCAAAGATGTGTTGGAAATCAAATACAATTATCAAGGAAAAACTTTGGTTACCTTGCACAATTTCAGCACAAAACCAAAACAAGTTAAACTTTCGTTCCCACAAAAAAACCTGATTGATATTTTAAACAACAACACCAACATTGCATTATCAAACGGAAAAGCAGAAGTAAATTTAGCTGGTTACGGTTACAAGTGGTACCGATTAAATTAACATTTGAAATTGATGGATGCTTCTTTTACCTGGTAAAAATTGGCTTTAATTAATGCAAGTTTAGTTGTTGCAATTAAACAAAAAGTAAGATTATCTTTATAAACAAGTAATAGGGTTATTTACTATAAAAAGCTAATCTATTGAAAAAAGTTATACCGCTTTACGCCAGATGGGCTTTGGTATTATTTACCATTATTTCATTAGGGTTTTTGGTAATTGAAGGCAAGCAGATACTTTGTCCGCTGGTTTTTGCCATGCTGTTTTCCCTGCTGCTGCTTCCGGTCTGTCAACGTTTAGAAGATAAATTCCGTTTGCACCGCAGTGCAGCTGCTATGCTGGCCGTATTGCTGATGCTGGCCGTAGTAGCCTGCGTTTTATATCTGGTCGGTTCGCAAATTGCCGATCTTTTGGATGACTGGCCTCAAATTAAAGCGCAACTAAACGAATCTTTTTACAAAGTATTAGCTTGGGTGAGAGACAATTTGCACGTAACCCAGCGCCGGCAAATGAATATTGTACAAAGCGCAACCAGCAATATTTCTGGCGGCGGAAGTACAACTGCGGCCATTGGTATTACGGTGCTTACGGCTTCTACCGTTTTGTTTTTTTGGGTTTTTGTGGTAATCGATACCTTTTTCCTGCTTTTTTACCGTAAGCTATTGCTTCAGTTTTTGATTGCCGTTTTTAAAAAGAAAAATGCCATAACGGTTTACGAAGTTGTAGAACGCATCAAATACATCATCTCTAAATATATTACTGGTTTAATGCTCGAAATGATGGTTGTATCAACCGTTTGCTGCACCATTTTCCTTATTACCGGCGTTAAATATGCGTTATTGCTTGGACTGATTACCGGGCTTTTTAACATTATACCTTATGTTGGTATTGCAACGGCTTTGCTAATCAATGCTTTAATTACCATTAGCACCGCAGCCACAGTAGGCAAAGTCCTCCTGGTTGTGGCCACCATCGTCATCATTCACCTAATAGACAGTAATGTTTTGCTGCCGATGATTGTGGGTTCGCAAGTTCGTATCAATGCACTGATTACCATTCTTGGTGTTGTTTTAGGCGAAATGCTTTGGGGAATTCCGGGTATGTTTTTATCAATTCCGGTAATTGCTATCTTAAAAATTATTTTCGACCGGGTAGAAAGTTTACAACCTTGGGGACTTTTATTAGGTGATGAAATTATCACGGAAAAGGAAGTTGAAACCAAGGTTTTTTTGGAGGAAGGGGAAGTAGCCAACGCCGAAACCGATTCGTCCGCAAACTTAGATGGCAAAAATTAGGATGCTTCTTTTACCGATGTTTTTTATGCGCTTTGCTTTGTCATTTCCGAAGATAAAAGGACTCTTCTTCAGAGCGATTATTTTATTGTGGAAAGAAGATTTCTCCCTTTGATTCTATATTATTGCGCGCCACTTTCAGATTTCTCAACTTTCAACTTTCAGGTTTCTTCGGGTACTTCTTTTATCGCCTAAAAATCTGGTTTTAACGTTTCCGCAGATTCTGTATCTTCGCGGATGCAAGAAAAAATTATCATTCTTGATTTCGGTTCGCAGTTTACACAGCTTATTGCGCGCCGTGTCAGGGAATTGAGCATTTACTGCGAAATCCATCCGTTTAACCATTTGCCCGAATTTGATGCTTCTGTAAAAGGAATTATACTTTCTGGCAGCCCATATTCTGTTCGCCAGGCAGATGCATTACACGTAGAATTTAAACTTTTTCATGGCCGTTTGCCCGTCTTGGGCGTTTGTTACGGCGCACAATATCTGGCACATTTTTCGGGTGGAGAAGTTTTACCTTCAAGTACCCGCGAATATGGCCGCGCGCATCTGCAATACATCAACACCGAAAACCCTTTGTTTAAGCTGATTCCCGCAAATTCGCAAGTCTGGATGTCGCACGGAGATACGATTTCCAGTATTGCTGATGATTTTGAAATTATCGCCAGCACAGATTCTGTAAAAGTTGCCGCTTATCAGATTAAAGGAACGCAAACTTACGGCATCCAGTTTCACCCGGAAGTAACTCACAGCATCGACGGAAAACAATTACTGCAAAACTTTCTGGTGGATATTTGCGGTTGTAAACAGGACTGGACTGCTGATTCTTTTGTAGAAACCACCATTGCAGAATTAAAAGAAAAATTAGGAGATGACCAGGTAGTTTTGGGCCTTTCCGGCGGTGTGGATTCATCTGTTGCGGCGGTTTTGCTGCATCACGCTATCGGCAAAAACCTGCATTGTATTTTTGTGGATAACGGTTTGCTCAGGAAAGATGAATTTCAATCCGTTCTGGATTCGTACCAGCACATGGGTTTAAATGTAAAAGGCGTGGATGCGAAACAGCGTTTTTACGATGCGCTGCAAGGATTATCCGATCCCGAGAAAAAGCGTAAAGCAATCGGACGTGTTTTTATCGAGGTTTTTGATGATGAAGCGCATCGCATCGAAAACGTAAAATGGCTGGGACAAGGAACGATCTATCCTGATGTGATCGAATCTGTTTCGGTAAAAGGGCCGTCGGCAACCATCAAATCACATCATAATGTCGGCGGTTTGCCCGATTTTATGAAGCTGAAAGTTGTAGAACCGCTCAACACGTTGTTCAAAGATGAAGTTCGTAAAGTTGGTAAAGCTTTGGAAATCGATCCAAATATCTTGGGTCGTCATCCTTTTCCAGGACCAGGTTTGGCTATTCGGATTTTAGGCGAAATAACGCCAGAAAAAGTAGCTATTTTGCAGGAAGCGGATGCCATCTACATTAACAATCTTAAATCGGCAGGCATTTACGATCAGGTTTGGCAGGCCGGAGCTATTTATCTGCCGGTGCAATCCGTTGGCGTAATGGGCGATGAGCGCACTTACGAAAACGTAATTTGCCTGCGTGCGGTAGAATCTTTAGACGGAATGACTGCCGATTGGTGCCATTTGCCGTACAACTTACTTGGAAAAATATCAAACGAAATCATCAATAATGTTAAAGGAATTAACCGTGTTGTGTACGACATCAGCTCGAAACCGCCGGCAACAATTGAGTGGGAATAAATGGCTGATGCTGTTTTTACCGGCACTTTTTCTGGCTGCCTGTTCGCCAAAAATCCGTCAGGTTGCACAAGCACCAGCCGTAAAAACAGAAGAACCAAAACCGGTAGTTAAAAAAACCGACAGCGTAAAAGTTGTTGAAAAACCACCGGTAAAAACAGCACGAATCCCTTCTATCGCTTTGTTGCTGCCGTTTTCGCTTGATCCGGTTGATCCAAACGCCTCCACTAAAAACCTTATCAAAACTAATATCGCTATAGATTTTTATGAAGGTTTTAAGCTCGCTTTAGATTCTTTGGCCAATAGTGGGCAAAGCTATAAGTTAACTGTTTTTGATACGCGTGATGAAGAAAGCCAGGCGCAAAACCTTGCTTTAAACCCTGCCGTTCGTAAAAGCGATTTAATTGTTGGCCCGGTTTTTCCGGCTGGTGTCCAGGCTTTTTCTGCACGCATCAGCAATTTGCACAAGCCGATGGTTTCGCCGCTTTCCGCAGCATCTCCGGCAGGTTACAACAATGAATCTTTGATCACTTTAACACCTCCGCTGGAGTTTCATGCCCTTCGTGTGGCCAGTTATATCCAGGAAAACATCCGGCCGAAAGTAGTTTATATTTTACGCTCGGGTTTTTCCGAAGAAAACAAATATATTTTACCCTTTAAAAGAAGCATCGACAGTTTGAGCAAAAAACGAATTCGTGTTGTAGATGTAACGATCAGCAAAGGTGATTTTACTGCTTTGCTGCCTAAACTTTCTAAAAATCTGGAGAATATTTTCATTATTCCATCAACAGACCGTTTGTTTTTGAAAGTTATTTTGGAGTCGCTCGATAAACTGTCAGACACTTATCCGATACAGCTTTTTGGTCATCCCAACTGGGAAAAAGCTACTTTTTTAAAGCCGGAGACTTTGGAAAAAATGCACACATTTATCACTTCTGCCCATCAGGTAGATTACAAATCCGCGGAAACAATTGCTTTTATCAAAAGCTTCCGTAAAGCTTATCATACCGAGCCAAGCGAGTACGCCACCAAAGGTTTTGACACGGGTATTTATTTTGCAAAGCTGATTGCCGACCCTACTTTTGATTTCAAACAATTGCAAAATACGCCTTTTGATGCTTTGCATAATCATTTTGAATTTGTGCAGAAAAAAGGTTACGGCTGGATCAATACTTATGTAGAGCTGTTGCAATACCAGGATTACAAGCTGAAACCTGTAAAATGAGGGCGGAAAATCAGCTTCGTACTTTTTTAACTTTGCTGGAAAATTATCCGGCAGAAACGCCTTTGCACAAGTTTTTGCCCGGTTATTTTCGGTTACATAGAAAAATGGGTTCTACAGACCGGAAAGTTGCTTCGAGGTTGGTTTACAATTACTTTCGGTTAGGGAGAGCGATGGCAAACCATTCGCCGGAAGAACGTTTGTTTGCTGCCGAATTTTTATGCAACAACCAGGAAAACTCCTTTTTAAGTTTTTTTAAGCCTGAATTAGCTTTGCAGATTTCAATTTCGGCAGAAGAAAAAATTCTGACACTGCAAAAAGAGTATCCGGATTTTAAGCTGGAAGATGTTTTTCCATTTGTAAAGCATTTATCTCAAAAAATTGAACCGATACTGTTTTTATCATCCTTTTTTACACAACCAGATTTATTTATCCGCATACAAAAAGGACATGAGTTTTTGGTGAAGCAAACTTTAACCGATGCCGGGATTGTTTTTAAATTGAAAAACGGGCAATGTTTAGCGTTGCCAAACGGAACTAAGTTAGATCAGCTTTTTCCGGCGCAACGCTATTTTGAAGTGCAGGACGAATCTTCACAGTTAACGGCTAACTATTTTCAGCCTAAAAAATGGGAAAACTGGTGGGATGCTTGTGCTGCTTCCGGTGGAAAAACTTTGTTGCTGCACGAATTGGAGCCCGATTTAAAATTGGTGGTTTCGGATATTCGGGAATCGGTTTTAGATAATTTGGACGAACGTTTGCAGCTGGCGGGAATTAAAAAGTATCAGAAAAAAGTACTCGACCTCACCCAAAATATTGATTCTGTTTTACATGATTATGCTTTTGACGGTATTATTTTGGATGCGCCTTGCACTGGTTCGGGTACTTGGGGACGAACTCCGGAAATGATTAATCAGTTTTATGTTTCGCGGATTGCTTTTTTTCAGCAATTGCAAAAAACGATTGCTTTAAACGTGATCAAATACCTTAAACCTGGTAAACCACTGATTTATATTACCTGCTCGGCTTTCCGCGAAGAAAATGAAGATGTAGTAAATTACCTGGTAAAAGAAGCAGGCTTAATTTTAGAATCTTCGGAATTGTTAAAAGGTTATGAACGAAAATCGGATACGATGTTTGTAGCAAGGTTGGTAAAGGGTTAGACATGCCAAACTTTATTCCAAGCATCCCTCAGGGTAATTATTTGTTTTATCTGTTCACGAGAAATCCTGAAGCAAGTTCAGGATGACAACTTGATAAAGTTGATAAAGCTTTAAACTAAAACTTATAAATGTGTATTGCTCCTAAAAAGCTTAATTGATATTGCCAATAAAATAATCCCGAAAGCTTTTCGGAGAATATTTAAACCAGTTTTACCCAACAACTTTTCCAGCCATTGCACGTTTTTTAACACTAAAAAAACAAAAATGGTATTTAAGGCAATGCCAACAATTATATTTTGGGTTTGATATTCTGATTTTAAGGAAAGTAAAGTTGTCATGGTTCCGGCACCGGCAATAAGCGGAAAAGCCAGCGGAACGATAGAAGCTGTTGAGGAAATTTCTTCTTCTTTAAAAAAACGGACACCTAAAATCAGTTCCATTGCAATAATAAATATCACCAGCGAGCCGGCTATGGCAAAGGAAGCGACATCAATATTGATTATTGCCAGCAGTTGATCTCCCACAAACAGAAAAATGATCATCAGCACAAAAACAGTTAACGATGCTTTTTCTGATTCGATTTTGCCTGCTTTTTGCCGCATATCAATGATGATCGGGATGGTGCCGATGATATCGATAATGGCAAAAAGGATCATGGTTACGGAAAGGATTTCCCTGGGATTGAAAGTAAGCATAGCTTTAAGTATTAGTTTTTTCTTTTGACCTTAACAGAAAGGTATATAAAAAACCGGCTAAAATATAACCGGCAGATAAAAAGAAAACATAATGAACAGAAATACCCGAAATAAAACCGGCACTTATTGGGCCTAAAATTTGTCCGATAGAAGCATACGACTGGTTGATGCCTAATGTTTGGCCTTGTTCGTTTTCTGGCACACGTTCAGAAATAATTGCGTTGAGCATTGGGTTCCGCAGTCCGTTGAACAAACCGTAAACACACATACAAATTGCAAATAAAATAAGTTTATTGGTGAAGCCGGAAAGCAGCATCGGCAAAAAACAAAAAACAAGCGATAAAAGAAGTATCAATGATTTGGAAGAAATCAATTTGGTAACGTAAGGAACAGACAATTGCATCAAAATACCGGAAATGCCAAAACCGGCAAAAAAAACTCCGATTTGAAAAGGTGTAATTTTTAAAACATCTGCTGTAAAGGTTTGGAAGCCGATAATCATGGTAAATTGCGCCATGGTTAATAAAAACCCAATAAAAATAGCACTGCCAATAACAGGTGTTTTTAGCACCGTAATTAACGATTTGAAGCTGAACTTACTGTCGTTTTTACGCTGATGTTCCGGGTTGGTTTCCTTCAAAAAAAAGTAAATGCAAAGTACGCCAACAAATGCAATTCCTGCCGAAAAATAAAAAGGGGCCTGTAAACTGATTTTACTTAGAATACCGCCAATGGCCGGGCCGATTACAAAACCAAAACCAAAGGCCGAACCAATAATACCGAAATTTTTGGCTCGGTCTTCTTTGGAGGAAGAATCAGAAACCATAGCTTGTGCTACCGAAATATTACCGCCTGTAATGCCATCTAAAATGCGGGCAGCAAAAAGCATGAGCAAGCTGCGTGCTTCTGCAAATAAAATAAATGAAATGCAAGTGCCAATCAGGCTGATTGTGAGTATTGGTTTGCGGCCGTATTTATCAGAAAGTGAACCTAAAACCGGTGTGGCAAAAAATTGTGCAATGGAAAAAGAAGCGGTTAGCAAACCTAAAGTTTGTTCTGTAATACCAAATTGTTTTCCGTAAGGATAAATCAGCGGAACAATAATTCCAAAACCTAACGAGTTGATTACACAAATGAAAACCAGTACCCACAAATTTTTATTTTTCTTCATTAGGTGATATAATTGCAGATAAAAGAAGTATTAAAACCAAAAAAGGTTCTGCAACGCAGAACCTTTTTTGGGAATGTTTTTCGGTTTATTTTAAAGTTTAGGTTTTGAAGGATTTACACCAACACCTTTATTTTGAAGTACAGAGTTTTTCTTACTGTATCCGAAATAGATTACAAAACCAATCAGCAACCAAATAATCAAACGCAGCCAGTTTGGCCATCCTAAACCTAAAATCATTAATCCGCAAACAACGGCACCTAAAATCGGCACAAAAGGAACCCAAGGCGTTTTAAACTCACGTTTAAGTTCCGGATTCGTTTTGCGCAATACAATCACAGCCACACAAACTAAAATGAAAGCAAACAAAGTTCCGATGCTCGTCATATCGCCTACAATATCTCCGGGAACAAAAGCAGCAAATAAACCAACCAGAATCAAAATAAACCAGCTTGCTTTATAAGGGGTTTTATATTTAGGGTGGATTTCGCTAAAAACTTTTGGCAATAAACCATCGCGGCTCATGGAGTAAAACACGCGCGACTGGCCTAAAAGCATCACCAAAATTACGGAAGAAAAACCGGCTAAAATAGCTACAGTTACCAGTTTGCTTAACCAGCCGTAGCCAATCATATATTTGTTAATGGCAAAAACTACGGAAGCTTCTTTCCCGGAAGTCCTAAAATCTTCCACCGTTGCCATACCGGTCAACACGTGTGCAAAAAGAATGTATAATACAGTACAAATGGCCAATGAACCTAAAATACCGATCGGCATATCACGTTTTGGATTGATGGCTTCTTGTGCAGTGGTACTTACCGCATCAAAACCGATAAATGCAAAAAATACTACGCCGGCTGCGCCGATAATCCCCCAAAAACCTCCAAAATTATGAGGAAGTCCGTCTGGATCAACATAAGTTGTTGCTGCAGGAATGTATGGTGTGTGATTAGCCGGGTTGATAAAACTCCATCCCAAAACAATAATTAAAATTACAATTGAAACTTTGGTAATTACGATGATGCCATTTACCAAGGCAGATTCCTGCGTACCTCGAATTAATAACATGGTTAAAATTATCACGATAAATAAAGCAGGCAGGTTGATATAACCATGCAAATCTCCTGAATGCTGGAAAGGCGAATGGCACCATTGATAGGGTATCTCACTAATACCCAATACATCACCCAATAATCTATTCAAATATTCGCTCCAGGCAATACCAACAGTTGCTGCACCAACGGCATATTCTAAAATTAAATCCCAACCAATAATCCAAGCCACTAATTCGCCCATTGTTGCGTAACTGTAGGTGTAAGCACTGCCGGCAATTGGTATAGATGAAGATAATTCTGCATAACAAAGCCCGGCCAAAGCACAACCGATGGCGGCCACGATAAAACCATAAGTTACAGACGGGCCTGCATTTTGAGCTGCAGCTGCAGCAGTACGAACAAACAAACCGGCCCCGATGATTGCACCAATTCCTAAGGCAATTAAAGAACCCGCAGTAAGCGTACGCTTTAAGCTTTTTTCAGACTCGGCTGATTCTGCCATCAACGTACTGATGGACTTTTTTAAAAATAAACTCATGTAGTTTTCAATTATTTGGGTGATTTTATCTGTAATTCCAAACGTAATTAATTTTACTGATAAAAAGAAAGGGATTTCTGTTAGAGAAACCCCTTTCTGGTAACAATCGCGATAATTATCAGCGTTTTATTTTTGTAAATGCTGTTTTTATCGCCTCAATTTTAATTTCTTTATTGATTTGAGGCTTAATTTTGGTAACCCCGTTATTTTCTACATGAATATGTGGGGCAATAATTAGAGAAACAATAGACATTAGCTTTATTAAGATGTTCATGGAAGGGCCGGAAGTATCTTTAAAAGGATCGCCAACAGTATCGCCGGTAACAGATGCTTTGTGCGGTTCTGATTTTTTATAGTAAACTTCTCCATTGATTTCTACACCTTTTTCAAATGATTTTTTGGCGTTGTCCCACGCACCTCCGGCGTTAGATTGAAATAAACCCATCAACACACCCGAAACGGTAACTCCTGCCAGCAATCCGCCTAAAACTTCGGGCCCAAATACAAAACCTACAATTAAAGGTGTAATTAATGCGATTAAACCTGGCGCTACCATTTCGCGCAAAGAAGCTTGGGTTGAGATCGCAACGCATTTTTCATATTCGGGCTTGGCTTTGTACTCCATAATTCCTGGGATTTCACGGAACTGTCGCCTTACTTCCTGCACCATCGCCATTGCCGCACGGCCAACAGCAGAAATACACAAAGCCGAAAAAATGTATGGGATCATGCCACCAACAAATAAACCAGCTAAAACATCTGCTTTAAAAATATCAATATGGTCGATGCCAGCAATTCCAACAAAAGCGGCGAACAAAGCCAGGGAAGTTAAAGCGGCAGAAGCAATGGCAAATCCTTTTCCGGTTGCAGCAGTGGTGTTGCCGACAGCATCCAATATATCTGTACGATGGCGCACTTCTTCCGGCAACTGGCTCATTTCCGCAATTCCACCCGCATTATCAGCAATCGGACCAAACGCATCAATAGAAAGTTGCATTGCCGTTGTAGACATCATTCCGGCCGCAGCAATAGCCACACCATATAATCCGGCAAAATGAAAAGAACCATAAATTCCTGCTGCTAAAACAAGTATCGGCAAAACGGTGGATTCCATCCCGATAGCTAAACCGGCAATAATATTAGTGGCGTGGCCGGTGGAAGATTGTTTGATAATACTCATCACCGGCCGTTTTCCCATAGCAGTATAATATTCGGTGATAATCGACATTAACGTCCCAACCACTAAGCCAACAGCAATGGACAAAAACACATCTGTTTTGGTAAAAGAAACCCCGCGGATTGACATGGCCGTATCAGGCAACAACCATCGCACAGCAAAAAAGGTTGCAATTGCGGTTAAAACTATTGACATCCAGTTGCCCAAATTTAAGGCACCTTGCACGCTATCCGTATCTTTTTTTATACTGACAAAAGAAGCACCGACAATAGAAAATATTAATCCTAAACCAGCAATCAGCATGGGCAATAGGATAGGGGCAATTCCGCCAAATTGATCGTCCGATTTAATCTCCTGTCCTAAAACCATCGTGGCCAGCATCGTTGCCACGTAAGAGCCAAATAAATCGGCGCCCATTCCGGCTACGTCGCCTACATTATCGCCCACATTATCGGCAATCGTGGCCGGGTTTCTTACATCATCTTCGGGTATTCCGGCTTCCACTTTTCCTACTAAATCGGCACCAACATCAGCCGCTTTGGTATAAATCCCTCCGCCGACACGGGCAAATAAAGCAATGGACTCAGCCCCTAAAGAAAATCCGGCCAAAACTTCCAGTGCTTTTTCCATGTCTTTTCCGTTTACGCTTCCGCCCTGGTTCACCACATACATCTGATAAAAAACAATAAATAAAGAGCCTAAACCGATAATGGCCAGTCCGGCAACGCCCAAACCCATTACCGTTCCGCCCGTAAAAGAAACTTTTAAGGCTTGTGCCAGGCTGGTTTTGGCAGCTTCGGTTGTGCGCACGTTTGCTTTGGTAGCGATGCGCATCCCCAAATAACCTGCAAAAGCAGAAAACAAAGCACCGATTAAAAACGAAATGGCAATTACCGGGCTCGAGGTTTCTACGGTTGTGCCCGAGTAGGCCAATAAAATCATGCCCACTGCTACAAAATAGGCCAGAATGCGCCATTCCGAACGTAAAAACGCCATTGCGCCATCGGCAATGTAACCCGCCAGTTCGGTCATTTTTGCATCTCCTGCTGTTTGTTTGGTTACCCAGGCAGATTTTGCGGCCATAAATAAAAGCCCGACCACACCAAACAGTGGGATCAGAAAGATTAAATTTTTGTTTAAAAAATCCATAAAATAAAATTTAGAAATAGTTTATAACGATTGGTTTGGAAAGCTAACAATTGTAAAATAGATTGGCAATAGCCCACAAAAAATAATTTCAACAGGAATTTTATGTTTGAAATATTGTTTTTTTAAATAGCTTCGGAAAAATTAGTTTTAGCCGATGGAGAATCAAAACGAAGAACAGGAAATGAAACGCGAACTCGGATTGCTGGATGCTACCATGCTGGTAGTTGGTTCGATGATCGGTTCTGGGATTTTTATTGTTAGTGCCGATATTACCCGAAGCGTGGGCAGTGCAGGCTGGGTAATTTTAATTTGGGTCATCAGCGGATTGATCACTTTAACCGCTGCTTTAAGTTACGGTGAGCTTTCCGCCATGTTTCCAAAAGCTGGCGGTCAGTACGTTTATCTTCGCGAAGCTTATAATAAATTTGTGGCTTTTCTTTTTGGCTGGTCAACTTTTACGGTGATCCAAACCGGGACGATTGCCGCAGTCGGCGTTGCGTTTGCCAAGTTTTCTGCTTATATTTTTCCGGCGGTTGGGCCGGACCATATCTTGTTTTCTTTCGGAAGTTTTCAGTTTAATGCTGCCCAGTTGCTTTCTATTTTGATGGTTATTTTGTTGACCTGGATCAATTCGCGCGGCGTAAAAAACGGCAAGATCATCCAAACGTTATTCACCATCACCAAAATACTTTCTTTGTTTGGGTTGATTATTTTCGGGCTGACAACTGCTTTCCGTTCCGAAATCTGGCATTCCAACTGGGCCGAACCCTGGAAAATGATGCAATGGAAAGCGGATTCTAACACGGCAATTGCCATCGGTGCGAGTGCTTTGTTTGCCGGTATCATTTCATCAATGGTGGGTTCTTTGTTTTCCAGCGATGCTTGGAACAACGTAACTTTTATCGCCGGGGAAATCCGAAACCCGAAACGCAACATCGGTTTAAGTTTGTTCCTGGGAACGCTGATCGTTACCGTAATCTATATCCTGGCCAACGTGATGTACACCGCCGTTTTGCCGATGGTAGAAATTGCACATGCTCCGGCCGACCGGGTTGCAGTTGCCGCTTCACAATATATTTTCGGAACATCGGGGACAATTATTATTGCCGTGATGATCATGATCTCCACTTTTGGCTGCAATAACGGCTTAATTTTGGCAGGCGCGCGAGTTTATTATACGATGGCGCAGGACGGGCTTTTCTTCAAACAAGCCGCAAACCTAAATAAGTTTGAAGTGCCCGGCTGGGGATTATGGGCGCAATGTTTGTGGACTTGCCTGCTATGTCTGTCAGGTACTTACGGTGCGCTGCTGGATTATGTAGTTTTTGTGGTGCTGATATTTTACATCCTCACTATCGGCGGAATTTTTATCCTCCGCAAAAAACGCCCGGATGCCGAGCGTCCGTATAAAGCCTTTTTATATCCGGTTTTGCCGGCTCTATATATTGTTTTGGCTACGATCATTTGTATCGGATTGCTGATTTATAAAACTGATACTGCCGGTTATGGATTGCTTATTGTATTGATCGGAATCCCAGTTTATTTCATCTCTCAACGCAACCTAAAAAATGCCTGATAAAAGAAGCATACTGTTTTTATGCCTGTTTTTTTGGATTGGAAATACTTCGGCGCAAACTTTAAATCAGCATTTGCAAATCGCTTTTACGCGATTAGAGCAGGATACGCAATGTAAATACGCTTCCGTTTCGTTAACCGTTTTAGATGCAAAATCCGGCGAAACTGTTTTTGCCGCTCATCCGAATATGGGTTTGGCTACGGCTTCAACTTTAAAAACCATCACCGCAATTACGGCTTTTAATTTGTTGGGGAAAGATTTTCAATACCAAACCATTTTGGGTTATAATGGAAGTATTTCTACAGATGGAACTTTAAAAGGAGATTTAATTATTAAAGGCGGCGGCGACCCAACTTTAGGCAGCTGGCGTTACGCTTCCTCCAAAGAAAACACGGTTTTAAAAATTTGGGTTGAAGCCATCCGCAAAGCAGGGATTAAAAAAATTGAAGGAAGAATTGTGGGCGATGATACTGTTTTTGGCACACAAAAAATCCCGGACGGCTGGATTTGGCAGGATGTGGGCAATTATTACGGAGCTGGAACTTCGGGTTTGTGCTGGCGCGAAAACCAGTTCGACCTCAAATTGCAGCAAGGTAAAATCGGCAGCGAAGTAAAAGTTTTAAAAGCCGTTCCGGCGATGCCTTATTTGCAGTTTTCGAGTGAATTACTAACCGGAAGTCCGGGTTCGGGAGATCGCTCATTCGGATATTTACCCGGTAAAAACAGCATCATGTATCTGCGCGGCACTTATGCGGCAGATTTAACCAAACGCAGCATTTCTTTAGCTTTAACTGATCCGGCTTATGATGCTGCTTTCCGTTTGGCCAATACGTTGAGAAGAGCGGGGATCGGGGTTGAAGGAACGGTAGAATCTACAGGAACGCTTGCTGCAATGCAAAAACCGCTGCCTGCTTCAACACAAATATTAGCCAGTATTGCTTCGCCCAAATTAAGCGAAATCATTTTTTGGATGGATAAAAAGAGCATCAACTTATACGCCGAGCAACTGCTGAAAACACTCGCCTGGAAAGCCGGAAAGCCGGTTACAACCAACAACGGCGTTCAGGTTTTGCAGGATTTTTGGAAAGAAAAAGGCATCAACCCAAATGCCTTAAATATTTTTGACGGCAGCGGACTTTCGCCCGGCGGCCGCGTTACGACTTTTGCATTGGCACAAATACTTTCATCTACTAAAAAAGAAAACTGGTTCCCTGATTTTTTAAAAAGCCTGCCAATTATTAACGATTTGACGATGAAAAGCGGCAGCATCAACAACGTACAAGCTTATGCTGGCTACCAAACTAAAAACGAGCGGGAATTGTGTTTTTCGATCATCGTCAATAATTACAGCGGAAGTTCCTCCGGTATTAAAGCTAAAATGTTTAGAGTTTTGGATGAGTTGAAGTGAATACGCTGACATTTAGAACGAAGAGAGAAATCTTCTTTCAATAAAACGGATTGACTGCTTTAAAGAAGGTTTCTTCCGTTAATCGATATGACAAAAATGGAATGATAAGCTGTTTACGCATCCTCAAAATTCTATCTCATCTAATTTTGTTCAAACATGTTGTAAAATAAAATCGGCTTTGATCTTTAATTCCGTATGAACAGCTTTTAAAAAATTTATATCTGGTTTCTGTTTTCCATTCATAATCAGGGATAATTTTGCATCGCTTACATTTAACTTTTTAGCCACGTCTTTTTGTTTTAGTTTCATTTCAAACATGCGCATTTCGATCATTCCAACTAACGTTGAAGGGGCTTCAACCAAATATTTTTCCTGCTCAAACGTTTGTGCAGCCAAAGCAAGCTTGCGGATATTAGTTAGCTCTTCTTTGGAAACATTTGCACTTCCTTTAGCCATTAAAGTATCAATACGCGCCATTACATTCGCATAGTCGGCTTCATTATTTATTTTTTCCATCTAATCTTAGATTACAGAACAATCAATCTTATCGTATGCTTTATGTGAGCCAATAAACCGGATATAAACAGTTCTGATGTCAAAAAATATCATAGCAACCAGGCGATAATTATTTCCACGAATGTTAAATACAAAACGATCATTTCCGATTGCATCTGCCGAATTAAAAACTTGTTTTATTTCGTGATAAGTTGACCAGTCGGCTTTTAAAACAACGCGATACCAGTTATTTAGAGCATCTTTGGCATCAGCATGATTTTCATAAAATTCTTTCAACTTCCCATAACTGATAATAACCATAGTGCTAATACAAACAAAAATACTAATATTTAGAATAGTAAAATTATTTTTAGTAATTCTAAAAATTCAATAAGATTTAGACCACGAGATGCCGGACTAATTCTAAAACTATTTAATCACCTTAAAAATCCTGTCCCATCTCACCTTGCTTAAAAAGTTTTGGGTCGAATCCAAACTCATCCAGGTAACCATTGCTTTGCCAATAATATGGTCTTCGGGAACGTAACCCCAAAAACGAGAATCAAGGGAATTATGCCGGTTATCGCCCATCATCCAGTAGTAATTGAGTTTGAAAGTGTAGTTATCAGCTTTTTTACCGTTGACCCAAATATCTTTTCCTTTTACTTCAACTTTATTGTTCTCGTAAAACTCAATTGCCCTTTTATACAAAACCATCGTCGAATCATTTAAAGAAATGGTCATTCCTTTTTTAGGCAAAACAAGCGGGCCAAAATTGTCTTCGTTCCATTTAAAACGGTTGTTGTGCGGAAACACCTGCAAATCAACTTCGCCTTTTGGCTCAAAAACAGGTTTAATAGATTTAACATTGGAATAGCTTTTTAAAACAGCTAGGTTTTCTGTCGGGACAATCATCTCAAAAGTGTTTTCTGCTAACTGCTGCCGGATTTCAATATGCAGTTCCTCAAAAATCTTCGGGTTAATTTCCCGGCCATCTGTTGTTACTTCGTAGGAAGTTTGTGCTTTTGCTGCATTTGGCGCTGCTTTTCCATTGATAAAAACCTGTCCGTTTACGATCGTCAATATATCTCCGGCCGTTGCCTGGCAGCGTTTAATGAGTAAAGTTCGTACATCAACCGGTTTGTTAACTTCTTCGGGTTTGTTAAAAACCACTACATCGCCTTTTTTTACTTCGGATAAACCTGGCAAACGCAAATAAGGCAGTTTCACGCCGTCCCAATAAGTTTTAATGCTATCATTAGTTAAGGTTGATTCTAAAAACGGAATGGCAACCGGCGTAAAAGGCATCCTTGCGCCGTAACTGATCTTGCTGACAAATAAGTAATCGCCAACCAATAACGAGCGTTCCATAGAACCGGAAGGGATAGCATAAGCAGAAAACAACAGGCCGCGGATGATGGTGGAAGCTACAACGGCAAACAAAATGGCATCCATCCACTCGCGGAATTTGCTTTTTTTAGGTTGATTTTCCTGCTTTTTGGTTCTGAATTTCCAGTTCATGGTTTTAAGGTTTGGCTTTGGATAAATTATTAAGCCGATTGTTACATCAATCTAAAAAAATAGTGGTAAAAGAAGTATTGAATGGAATACGGTTTACAGATGTATTTCTTTTCAACCTAAAACAAAAGTTAAATGCAAAAAACCTTTTTTCTGATCTATTGATTTATCATTAAAACCATCAATTTAAATCAACATGAAAAAAGGAGAAACGGTACATTGGAATTACGGCAAAGGCGAAGGCGAAGGCAAAGTAGAAGAAATTTTTACCGAACCGGTAGAAAAAAATATTAAACGAGCCACAGTAAAACGCAATGCCAGCAAAGAAGAACCTGCCGCTTTGGTTAAACAGGAAAACGGCAACGAAGTGCTGAAATCTGAAAGTGAACTGAAGAAAGGGAAAAAGGATTGAGGTATGTGGTTTTAGGTACGAGTTTTTTACAATAAACTATAAACCAAAAACTATAAACTAATGATGCTTCTTTTATCGGCTAAAAACAAAACCCGGACTATGGATTAGTACCGGGTTTTGTTTAGATATACAAACAACTAAAGTTTATTGATTAGAAACGGCATCTGCTGACTCGTCTGAAGCTACACCAACTACTTTAAAGATACGGCTGCTGCCAGAATTGTCTTCCTGATAATACACACCATCCGGAGAAACAAATAATTTTTCGTTGTTAATAATTACCGGCCTGCTATCTGTTGGAATAGAATTTACAACATCACCAACCTTTGGCATTGAACTATTATATTGTTGCTGGTTACTGTTGTTTTGCGGCTGTTGCTGGTTGTTATTATATTGTTGCTGATTGTTGTTATATTGAGGCTGTTGCTGGTTGTTATTATTATAATTATACTGCTGATCATTTTGTTGCTGACCGTTGCCATCTGTATTTAAAACACCATCTTTCCCGGCCACACGATATACTTTTTTGCCGTCCTGGTTTACAATTGGCTGGTAATACACGCCATCTTTTTCAAAATATTGGTTGCCGTCAATTGTAATATCTTGTGCGCCTCTTGGCAAACGTGGCACTTCTGCACCAACTGGCGGGGCAACTACCTGGTAATCTCCACCATCTGCATATTGGCGGTAAAACAAGCCTTCGTTGTAATAATAAGGATAGCCGCCAAAGTAAAATGGATAATAGCCGTAAGGCAAAACACTGATGCGAAAACCAATATGCGGAAAGTAACCGCTGTAATAAGCACCGTAACCGCTAAAAAAAGGTCGACCGTAATAACCGCCGTAATAAGGTCGGCCATAGTTGCCTCCGCGATAGGTATTATATCCATATCGCGAACGCACAGTTACACCGGCATAAACCCGGCCAGGTGCAGAACGCGTAACAGCGGCAATACGGCCGCCACCACCAAAATTACCTCGTGGCACACTGTTGATCCTGGCACCGCCACTAAAACCGCCGCCGCCGAAACTTCTACCGCCGCCACCGCTAAAACTTCTACCGCCGCCGCCACCAAAGCTGCGGCCGCCTCCGCCGCCACGATGTTGTGCTTCGGCAAGAGAAAATGAAGTTAGAATAACCAAGCTGGTAACTAAGAATTGCTTGGCAAATTTTCGGGCACTATCTATCTTTTTCAATTTTATAAGGATGTTATGTTTTTTAATCTGTTTACAGTAATCAGACTATAACAAAATTCAAAAGTTTATTTGGCCTAACATTTTGTTTTTGAAGGAAGGATAGAATCTTCAGCATACAAAAAATCAAATTTAACAAGCTTGTTTTTCGTTTTGTTTAGATGGAATTGTTGCTAGAACAAATCCTTTTTTTGTCTCAACCCATTCCATTTTTTTATTTGCTGCTAATTTTATTCCGATAAAAACAGCATCGGCAGAAAATATAATTTTTACTCAGCTTTTTTTGGATTGTTCACCTTGTTTTTATATTCAATATATGTGTAACTACAAAGTTATACAGCTTTAGGCACTAAAAATCGGGTAGTTTAATCTAATCTTGCTACTTTTAGCAGCATAAAAACAGTATTCATGAAAAAAATATTTACCAGTGTATTATTGGTAGCGGGATGTGCGGCCATGCTTTCTGCACAAAACCGGCCAGGCGGAAATGATTCTACCAGGCGGACAGCTTTACCAACAGGTTTTGCGGGCAATGTAGTGCGGGCACAACCTAAACCTTACAAAACTGTGATTACCGATAAGGCAATTACGCGCCGGGGACTATTTAAAACCCACAAAGTAGATGACAAATACTACTTTGAAATTGGCGACAGTATTTTAAACCGCGAAATTTTGGTGGTAAGCCGTATATCCCGTGCTGGTGCCGAAGTACGCGAAGCCGGCGGTTACGCCGGAGACCAAATTGGCAGCAGCGTTATCCGTTTTGAAAAAGGGCCAAGCAACCGCATTTTTATGCGCAAAATTTCTTACAGAACTTATAGTCCGGATAGCACAAAATCGATGTACCAGGCTGTACAGCGTTCCAACATTCAGGCCATTGCCGCTGCTTTTAACGTAGCTGCTTATTCGCCTGATTCTAAAGGAAGCGTTATTGATGTAACAGATTACATTAACGGTGATAACGATGTGTTTTTCTTTAGCTCCCCAAATGCCAAATCACGTTTCCGTTTAGGCACCTTGCAGGCTGACAGAAGTTATATCGAAAGCATCAGAAGTTTTTCTAATAATATCGAAATCAGCACGGTTAAAACTTACGGTTTAGCGGCTGCGGCAAACCCTTTTGGCGGAAGGACCACTACGCCGGTTATTACTGGTGCCGGTAATGCATCTACCGGTTCTGAAACGGTAGAGTTGAACACTTCGCTGCTGATCTTGCCTAAAGTTCCAATGCAAGCTCGTTTTTTTGACGAACGTATTGGTTACTTCACCACAGGTTACACAGACTTTGATGCCAACCCGCAAGGTGTTAAAGAAATACAGTTGATCGCCCGCTGGAGATTGGAGCCAAAGCCGCAAGATATGGCCAAATACAAACGCGGCGAACTGGTTGAACCGAAAAAACAGATCGTTTATTATATCGATCCGGCTACACCAAAGAAATGGCAGCCTTATTTAATTGCTGGTGTAAACGACTGGCAAAAAGCGTTTGAAAAAGCAGGTTTTAAAAATGCAATTGTAGCTAAAATCGCCCCAACTTCTAAACAGGATTCTACCTGGAGTTTAGATGATGCCAATCACTCGGTTATTGTGTACAAACCCTCTGAAACGGAGAATGCCAGCGGACCACATATTTCTGATCCGCGCAGCGGTGAAATCCTGGAAACGCATATCAACTGGTTCCATAACGTACAGAAACTGGTGCATGATTGGTACATGACGCAAGCAGCAGCAATCGACCCAAACGCACGTAAAATGGTTTTCAGTGACGAATTGATGGGCAATTTAATCCGTTTTGTGTCTTCCCACGAAGTAGGGCACACTTTAGGTTTACGTCATAATTTTGGCTCCAGCTCTACTGTTCCGGTAGAGATGCTCCGTAATAAAGCTTTTGTGGAAGCAAACGGACATACGCCTTCGATTATGGATTACGCCCGTTTTAATTATGTGGCCCAACCAGAAGATAACATTAGTGAAAAAGGTATTTTCCCACGAATTGGCGATTACGATAAATGGGCGATTGAATGGGGCTATCGATTAATGCCGGAATATAAAAGTCCGGAAGCAGAGGTTTCGGCACTAAATAAAATTTCTGTTGACCGTTTAAAAAACAGAAGGTTGTTTTTCGGAACAGAATCAAACCCGGACGATCCGCATTCTCAAAGTGAGGATTTGGGAGATAATGCCATGAAAGCAAGTACTTACGGCATTAAAAACCTGCAACGTATCCTGGTAAAACTTCCGGAATGGACAAGCGAGAAAAACGAAGGTTACGACAATCTGGAAAATATGTACAACCAATTGACTACCCAGTTTAACCGTTACTTGGGCCACGTAAGCAAGAATATCGGCGGCATTTATGAAGACCCGAAAACGGTTGAACAAAAAGGTGCTATTTATACCTACGTTCCTGCATCTACCCAAAAAGAAGCAATGCTGTTTTTAGACCAGCAATTATTTACCACACCAACGTGGATGCTTGATAAACAGATTTTAAGCGATATTGGCCAAAGCCCGGTACAAGTAGTTTACAGGTTACAGAATGGCGTGTTGAACGGTTTGATTGATAACCATGACCTTTATAAAATGATTTCTGCGGAAGCAGCAACTGGCAGCAGTGCCTATAAAATCACTGATTTTTTTGGTGATATGCAGAACATGATTTTTAAGGAACTGAAAGGTAACCAGCCAATAGATGTTTATCGCCGTAACCTGCAAAAAATGTATGTGGCCAAATTAATTGAATTGGTTAAGCCAACACCTGCGCCTAACCCTTTGCTGGCACAATTAGGTGGCGGTGGCAGAAGAGGTGGAAATGCTGTGCCAGACCCAAGCAAAGAAGATACAGACGTAATGTCGGTTGCGAAAGCACAACTACGCAATATTAACGCGCTGATCAAAACTGCTATGCCTGGCACAAATGATAGTTTAAGCAGCTACCATTTGCAGGATTTAAGCGACCGGATTACGGAAGCTTTGAACCCAAAAGGGTAATTGGTTTGAGGTTGTGAGTTGCCGGTTTCGGGTTTCGAATAACTCAACATCAAACAAACTTTACGGCAGGCCGGTTGGCCTGCCTTTTTTTATGCCGAAGTTGTTTAAACTTATAGCTTAATGCTAACCTATGGATTATCATATTGATAAGAAGGACACACCCCTAACCCCTCTCAAGAGGGGAAATCGCTCGCAGGCCTGTCCAAATGAATAAGGTAAAAAGCAGAAAGGTAAAAAGCAGAAAGGTAGTAAACTATGCTTCCCCTCTTGAGAGGGGTTAGGGGTGTGTCCTGTTTAACAAATTCATAAAAAAATAAAAATTTAAACAACTTCGCCGTAAAAACAGTATCGGCAGGAACTTAAAACTTAGGACTGATAACTTAAAACGTAAAGTGTAACTTAGTCGGATGCCGTCTTACGAAATAGATAGAAATGATTTGCTGCTGGTGCGGCAGGCACTGGAAGAGGACGACGCCACGCTGGTTGCGGCCTTAAAGGATTACCATGCTTCCGAAATTGCCAACTTATGCGGTAAGGTTTCGCCGGATGCGCGGCAAAGGATCATCAATGTTTTGCCGAGCGATGTGGCTTCGGAAGTGCTGGCCGAAATGGACGAGGAACATCATCCGGAAGAAATCCTTTTCAACCTAAATCCCGAAAAACGTTCGGAGATTGTGGAGGAGCTGGATTACGATGATGCAACCGACCTGATCTCGCAGATGGACAAGGAGGAACAGCAGGAAATCCTCGAAGATCTGGACGAAGAAGACGCTTCTAACATCCGTAACCTGTTAAGTTACAAGGAAGATACGGCCGGTGGCCTGATGAACACCGAAATCATCAAGGTAAACATCAACCTCACCAAAAAAGAAGCGTTGGACGAGATTATCCGCCAATCCGAAGAAATGGAGGATTTTTATATTTATGTGGTGGACGATGCCGGTGTGCTGCAAGGTTTTTTATCGGTAAAAGAAGTATTAAAATCTCGGATAGACATGCATGTTGTGGATATGGTAAACCGCGATTTTGTTTATGTAAAGGCCGAAATGGACCAGGAAGAAGTGGCGCGCCTGTTCTCGCAATACAACCTCAACAGCATTCCGGTTGTGAATGACGGACTGAAATTGCTGGGCCGGATTACCGTAGATGATATTATTGATGTTATCGAAGAAGAAAGCACCGAAGACATTCTGAAAATAGCCAACGTTTCGCAAGATGAAGAATTGGGCGGAACCTGGCAGGATGCGATAAAAAGCCGTTTGCCCTGGCTCATTATTAATCTCGGCACGGCTTTTCTGGCGGCTGCCGTTATCCGCAGTTTTGATGCAACGGTTTCTAAATTGGTCATCCTTTCTTCGTACATGACGATTATTGCCGGCATGGGCGGAAATGCTGCCACGCAAGCACTTGCTGTAACCGTACGGCGTATTTCCTTGATTAACCTAAGCGACAGGCAGGCTTATATTACTGTTTTAAAGGAATTTTTAGTAGGGTTTGTAAACGGTGCTTCAAATGGGATTATCGTTTTTTTGATTGCCGTTTTCTATGACCATAACATTAAATTAGGTTTCGTTCTGTTTTTGTCGATGACCGGCAATTTATTGATCGCCGGCTTAACAGGTTCTTCCATTCCACTGTTATTAAAAAGGGTTGGGATTGATCCGGCAGTGGCTTCTTCCATCATCATCACTACTTTTACAGACTGTTTTGGCTTTTTGCTGATTCTGGGACTGGCTTCAAAATTATTGCTGTAAAAAAAGCATCTGTTAGGCAAACAATAACAGCAGAGAATAAGTAAAAACGTTTCCGAATTGACATTATATTACAAATACTCAATAGTAATTAGCTATTGAGCATTTGTATTTAACTTCTTAGGTTGTGCAACAATGTTTTGCACAGCTTTTTTACCACGGACTTATTTCCGTTCCATCCTCAATGTCGTTGCTGAAAAATTTTCCAGTTGGCGCATTATCATCTGTTAAGGTATGTTTAATGATGAAAGCTGCTGCACTTTCTACTGTTCCGGGTCCGCTATGCTGGTTAAAATCTGTTGCGGTATAACCTGGGTCAATCGCATTTACTTTAAATGGCAAGTCTTTCAATTCGTAAGCTAACAAAATGGTAAAAGCATTTAAAGCTGCTTTTGAAGGTATATAGCTTGCCAGCTTAACATTGTAATATTTCCAGTTCGGATCGCTTTGTAAGTTTAGCGATCCAAGTCCGGAAGTAATATTACTGATTCTCGGGCTTTCCGATTTTTTAAGCAAATCCAAAAACGTTTGCGTTACATTGATTACGCCGAAGAAGTTGGTGTCAAACACTTCTTGAATTTGATTGATAGAAGTTGTTAAAGCACTTTCCGGAAAACCTTTGCTTATTCCTGCGTTGTTGATCAAAATATCCAACCTGCCTTGTTCGCTTTCGATACTGTTTTTAGCAGCTAAAATTGTAGCAGGATTCGTAACATCAATTTCTATGGCCTTGATGTTTTCAAATCCATTTTCATTCAATTCTTTTACTACTGCATTTCCTTTTTCAAGATCACGGCTTCCGATATAAACAAACAATCCTTTTTTTGAGAGTTGTTTTGCTGTTTCCAAACCAATGCTTCTGTTGGCTCCGGTGATTAATACTGATTTCATTTTTTCGTTTTTAATTATTGATGTAAAAGTGCTTCAATTTAAAACGAAACCATTTGTCATTTGGCAAAAAGTGAATCAGTATATGTTTTTTCTGATTCTGCTTAATGAAGATTGCGTAACGCCTAAATAAGAAGCGATGTAAGAAAGCGGAATACGGTTGGCAACATTGGGATAAATTTCCAAAAACTTTAAGTAACGTGTAGTAGCGTCTTCAGAGATTAACGGACTAATCCTTTCCACTTTTTGCAGCAATGCTTTTGAAATAATTTTTTGCACAATAACATCCCAACCAATGATTGTATTAGAAAGCTCCTTCCAGTCTTTTTTGGAAAAAACGATAAGTCTGCAATCCGTAATCGCTTCAACATAAGAAGTGGAAGGAATTTCATTGTCGAAACTGTTTAAATCAACCACAAGATTGTTTTCTTCAATAAAGTATTTGGTAATTTCTTCGCCTTTATTGTTGTAATAGCAAACGCGGGCAATACCTTTTAAAATAAAGCCCACTTGACGGGCAATTTTTCCTGCTTCCGAAAAATACGCTTCTTTTTGAAGATTTAATTCAGTTGCTTTACTTGAAATCAAGGCTATTTGTTGTTCATTCAGGTTACCAAACTGCAAAATGTATTGTATCAATTCTTTCATCATCGAATTTAGTTAAAGTAACTTTCGTGGCATTTGTTATTTGGCAAAAAAGTAGTTGATCAGTTTTATAATACGAATAGCGATGGTTTGAAATTTACTGATTTCTGCCGGTCGAAGTTTGTAACCCCGTGCTTTGTGCTTAGAATTTCCTGATCCTACTATAGAGACTTAATTTTTTATTCTTTTTTGTTGATGCTTCTTTTATCGCCTAAAAACCGTCAGCCTTTCTTATCATCGGCACAAAATCTATAGCAATTCCTAAAAGCAATTCTATAAATTTGCCACATACTGTTTTTATCACACAAAAATAATAGAAGGAAATGACCGAGATCAGAAATAACTGGACGAAAGAAGAAATTGCCGAAATATACCACACACCGCTACTGGATTTAATTTACCGCGCAGCAACCGTTCACCGCGAAAACAAGGATTATGCGGAAGTGCAGATTAGTTCCTTGATCTCTATTAAAACCGGTGGCTGCCCGGAAGATTGTGCTTATTGTCCGCAAGCTGCCCGTTACAATACTGGTGTTGATGTACATGCGATGATGCCGAAGGACGAAGTTATTGCCGCAGCCGAGAAAGCAAAAGCTGGCGGTGCTTCGCGTTTGTGCATGGGCGCGGCCTGGCGCGAAGTGCGCGACAACCGCGATTTCGACAAGGTAATTGATATGGTAAAAGCAGTAAACGCGCTGGATATGGAGGTTTGCTGCACGTTAGGCATGTTAAACGAAGCACAGGCGCAGCGTTTGGCCGATGCCGGTTTGTACGCTTACAATCATAATTTGGATACTTCGGAAGATGACTATAAAAGGATCATCACGACAAGAACTTACGACGACCGTTTACAAACGTTAGAGCATGTGCGCAAAGCCAAAATCACGGTTTGCAGCGGCGGCATCATCGGTTTAGGTGAAACCGTAGCCGACCGGATTTCAATGTTAAAAACCTTATCAACATTACCAAAACATCCCGAATCTGTTCCGATTAACGCTTTAGTTCCGGTAAAAGGAACGCCGTTGGCCGATCAGCCGCGGGTTTCTGTTTGGGATATGGTGCGGATGATTGCCACCACCAGGATTATCATGCCAAAAACAGTAGTTCGCTTGTCCGCAGGAAGAACCGAAATGAGCACGGTAGAACAAGCTTTGTGTTTTATGGCTGGCGCCAATTCGCTGTTTGCCGGAGATAAATTATTGACCACGCCAAACCCTTCTTTTGATACCGATATGGCCATGTTTGAACTGCTGGGTTTAACGCCGCGCAAAGCTTTTAAGAACGGCAGGCCGCAACAGGAACCAGTCCCGATGGAAGCATCAATTTTATAGCGGTAAAAGAAGCATCGTTTGTCATTCCGACGATAGGAGGAATCTTCTTAAAAAGTATGATTTACTGTGTTATTTGAAGAGGATTTCACTTCGGAACGAAATGACGGGACAAACCGTACCTTTGCGCTTTCATTCTCCAAACACCAAATCCTTTCATGTGGGCAGAAAAACTAAAGCTGAGTAAACAGCTGGCAAAGTCGGTAACCGAAGCAGGTTACCTCAGCCCAAAAGAAATCCAGCTTAAAACTTTACCGCGGATTATAGGCGGACAAGATGTAATTGTGGTTGGCCCGCAAGGTTGCGGCAAAACCACAACGTATGTGCTGGCTGTTTTAAACCGCTTAAAACAAGGTTTTACCGATGCGCCTCGGGTTTTGATTTTGGTGGAAAACAAAGAAAAAGTGGAGGCCGTAACAGAACAGTTTGCATTGTTCAACAAAAACAAATCGATACAAATAGTCGGTTTGTATCCGGCACCAGGCATAGAAGCACAAATGGATGCTTTGGCAAACGGTGCCGATGTAGTAATCGCTACGCCCGACAGGGCACGCGCCATTTATTTAAAATTAGGCTTAAACTTAAACAAAGTTGATTTACTGATTATAGACGATGCCGAGTTAATTGTTAAACAAGGTATGCAATTACCGGTGGCCGAACTTGCCAACAGTATTGATAAGGCACAGCATTTGGTTTTTACCGAAGTGGTACACGATAAACTGCTAAAGATGATCAACCCGTTTATGAAAATGCCAGCTTTGGTGGAAGTGGAAGAACTGAGCGAAACACCTTTGGCAACTTACCAGCAGTTGTTGTATCCTGTTCCTAATTTTCGTACTAAAATAAACCTGCTGCATTTGTTTTTGCAGGATGCCGAACTGTTTACAAAAGCGGTAGTTTTTGCAAATACTGTTTTTACTGCCGAAAAATTGTTCAGAGGCCTGCAGCCATTGTTGAAACTGGATGTTGCGTTACTTAATCCGCCGTTTTTTGATATGCCGGGATTTAAGGATATATACGAATTTGAAGCGTCTGATGCGCGGGTTTTGATTGTAGCGAATGAAAGAAGTCAGCTCACTGATTTGTCTGCTATTCCGTTTATTGTCCATTTTGAGTTGCCTGCTGAAACGGAAACTTATATTGATCGCATCGTCAACCCTTCGCCAAAAGAAAACCAGGAAACGCTGGCCATTACTTTTGCAACGGATTTGGAGTTAAGCACCGTACGGAAGATTGAACAAGTAATTGGCCGTAAAATTCCGGTTGCCGCTTTGCCGGAAGAACTGGTGATCGAAAAAGGACACAAACCGGAAAACGAAGAAAAGCAAACGGCTAAAGTTAAAAAACCTGTACAAGAAGCAGGGGCAGCTTTCCACGAAAAAAAGGCCGGCAATGCCAAAACTTACAACTACAGTTCGGGCGAAAAAGCTAAAATGAACAATAAGCGGAAGCATTAAAAAGTTAATATTTTTACTGCGAAAGAACTTATGCCTTTGTTAGTCGTTGTAACTGGCTATGAAAAGATATGCTTTGCTGGTTGCTTCTTTTATAGCATTATTTTATGCAGAAGCAAAGGCACAAACAGTAACAGGGCCTTTGGGCGAAAAATTTTCAGTACGCGTAGTTGCCGCCAAATTAAGCGACCCCTGGGAAATCACTTACGGGCCCGATAATTATTTGTGGGTAACTGAAGCGAAAGGTTATCTGGTAAGCAGGATTGACCCTACTACCGGTAATAAAACAGTGCTGCTGGATTTAAACAGCGAAAGGCAATTTCCACGATACGATAAAATACACAACGGGAAACCCTGGCCGCAAGGCGGGTTAATGGGCATGGCTTTGCACCCGCAGTTGTTATCCGGCAAACCTTTTGTTTATTTAGCGTATTTGTACCGTTTTGAAGATGCTGGCCAGGATAGTAGCGGCTGCGCCCTAAACTTTGGCGGCTGCTTTTTTAAAACTAAAATTGTACGGTACGAATACAATGTAAAGGTGCAAAAGCTGGTTAACCCGGTTACACTTTGCGATACTTTGCCCGGCAGCAGTGATCATAATGGCGGCCGTTTGGTAATTGCGCCAGTTAACGGAAAAGATTTTCTGTTTTACTCCATTGGCGATTTAGGTGCAGGCCAGTTCGCTAATGCGAACCGCCCAAACCACGCGCAGCAAAAAGAAGTTTACGAAGGAAAAATACTTCGTTTTAATATTGAGCCTGATGCTAACCAAAACCCTTTCGATAAATGGATTCCTGCTGATAATCCTTTTAACACTTCTTCGCGCCAAAACGCAGTATGGAGTTTGGGGCACCGAAACCCGCAAGGTTTATTTTATGCGGTGGTTAATGGTAAAGGAATCCTCTATTCGTCTGAACACGGTCCGTTTTCGGATGACGAGATCAATATCATCGAAAAAGGTAAAAACTATGGCCATCCCTTAATTATCGGTTATCCTGATGGCAATTATAACGGGTTGGCGGCCGGCGTTTCCAATCACGATCATTTGCCCGGACAATGGCACACTACTTATCCCCAGATAAAATCGGAACAGGAAAACGTTAAATTGATCGGGGCCGAAAATTACCGCGCCCCGCTTAAAACACTTTATCCTAACTCAAGCGGATTTTAAATACGCTTTTTAAAGAGATCAAAAGCGGCAATAATGATAGCAAATGGGCATCCGAAGCACCAAGCAGTATAGATATTTATACTTCATTGGCTATTCCCGGTTGGAAAAATTCTGTACTGCTGCCTACATTAAAAGGTAATAAGCTGGTGCGTTTAAAGTTGAACGAACAGGGCAATCAAATCACAGGCGATACAATCAATTATTTTAAAGGCGATGTGCGTTACCGCGATGTGGCTTTGTCGCCTGACGGCAAAAAGATTTATCTTTCTACCGATAGCGGTTCTGTTTCTTCCGGTCCTTCCAAAGAAAACCCGCAACAGGTAAGTTATAGGGGCAGTATTTTAGAGTTCACCTATTTAGGCCAAGACCCTTCCGGCGAAAAGCAGCCGGCTAAACTTCCGGAGAAAAGTGTTGTAGAAGGCCCGCGGAAAAAGGTTCAATAAAGATGGATACTTCTTTTATGCCGATAAAAACAGTATGGGTTCGCAATTAGCTTTTCCCAATACAAAAACGAACATACAAATCTTCCACTTTTTTTCTTGCCCAGGGTGTTTTGCGTAAAAAGGTTAAACTTGATTTAACACTTGGGTTATCTGTAAAACAATTGATGCGGATGCGGTTTCCCAATTCTTCCCAACCAAAATGGGTTACCAAATCATTCAGGATGCTTTCCAGCGTTTTGCCATGAAGCGGATTATTGGTTTGTGTTTCCATCGTTTAAACAAATGTAAGAAAGTTTGGACAGGCAAGCTTTTACAAACCTTGCTGATCAAACAAAATCTATTTAACAGCATTTATCAAAAATGAAAACAGGAACAGCATTGACCGGAGGATTGGCAGGCGCAGTAACGCTTAATCTGATCCATGAGGCATACCGGCAGATTGATCAAGATGCCCCGAAAATACATCTGGTCGGGGAAGAAGCTTTAGTGAAAATACTGAAAGCTATTGGCTTAACTGTACCGCCGAGCGAAAAGGAACTTTATCTGTTAACGCTGGCAGGCGATGTAATGAGTAATGCTTTATATTACAGTTTGATTGGTTTCGGCAAAAACAAACACCTAATAAGGCGTGGGTTAATATTCGGTTTGGCTGCCGGTGTTGGTGCTGTTTTTATGCCACAAAAAATGGGCTTGAACAACGCGCCAACCGACCGAAAAACAGAAACCAAACTGTTAACCGTGTTGTGGTACACGTTAGGCGGATTAACGGCCACTGGCGTGATCAGGATTTTGAAGAAGAAAAAAAGTTATGCCCTAAAAAGTGTTTTTCATCCCAAGCCAAATTTGTACAAGCAAATGGCTCAACGGTAATGCTTCTTTTAGCCAGTAAAAATTAGATGGTGAAGTTGCCCGGATTTATTTTGTTAAAGTTGTTTAAACTTAAATTTGATAAATGCTTCTTTTATCCAATAAAAAAATAAAAGGACACACCCCTAACCCCCTCTCAAGAGGGGAAGCATAGTTTAATACCTTTCTATCTCCTGCTTTTATACTTTAGAATAGTCTGCTTTAGATTTCCCCTCTTGATAGGTGGGTGTGTGTCATTTAATAAAACCTATAAATGGATAAAGTATTTAACAACAAAAGCTAAAACAACTACGATGTTAAAATACAAAGGGGAAAAGTACAGCTACAATAACAAAATGTCAATCTGGTGGGCATGCACCATATCTTCCCGCGGCGACCAGGCAAAAATAGTAAAGCGGCCATCCTGAGAGGCAATTAAAGCAACCGCATTGCGCTGGTCAAACACAAACTGGGCTGCCGAAAGATGCCTGGTGCCGCCCAATTTTGCCGGGTGAATTATACTTGCCGCGCTGCCAATAATCGGTTCTGTCAGCGTCATTTGTTCTACCCGTTTACTTTTCCACGAGCGGCCAATTTTGGCACCAAAAGCAAGCAGTTCGTGGCGGTCGTTGATAATTGTGGCACCATCTACTGCGGTTAATCCGGCAACACTGTCCACGGCATGTCTGATGGTACTTTGCCACCTGATCGAATTCTTTTCCACATCATTAATTTCAGCCAAATCTGCCAAACCCGAAAAAACCGATAAAACAGGATAGGTGATTGGGTGAATGATGGAATCGCGCCATTCTTCCGTATCCGCCGGAACAATCAGCAAAGAGCCGCCGCGGCCATGCGCCCGCATAGAAGCAGCCATTTGAACGAGGATGTTTATAGAATCATTTTCGTTATAAGGAGACGTAAAACCGAGTAACGAACTGATAATTGGCGGCCGTTCAATTGCATTATGGTTTAGTTCATCCACCACTTTGATCTGGTCGCCTTTTAGCGTTGCCACGTTCACAAACTTGCCCAATCCGTCAATCCGGCGGTGTTTTACCACCAGCAAACCCGGTTCTACCACTTCCAAAACAAAACACAAACCCGGAATATCGCGCGTAGTTCCCCAGATATAAAGTTCGCCATCCTCTATCCAAACACCTAAATGGATACCCGGCCGTTCTACCGCTGGCGCTAATTTGGTAAGTACATGGGTTTGCAAGGCCATGCGGTATTTAAATACCATAGGCGTACCAGCCATCTCCGGAGGCAGAAAAGCAAGCGATATTTTGGGCGAACGGCCTTCTTCTCTGCCTAAGCTTGCCCAAAAAGCGGTATCAATAATCATTTCGATTACTGCCGAAGAAGGTTCCGGGGCAAGTTCCTGCACCTCATTTAAACGGGCAGCCGTAAAATGTTGCTTAAAATGATTGGACACCCCAGCAGAAACCGCGCGCGCAGCCTGATATGTTGGTTCTGTACTATTATTTATCGGGGCGTAATTCATTAAGAAGCGGAGGTTGCATTTAGGTTAACAATCAAAACTACTTTAAATAGTAGGGCTGTGCAAATTCAAACTGTCAGCCTTATGTTGTTTATTGTTTTTGATCAGGCCGATGCTTCTTTTAGCACATAATTTTTTATGTTGTTTATTGTTTTTGATCAGGCCGATGCTTCTTTTAGCACATAATTTTTTGTGGGAGAATAATAAATATTAACCTAATCAAATGTGTGTTCAGCGTTAAGGCGGATGATAAATTTGCTGCCTTTGCCCGGTTCGCTCTCTACCGTAATAGTCCCGCCGGTTTGGTTTACCATTTTTTTGGAGAGGTATAAACCAATGCCCTGGCCTTCCACTTCCTGGTGAAGCCTGCCGTATAATTCAAATATTTTATTGATACTATCTTTAGGTATTCCCCTTCCGTTATCCTCTACGGTTAAAACAATATCGTCCCCTTCTTTTGCGGTACGAATATTAATGATTGTGTGTTCGTCGTCTCTTCTAAATTTAATACCATTGGAAATCAGGTTATACACAATACTCCTCAGGTTTTTTCTGGAGAAAAGAAGACGTTTCAATTCCAAATCCCTGTTGATAACTACACCCGATGATTTGATTTTGTTGTCAAGGCTCCATTCAATGTTATCAATCAGCTCATCGATGTCAACCCTTTCCATTTCGTTTATATCGTTTTCTAATCTGCCGATAGTGGCAAGGTCTTTTACAAGGGCACGAAACTTTACAACAGATAAATTGATGATATCTAAAAATTCTTTTAAGTTCGGGTTATCCACTTTAATCAGGTTCATCACACTGATGCTTCCTTCGATGTTACTTAACGGTGCCAAAAGGTCGTGCGAAGCGGCATGCACAAAATGATCAAGGTCTTCATTAATCCGAAGCAGTCTTTTGTTCTTTTTATCCAGGTCCTGTTGTGTTTTCTTCAGTTCGGTAACGTCATTAAAAGTAAGGATGGCACCGTTTATTTTATTGTCTTCCTGCCGTAAGTAAGGCATCGTGGTAAGCTGGTACCATTTGCCTTCGGTGGTTTCAATTTCTTTGGTAATGATGCTGCCTTGTGCAAGTACGGTTTCGATATCGGCTGTAATGGTTTCAAATTTGATGTTGGTAGAAATATGGCTTAACGGCCTGCCTATATCAGTCTCCCGCAAGTTGATCAGCTTTACCGTTCCCGGCGAAAACTTCATCAGCAATAAATCGTGATTGATAAATAACTGGCCGTTGATATTACTTCTAAAATAATTGTTCAAATCGTCGTTAAGCTCTTGCAGCTCTTTGTTTTTCGACTGATAATCAGAATTAATGGTATGCAGTTCTTCATTGATAGATTGCATTTCTTCATTGGTACTTTGCATTTCTTCGTTGGAGGAAAGCAGTTCTTCGTTAAAAGATTGCAGGTTTTCGTTGGAAGCATCCAGCTTTTCCTGAAGGGACTGGAGCGTTTCTTTAAGTTCCTTCAGTTCCTCTTCCAGGTTTAGGGTATATTCATCAAGTTGTTCTTTTTCATCAAACGCCATTTTTTCCTCCTGTGCCCAGGCAACAGATTTATCTTCCGTAAAAGTAGCCATCCACAGTTTTTGCCCGTCTTTTTTCGATGTCAGAGGACTTACCGAAAGGTTTACTTTAATGGTTGCGCCATCACGGTTAATTTGAATACCGCTAACGGCAGCGTTTTCATTGGTTTGGATAACTTTTTTAAGCAGGGTATTAAATGCAATGGCAAGCTGCCTTGGCAAAAGCCCTGCCAGGTTTAGAGTAAAGTTTTTTTGAAGCAGAAACTTGGTTGTGTCTCCATACGTTTTTACAACCTGATTATTTTGATTGATACAAACTATCAGACAATCCAGCACGTTTGCCAGGCTTATATTTACAGCCTCGGGCAAAGTATGGCTGGTGTTTTGCGCAGGGCGTTCCTTTGATAAAACCAAAGGCGCATACTTTGTATCCTCAATGCTGGGCAAAGAAAAAGCATCAAAGCTGATAGTCCGTTTTGTTTCCACGTTTTTGTATATCTTCCATTTTTTATTTACTACTTCCAAATTTTGGATAATCGACAACGGGTTTTCACTGGAACCTAAAAATAAGTAGCCGTCTTTTTTCAACCCAAACTGCAGCATTAAAAATATTTTCTTTTGCAAGGCAGGTGTCATATAAATCAGCAAGTTGCGGCAACTGATCAAATGCATATTGCAATAAGGCGGGTTCTTCACCAGGTCATGCTGGGCAAAAACCACCATTTTTCGTATTTCCGGTTTTATCTTATAGTTTTCCCCTTCTTTTAAAAAATGTTTTTCAAGTCGTACAGCGGAAACATTTTTTATAGCAGCAGCATTATAAATTCCCTTTTTGGCAAAAGCCAGCGCAATCTTATCAATATCGGTTGCAAAAATCTTTACAATAGTTTTCGCGGATTGGAGGGTTAATTGCTCGCAGATAAGTATGGCCAAAGCATAAGCTTCTTCGCCAGTTGCGCAGCCTGCCACCCACATTTTTAGTTCTTCTTCCGGTGCAAGGGTTTTTAAAATAACGGGCAATATTTCTTTTTCAATGTGATCAAAAGCTTCTTTGTCCCGAAAAAAAGAAGTGACACTAATCAGAAAATCCTGGGCAAGGTTTTCCACTTCTTCCGGTGTGGCTTTTAAAAAATCGAAATAGCCGGATAAGTTTGTGAAATTGTTGAAGTCGGCCCTTCTTTTAATCCTTCTCAGGATAGTAGATTGTTTGTATTCGGTAAAATCCAGCGGCAACTGGGTTTTTATAAAGTCAACAATGGCGGTCAGGTGTTTTTCATCGTCTGCGTTATCGGCTAATAATCCGCCTTCGTGTTTTGTATAATCTTCGATCGTGCCTGGCATTGCCTCTGGTTCCAAAATAAAATCTATCAGGCCGGTAGCAATAGCATTGGAAGGCATACTGTTAAACTCTGTGGTTTCCGGGTTCCTGGCGATTAGCATTCCGCCTGCTTTTTTAATGGCTTTAGCACCTTCTGTACCATCAGAACCTAAGCCGGAAAGGATTACACCGATTGCTTTTGAACCGCTATTGGCCGCAAGGGAAATAAAAAAGGCATTGATGGTAAGGTGCGGGCCGGGTACTTTTTCTTTATCGGTTAAATAAAAGGTATTGTTACGGATGGTCATAAATTTATTGTTCGGGATCAGGTAAACCTCGTTGCCTTTAATCGCCATTCCGTTTTTAACTTCCTGCACAGTTAGTTTGCTGTGCTTGGACAATAATGCGACCATACTGCTTTTATAATCCGGCGACAAATGCTGTACAATAACATAAGAAACGCTATCTAAAGGCGTATGATCAAAAAAAGCATTAAGGTCTTCCAACCCTCCGGCAGAGGCGCCAATGGCAATAATGTATTTTGGTTTGTTTGTTGGCATATCTTAGGTTTAAGGAGCAGAAAACAGGTTTCATCAGGAGTACTAATTTTTAAGCAGAAATTAGTATAAAGTCAAAAAGAAGCAGAAACTGAGTAAATATAATTAATCTTTAAAACAATGATTATTATTTGCCCAACTATTTATGTTGCTCCGCATATAGTCGATGCTTCTTTTACCGAATTAAAAACTTTAAACTTTTGTACTTTTACACAGAGTTTTACCAAACCCCAAATTATACCGGGTAAAAGAAGCATTCTTTTTTTGGTAAAGTTTTATAAATATATCCCGGAACGATTTTGATTAATGCTGATACTAACTGCAATAACTTAAACCGATCATCATGAACAGTCCCAAATTTATTGTTGTCGTTGGTGCTTCGGCAGGCGGAATGAACGCACTGTCCGAATTTGTAGGACAACTAAAAACCGGGACAGATGCTGCCGTTTTTATTGTGATGCACTTATCCAAAACCAGCATCAGCGATTTTTTAATGCTTCATTTAAAACCGCTCACGGCTTTCGAATGCGAAGTAGCTTCGGAAGGTGCATCAATACAAAAAGGACATATTTATATTGCTGCGCCTAACTTGCATCTATTGGTAAAAAATGACACGATCATTTTAGGCCGAGGCCCGGAAGAAAACCGCTGGCGGCCATCCATTGACGTGCTGTTCCGTTCTGCCGCCGCAGCATTTAGCACCAGGACGATTGGCGTGGTGCTAACCGGAATGCTGAATGATGGCACTACAGGCATGCTGGCCATTAAAAGGAGCGGAGGGACTTGCATGGTACAGGACCCTAACGAAGCGGAATATCCGGACATGCCTTTGTCTGTCCTTAATAATATGGAGGTGGATTATTGTGTTTCCCTGGCCAATATGGGGGAAGTGATTTGGGACATTACCCAAACAACACCCGAAGAAAAACCAGCCCCGGAAGATGTAGTGATCGAATCGCAAATTGCAGAAAGAGTAGTGGTGGATTATGGCCACGTTAGGCAATTGGGCGAAAAAAGTATTTACGCCTGCCCGGATTGCGGCGGTGGTTTATGGGAAATAGCGAAAGGCGGCGAAGGGCAGGGAAAAATCGTGCGTTACCGTTGCCACATCGGCCATTCTTATTCGGAAAAAGATTTGGTGATTAAACAAGGCGAAATATTTGAAACTACTTTGTGGACGGCCTTGCGCATTATGGAAGAACGCCGCAACTTGTTAAAAAAACTGGAAGACGACCATGCCAAAAACGGCCTCTCTACCATTGCCAAAAACTACAAAGAAAAAGCCGACGAGATACAAGTACACGTTGATAAAATGAAGGAAGTTTTGTTTGCTTCGCAGAGGTTGAATTGACCCCCTAACCCCCTAAAGGGGGGAAATCTAAAGCAGACTTTTATAAACAATATAAAAGTAGCAAACTATGCTTCCCTCATTTAGGGGGTTAGGGGGAAGAAGCAATCCAACAATCAATAAAACTGGGTGAACCGCAGCAACACACCAGCTGGATCGATCACCAAACATTCTGTACCCCAGGAATTTTTATTTAACGGTTTAAGTTCTGCGCCGGGATATTTTTTATCCAGTTCGAGCTGTTGGATCGCATCAAAACACTGGTTAACATCTGTTACCAGGATAGAAAGCATGGTGTTTTCCAGCCAGTCTTTTACATAATAGTTTTGCAGGTAAAAGCTGAGGTCGTTGTTAATTTTAAAAAGGGACAAATGATCCGTAATCACGGCTTCTTTAAAACCCAGGTCTTTATAAAAGGACTTTGAAACAGCAAAATCCTTCGCGCCAATAAATGTTCTTACCGAATTGATTTCTAGTTTGATCATACTTGCTAAAGTAGCATAATGCTGATTAAAAGATTTAGAAATATGATTTTTTCGTTCCTGAAACAACGCTTGTTTACACTTATTGCTGTTATGTTTTCTTAGATACTTCTTTTATGGCATCAAATATCAGGTCATCCCCTTAACCCCCTTCAAAAGGGGGAAGCCTAAAGCATACTTTTCTAAAAGATATAAAAGTAGAAGACAGAACGATATACGCTATGTTTCCCCCTTTTGAAGGAAGTTAGGAGGATGAGTGGGTTTCTCTCTAAAGTTTAAACAACATCAGAATACGATCTTGTAGCACCAAGAACGAATATTTTATACCTTAAAAGAAGCATGCCTTCTCGTCGCCCCAATTCCAGGTCGATAGAACTTCTGCTCCCGGCTTTCCCCCAATAAAAGGTTAGGGGGTTTTTTCTTCCTCTGCCAATACTTAACTTCGCCTTTTTAAAACCACTTATGGCAACTACCAAATTAACCATCAACAACAACGGGTCTGTAAAAATAGAAGGCGATTTCGAAATCGTGGATATGCAGGGCAACAATTACGGTTTGCAAGGCCGGACGATCGTGTCTGTTTGCCGCTGCGGATTATCATCTACCAAACCCTTTTGCGACGGCTCGCACAAAGGTCATTTTGAACACAATGCCATTGCGTTTGATTTGCCGCCGAAAAAGGTGTAAGCACTTGTAGTCTGGTAACAAACCTGCGTTATCATTTCGACCAACGGGAGAAATCTTCTTTCAAAAAGCCTACACTTCTTCTTCAAAAAATCCCTCCTGCTTTAAACCATAAAGTGGGAGGGATTTTTATTTTGAAATTTTTCTGATTATTAAGAAGCAAAATTAAATTATTACTTTAAGCCCTGTTGCTCAATACCAAACATGACTATTCCTGAATATCTTAACAACATCAACCGCCGCTACATAACCGGTATTTCCCGCGAACATACGTACCGCGGAGATTTACAGGCATTATTAGAAACGATTGCTGTTGGTGTACAGGTTACAAACGAACCTGCCCGTATTGCCTGCGGTGCGCCTGATTATGTTTTGACCAGAAATGATATACCGGTTGGCTATATCGAAGCAAAAGATATTGGTGTTGACCTAAACGGAAAAATTCTGAAAGAACAGTTTGACCGTTATAAATCAGGTTTAAGCAATCTGATTTTTACCGATTACCTCGATTTCCATTTTTATAAAGATGGTGTATGGGTTACCAGTATTGCAATCGCTGCCATCGCTCCCCTCTCTGCCAGAGAGGGGCTGGGGGTGAGGCCACAACCGGAAAACTTCGATCGCTTTACTTCACTTATCCAAAACTTTAGCTCTACCGTAAGCCAAACCATTAAATCGCCGACCAAACTGGCAGAAATGATGGCCGGTAAAGCCAAACTGATGGCTGATGTGATTGAAAAATCATTGAAAGCAGATGATGAAAACGAAACCCGTTCGGCTTTAAAATCACAAATGCTGTCGTTTCAGCAAATGCTGATCCATGATATTACCAATGCTGCTTTTGCGGATATTTATTCGCAAACCATTGCTTACGGTATGTTTGCCGCGCGTTACCATGATCCGACTTTAGCTACTTTTTCCCGACAGGAAGCAGCAACGCTGATCCCCAAAAGCAATCCGTTTTTGCGCAAATTGTTCCAGGATATTGCTGGTTACGATTTGGACGGCCGTTTGGTTTGGATTGTAGATGAACTGGTCAACATTTTCCTGGCAACAGACGTGGCCGATATTATGCGCAACTTTGGTAAAAGTACCAAGCAGGAAGATCCCGTTGTCCACTTTTACGAAACCTTTCTGGCAGCCTACAACCCGGCTTTGCGCAAAGCACGCGGCGTTTGGTACACGCCGCAACCTGTAGTCAACTTTATTGTTCGTGCGGTTGATGATCTGCTGAAAACCGAATTTAACCTGCCGCAAGGTTTGGCCGATACAACTAAAATCAAGATCAAAACCAAACATGTTACCAAAGCCACGGCAGACCGTACTTCCAAATTAAAAGAAGTTGAATACGAACAGGAAGTACACAAAGTACAAATATTAGATCCTGCAACCGGCACCGGAACTTTTTTGGCGGAGGTAGTCCGTTTGATCCATAAAAAGTTTGAAGGCCAGCAAGGCATCTGGAGCAATTACGTAAACCAGCATTTGATACCGCGCCTCAACGGTTTTGAACTGCTGATGGCCAGTTACGCCATGGCGCATTTAAAAATGGATATGCTGCTGACCGAAACCGGCTATAAAGCGACAACCGACCAGCGTTTCCGCATTTTCCTGACCAATAGTTTAGAAGAAGCCCACCCGGATACCGGAACGTTATTTAGCACCTGGCTAAGTGATGAAGCCGACCAGGCCAATGCTGTAAAACGGGATACGCCGGTAATGGTTGTGATGGGAAACCCGCCGTATAGTGGCGAAAGTGCCAACAAAGGCGATTGGATTATGAAGCTGATGGAAGATTATAAAAAAGAACCCGGAGGAAAGGAGAAACTGAAAGAACGTAACCCGAAATGGATTAATGATGATTATGTAAAGTTTATACGCTACGGGCAACATTATATAGAAAGAAATGGTGGAGGAATTTTAGCTTTTATCAATCCGCATGGTTTTTTGGATAATCCAACTTTTCGTGGAATGCGCTGGAACTTGTTAAAAACTTATGATCAGATTTATACAATTGATTTGCACGGGAATAGTAAGAAAAAAGATATTTCGCCTGATGGTTCTGCTGATGTAAATGTGTTTGATATACAACAAGGTGTTTCTATTAACTTGTTTGTAAAAACAGGTCGTAAAAACAGTATGGAATTAGGAAAAGTTTTTCATTATGATTTGTATGGAAAGCGAGAAGCTAAGTATGAGTTTCTAAATGAGAATAGTATTGCTACAATTCCTTACAATTTGATTTCAAATAAAGCTCCAATGTATTTTATGGTACAAAAAAGTTTTGATGTTGAAGACGAATACAATAATAGCTTTATTGTAAGTGAATTATTTCCGTTAAATAATGTTGGCATTGTAACTGCAAAAGATTCTATATTAATTAGCAATTCTGTTGAACAACTTATTAGTAATATTAAAGATCACTATCAAAATATACCTGATAGCAAATTTGTTCAGAAAATCTCTTACAGGCCCTTTGATAGTCAATTCGTTTACTACGATTTAGCTATGATCGAGAGATCAAGGCTAAGAGTGATGCAGCATTTTGTAGAAGGAAAGAATATTGGATTAATAATAGGAAGACAAGGTCAAGTCGTTGGAAACATGCCATGGAATTTAAGTTTTGTTACTGAAAATATTACTGACTTTAATATGTATTATAGAGGTGGCGGTGTGTTGTTCCCTTTATACTTATATCCAGATAAAAAAGGACAAATTACGATTGATAACAGTGGTAATAGAACACCTAATTTGAATTTTATAATTATTAAAAAGATCGCCAAAAGCCTATCCCTAACCTTCACCAACGAAAAAGAAAAAACCGAAAACACTTTCGCCCCAATAGATTTACTGGATTACATATATGCCGTACTGCACAGTCCGGCTTACCGCGAAAAATACAAAGAGTTTTTAAAGATTGATTTCCCGCGCGTGCCTTACCCAACCGATGTAAACGAGTTTTGGCGGCTGGTACAATTAGGAGGAGAACTACGGCAACTACATTTATTAGAATCGCCCAAAGTACAACAATACATTACTCAATACCCAGAAGACGGTACAAATGTGGTTGGCAAAATCCGCTTTGAAGGTCATCCTGAGCTTGTCGAAGGACGACCTACCAACACCGGAAAAGTATGGATAAACGAAGCACAATACTTTGCCGGTGTACCGCAAACCGCCTGGAACTTTTATATCGGCGGTTACCAACCCGCCCAAAAATGGTTAAAAGACCGCAAAGAACGGGAATTGAGTTATGAAGATATTTTACATTATCAGCAAATGATTGTTGCGCTGGTGGAAACGGATAGGGTGATGAGGGAGATTGATGAGGTGGGGTTGGTATGAATTTGTGTTATTTATTAACAAATAAATATGAGTTCATTGATTATTTACTAAAAATGTTAGTGCTATATTTAATTATATGTATCTTTAAAAATGTATTATAACTTGTAATGAGCAAAGAAAGCGTATTAACACAGTCTGAAAAAGAGTCTTTTGAGATCGAAAGATTTATATTCCATATCATTATTGAAGCAGAACCTGCTCCGTTATATCTTGATGAAATAAAGCTTGAAGAAGATCAAGTTAACTTTTTTAAAAATAGGTTCATCGAAATATCAGAAGGAATACAACATATATTTAAAGATGTTGAGAATTCAGATTTTGTAAAACATTGTAATGATTTAATAAAAGATCCTGAAAAAGATTTTATTAAAGTTTCGAAGATTTTATCAGCTTCTTTTAAAAGTCATCACAAGAAAAATACAGCAGATGGAGTATTTATTACCGCTTTAGTTAAAGTTATGAATACTCGATATTTAATTTTTTTATTAAAATTAGATAACAAAAAGGTTTATCAGTATAAATTGACAGGGACAAAGGCTTTATTAAAAGAAATTAAAGATACTTTCATTGAAGACAAAAAGGCCATTCAAAAATCAGCTTTAATAGATATTTCTGACCATTATGGTTGGGATGTTTTAGCAAAGGAAAGAACTCCAGGCCCTAAAAAAGGTTTGCGTGAATACTTTTCTAGTTTTTTAACGGTAATAGAAAAAGATACTCCGTCAAAATTAACATTGAGGGCCGTTAGTACTGTAACACAATGGGCAATAACTAACAAACAAGAACTTGATCCTAATCAAGATGTTGCAAGTTATAAGTATAGAGCTATAGCTTATCTTTCTTCCACTGCAATGTTTAGTACTAAAGAGTTTATACAAGCCGTAGTATTAGATGAAGATGAGGTTAGAATGGAAAAATTAGAAAATTTATTAAAAACAAAGTGTGATGAAACTGGATTAGCAGGGCAATCATTTACTCCTAATAAAAATAGTTTAACACCGAATACTAGAAAGAATGTAAGGAAAACTGCAGAAGGTGTCAAAATTGAATGGGAAGGCGATCCAGATGATAAGTTAGTTACTATTCCTAAATTTAAGGATAAAAATGATAGTTTATTTCATATACTAATTCGTACAAGCAACTTAGAAATATTGGATGGCAATTAGTAATTATGAAACCTTATTTGAATGTACTTGAAATTATATCACAAGCAAAACCAATATCTAATTCCTATAAAGAAGGATGGGGGAATTTAGAATTAACTGGAAATTATAACACTTCTATTTATAAAATATTCAAAGATTTAGATATTATTTTAGATTCTAATAACAGTCAAGATTTAGCAAAATATTGGTTCGATAATGATAATGTTAAAATTGTTGATTTTAATGATTACGAGATTAGTCATAATTCATTTAATAAATGGAAACTCACTTTTAATAAACAAGGTTTTATTGAAAAAAAATTAGACAGTGATTGTTATTTTAACATTTTTTTAACCTCAATAGAATGTTCTAATTGGATGAATTTGGTAAATCCTATTGAAGAAAGTAACCCTATTAATTATTTTTCACCATTAAAAATTATTGTTAAAGATCTGATATATCCTATTGGGAGTGAATATCTAAGTTTAATTCCTGCTGATATTAAATTTAGTTCACACAAATTTTTAAATACTTGTCGACTTCCAAATTTTGAGTCTCTTCAAGAGAATACTCATTTTATTTCTGAAACTAAAATAAGATTTAATCCTAATACATATGCATTGTCAGAAGGTGAATACGATACCCAACTATCTCATAGTCTAATGCGACAAAGCTCTATAGCTTTAAGTGTTTGTATTGTTGACGAGTATTACAGTTACGAAAAAGTAATTCTTAATGGTTTAAAAAGGATGAAATTATCTATATATAACTCTTTAGATTCATATAATTACGAATTAATAAAAAACCAAATTGACTTAGTAAAATGGCTGTATGAAGATAAGATACAAACAAGAAAAAAACTATTTAATGAAAGATTAACCCTTGAAATTGTTGAATCACAAACTTTAGTTGATGCGCTTAAAAATTATCTTTCTGAGTCTTTAGAACAAGCGAAAGCAAGATATAATTTTGTGATTTTAGAACGTAAAGACGCTTATCTTAAAGAACTAAAAGAGCTTTTAAAAGATTTAAGAACACAATCAGAGTTATATTCACAAAAGATAAGAACGCTTTTAAGCAATTTACTCCGAGATATTTTAACAGCTTTAGTTCTAGTCGGATTTACAATTTTTACAAAATTTTCCGATAATATTGGATTGGATAAAAAAAAGTTATTGATATATGTGTTTGATGCACTTGCAGTTTATTTTATTATTTCTATCATCTTTCAAAGCATAGTTGATATAACTGATCTTTCTGTTACTAACAAAGAAATCCGTTATTGGAAAAGAGCTTCAAAAGAATTAATATCTGATAACGAGTTCGATAAATATCATACGGGGTCGTTGAATTCAAGAAAAATAAGCATGTTTATATTATATCCATTAATAGCATTTTTATATTTTTTGATTGCATTTTCCTGTTACAAATATCCAAGTGTATTAGAAAGTTTAATAGTTAAAGGTAATAATGTTACCAAATAATATATGATCACATTTTATCAAACTTCGCTTACTAAACTTTCTATTCATCGTATAGGCAATAAGGTACATGATGAATACATAATTCTGTCTGAAAATCCTATTCAAATACAAGATGAATTACTTAATAATTTATTGATACAATATTTTTTAAAACCTTGCGAAAAGGTTAATGAGGTTTATAACTTATACCATGCTAATAACAATTTAACATTAAACGAAGTTTATCATTTTGCTTCCGAAATATTTGATAATATTGATACTTTCCATGAGAACAGTCAGCAGTTAGCAAAACATTTATATGAAGTTTCTAATCATCCTAAGATTAAATCCGGCGAATTGTATGTAGCTTATTTTAAAGATGTACAAATAGATGGTGAGTTATTGGATGCGATTGGTTTGTTTAAATCTGAAACCAAAGAAACCTATTTAAAAGTTTACCCGAAAAAAGATGGTTTTGGTGTAAGTTATGAGCAGGATGCTATTAACATTAACAAGTTGGACAAAGGCTGCCTTATATTTAATACTGAAAAGGAACAAGGTTATAAAGTTGCGGTAATTGATCAAACTAACCGCGGCCAGGAAGCAGTGTATTGGAAAGATGATTTCTTGAAATTGAAAGTCCGAAACGATAATTACAACCAAACCCAAAATGTATTAGGCGTTTACAAGAACTTTGTTACCCAAAAACTGGATGATGCTTTTGAAGTATCCAAAGCAGATAAAATAGATTTGCTTAATAAATCCATGAAATACTTTAAAGAAAAAGAAAGTTTTGATTTGGATGAGTTTTCCCATGAAGTGATTGGTAATGAACAAGGCATTGCTTCATTTTTAGGTTATAAAAAAAGCTTTGAAGATGAATTTGAAACACCAATACCTAATTCGTTTGATATTAATTCGGCTGCTGTGAAAAAGCAAGCTCGGGTTTACAAAAGCGTTTTAAAATTAGACAAGAACTTTCACATTTATATTCACGGCAACAAAGAGCTGATTGAAAAAGGTTTCGACGAAGGCAAAAACCTCAATTATTATAAAGTTTATTTTAAGGAAGAAGCATAACAGCGGTTTGATAAAACACATTGATTCCTTCTGGTCGGGATTTGTTAATCCCGTCCTTTGAGCTTAGGATCTGTGATCCTGTTTCTACAAACAACGATACTTCTTTCAACAATATAAATTGGGAATGCTCTCAAACCGTTTAAAGCTAAGCCAGTATATAGCGGAACGTGTTTAATGATGATTTAGCAGAGGACTGAAAATCCCGAGTTCAAGGGACGTAATTACAAATCACGGCCAGCAGGGCCGTGCCGTTTAAGTCGATTACTTTATGCAGGATGCCTTTTTCCTCGAAAGTTTTTAAAATCCGGTACAAAGTTACCCGGTCTACTTCTTCCCCCAGCACTTTTTCTAACATCGGTTGAGACGTGGCAGATTGCTGGCCGGAAATCAATTTCAGCACACTTAACCTTGGTGAGGTAACCTTCAACTAATTGTCGCGAAGGAGTTCTTCAAAGTTTTTTTTCATCATTTGGGTTACAAAAATAATCAAGTGATTTAAGGCAACTTGCCCTGTAAGTTTTTAAAATATCAAAATAACGTAAACGCTTATCAACCTATCAAAACAACAATATAGTAAATGCAATAAAGTTACATCGGTTTTTTCTTTATCAGCAAAATTAACAGTGCTTCTTTTATGCCTATAAATTTTGCTTCTGCATAATATACAAATGGCAAAAGCCGGGAGATTCCTGTTTTTTAGGTGATAAAAGAAGCATAAAAACAAGTTTTATAAAGTTTAAACAGACTCTATAAATTGTAAATGTTTTAATCATGAAAGATCAATGGCCTGCAATAAATTAGTTTTAAGCTTTTGTAAAAGTTAATTTACTTTAGTTAATTTTCAGCTTTTATAAATGTTAGTATTTTTTGCTGATGAAAAACTTTGTTTACCGTTTTATTTTTGTGTTGTTTTTAATATTCAGTTTTAAAATACAAGCCCAGCCTGGCAGTAAAAACCTTTCTTATGCTGGCAAAGTAAATACCCTGATCGGCACCAAAGGCAAAGGTTTTGGTACAGAAGAACGCTACCTTGAAGCGGGATATACTTTCCCGGGTGCCATGCTGCCTTTTGGGATGGTGCAGTTTACGCCTACTTTTTTTAACGAAGACAAAGGTTTTGTGGTCAACCAGTTAAGTGGTGCCGGTTGTGACCACATGGGTAATTTTCCCGTGCTGCCGCTTACCGGTAATTTAGAACGTTCGCCTAATGACATGTCTGGTTTTAAAGCCGGTTATCGTAACCAAACGGCTGTAGCCGGCTTTTACAAAACTACTTTAAACAACCATATCATCTGTGAAGTAACGGCCACCAAACGGACCGGAATGGCCAGGTTTATTTATCCTGTAAAAGAAAAATTGGCAACTATTATTATTGGGTCAGGTATCAATGCTACAGAAATTAACGAAGCAAACTTGAAATTTACTGACCCGAACACCGTGGAGGGTTATTCGAATATCGGGTCTTTTTGCGGTTCGCAAAGCAATACAGGTAAGGTTTATTTTGTAGCCGCCTTTGATGCCAAGCCAACGGTTTCGGGCACCTGGAAAGATACGGAAATGCAAAAAGGATCAACAGAAGTGAATGGCACCAATTCTGGTGCTTACCTTACTTTTGATGTGTCTCAGCAAAAGGTTGTCCATTATAAATTTGCCATTTCTTATGTATCTATTGCTAATGCCCGGCAAAACCTGGAAGCCGAAAATCCGGACTGGCACTTTGAGCAGGTAAAAAATAAAGCCATCGCTGTCTGGAATAACTATCTGGGTAAAATACGGGTGAGCGGCGCAAGCAGTGATTTAACAACACAATTTTATACCCATCTGTACCATGCGCTGGCACATCCAAGCCTTTTTAGCGATGTTAATGGTGATTATACCGGTGCTGACCACAAGCGGCACACGGTCCGCGGAGCCAATTATTATACCGCTTTCAGCAACTGGGATACTTATCGCACCCAAATACAACTCATTAGCTTAATCGCCCCAAAGGAAACCGGGGATATGGTTAATTCACTGATTGCTTTTGCCCGGCAATCGGGCGGCGGGTTCCCGCGCTGGGTTATGGCCGATGTGGAAACCGGCATCATGCAGGGCGATCCAACCAGCATCCTGGTTGCTAATGCTTATGCTTTCGGCGTGCGTAATTTTGATACTAAAGCAGCACTTACGATCATGCGCAAAGGTGCCGAGGTGCCGCAAACCAAATCGCAAAACGTACTTACAAGACCTGAACTGGAACAATATCTGCAAAAAGGTTATGCAGATGCTTCCATAAGTTTGGAATACAATTCAGCTGATTTTGCTATCAGCCAGTTTGCGTTGAGAACTACCGGAGACTCTGCGTTAAGCAAAAATTATCAGCGGCGCGCGCAGTATTGGAAAAATTTGTACAACCCGGCTACCGGCTGGCTTCAGTCTAAAAACGCTGTAGGCACCTGGAAGAAACAGGATGATGACTGGCGGGAAGCCGGCTATAAAAATTATTTCTGGATGGTGCCCTTTAATTTGAAGGGGTTGATAGATACCATTGGCGGCAAGCGGGCGGCCGAGGCCAGGTTAGACAGTTTTTTTGTAAAGCTGAACGCTAATTACGGCCAAACCTGGTTTGCAGCGGGAAATGAGCCTGACTTTGAAGTGCCCTGGATATACAATTGGACAGGTTCATCTTACAAAACACAGCAGGTTGTGCGCCGCATTGTGCACGAGCAATACAGCAACAAGCCCGGCGGATTGCCCGGCAATGACGACCTGGGTGCCATGGGTGCCTGGTATGTACTGGCCAATTTAGGTTTATATCCCATGATTCCGGGATACGGGGGTTTTTCGTTGAACAGCCCGGCTTTTCCTCAAATTAAAATCATGCTGGGCAACCATAAAGAACTGGTTATTACCGGTGGTTCTGAGAAAAACATCTATATAAAAAGCCTTGAAGTAAACGGTAAAATTTGGAACAGCACCTGGCTTCCCTATAACCTGATCAAAAATGGCGGTATGCTCCGTTATCAGCTTTCGGCCAAGCCCAACAAAAACTGGGCTGCAAATGCCGGGCCGCCATCTTTCAATTAAAAGAATTTATCGAAGAATGGAAATTACAGCTTTGTGTTGTCCTTTTAATAATGTTTAGCTTTTGGCCTGATTGAAGTTTTCTTTTTACCGATAACAAAATCAATACTTTCCGTAGCCAACATGGGCCATTCTTTCACCCATTTCTGCATAAGCTTCATTTGGCACCGGTGCCCAGGTGCCTAAACCATCAACATAACGGTTGTACATACAAAAAGCAGCAGCAATCAGTACAGTATCATGGATTTCGATGTCGGTTGCACCAAGACCGCGGGCAGCTTCAATATCACTTTCCTTAACATTCTTCCCGTTTTGCTGTACCTGGTGGGCAATATGCAACAACGCCCTTAGCTTATCGGATACGGGTGTATTAGGCAAGCCCGCTTTAATATCATCAATAAGGTTCAAACCACTTTTTAAATGGGCTGCCGCAGCGGCGGCGTGTGAGGTGTGGCAAAAATGGCATTTGTTCCAGTAAGAAACAGATGCAGCAATAATTTCCCTTTCACCGCTGGTTAGGCTTGACGGGCCGCGCAGTAACGTTTCGGCCAGCTCCAGTAAAGGCTTTGCAGTTTCCGGCCTGTAGTTAAGCAACCCTACAATTCCCGGTAATTCTTCATTGTTTAATTTGATATGGCCATCTTTATGCTTCTTTTATCACCTAAAATAAGGTATTCTGAATTAAAAAAAGCAAGGTTTACAGGCATAAAAGAAGCACTGTAAACCCTGCTAATCTAAATTTTATACGCCCTAACTTTTTACGATCTTATAGATACCGCATTTCTTATTTCCGGGGCCCGTATCCGGATTGGTTAGTACGTATAACTCACCTGCTCCATCTTCATTAATCCCGGTTATTTTTAAATTGGCCGGAATGTTTTGCAGGGTAATCTTACCGCGCAGCCAGGTATTATTTGATTTTTGCAGATAAAATATCGGTCCTGTCCAGTCGGCAAATACATATTTGCTTTTCAGGGAAGGCAACTGATTTCCGTTGTAAATATATCCGCCCATAACAGATATACCTTCTTTATGGTCATATTCTGATATCGGCATGGTAATCCCTTTAATATTGCAGCCTGTTTCTGGCGTATTAGTAAAGTTATGGCAATGTGTCCCTTCAACTATCCTCCAGCCATAATTAGCCCCTTTTTTAACAATATCAACTTCTTCCCAAAGGTCCTGGCCAACATCTCCGGCAAATAGTTGTTTGGTTACCTTATCAAAAGAAAACCTGTACGGGTTACGGAAACCGTAAGCCCAAATTTCCGGCCTTACATCTGCCTTGCCCACAAAAGGGTTGTCTTTAGGTACAACATAACCCGAATCGGTATTGATATCCACACGTAATATTTTACCAAGCAAAGTGTTCATATTTTGTCCGTTCCCTATTGTACCGTGTTTATCGTGTTGCCCGCCGCCATCACCAAAGGAGATGTACAAATAACCATCAGGGCCAAATTTAAGGCACCCGCCATCGTGGTTTCCGTCGGGCTTTTCTACCGCAAGTATAATACGGCCGCTTTTAGGGTCAACGTGGTCGGCATCTAATAATTTATATTCTGCCACAACATCTGTATGGTCAAATTTCTGGGTTGACCTTCTGCTGTAAAACACGTAGAATTTTTTATTGGAACTGAATTGCGGGTGAAGGGTTATCCCCAGCAAACCGCGTTCCTCATAACCGTTATTAATTTTGAGCATGATACTGCGCAGGTCAAGCAGCGGCGCATCGTTTAGTTTACCGTTTCTGATCACCCAGATTTTGCCCGCTTGTTCCGTAACCCAAACATCGCCATTACCCGGAAAAGCCATATCGGTAAGTGCTTCCAAAGTGTCGGTAATTTTTTCAACTTTTAAAGTCATAGGTGCCGCGGCAATACTACCTTTTTTGATGCTTTTGTGCGTAACATAAGAAGAAAACACACCGATAGAAAGGCTTAAAGCTAACACGATAATTAATGCCGACTTAGCTTTTGCTGATTTTGAAGGGAATTTGTTTTGAATTAACTTTTTCATAAAATGTTATAATGTGTATTTAATAATGAAAATTATGCTGTAAATAAGTTTGGTTTATATCAGTTTTATTTCAGCCTTAACAGAAATAATAGTGTAAAGATAACAAGGAAACCAAATGATTATTTAAATTTTATTCGACTTGTTTTGTATGCTTCTTTTATCACCTAAAATTAGTAGTTTATTATACTTTTTGTATCGATATAATAGCTAAGGACAGAATTTTATAGTGATAAAAGAAGCATTGTAACCAAATTAAATAATATTTAAACAGGTTCTTTATTTCTTAATTTTTTCATTCTATACGATTGATAGCCGGCTTACTATCAGTTTAAAAATCAGTCCTTAAAGTTACGCCCAGCGTGCGCGGGTTACCTAAATGGGCCGCGCCGAAATCATAGGCATAATCTATATAGTGTCTGTTAAATAAGTTGGCCGTCCAGAAAAACACACTTACTTTTTTGGCAGATATACCGATCCTGCTGTTAAATAAATGATAAGCAGTTTGCTTAACCTGGTTGCCCAGGTCGAAATATTCATCCCCCAGGTAACGCCATTCGCCGCGGACGACCAGTTTATACAGATTGCTTGTACCGATAGCATAATTGTACTGCAACGCCAGCATAGAAGTAACATCGGGCGTAAAAACCTGGTGGTTGCCGGTTAAATTTACCTCTGAACCGTTGGATGCGAGGTACAAAGATTTATACCGGGCATGGGTATAGCCGAAATTGTATTCCGCCTCAAGCCCTTTCAATGGTTTTATAGCCATTTCAAGCTCGGCACCTTTGCTTTCCAATTTTCCGGCGTTACGTGTAATGGTTATGGCATCAGGCAAAATGAGTGTTGGCACTTGCGCATTGTTAATCCGCGTAAAAAACAGGGTTACATTCACCCTGAGGCGGTTATCCAAAAACGTGTTTTTACTGCCTAACTCAAAATTATTGCTTGTTTCGGGTTGATAAGTATAAAGGGGCGGCTGGCTTGGGTCAGAACCTAACTGACTAATGCCGCCCGTTCTGAAACCACGGCTATACCCGCCAAACAGGTTGTTTTCATCGCTGATATGATAAGCCAAACTTACTTTAGGCGAAAAAGCTTTAAAGCTTGCTGTGGATGAAGTATCTGTCCGAATAACAATAGCATCCTGCCCGTCAAGCTGAGACTCGCCTTTTATAGTTTCCTTATTATGCTGATAATCATAGCGTAAACCTAAGATTACATCCAGTTTGGTACTTAGCTTGTAAGTTCCCTGTCCAAAAATAGCCAGTCCGTAAAGACTTTGTTTATTGGTACTGATACCCGTGGAATCTGAAATTGCGCCCAGTAAAGCGGCGTCATTACCATAATGAACACCTTGTTTTACCGGGTTGCTTTCATAAAACCCGTAAAGGCCGCCCACCCAGTTAAAACGGGAGTTTGCGTTTGCCGGTGAGGTGAACCTGAACTCCTGCGTACCTACTTTTACCTTATTAAATGCGCTGCCATAATTATTAACAATGGATACGCCATCAATAGGAGAAAAATCACCATCAATAGGGCTGGTATAATAACGATAGTTGGATTGATAAGCACTTTGCGAACTGAAGTTGAAGCCCCTGCCGGTATAATTTACCGATAACGAGGTGTTTAAAATATTATCAACAAGCATTGTGGTATTATTTTGATTAACCGTAAAAGGCTGGCTTAAAGCAGTCATCGGATCTGAAGTTAAGGGAAACGCGCCGTTGTTGCGGTTTTCTACATGCTTAACATTCAGCGTAAATGATAACTTTTGGCTGGCTAAGTATTTTAAATAATAGTTACCCATAAAGCTGTGCTGGTTATCAAATTTAGTATTGTTAAACAAGTTGGTATAAAAACCATCCTGGCGGGTAAACAAGCCCGATGCACCGAGAAAAAGCTTGTCTTTTATCAGCGCAGTGCGCAAACCTAAACTGTAACGCTGCTGGTTATAATTGCCAAAATCAAGTTCTGCAAAGCCGCGGGTTTCGTTGCCCGGTTGTTTGGTGATGATGTTGATTACGCCGCCCATAGCGTTCCGCCCGTACAAAGTACCTTGCGGGCCGCGCAAAACTTCTATGCGTTCTATATCCTCTAACTGGGCAATGTAAGTATCCAAACCAAACTGGTTTACGCCATCAATATAAGTAGCCACTGCCGGGTCGTAGGAGGTAGTGGTAATCCCCCTGATAGAAGTTACATTGCGGTTATCGCCCGGGTTGGCTGATGTTAAGTTGGGCACCATTGCCGTTATATCTTTAATGTTCCACAATTTGGCATCCCGCACTTGTTGAGCCGAAAAAGTTGAAAGGCTTAAAGACAGCTTTTGCGGCTGTTCATCGCTTTTTTGGGCGGAAACGATGACTTCATCCAGTTGCCTCGTGGCTTCAGTAAGTGTTAAATCGATTTTCTCTCCGTTTTTTAAATCGATTTCTTTGATAAGCGTTGCATATCCTGCCGCACTTACCCGGATGGTGTACTTTCCAGTCGGCAGGTTCTGAAATTTAAACTCACCATTTGTATTCGTACTTGTGGTTAAATTGGTGTTTAGTAAATAAACCATTGCACCGGGAACAACTTCATGATTGTTATGGTAAACGCTGCCGGTAATTGTTGTTACCTGCGCCTTTACAGCGGTAGGTAACCACATCGCGAATATCATGATCATACCGCCGCATATATTTTTAAAGCGGGTTAGAGTTTGCAAATCCTTAAACAGTACTGATATTAAGCATTCATTTATAAAAAATCTCATTCGTTGTATAGTCTCTCTGTTATTATTAAACTCTCTGGTTGCAGATGCTTATTTAATGCTTAAAATATATTTTACCATCTTTTTAACATCAGTGGATTTTAGTGTTGGGTGCGGCGACATGTCAACCGGACCCCAGACGCCACTTCCGCCATTCATAATTTTTGCAATCAGGTAATTGTAATTGTCGTCCGTAGGCGGATATTTTAAGGCCACATCCTTGTAAGACGGCCCTATTAATTTTACATCCAGCCTGTGGCAGCTTAAGCAATCAGATTTAGCGACCAGGGCTTCACCTTGCTGGATATCGGACATCGGTTTTTTAGGATGGATACCCTTTGCCAACGGTTTTTTGTGCGATGTTTGTGCCAAGGCATGGTTGTTCAATCCGTAAAATACGGTAGCAGTAATTACAATTAACAGTACGGTTAATCTTTGTTTCATAGTTTTATATTGATTTTTTTTAAAATAACTTATTATTTAGCATAACTGATATAGTGTATTTAAATTTATACAAGAAAAAATGTTCATGCTTCTTTTAGCACATAAAAATCGGTGTTTGGTTTGATGTATTTAAATCGATACAAACCCTCAACATTTTAAGGTGCTAAAAGAAGCATTTAAAATAAAATGAGCAGATCAAAACTTTTTAAAATGGTGATATTCCATTTTTAATAGATAATACCTCCAAAGAAATCGCTTTTAAAATAATTGCATGGTAAATTTTGGCTAAAGCCGCTTTTTACCCTTTTGCTACCGTCCCATAAATGGGACGGCAATGAATACCTTTAGCTGCTTTAAAATGTCCCAACCCTTCAATCATTGCCGTTGGGCTTCAGCCAACGGTAAATTGGCAGAAGCAGGCCAAGGCCTCAGCCAAAAAATATGCGTAAATTTTTAAAAGCGATTTTCCTGATAATACCTCGAAGGAACTAAATTCACTATAAACTTTTGGTTATCTTCCAATCGTCAAACCATCAATAAAATCAAAGCTTAAATAACATACCTGATAGGATTTGTTAATCCCGTTCTTAGCTTAGGACTTAAATGATCTATAATTTGTAACGATAATGCAAGTTCTAATTAAAGATAACCTTTACACAAATTAAAAAGCTGATGCGTTTGTACAACGTAAAGCAAGCCTGTTTGTTCGGTAGTGCCGCATCTGGTACAATGAACCCTAAAAGCGATGTTGATTTTCTGGTTCGGTTTTCTCCAGGTTTAGATTTTGAAACTTACGGCAGTGCAATCCTTCAACAAGCTCTGGTTGACAGTACGGAGATGAAAAACAACCGATAAAAGAAGCATCCAAAATATCGAAATAGGGTACAACCGTAAAAAACTAAATGCTGCAAAAGATATCCGTTACCGCAGGTATTGAAAAACAAAAAACCAGACAAATTAGAGTTGCTTAACCCTTTGTCTGATTTTTGTTGCAGGTTTTTTTTATTCGGCAATGATTTACTGCTTAGCGATCTTATATAACTTCCCGCTATCTGTACCGGCATAAATAGCACCGTCTTTACCGGTAGCGATACAACGCCAGCGTTCGTTTTTATCGGCCAATAAATGTTCTTCGCCTACTACTTTGTTGTTTTTAATAACTAAGCGGATGATGTGCGACCCGCTCAATGCACCGATGAAGATGTTGTTTTTCCACTCGGCGATGTTGCCTGTGTAAAACATCATGCAGCCTGGCGAAATAACCGGGTCCCAATAATAAACCGGCTGTATCGTACCCGCTTTCTGCTGGATCGCATCATAAACAGGCTTGCCGCTGTATTCAATACCGTAGGTAACGTAAGGCCAGCCGTAGTTGCCACCGCGTTTGATTAGATTAACTTCGTCGCCGCCACGCGGGCCAAACTCTGTTTCCCAAAGCTCGCCTGTAACCGGGTTTATCGCCAGGCCATCCTCGTTACGAAAACCGTAGGCGTATATTTCGGGCTTGGCATTGGCTTTACCGATAAAGGGATTACCGGCAACCGGCTTACCTTGTTTAGTGATATGGATGATTTTTCCGGTGGTTGCATCCAGGTCTTGTGCCTTCACGCGGATATCATTGGCCTGACGGTCGCCAGAGGTAACAAAAAGATTGCCTTGCTTGTCAAACACCAGGCGCGAACCAAACTGGCCGGAACCTTTGTAACGCGGGCTGGCCTCAAATATCACGCTTACGTTGGTTAGCTTGGTTTCATCGGTAGAAAGTTTGCCTTTGGCTACCGCAAGAGTGGCACCGTTGCCGGGTTGGGCGTAAGTCCAGTAAACCATGCGGTTTTTGGTAAAGTCAGGATCAATGTTTACATCCAGCAAACCGCCCTGTCCTTCATACTGCACAGCGGGGAAACCTGTAATGGTTTTATCAATCTGACCGTCGGTTTTAACGATCTGCATAATTCCCGGTTTACTACTGATCAGCAATCGCCCGTCTGGCAAAACATGGATGCCCCAGGGGCTTTCGAGTTTCGTATTGATGACCGTAGCGGTATAAGCCGTTTTACTCTTTACGCTGCCAATACGGGTTTGCCCTGCAAAGGCTGGTTTGTACTGACTGTTTGGGGAATTGGTTTCTACTGGTTTCCCGGTCTGTGCGGTACAAATGGTTGTGGCTGCCAAAATAGCTGCGCCCAGCAATAAGGGTTTATAAAATGTGGATTGCATTTTGTGAATATAGTTGTTGATTATTAGGTACAAGTATAGCAAATGATGCGGAGTAAAGGTTTTGGGCATGATAACGCTTAGTAATATTTTAAAGTACATTTTAGGCTTTTTACTGGCCGGGATTTGTTAATTACGTCCCTTTGAGCCTCGAATCGGTGATCCTGTTTTTACAAACAACCGCACTTCTTTTAACAATCAAATTTAGGATGCCTCCACTTGTTTAAAGCTAAGGCAGGGAATGGTAGAAAGTGTTTAATGATGGAATTAAAAAATCCTTGTTCAAAGGACGTGATTACAAATTACGACCAGCGCGGCCAACAAAAAACAACAGATAAAAGAAGCATCCAACAGAAAAGAGCAGCCGAAAGAAAGGGGATTTGCAAGGTAGCCACCCAGGCGCGAGGGGTCGAATGCCGCCCGGAGGCGATACGAAATGCTTGAATTCGTTGGTTCTTTTTGTTCAGGCAAAAAGAACGTAAAAGTAGGGCGAAGGCCTGTTAATGTTTTAAGCAAACCTGCGGTAACTTGCAATACGCTCTTTTTGCTTAACCAAAAAGAACCAACGAAATCAAGACAAACCAAATCCCTCAAGGCGTTTTGCCGGGCCTTTACGCATCAGGATAATAACCTACCGCTTCGGTTTATCTGTGCCAATGCTTCTTTTATCAGTATAAATTATATTAATCTAAAAAGCATATACTGGTTTTTCCGGGAAACCGCTCATTCAAATACGCCGCTTGGTTAAAGCTTGTTCTTTTGCTTTTATTGCCAAACAACCTTACCGGCGCGATAACGTATAGCAAAGCGGTTGATTCGCTCTTTTGTTATCAAAACCTAAATAATTTGAACTACTCGGCACAAAATGAATGTTTATGGCTATAAAGCCTACTTTTAACTTCTGGTGGTGCCGGTATAAATATTTTGTTAAACATGCGGCCATCGGAAATACGCAGGACAAAACGGAAGACATTTCTTTTTGGCGCGATACACTTTTTGCAAACTTTATCACCTATCTAATCCCCGTTTGTTTACTTGCATTGATACCTTGCGTAATCATTTCCATACGAACGGGATTTCTGTTTCTGGCCATTTTTGATACGCTAACCGCCATTTCCATTCCGCTGATTGCGCTAAGCGCGAAATTAAATTTAACTTTCAGGAAGGCGTTTGTGGTTTTTATTTTGTATTGCCTGTCCATAGTTCTTTTAGCGCAATTAGGGTCATTTGGTCCCGGAAGGGTTTATTTGCTTGCACTAAGTGTTTTTGCTACGCTTATTTTCCGTACAAAGGTGGCTTATTGGTCGGTAGCGGCAAACTTTATCATTTGCGCTGTTTTTGCAGTCGGGATTTATCAAAAATCTGCAAGCAGCCTATTTTTTCGTGAATACGATTTAGCGGCGTGGATTGCCGTATCATCCAATTTAATATTCCTGAGCTGGGTAAGTGTTGCCTCAATCGGCAAAATTATAAATGGTTTAGAAAGTACCATTTTAAAAGAGCATCATTTAAAAGGAAAGTTGCAGCAGGAAGTTTTAGACCGAATAGAATTAAATAAGCAACTGGAGGAATCTGAGGGGCACTATAAAAGCCTTTTTTACTTAAACCCTTCGCCTATGTGGGTTTTTGATCTTGAAACTTTGCAGTTTTTACAAGTGAACGAATCGGCGATCGAAAATTACGGTTACAGCAGGGAAGAATTCCTGTGCATGACTTTAAAAGATTTAAGGCCGGAAGAAGGATTGGATGGCATTTTAGAAATCGTGAGCCATATCAAAGAAAATACAACCATGCAGAACATGGCTGTACACCGCAGAAAAAACAAGCAGGAGTTTTATGTTGATATCAGGTGCAGCTCCATTTCCTATGCAGGAAAAGAAGCCAGGTTGGTAATTGCAAGGGATATTACAGAGCAGGTAAATTATACCAAGGCAATAGAAGCACAAAATGCACAGCTGCAAGAAATTGCATTCATTCAATCGCATGGCGTAAGGCTTCCCTTAGCAAGAATTATGGGTTTGATAGAATTAATTACCCATAACGAAAATGACCAAGTTGATCCGAAGTTGTTAGGTTATCTAGATCAGTCTGCGAAAGAACTGGATGAAGTGATTAGGACGATTACCAAGAAAAGTGAGCAGTCTTGAAGTTTATTGGAATTGGAAGATGGAATTGTTCACCACTATTTTTGAATCGGGTCTTCGCCCTCTTTACGTTCTTTTTGCTTGATCAAAAAGAACCAAAAAATCAAGACAAACCCGATCCCTCCGGGCGTTTTGTCAGGCCTTTCCGCGCCTGGGTGGAGACTTATCGCTTTGGCTTGTCCGCTTTATTATCCTGCATTATTGAATTATATTTAGGTATAAATAAAATGCTTCTTGTTTTTATCGAAATGGCAAAGCAGTTTGCAAATTCATCACCCAGGCGCGAGGGGAGGAATGCCGCCCGGAGGCGATACGAAATGCTTGAATTCGTTGGTTCTTTTTGTTCAAGCAAAAATAACGTAAAAGCAGCAACCGCAGGTTTGCCAAATAAAAAAGCCTGCTTCTTTTAAAACATCAATTATTAAAGCAAAAAGAACATAAAAACACGGCGCAAACCCATTAAAACGATAAAGAAACAAATACCTTTATTCTTACATTTGCTTATCTTTAATCAAACCCGATTTCCTATGACAACTCTAAACAAACATGCATGGCTTCGTAAAATGCTTTTTACAGCTTTTGCCAGCCTATTTATCGCAACGGCTTCATTCGCGCAAAATACAGTTGGCACAGCCATTACTTTGGGTGGCAGGCCTATCCATACCGTTGGGAAGTTGCCTGCTGTTGGTACACCCGTTAAAAGTTTCACCTTGACCAGCGTTGATTTGGCAGACAAAACCTTTGCCGACTATAAAGGCAAGTATGTGATCATGAATATCTTCCCCAGTGTAAACACTGGCGTATGTTCTAAATCCGTACGAAAATTTAATGAAGATGCGGCAGGCTTAAAGAATACCACCGTGCTTTGTATTTCTAAAGATCTTCCTTTTGCACAGAAACAATTTTGCGGTGCCGAAGGCATCAATAATGTGGTGATGCTTTCTGATTTCCGGAGTGATTTCGGAAGGGATTATGGCGTTCAGATCATGGATGGGCCGATGAAAGGTTTATTAAGCCGTGCCGTAATTGTAATTGACCCAACCGGTAAAATTGTTTACGAGCAGCAAGTGCCGGAAATTGGCCAGGAACCGAATTATACGGCTGCGATTGCTGCTGTAAAATAGTTAGGGTAAGTTGATTCGTTTTGAAAAGGCACAAGTTTAGGCTTGTGTCTTTTTTTTGTTTGAAAAGTAATTGCTTGAATGTTATGGATGGAGATAAGCAAACCTGCGGTTGCTTGTATTATGTTCTTTTCCCTTGATGGAAAAGAACCAAAAGATCAAGACAAACCCGATCCCTCCGGGCGTTTTGTCGGGCCTTCCCGCACCTGGGTGGAGACTTATCGCTTCGGCTTATCTACGCTGTTATCTTTGTTTGTTGAACGGTATTTTCAAATGCTTCTTTTATCGGTATAAATAAATTGCTTCTTGTTTTATTGCGATAGCAGAGCAATTTGCAAGGTCATCGCCCAGGCGCGCGGGGTCGAATGCCGCCCGGAGGCGATCCGGCATTCTTGATTTTTTGGTTCTTTTGTATCAAGACAAAAGAACGTAAAAACAGGGCGAAGACCCGTTAACAACGTCACAGTTGATGCCTACCAAGCCATTTCTTCAATTTATGGCTTGAAAACGTTTCAAATCCACCGTTTTCCAATCAATCATCTTGTTATAATCCGCAACCGATTTATCTTTTAAAAATTCTTTCATCCCGGCGTTTGCATCGGCCAAAGTCTTCCAATAAATCATCATAAGGCGTTCGCCGTTTTCTGCTTTTCCAATGCGGCGGGTAATAAAACCACTTTGCCTGCTGATGTAGTCTGCTTCTACCTGCAAGTCCCTTTTTTCAAAGGTATCGCGCTGTACCTGGCTTTTTTCTTTAAACGTGGCCAGCTCAATTACATAAGGTTTTTCATCTTTGGTCGAATTGCTCTCGTCGTTTTTAACCGTAAAAAGTTTAATGTTGATGCTTGCCGTATCAATCATATTTAAAAATTGGGATAAGGCCGGGTTGTGCAAAAAGTTTTTGTGCGCCGTTTCTGCGTGGCTGGCGTTGTCCCAGGCAATTACCACCAGCCAGTTTCCTTTTTCGTCTGTTCCGCTTTCTTTGCTGATATAACCGGGTTCTTTGCGGGTGTTGATTTTTTCGATAGTAGAATCTAAGCGGGAAAATGCTGCCGGGTTAACACCTTTTTTTATTTTATAAGTGGCAACCTGGATAACATAATTGGAATAGTTAATCGGCTGCCTTTTCTTGGCCTTTTTGGCCGAATGGTTGGCCGGCACCTGGTTACAGGCGGCAAAAAACAAAACCAAAACGGGTATTAAAAAGTTAGCGTAAAGTGCTTTCATAGATAAAAAATGTTAATGCTTTAAAGTTAATACTATTTTTACCCGGCAGATTGATAAAACAAGGCAGCGGCAGTTAATTGAAAATACCATGACTTTCGCAGAACTGCTTGTCCGTTTAATATCGCCCGTACCAATGCTTCTTTTATCGCTATAAATTATGATCTTCTACTTTGTTATTGCCGTAGTGGTGCTATTGCTGATCGGTTACTTCATCTTTAAAAAACCTAAATTGCCGCAGCAGGTCATCGATCCGCAGCAGGAAACCAATTACAAAAGTTTGCTGGAACAGCACGTGAGCTTTTACCAACGGCTGCAACCGGAACAACAGCAAAGTTTTGTTTTGAAAGTCGAAACGTTTTTACAGGAAACCCGCATAGAAGGCGTTGGATTGGAACTGGAAGATTTAGACCGTTTGCTGATTGCCGCCGGTGCCGTGATCCCGATTTTCAATTTTAATGATTGGAAGTACCCGCAACTTACCAATGTTATTTTGTACCCGGATGCGTTTAACAATGATTTTAAGTTTGAAGGCGGCAACCGGGAAATAACCGGTATGGTTGGCAGCGGCTTTATGAACGGACAAATGATCTTGTCCCGTGATGCCTTGCGGAAGGGTTTTTCTGCTTCCGCAGGAAAAGAAAATACCGCAATCCACGAGTTTGTACATTTGCTGGACAAGGAAGACGGTGCGACTGATGGCATCCCGGAGCATCTTTTACCGCATGAATATATTGAACCCTGGCTGAAACTGATCCACCAGGAAATACAGAAGATTGAAGCCGAGAAATCAGACATTAACCCTTACGCCACCACCAACGAAGCAGAGTTTTTTGCCGTTGCTTCCGAATACTTTTTTGGAAAACCCGAAAAGCTGAAGGAAAAGCACCCGGAACTGTATGAGATGCTTTGTAAAATATTTATGCAGAAAGCCAAATAAGCTTGATGGGTTTAAACAATTGGATCAAAGATTACGATACTTCTTTTACCAGCCTTTTTTTAATTTTAAGTTGATTTTGTAGGATGGCAAGTCGTAATCCACGAAAACCTGTTTACTTTGCATTCCCATGTCTTTATTCATTTCCTCTTTAAATTCGGGTAGCAACGGTAACTGTTACTACATCGGCAACAGCCGGGAAGCGGTTTTGGTAGATGCCGGTCTCTCTTGCCTGGAAACCGAAAAACGGATGAAACGGCTGGGTTTATCGATGGGCAAGGTTAAAGCAATTTTTATTTCGCATGAACACGGCGACCATATCCGCGGACTGGAAGTATTGTCGAAGAAATACCAGTTGCCGGTTTACATTACCGAACGTACTCGGCATTTCGGCAGGCTGTTGCTGGAGGAACATCTGCATCAACCTTTTGCGGCACATCAGCCTATCCAGATTGGTGATTTGCAGGTTAAAGCTTTCCCAAAAGCACACGATGCTACGGAACCACATAGTTTTATCATTACCTGTAACAACGTTACGGTTGGTGTTTTTACAGATATTGGCACGGTTTGTCAGCATGTAACGCATCATTTTAAACAATGCCATGCTGTTTTTATGGAGGCCAATTACGATGAGGAAATGCTGATGAAAGGCCGTTATCCGTATCATTTAAAAAGCCGGATCCGCGGCGGCAAAGGGCACTTGTCTAATGCGCAGGCTTTGGCCGTTTTTAAAAATCACCGTGCTTCTTTTATGAGCCATTTATTGTTGTCGCATTTATCGAAAGATAACAACTGTCCGGACTTAGTTGCCAACTTGTTTCAACCACATTCAGCCGGAACAACTATTGTCGTGGCTTCCCGCAATGTGGAAACGCCGGTTTATCATATTGATGGTTTGTTGAACCCGAAAACAGGGCAAAAGCGAACGGCCGCAACCGGGCAAATGCAATTGTCGTTGTTTTAAGCTGAGAAGGTGATGCTTCTTTTATCGGCTATTTTCTGGAAAAGTTGTTTTAAACTTTTTGTTCAAACGGGTTGAAACCCATTTTTACAATACTGGCCGAGCCTATGGCTCTTTAAAAGCTAAAATAGGAGAGGCGTGGCCTCAGTACATTTTGTAGCAACGGGTTTTAAACCGTTGATTCTTAGATCAATATAAGTTTTAGACCGATAAAAGAAGTATCGATAAATAATCTTTTTCTTTTTTTCTTTGATCTTCACATTTTAACTAATATATTAGTTAAATTTTTATTTATGAAATCAATTGTATCCTGGTTCCTCGGTTTAGTTTCCCTGTTTTTTTATGTTGAATTGAAAGCGCAAACAAATACATCTAACGATGCAGTTTTAATCGACTTGTATCAAAACCAGCGTTTTGCAGAAGCGGCAGATTACCTGAAAAAGAACTATCCGGAACCCGTAACAGATTTAAAAATTTTAGGCCGTTTTGCTTATGCCAACCAAATGGCCGGGAAACTGCCGGAAGCCGAAAGTTATTACCTGCGGATATACAACCAGGATTCTACCAGTATTCCGGTTTTGTTAAATTTGGCTGGTATCCAAGTAAGGCGCGAAAACAATAGCAAAGCTTTATTATATTACGAAAAGGTGATTGCTATTGATAAAAGTAATTTTTCGGTTTATAAACAATTAGGGAAATTGTATTCCGAGCAATCAGATTCTGAGAAAGCCATTCTGAATTGGAAAAAAGCAAACCAGCTCAATCCACAAGAACCAGATGTTGCCGCAGATTTAAGTTTGTTGTTGATCAACATGAAACAAAGTAAACAAGCTGAACCTGTTTTAAAAGCTGCCTTGGCTGCAGATTCTACCAATCTTCTTTTGCTGCGGACTTTTGCCAAACTAACTTACATCAATGATAAATTTAAAGAAACGATCGGCACTTGTATCAAATTGGTAGAACTCGGAGATCCATCTATCGAAATCCAAAACATGTTGGGCACATCGTATTACATGAACAAAAATTATACTTGTGCTTTGGAAACATTTTTGGCTTTGCCAGCCGATGCACAAACAGAACGAACTTTTTATTTGTCTGCCAGAAGTTACAAAGCTTTAAAAAGATATAAGCAAGCGGCAGAATATTATGATAAAACTTTAACGCAGGCCATATCTCCATACACAGATATTTATTATGATGAAAAAGCCGATACCTACGATTTAAACAAACAGTTTAAAAATGAAGCCGTAGCTTACCAAAAAGGTTTATTTTTTAAAGAGAAAGCCATTACTTATTACAATTTAGCTAACTTGTATGATAAAGGACTGAACGATAAAATAAACGCTTTAAAGTTTTATAAAAAGTATCTTAAAGCAAAACCACCGGTTAAAGAACAAGTTTACATCGCCTATACACAAAGCAGGATTAACGAATTGAGCAAGTAAAGTTTCTAAAATGTTAATGCTTCTTTTAGCACTTGTTTTTATGCAAGTGTAAAAAAAAGAATGCTAAAAGAAGTATTCGCTGAAATGTATAGTTTAAATTGGATTTATAATCAAACTGCAATTTCTTCCGGCAAATAAGCGTGATCGATTACATCCAAGTAATGTTTTAAAGCACTTTCAAATGTTGGTAATTGTATTCCTTTTTCACTTTGCATCGTTGTATTTAATGGCCATGCAGCTTTAAATTGTAACGGCGAGGTAACTTTGCTTTTTACCAAATATGGATCAAACCCGGCCATTTCGGCTACTTTGCGGCCAAGGTTGTACAAGCTTGTTTCACCGGGATTTGTAACGTGGAAAATGCCGCATTCATCATCTAATAATAAATTTAAGCATTGATGAACCAGATCAGGAATATAAGTAAGCGAAATAATTAGATTTTGCGCCGCGTAAAATGTTCGCCCTTCTTTTAACTTTACCAACAGCGCACCAACAACACTGTTATGGTTCCAGGGACTAAAGCAAAGCCCGGTGCGGACAATCAAAGTTTGCGGATTAACTTGCAACAAACTTGCTTCTGCTTTTGCTTTGATTTTTCCATACTTGTTGATTGGCGATATAGCATCACTTTCTAAATAAGGCGATTTTTTATTTCCGTCAAACACAAAACCGGAAGAAAAAGTAAGTAGTTTAATATTGTGCTTTTTACATATTTGCGCTACAAGTGTTGGAATTGTAAAATTCGTTTTAAAATATTGCTCCGGATTTCTTTCTGCCTCGTCTATTTGCAAATGTTCTTCTGTGTTGATAATTGCCCAAGGATTGTAATCTTGAATCAGTTTTTCAACGGTGAAAGGATCAGTTAAATCCAATTCTAAAGTATCTAACCATAAACTGCGGATATTTCTATCGTTACAAATATTGTTGAAACCAATACCCATCATTCCTGATTTTCCAAGTATCAATAGAGGTCTGGTTTGCGGTTTAATCCTTTGGATTTTCTTAACCGAAATTCGATGATCGGGATAAGCAATCCGCTTTTCCTGTTTCCACCAGCCATTGGTTTCTAAAACAGGGTGGTTTGAAGTGTTGTTTTTTGAAAGATCCTGTAATAATTTTGCCAAAGCAGTAGGGCGGGGGCTGCCAGAACTTAAATTAAAAACCCCGGATTCGTAAATTCCTCCCGGTTGGGTTACCAAACTGTTCCAGCCGAAAGTGCCAAAAATAGCCCAGGCCGTAAGTGCACGGATATCAATACCTTCTGTTTTTAATTGGTTTAGTTCCTGCCACATTTCATAAAACCAGCGCATCTGCTCTTCGCGGTCGCAATGCAAATGGCATTCGGTAATGGCAATTGGCAAACACAGCCGTTCCCAGGCTTCCCTGATTAATACTTTCGGTCCGGTTTCCTGTTCGTTAGGCACACGTACTACTTCAACATCAGCATACCGGTGCCTGCCGTTTCCGCCGTGTACATGTTCCGGGTATCTTTGTAAATCTTCGTCCAGATAACGTTCGGAAGTGATGTAATAATTAAAGCCTGCAATATGCGGCTGGCAATTATTTTCGAGGAAGTAATGTAATTCATGTTCTTTAATCCCAACATGCAGTAAAAATCCCCACATCCATTTATCCGGCGTTAAATTTCCGGTAATTAAATCGTAAGATAACCAGCGGCGTTCGTTTTCAAAGTCGGCCTGGTATTGTAATAAAGGCGTGCTGTAAACTTTCCCCAGGTCTTCGGTTTGGATCAATTTGGCATCCGGATTAATTTCCCGAATCGCTTTCATCGCCATAATTACCGCTTTGCATTCACTTAAAAGTATCTTGTAAAAACAGTATTCGCTGCTTTCATGCGGATACCAATGTCCGTACAAACCGCAAAACCGGGCCGTTGTTAAAGGTTCGTTTACCGGTGTATAATATTCGAGCCAGGGAAATTTGGTTGCAACCAGTGCGGCATAATCGGCAACACCTTTTTCAAAACTGCCATCGAAGAAATTTACAAATTTGGGTCCGCTGCCGTGGTGTACCAATCCTGCAATTGGTTCTACATCAAGTTCTTTTAACTGAAGGAGGTTTCTCTCGGCAAAAGTCCAGTCAATAATTATGTCTTTTTGTGGCTGATGTTTTTCCCAAAGCACCGGATAACGCAGCATTTTAATACCTAATGATGCAATTAAATCCACATCATTTTCGCGCTTGTAATGACCTGAATATTCCGACTGGTCTAAATAATTATCTCCTACGCGGTTGATGGTGGCTTCAATTCCACCCCAGATTTCTATTGGTTTTTGTGTAAGCATATCTTTTCTTTTTTTTAAGTGTTGAAATTGATACACTGTTTATTCAACCTGATAACTCACTTTTAGTTTTTTAAAAAGCCGAAGCGGGAAAACGAGTTGGAAAAGCCGACTATGATAACATGCTTCTTTTATCGGTTAATTTTAATGGTTAGTCAAACTGCATTACATCAAATTGTTATAAATTTATAGCGTTAATGCAGTATCAAAGCATAAAAACTCATAAACCTATTCATCATGAAACTAATTCATTTACTATTGGCAGTTGCCCAACTTGTTCCTGCTGCATCCTTTGCACAAAATAATTCATCGTCAGGAAATGCTGTACAAGTTAAAGTTGCCAATGGCGTTTTAGAAGGAACAACCGAAGCTTCGGGCATTCGCAGTTTTAAAGGTATTCCATTCGCCAAACCGCCGGTTAGCGATTTAAGATGGAAGGAACCGCAACCGGCAGAAAATTGGACTGGTATTCGCAAAGCTGACCATTTTGGTGCCAATGCCATGTAGAAAAAGATTTTTGGCGATATGAATTTTCGTTCTTCTGGCATGAGCGAAGACTGCCTTTTTCTGAATGTTTGGTCGCCCGCCAAATCCTCCGCAGAAAAACTGCCGGTTTTAGTTTATTTTTTTGGGGGAGGATTTGTAGCCGGAGATGGTTCTGAAGCACGGTACGACGGAGAAAGTATGGCTAAAAAAGGCATCGTAACGCTAACTGTAAATTATCGCTTAGGCGTTTTCGGTTTCCTCGCGCATCCGGAACTGACGAAAGAATCTCCGCACCATGCTTCCGGAAATTACGGGTTGATGGATCAGAACGCTGCTTTGCGCTGGGTACAGCAAAATATTGCAGCTTTTGGCGGAGACCCAAAACGGGTAACTATTGCAGGCGAATCGGCGGGTTCTATTTCCGTTTTTGCGCAGATGGCTTCTCCTTTATCCAAAAACTTAATTGCCGGTGCCATTGGCGAAAGCGGTGCCATGATCAACCCAACGGCAACGCCAGTTACTTTGGAACAAGGCGAAAAAAGAGGTATTGCTTTTGCCGGAAAAGCCAATGCCGCATCTTTGGCCGCCTTGCGTGCCCTATCGGCTGCCGATTTGCTTGATGCCGCTTCTCAGCCAGGTGCTTTTAGCGTTGCTGCTACGGTGGATGGTTATTTTTTTCCGAAGCTTCCGGCAGCCATTTTTGCAGCAGGCGAACAAGCGCGTGTGCCGCTGCTGGCCGGATGGAATTCGACCGAAGTAGGTTACCAATCATTAATGGGAGGAGATGCACCATTGCCGGAGAATTATACCAACAAACTGAAGCAACTGTATGCTGATCGTGCCGATGAAGTTCTGAGATTGTATCCTGGCGGTACAGAAGATGAAGTAATTCAATCCGCTACTGCTTTGTCCAGCGACCGTTTTATTGTTTACAGTACCTGGAAATGGCTCGACCTGCACAGCAAAACCAGCGGCAAGCCCACATACCGTTATATGTTCTCCAAACCAAAACCACCGATGACGAGTGAATTTGCAAACGCAACGCCAGGTTTGGCTGGAGGGATTACCAAAAATGCAACCACTCCGGTTAACAAACCACAAGCTGCAATTGGCGCGCCTCATGCTTTTGAAATTGAATATGCTATGGGCAACTTGGGCACTAACAAGGTTTACGCCTGGACTTCAGAAGACTACAAAATATCCGATACCATGCTGCAATATTTTGCCAACTTTGTTAAAAACGCAAACCCTAATGGTTCTGGACTGCCGCAATGGCCGGCTATCAGCGGCAGTAATGTTCCTTTTATGAATATTGGGCTTAAAACTTCGCAGGAAAAAGAACAAAATCGCGGAAGGTATTTGTTTTTGGATCAGGTTTATAGTAAATAGGGAATGAATATCTTTTCATTCAATCCAAGCAAACACAATTTTTGGCCGGTTTATGATGCTATCCAATTATATTATCCAATTGGAATTATGCGTTTTGATCGTTCGATATATTTTGATTATCCAGGTTTAAAAAAGCTTAGTGCTATTGTAGTTGCAAATATTCATAACAGAGATAACTATAATAGCATTTGGGTTTCGTTTGAAAAAGAAATAGCCGAACAATTTAACGTTGAAGTTATTGGAACTACTTATGGCCAGGCTCCAAGTTTTAGTTGTGATTTAATTATTAAAAAAGTTAAAGTTGATGAATTATCAAGAATAAAAAAGTTAAGCTTAGCAGTTAGTTTGGCAGGTAATTTCTTTACTATTTACGGCGTTGACGAAACCATTATTACAGAAAAGAATGACAACGGATTTGATTCTAATTTTTACGCTATCAACGCTTTAACTATATCTCCTTATAAAGAATTTGAAACCATATTTAAAGACTTAAAATCGCTGGTAGAAGATAAGTTTGCAAGTTACAAGTTTGTACCTTTTTCCATCAATTCAATGTTTATTAAAGGCTTGCAAGTACGTTATTTGGATAAGGAGGAATGCACTATTTACAATGCTTTATTTAACCATTTATTGGATACTTACGATACAAAAAATTTGCTGCGGGGAGATAAGTCTTTTGGTTATGATGATTGGATTATTGAAGGCTACAATCCTGAAAATGATATAAGCATTGTGTTAACTATTTAATGCGGATTAAATTTTAGTTAGAAAGAAAAAAACAAAAGTTGTTAGGTTTTATTCCGTAATACTTATAAAAAAAGTATGGTAAAAGAAGTATTATCGGAAAGCCAAATTAATCAATAATTGCTTCCTTGTTTGGATTGTCCAAATATTCAAACATCAGGTTGATTTGTGTTGGAAGAACGCGGTCTAAAGATAACTCCGGAATGGCATCTTGAGCAAAAAAACCGATGTCTAAAATATCAAACGCAGCAGTAGTTGTGCCTCCAACAATTTCGCAATGAATAAATATTTTATAAACATAATCTAACTGCGGCGGGTGCGGATGGCAGCGTTTGTCTAAAATGGCAAGCAGTTTTTTTGGTTTAACGTCGAAGCCTGTTTCTTCCAATGCTTCTTTTACGGCTATTTCTTTGGGCGATGAACCAATATCAGCCCAACCACCGGGAAGCGACCATTTGCCGTCTGCCTTTTCCTTCACCAATAAAATTTTCTTTTGTTCGTTAAAAATCACGATTCGGATGTCAACTTTTGGTGTAATGTATTCTTTTTTGCTTTCGAAATATATTGATAGCTTTTCCATTGGTGCGCCTGTAACACCGCTCATCATTTCCAGGCTAATCTGCTCCAACTCTTTGTAACGCTCAATTTCGTACTCATTGCTGGCATAAGTTAAACCAAGGTGTGCCATCGTTTTAATTCGTTTGGCATAGTTTAAAATATCGGTCGAAGTCATTGATGTGAAAATTAAGGTTGATTGTTATCTAATTATAAACCAAAGAAACTAATTCTTTTCGTTGAAATCCTGAAACAAATTAGCTACAGGAAAACCAAAGCTGTAGATTTAAATTGAAGATATACTTTGTTAATGTAAGTTGAATGAAGATGCTGTTTTTACAAGTATAAAATTAAAAACGATAAGGCGGTTGAAGCGGCACGCTTTTTATAGGGTAAAAGAAGTATGACAACAAGTATGAAAAGTATAAAAACGGCACTCTTTTTTTTGATCATCAGCTTACAATTTGCATCGGCACAAAACACAATAACTAAAGATGTTGCGTACGGCAATGACCCGAAGCAAAAATTGGATATTTATTTACCTAATGGAAGCAATAGTAAAACGCCCGCTATCATTTTAATCCACGGCGGAAGTTGGATTGGCGGCGATAAGAACAATATGACGCACTGGCTTAAACCATTGCAAAGCAAGTTTCCGGATTATGCCATTTTAAACCTTAATTATCGCTTGGCCAGCCGCCAAAACAACGCCAACCAATGGCCGGCACAAATTGATGACGTAGATAAAGCAGTTGCTTTTATAAAAGACAAAGCGAAAGATTACAACATCAACAAAAAGCGGTTGATTGTTTTGGGTGAAAGTGCAGGCGCACAATTGGCTTTGGTTGAAGCTTTTAACCACGACCCGGACCACGATGTTAAAGTTGTTGTTGATTTGTTCGGGCCAACAGATATGGCCGACCTTTACAACGCACACCACGAACTGGCCCTGCTAATGAAAGGAACGCCTGAAAAAATACCCGAAGTTTACGCGGATGCAAGTGTATTAAGCCATGTAAACAAAAAAAGCCCTGCCACTATTATTTTTCATGGTACGGCAGACCCGATTGTTCCGATTCGGGAAAGCGATAGTTTGAATGTAAATTTGGTAAAAGCCAAAGTTGCGGTGCGTTATATTACTTATCCAGGTAAAGGGCATGGCTGGCGCGGAAACGAAATTTTAGACACTTACAGCAAAGCGATTGCCTTTATCGAGGAACAAATGAAGTAATCGTTTCCCTCGGATTACAAAAATTAGCCGGTAAAAGAAGTATAGCTATCTGTAAAAAATCAATATGGATGCTTCTCTTTAAACGCGCCTTTGCAGCGCGTTTTTTGTTTTTATTAAGTTTGATAACGTGCTTAAATTTTGTCTACAGAAGTTATCTTCTTATGTTCCAAAAATTATTGTTGCAACACCTTTTGTTATCACCATAAAAAGTTGACTGCAAACGTTAATTTTGTATAAACTTAATTCTATCCGGCATGAAAACTTACCTAATCCCCACAGATTTTTCTGCTTCTTCTGTTGCTTCTGCACGGTACGCCGCTTCTTTAAGCAAACAAACCGGTGTTACCAAACTCATTTTGCTGCATGCTTATTATGTTTCCGCTTTTGAAAATGTATTGCCTTTTACAGACTTTGTACAGCTTTCGCCGTTTGATGTTGAAGAAACCAGCCGTTTAAAAATAATAGAACTGAACGATATTAAAGCCGAGTTGCAAAAAATCGTAAACGAAGGCGTTGAAATACAAGTGCATTTAAGCCGTATGCCTTTATTGCGCGCAATTTTGGAGTTGGAGGAAGAAAACCACATTGATTTACTGGTTTTGTGCAGCAACAGCAATGCAAATGAAGATACGGAAGTAGGCCGGAACATCATCAGCATTTCGAAGATCAGCCCTGTTCCGGTTTTGGTTGTTCCGCCGAAAGCTGTTGCAGAACCTTTAAAAAAAGTTGTACTGGCCTGCGATTTTAAGAAAGTAACAGAGGTAATCCCGCAGTATCAACTAAAAAAACTTTGGGGGACTTTAGATGCAGAACTGTTGGTTGTAAACGTAGATTCAAAAGGTTCGCACAACAATCATGATGCGAAAATGCTGGCCGAAGAATCTGCTTTATACGAAATGCTGGAAGATTATCATCCGCAATATTTCTTTATCAAACATGCTGATAACATCCAGGGGATTGTTGATTTTGCTGCCGAACACCAAGCGCAAATCATTATTGCTTTGCCTAAAAAGTACAGCTTTTTCCAGTCTTTTCTGCAAAGTAGTTTTGCCGGTGCTTTAACTATAAAATCTTCTTTGCCGGTTTTATTGCTGAAGTAAAGTCGATGCTTCTTTTAGCGGATCAAAATCTTTATTAGTTTTTTGATGATAAAAGAAGCATTACACTTTTGGTATCTCAATATAAAAAGTGCTGCCAACGTTTTCTTTGCTCTCAAACCAAATTTTGCCGCCGTGCAATTCTACAATGGTTTTAATGATAGACATACCCAGTCCAACAGGTTCTTCTCCGCGTAATCCGGTACGGCGGGCACGCGTAAATTTATCAAACAAATAAGGTTGAAGGTTTTCGGGAATGCCAATGCCATTATCGCGTACGGTAACTTGTGCGGACGTTCCTTTGTCCTGAATGTCCAATTCGATAATTCCGTTATCCGGCGTAAACTTAAGAGCGTTAGAAATGAGGTTGTTAAACACTTGCATCAACTTCAAACTATCCATCTGCAAGTACAGCTTTTCTGTAGCACTGTTGATAATAAACGTTCTGGAAATAACATCGGCCGATCTTTTATAATTTTCGATTATATCATTAATGCCCCAAACCAAATCGGCCCTTTCTTTACGGATTTCTACTTCCGTCGATTCTAAAAATTCCTGGTTTACAAGGTTGCGGATCAGAGAAATATTACGCTTACATAATTTCTGAATTGATTGCACCGACCGCAGCATGCTTGCATTGGCTGTGTCCTTGAGGTTTTTTTGGAGGGATGATGCAAGCACATTGATCATTCCAATCGGCCCTTTCAAATCATGCGACAGTATTTCCAGCATCGAATTTTTGCGGGCGTTAACCATTTCGGCATAAAATATATTGTTTTTGGTAACGGAAATATCTTCTGCAACGCCTGCAACCAGGCCAGTTGTTCCGTTTTTTAACAGTGGATAAAGTTTAAGGAGGATATATTTTATGGATTGGTCTGGACAGGTAATCCTAAATTCAAATATACCTGCTTGCGTAGAAGTTATGGCATTTTGGTAACGCTCCTTTACATAAAGCCGGTCTTCGGCATGAATGGTTTGAAGGAGCAGGTTAGGACTATTTGATACCAGTTGGGCAGGCTGGCCCCAAACTTTTTCAAAAGCTTGACTGATGTATTCAAAAGCTTTTTGATTTGTATTAAAAATAAAGTACACATCCTCAGATAACTCACTAATCTGAATAAAAATATCTGGGTTAAGGTTTGGCATAAATGTGCAAAATATAGTTAAAAGTGTTTGATAAGAAATATAAAGAAGCAGTGCGAAATTTTAAAATGATAGTTAGTTTCAATCCAACTCTTAATAATTTAATTCTTGCAGATGAGTTTCAATCGTTTCTGTAAAACTAAACTAATAAATTGAAAGCGTTGGTATGGATAAACCCATACTGTTTTTACCGTATTAAAAATGGTAATCAGTCCTCTTTCACTTTACTCACCATAAAAACCATCATTGCGCCTAAAGCTGCCATCACCACGAACGACCAGCGCAAATTAGCTGCCTGTGCAATAAAACCAACCAAAGGCGGCACCATCAAAAACCCCAAATAACCAACCGTTGAAACCGAAGCAATGGCCGAACCGCTGCTTAAAGTTTTAGATTTCCCGGCGATACTAAACACCAGCGGCACTACGCAGGCAACGCCAAAACCAACCAGGATAAAACCAAAACCGGCAACAAGCGCAACCGGAAATAAAGCCGCCAGCAACATGCCTGTAAAAATAAACAGTCCGCTGTAAGTGAGCATTGGTTTAATGCCAATCCGATTAACCAAACGGTCGCCAAAAAAGCGGCCAGTCATCATGGCAACCATGTAAACTACAAAACCGACCGTAGCAACGGCAGCAGAAGCATGCACTTCTTTATGGAAATAAATGGCACTCCAATCGTACATCGTGCTTTCGCAGGCCATCGAAGCGAAAGAAATCAGCCCAAATTTAACTAACGATTTGTCTGGTAAAACAAAGCCCGGTTTACGTTCCTGCTTTTCTGGCTGCTGATATAATGTGCCGGAAAAAAAGTAAAAAGCAATCAAAACCAATAGAATACCAACGATCAGAAAATGATAAGACGGAGAAATTTTTCCGGCAACCATTAAATAACCTAAAGCCGCGGCCGCGAAACCTGCAGTACTCCAAATACCATGAAAAGTTGTAATGATGGAACGTTTGTATAAAGCCTGCACGCCTACAGACTGTGCATTAACAGAAATGTTCATCAAATTACGCGAAGAACCAAAGCAAAATAAAACCAGCACTAATTGCCAAACTTGTGTGGTAAAACCCAGCAAGGCCAGCATTATGTTAAAACAGATTGTGCCAACGAACATTACTTTATTGCTGCTAAATTTGCTCAACAACCAGCCAGTAACCGGTAAAGTAAGCATCAGCCCGGCGGGCAAAGCAAAAAGTACAGCACCTAAGCCTGCTTCGTTTAAGTGTAATTTTTGTTGAAGGGTTGGAATACGAGAAGCCCAGGTTGCATAACCAAAACCGGAAATAAAGAAAAATACGGCTGTGGCAATCCGGATGGTTTTTGGGGTTTTTAACGCATTTGCCGCTTGTGTCATCTTTTTTCAGAAAGTTTTTCGGAGGAAAAATACGGACAAAAAATAAGTCCGGACAAAAGCTTCAAATTAGAATGCTTTGTTGCCGGACTAAAAGTTTTAAGCAATAAAAAGAGTTTATCTTTTTTTTGGTTCTGGAGGAGTAGAAGTAATTTCTCCGAACTCGTTAACATAAGCCATCATGTTTTCAAGGTCGCCGGTGGTAGAATTTTGCTGGCGCTCTTGCTTACGCTGTTCCTTGTCCTCTTTCTTTTTTTGTCTGTTCTTTTCAAGTTGCTTCTTCATGAAAGTTGCCTGCGATTTTGCCATGTTTTTATCAATTTAAACTAAACACTGGTTTTACCTGTTTTGGCTTTGTCCCGGAGGAATTATACTGATTGCAAGTACAAAAACCGGATACCAATAAAAATTTAATTTCCTGCGGAGAACGGTAAATAGGCAGAAGAAATTTGAATCCTGATCATTTTAAAACAGACCAGCAGGCATTAACGAGAGATTAGCGTGTTTATAATCCGTGGTGCAAATATACAAATTAGCAGCTTTAATCAGTAAGAAAAATGCTGTTCGTATTGCATAACTCGGTTTGTAGATTGTAAAATTGAAACACTGAGAATTTTAGTAGTTTTTATCGATGCTTCTTTTATCACCTAAAAAATAGTGTTAAAAGTATTTCTCGGCAGTAAGTCCATAATTTAAAAGCAAGTTTTGACTATGCGTTCGGTTTAAGCGGTTATAGTTGAAAGAAGTGGTGAAAGCCAGCCATTTACGCAATTTTACAGACAGGTTTGTGTTAGAACGGATAATATAATCACTTTGGGTTTGTAGGGAATTTTGCAGAAAATTATTGCCATCAACAATAAGCAGGTCGTAAATTACAAAACGAAAATTTAACCGGAAAGAATTTCGATAAGTTTGGTAAACATCGTTTTGGGTACTGCTAAGGTACAGGTCGCTCATGTCATACAAAATGCCGTCGCTTAAATTTAAAACCGCATTTTTTTTATTGATGATATCGTATGCTGCACCTAAACCGGCCAGTAACTGGTTATTTATTTTTAAGGAAAAACTGGTATTGTAATTGGCCAAACCCCAATAGTAAAAATGCGGCAATTTGCTATCGAGGTTAAAATCCAGGGAAGAAGAAAAATCATTGTTGGTAAGGTTGCTGTTAGAACGGCCGTAAACCCAGTTATTGTTAAAATTTAAAGTGTTGTGCTTGTTTTTAATATTGAATTTAAAGGCGTTGTTGAGCAAATAAGAACTGCCATCGTTGGTTTTATTGATAGAACCGGCAGAAGCATAACTGGCGTGGTAATGTGTAGAATCATTAAACTGGGCACGGGCAGCAGTAAACAAAAATATACCCGCTAAAAGAAGCATCAATTTATTCATCAACAAAATTTTTAATGAACCGCGAATAACCAAAATTGGTTTTTAAGGTAAGCCGTTTTATTTTCAATACTTCCGCTTAAAACAATCTGATTTTTAATAGCTTTAATCTTTATAAAAACAAAAATAATATGAGCCTGACAGAAAATAACGCCGCAAACGGTCCTGATGAAAGCAATGACGACGGCTTGGACCAAACTACGCCAAACGACAACCAGGAATTGGACAGAATTAACGATGCCGTACAAGCTGCGGAACCTTCTTTTACTTTAAATTACGGTACCGCCAAAACTGACAGCAAAGAAAAGGACGAGGATTTAGAAGAAGGCCGCAATATCAAACAGTAAAATTTACTGTTTTTACTGTACTAAATTCCTGTTTCAATAAAAAGCCCTTATCAACTTAAAATATTTAGGTTGATAAGGGCTTTAAAGTAACCTGTTTGTTTTATTGCGGCGTTGAAGAATGGATAGAATACCAAACGACAACAATAGCCAATGCAACTAAAAAAATAATGCTTGGGATTAAACCAATAACATAATGTTCTTCTTCGTGGTGATGCTCTTCGTGTGCTTCCATAATACAAACTTAATATATTTTTTTTCTTTGTCAATCTTTTAATAAACAACGGGTTTGTCTCTGCCGGTGTTTAATCCAATTGGCGAAATTATCAGATTATGCTATTCATTTTTCTTATACTTCACTTTAAAAACAAGCATGATGATATTTAAGGCAACCGTAAATAAATTAGTAATGATGATTGCCCAATCCGTTTTTATAAAGCCATAAAAAACCCACAAAACGTTGCCGGTAAGCATTACGATAAACATAAAGATGGAAACGTCGCTGGCTTTTTTCTTTTTGTAAGTGGTAACCACCTGCGGAATTAATGCAGAAGAAGTACAGGCACCCGCCAGCAGCCCAAGTATTTTAATCAACGTTTCGCTCATTTTGTTTAAAATTAACTTCCTGCTGTTTAGATTGTTTCAGCTAAAAAATAAGCGTCGTTATGTTTTTAAAAATATTTCGTGTTTAATTAAAAAGCTTTTTACTTTGTGTATGTACAAATTTATCATTTTGGTTTTCCTGTCGGCTTCTGCTTTTGCACAGGAAACTCTTAAACCGACAAAGAGTTTTTTGATTACCGGGAAAGTAAATAAAACGGCAACGATGACTATAGATTCTTTGCAGCAATATCCGTTAAAAGATATCGGAAGTTTGAAAGTAACTAACCATTTAGGCGAATTTAAACACCAGGACGAAGCGTTGAAAGGCGTTTTGCTAAAAGATGTTTTAAGCCATACCGTTTTTGCAGTTAACAGCCCGAAACTGTTAAGTCAGCTTTATTTTGTTTTTTCTGGTGCGGATGATTACAAAGTGGTTTATTCCTGGAACGAATTGTACAACACACCAGTTGGCGACCAGGTTTATATTGTGATGGAAAAAAACGGTGTAAAAGCAGCACAACTGCCGGAAAATATCCAAATGGTTTCGATGATGGATTTTAAAACCGGCAGGAGATATTTGCATAACCTTAGCAAAGTAATTGTTTCGCAAGTCCCGTAATTATTCGTTTTCCTCTTCCCCAATCATAATTTCCTGTCCGGGCAAACTTTCTAATTCGTGAAGATTATGGCTCACAATAATCGTACTGATGCTGCTGATATCCAGCAAAATCTTTAATTCTTCTATTAAATTGGTTTTAGTTTTAAGGTCCAAAGCCGAAAACGGTTCGTCCATTAATAAAACTTTTGGTTTGATGGCCAATGCGCGCAAAATTGCCAAACGCTGTTGTTGCCCGCCCGAAAGTTGTGCCGGTTTATGTTTGATAAAAGGCGTTAAGCGACCAAAATCCAGTAATTCCTCGATAAAATTTTGGTCGGATGTGGCATATTCCAGTTGCTGCTGCACCGTCATGTTGGGAAAAAGCGCATAATGCTGGAACACAAAACCGGTCTTTCTTTTTTGCGGGGAAAAGTTGGTTTTGGAAGAAGTATCCAGCCAGATTTCATCATCAACAACAATTTTTCCTTCTTCGGCAGTAGTTAAACCGGCGATAATATTTAAAAAAGTAGTTTTCCCGGCGCCGGAAGGACCTGAAATTTTGGTCAGGCCACCGGTTTCCATCTCCAAAAAAACCTTGAGCACGTGTTTGCCTTGGTACGTGTTTAACTTTTTTTCAACGTTGATGCTAATCATTCGGCAGGTTTTTAGCAGCAAATTTATTGTAGATAAAAACAGCAGTCACCAAAATAAAAGTAAAACTAAACAGCACCAGCGAATAAACATTGGCGCTTTTATAGTCCATGTTTTCCACAGCATTATAAATTGCGATGGAAGCCATTCGGGTAACGCCGGGAATATTGCCGCCGATCATCAGCACTACACCAAACTCGCCTAAAGTATGCGCAAAAGTCATCACGGTAGCCGTTAACAATGAAGCGCGAATATTTGGCAGCAATACCCGAAAAAAGGTTTGCCGTTCTGATTTTCCCATGGTAAAAGAAGCATGTGCCAACGAAACGGGTAATTGCTGCAAAGCTGATTTCACAGGACTGATCATAAACGGCAAACTGTAAATAACCGAAGCGAGCACCAATCCTTCAAAAGAAAAAACCAATTGTAAATTAAAATGCTGTAACAGCCATTTGCCCAAACCTTGCTGCGGACTAAAAGCCAGCAGCAAATAAAAACCCAAAACGGATGGCGGCAAAACTAAAGGCATGGTAAAAATGGCTTCTAAAATAATTTTAAAAACAGAACGGCCTTTTGAAAGCCAATAAGCGACGGGCAAACCGAAAACCAGCAAAATAAAAGTACTGATTACCGCCAGTTTTAAAGTAAGCCAAATGGGAGACCAATCTGTCAAAGTATGTTTTAATTAAATGCGGTAACCATATTTCTTCAAAATAGTCCGGGCAGAAGCACTTTGCATATATTTAAAAAGCTGATCGGCCTGCTTTTTTTTTTCGGCATGTTTTAAAATGACCATGCCTTGTTCAATTGGCTGGTACAATTTCGGGTCGATCCTTTTCCAATACAATTTCTGCTTGTTGGCCGCATCGCTGATTAAAGCTTCGGTCGTAAAACCAACATCCGCAACGCCGGTAGTAAGGTAAATATTTATTTGGGCGATGCTTTCGCCATAAACAATTTTAGGCTGGATTTTTTGCAGGATAGCTTTTCGTTGCAAAACCTCTGCTGCTGCTTTTCCATACGGCGCAGTTGCTGGGTTGGCCAAAGCGATTTTTTTAATCTGATCGCTTTGCAGCAACTTTTCCCAATTGTTTAAGTTTAGGTTTTGATTGCTGCAAATAATTAAACTGCCTAAAGCATAAACGATGGGTTTGGCAGTCGCAAAACCTGCTTTGTACAGATCTTCGGGGAAAGCGATATCCGCAGACAAAAAAACATCAAAAGGCGCACCGTTTTTAATTTGGTTGGATAAGTTGCCGGAAGAACCTACAATCGGTTCAATCTCAATTCCTGTTTTACCGGCGAAATCTTTTTGCAGCACTTTAATTACGCCTTGTAAATTTGCGGCAACAGCAACTTTTAAATTTTGTGCAGCAATATAAAATGGAAACAGCAGGAAAGTTAATCCAAGCCATACTGCTTTTACCAGGTATTTTTTATGTTGAAGGCTTGTCGATCTCATTTTAGCTGATTTTTTTGCTTATAAAAGAAGCATTTTTAGTTCGATTTAAATTTGGATAAAAATCCCGATATTATTTCCTAAAAAATATCTTTGCAAAGCATGGCTTACAAGTTTGTGGATAATTACCGGGAAAAAGGCGCGCGGAAACAATTGGTGAAGTTTCTGGAAGAAGTAAAAAAAATAAGCGACCGCAAAGTGCTGGAAGCAATGGCAAAAGTGCCGCGCCATTATTTTTTCGACGAAACGTTTTGGAACCAGGCGTACCGCGATATTGCTTTCCCGATTGGCGATGGGCAAACCATTTCCCAACCTTATACCGTTGCTTATCAAACAGAATTATTGCACATCCGGCCAAAAGATAAAGTGTTGGAAATCGGGACAGGTTCCGGTTATCAAACCTGCATTTTGTTAGAACTTGGTGCCGAAGTTTTTACCATTGAGCGGCAGGCAAAACTCTACGAACGCACGATAAAAGTACTGCCATATATGGGTTATCATGCGCATTTTTTCTGCGGAGATGGTTCTAACGGCATTCCTGCAAACGCACCTTATGATAAAATTTTAGTTACGGCCGGTGCTCCTTTTATCCCCGAAATTTTGTTGAAGCAACTTCGGATTGGTGGTTTGCTGGTAATTCCCGTTGGAGATGAAAAAAGCCAGTTAATGACTACCATCCTCCGCGTAAGCGAAAAAGATTACGAAAAAGTAAGTTTAGATACTTTTAGGTTTGTGCCGCTGGTTGGCGATCAGGCTTGGTAGTGATGGAAGTTAGAAAAACAGATGTTGGTAAAAGTTAATTTAGTCAGTGCTTTTGACAGAACTTTTACCTGTTACAGAACCGGTAATTCCATCAAATACCACAATATTTAACCATCCTGAATCTCCTTCAATTACAGGATAAGCGAAGTGATATGTGGGAACAGGATTTGTAGTTCTATTTATAGAAACACCAATAGTATTCTTCAAAACATCTATGTGAAACTCCTCTTTTACTTTCTGTGCCAAAGCTTCAATTGTAAATTTAAACGGCTCATCATTGTTCGTTTCCTTGATCAAAATCCCTTTTTGATCATACTCTTTAGTAACTCCTATTGAGAAACCATAAAACATTTCAGCTGTAGCTTTTAACGCACATGTATGTTTGTAAAATACATTTACGGTATTAAAAGGAGTTTCTTTATTACTGATATATTCGATATAAGTATCCTTGTCTTCTATTTGTCTTACTTCGTCTCCATTTGGCTTAGTAAAGTTTATTTCATCTTTTAAGAATAGGAGATGAAAGTTACTTATTTTCTGCCCGTTGAGTTCTTCCATTTTTTTTAATGGAACTTTAGTAACTTTTTCCTGCGCTTTGCAGCTTAATACATTTAACATCAACACTAAGAAAATTACATTTTTCATTTTAAAAATAGAAGATGTTATTTCTACTGGAAAGATCTAAAACAAGTTTTGCTACAGCTCAATTTAATTTCCAGCTCCGTCTGCCTGTGCTCTTTTTACTGCAAACTGCCCCACTTTTGCACCCGTAACCATGCCCATTTCAACATCGCTTCTGTAATGTATGGCACCATATAAGCGAGACATAGCGGCTTCGTGGGCCATGTCCGTAAATTTGGTCCCTCTATCTGGCAATAAATAACTTAAAACAGTGGCAGCAGCAAAACTAAAATTGGAGTGGCCCGAAGTGTAAGAGGGAAAATTTGGCACGCCTGTTAAAGTTTTAATAGCAGGGTTCATTTGGCAGGGGCGAGGGTTAAAGTAATAATATTTGGCATCCCAGCAAACAATTGCGGCATCCATTTCTGCCATATTAATCAAAGCCAAATTACGTGCCCAGCGCACTTCGCTATAGTTTTCTTTAACAAACTCGGTAGCGGCAAGATAATTCCAATGCCCGGCAGGTGTGTAAGTGCCTGCGCCATCAGCCCAAAAAGATACAATGGCCTGTCGTTCGCGGGTAGCATTTTGGCTGTAGTACAAAACTTCATCTGTTTCGTTTTTAAATTCGACAGAATGGGTAGAATAAGGCGGCGGCGGCCTTAACGCAACAACAGTAAGTGTATCAAACAAAAACGGTAAAACTTTAGAGAATAAAGGAAGCATTGGCGGCCTTTTTGGTAGTTCTAAGCTGATCCAGCTTTGCTCGTTTTTGGCCATGGTTTGTGTTTCCAGTTGACTCCATAAAGCAGGTGTACCAATTGCTTTTCCTGCACGGTCTAAGCGTGCGCGTGCCGCAAAAACATCTGCAACCTGTTTACCTAATGATTCGCCGGCATCCAGTTCTCCCCTTACATTGGCACCTGCCAGCATCCGGTAGGTTTTTTGTTCGGCAGCTTTTTGTTCGATGTAAGCTATTTCTGTAGGAAACAATAATTTCATCATTTCAACGGCTGCACCGGATACTACTGCATCTTCGCTTGGGTATGATGGCAAATCTGATTTTGGCACTAATGCCTTTACGGCAGCATCGTTTTTATACGGCGCAGAACGGTTATATTTCTTTTTGAAATACCAGGCAGCAACTAAAGCATCATATTGTGCTGCGCTAACATAAGCATAAGCCCGTGCCGCATAAGGCGGGTTAGAAAACGGGAACTGCGGATATGCAAACGGATTGGCCGAGTTTGGCGCAGGATAAGAACCATCCTCATTTTGGTACGGGGGCAAATTGTGTTTTGCAATCAGATCGCGCAAAATCTCGTTCCAACGTAATACGGCACCGGCGCTCCAGTAATTAATAGATGCTTGCTGGTCACTGGTGATATTACTTTGCAACGCTTTAATTTCATTTAAATCGGCCACATAAGCCGGTGAAGTTAAAGCGTCCGGTGCAGCAACCGTAAAAGCGCTGGCATTGGTAATTAAAACAGGTGTCCAGGAATCAGCATTCAGATCCAGTTTTGCCGGTGCCAAAGCCGGGTAAGTTAAATTAGTTTCTGTAATTGTTTTCTTGCAGGAGCAATAAATACCAATTAAGCCGATAAGTATGGTATTGAGTATATATCTTTTCATTGAAATGATTGAGTCAATTGATTATTTCTTATTCTTAGAAAGATTAAAAAGGTAGTAAGCACCACCATGTACGGTTGTACTTTGTCCAACGTTCCGTCCGGCCAGCACGTAATCGCCACCGGCAGTAAGCTCAAGCCCTTTTAATAAGTTAATAAAACTGTATTTAAAGTTAACGCCGGCCATCGTACTGTTCATCCTGTTGCTTACAAAAGGCATATCATTTTTACGGATATCGAAACCGCCTAAAGTGGTATTGTTTTCCAAAACAGCTTCTGCAATCCAGCTGCTGCTGCGGTAACCAGTGCGTACGGCATAATTCGTCATGTTGGGAAGTGATACCTGGTTGCTGTATTGCAATTGGGTTGTGTAATAGGAGGTACGGTCGATTGTAATCAGGCTTCTTTGCATAAACTCGCCTGATCCGGTTATGAAATATTTGCCGATTTTATAATCTGCCAAGCAACGCAACATTAAACTTTTACTTTGAGAACCAATTGCCATGGGCATAAAATCGGCCTGATAATTACTAAGCGGAAATGAAGCACTTCCGATGGCGTATAAATTAAACCGGCCTGTTCCGAAATTAGTTTTTAAAGCGCGCCACTTTAAAGAAACCATCATGTCTTGCATACCTTTTAAACCTTCAAGGGTTCCGCCGGATGCGTAAGTGGTTACATAAGGCACCGAAGCCAGGATGTTTAGGTTATTTGAAATACCATAATTAAACATGGCAGTGTACATATTGGTATTTAAAGTGCCGATGTTGAGGTTGTTCCGCTTAAAAGTACCTTCCCAATAGTTTTTCCAACTGGAGTTGCTATACATTAATCCTCCGCAAAAGTAATTTTTAGGAATCATAATAGCATCTGCATCGGTTTGTGCATTAGCTAATTTGGGAAATGAAATTGAACAGGTAATCGTTATGCAGCAACAATAAAAACAAAGTAAAGAAAACTTCATCTCGAGGTTATAGAAATTAAATAAATGGTATATGGTTTACGGTTGTAAAGATAAACTAAATTGTTGCAATTCATTTATTGCCGTAACAAAATATTTACAACATCATTTAAAAATAGTATTTTAGGCTAAATCAGCTGTAAAATAATGAAAAGAGTTAATGATTTTTAGGGGATAAAAGAAGCATTAACGATTTGAAAAGCTACGCACATTGATACCGTTAAAACTTTTTGTCCTTAAAGTTGTAAGGTGGTTTTTCTAATCTGAGCTGATTGCCTTCTATTACCTTTTCATTACACGGTCCATTTCGATTTTAGAATCGCGTTCCTTCATGGTTTCCCGTTTATCAAAAGTTTTTTTGCCTTGTGCGAGGCCGATCTCGATCTTAGCAAAACCGCGGTTGTTGATAAAAATGGTAAGCGGTACGATGGTAAAGCCTTTTTCTTCCGTTTTAGAAAGTAATTTTTTCAGTTCCTTTTTTTGAAGGAGCAAAACCCGGTCGCGCTTGGCTTCGTGGTTGTAAAACGAGCCGTGCGAATATTCGGAAATATGCAAATTGCGGACGTACAAAATGCCGTTGATAAACGTGCAGAAAGAATCTGTTAGGTTAGCTTTTCCTTCGCGGATCGACTTAATTTCTGTCCCTAAAAGTTTAATCCCGGCAACATATTTATCTTCAATATGAAAATCAAAATAAGCCCTTTTGTTTTTGATGTGTACGCTTTGTTCTTTTTCTTCTTTCATTGCAATTATCTGTACTGATGCTGCAAATGTACGTTACAAGCCCATCATTTATAAATCATACTTATCCCTTAACGTTTTGCTAACCTTATATGCATCATCAATAATTGTTTGCGGATAGCCTAACCCATGCAAAACTGCAATCCCGTTTTTGTTTTTAAGCAAGCCTTCCTTTATCTTGTAATCAAATTCAAGCCGGTTGTTTCCAATGAGTTCTTCGAAAGAATATACAGCATAACCGTTTCCCAAAAGTGTGGCCAATTCCAGATCGTGGGTTGATACAAAGACAAAGTTTTTATTTTCTATTAAATAAGACAACACTGCCTTTGCCGCTGCAATCCGTTCTATTGTGTTTGTGCCCCTGAATATTTCATCAATAATAACTAAGCTTTTTACCTTTTCTTCTGAGGAACAATTATGCAGGATATTTAATACAGCCAAGGCTTCTGTTTGAAAATAGCTTTGGTGTTCTGCTATGTTATCACTCATATCAATACTGGTGAATATTTTTAAAGGTGGTGCCTGATAAGCGGAAGCACAACTGGTATGGATCGTTTGTGATAGTAATGCGTTGACAGCTATTGCCCGAATAAATGTTGTTTTGCCAGACATGTTTGATCCCGTTATTAAAACTCCTTGATTGTGGTCACTGCTTATTGAATTAGAAACACAATCCTCTACCAAAGGATGGAACAAGTCTTTCACCGTTATTTTTCCATCTGTGTCAGCCAATGTTGGCTTGCAGTAATAAGGCAATCCATCTCTTACAGATTGGATTGAAATGGCCATATCTATTTCTGCAACCCGCTCGTAAATAATTTTAATGTTGCCCAGGTATTGATTGATTTTTTTGATGGAAGAAATAAAAACCAATGGCTCAATCAATAATAACATATTTAGCCACTCGGTAAAAAGATAAGATAAGTCCGACGGATCAATATTTACCTTGCTTTGCAGGTTAATTAAGTTCAGCGACCGTTTCAGTTTAGAAACGTTAACTAAACTTTTTTTGAAGGTTTCATCTTGTTCCAGGATGTTTTTTTCTTCCAGCCATCTGCTAACTTTAATTAATGTAAGCAATTGCGGCAGCGAACTGGTATAACTTAAAACGTTACGTTTGTTAATAAAATGAATGACCATGTTGGCAATCAACATAACCAGAAGTAGTAAAAAGTAGATTTGATTTGGAACAACAATTAAAAGGATAATCAGGGTGATAATGATGATTGCGGATATTTTAATGTAAAATTTAGTAAGGGGTTTAAATAAAGACTGATGTTTACTGCTGAAGAGTTTAGGCAGATAATAAGCATCGTTGTGGTTTAATTCGGATAATTGAAGCTGGATTTGTTCCCGTAACTGCTGATCGTAATTTAATTGACCTATTCTTTCTTCAAGTTTGGCAAGCTCAGCTTCGCCGGTTTCCAAACAACAGAGCTTTTTGTATAAATATTGTTGTCCGGGTTTAGAACTGGTCCGGTCAATGAAACTGAATATACTTTCGAGGTCTAAGTCCGCCGAAGTTTCCGGAGAGATATTATTTTGATCATCGCAAACATCGAAGTAAGCGGCAATGATTTTGAAATTTCGTTGCACTAGAATCGGTTTGCCCCATCTGTCCTTGATTTCAGTCAGCTTTTTCTTTGTAAAAAACTGTCTTTTATAGCGGCTTATCAGCAGAAAAACAAAAACGGCGATAATTAGGATTGGAAGCCAGAAAGTCATTTTTAAAAATAGCAGTATTTACCAAAGTAGTGGTTATCAAAAGATTTTTTATTTGATCATACTTCTTTTACCACTCTATTTCTTTCAGGATCAATACTTCTTTTACTGCACAATTAATACGGGCACTTTAATTTTGTGCCTTACAGAATTAACCGTGGTGCCAAAGATAATATCTTTAAAAACTTTATGGCCATGTGCGCCCATCACTAATAATTCCAGGTTTTGTTTGTTCACAACATCGGCTATTGCTTTTGCAACTTTGCCATATCCAACCTGGTAAAACGAATCATAACCTAATTCTTTTAAACGCATCTGGTATTTTTCCAGGTTTTCCCGGTCGCTTTGCGTTTCATAATCCATCACTTTGTCGCCGTAATAGTTTGCCCCGGCAGTTTCTACCACATGGACTAAGTAATAACGCGCTGTTTTTCCGCCTTGCATTAAAGCGTGGCGGATTGTATCCCGGTCGTGCGAAGAAAAATCAACTGCAATACCAATCCGGGTTAAAGCAACTGGTGCAATTGTTTCAATTTCTAAAGCCGAACCATGAGGTATTTTACTTTTTTCAGAAGGATGAGGGGTGAAAATCGGTTTAAAAAACACGTATAAAAGAAGCATACCGATACCAGCGGCAATCGGCACTGCCGTAAAATGGATAAGTGCCTGGTAGTTTGGATAAGCCTTTGCCCAATCTGCAATCTGTTCCACAACTAATTTGCCATTTAAACCAACAATAATAACGGTTGTAAGCCAGGCCAAAACTTTGATCCAGGTTTTATTGGCGAAAACGCCCATTTTTTGTTTATCGGAAGTAAAATGTATAAGTGGAATTACGGCAAAACCCAATTGCAAACTTAAAACCACCTGACTCAAAATCAGCAAACTGCCTAAAGCACGGCTGCCAGAATAAAGTATGGTAAAAAAAGCAGGGATAATGGCCAGCAAACGCGTTAGCATCCGCCGAAGCCAGGGCTGGATACGCAAGTTGATGTGGCCTTCCATTATAATTTGCCCGGCAAGCGTTCCGGTTACGGTAGAACTTTGTCCGGCTGCAATTAAAGCAATGGCGAAAAGGGCAGGGGCAAGCGAACCAAAAATATGTTGTAAGAGTTTATGCGCGTCCTGGATTTCGGCAATTTGGTGATAGCCATTCCTGAAAAAAGCTGCCGCGGCCAAAATCAGGATGGCAGCGTTTACAAAAAAAGCAAGGTTGAGGGCAATGCTGGTATCGATCAAGTTCATTTTGATAGATTCCCAAATCCCAACTTCCGTCCGTTCAATTTTTCGGGTTTGCACCAAAGAGGAATGCAGGTAAAGGTTGTGCGGCATCACCGTTGCGCCGATGATTCCGATGGCAATGTATAAACCGCTGCCGTTTAGGTTTTGCGGGATCAACCCTAAACCGATTTGTTTCAGGTCCGGTTCAACAATAAACATCTCGACCAAAAACGAAAGCCCAACAATAAACACCATCGAAATAATAAACACTTCTAAATGGCGCATGCCTTTGTTCAGTAAAAACAGGAGCAAAATGGTGTCTAAAAGTGTGAGGGAAACGCCCCAAATCAGCGGTAAATGGAACAGCAGTTGTAAACCGATGGCCATGCCGATCACTTCTGCCAAATCACAGGCAATAATGGCAACTTGTGCTAAAATAAAAAGGCAAAAGTTAACAAAACGAGAATAATGCTGCCGTGATGCCTGCGCCAAATCCAAACCCTGCACAATCCCTAAACGCGTACTTAAAGATTGTAAAAGCAGCGCAATCAGGTTTGATAAAAGCAAAACCCAAATCAGTTGGTAACCAAATTTGCTGCCCGCCGCCAAATCTGTTGCCCAATTTCCCGGGTCCATGTAGCCAACGCTAACCATGTAAGCCGGACCTAAAAAAGATAAAATCCTTTTCCAGCCAACCCTCCCGGAAGTACTGATCGAACTGTGCACTTCGGCCAATGATTCTTTATTGTTGCTCATATCGTCAGTAAAATATTTTTAGCTGCTGCTTTGCTGATGTTGATTTTTTGGTTGTTTTCTGTATTAATGATAACCGTTCCATCGTAAGCAATTACTTCTTTTACGGTTACTTTTTTTCCAATCACCAATCCCATCTTCTCTAAATACTGCAAAAACAAAGGCGAATGTTCTTTTACGCCCGCTATCGTCCCGGCTTCGCCAGTGTTTAAAGCGGCAACAGGTTTTAAGTTGGTGCATTTTATGGTGCCGTTATCATTTGGTATGGGGTCGCCATGCGGGTCATTCTCCGGGAAACCCAAAAACTTGTCTAAGCGGTTAACCAGTTCTACCGACTGGATATGTTCCAATTGTTCTGCCAGGTCGTGTACTTCGTCCCAACCAAAATCTAGTTTTTCCACTAAAAAAAGCTCCCATAAACGATGCTTTCTCACAATTTTTAAAGCGATGGTTTTCCCTTCTTCCGTTAAACATACGCCACGGTAACGGGTATAATCAATCAGGTTTTTGGCAGATAATTTTCTAAGCATATCCGTTACAGAAGCTGCTTTAGTGTTCAAAATCGAAGCAATTTGGTTGGTATTAACCTGCTGACTGTCTTCCGCAGATAAATGAAAAATGGCTTTTAAATAATTTTCCTCGGTAAAAGAAGCATTCATTTTTTGCAGGCCTAATTATAAATTTAGGCTTGTCTAAATTACCAATTTAAAAGTAATTTGTTTTAATATTTTTTGTTTGATATGTTTAGGATAGAAAAGCTATAATTGTACAGCGATGGCAGTTGAATTAGATAAAACAGATTTACAGATTTTAAAGATTTTGCAGCAAAATGGCCGCATCACCAATTTGCAGTTATCTAACGAAATTGGGCTTTCGCCTGCGCCAACTTTAGAACGGGTGCGCAAACTGGAAAACGCTGGTTATATTTTAAGTTATCATGCTTTGGTGGACGAAGAAAAACTGGGTTTGGGCATTAAAACTTTCATCCAGGTTTCGTTGGATTTTCACCAAAACAACACCATCCAAACTTTTTTAAACCAGGTTCACGAAATCAAAGAAATTACAGAATGCCATCATGTAACCGGGCAATGTGATTTTTTGCTGAAGGTTTACGTAAAAGACATTAAATCGTACGAGCAGTTGATTATGCAAAAAATCAGCCGCATCAGTGTGGTTAAAACTTTCCAAACGATGATCATCATGTCCACCAATAAAAAAGAACCTACTGTGCCGTTGGAATATTAGTTGCAGCGTTTTATAAATTACCTCAACTTTCACCCGATAAAAGAAGCATCAGCTAATTTGCCAGTCAATTGGTTCGATGCCGTTTTCTTCTAAAATTACGTTGGCTTCCAAAAAATGATCGCAGCCAAAAAAGCCATTGTGCGCGGCAAACGGTGATGGATGTGCAGCAACCAGCAAATGATGTTTCTGCGGGTCAATCAGTTCACTTTTAGCTTGTGCAAATTTCCCCCAAAGTAAAAACACAACGTTTTCTTTGCGGTTGGATATTTCCTGGATCACTTTATTGGTAAACGTTTCCCAGCCTTTTTTTTGATGGGAACCAGCCATGTTGGCACGGACAGTTAACGTTGCGTTCAGCATCAACACGCCTTGTTCGGCCCAATGCGTTAAATCTCCATGTTTTGGGGTGATGTATTCCGGAAATTCCTGCTGCAGTTCTTTATAAATATTTTGCAAAGAAGGCGGAACAGCAACTCCTTTTTGAACCGAAAAAGATAATCCATGTGCCTGGTTTGCGCCGTGATAAGGATCTTGCCCCAAGATTACCACTTTTACATCATCAAAAGGCGTTTTGGCAAAAGCATTAAAAATATCTTTGCTTTTAGGGTAAACAGTGTAGCCTTCCTGTTTTTCCTGCTGTAAAAAAGCTTTCAGTTTGGTCATATAATCTTTTTCAAACTCATCTTTTAAAATTTCCAGCCACGAAGGTTCTAATGCAATCGACATAAAATATTTAGAATAATTGATTTAACGTACAAATTAGCAGATATTTGCCAAGTAATTTATATACATCAAATGCGGAATATTGTTCGATTAGTTATTGCCTGTGTTATTTTAGGTGCTGCCGTTACCCTTGCTGTTTTTGGTTTTTGGTGGTGGGCAGTTTTGGTTTTTTTGATTGGCGGATTGCTGCTGCTGACTTTCTTTTTTAATGAAAACATGCTGATTGCACAGTATTTTATGCGGAAAGAAAACATGCCGAAAGCAGAAGGATTTTTGTTGAAAATAACAGACTACGAGAAGCAATTGTCCCGCGGGCAGCACGGTTATTATAATTTATTGCTTGGTTTGCTCGAATCCAATAAATCGCCTTTAAAATCAGAAAAATACTTTAAGAAAGCATTGAGTTTAGGTATGACGATGTCGCACAATATTGCTTTAGCGAAGTTAAGTCTGGCCGGAATTTCTATGTCTAAACGCAACAAGCGCGAAGCCGAAATGTATTTAAAGGAAGCCCAAAAGGCCGATAAAAACAAACTTTTGGCCGAGCAAATCAAAATGATGAAAGGCCAGATGGCGCAAATGGACAAGCAGCAGGTTGTGCGCGGCGGTTACCGCAAGTTCTAACGCATTTTATTTTTCGTCAAGGTGACTAAAATAGTCATCTTTATAAAAATCATCATCTTCGGCATCTTTTACGTTCCTCGTTGCCAATGCTTCTTTTACCGCTATTTTTTGGTTGATAAAGCAGAAAATGCTTTTCACAAAATCCATGTCAAATTTATTTACGCTGAATTTGATCTGGTATTCTGTTTCTGTTGTTTCTAAGGTTGAGTTAGTCATGGTATAAATATTAAAATCTTCAATGCAAACAAAGACCGGAAAATATTATTAACCGGCCTTTAAGTTATTGTTAAGAAATAATAAATAAACATTTTTATTATTGTTCAAACCATTGCATCACCGCTTCTTTAGCAGGAATGGAAATATCCAATTTTAGTTTTTTTCGCATTCCGCCTAAATCATTAAATACTTTGTTTGGCACAGCTTTTTTTAGTTCTTCTACGGTATTAAATCCCATTTTTTGGACTACCGGAACCCATTCTTCGGGCACACCGATCTTTACAAAATCTGCTATGGAAGAAACATTGGCTTTCTTTTCCGGCCGCATTTGCGGAAAAAACAATACTTCCTGAATGGTACTTTGGTTCGTCATCAACATCACTAAACGGTCAATACCAATTCCTAAACCGGCAGTTGGCGGCATTCCGTATTCTAACGAACGAAGAAAATCTTCATCAACAACCATCGCTTCTTCATCGCCACGGCTGGCCAGTAAAAGCTGTCCCTCAAAACGTTCGCGCTGATCGATCGGATCATTCAATTCAGAATAAGCGTTTGCAATTTCTTTTCCGTTTACAAACAGTTCGAAACGCTCTACCAAACCTTCTTTTGTGCGGTGTTTTTTAGCGAGTGGCGTCATTTCAATCGGATAATCGGTGATGTAAGTTGGCTGGATAAGATTAGCTTCCACTTTTTCACTAAAAATCTCATCGATCAGTTTTCCTTTTCCCATTGACGGATCAACTTCAATTTGCAAACTTTTACAGGTTTCAATTAACGCTGCTTCATCCATTGCAGATACATCGGTTCCTGTATGTTTCAAAATTGAATCATACATAGAAAGCTTTTCGTAAGGGCCTGCAAATTCAATTTCATAGTTGCCTACCGGGATTTTAGTTTTTCCGTGGATCGCTAAGGCTACTTTTTCCAAACATTCTTCTACCATGCCCATCATCCAGATATAATCCTGATAAGCTACGTAAATTTCTAATCCGGTAAATTCGGGGTTATGTGTGCGGTCCATGCCTTCGTTCCGAAACATTTTGCCGAACTCATAAACGCCATCAAAACCGGCCACAATTAATTTTTTCAGATACAATTCATTCGCAATCCGCAGAAAAAGCGGAACATCTAAAGCGTTATGATGTGTTTTAAACGGACGTGCAGCCGCGCCGCCATGCACAGATTGTAAAATCGGTGTTTCTACTTCCATCCAGCCTTGGCTGTCAAAATAACTGCGCATCGTGTTGATCACCTTGGATCGATTGATGAATATTTCTTTAAATTCCGGGTTTACCGTTAAATCCACATAACGCTGGCGATAACGCAATTCGGGATCGGTAAAGCTATCGTAAATGTGTCCTTCTTCGTCGCGTTTTACAACGGGCAGCGGTTTTAGAGATTTGGATAGGATAATAAATTCCTGAACATGAACTGAAATTTCTCCGGTTTGCGTAGTAAAAACAAAACCTTTTATGCCGAGGAAATCGCCAATATCCAAAAGCTTTTTAAAAACCGTGTTGTACAGCGTTTTATCCTCGCCCGGGGAAATATCATCACGCTTGATATAAACCTGAATGCGGCCGGTAGAATCCTGCAACTCTGCAAAAGAAGCGCTGCCCATAATGCGTCGGCTCATAATCCTGCCGGCAATTTGCACTTGCTGGTATTTTTCAGGCTGGTTTGGAAAGTTTTCAAGAATTTCCTGCGCGGTTGCCGTAACCGGGAAAGCTTCGGCAGGATAAGGGTTGATGCCCAGGTTGCGTATATTTTGAAGTGCCTCGCGGCGAAGGATTTCCTGTTCGGATAGGTTTGTGCTCATATATTTTCAGCAAAAATTATAGCTGGCAAAAATAGGTTTTAATGCTAATTTTTAGGTGCTAAAAGAAGCATTAATAATTAGGTGTCGCCAATATACTTTTAAAAGCATGACGGATTTAATTATAAAGATGGAAAGCTTATTATTTTCGATGCTTCTTTTACCGTGTAAAAACATTAAATTCTGATGCTTCTTTTATCGGCCTAAATCCAAACGCAAGGTTTTACAGGCATAAAAAAAGCATCAGCAAAACCTATTCTCATCACTTTCTGCGTTATAAACCAAATATGTTTTTAATTTAGCCTTGTCTCTCATTAAGCTAACATGATATTAATTGTTGACGATAAGTCGGAAAATATAATCGCTTTAAAAAGAATCCTCGAAAAGCATCACTTTGAAGTAGATTCTGCACTATCAGGCGAAGAAGCTTTAAAAAAAATATTGAAAAATAGTTACGACCTGATTATCCTGGATGTGCAAATGCCTGGTTTAGATGGTTTTGAAGTGGCCGAATCTATTTCTGGTTACAGCAAAACCAAAGATATTCCGATCATTTTTCTCTCTGCCGTAAACGTCAATAAACAGTTCATCAGCAAAGGTTATGCTTCTGGCGGTCGGGATTATATGGTGAAACCTTTTGACCCGGATGTGCTGGTGCTTAAAGTAAAAACCTTTATCAAACTGTACGAACAAACCTGCGCTTTGCAAAACATACAGCAAACCCTGGTAGAAGAAATAGATTTTAGGAAACAGGCAGAACGGACTAAAGATGAGTTTATTACCATGGCCAGCCACGAGTTGAAAACGCCGCTTACCTCGATTAAAGGCTACATGCAAATGGTTGACCGTTCGATTGACCGCGACCTGAAAGAAGATGCCAAAAAGTACCTGGAACGTACGCGCCAGCAATTAGAAAAGTTAAATATTTTGATTGATGATTTGCTGGACACTTCTAAAATTGCCAGCGGGAAACTGGATTTTAAGAACAATGTTTATGATGTTGACCCGATTATTGATAACGCCGTAGATATTATCCGCCAAACTTATCCAAGCCATCAGATTATTAAAACGGGTAATGCCGGCGTTAAAATTTATGGCGATCAGATCCGGATTGAACAAGTGATCCTGAACTACTTAACCAATGCCATCAAGTATTCGCCTAACTCTGTCGAAATTTTGTTTGATGTTTCTTTACTGTCTCCGGATGAAGTAATGGTTAACGTTACAGATTCTGGTATCGGTATTCCAAAAGATAAACAGGCACAGCTTTTTACCAAGTTTTATCGTGTAGAAGAATCTTCTAACCGCTTCCAGGGTTTAGGCATGGGCTTGTATATCTGTGCCGAGATCATTAAAAGGCACCACGGCAGGTACGGTGTAGACAGCGAACAAGGCAAAGGATCATCCTTTTATTTTACCCTGCCTGTATATGTGCCGCAAGAGGAAATTATAAAATCATAATTAATAATCCCGGTTTTATGAAAACCAGTATCAGCCGCGATTTGCAAATAGGCTTCGGGCTATCTTTGCTGCTTGTAATCATCAGTTCGGTAGCTTCTTATCTCAGCATTAGCAATCTTTTAAGCAATGCAAAAAAAGTAGATCAAAACAACAGCGTCATCTTCAATTTAGAAAGTATTATTTCTACCATGAAAGATGCCGAAACCGGACAAAGAGGTTTCCTGCTTTCAGGCAAAGAAGTGTTTTTGCAACCTTATAACAATGCAGACCAAAAAGTTTTTGATGCCATAAAAGAAGTACGCCAGCTCACTTCCGGAGATCGTTTTCAGCAACAGCAGATCGATCATTTAAATACGGTTATCATCGCCAGATTCCTTCAGCTTAAAAAACTGATAGATTACAAACGCACCGGTAAAAGCATCAGCATCGACCAGCTTAATCAAGGCAAAGCCGAAATGGATGCGCTACGCAATGTAGTGGGCAACATGGAAAACCAGGAGAGGGCGATTCTTTTACAATCTACCGCTACCCAACGTTTACTTACTGCTTTTACACCTGTAATTATTGTTTTTGCCGCCATTTTATCTTTAATGATTGCCGTTATTTACTACTTTAAGCTGAGAAGAAATTATGCCGAAAACACCAGGTTGCGCCAGGATTTAGAGCAAAAGGAAGCATTAATGGCCAAAAGGTTAAAGACGGTGCACAATATAGCAGGTGAAATTTCTGCTGGCGATTACCAAATCCGGGTAAACGACCAGGAAGATGATAATTTAGGCGGCCTATCCGTTTCCCTCAATAAAATGGCAGAATCGCTTGCTTTTGCCTTTGGCAATTTGGAAGCAAACGAATGGCTGCAAAAAGGCATCAGCGGTTTAAACGATGAAATGCTTGGGCAAAAAGATTTAAAAACGTTAACCGCCCATATTCTGGAATTTTTGGCGCAGTACACCAAAAGCAATATTGGTGCATTTTATATTTTGGCGAACGATATTTTGCATTTGCAAAGTGGTTACGCGCTATCCGCCGGCCATCAGCAGGAAATTAAAGTTGGGGAAGGTATTGCCGGACAATGCGCCAGCAGCAAAAAAACAATCCACCTAAAAAACATCGATAAAAACAGTATTACCATCAGTTATGCAAGCGGCCAGCTTAAACCGGCGCATTTAATTGCCGTTCCGGTTTTGTATGAAAACAGGGTTTTAGGTGTGATTGAACTGGCATCGATAGAAAGTTATTCGGATTTGTGCGTTCGATTTTTAGAGCGCGTGGTAGAAAATATTGGTATCGCGCTGCAAACAGCAAAGAACCATCAGGAACTACAGCAATTGCTTAAACAAACCCAAATACAAACCGAAGAGTTGGGCAACCGCCAGCGCGAACTGGAAAATATGAACGCCGAGCTGGAAGCGTACACGCAAAAGTTGCAGCTTTCGGACGAAGAACTGCGGGTGCAGCAGGAAGAACTGGAACAATCTAACCAGGTGCTGGAAGAACGCAGCCGTTTGCTGGAAGAGCGCAACCAGGTTATCGTAGAGCGCAACCAGGAAATAATGCGCAAGGCCGAAGAACTTGAAACCACTACCAAGTACAAAACGGAATTTATGGCGAACATGTCGCACGAACTGCGTACGCCATTAAACTCTATCCTGTTGCTTTCCAGGCATTTGGCCGAAAATAATGAAGAAAATTTATCCGCAGAACAAATAGAATCTGCACAGGTGATACTAAACTCTGGCAGAGGTTTGCTTAACCTGATCGACGAAATTTTGGATTTATCTAAGATCGAGGCCGGGAAAATGGATGCCGAATACGAACAGATCACGATCGTCGAAATTATTTCGGAAATGCAAGGTTTGTTTGCACCGGTGGCACGCGAAAAAAAAATCGAATTAAATATTGCCGCAAGCCCGCTTTTGCCGGAAATAATAGAAACCGATAAGCAAAAGTTAGAGCAGATCTTAAAAAACCTGCTTTCAAATGCTTTAAAATTTACTACCAAAGGCGAAGTTTCTTTAAAGATAGAAGCAGACCCGGCTGCAGATTTTATCCGTTTTACGGTTGCCGACAGCGGTATCGGAATTTCCCCGAAAGATCAGGAGCTTATTTTTGAACCATTTAGACAAGCAGATGGCTCTACCAGGAGAAATTACGGAGGTACAGGTTTAGGCCTTTCTATCAGCCGCAAACTGGCTGAATTACTGCAAGGGGAAATCCATTTAACGAGTGAGCCGGGCAAAGGGAGCAGTTTTATTTTATCCATCCCGATAAAAAAAACTGTAGCCACAAAATTAAAAGGAGAAGTTTATGAAGCGCATTCCTCAATACAAAAACCATCGGTAAAAGAAGCATATCCGCCAATAAGCCAAAGGGTAAAACATCTTACAACCTTTATTCCGCAGGAGATCAAAGACGACCGCCACGTACTATCAGAAGGCGACAAAATAATCCTGATAATTGAGGACGACACTATTTTTGCAAACACTTTGTTAAAATTTACCCACGAAAAAGGTTACAAAGGCATAGTTGCGGTAAGAGGAGATTTGGGGATCGAAATGGTGCACCATTATAAACCAGACGCTATTTTGCTGGACATACAATTGCCGGTAAAAGATGGCTGGGAAGTGATGGAAGAGCTGAAAAGCAATCCGGCTACACGGCATATTCCGGTGCACATTATGTCATCGCTGGAAGTAAAAAAAGAAAGTTTATTAAAAGGTGCAGTTGATTTTATCAATAAACCGTTGGCTGTTGATCAGATGAAAACTTTGTTTGAGAAGCTGGAAGATGCGATGCGGCGAAGCCCTAAAAAAGTGTTAATTGTGGAAGATAACGGGCAGCACGCCAAAGCACTTTCTTACTTTTTAGAATCGTTTAACATTACTTCAGAGATTTCCGGAAATATTAACCAAAGTATCCATACGCTACAAAAACGGGAAGTGGATTGTGTGATTATGGAAATGGGCGTTTCCGGAAAAGCAATTTACGAATCGCTGGAAACAATTACCCGGCAACCGGATTTGAACCGTATCCCGATTATCGTTTTTACTGGTAAAAATTTATCAGCAGCAGAAGAAAGTAGGATTATGCGCTTTGCGGATTCTATCGTGATAAAAACAGCACAATCTTACCAACGCGTGCTGGACGAAGTTGCCATGTTTTTGCATGTGATGGAAGGAAAAGAAGCAAGCCCGGCTTCAAATGATCTCTTATCTAAAAAGCCTGGCGCTTTAACGGAAGTGCTCAAAAGCAAAACAATTTTGATTGCAGATGACGATGTACGCAATATTTTTTCGCTTACCAAATCTTTCGAAAAATACAAAATGAACGTAATTACGGCTACCAATGGCCGGGAAGCGTTGGAGCAATTGCAGCAGCAACATGTGGACATTGTTTTGATGGATATGATGATGCCCGAAATGGATGGTTACGAAACTATCGGCGAGATTAGGCAGCAGCCAAACTTTAAGCAGTTGCCAATTATTGCCGTTACCGCTAAAGTGATGCCTGCCGACCGGGAAGCTTGTATCCGCGCGGGTGCTTCGGATTATGTTTCAAAACCGGTGGATGTTGACCAACTAATTTCGCTTTTGCGTGTTTGGCTTTATGATCAAACACTATAAAATTAACCCGGTAAAAGAAGCATCATTAAATCGATGCTTCTTTTACCGGCAAAAAAATGGCCTTAACGCTAAGTGAAAAAGAAATAGAACTTCTGCTGGCCGACCTGATAGATTTTCACGGCTACGATTTTAGCGGCTACTCCAAACCCATGCTCTACAGGCGCATCAACCGCCTTTTCAACCTTCGTGCTTTTACCGGTTTTTCCGCTTTTCGTTTTCTGCTCGCCAGCAACCCCGAATATTTTCGGTTTTTTATTGCCGAAGTAATGGTTCCGGTAACAGAAATGTTCCGCGACCCTTCCTTCTTTTTAATGCTGAGGGAGGAAATCCTTTCGCAATTAAAAACTTCTCCGCTAATCAGGATCTGGCATGCTGGCTGCTCAACCGGCGAAGAAGTATATTCTGTTGCCATAATGCTGCAAGAACTAAACCTGCTGCATAAATCCAGATTGTATGCCACAGATATTAACCCCGAAGCTTTACAGGTTGCTGCAACTGGCCTTTATCCGTTAAGCACGATGAAGCAATACGCCGAAAACTATGTTCAGGCAGGCGGACAATTGAATTTGGACAAGTATTATTCTGTTCATAATGATTTTGTAAAACTGAACGACCATTTAAAAAAGCGCATTGTTTTTTCTACCCATAACCTGGCTGCCGATGCTTCTTTTAACCACTTTCAATTGATTATTTGCCGTAATGTGCTGATCTATTTTAACCAGGAACTGCAAAACCACGTTTTTACTTTGTTTGATGCCAGTTTAGAAAGTAACGGTTTTTTGGCTTTGGGAAGCAAGGAAACACTTCGGTTTACACCTTTAAGCCAGAGTTATCAAAGGGTAAACAGTAAAGAAAAGATTTGGCGCAAACTTTAACCGGTGTCCGCATCACGAAAAAATCACACTATACTTTTCTTTTTTATCCTTGTAAAAAGAGTATTTTTAGAGTGAAAAAATTAGAGTTTTATGGAGAATGATAAGTGTTTATTACCGGAGGAAAAGCCGGATAATTTAACAGCTTCCAATCGTCGCGGTTTCTTAAAACAAACCGGATTTTTAACGGCACTTGCCTTAACACCGGTTAGTTTGGTAGAAGCAGCCGAAAAAGAAATGGACGAAAAACTGGCGGCAGTTTTTGAAAAAGTCCCGGTTAAATTAGAAATAAATGGCGTTAAACACAGCTTATCGGTTGAGCCGCGGGTTACGCTGCTTGATCTGCTTCGCGAACAACTTCAGCTTACCGGAACAAAAAAAGGCTGCGACCACGGCCAATGCGGTGCCTGCACCGTGCACGTAAATGGCAAGCGCCAAAACTCCTGCTTAACCTTGGCCGTAATGCACGATGGCAAAAAAATTACCACGATAGAAGGTTTGGCAAACGGTGCGGATTTGCACCCGATGCAGGAAGCTTTTATCAAGCACGATGGTTTCCAATGTGGTTATTGCACACCGGGCCAAATTATGTCGGCAGTGGCTTGTATCCGCGAAGGTCATGCCAATTCAGAATCAGAAATACGGGAATATATGAGCGGAAATATTTGCCGTTGCGGTGCTTATCCAAACATTGTAAATGCAATTACAGAAGTGAAGAACGGAGGGCAAAAAGTATGAACCAGTTTCAATATCTACGGGCGACAAGTGCCAAAACGGCCATTGGCACGTTAGCAAAAGATGCCAATTCCAAGTTTATTGCAGGCGGAACGAACTTGATCGACTTAATGAAAAACGGGGTTACGGCTCCACAAAAATTAATCGATATTAACAACCTGCCGCTTGCCCAAATTACCAAACAAAGTAACACTTTGCATATTGGTGCCTTAGCTACTAACAGCGATGTGGCCGATCATAAATTAGTGCTGCAAAACCAACCGCTGCTGGCCATGGCTTTAAACGCCGGTGCTTCTGCACAATTGAGAAACGTGGCAACCGTGGGCGGCAACATGATGCAGCGCACCCGCTGTTACTATTTTAACAATACCGATTTGCCTTGCAACAAACGGCAGCCTGGTTCTGGTTGCGGTGCGCTGGAAGGTTATAACCGCATGCACGCTATTTTTGGTTTTAGTCAGCAATGTATCGCCGTTCATCCGAGCGATATGTGTGTTGCTTTGGCTGCGCTGGATGCTACAGTTTTAATTTCCGGGCCGAAGGGAGACCGAAAGATTTTATTTACGGATTTCCATCGTTTGCCGGGAGAGCATCCCGAAAAAGACAACACTTTGGCAAAAGATGAACTGATTACCGGAGTAGAAATCCCAGACAATAACTTTGGCAAAAACGTAAACTATTTTAAAGTGCGCGACCGTGCTTCCTACGCTTTTGCGCTGGTTTCTGTTGCGGCTGCCCTCAACATCAAAAATGGTACGATAAAAGAAGCACGGCTGGCCATGGGCGGCGTGGCACATAAACCCTGGCGGTTAACAGAAGCCGAAAAAGCTTTAGCTGGCAAACCGGCATCCGAAGCAACGTTTAAAAATGCTGCCGAAATAGCCATGCAAGGCGCAAAAGGGTTTAAGTATAATTCTTTTAAGTTGAAAATGGCACCGAACACAATAATTGAGGCATTAAAAACAGCATCAGGAATAGCATGAAATTAATGGAGAAGCATAACTTTTTTGACAGCAAAGCTGTGGAAGGTTTGAACCGCGTGGACGGAAGGTTAAAAGTAACTGGTGCGGCACGTTACTCCGCGGAATTTCCGATACCAAAATTAACGTATGGCGTTTTGGTTACCAGTACAATTGCCAGCGGGAAAATCCAAAGTCTGGACAGTAAAAAGGCAGAACATGCACCAGGCGTTTTAGCTGTAATTTCTCATTTTAATGCGCCTCAAATCCCGGGTTATTCCGAAGGTTCTAATCCCGCAAAAGGGGCAACTACCAAAGGGCAGCCATTAAAGATTTTTTCGGATAATATAATTATGTTCTATGGCCAGCCCGTTGCTTTGGTGGTTGCCGATACCTTTGAAAGGGCGCAATTTGCAGCAGGGTTAATCAACACGCAATACCAGAAATCGGATTTTAAAACCGGTTTTGATGACAATGTAAGCCAAGCCGATTTTCCTTCACGAGAAAAAAACAGAAATTCTACAGGGGGTTATATGCGCGGAACATCTGATGCTTATAAAACAGCTCCTGTAAAAGTAGAATCTGAATATACAATCCCAACAGAAGTACATAACCCGATGGAACTGCAATCCATTATTGCCGTTTGGGAATCTGCCGATAAAGTAACTGTTTACGATAAAACACAATCGATAAAAGGGGCGCAAGGGGCAATTGCACAAGCTTTTAAAATCCCGCAGGAAAACGTACAGGTAGTTGCCACTTATGTTGGCGGTGCTTTCGGCAATGCGTTGCGCACCTGGCCACACGAAATTGCTGCGGTAATGGCAGCGCAAAAAGTTGGCCGGCCGGTAAAGCTGGTAATCAGCCGTGACCAAATGTTTACGATGGTTGGTTACCGGCCTTATACTTGGCAAAAAGTTGGTTTAGGTGCTACATCAGATGGCAAGTTGGTTGGCATCAGTCATGAAGTAATTGGGCAAACATCTGCTTACGAGGAATTTACGGAAGGAACGGTTAACGTTTCCAAATTTTTATATGATTGCCCGAATGTAAACACCCGTTACCGGATTTTGCCGCTAAATGTAAGTACGCCAACCTGGATGCGCGGGCCGGGCGAAGCTTCCGGTGCTTTTGCTTTGGATTGTGCGATGGACGAGCTGGCCTATCAGTTAAACTTAGACCCGATTGAATTGCGTTTGCGAAATCATGCTGATATTGATCCGGAACGAAACCTGCCCTGGTCCAGCAAGTATTTAAAAGAATGTTACCAGGAAGCTGCCGACCGGATTGGCTGGTTTAAAAGAAACCCGAAACCACGTTCCATGCAATCAGAAGATGGAATGCTGGTTGGTTACGGTATGGGCACGGGCAGTTTTTCGGCAGGCAGAAGTGCGGCTTCGGCAAGTATCCAAATGTTGGCCGATGGAACTTATACGATACAATGCGCCACAACGGATATCGGCCCCGGAACGGCAACGGCTATGGTTCAAATTGCATCGGATGTATTGCAAATCCCGGCTGATAAAATCAGATTCCAATTAGGCAACTCTTCTTTCCCGAAAGCGCCAAGCCAAGGCGGTTCTTCCACGGTTTCTACCGTTGGTTCTGCCGTTACCGCGGTTTGCGTTTCCTTAAAACAAAAACTGGCCGAACTGGCCGCAGGACAAGGAGAATCAGCGTCTGTAAAACCAGCAGATTTGGTTTTTGAGAACGGGCAAATCTCCTCCAAAGACCAATCCATAAAAATTAATTACGCCGATGTTTTGAAGAAGCATAACCTGCCATCGTTAGAAGTTACAGAAGAATCCAAGGCAGGAGACGAACGCAGGAAATACTCATTTTACTCTTTTTCTGTACATTTTGTAGAAGTGCATGTGCATCCGGCAACCGGACAAGTAAAGGTAAAAAGAGTGGTTAGCTGCGCAGATGCCGGTAAAATCATCAACCATAAAACTGCCGGGAGCCAGGTTATTGGCGGTGCAATAGGAGGGATTGGAATGGCTTTGATGGAAGAAGCGGTGATGGACAATCGTTTTGGCCGATATGTAAACAACAATTTTGCAGATTACCATGTACCTGTTCATGCTGATATTCCGGCAATTGATGCTGTTTTTATCGATAAAAAAGATCCGTACATTAACCCGATGGGATCAAAAGGTGTTGGTGAGATTTCATTGATCGGCATGGCAGCAGCCGTAGCCAATGCAGTGTTTCATGCCACAGGAAAACGGGTGAGGGATTTACCGATAACGCCGGATAAATTAATTTAGGAAGAAGGGTAGGAGGTTTGAGGTAAGGGCAACAACAAGCTTTAAACTATTTAACTATTTCTTAAACGATGCTATTTTTACTGGCATAAAAGAAGCATGAAGCGTTTCATTAATTCTGAAAACCCTCATTATAAAAACCAATCAGCATAAATATTTATGCCGATTGGTTTAGGCAATTCTGTAATACGTAAGCAAATTCTTTATCGTTAGGCGGTGCAAAAATGTAATTATGATCTCCCGGAATTTCGTGTATATGTACGCCTTTTAAAGCATATTTTTTCCATCCCAAATATTTAGGGTCATCCATGTAATACGTCCTCACTTTGGCGCGGAACAAATCGATCTTTCCGTTATATGGTTTTATAAAATAATTGTCCGCAGCCTTTTGGTTCATGTTGTCGATCTCCACAGAATAACCAAAAAAACCGATTTGATCTTTAAACTTGCCATAATTAAGCTTCCAATAAAAAGTTTTTAGTTTCATGTTGATCATTCGCGTTTTATACTTAAACGTACTGATAGGGTTTTTAAAAAGAAGCACGAAAGTGTAAAAGAAACGGTAGATATAACTGCGGATTTTCTTTAAAACCCGGATGTGTTTGGGATAAGCATACGGTGATTGATTTGCATAAGAATCAAAAAGGGCCAGTACTTTTACTTCTTTACCGATTGCCTGTAATTGTTTTGCCATTTCATAAGCAACCGTACCACCAAAAGAGTAACCAGCAAGCGCATAAGGTCCATTGGGGTTTTGCTTAATAATTTCACTAACGTAATGTGCAGCAATATCTTCCAATTTATCCAACGGTGTATCAATGCCGTTTAAACCTTTGGCCTGCAGCCCGTAAATCGGCTGCTCCTGGTCCATGTGTATTGCCAGCGTATTAAATAACAAAACATTTAGGCCGCCGCCATGTACAATGTACAAGGGTGTTTTACTGCCTTTAGGGCGGATAGGAACCAAAGAATCCCAGGTAATGGATTGTCCGTCCATTTGCAATAACAAAGCTAGTGACTCGATGGTGGGAGATTCAAAAAGCGATGCCAAAGGTAAACGTTGCCCGGTTTCTTTTTCTAACCGTGCCATAATCTGTACCGCACTGAGCGAATGTCCGCCTATTTCAAAAAAGTTATCATAAATACTGATGGCAGAAAGGTTTAATACCTCGCACCAAATGTCGGACACTAATTTTTCAATATTGGTTCTTGGGGAAACAAAACCAGCGTTGATATCTGTTGTTGCATCATCCGGTTTTGGCAATGCTTTCCTGTCGATTTTTTTATTTGGAGTTAACGGAAATTCGGGCAGGAGCACAATTTGAGCCGGCACCATAAAAGGCGGCAATGCTTCTTTTAACGCTGTTTTCCATGTACTTATCCATTCTTTTGTATTGTTTTCATTAACGAGCGGGGCAATAACATAAGCCACCAATTGCTGGTTGCCGGGCTGGTCTTCCCGGGCAATAACTACCGCCTGGCTAATATTTTCCTGCCGGGAAAGCTGTGATTCTATTTCACCTAATTCTACCCGGTGGCCTCTTATTTTAACCTGATGGTCTGCACGGCCTAAAAACTCAATTTCTCCATTTTTAAGAAAACGCCCAACATCGCCCGTGCGGTACATTTTTTTACCTGGTACTTCGCTGTAAACATCTTCTGCAAAGCGCGATGCTGTTAATTCAGGCCGGTTTAAATAGCCTTTGGCAACGCCCTCTCCGCCAATAAATATTTCGCCGATATCACCCTCGGTTACCAAACCCAACTGTTCGTTCAAAATATAAATTTGTGTATTGTCAATCGGGCGGCCGATGGTTATGATTTCATCTTCATAAAAAATTTGTTTTCCGGTAGAGTAGATCGTTGTTTCTGTTGGGCCATACATGTTCCACAATCCGTAGCAAAGCGTCGTTAATTTTTTGGCCAGGTCTGGTTGCAATGCTTCTCCGCAGCAAAAAATCCTGACCGGCAGTTTTTCGTTTTGCCAGCCAGCATCAATTAACATGCGGAAAGTAGCAGGTGTAGCTTGGATCAAACTGATGTGGGCAGTCTTAATCAGCTTCAGCAGTTGGTAACCATCTTTAGCAGTTTTGGTATCGGCCATTACCATTTCTGCACCGCTAATTAATGGCAGAAAAAGTTCCAGTCCGGCAATATCGAAAGAAATGGTAGAAATGGCCAGCATCCGGTCATCGGCAGTAATTCCCGGCCATTTTTGAATACTATTGAGCAGGTTGACGATGTTGCGGTGCTCGATCTGCACACCTTTCGGTTGCCCTGTAGAACCTGAAGTGTATAACAAATAAGCCAAGTCATCGCCATTAATTTTTAGATCAGGGTTTTCTGTGGAAAAAGAAGCGAGTTCCGGAAGTATATCTTCCAGCAAAACTTCTTCTGCGTTCGATAAAAAATTTCCTTTATATTTTTGATTGGCCAGCAATAATTTCGCGCCCGAATCTTGCAGCATAAAGTTAATACGGTCATGCGGATAAGTTGGGTCAAGCGGAATATAAGCCGCTCCTGACTTCATTACGGCCAAAAGCGTTACCACCATTTCTATCGAACGGTCTAAAGCCACAGCAACCAGATCGCCGCGTTTTATCCCTTTTTTAATAAGAAAAGCAGCGAACTGGTTAGCTTTTGCCAGTAATTCGCCGTTGGTAATACTCGTATGATGAAAACGTATTGCTGTTTTTACCGCATATTTTTTTAGGTTTTGGCTGATCAATACCGGAAGCGGTTCCTGTGGATAAGCAGTGGCCGTAGCATTCCATTTCTTTAAATTTTCGCCCGTACGAATTTTAGGCGGAAGGGAAATGCTTTGGATAGAACGGTTTGGTTCCTGCGAAATGATTTGCAGCAAACTCTCAAAACTCTCCATCATCCAACGGATCGTTTCGGGTTTAAAAAGCTGCGTATTGTACGACCATTCCAACGTCAATTCCTGTTCGGAACCACTGGCGTTTAAAAAAATCTCAAAAGTTTCGTATGCCCTCGGGTTATAATGCAATTGATGTTTTAAGCCTTTAAAAGCTACGCCATCATCCATATTCATATCCATATTGAAAACAATTGGAACTAATGGAAGGCGTGCGGGATCGCGCTGAAACTGGAGCGTTTTAAGCAAAGTGCCTAAGCTAAACTGCTGATGTTCCAGTGCATCAAGGATTTCTTTTTTTCTTTGTTTAAGGTAAGTGTTAAAGGTTGATGCTTCGTTTAAGGTACTTTTTATGGGAAGCAGGTTTACGCAATGCCCGGTCAACCCGTAATAACCCGAAGCTGCCTGTCCGGCTGCCGGGAGGCCAAGTACTACTTCCCGTTGTTGGGTTATTTTATGGAGCAATATTTCAAAAGCAGAAAGCAGCGTAACCACAAAACTACAACCCGATTTGGCACCAGTTTTTTTAATCGCCGAAGAAAGTTGTGAGTTCATTTTGTAGTCATCGCGCCTGCTTTTAAAAGTACGCGAAGCAGGGCGCGGAAAATCTATCGGCAGTTCTGTAACCGGAATTTTTTCTTTGAACTGATCGAGCCAGAACTGTTTGGTTTCCTGGTATTCTTTGGTTTCCGCATACTGCAACTGTTCGGAAATATACTGGCTCATTTGCGGCAATTCGGGCAATTGCGGTTGCTGCCCTTGCTGATAGGCCGAATACAGTTTGCTTAAATCCTGCAATAAAATGCCTAAGGACCAGCCATCGCAAATAATATGGTGCGCACTAAAAGTGAAAAAATGTTCTCCGTCAGAAAGTTTAAAAAGCGTAGTACGAAAAAGCGGCCCTCTGTCTAACTGATAAGTTTGCTGTGCTTCCTGCTGCAAAAACTGTTGGATAAATTCCTGCTGCTTATTTGGTTCTTGCGCCGATAAATCCTGGTAAACAAGGTTTAAAGGCCAGTTTTGATAAATCAGGATTTCCGCCCCGTCATTCTTAAAAATACTGCGTAAAGATTGGTGCCGTAAAATTAAATCCTGCAAAGCCAGGTTTAGTGCGTTCTGGTCGAGCTGTCCGTTTAATTTTAGAGAAACAGATTCATTGTAAGAACGGTTGGCATCATCGCCGCCCAAAATACACGAAAGCCAGATTTCTTCCTGCGGTTTGGCCAAAGGAACACGCAGTTCAATTTCCGGTTGGGCGAAAGGGTCAAAATCAACCGGCTCTAAATAATATGTTTCTGTAATCGTATTCAAACCAAGTTGCTTTGTTTAACCTGTAAAAATTTGCCTGAAAGTTCTGGGTGTGCCACAAACCAGGCTGGGTTTCCGTCTTTATCTTTTCCTAACCGTGCCCCTGGAATCGGCGGTGCTTCTTTTATGCCATTAAATTTTGGCGTTACAAGCCTTGTAGGATTAAACTTTAAAAAACCTGCTGCTGCCAGTTCCAAAGCACTCTCTTCAAACACTTTGGCTATTTGGTTTACTTCGTTGGATGTATGCGCCATCGTTAAAAAACATGGAAAGTTGTCCCAAATATGGATGCCTTTCAGGCGCATCAGTGTGAATAACAACTCGTTGTGTTTGTATTCCTGTTTAAACTTGATCTTCCATAGAGAACCAAAAACCACCACCTGTATTGGCAGATGATGCTGCGAACAGGTTTTGTTCATCATTTCTGTCAACCTGCTGGTTTCGGTATTGATTTTTTGCTGCAGCCCCGGACCTTGTTCTTTTAAATACAATAGAGTGGCTTTGGTAGCAGCTAAAGTTAGCGGATGCCGAACAAAAGTCCCGGCGAAATAAGTAACGCCAGCTTCGGGTTTAGAATCGTCGCCGTATTGCCAAAAACCGCCATCCAGCGCATCCATAAAATGTTTTTTTCCGGCAATTACGCCTACGGATAATCCGCCGCCAATAACTTTTCCATAAGTGCCCAAGTCCGCTTTTACACCAAACAAAGCTTGCGCGCCGCCGGGATGCATCCTGAAACCGGTAATCACTTCGTCAAAAATTAATGTCGTTCCTGCTTCTTCTGTAATTTGCCGAAGCTCTTTTAAAAATTCTACGGGTTGAAATTCTGGCCTACGGCTTTGAACAGGTTCTACCAAAACTGCTGCCAGTTCGTGTGCCCGTTCGCGGATGATTTTTAAGGATTCGTCCGTTCCATAATCCAAAATCAGCATATTTTGAACTGCTTCCGGCATAATTCCCGGTGCTGCCGGAACAGACCTTAAACTTTTAGTTCCGCGGACAATCACTTCATCAATAATGCCATGATAAGAACCTGAAAAAGCCACGATCAGCGAATGGCCAGTTACCGTTCTTGCAATCCGCATCACACCCAAAACCGCTTCAGAACCGGTATTGCATAAAGCGGCACGGTCGGCACCGGTAAAACCGCAGATCAGTTCGCACACTTCGCCGGCCAATTGGTGCTGCGGGCCAACTTCATAACCGTCTTCTATCTGGTTTTGTAAAGCTTTTTTAACAATATCGGGCTGGTAACCCAAAAAGTTGCTGCCAAATCCATTTAAAGCATCAATGTATTCGTTGCCGTCGATATCCCACAAATGGCTTCCCAACGAGCGTTTCACAATAATCGGATAAACGATTTCTTTGGTGGCCGGACTAAACCCTGAAACTACACGCGGATCGGCCATAAAAGTACGGTTTCGCTGCGTTTCGGCTTTGCTTTTGGCTGTTTTTTGGTTGTATTGAACGGTTAGGTTTTTGATGAATTCCTGCTGATGAGAACTCAGTTCACCATTTTCCCTTTGGATGCGTGCCGTCGCACCAAACGGTTTTTTAATTTCTATTTCTTCCTCCGGAGATAATTGCAGCGCAACCGGTTTCCGGTCTGTAAAAACGGATGCTTCTTTTACCGGTGTTTTTTTATCATCCTGCAATAAATTGATTTGCTGCGAAATCAACTGGATTTGCTGCGCCAGTAAATTGAGTACAGTTGATGGTTCGTGGTTGATGGCTGATGGTTCATGGTTGATAGTCCGTGGTTCATGGTTGATAGCCAGTGGTTGATAGCTGATGGCTGATTGCTGATTGCTAACACCCGATGGCATCTTCGTTTCCAAGTAAGCAGCCAGTATTTCTATCGTATCAAAATCTTCGTTTAAATTCCGAAATGAAACCGGAACATTAAACTTTTTAGTTAACGAAATAGAAATTTGTGTAAGCAAAAGCGAATCAAAACCCATTTCTATAAATGTGCTGCCGGGTTGCATTTCTTGCATTTCAATCCCAGAAGCGTCGTATAAAATCGTTTTAATCTGCTCTGTTAACCGGTTTGTCATCTTTATTTTATTTTGTTCTGGTTGAGTATTTTGTGCCGAAGTAATTTCTATTTTTTGCGCTTCCGGAATATTTTCCGGCCAAAGCGCAGCAACAGGGTTTACCCAGCATTTTTTATAATCGTAAGCGTAAGGCGGCAGTTGGATTTTCTTTCTGGTTTGTCCGGCATAAAAAGCCTTCCAATCCGGTTTAAAACCTGCTGCCCAAAGTTGACCAAGCACTTTGAGCATGCTTTCGTAAACGGTTTCTTTTTCTCCCGAAACAGATAAAGCATTGGCAAAAGTTGCATTTTTGTTGATGCATTTTTGGCGAACCAAAGGTGCTAAACTATTGCCGGGACCAACACTGATCAGGAAATTATGATCATTCAGCAAAACATCTACCGCATCAGCAAATAAAACCGTTCTGCGGATTTGTGCCGACCAATATCCTGGATTTGTCGCTTCTTCGGCAGTAAGCCAAGTGCCCGTAACGGTAGAAACCAAAGGCATTTTCGGAGAGTTTAGCTTGATGGTTTTTACAATTGCTTCAAATGGTTCCAAAATAGAATCCATCATCGCAGAATGAAAAGCGTGGCTGCCCTCCAGCAAACGGCTGGGAATTTCCTTTGCAGATAAAACATCGATAAAAGAAGCAATGGCTTCAGTTTCACCAGAAACCACTATTATATCTTTGGCGTTAATTGCCGCTATAGATAAGTTTTCCGGTAAAATCGAATCCAGTTTTTCACGCGTAATTTTAATGGCCAACATGCTTCCGCCCGGCAATGCGTGCATTAGTTTACATCTTGCAGTTACCAATTTTATGGCATCTTGCAGATTGAAAACTCCGGCTAAATGTGCTGCCATAAATTCGCCCAAACTGTGGCCAACAACGGCTTCGGGCTGTAAACCCCAACTCGCCCACAATTTTGTCATGGCATATTGCATGGTAAAAACAGCAGGCTGGGCGTACAAAGTTTGGTTCAGTTTTTCTGCGGAAGCAGGAGTAACCACATCTGGATAGATAATTTTGCGGATATCTTCCCCTAAATCCGGCAACATCCACAACGCGCATTCATCAACAGCTTCCCTAAAAATAGTTTCCTGCTGATACAATTCCAGGTTCATGTTAACACATTGCGAACCTTGTCCCGGAAACAGCAATGCTACTTTTAGCGTATTATTTTTAAGGTTTTTTTGAACCGGTTTTTTTGCCGAAGCTTCCAGTTTTTCCTGCAAATCCTGCCGATCGGAAACGACCAGGAAATTTCGGAAATTAAAATCTTCCCGGGTTTGATGCAAAGTGTGCGCCATATTTGCCGGAACAGTTTCAGGATTTTGAGCAAGATGATCCATTAAACGCTGCATGTAGTTTTGCAAACTGCTTTCCGTTTTTGCCGACCAGCTAATTAAACTAGCCGGTTTGGTCTCGGTTTCAACAATTTCAGGTTGAAGGTATTCCTCTAAAATTACATGCACGTTCGTTCCGCCAACACCAAAAGAACTTACGCCAGCGTAACGTTTTGCTTCAACATTCCAATCTGTTAAAGTTGTGTTTACAAAAAACGAACTGTTTTTAAAATCAATATTTGGGTTAGGCCGGTCAAAATTAATCGAAGCCGGGATTTGCTGATGATGCAAGGCCAGCGCAGTTTTTATAAAACCGGCAACACCGGCAGCAGCAGTTGTATGCCCGAAATTACTTTTTACAGAACCAATGGCACAAAACTGGTTAAAATCTTGCTTGCCAAAAGCCAGTTTTAAACCTTCAATTTCAATCGGATCGCCAATTGGCGTGGCCGTTCCATGCGTTTCGATGTAGGAAATGGAACTCGCTTCAACCTGCGCATCTTCCAGTGCCTGTGCAATTGCATCCGCCTGTCCTGCTGCACTTGGCGCGGTAAAACTGCTTTTCCCGGAGCCATCGTTATTTACGCCTGCTCCTTTTAGCACGGCAAAAATAGTATCGCCGTCGCGCCGTGCATCTTCCAAACTTTTTAAAAGTACTACGCCCGCGCCATCGCTAAAAACCGTCCCTTTTGCATCGGCATCAAAAGGCCGCGAATGTCCGTCTTTGCTAAACATCGCACCATCCTGGTACAAACTCCCGCTTTTTATGGGCGAAGTTATGGCCGCCGCACCAGCCAAAGCAACCGAACATTGTCCGTTACGAATGCTTTCTGCCGCTTGGGTGATAGCCAAAAGCCCGGTCGAACAAGCCGCATAAACGCTTATAGCTGGTCCTTTTAAATCCAATTCGAAAGCAGTCCGGCTGGCAATGTAATCCTTTTCGTTCAAAGACATCACTTGGAAACTGCCTACATTTTCTATTTTTTCTGTATTTGAGATTACGTTGTTGATGTAATAACTATTGTTCCCGCTTCCGGCAAAAACGCCCGTTGTACCCGAATATTTATCAGGTAGATGGCCGGTTGTTTCCAAAACTTCGCGCGCCAGTTCTAAAAAAATACGTTGCTGCGGATCCATTAATTCGGCAGCTTTTGGGTTGATGTTGAAAAACGAAGCATCAAATTCATCCGCCTTTTCAATCACGCCACGCGCTTTTACATAAAGCGGATTATTTTTTAAAGTTGAAGGAATGGAAGAATCCAACTCTTCATCCGTAAAAAAACTGGTGGTTTCTTTGCCATTTTTCAGCAAGTCCCAAAACTCGTTGATGTTATTGGCACCCGGAAAACGGCAAGCCATGCCAACAATAGCAACCGATTTATTGATGCTTCTTTTACCGGTGTTTTTTTGTGGCCGAAGCAAAGTCTCTTCCCCGTCAACCAAAAATTTGGCTATGCCGCTGATGGTTGGATATTGATACAACTTGGTAACCGGTAAAATGTATTGCCATTTCTCTTTTAACGCAGCGATTGATTTTAAAGCCAGCAGCGAGTTTCCGCCCAATTCAAAAAAACTGTCGTTGGTGCCAATTTCTTCGATCTGCAACAATTCCGACCAGATTTTTGCAATCCTTTTTTCTATTTCAGTTTCCGGTTTTTTGTAAAGTGACGAAAGTTCAGGCCGTTTAAAATCTGGTGCGGACAATTGCTTTTTATCTACTTTGCCGCTGCTGGTAAAGGGCAATTGTTTTAGCCAAATAAAAGCAGCAGGCATCATGTAATCCGGCAGTTTTTGAGCGATGGTTTCCCTTAAAACAGCTGTATTTTGCCCGCCATCGGAAGAAACCAGATAAGCAACCAAACGCTTTAGTCCGGGCACATCTTCCCGCGCCACCACCACAGATTGTTTAACAAAAACGGACTGGTTGAGCAAGGTTTCTATTTCTCCCGGCTCAATACGGTAGCCGCGGATTTTAATTTGCTGGTCTTTTCTCCCCAGAAAATCAACATTGCCGTCGGGAAGTATTTTGGCCAAATCACCGGTACGGTAAATGCGCAATGCTTCTTTTACTGGGTTAAAAATGGCAGGGAATTTTTCTGCGGTAAGCTGCGGCTGGTTGAGATAACCTTGCGCCAGGCAAGCTCCGGCAAGGCAAAGTTCGCCTGTTTCGCCTGCTGTAACCGGGTTTAAACCTTCATCTAAAATTAAAACTGAAACGCCATCGATTGCTTTTCCGATAGAAGGCAAATCAGGCCATTTTTGCGGATCTCCATCCAGTTTCAATTCTGTTACTACGTGGCATTCTGTCGGTCCGTATTGGTTAAACAGAACACAATTTGGCAAAGCCGAAAAGAATTTGCGGATGTGCGGCGTAATCTTTAATTGTTCGCCGGCCGTCATCACTTCCTTTAAACAAGAAGGAAAAATATGGTTGGAAACAGCCGCTTCCGTTAAATATTGCAAAGCCACAAATGGCAAAAACAAACGGTTTATTTGCTGGCTTTCAATAAATTGCAGCAGCAGGTTTGGGTCGAGGCGCTCGTTATCGTTCAGCAAAACCAAATGGCCGCCAGTGCAAAGCGTGGCAAAAATCTCCTGGAAAGAAACGTCAAAACTTAAAGGCGCAAATTGTAAGGTTTTAGAATTTTCATCTGCAACCGAATGCTGTTTTTGCCAGGTAATTAAATTTACCATTGCGGCGTGGCCCATGCAAACGCCTTTTGGCGTGCCGGTAGAACCAGAAGTGTAAAGCATGTAGGCTAAATCGCCTTGGTTTGTGTTTGAAACGGCTTCAACTATTTCTTCTTTTGGTTGGATAACTGAAAGCCCGAGCTGTTCAAAAAATGGTTTTTCATCTTTTGGAGATAAGCAAAATTTTGTCCCGGAACCTGCAATTAATTGTTTCAACCGGTCAGCAGGATAACTTGGATCAAGCGGTAAATACGCTTTCCCTGCTTTTAAAATTGCCAGGACACCAACAATCATTCCTATGGAACGGGTGGTACTGATGGCGACCACCTCCGAAGAAAAAGCAACCTCAATAATAACCTGCGCCAACTGGTTGGATGCCTGCTCTAATTCCTGATAAGTGAGCTGTTGTTTAACCATAGAAACAGCCGCAGCACCAGGCGTTTGTAGTACCTGATGCTGAAAAAACTGGTGTATAAAACGAAAGTTTTTATCACCCGGATATGTTGCTGCGTAATTAGCTATCATTCTGGTTACGTGATTTTTGCTTCTCAACAAAGCTATTTGAAGCCTTCTTATACGCGCTGCTTGTTTTTTTGGTTATTATTTTTGTCGATAATATTCTACACTGGCAGGGATAAAAAGCGTTCAAAAAAATATCCTTAAAATAAATGCTGTTTTTATCGCATAAAAAATAAAAAGCCTTACTTTGAATCAAAATCTGCGCCTGCGGTTCAGGAAATAGTAAAAAGCAATCACCAGAAACAAGCTTTTAAAACGGTATTTAAGCAGTTAAATTGAGATTAGAAAAATGCCCGACGAAAAAACAATATTAGACGAGAAGTTACACTGGTACAAAGATGCCGTGATTTACGAACTGCATGTTAAAGCTTTTTGCGATGGCACAGGCGATGGCATCGGCGATTTTGAAGGCTTGCTGCAAAAACTGGATTACCTGCAAGACCTTGGCATTACGGCCATTTGGCTATTGCCGTTTTATCCTTCGCCCTTGCGCGATGATGGCTATGATATTGCTGATTATTATACTATTAACCCGTCTTACGGCAACATCGAACAATTTAAATTACTGCTAAAAAAAGCACACGAACGCGGTTTAAAAGTAATTACCGAACTGGTGATCAACCATACTTCCGACCAGCATCCCTGGTTTCAGCGCGCACGAAAAGCACCGGAAGGATCGGACTACCGCAATTATTATGTTTGGACGGACGATATTACGAAGTTTGAGGATGCGCGGATTATTTTCCAGGATTTCGAAGCTTCCAACTGGACTTGGGATCCCATCGCAAAGCAGTATTACTGGCACCGGTTTTTCCATCATCAGCCAGACCTTAATTACGATAACCCGTTGGTGCAGGAAGAGGTTTTCAGGGTTATTGATTATTGGTGCAAGTTAGGCGTTGATGGTTTTCGTTTGGATGCCGTGCCTTACTTGTTTGAACGCAACGGAACTAACTGCGAAAACCTGCCCGAAACGCACGCTTATTTAAAGAAATTAAGGAAGTATGTGGATGATCATTTCCCCGGAACACTGCTTTTAGCCGAAGCAAATATGTGGCCCGAAGATGCTGCTGCTTATTTTGGAGATGGTGATGAATGCCAGATGAACTATCATTTCCCGGTGATGCCGCGCATGTTTATGGCTGTGCAAATGGAAGACCGTTACCCGCTGACGGATATTTTCGACCAAACTCCAGCCATTCCTGATAATTGCCAGTGGGCTATTTTCCTCAGAAATCATGATGAACTCACTTTGGAAATGGTGACCGACGAGGAGCGCGATTACATGTACAACACGTATGTAAAAAACCCGAAAGCACGGATTAATTTGGGTATCCGCCATCGTTTGGCACCGCTGCTGGAAAACAACCGTAACAAAATCGAACTGTTAAACAGTTTACTTTTTACACTTCCCGGCACGCCGGTTTTGTATTATGGTGATGAAATTGGCATGGGCGATAACTTTTATTTGGGCGACCGCGATGGTGTTAGAACACCTATGCAATGGAATTCGGACAGGAATGCCGGTTTTTCACAAGCTAATCCGCAGCGGCTTTATTTGCCGCTGATCCTGGATCCGCAGTATAATTATGAATCGGTTAATGTAGAACTTCAGTCTAAAAACACTTCTTCTTTATTGTGGTGGACGAAACGCATGATCTCCACCCGAAAAAGATACAAAGCTTTTGGCCGGGGCGATCTGCAGTTTATAGCTACAGAGAATGCCAAAGTGCTGGTTTATACACGCACTTACCAGGAACAGGTAATGTTGATTGTTGCTAATTTATCGCGTTACCCGCAAGCAGCAGAACTCGATTTGAATGCTTATCAGGGATTTGTGCCGGTAGAAATAATGAGCAAAAACCGTTTTCCGGCGGTAAAAAAAGATCAGCCTTACTTTTTTACTTTGGGCGCACATGCCTGCCAATGTTTTGAGCTGGTAAAAGAAGTAGTTGTTACCGCGGGTGCCTTTGCATTGCCTTTGATGGAAATTTCGCATTGGAAAAATATTGTGCAAAAAGAAGCATTGCAACAAATAGAAAACAGCATTTTGCCCGGCTACTTATTGCGGATGCCGTGGTTTGACAGCAAAGAAAAAGGTTTAGAAAATGTTAAGATCATCGACATTGCAGAAGTGCAGCTTACCGAACGCAGTGCTTTTTATCTGCTGATCGAAGTTTCTTACCAAAATGGTTTAGCAGAAAAGTTTCAGTTGCCTGTTGCTTACGGCAGCCCTAAGTTTTCTGTCAAAATACAGGAAAATTGTCCGCAGGCAATTTTGGCGCGCCTGGTTATAAATGGAGAAGAAGGTGTATTGTATGATGCCATTTACGGAGCTTATTTACAAACGGCAATCCTCGAACTTGCTTCCCGTCATCACGTCATTAAATCGAATGATAGCGAATTGGCTTTTACGGGAGGCAAACTCATGAAAGAATATTTGGCCGGACAAGAAAAAACCAAGCCGCGCATACTCTCTGCTACGCAGGCCAATACCATGATTATTTATGGCAACTTGTTTTGTATTAAAATTTTCAGGAAAGTTGATTTTGTGATCAATTCTGACCTGGAAATTATCCGCTTCCTTACATCTCATACACAATTCAGAAACACGCCGGCATTGGAAGGGTCTATCGAATGGAAGTTCCAGAACGGAAACCTGGTTTTAGGAATGATGCAGGAAGTGGTGCAAAACAACAGCGATGGCTGGACATACATGCTGGACCGCGTGGTTGATTTTAATGAGCATGTTATCGCTTTGCCTGATATTCCGCCGGTTTTAACAGAATCAATAGGAACGCTGACCGATACTTTGGTTTACGAAGATATGCCTGCTTACATGGCCGAATTGCTGGACAAGATGCTTGCCAGCCGGGTACAAACACTTGGAAAACGCACGGGCGAACTCCATTTGGCTTTAGCTTCCGGTGTTGATTTTCCGGACTTTGCCCCCGAAGAATATACACTGCATTATCAGCGTTCACTTTATTCTGGCTTGCAGGCATTGGTGCGAACCTCGTTCCAATTGTTAAGCAGCAGAATGGCCGGTTTGCCCGATGCGGTAAAAGCAGAGGCAAAAGAAGTATTGGAAATGAAACCTCTGTTGTTGCAAATTTTTAAAACGATTTACAGCAAAACCATCGAAGTAGATAAAATTAGGGTGCATGGCGATTACAACCTCGAGCAGGTTTTATTTACCGGGAAAGATTTTTACATTGTTGATTTTGAAGGAAACACAGAACGGCGTTTCAGCATACGCCGCATCAAACAGTCGGCCATGCGGGATTTGGCCAGCATGATCCGTTCTTTCAGCTACGTGGCTTACCGAAGTTTGTATGCCGAAAATCATGTGCGAGAAGAAGATATTGAAAAACTGTTGCCTTTTGCCGAGCAATGGTATCATTATACCAGTGGATTTTTTATGAAAGCTTATTTAGACACCGTAAAAGATGCCCGTTTTGTACCGAAGGAAAAAGAAGGATTGGATATTTTAATGCAGGTTTTCCTGCTCGAAAAAGCATTAAACGAACTGATTTATGAATTGAACAACCGCCCGGACTGGGCAATTATCCCACTAAAAGGTATAAAATATATGCTTAAAAACAGTATGAAGAAAGGGTAGATATTGGTTTATGTTGAGATTGTTTTGATGTTTTTTCTGATTAAGGTTGACCTAACGGGGTCAAACTTTTAATTACAAGTTGCCACTTTACTTACAAGCTATCATTTTCCATATTTTTAATCAAATCTGTTTTTTAAAATTTATAATTCTATCAGCACAAAATCTTTAACAATTTACATCTTTAGTAACTTTTGTTTCTGTTGGTGTTTGCTAATTTCAGCAACTTGTAATCCAATTTTGCAAAAGGTTTAACGTAAAAAAGTATATATTTTTCGGTTAAACTACTGCAGCCGCAAGTACTCTATTCATCATAAACCTTTAAGAAACTAAGAATATGAAAACGCTAAAATTGTCTATGTTAATTGTATTATCTGCTTTAAGTTTTAATGCTGCTTTTGCACAAGACCGCGGCAACCGTCAAAATCAAAACGGAAATTCTGCCGGTAAAGGAAGCAATGGTTCCACAAACCAGCAATCCAATTATGGTGGCCAAAACAATCAACCTGCTAACAACCAAAACCAGGGCAACCAGAATTATCAAAGCCAAAGCAACGGTGGCAGGGGCAATAACAATCAAGGTTATCAAAGCCAGGGAAACCAAAATTATCAAGGCCAAAACACGCCAAACCGTGGCAACCAGGATCGGAATTATGCCGACCGTGATTTTCGCGGCCGGGACAACCGGGGCCGCGACCGTGATTTAAGTTACAATCGTGGATGGGACAGGAGAGACCGCGACCGCCACGACCGCGATTTCCGCGACCGTAGGGATTATGGCTACCACGGTTGGTAAAATTGTACTGCTTTAAACAAAAAAACCTCATCAATTTGGTGGGGTTTTTTTGTTGGAAAAGGAACAAGGCCAAGTTTAATCAACTTTTATAATTCTGTTATCTTTGCAGCTTATGGAAGCCATTCAAATCTCCGGAATATTTAAAAACGCCATTTGCCGCGCCATTCCAATTGAAGATAATTTGTACCGAATTACAAAGGATACTGTTTTTATCGGCAAAATTTTAAAAGAGAACGGCGGCTGGAATTTAGAAGAAGTAGCAGGCGAAGATTTAACCGCCGAAAATGTGCAATTGATTGGTGCATACTTGGATCGGAAACGCCGTTAGCTTGTTGATTTTATGCCGATAAAAGAAGTATTGCAATTTACATCGTTGGTTTTTTGCGTAAAAGATATGTAGGTTGAGATTGAAAAGATGAAGTGTATCCAAGTACTTCCCATCCTTGGGCAGCCATATAGTTCAAAGCATCAATTTGATTATCAATAGTATCCAGTTGTTTGGATAGTTTTCTAAATTCTGTATCCGACAGATTTCCGTTATTGCTATCATGGCCAAAATCATATTTAATAGAAAACCTGGAACTGAAACCAACTGATACTGCATAAATTTTGCAATAAATATCATGTGGTTTAACTTGTGTAGAATCTGTTTGCGCCAAACAAGCTGCGGGCAACAGCCAAAGTAAAAAAAGCAGTTTTTTCATTTCTTATTCATGTTTATTTCGAAATTAAAACTCTATTGCCAATAAATTATTTTCGACATATATAAAATCTCGATGGTTTTTGTCGACCAAATCAGTAGCTTGTAAATCTAAAACTTGCTGCATGAATGCACCTTCCAAACTTAACCGCACTTTAGGTTTACGTTACGTTATCGTTGTGGTTATCGCCAACATTCTTGGTTCTGGCGTGTACAAAAAAGTGGCACCGATGGCTGCCGAACTGCACTCTTCCGGCTGGGTTTTAATTGCCTGGCTGCTGGGCGGCATCATCACGCTGTTTGGTGCTTTAAGCAATGCAGAAGTTGCCGGTTTGCTGGCCGATACAGGCGGAGAATACGCGTATTTCAAAAAAATTTACAACCGTTTTTTTGCTTTTATTTTTGGCTGGTCGCTGTTTACGGTGATTCAAACTGCGGCTATTTCTTCGCTGGCTTATGTGTTTGCGCAATCGCTTAATAACTTGTTTCATTTTCAGCAATTATTTCCAGAACTGACAAACTTCACTTTAGGTGGAATTTTTTATCCTTTTGCCAATTTTTCGGTTAAACTGACTGCAATTCTGCTGATCGTTTTGCTAACCTGGATCAATACACGCGGCGTTAAAACCGGTGCGGGAATGAGCAATATAATTTTGGTGTTGGTGTTTATCGGCATATTTACCATTATTGCTTTCGGGCTTAACAGTCCGCATACCGCAGTAGCACTAAGTTTCAGTTTGCAAACTACTAACAACGCTCCGGTTACCATCAGTGCTGTTTTTACCGCTATGTTATCAGCATTTTGGGCTTACCAGGGCTGGGCGGCGATTGGTTTTTTAGGCGGAGAAATCAAAGATGCCAAACAAAATATCCCGAAAGGAATTGCCGCAGGTGTTTTTATCGTAATTGCGTTGTACTTGCTCGTCAACGCCACTTATTTATCGCTTTTACCAATTTCTACGTTAGAAAAAATAAATCAATCCGGCAACCAAATTGCAGCTATCGAAGCCGTAAAAAGTTTTTGGGGAAGCAGCGGCGGCATTTTCATTTCGATTTTGGTTTTGATCACAACGCTCGGTTGTACCCATGCCACTGTTCTGGCCAGCGCGCGCCCGTATTTTGCCATGGCGCAGGAAGGTTTGTTTTTTCCGAAAGCAGCCAAATTGAATAAAGCGCAGGCTCCCGTAAATTCCCTGCTTTATCAGGGCGTTTGGGCTTGTTTGCTGGTGCTTTCGGGTACGTTCGACCAGCTGACGGACATGATCGTTTTTGCAGTTTTTATCTACTACGGCGCAACCGCTTTAGGCGTTTTTATTCTGCGGAAAAAAATGCCGGATGCCGAACGGCCGTACAAAGTTTGGGGCTATCCGGTAGTGCCGGCAATTGTAGTTGTATTTTGCGTTGGTTTGTTTATCAATACTTTTTACAGTCGTCCGCGTGAAGCTGCCTTAGGAATGGTTTTGATGTTAACCGGTGTGCCGATGTACTATTGGTTTAAGCGGAAGAATATGCAAACCGATAATTCCAATACTTAATAAGTTGAATTTCAACCTGATGCTTCTTTTACAGCATAAAATTCATGATCGCAGTTTTGTTATGCGATGTATAATTTTCTGTCGATAAAAACAGCATTATGCTCTCTGCTGTAATATCCGTATCACTAAAAAGGTTTTGATATGGAAATCAGCAGCAGGTTTTACGAGGTAAACGGAATTACTTTACACGCAGCAACCGCCGGCCCGCAACAAGGAAAAACTATACTTTTTCTGCACGGTTTCCCAGAGTTTTCTTTGAGCTGGAAAAACCAACTGTTGTTTTTTGCAGAGAAAGGCTATCGCGTTATCGCGCCCGATCAGCGCGGCTACAACTTGAGCAGCAAACCAAAAGGCGTTAAAGCCTACTGTATTGAAAATTTGATAGCGGATGCGGCAGCGCTGATTAAACAATTATCAACCCAAAAAATAATTCTGGTTGGCCATGATTGGGGCGGCGGAATTGCCTGGGAAGTTGCCGGCCAGTATCCCGAACTGGTTGAAAAACTGATCATCCTCAACATGCCTCACTTAAAAGTAATGGGCGATACTTTAAAAAGTAACCCGAAGCAATTGTTACGCAGCTGGTATTTCGGGTTTTTCCAGATTCCGCGTTTACCGGAATGGCTGCTTAGCTGGTCTAACTTCAAACTATTAGGAAAAAGTATGGTAAAAACAGCTAATAAAAACGCTTTTTCCAAAGCAGAACTTAATCAATATAAAGCAGCCTGGCAAAATCCTGCTACTGTGGGAAGCATGATTAACTGGTATCGCGCTTACAAATACAGCAAGCCTGGTTTAAAACGCATCAATGTTCCAACGTTAATTCTGTGGGGCAAAAAAGATACCTTTTTGCTGCCCGGAATGGCAGAAAAAAGCAACCTGATGTGTACAAAAGGAAAGCTGATTGTGCTGGAAGAAGCATCTCATTGGCTGCACCACGAAAAACCTGCAAAAGTAAACCAGCTGATTTTGAATTTTGTAGGTTGAAAACTGTAAGGTTTTTTTCTTCTTTCATTTTCAAATAAATCTAAAAGCGTTTCGTGGTTTGGCTAAAGCCTGTTTTTCTGTTCATCATCCACCTAAAGGCCGTGGCAATTACACTGCTTAACGTCTGATGCTTCTTTTATCACCTAAAAATTAGTAAACGCCTGCTGAGTCTGCACCTTGTCATGCTGAGTTTATCGAAGCATCTTCATCGAGTTTTTCTTTTGTCTGTTATTTTTGCTTGAACAAAAAGAACCAAAAATTCAAGCATTTCGGATCGCCTCCGGACGGCATTCGACCAACGCACCTATAATGAGATGCCGAAATAAATTCGGTATGGCAAAGCAGCCGGAATATTTGTAATTCATTGTTCAAGTTTCATGATACTGTTTTATACCGATAAAAACAGGATCAACATTAATGCTTCTTTTATCACCCAAAAATCACAACAACAATGCTTTAAAAGATTCCTTAGCATAATCGCCCCAATCTTTTAAAGCGGCTTGCAAAGTGGCACGCAACTGCTTGTTGTTTACAGGTTTGCCTTTGGTTGGCGGATTCAAATTTTTAGGATCAACGGCAATTTCATTTACTTTAGTGGCAAACCAGCTAATGTTTTCGTGCGGCAAGGCAACGCCCAAAATCATGCCGGGCAAACCGGTAAAAGATTCTGGTCCGCCGGAAACCGCAATTTCATCGGTATAGAAAGCAACCACGTAAATGGAATCTAACACAATAGCATTTGCACGCCGACAAGTATAACCGGCAATATCGCGGGTTTCGTCGGTAATTTTCCAGTTGATGTTGCGGATGCTGTCTTTCACCAAAAACGTTTCTTCAAACACTTTTTTCTGATCGATAAAAGTTCCTGTTCCTAAATCGGTACGGATGATATTGTTTTGTGTCGCCTGCGCGCTTCCGAAAAATCCACCTTGCGTTCCATCTTCGGCTTCGGGTTTAAACAGGGTTGTATTATTCGAAAAATACAAAGTGCTTTTTAGCTTTTTAAACTGCGGCTGGGTTTTTTTGTACTGATCGTAAGCCTGCTGCATGTAACTTTCGTTGTCTTTGTTGATCTGTTTTTTCATCGCCGCAAACATGTTGATGCTTTTTTCAAACTCGATAGAACCAACGGTTGTAAAATGTATGTTTTGCGCAAAATCCTGTTGACAGGCAAGCAAGAAAATTGCAATCACAATAATTTTTTTCATTTTTTTATTTATTGGGGGCACCGCCCATTTTGCTAAAATCATATACAATTGAGAACATAAAATACCGGCGGATAGTGGTATAAGTGCTTTGGGTAAGCTGCGTGCTGGTCGCGCTCCGGCTAAAACCAGTATTTTGGTTTAGCAAATCATTAACAGTAGCGGTTAACTTTAAACTTTCATCCTTAAAAAAAGCTTTACTTAAACTGGCATTAATAATCGTCCGTTGAAAATCCTGGTTAAAAGAAATTGTTTTACCCTGATATTCATAGTTTCCGTCTGTGCTAATCTGAAATTTCTTTGGCAGGTAATAATCTAAACCTGCTCTGGCAGTAAAACCTGTTCCATTATTGTTGACTGACGTTAACAGTGATGACTGGCTTCTGGTAAAAGTTGGACCTCCTATAAGATAGGCATCATACTTTTTTTCTTTATATTTAGAAAGCCGGCCAGAAACACTATAAGTGTAAGATTGCGTTTTATTTAGTGCACCGTTAGTGATGCTATAATAAGTATTACCGTTTGCATTGATGTTTAAACCACCATTCAGGTCCATAAATTTTATTTTCTGATTATAACCTCCATACATATAAAAGTTCGCCGTTTGTTGTCCGTGGAGATTGATGGATTGATAAACACTTTTTCCGGCAGAATCTGTTGTGGTATTATTGATAATTGGGTTTGAAGTTATTGAATACGAACCACCTACATATATAGATTGTCCGCTCAAAACCTTATACGAATTATAATAAGTGCTTAACCGATTGGTAAACGATGGTTTTAAATCCGGGTTTCCAATCGTGATATTTAGTGGATCTGTGTTCACCCTTACCGGCTGGATCTGATCTATGGTTGGCTGTGTGTTGTTGCCATTATAATCAAAACGTATGGAACGCTGGGCAGAAAAACGGTATTGATAACTGGCCTGCGGATTATAATTGATAAAATTTCTTTTAAGCTCGTTGTTAGCGAATAAATCTGTCTGATCAAATTTTACATCAGCTATTTTCGTCCCGAAATTAAAAGTGGTTTTGTTTTTTTTATAGTTAAAAACAGCACCGGCCTGGTTGCTGATCTGGTTCAGTTTGTAATTGTTACTCAGCGTTCTGTCAACCTGGTCATATTCTCCGGGCAAAGATTGGTTGTAAGATAACCGATTGATACTGCTGTTATTAAAAATAAACCGATAATTGCCCGTTAAGGTAATTGTTTTAGAAAGCGGCTCAGAAAATGTAAAGTTAGAATTAAATATGCTGCTGTTTATATCATTGGTTTTATATTGATTAACACGCTGCGTGCTATCCAATCGCCCCAGATTGTTGTAGTAACTGATATTGGTGTTTAGGTAACCTTTGGTATCGTTTTGATTTAATGCCTCGGTAAAATTTGCCGTAAAAGTCCGGCCTTTTTTCTTGAATTTCTTGGTGTAAAAAAGGCTTGCGTTTAAAATTTTCTCATCACCGTCGTTGGTTAATATCCGGTTGCTTTGGTTTAGTAAAGTGTCGTTGCCACGCAAACTCGTTGCCAAATAATTATTCCGGGTTTTATTGCTTTTAATGGTGCCGTCAATCGTCAATTTTAAAGTTGAAGTAGTATCCAGTTTTACCGTATATGCAGCATCCAGCTTCTGACGGAAAATTGAATTGTTAAAATCCTGTGCGGTATTACTTTTAATCAAGCCAGTTGGTAAAGTATTCTGCGTCAGGTTATCACGGTTACCTTTTACGTTTAAAAAACCCGTTTTGTAATTGGTATTGATGCTTTCTTTATCACTGTTCCATTTATTGTCAAAATGCAGGCCACCAGTTCTGGCTGTTGGAATGCCTTGTCCATTGTACCTTCCGTCAAAAGAATCCAGGTCATCACCACCGCTAAAATAAATACTGATGCTGCCATCATCGCCAACTTCGGTGTTGGCATTGGACGCACCGTATTTATTGCTGTCTTCCCAGCCCAAACCAGTTTTGCCGGTATTGGCCAAAGTTCCATAAGCCGACAATTTCTTTTTGCCCCAAAATTTGTTGAACAATAACTGCTCCTGGTAAAAACCGTTCGTGCCCGCACCAAAATCCGCTTTACCAAAATAACCATTCTTTTTATCTTCTTTTAATTTAATGTTGATGGTTTTCGTTTTCTTGCCATCGTCCACGCCGGTAAAAGCTGCCTGGTCGCTGGCTTTATCGTAAAGCTGTACTTTATCCACCATATCACTGCGGATGTTTTTGGTAACAAGTGTTGGGTCATCACCAAAAAACTCTTCGCCATCAACCAAAACTTTATTTACCGTTTGGCCTTGCGCCGTAATTTTTCCGTCTTTATCTACTTGTATGCCAGGCAACTGCTTTAATAAATCTTCCACTTTAGCGTTTGGCTGAACGGTAAAACTGGAAGCATTAAACTCTGTGGTATCGCCTTTTATTTTGATGGCCGCTTTGGTGCCTTTGATAATTACACCAGCCAGCAAACGCGCCTTTAGCAGCATAGAAATCCGCTTAAAATCGTGTTCTTTATTGATGGAATCCAACGTAAAATTATCTACATAATCTGCATAATTTGGGTAAGAAACGAGCAGGATAAACTTGCCTTTTGATAATCCATTGATACTGAAAGTTCCGTCTTCTGCAACCCGCGTAAACTTTTTGAGGGTAGAATCTCTAGCGTTTAAAACCACTACGCTGGTGTTTTTGAGCTTTACGTTTGCCACCGTATCGGCAACGCTGCCTTTGATGCGATAACTATTTTGTGCCATTAAAAACTGGGTTGCCAAACAACAAATCAGAGTAAAAATTATTCCTTTCATACGCAAATGCTTACGGCAATCAAGATATAACTAATTTTTTAATTTTATTTTAGTTGAAAGAAAAATTTAAATTTTTTAACAATTTTTTAACAGAAACGATGCGGAATAGGGCGTTTTAGTTTAATACTGTTTTTATCGGCGTAAAATGAGCAAATAGTCGGTAAATAATTACGAAGTAAGGGTCTGTCGCCATGAGCGCAGCTGAATGATCTTATTTCAATTACTTTTTTGATGGGATACCGAAAAAATTTCGGCATGGCCAAGAAAACGTAATGAATTGTTCATCTTTTTTTAATACTGTTTTTACACCGATAAAAACAGCATCAACCTTTATTTCCCCTTACGTCAACCAAAATCAAACTATCATGCGGGATGCCTAAAGTTTTGCCCGGCGTAATTTGCAGGTAATGTGTAAGATAGCCATCCATAATGCCTTTCATTACTTTGATGGTATTTTCATCTTCGCCGGGCGACATCATTTCCATTGGTTCTACAAAATGTAATTGTCCTTTTGCATCAACCCGAACGGCGAAACTGTGGTGAAAATCTGCATAAGCTTTGTTAATGGTTACGCTATATTCCGGATAAAACAGGGTTTCGGGTACGTAGTAATTATCCAGATTTTTAGCTTTTAACTTGGCATTGGTAACCTTAACGTTTGCCGTTTTGCTTGTTAAAATAACAGGTTGCTGTGCTGCAAATGTTTTGGTAGAATCGCGACTGGTTTTCGTGATCAGGTCTCGGATATAAACGGTATCGTTTTTGGTGGTTTGCCGGAGTTTTTGTACGCTGAAATGTTGTTTCTTGATATATTCCTCCGCATAAAAAGTAACATACACATTTGATCCTTTCCAGTTGATGATCTTGTTTTTCACTTCCAAAACCTGAAATTTCAAACTGTCTCTGCTGATTTTGCGTGCCTTAAACCAGGCTCCCGAAAAGTTAAAGATCGAATCGTGGTCTAAGTTTAAAGGCAGATCGTAAAAACGCAATTTTATCGGACTAAAAACAGCAACCAAAGTATCCGATTTAAAATTGATTTTCCAGGAAGGTTTTAGCTGATAACCAGTTGCATTAAAAGAAACACCGTTAGCAAACCGCCGGTAAACTTCGGTAAACGGAATGCCAATAACAGATTTGAAGGAAGTTTTAGTACGCGCAATTAAGGCAGAATCGCTTTCCTTGTAACGTTCAGTTGTCTGGATTTTGCGTCGGCACGAAAAGCATGAAATTGAAAGTAGTACCAAGCATAGAAAAGTAGATTTTGTCATATAAAAACAGCATTCATAGAAAAGGTTAAGGTAAAAGATTTAGTGCAAAATATAAATACTGGCCTTAAATCTTTTATTGGGAAATGTACTGCTTTATGCTGTTAACATCTGCTGGATACTGCAAAAAAACTTTAACTTATATCTAATGCTTTTTTAAATTCTTCGATAATATAACTTTCCAGAAAATTATTTGAATTGTACAGAATTGAAGAGTTTAACTTGTAACCATTTTCGGATACAATAAAGTAATCATATTTGTTGATATATGTATAAATTTTTGATGCTTTTTTATACCAATATTCAAATGCGATATGCCTTTTATCTTCTCTGTTATCCTCATTATCACAAACATAGATAATCACATTTGATTCTTTAAGAAGTATATCGGCCACAATTTTTACAACCGTGTTTTTAATCCAATAATCTATTTGTGTTGGTTCTTTATCAGGATATAAAGACAAAGAAAAAGCGTTAACTTCTCCTAAAGGATAGGCCGTTAACGCTAATTGATATGTAATATTAAATCTTGTGGTAAAGTGGTAAGTCAGGCCATCTTCAGAAGGCTCAATTTTATAAAGGTTTAACAAAATTGATACCTTTTTCTTTTACCAAATCATTTAAAGGTTTTTTTTGCTGCAAAGCTTCTTTAATATCCTTTTTGTCCTGAATCACTTTCTTTAAAAATGAAGGAATACCTACAAGTACTTGCTCTTTATCTTTTTCCATGACAGTATTTTAATATTCAAAAATACGTTAATTATTTAAGGAATTTATAGATTGAAATAAAATCAACGGGTTTAAACCCATTGCTACAAAATGTACCTACAATACGTCTATTTAGCAGAGCTGTAGGCTCGGCCGATTTTGTAAAAATGGGTTTCAACCCATTTGATGGTTGATTCGCTGATTAACAACCAATTTTACCTGCTAAAAGAAGCATTACCAAGTCAGTTTCCCCTGATAATAATCTAAAATTTTCATCCTTAAAATATAATCGTAGCGTGCAGAAATCAAATTGATATTGGCCGCATCCAGCTTGTTTTTGGCCACGGTATAATCCACGCTGTTGCCTACGCCGGCGTTGAATTTTACTTCTGTCGCTTTAAAAGATTCAGTGTAAAAGTTTACCTGGCTTTGCAGGGTTTTAAAACGGTTGTAAGAAGCCGTGGTATTAAAAAAAGCTTGCTCTACCGATTGTTTGAGTTGGATGCGCGTAGTTTGCTCTACCAGTTCTGCGTTTTTCAAGTCGATTTTAGCTAAAGAAATCCGGTTACGGGCAATCCAATTGGTAAAAATCGGGATCTGCAAACCTAAAGTAATCGCCGAATTATAGTTGTTTTTAAACTGATCGCGATAGCTTATTTTATCCGTCCGGTAGTCCGACTGGTTCGTGATCACGTAAGATTTACTGCCGTTTTGCAAGTTTACATAATCGTTAGTTGCCACTCTTGCGCTATCCACAAACGTGCTTTTGCCGGCGGCACTGGAAAAGTTGGTGTACAAATAAGCGTTGAGCGAAAGGGTTGGATACAAGTAACCGCGCGCCACGCTCACACTTTTTGCCGAACTTTTGGTACGTAAATTACTGGCTTTCACCAGCGAAAGTTGTTCCAGCGCAGCCTGGTAAATAGCATCGGGATTATTGCTATAAAAAGATGAAAGTTGCTCGGCATTCAACGGTGCATAAGTTGCATTTTTTTGATAAGGCACGTTCATGTATTGTGCCAGCGCAACTTTTGCCGCTTCCAAATTATTTTTACTGTTGATGATGGCCAGGCTGTCGTTGCTTAATTGCCCTTTCAAATCCGCCAGTTGATACGGCGCAATAGCACCATCTTTATTTAAAATTTCTGAACGGTGGACTTGCTCCTGCGAAACCAAAGCCTGGTTTTTAGATTGGTTCAGCAATTCCTGGTTGTTTAAAATTTGGAGGTAAGCGAGGATCACGTTCAGTGTCAGGTTATCTTTTTGCTGCTGTAATTCCAGCTTGCTTGCCTGAAAAGCCAGCAGGTTTTGTTTGATCGTATTCCACAACGCAAAACCATTGAACAAAACGATGCTTCCGCCTAAACTGTAACTTGTTGCGTTAACTTGCTGGTTGATATACCCATTGGTAAACGGGTCGATACTGCGGCCCTGGTTTAAACCTTGCTGAATGCTTCCACCTAAGTTAGGCAGCAAATTGGTTTTTGCCTGGTTGTAACCAATGCCAGCCCGTTGTGCCGCCAGTTCGCTTTGTTTAACAGTGAGGTTATTGCTGATGGCCGTTTCTACGCAAGTTTGCAAGGTTAAAGCAACCGGATGGAAAGTGCTGTCCTGCGCACTAACTTTTAGGGCATAAAAGAAGTATAGCGAAAAGAAAAATGTTTTTAAAGAGATCATATTATTTTAGGCATTCAGCTATCAGCAATCGGCTTTCAGCTTTTGCATGGTTTTTAAATTTTTGAGTTTGATTTTTATCACGCTTTACAAGAAGCTGATTGCTGACAGCCGATAGCTGATCGCTTTACTCAATCCTGCCATCCAGTAAATTAATAACCCGCGAACCGTAAGCCGCATTTTTTTCCGAATGCGTTACCTGTACAATTGTTACGCCTTGCTGGTTAAGCGTTTTAAACAGTTCCATAATTTCTTCGGCTTGTTTGGAGTTGAGGTTGCCGGTTGGTTCATCGGCCAAAATCACTTTCGGGTTGGCGGCCAAAGCGCGTGCAATGCCAACCAATTGCTGCTGTCCGCCCGAAAGCTGGTTCGGGAACAAATCCTTTTTCCCAACAATTTGAAAACGGTCCAAAATATCAGCCACAACCGATTTTCGTTCCGAAGATTTCATGTCCTGATAAATCAGTGGCGTTTCGATGTTCTCGTAAACAGTCAGTTCATCAATCAAATGGTAAGCCTGAAAAACGAAGCCGATATGTTGTTTATACAAGTTGGAACGCTGCTTTTCCTTCAGTTTAAAAACCGACTGGTCCAGGAAAATATATTCTCCTTCCGACGGTTCATCAATCATTCCTAAAATGTGCAGCAAAGTTGATTTCCCGGAACCCGACGGGCCCATTATCGAAATAAACTCGCCTTCATTAATCGTGAGGTTGATATCTTTTAATAAAAAAGTACGGTTTCCGCCGGAGGAAATCCATTTAAAAATATGTTTTAGTTCGATCATTTTGTTTTGGTTTAAATTATAAAAAGGAAATTGCTGTTTTCGCCAATAGTATAGACAATGCGATACCAAAAACGGGGAAAGCTGATTTTCAATCGTTTAGAAAAAAGAATAAGAATGAAAGTGTTCGGTATCGATACAAGTGTTGTTTCGTTTTGATACAGGTTTTATGCCGGTAAAAGAAGTATCGCGTTACCAGGCCGAGAGGACAAAAGGAGTTTTTTTCCTTAGATACCTCATTGTTAATTTGGTAAAAATTACTTGCATAGGTATTTTAATTTGGCATTTTGAATGCTGATAATTTTAGATAAAGCTGGTGTTGCTCTCTTTAAGTTATGAATTTTCTAAAAAAGGCTTCTTTTATTTTTTTAGTTAAAAAACAAATTCTATTAATTTTTTATTTAAGATTCTGTAAACTGATAACGTTTTTAGGCTTTTAGTAACAATATCGCAATTTAATGGAAGATTTAAAAATAGAGAATCAAACAAACCAACACGATTTACATCAAAATGAATTGTTGGCATCTAACGTTCCATTGATTGAAGAGCGGTTAAATATTGCTATAAAGCAGGTAGAAACCGGAAAAGTCTTCATTCACAAAAAAGTAGTTTCCGAAGAAGTGAGTCAGGAAATTCCGGTTACACAAGAAGAAGTTCAAATAGATCGTGTAGCAATCAACCAATACGTAGAAACTGCACCTGCTACCCGTTATGATGGCAATACCACTATAATTTCGGTGGTAAAAGAAGTATTGGTTGTAGAGAAACGGCTGATCTTGACAGAAGAACTGCATATCACAAAAAAACAGGTTACTTCTCACACAATGGTAACAGAAACCCTCCGAAAAGAAGAAATCGAAATCAACCGGGTTGATCTAACAAAGGAAAACACAACAAATAATCAATAAACAATTAATTTTTAACAACTAAAAAAAACAATCATGTCACAAACAGTAATTGGAATTTTCGACTACACAAGTGAAGCTCAGGAAGCCGTGAGTTATCTTGTAAACAATGGTTTTAGCAGGTCAGATATCGACATTTCCTCCCGTGGTGCGGAAACTGAAGGTACTTCTACAACTGCTGATGATTATGATGACAATACCAATAGCGGTGTTGGTGGTTTTTTCAGCAATTTATTTGGTACAAACGAAGAAGCTGATAAATACACACAAGTAGGCCGTAAAGGTTCTATTGTAACCGTTCATGCAAAATCAAGTCAGGAAGCAGAATCAGCAGCCAAAATTTTAGATAATTATGGTGCGATTGATGTAGATGACCGTGCACAACAATACAAATCTACTGGTACAACATCTACTTCCCAACCATTAGCAACAGATGCTGATTCTATCAAAATTATTGAAGAAAAAATGCAGGTTGGAAAACGCGAAGTTGAAACCGGCGGTGTGCGTTTGCGTAGCCGTATTGTAGAACAAGCAGTAAGCGAAGATGTGCGTTTGCGTTCAGAACGTGTTCGGGTAGAACGTACGAATGTTAGTCGTCCGGCAACAGAAGCAGATTTAGCTGCCTTCAAAGATGCAACGATTGAAATGACAGAAACCGCAGAAGTACCTGTAGTGAGCAAAGAAGCATACGTTACCGGAGAAGTTTCTTTAGGAAAAGAAGTAGAAGAAAGAAACCAAACTGTACAGGGAACTGTCCGCAAAACCGAAGTGGATACAGAAAACTTTACAGATGAAGCCAGTAAATTATCTACCGGTAAAACTAAAACAAGCGGCGGAACTACAAGCCAAGAAGGTGGTTTTTATAAATAAAACCATTAGCTTGTCTATTATTTAAAATAATAAGCGCCAGACAGTTTGTATCTGCTGGCGCTTTATTTTTTAAAAGAACATTTTTGTTTTTAAACCTTAACAGCTACACATATAATTACTAAAAATTTAAAATCATGTTCGATCAAATATTGCAATTAGTTAAAGACCACGTTGGCGGTAACCCGCAATTAGCAAATGCTATACCTGCAGGGCAGGAAGATGCCGTTCATCAGGAAATTGCTTCTCACATTAACAACGGTTTACAAAACCAGGCCGAAGCCCAAGGCGGCGCGGGTGGTTTATTGTCTATGTTAACCGGAAGCATAGCTTCTGGTAGCCCAATTACCAGTGCAATTGAAGGCGGTTTAGCAAGTAGTTTAGGCAGCAAGTTTGGTTTGCCGCCACTGGCAACTGGCGCTATCGCTGCTGCTTTACCTGGCATTTTACAAAAGTTTGCCCACAAAGCAAATGACCCAAATGATTCGAGTATCACCCCTGATAGTATTCAAAGTTCCCTCTCCGGAGGAGGCGGAATTGGCGGAATGTTAGGCGGTTTGTTTAAATAAAACAGCTCAGCTTAATGTAACCTGAGATCAAATGATATCAAGTTAAATGATTAGAAGGGGTTGCCCAGTTGTGGCAGCCTCTTTTTCGTTTCCGGTAATTTGTATACTTTCGGCTTTCGCAAAATTTCGGTGTTTACAATCCTTCAAAAAGAAATAACTTCTTATCTCAGTTCGCTGGTTGCCTACATCACCATCGGCGTGTTTTTGTTAGTGCTGGGTTTGTTTTTATGGGTTTTCCCGGATACCAGTATTTTGGATTATGGCTACGCCGATTTGGGCAGCCTTTTCAATACCACGCCGTATTTATTTATGTTCCTGATCCCGGCCATCACCATGCGTTCCCTCGCGGAAGAAAAAAAGGAAGGTACTTTTGAACTGCTGGCAACCAGTCCGATTACCGACTGGCAAATTGTGCTCGGCAAATATCTGGCTTGTTTGCTGCTGGTTTTACTCGCGCTGGTTCCAACTTTGGTTTACGTTTACTCCGTTTACCAGTTAGGAAATCCTGTTGGTAATTTAGATACCGGCGCCATTATCGGTTCTTATATTGGTTTGTTTCTGCTGGGAGGAACGTTCGTTGCCATCGGCATTTTTGCTTCCTCCATCACCAAAAACCAAATTATTGCTTTTACGATTGCTGTTTTTATAAGCTTTTTTTTGTTCAGCGGCTTTGATTCGCTTGCTGGGTTATTGTCTTTCCAAAATGCAGAAATACAAAACTTAGGTATCAACGAACATTACCAGGCAATAAGTCGCGGCGTTTTAGATACGCGCGATCTGGTTTATTTTTTAAGTGTGATCAGCCTGTTTTTATTACTCACCAAAACCGTGTTGGGAGGAAGAAAATGGTAAACTTCCGCAAAAGAAAAGATTTGCTGCAGGTTGCCGTTGCATTGGTGATGCTTCTTTTACTGAACATTTTTTCGGGCTATTTTTTTACGCGTTTTGATTTTACTGCGGAGAAACGCTTTACACTTTCGACCATTACCCGAAACTTGATGGACAGTTTGAAGCAGCCAGTCCAAGTTACCGTTTTTTTGCAAGGCGATTTTCCTGCAGGATTTAAACGCCTGCAACGCGAAACACGGGATTTGCTGGACGATTACAACGCTTTCGCACACCAAAAATTAAAAGTAACATTTGTTGATCCGCTAGCGGGCGCAAGTGCAGATCAGCAAACGCAGATTTTGCAGGATTTACAAGGCCAGGGCATCGAACCAACCAACCTCAGCGTAAAAACCGAAAGCGGCTTAACGCAAAAAATTATTTTTCCGGCAGCGATGGTAAAGTCTGACGGAAGGCAAATTCCGGTCAAGCTGTTGCAAACGCGCATTGGTTTATTGCCGGAGGAAGTGCTGAACAATTCGATCCAAAACATGGAATATGCCTTTTCTTCAGCTATAAAAAAAACAACCAGCGGCGGCAAACCACGCATTGGTTTTACAGAAAGCCACCACGAATTGAGCGATTTACAACTGAACGATGCCTTGCGTTCTTTATCAGACGGTTTTGAAGTTGGCCGCGTTAATTTAAAAACGATCCCTTTTGCCGGAATGGAAAAGTTGAGTTTGCTGATCGTTCCGAAACCTGACCTTCCTTTTACAGAACTGGAAAAGTTTAAAATCGACCAATACCTAATGCGCGGCGGGAAGATTTTATGGACGATCGATCCTGTTACTGCCGAACTGGACAGCTTGCGCGGACACGGCGGCGAGCAGTTGGCGTTTAACAAACAGCTTAATTTAGACGACCAGCTTTTTAGTTACGGCATCCGTTTAAACTTCGATTTGATTGCCGATATGAGTTGCGCGCAAATTCCGGTAAACGTAGGAAATGTGGCAGGGCAAGGGCAAATACAAATGTTGCCGTGGCTGTTTTACCCAATTTTGATGCCGGTTTCTAAACATCCTTTAGTTAAAAATTTAGATGGAATCCGTACAGAATTTATTAGTTCGATTGATACAATTGCTGTTCCCGGCATCAAAAAAACAGTGTTGCTGGCTTCCTCACCCTTCAACCAAAAACTCAATACGCCGCATCTGATTTCCTTGCAGATGCTGGAGCAGGAGCCGGATTTAAAATCTTTTAAAAGCGTGCCGAAAACAGTTGGCGTTTTGCTGGAAGGCAAGTTTAAATCTGATTTTAAAAACCGCCCGGTTCCGGAAGCTTTTACGGAGAAGATTAATGTTTTGCCGGAAAGCAAGTTTACCAGGATGATTGTAATCAGCGATGGCGATATTTTAAAAAACCAGATAAACGAAGCTGACGGTTCGCCTTTTCCTTTAGGTTTTGACCGATACACACAGCAAACCTACGGCAACAAAAACTTTTTATTAAACGTAGCGGATTACATGACGGATGATTCTGGCCTTATTAATTTAAGAAATAAGGAAATCAAGATAAGGTTGCTAGACCGCGCGCAAATCAAAGCAACAAAACTTTACTGGCAAATTTTAAATAACCTGCTGCCGCTTGGCATGCTTCTTTTATTCGGTATTTTTCAACAATATTTCCGCAGGAGAAAGTATGCGGCTTAAAATTTCTACTTTTGGCAGATCAAGATTTAGATTTATATGAGATTTATTGTTTCTACATCAACCTTGCTAAAACAGTTGCAGGCAGTTAGCGGGGCGTTGAGCAGTAGTACGGTTTTACCGATATTAGAAAACTTTTTATTCCAGATCAAAGACGGAAACTTAACCATTTCTGCTACCGATCTGCAAACCAGCATGACCACTTCTCTATCTGTGGAAACAAACGAAAACGGCAGGATTGCTATTCCTTCGCGTATTTTGCTGGATACTTTAAAATCATTGCCAGAGCAACCCGTTACGTTTTCAGTGGATGATAAAACATTTGGGGTGGAGATAAAAGCAGGCGACGGTAATTACAAACTGAGCGGAGAAAATGGAGAAGATTTCCCGAAAATCCCGGTTGTAGAAAATGCTTCGTCGGTAAATTTGCCGGCATCTGTTTTGGCAGAAGCGATCAACAAAACCATATTCGCTGTAAGTAATGATGAACTGCGTCCAGCTATGACGGGCGTTTACTGTCAGCTTTCTCCTCAACATTTTACTTTTGTGGCCACTGATGCACATAAATTAGTTCGTTACCGAAGGAAAGATGCACATTCTGAAAAGGCTACTTCTTTTATCATGCCAAAAAAAGCACTGAACCTGCTGAAGTCCTCGCTTCCGGCAGAAGATGTTGCGGTATCGGTAGAATACAACAGCACAAGCGCTTTTTTTAAATTTGGCAACATCAACCTGGTTTGCCGTTTAATTGACGAACGTTATCCGGATTATGATGCCGTTATCCCAACAAATAATCCCAATAAATTAACGATAGACCGTTTGGCTTTTTTAGGTTCGTTAAGTCGTGTAGCCATTTATGCTAATAAAACAACGCACCAGGTAAGGTTAAAAATTGAAGGAAATGAATTAAATATTTCTTCGGAGGATTTGGATTTCGCCAATGAAGCACACGAAAAACTAACTTGCCAGTATGAAGGTGAAGATATGGAAATCGGTTTTAATGCCCGTTTTTTAATCGAGATGCTGAAAAATTTAAGCTGCGAAGAAGTTTCCCTCGAAATGTCGACCCCAAACCGTGCCGGTTTATTATTGCCGCAGGGCGGAGATGAAAACGAAGATGTTTTGATGCTGGTAATGCCAGTAATGCTGAATAGTTACGCTTAAAAGCTTTGATTTAGCTTTATTTCCGGTTGATTTTTTATGTAACAAACCGCTTGGTACTTCGTAAACTTTACGAAATAAAGCGGTTTTTATTATGGAATCAACTATTCAATTTTACAAACTAAGCAGGTTATCGTTCATTATCGCAATAATACTAACCTTATCTTCCTGTAAAAAAGATACTACTCCAAGTCAAACCATTTTAGGAAATTCGCGCCTGTTAGTGGTAAACAGTTCGCCCTCATCTTCATCTATAAATATATTTTGGACAGGAAATAGACTAAACAAAGTGCCGCTTATTTATGGCAACACTACCGGCTATAATAACATTACCTCCGGGAGTAGGGAAGTGCAGGTGAAAGCCAACTTATCTAATAAACTATTGGTGACAAATACGATCAACTTTACGCGTGATTCAAGTTATACAATTTTTGTGTACGAATTTGGCGGCGCAACAAAAATGGTTGTAGCAGAAGATGATCTAGGTATTCCATCTGTTGGAAATGCTAAAATTAAATTCGCCAATATGTCTTCAGGTCTTTCTTCTGCGGATTTAATGATTACCAATGGGCCGGTAATTGCTTCCAGTATTAGTTTTGGCACAATTGGCAACTACGTAGAGCTAAAAGCTGGCACTTATAATTTAACTTTACTTTTGCATAGTACCAGCACTATCCTTCTAAACCTACCCAATATTAGGATGGACAATAGTAAAACTTACACCATCTGGAGTGCCGGAAGTGTAAACGGAACTGGTGCCAGTAGTTTGTCCGCACAAACAATTACCCAGTAAAAGAAGCATTCTATAATCTGATAAAAACAACAACCATTTAAAAATGTAGTTTTGCATGATGAAAAAGCTACGGTTATTTTTTAGCGGGTTGATAATTAGTTGTTGTGGCTTGATCTTTTTTGCGTGCAATAATACAGGTGTTACCCCAACTAATTATTCCCGATTGCAGGTTATTAACACTTTGGCTGGCAGTTCTCCTATTAATTTCTATCTAAATTATACCATAAAAAATTCTGCAAGTATTACTTTTCCTGGCTCGTCCGGTTATGTAAGCACTACGCCCGCTACATACTTTTTTCAGGTATCATTTGCAACAACAACCACACCACTGTATTTTGATCCTTCAACCATTACTCTAGGTGTGGATAGTAGTTATTCTGTTTTTGTTACCGGCCAATATGGTAGTTATACTTCCATTTTTACCAAAGATACCTTAACGCTACCGTCAATAGGCAAGGCTAAAATACGCTTTGTAAATACTTCCTATAGTTCTGGCCCTTTAGATGTTACCATTAACGCGGTAAAAGGTTATAGCAATGTTGCTTACAAAGGGGTAAGCAAGTTTATAGAAGTTCCGGCAGGTACCTATGAATTTAAGGCTTATTCAAGCACAACCGGAACAGCCAGCAATTTGGCAACACTATCAAACCAGTTACTTGCAGATGGTAAAATTTATACATTATATGCAAATGGGTTGGTGGGTTCAACCGCAATAAATTCTGTTTTTGGATTGAATTTGATCACCAACTTGCTTCCCGTCACAAAGTAAACGGATAATCTTACTGCTTTTAAGCGAATAGTTTTATTTTTGAAAACCTAAACCACATATTTTGGAACTGATCAAAACCCTAATAGATTTTATTTTACATATTGATAAACACCTGATTGAAATTACGCAGCAATATCAAGGCTGGAGTTATCTCATTCTTTTCTTCATCATTTTTGCTGAAACAGGCTTTGTGGTTACGCCATTTTTACCCGGGGATTCTTTATTGTTTGCTGCTGGTGCGTTGGTTGCCCACGGAAATTCCGGCCTCAATATTTATTTATTATTGCTGATATTGATTGCTGCAGCTGTTGCCGGAAACACAACTAATTACGAACTGGGAAAATATTTTGGCCCAAAAGTATTTAAGCCGGAAAATAAAATTTTGAAGCTGGATTACTATCTCAAAACCAAAGCCTTTTTTGATAAACATGGTGGTAAAGCAGTGATTTTCAGTCGGTTTTTACCTATTTTTAGAACAGTTGCACCTTTTGTTGCCGGTGTTGGTAAAATGCATTTGGGTAAGTACACTTTGTACAATGTAATTGGCGGTGCTTCCTGGGTTATCCTGTTTTTATTTTTGGGTTATTTCTTTGGAGGTATTCCGGTTGTAAAACGAAACTTTACAATTGTAGTGATATTGATTATTTTGGTATCGATTATTCCTCCAATTTTTGCAGCAATCAGAAGCCGGACTTCAAGCGTAGCCAAAAATGTTTAATGATTTTAGGTCGATAAAAGAAGTATTATAATCTGCTGCCATTTCGTTTTGAAAGGACAGCACGTTCAATCATAATTCCTCTCTGCCTAAAATCTTTCCATTCTGAAAATGGTATTCTTCTAACTTCTCCTTCATTTTTTCTTCTTCGGATAATTCCCGTTTTGCCATACCTTTTAAATTAGGTTGCCCGGCATCAACCCAAGCGGAAAACCAGTAACTGCCAACTGCTAAAATAGAAGCGCGCATTTGTTTTTCCACCATTCCGTTTAACAAATTATGGTAAGCGGCAGCATAAGGCTCAGCGTAAGCTCTGATAATTTTATTGTTCTTTTTTACGAAAGTGTATTTCTGGTCTGGCCTAAAAGATTGCAATTTCTTTTCCATCACCAGAACAGAATCCAAACATTGATAAGTAGTTTGGCAAATTTTCCAGGCATATTTTAAAGGGTCATCAATGTAAACTGCTTTTCCTGTGTAGAAGTTATAATTCTCTGCAAAAAGTTCGGGCAAACGGCTTTCCCAAAAAGCATGGATTCCGATCTGGTTTGTTTTTTGTCCGTTGTAATTACTCGTCATGTGTAAAGGCACGTTCGCATCGGCAACATAATGACCTAAATCAGCAGAATATTTTAAGATTTTGATTGAATCTAAATCTTTAAATGCTTGTACTAAACGGTAATAATTTCGTTGGATCGCCCAGGGAACAGTTCCATATTTATTTAAAGTATCAGCAGAATATTTAGCGGCAGCATTGTTCCATTGCTGCGGAATACTATCAAACGGAAAATTTCCGTAATAATCGGCATCCAGAAAATGGCGAGGTGCTTCTAACGAATCTGTGTAACGGCGTTTATCAGGGTCAACAGCATGTTCCGTTAAGTAATTAATGTTGTTTTTGTAAAAGCCGATCATTCCTTTTGGCAAAATAAAAACAGCAGAGTGGTTGATGGTTTTATGTCCGAAAAAGCCCCAACTGCAACACAAAATCAACAATACCGCTGATAAACAAAACAGAAAAATATTTTTCTTCATCAATTTTTGTATTGAAGGTTGTTTTGCTGAGGTTGCATCTTTTTGAAAATACAGTTGAAAAAAGGATGATAAAAACAGTACATATTTCTTTAAAATTAAATAATTAAATCGAGAAATGATTTAGATTGTTTTTTTAAGCCTTAGCAAGTATAATCTTAAAAGAAAAAAGCAGATTTGTACTTTACAGAATAATTTTAAACAACTAATCAGTTTTACAAGTTTATTTATGAGTTTTAAAAATAGCCGGGTTTTATGCTTCCTTTTTTCACTAATTACAATCACCGTAATTTCTTCTTGTAAAAGCACAATTACAGAAACTACTTCATTACAAGTAATTAATGCCAGCCCAGATGCAGGGCCAATTAATTTTTACCTGTCCGGCAACTTAAAAACAACAAAGCCAGTAACTTATAGTAATACTCCCGCTTATTTTTCTGCAATTGCAGGTAACCAAACCGGCACAGTTAAGTCTTCAACTTCCACATTATTATCTACACCCGTCAGCTTAGCCAGTAATGTAAATTATTCGCTTTTCGTGTGTGGATTAACGTCTTCAAATACGGTAAGCACAATTTTAACTCAGGATAATTTGATAACGCCGGCACCAGGTAAAGCCAAATTACGTTTTGTACACACAGTTGTTGGTGCACCAACGGTAAGTTTTCTTACTAATTCAGCGGTTTTGTTTTCTGCAATACCTTATAAATCTGTTAGTGGCTATACAGAAATTACAGCCGGCATGTATAGTATAAAAGTTATCTCTGCCGATGTTTCTGCAGTAAATCTTACAAATCCTATTAACCAAACATTCGAAAACGGTAAAATTTATACAGTTTATTTTAAAGGTGCCATTGGCGCTGCTACAGATTCTTTAAAGTTGAACCTCGGCGTAATCAACAATAATTAAGACTTTTTGAGGCTTAAATGATACTGTAAATTTTATCAAAATAGCGTTTGATATATAAAAATATCACACTATATTTGCAACCTCAAAATAACAGAAGAACAAGAAGCTAAAAAATGGCAAATCATAAATCATCAATTAAACGGATCAGGGCAAACGCTGCAAAACGCTTACGTAACAGGTATCAGGCCAAAACAACCAGAAATGCAATTAAAAGATTGAGAAGCACAACGGTTAAAACAGAAGCTGCTGAATTGTTACCGAAAGTAATTTCAATGTTAGACCGTTTAGCCAAGAAAAACGTGATCCATAAAAATAAAGCTTCCAACAATAAATCAAAACTTTCTAAATTTGTTAATGCTTTGCAATAACAAATTAGTTTAACAGTTTTTATATCATAAAAAGAGCATTCGATTTGAGTGCTCTTTTTTTATGCCTGTATTTTCTTTTTAGTTAAATATTTACACCTTTACTAAATGGAAAATTACGAAGCTAAAATCAGTATTAAATCTTGGGCAGAAGAAGACCGGCCACGCGAAAAATTATTGGCCCAAGGCAGAAGGGTTTTAAGTGATGCGGAACTGATTGCCATTTTAATTGGTTCTGGCAGCGTAAATGAATCTGCTGTTGATTTAAGCAAACGCATTTTGCATCATTTTTCTGGTGATTTAAACATGTTAGGAAAAGCTTCTGTAAACGATCTTTCCAAATTTAAAGGTATCGGCGAAGCCAAAGCCATTACCATTATTGCCGCATTAGAATTAGGAAGAAGGCGTAAAGAAACCGAACATCAAACCACGGAAAAAATTGGTAGCAGCAAAGATGTTTTCCTTTTGATGCACCGTTATTTTGCCGATCTCAACCACGAAGAATTTTGGATCATCCTTTTAAACCGAGCCAACAAAATACTTTCGAGACACTTAATCAGTAAAGGCGGACAGGCAGGAACTGTAGCGGATCCAAAAATTATTTTCCAAACTGCTATCGAAAACCACGCTTCCTCTATTATTTTGGCGCACAATCATCCTTCCGGCAATCTAAAACCAAGTCAGGCCGATCTCGACCTAACCAAAAAACTGCGCAGTGCAGGCACTTTGCTCGATATTGCCATTCCAGATCATTTGATTTTTACGGATGCCCATTATTTGAGTTTTGCAGATGAAGGACTGATGTGAGTTGGTTAGTAGGTTATTGTTGATAGTTCATTGCCATAATCGATCAGCCATTATCTATACGCCATTAGCTTTTCTCGCTTCACCCTTTCCACCGCTTTTTCTATCTTTGTGCTTTTTCATCAATACAAAGCATGAAGATTTCGTATAACTGGCTTAAACAATACATCAAGATTACGCAAACACCTGAAGAAATTTCAACAATTTTAACCGGGACTGGCTTAGAAGTAGAATCGCTTGAAAAAGTATTGGCAATACCCGGCGGATTGGAAGGATTGGTAATTGGATACGTAAAAGAATGTGTGCAGCATCCAAATGCCGATCGTTTAAAAGTTACTAAAGTTGATGCCGGCGGCGAAGAATTGCAAATAGTTTGCGGCGCAACAAATGTTGCAGCCGGACAAAAAGTTGTAGTGGCGACTGTTGGTACAACCGTTTATCCAACTGTTGGCGAGCCTTTTAAAATTAATAAATCAAAGATCAGGGGAAAAGTTTCGGAAGGAATGATTTGTGCCGAAGATGAGATCGGCCTGGGAACAGACCATGCCGGGATTATGGTTTTGGCTCAAGATGCTGCAATTGGAACACCGGCAAAAACCTATTTTAAACTGGAAGACGATTATTTGTTTGAAATCGGCCTAACGCCAAACCGTGCTGATGCGGCCTCTCATTTAGGTGTTGCCCGGGATATTGCTGCATATTTAAAAACCAAGGTAGTCCTGCCTGATGTTGCTTCTTTTACCACACAAAATTTAGCGTTGCCAATTGAAGTTGAAGTGCAGGATGCAAAAGCTTGTCCGCGTTATTCAAGCCTAACAATTTCTGGCATCGAAGTAAAGGATTCTCCGGATTGGCTGAAGCAAAAGTTAATTATTATTGGCCTTCGTCCCATCAATAATATTGTTGATATAACCAATTATGTTTTGCATTCGCTTGGCCAACCCATGCATGCTTTTGATGCCGATACGATTAAAGGAAACAAAGTAATTGTTAAAACTTGCGAAGCCGGGACCATTTTTAAAACGCTGGATGATGTTGACCGAAAATTATCGGCAGATGATTTAATGATTTGCAATGCCGAAGAACCAATGACAATTGCAGGTATTTTTGGTGGCATTAATTCTGGCGTTACACATCAAACCAAAAATATTTTTTTGGAAAGTGCTTATTTCGATTCGGTTTCTATCCGTAAAACTTCTAAACGGCATACTTTAAAAACTGATGCTTCTTTCCGTTATGAGCGCGGAACTGATCCTGAAATTACGGTTTTTGCTTTAAAATATGCAACGTTGTTAATCCAGGAGTTGGCTGGCGGAACTGTTTCTTCGGCAATAACAGATTTTTATCCGGCACCGGTTGCTTCTTTTAGCATACAAATTTCATACAAACACATCAACCGTTTAATTGGAAAGACGATTTCTACGGAGGAAATTAAATCAATCCTCACTGCATTAGACATTAAAATTACGGCGGAAACAGAAGAAGGACTTGCTGTAGAAGTTCCATCTTACCGGGTTGATGTAACGCGCGAAGTGGATATAATTGAAGAAATTCTGCGGATTTACGGTTATAACAACATTGAAATTCCAAATCAAATCCGTGCTTCTTTAAACAATGCCGCAAAACCGGATAAAGATGCAGTGCAAAATACACTTGCCAATTTGCTTGCCTCAAATGGTTTTAACGAAATTTTAGCAAATTCCCTTACCAAAGCTGCTTATTCAGAAAATTTGGAAACTGCTGTCAAAATCTTAAATCCGTTAAGCAATGATTTGGATGTGATGCGGCAAACGCTTTTATTTTCTGGTTTAGAAGTGATTGCTTATAATCAAAACCGAAAATATCCAAACCTAAAGTTGTATGAATTTGGAAAAGTTTATCATCAGTATCAGGATAAATTTGAAGAAAAACATAAGCTTTCGTTGTTTTTGAGCGGATCAAACCAGCCGGAGCAATGGAACCAAAAAGAACAGCCTGTCAGTTTTTATCACTTAAAAGCAGCAGTCGATACTTTATTGCAGCGTGCAGGAATTAAAGATTTTACGGTAGCAGAATCTGAAAACGGTTTGCTGGATTATGGCTTATCCTACAAATTTGGAAATAAAAATTTGGTAACATTTGGTGCTGTGGCAAAAAAGGAACTGCACAAAGCAGACGTTAACCAATCTGTTTTTTATGCTGATTTTGACTTTGATTTAATGCTGAAACAAATCGGCCGAAATAAAATTGTTTTTCAGGAAGTACCAAAGTTTCCGGCGGTAAAAAGGGATTTATCGTTGCTCGTTGATGAAGTCGTAACTTTTAATCAGTTAAAACAAACTGCTTTAAAAAGCGAACGTAAGCTGATTAAAGAAATTAGTGTTTTTGATGTTTACAAGGGCAATAAACTTCCCGAAGGAAAAAAATCTTACGCTTTAAGTTTTGTATTGCTGGACGAAGAAAAAACATTGACTGATAAAGCAATTGACGCAGCAATGCAAAAAATTGTTTTTAACCTGGTAAAAGAAGCAGGCGCAGAAGTTAGAAAGTAAACAATTGCTTTTGCTTAAATTGCGTTTTATTAGCAACTAATATTAACTTTAAACCCTTAACTTTTTACTTTAAACAATGTCTGCAGTTGCCGAACAATTAACTAAAGTTGTTGAAAAAACCGAACGTATAATTGAGCTTTGCGCGGCTGTGCAGGAAGAAAATGAACTGTTAAAAATAGAAAATGAATTGTTGAACACTTCGCTGAACGCGGGCAAAGAAAAGAACAAAGAATTGGAAGAGAAGCTTCGTGTATTAAAGCTGGCCAAGAGTTTTTCGGAAACGAATGAAAAAAGCCTTGATATCAAGCAAAAAATTAACGAATTTGTGCGGGAAATTGATAAGTGCATTGTGTTGTTAAAAAAGTGACAACTTAATTTGAAACAAGCTTAATGGGAGATATTTCCATCAAAATAAATATTGCAGACCGCGTTTATCCTTTAAAAGTGAACACGGAAGAAGAGGAGATTATTAGAAGGGCAGCAAAACTGATAAACGACCGGATAAAAGACTATCAGGAAAATTATGCGGTAAAAGATAAACAGGATTTGCTTTCAATGTGTGTTTTGCATTATGCAACAACCTCGTTAAAAGCAGAAAAAAAGGTGATGGTAGAAGATACAGAAGTTACCGAAAAAGTTTATCAGTTAGACCGTTTATTGTCGGATTTCTTTTCTAAGTAAAAATTTATATTGTAAAAAGAGCAACGGGCAACCGTAGTTAAATTTAAGTTTCAGGTTTTACAGCAACACAACAAATTAACTGGTTTTTAGATGATCTTGTTGATCTTTTAAAGCCAAAACGGGTTGAGGTTTCTGTTATGGAAATTTAAATTTGATTACGGTTTTTTATTTAACATATACTTAAATATTTATAAATGATGGATGTACTATATATTATAATTGGATTATTGCTGGGCATTGGGCTCGGCATTGTGATCGGCCGCTATTTGCTTCGTAAATTATTTTCGAGCCAGGAAGTTGCGGCACAAACCAAAGTGAAAAAAATATTAAAAGATGCAGAAAGCAATGCAGAACTTTTAAAAAAGAACAAATTGCTGGAAGCAAAAGAGCGTTTTTTACAACTTAAAGCAGAGCACGAACAAGAAGTTACAACAAAAAATAACGGTATCAACCAACGTGAAAATTCGCTAAAACAGAAAGAACAATCACTAAACCAGAAGATGGAAAATGCCAACCGCAAAGACCAGGAGCTGGAAAATGTCCGCAAAAATTTAGAGAAACAAACGGATGCTGCCATAAAAAAGCAGGAAGAAGTAGAGCAGCTTAAACTGCAGCATGTGCAGCAGTTGGAAGCAATCGCCGGGCTTTCTGCGGAGGAAGCCAAAAATCAATTGGTGGATAATTTGCGGGAAGAAGCCCGAACCAAAGCGATGAGCCAGATTAAAGATATTGTGGACGAGGCAAAGATGACGGCCTCAAAAGAAGCTAAGAAAATTGTGATCCAAACCATCCAGCGTACGGCAACAGAAAGTGCGATTGAAAATACGGTATCTATTTTCAACATTGAAAATGATGAAATTAAAGGTCGGATTATTGGTCGCGAAGGAAGAAATATTCGTGCATTAGAAGCAGCAACCGGGATTGAAATTATTGTAGATGATACGCCGGAAGCCATCATTTTATCTGGATTTGACCCGGTGAGAAGGGAAATTGCGCGTTTGGCCATGCACCGTTTGGTAACTGATGGACGTATCCATCCGGCACGTATTGAAGAAGTGGTTGCCAAAACGCGCAAGCAAATCGAAGAAGAAATTGTAGAAATCGGTGAGCGTACGGTGATTGATTTGGGCATTCATGGTTTGCATCCGGAATTAATCAGGATGGTTGGGCGTATGCGTTATCGTTCTTCTTACGGGCAAAATTTGTTGCAGCACTCACGGGAAGTCGCTAACTTTTGCGCTACGATGGCAGCGGAATTAGGCTTAAACATCAAAATGGCCAAACGTGCCGGCCTGTTGCACGATATTGGTAAAGTACCTGATGACAACCCGGAATTGCCTCACGCAATTTTAGGGATGCAATTGGCCGAAAAATATAAAGAGAACCCTGAAGTTTGCAATGCAATTGGTGCCCACCACGACGAAGTGGAGATGACTTCTATGATTTCACCGATTATCCAGGCTTGTGATGCGATTTCTGGTGCACGCCCTGGTGCCCGCCGAGAAGTAGTTGAAAGTTACATCAAACGTTTAAAAGATTTGGAGCAACTCGCACTTTCATATCCTGGCGTAGAAAAAACTTTTGCCATCCAAGCCGGGCGTGAATTGCGCGTTGTTGTTGAAAGTGAAAAAATTACAGATGCCCAGGCCGAAGTTTTAGCTGCTGATATTTCTAACCGAATTCAAACGGAAATGACTTATCCCGGACAGATAAAAGTTACTGTGATCCGGGAAACAAGATCGGTTGCTTTTGCTAAATAAACCTGTATAAAAGAAGCATTCTTCAAATTAGAGATGCTTCTTTTATCACTATAAAATTGATAACCAAAATTAAATCTTTAGAAAAGCGGTGAAGAATTTCATCGCTTTTTTTATAAAACATAAGTTGTAATTATTTTGAAAAAGGAAAATCCAAAACGGCAGGTAGATAATTACTTTAATTATTACTCAGAAATATCTCCAGGTTTAACCAGTAAAATTGTAAATGGAATATGTTCTTTTGGCTTGTACTTTTGCCTCTTAGGTTTAAGCTGGTTAGTTCCGTTTCCAAACTTGCACTTTTTAGGGCAGTACAACAGCTATTTTAATTGGGCATCGTTCGTTATCGCTTTCAGCATTTATTACTATTCTAAGTTATCGCCTTTGCTGTCTTACCTGATGCTGTTTTTAACATTGATTTTTACTTATATCATTACAATTTTAGAAACGCAATTAGATAATAAAGTACTTTTGGGCGAAATATTTCTTTCAGTTTTCGTGGCTTTCTTCCTGGTCAGATTTATAGATTATAAAAGATCAGGTAAAAACAGTACGTTAAAAATGGAACTGCTTTTTATACTGATCGGTCCAATTTGGATATTACATTTTGTCTTGAAAAAAATGAACATTAAATATTAATTTTAAAAAATGATGCTTCTTTTATCATCTGTTTTTTTAAGTGATAAAAGAAGCATCCAATAAAAATAGTTTCTGAAAATTACAGGTTCTTTCCCAGCTTTTCCAGCATTTCGTGCGGCACTTTTTCCAAATCTAAAACCAGAAAACCGTCTAAACAATCAGAAAACTTGGGATCGATATTGAAACAAATAATTTTTGCATTAAGGGCAATGTATTGACGAAGTAAAACCGGGATTTTCATATTTCTGGTTTCTACTTCAGAAATTAGGTTGTCCAAAACTTTGAAAGAATTTTCTCCTTCTAAAAGAAGCTCTGTATCAATCTTAGAAAAATCGACTTTAAACTTTTTTCTTGGCTTTACATATTGCGCCATTTCATGGTCGAAATGGTTTTTGCTGATGTAATCCACAATCAACGATTTCGAGAATTTAGAAAAACTATTGCTAATACTAACCGGACCGATTAGGTAACGGTAACGCGGGTTATCGATTAAATATTTTAAAATTCCTTTCCAAAGCAAAAACAAAGGCAATGGTTTTTGCTGGTATTCTTTGCGAATAAAAGAACGGCCAAGCTCAAGGCTTTTTTTCAAAATCGGTGCAAAACCGCCTTTAATTTTAAAAAGTTCTGCCGTGTAAAAACCTTTTTTGCCCATGCCGTAATAAATCTCGTCGCCTTTGCCAATACGGTAAGCCCCAACAATAACTTTGGCTTCTATATCCCAGATAAACAAGTGGTTATAATAGATGTCATATTCGTCCAGGTCAGAACTTTGGTTTGTCCCTTCACCAACTTCCCTAAAAGTAACCTCTCTTAAACGGCCAATTTCTTTGATCACATTTGCCAATAAAGAAGGCGGCGCGATAAATACTTCGTAATTTTTTTCTACCCAAATGAGATGATTTTCTTTTAATGCCTCAACTTCCGATTCAATCAGGCTTACTTTTACAGGTAAAGCAAGTGGTTCTGGCGTTTTTTTTATTTTGAAGATATTCCGCGGATTAAATATTTTCCTTTCTTCTTCTAATCCAGTTCCCAAAGAATAAGTTTTTGCGCGAAGAAAGTTTAGCAATTTAACGGTATTGCCCGAAAACGGAATTTCATTTAGGTTGATAGGTTTACCAATCCTCAGTTTAATTTTATGTCCTTTTTTGTTAAAAAGTTCTGCCGGCAACATTGCAGTTCTTAAAGTTGGGTGGATCAAACTTAAAAGATTAAACAACAAACCATTATTGCCATGAAAGTAAATAGGCACAACGGGAACTTTTGCTTTTGCAATAATTTTGCCCACAACGGGATGCCATTGCCTGTCTGTTACTTGTTGGTTTTCAATTTTATAAGTAGAAACTTCTCCCGCAGGAAAAATACCGATTGGCGTTCCGTTACGCAGCAGTTCCAAAGTGTTTTTGATGCCGCTGATGCTTGAAGAATGCTCAATATTTTCAAAAGGGTTAACAGCGATAAAATAATCGCTCAGGTTTGGGATTTTTTTAAGCAGAAAGTTGGCCATCAGCTTGGCATCCGGCCTAACCATACACAGTATTTTTAATAAAACCATGCCTTCCACACCGCCGTAAGGGTGATTGGCAATCGCTACAAAACCACCTTTAGTAGGAATATTTTTAAGTTCATTCGGGTCAAATTCTATTTCAACCCCCATTCCTTTTAAAATAGCATCAACAAATTCTGGCCCTTGTTTGGGCTGCGCTTGTGCAAACAGTTTGTTTACATCGTTGATCTTCATAATTTCCATCAAAAAAGAAGCAAGGCCGGGCATTTTCAACTTATCAATTTTAGTGGCTTTGGCAAATTCTTCTTCGGTGATTACTTTCATTATGCAAATGGCTGTTTTAAATTCGTGTATAAAAAGTAAATATCATACTATTATCCCTAAATTTCTAACCTAAACTATTCTTGTATGAATTCTGCTGTTAAAAACTACTTAGCAATTACCAAAAAAGAGTGGAATGGAATGCTTGTTTTAGCCGTATTAATTTTACTTGTGTTGGTTGCACCCGATGTATATCAATTAGTTGTAAGCCCAGGGCATGTAGATTTTACCAGGATAAAAGAAGCACAACGCATTTTGGACAAGGCAACAAAAGAGCAGCCTAATTACTATAACAAAAGTGATCATTTGTATAGCAAGACGAATGCTTCTTTTAGCAAGGAAAAATCAAGTCCTGTTTATTTTTCTTTCAACCCAAATAATCTTTCTGATGAAAATTGGAAGAAGTTAGGTTTGAGCGAACGGCAGATCAAAGTGATTAAAAACTACGAAGCAAAAGGAGGGAAGTTTTATAAGAAGGAAGATTTGCAAAAGATATACTCGGTTACGCCACAAGATTATACAAGGTTAGAAGCTTATATCAACATTCCGGAAAGAAATTTTAGCAAGGCTTTTCCTGCCGCTGCCCCAACTTATAAAGCTAAAGCACTTACAATAGTGGATATTAACCACGCCGATTCTGCACAATTAACAGAAATCAGAGGGATTGGGCCAGCGTTTGCAAACCGGATTCTAAAATATCGAAACCGTTTGGGAGGCTTTTATCGAAAAACACAATTGATGGAAGTTTATGGTTTGGATTCGGCCAAGTACGAAGAAATAGAAAAGCAGGTGGCCGTTGATGCTTCTGTAATTAACAAAATTAATATCAATACTTGTGATTTTGACGGATTGAAGCGAAACCCATATTTAAGTTTTAAACAGATGAACGCGATTATTCAATATCGAAAGCAGCACGGCAATTATACTTCTATAAAAGATTTGAAAAATGTGGCCATATTAAATGATGAAGTGATCCGAAAAGTGGAGCCTTATTTTTCGTACTAAAATTTAGTTAGTAAAAACAGCATAACCGTTTAATTTTCATTTTTTTACTTTGAAAAATTTTTGTAGTTTCGCCCTCCCTGAAAGGAGGTATTGTTAGGAACTATGATCATCATCAATGTAAAAGACGGCGAATCTTTAGATAAAGCGCTGAAACGTTTCAAGAAAAAATTTGAAAAAACCGGCGTTTTGAGAGAACTTCGCAGTCGCCAGGCATACGAAAAAAAATCAGTAACCCGCAGAAATGTTGTTAAACACGCGGTTTACAAACAAAATATGTTTGCAGATAATATCTAAAGCTTTTTAAGGATTTAGAAGCTTTAATTTCTATAAAAACTATTTGTACCTTCAACTTTAAGAAGAAGCAAATAGTTTTTATGCATTTAGACCAGTTTTACACATACCTCCGGCACGAAAAGCGTTTCTCCTCCAATACTTTAATTGCTTATAAAACAGATCTCGATCAATTTTTTCAATTTATTAAATTTGAAGCAAATGCTTCTTTTAGCGATGTTTTTTTAATAAGAAACTGGATTGTTCATCTCCTGGACAGTAAAATTGATTCCCGTTCTGTAAACCGTAAAATATCTTCTTTAAAAACATATTTTCGATTTTTAGTCCGCGAAAAACTGCTTGCTGATAATCCAATGTCAAAAATCCAAAGCCCTAAACTTGTCAAAAAGCTTCCTGTAATTATTCGGGAAGAAAAGGTAAGTATCTTATTGGAAAGTGAGCATATTTTTGAGGATAATTTTATCGGAACACGAGACAGATTAGTTATTGAAATGCTGTTTGGAACAGGTATACGGCTTGCAGAACTTTTGAGTCTAACAGAAAAAAGCGTTAATTGGTATGAAAACACTATAAAAATAGTGGGTAAAAGAAGTAAGGAACGTATTGTTCCCATCCATAAAGAATTGCTATTGTTAACTAAAGAATATCTTAACGTTAAGAAAAATGAAAATTTTAATAACAATTCTTTAAAATTAATCGTTACCAATACAGGAACCGATCCTTATCCGAAACTGATTTATCGTATCGTGCAAAAATATCTTAGTTATATAACTACTCAAAGCAAGAGAAGCCCGCACGTGCTTCGCCATACTTTCGCAACATCCCTTTTAAATAATGGTGCCGATCTAAATGCGATCAAAGAGCTTTTAGGCCATGCAAATTTAAGTGCCACACAAGTTTACACGCATAATTCTGTAGAAAGATTAAAATTAATTTATAAACAAGCCCATCCAAAGGCATAAAAAGGAGGAACGATGAAAATTACAGTTCAGGCAATTCATTTTACTGTTGATAGTAAATTGGTAGATTTTATTCAGAAAAAAGCAAATAAGCTGGATCAGTTTTTTGATCAGATTATAAGCGGGGAAGTTTATTTAAAGCTGGAAAATGTTGAGGACGTAGCCAATAAGATTTCGGAGATTAAAATAATCATCCCAGGAAACCAGTTATTTGCAAAAGAGCAATGTAAAACCTTTGAAGAAGCAACAGACTTGGCAATTGAAAGCCTACGGAAGCAGTTAGAAAAACATAAACAAAAGCTTCGTGCACACGAAACCTCATTTAAAGAGACTATAATTAATGATACCGAACGTTTTTAAATAGCTAAAAACACAGTAAAAGTCGACAAAAGAATATGTCGACTTTTTTTTATAAAAAGTTTTGTTCGATGTATAAAAAGTGTAGATTTGCATTCCGTTTTAGGAGGTGTATAATCAAGTGCATTATTAAAGCGGACAAGTTCTTTTTTTATAAAAATTATGCCTCCTTAGCTCAGCTGGTAGAGCGACTGACTTGTAATCAGTAGGTCATTGGTTCGATCCCGATAGGAGGCTCTTAAATTGAGTAAATATTTTTCTCTTTTTAAAATGGGGGGATACCAGAGCGGTCAAATGGGACGGACTGTAAATCCGTTGCTTCGGCTACGAAGGTTCGAATCCTTCTCCCCCCACAAATTTTTAAGCGGAAGTAGCTCAGTTGGTAGAGCGATAGCCTTCCAAGCTATAGGTCGCGAGTTCGAACCTCGTCTTCCGCTCAAAATAAATTACGAGCTACGATTGACGATTACAAATTTGTAAACCTGGATCGGCAACCGTAAAACAAAAGCCGACGTAGCTCAGCGGTAGAGCACTTCCTTGGTAAGGAAGAGGTCATGGGTTCAAGTCCCATCGTTGGCTCGCATTATTAATAGTGTACAAAAAAGTTAATTAACCTAATAACAATATAGAAAATCATGGCAAAAGAAAAATTTGACCGAAGTAAACCGCACTTAAATATCGGTACTATTGGTCACGTTGACCACGGCAAAACTACCCTTACCGCAGCTATCACTAAAGTTTTAGCTGATAAAGGCTTTTCAGAAGCCAGGTCTTTTGATTCAATTGACTCTGCTCCTGAAGAAAAAGAACGTGGTATTACAATTAATACAGCACACGTAGAATATTCTACAGCACTTCGTCATTATGCACACGTTGACTGTCCGGGTCACGCGGATTATGTGAAAAACATGGTTACAGGTGCTGCACAAATGGATGGAGCAATTATTGTTGTTGCATCAACAGATGGCCCAATGCCGCAAACTCGTGAGCATATTCTTTTGGCCCGTCAGGTAGGTGTGCCTTCTCTTGTTGTTTTCATGAACAAAGTGGATATGGTTGATGATCCTGAATTACTTGAATTAGTAGAGATGGAAATTCGCGAATTGTTATCTTTCTACGATTACCCGGGCGACAGTATTGCTGTTATCCAAGGATCAGCTTTAGGCGGATTGAACGGAGAGCCAAAATGGGTTGAAAAGATTATGGAATTAATGGATGCCGTGGATACACAAATTCCAATCCCTCCACGTTTAACTGAACTTCCTTTCCTGATGCCAGTTGAAGATGTATTCTCAATTACGGGTCGTGGTACTGTTGCTACAGGTCGTATTGAGCGCGGGATTATCAATTCTGGTGAGCAAGTTGACATTTTGGGAATGGGTGCAGAGAATTTAAAATCTACTGTTACCGGTGTTGAAATGTTCCGTAAAATATTAGACAGAGGCGAAGCTGGTGATAACGTAGGTTTATTGTTACGTGGTATTGAAAAAGAATCTATCCGTCGTGGTATGGTTATTTGCAAACCAGGTTCTGTAACACCTCATACTGATTTCAAAGCTGAAGTTTACGTTTTATCGAAAGCAGAAGGTGGCCGTCATACACCATTTTTCAACAAATATCGTCCACAATTCTATTTCCGCACAACTGACGTAACTGGTGAAATTTCATTAGCTGAAGGTGTGGAAATGGTAATGCCAGGTGATAATGTTACAATTACAGTAAAACTGATCAACGCTATTGCGATGGAAAAAGGTTTACGTTTTGCAATCCGTGAAGGTGGCAGAACAGTAGGTGCCGGTCAGGTTACTGAAATTTTGAAATAAAATTTAAAAGGTTAATTAGGAAACATAAGCTTGTTTGTTCGGGCTTGTGTTTTCTTATAATAAACGGGCATAGTTCAATGGTAGAATAGAGGTCTCCAAAACCTTTGATCAGGGTTCGAATCCTTGTGCCCGTGCATAGAAAGAGAAAGTAACAGAATGGCTAAAGTAACTGAATACGTTAAAGAGTCTTATATAGAATTAACACAAAAGGTAACCTGGCCAACTTGGGGAGAACTTCAAAATAGTGCGGTTTTAGTACTGATTGCTGCCATAATTATTGCTTTGATTATTTTAGCGATGGATGAATCTGTTGGTAATTTACTTAAGTATTTCTACAAATCTCTTGCATAATATTTGAATATGAGCGATCAATTGAAATGGTATGTAGTTCGAGCCATCAGCGGAAAAGAAAAAAAAGTTAAACAATATATAGAAGCAGAGGTAAACCGTTTAGGTATTGCACATCAAATCCCGCAAGTATTAATTCCGATGGAAAAATACTACCAGATGCGGGAAGGAAAAAAAATAGCAAAAGAGCGCAATTATTTTCCTGGATATGTATTAATCGAAGCTATTTTAGACGGGGAGATGGAACATATCATCAAAAATACCAATAGTGTAATTGGCTTTTTAGGTGATAAGGCAGGAAATGCAGTACCACTTCGTCAGGCTGAAGTAAATAGAATTTTAGGCAAGGTTGATGAAATGACCGTTCAGACAGAAACAATGAACGTACCTTACTATGCTGGGGAAAACGTAAAAGTAATGGATGGGCCATTTAACGGTTTTAATGGGGTTATTGAAGAAGTTAACGAAGAGAAAAAGAAATTAAAAGTTATGGTTAAGATTTTTGGCAGGCGCACCCCGTTGGAACTTAATTACATGCAGGTAGAAAAAGAGTAGGTAAAAACAGTATGGTGGTTCAATTGTAAACATCATATAATATAAGAGAATACATAAAAGCTTAAATGTTACATTGCTTCCACATTATAACATTTGTTGTTAAATAAAATAGTAAAATGGCAAAAGAGGTTGGTGCACTAATCAAGTTACAAGTAAAAGGCGGCGCTGCAAACCCATCACCTCCAATTGGTCCTGCTTTAGGAGCAAAAGGGGTTAATATAATGGAGTTCTGCAAGCAGTTTAATGCTCGTACACAAGATAAAGCAGGTAAAGTATTACCTGTTGTTATTACTGTTTATGTTGACAAATCATTCGAATTTATCATTAAAACACCTCCTGTGGCAGTTCAATTGTTGGAAGCTTCAGGTTTAAAAGGTGGATCTGCTGAACCAAACCGTAAGAAAGTTTCTAATATTTCTTGGGACCAGGTTGAAACGATTGCAAAAGATAAAATGACTGATTTGAATGCCTTCACCATAGAATCAGCAATGAGAATGGTTGTGGGTACGGCACGCAGTATGGGGATTACCGTTAATGGTAATGCGCCCTGGAAAAATTAATAAATTAAATTCAATTTAAGACAGTGGCTAGGTTAACAAAAAATCAAAAAGCAGCACTTTCCAAGATTGAGGCGAACAAGTTATATTCTTTGCAGGAAGCTGCTTCTTTGGTGAAGGACATAACAACTACTAAGTTTGATTCATCAGTTGATATTGATGTTCGTTTAGGGGTTGATCCGCGTAAAGCCAATCAAATGGTCCGTGGTATTGCTACTTTGCCTCACGGAACTGGTAAAACTGTCCGTGTTTTAGTTTTGTGTACACCTGATAAGGTAGAAGAAGCGAAAGCAGCAGGTGCAGATTACGCAGGCTTGGATGAGTACATTACTAAGATCGAAGGTGGCTGGACAGATGTGGACATCATTATCACGATGCCAAGTGTTATGGCAAAAGTAGGTAAGTTAGGCCGTATTTTAGGCCCGCGCAACTTGATGCCAAACCCAAAATCAGGTACAGTAACGCCGGAAGTTGGCAAAGCTGTAACAGAAGTTAAAGCAGGTAAGATCGATTTTAAAGTAGATAAAACAGGCATCGTACATGCATCTATAGGAAAAGTTTCTTTTTCCCCGGACAAAATTTACGACAATGCCATGGAAGTTATCCAAATAATTTCAAAATTAAAACCATCTTCAGCAAAGGGGACGTATTTTAAAAGTATCCATCTTTCTTCTACAATGTCTAAAGGTATAGAAATAGAAACTAAATCAGTAGCAGGTATTTAATTATGAAGAAAGAGGAAAAACACGAAGTAGTTAGCGCACTTACTGAGCAGATTAAAGAATATGGCAATTTTTATATTACCGATACTTCAAATCTTACAGTAGCGAAAGTTAATGGCATCCGCAGAAAATGTTTTGAAAGTGATATCAAAATCCAGGTTGCCAAAAATTCATTGATAAAAAAAGCAGTTGAAGCAATCGGAGGGGATTTTACACCAATGTATGATTCGCTAAAAGGTTCTTCATCTATCATGTTCTCGAAATCAACAACCGCTCCGGCAAAGCTGATCAAAGAATTAAGAAGGACTGGTGATAAACCACTTTTAAAAGTTGCATATATTGATTCATCATTTTTTATTGGTGATAATCAGTTAGATGCATTGGTTAACCTTAAATCTAAGGAACAGCTGGTTGGAGAAATTATCGGGTTATTACAATCGCCTGCTAAAAATGTTATTTCTGCTTTAAAATCAGGCGGAAATACAATTGCAGGTTTAGTTAAAACATTACAGGAAAGAGGTTAACAGACACCTGCAAGTTCTGAAATTTATTACAAAGCATTAAAAATTAAAATTTTAAATAAAATGGCAGATTTAAAAGCGTTTGCTGAGCAGTTGGTAAACTTAACAGTAAAAGAAGTTAACGAGTTAGCTCAGATATTAAAAGATGAATATGGTATTGAACCGGCTGCTGCAGCTGTTTCAATTGCAGGCCCTGCTGCTGGTGGCGATGCCCCTGCTGCCGTAGAAGAACAAACTGCTTTCAATGTTATTTTGAAAGAAGCTGGCGGTGCTAAACTGGCAGTAGTTAAATTAGTGAAAGATTTGACCGGCCTTGGTTTAAAAGAAGCCAAAGATTTGGTTGACGGTGCACCAAAAGAAGTAAAAACAGGTGTTACTAAAGAAGAAGCAGAAACACTTAAAAAACAGTTGGAAGACGCAGGAGCAGTTGTTGAGGTTAAATAATCTAACAAATCCTATTCCATGTTCCAAGACTCCGGCCTACATTGGCTGGGGTCTATTGTTGTTTATAACACATCCATTTTTGTTTGAAGTTCAGGAAATCAACTTTAATCAAACAAGTAAAAGTTTATTCATAAACTAAAAAATCAACCCCTTGGCAAACAAAAATAATCAAAGAGTAAATTTTGCAACCAGCAAGCACGTAATCGATTATCCTGACTTTCTGGATGTACAGTTGCAATCTTTTCAGGAATTTTTTCAATTAGAAACTACTTCAGATAACCGGCATAAAGAAGGCTTATTTAAAGTGTTCGCAGAAAATTTTCCTATTTCCGATTCCAGAAACATCTTCGTTTTAGAGTTTTTGGATTATTTTATTGATCCGCCTCGTTATGACATTCAAGAATGTATCGAGCGTGGGTTAACTTATAGTGTTCCTTTAAAAGCTAAGCTTCGTTTATCATGCAATGATGAGGAACACGAAGACTTTGAAACAATTGTTCAGGATGTATATTTAGGAACCATTCCTTATATGACTCCAAAAGGGACTTTTGTTATAAATGGGGCAGAGCGCGTAATCGTTTCTCAGCTTCATCGTTCTCCAGGCGTATTTTTTGGTCAAAGCCGCCATACAAACGGAACAAAACTGTATTCTGCCCGTGTAATTCCTTTTAAAGGTTCATGGATTGAATTTGCTACGGATGTTAATAACGTAATGTATGCTTACATTGACAGAAAGAAAAAATTTCCTGTTACTACGTTACTTCGTGCCATTGGTTACGATTCTGATAAAGATATCTTAGAATTATTTGAGCTGGCTGATGAAGTAAAAGTTAGCAAATCCGGACTAAAGAAATTTATCGGCCGGAAACTTGCTGCACGGGTTCTAAAAAAATGGGTAGAAGATTTTGTGGATGAAGATACTGGTGAAGTTGTTTCTATTGACCGTAATGAAATTATTTTAGAGCGAGAAACCATTTTGGAAGATGATCACATCGATTTGATTATTGACGCTGGCGTAAAAAGTATCATTCTAAATAAAGAAGATGCTTCAACCAGCGGTGATTATACAATTATATATAACACTTTACAAAAAGACACCTCTAATTCTGAGAAGGAAGCGGTAGAACATATATACAGGCAATTGCGTAATGCAGAACCGCCTGATGAAGAAACAGCACGTGGTATTATAGACCGCTTGTTCTTCTCAGATAAGAGATATGATTTAGGCGATGTAGGCCGTTATCGGATCAATCGTAAGTTAAAACTGGATACTTCTTATGAAACTAAAGTTTTAACAAAGCAGGATATTATTGCTATCGTTAAATACTTGATTAAATTGATTAATGTAAAAGCAGAGGTTGATGATATTGATCACTTGTCTAACCGTCGTGTTCGCACAGTAGGTGAGCAATTATATGCACAATTTGGTGTTGGTTTAGCAAGAATGGCACGTACTATCCGTGAGCGGATGAACATTCGTGATAATGAAGTGTTTACGCCAACAGATTTGATCAATGCACGTACTTTGTCTTCTGTTATTAACTCGTTCTTCGGTACAAATCAGCTGTCTCAGTTCATGGATCAAACCAATCCTTTGGCAGAGATTACGCACAAACGCCGTTTATCGGCGCTTGGGCCGGGCGGTTTATCACGTGAACGCGCTGGTTTCGAAGTACGGGACGTGCACTACACCCACTATGGGCGTTTATGTACAATTGAAACACCGGAAGGGCCAAATATCGGTTTGATTTCTTCATTGTGTGTACATGCTAAAATCAACAATTTAGGGTTTATTGAAACCCCGTACAAACGCGTTGTTGATGGTAAGGTCTCTGTTGATGAACCTGTTATTTATTTGTCTGCAGAAGATGAAGACGGTAAAACAATAGCTCAGGCCAATGCACATTATGATGATAAAGGTAATTTTGAAACTCCACGTGTAAAAGCCCGTTTTGAGGGTGATTTTCCGGTAATTGAACCTGAAAGGCTTGACTACATGGATATCGCACCAAATCAAATCACTTCAATCGCAGCATCTTTAATTCCGTTTTTAGAGCATGATGATGCCAACCGTGCTTTGATGGGATCTAATATGCAACGTCAGGCTGTACCTCTTTTAAGACCAGAAGCTCCAATTGTAGGCACAGGTTTGGAAGGACGTGTAGCGAAAGATTCTCGTACACTAATTAATGCCGAGGGTGATGGTGTTGTAGAATATGTTGATGCAAATGAAATTCGTATTAAATATGATCGTGGTTATGATGATCGTTTGGTATCTTTTGAAGGTGATACCCAAACTTATCGTTTAATCAAATTCAAGAAAACAAACCAGAGCACAACTATTAACTTAAAACCAATTGTAAAAAAAGGCCAGCGTGTTGAAAAAGGCCAGGTTTTATGTGAAGGCTACGCAACACAAGATGGCGAATTGGCTTTAGGCCGTAACCTTAAAGTGGCTTTCATGCCTTGGCAAGGTTACAACTTTGAGGATGCGATTGTAATTTCCGAACGTGTTGTATCTCAAGATATTTTTACTTCACTTCATATCGAAGAATTTGAATTGGAAGTACGTGATACCAAACGCGGTGAAGAAGAATTAACGCCAGACATTCCAAATGTCTCTGAAGAAGCTACTAAAGATTTAGATGAGCATGGTATTATCCGGGTAGGTGCAGAAGTTAAAGAAGGTGATATTTTGATTGGTAAGATTACACCAAAAGGCGAATCAGACCCATCACCGGAAGAAAAACTTTTACGTGCTATTTTTGGTGATAAGGCAGGAGATGTTAAAGATGCTTCATTAAAAACTCCTCCTTCTATAAGTGGTGTAGTAATAGATACCAAGCTATTTTCGCGTGCTAAAAAAACTTCTAAGTCAGAAGAAAAAACTGCGCTTGAAAAATTGGATAACAAACACGATAAAAACATCAAAGACTTAAAAAATGCTTTGATTGAGAAGCTTTTCGAAATTGTAAATGGTAAAACTTCTCAAGGAGTATTTAATGTTTACAAAGAATTGCTTGTTGCCAAAGGTGTTAAGTTTACGCAGAAAATTTTGGTTGAATTGGATTATAATAATATCAATCCAACTAAATGGACAACTGACGAGGACAAAAATGAAATGATAAAACTACTTCTTCATAATTTTAACATTAAAGTTAATGAAGAATTGGGTGCTTATCGTCGTGATAAATTTGCGATTAGTGTGGGTGATGAATTACCTTCAGGTATCGTTCAAATGGCTAAAGTTTATATTGCTAAAAAACGTAAGTTAAAAGTTGGTGATAAAATGGCTGGCCGCCACGGTAATAAAGGTATTGTTGCACGTATCGTTCGAGATGAAGACATGCCGTTTTTAGCAGACGGAACACCAGTTGATATCGTTTTAAATCCGTTAGGTGTACCATCAAGGATGAACTTAGGACAGATTTACGAAACTGTTTTAGGCTGGGCCGGAAAAGAACTGGGGATGAAATTTGCCACACCAATTTTTGACGGTGCTTCTCATCAGGAAGTAGAAGAATGGGTTGCTAAAGCGGGTGTACCAACATCCGGTAGAACATATTTGTACAACGGTTTAACAGGTGATCGTTTTGATCAGCAAACTACGGTTGGTATTATTTATATGCTTAAACTCGGCCACATGGTTGATGATAAGATGCACGCACGTTCTATCGGGCCGTATTCTTTAATCACGCAACAACCATTGGGCGGTAAAGCACAATTTGGCGGCCAACGTTTTGGTGAGATGGAAGTTTGGGCATTGGAAGCATTTGGTGCAGCTAACATTTTGCAGGAAATTCTCACCGTTAAGTCAGATGATGTAATCGGACGTGCTAAAACATACGAAGCAATCGTTAAAGGTGAAAATCTTCCAACGCCATCCGTTCCTGAGTCTTTCAATGTATTGGTTCACGAATTGAGAGGTTTAGGTTTAGATATCACATTAGAATAAGTTCTAAAAAATAATTATGAGTGAAAAGATCAGATTCCGATCACTCATAATTATAATTGTTACCAACAGCTGATTGCTATACAATACTTCTTTTAGCACATAAAAATTATAATTAGTTTATCTCTTTAGAATAAAAAGACAGATAAGATTTTAGGTTGATAAAAGAAGCATTAGCTAACGGACAGCTTTTAAAATTAAAAAAAGAACTATGTCGTACAAAAAGGATAATAAAATCAAAAGTAATTTTACCACAATTACGATCAGTTTGGCTTCCCCGGAATCTATACTGGAACGTTCAAGCGGTGAAGTTTTAAAACCGGAAACTATCAATTACCGGACTTACAAACCCGAACGCGACGGTTTATTTTGCGAACGCATTTTTGGCCCGGTAAAAGATTACGAATGCCATTGCGGTAAATACAAACGGATCCGTTACAAAGGTATCGTTTGCGACCGTTGCGGTGTGGAAGTAACCGAGAAAAAAGTACGTCGGGAGCGTATGGGGCATATTAATTTAGTGGTTCCCGTTGCCCACATTTGGTATTTCCGCTCTTTACCAAATAAAATTGGCTACTTGCTTGGATTGCCAACGAAAAAACTTGACCTGATTATTTATTATGAACGTTATGTTGTAATAAAACCAGGCATAAAAGAAGCAGACGGAATCTCTAAAATGGATTTTCTGACAGAAGAAGAATATTTAGATATCTTAGATACGCTTCCTAAAGAAAACCAATATTTAGACGATAAAGATCCGCAGAAATTTGTAGCTAAAATGGGTGCAGAAGCTCTGGAAGAACTGCTGAAAAACCTGGATTTAGACCAGTTATCTTATGATCTTCGCCACCAGGCCGCAAACGAAACTTCCCAGCAACGTAAAAACGAAGCTTTAAAACGTTTGCAGGTAGTTGAAGCATTCCGCGATTCTAAAACAAGGATCGAAAATAACCCGGAATGGATGATTGTAAAGATTGTTCCGGTTATCCCGCCGGAATTACGTCCGTTAGTTCCGTTGGAAGGCGGCCGTTTTGCGACTTCTGATTTAAACGATTTATACCGCCGTGTAATTATCCGTAACAATCGTTTAAAAAGACTGATTGAAATTAAAGCACCGGAAGTAATCCTGCGTAACGAAAAACGTATGCTTCAGGAAGCAGTTGATTCTTTATTTGATAACTCACGTAAAGTAAACGCTGTAAAAACAGAAGGTAACCGTGCGCTTAAATCATTATCAGATATTTTAAAAGGTAAACAAGGCCGTTTCCGTCAGAATTTGCTGGGAAAACGGGTTGATTATTCAGCACGTTCGGTAATTGTTGTTGGTCCAAACTTGAAACTACACGAGTGCGGTTTACCAAAAGATATGGCTGCCGAACTGTTTAAACCGTTCATCATTCGTAAGATGATTGAAAGAGGTATCGTAAAAACAGTAAAATCAGCTAAAAAAATTGTTGACCGTAAAGACCCGATCGTTTGGGACATTCTGGAAAACGTATTGAAAGGGCATCCGGTTTTGTTAAACCGTGCACCAACTTTGCACCGTTTAGGTATCCAGGCTTTTCAACCAAAACTAATTGAAGGAAAAGCGATCCAGCTTCACCCTTTAACCTGTACTGCTTTTAACGCGGATTTTGATGGTGACCAAATGGCTGTTCACGTACCCTTGGGTAACGCTGCGGTTTTGGAAGCACAAATTTTGATGCTGGCGTCGCATAATATACTTAACCCGGCAAATGGTACGCCAATCACTGTTCCTTCGCAGGATATGGTTTTGGGATTATATTACATTACAAAAGGCCGCAAAACTGATGCAGATCGTGTTGTTAAAGGTGAAGGCTTAACTTTTTATTCTCCGGAAGAAGTGATTATCGCTTACAACGAGAAGAAGATTGACTTGCATGCTTTTATAAAGGTTAAGGTTAATGTTAAAGAACGCAGCGAAGAAACAATTGTAAATAAAATTATCGACACAACAGTTGGCCGGGTATTGTTTAACCAAGTTGTTCCTGAAGAAGTTGGATACATCAATGAACTTTTGACCAAAAAATCACTTCGTGATATTATTGGCGATGTCGTTAAAAACACAGGTATGGCTCGTGCGGCCCAATTCTTAGACGAAATTAAAGAACTTGGTTTCCAAATGGCGTTCCGCGGCGGTTTATCTTTTAACTTACAGGATTTAAATATTCCTGCCGAGAAAGTTACGCTAATTGAGCAAGCTTCCAAAGAAGTTGAGGAGGTAATGAATAACTATAACATGGGCTTCATTACCAACAACGAGCGTTACAACCAAATTATCGATATCTGGACGAGGATTAACAACCGTTTGACAGCGAACGTGATGGAGATACTTTCTACGGATAACCAAGGTTTCAATTCTGTTTATATGATGTTGGATTCTGGAGCACGTGGTTCTAAAGAACAGATTCGTCAACTATGCGGAATGCGTGGTTTGATGGCAAAACCTCAAAAATCAGGTTCAGGCGGAGAGATTATCGAAAACCCAATCTTATCTAATTTTAAAGAAGGTTTGTCGGTATTGGAATACTTCATTTCTACACACGGTGCACGTAAAGGTTTGGCTGATACTGCTTTGAAAACGGCTGATGCCGGTTACTTGACCCGTCGTTTACATGATGTTGCTCAAGACATGATTGTCGGGGAAACAGATTGTGGTACTTTAAGAGGTATCTACACCACTGCCTTAAAAGATAACGAAGACATAGTTGAACCGCTTTACGACCGTATTTTGGGCCGTACAACGTTAAGTGATGTTTACGATCCTTTAACTAACGAGTTAATCATAGAAGCAGGAAACGATATTAATGAAGACACAGCCAAAAGAATTGAAAACTCTCCATTGGAAGGTATCGAAATTCGTTCAGTATTAACCTGCGAAGCGAAAAGAGGTGTTTGTGCACTTTGTTATGGCCGTAACCTGGCAAGTGGTAAACGTGTGCAACGCGGAGAAGCGGTTGGTGTAATTGCAGCACAATCTATCGGCGAGCCTGGAACCCAGTTAACTTTGCGTACTTTCCACGTGGGTGGTACGGCTTCCAATATTGCAGCAGAATCTCAAATCAATGCCAAGTTTGATGGTATTATCGAATTTGAAAATGTTAGAACTGTGCGTTATAAAACAGAAGATGGTGAAGTTGATGTTGTTTTAGGCCGTTCCGGCGAATTCAGAATCATTGAGAAAGACACTAACAAAGTGATCATGACCAATAATATTCCTTACGGTTCTTATTTGTACATACAAGACAACTCTCAAATAACTAAAGGAGACCGTATTTGTTCCTGGGATCCTTACAATGCAGTAATTCTTTCAGAGTTTGCCGGTAAAACGCAATTTGATGCTGTTCAGGAAGGCATCACGTTCCGGGAAGAATCCGATGAGCAAACGGGTCACCGTGAAAAAGTTATTATCGATACGCGCGATAAAACTAAAAACCCGGTTATCCAGATCATCGATAGCAGTAAAAACGTAATCAAAGGATATAATATTCCGGTAGGTGCACACATTGCAGTAGATGAAGGTGAGAAACTACAAACCGGACAGGTAATTGCTAAAATCCCTCGTTCAACAGGTAAAACCCGTGATATTACAGGTGGTTTGCCCCGTGTAACAGAGCTTTTTGAAGCACGTAACCCTTCAAACCCTGCAGTTGTTACTGAGATTGATGGTGTTGTTACTTTAGGTGGCATCAAGAGAGGTAACCGCGAAATCACTATTGAATCTAAAGATGGTCAGGTTAAAAAATACCTTGTTCCTCTTTCTAAACATATCCTGGTTCAGGATAACGACTTTATTAAAGCCGGTATGCCATTATCCGACGGATCAATTTCTCCGGCTGATATTTTAGCAATCAAAGGACCTGCTGCTGTACAAGAATATTTAGTGAACGGCATCCAGGAAGTTTATCGTTTACAAGGTGTAAAGATCAACGATAAACACTTTGAGGTAATCGTACACCAGATGATGCAAAAAGTTACGATTGAAGATGCTGGCGATACACGTTTCTTAGAAAGGGAAGCTGTTGACAGATGGGATTTCATGATGGAAAACGACGAAATTTATGATAAAAAAGTAGTTGTTGATCCGGGAAGTTCTCCTAACTTAAAACCTGGGCAAATACTCTCTGTTCGTAAATTACGTGACGAAAACTCAGTTCTGAAAAGAAAAGATTTGAAATTAGTCGAAGCACGTGATGCTATTGCAGCTACTTCGAGCCAAATGCTGCAAGGGATTACCCGGGCATCGTTGGGCACTAAATCGTTCATTTCGGCGGCATCCTTCCAGGAAACAACCAAAGTTTTAAACGAAGCAGCGATTGCAGGTAAACGCGATAAAATGCTGGGCTTAAAAGAAAACGTAATTGTTGGCCACTTGATTCCTTCCGGAACTGGTTTACGCGCTTATGATAACGTTCGGGTTGGTTCTCAGGAAGAATTTGACCGTTTGTTAGCTTCTAAATCAGAAGAAGTAGAAGCATAAAAATAATTTTTATATTGAAAAAAGAATCCCAAACACCGTAAAAAGTGTTTGGGATTTTTTATGCGGTAAAAGAAGCATGAGGTAAATTACTAATGCTGACAGCGTAAGTTTTTACCTTGATAAAAGAAGCATTGGTACTGTTGATTAATTCACGGCGATAGAATTGGATACTTCCATTTAAATTCACATTTTTACAGAATAGAATTCCGTTTAAACATATGTATGATTATTTAATTGTTGGCTCTGGTTTGTTCGGGGCAGTTTTTTCTTACGAAGCTAAAAAACGAGGTAAAAAATGCCTCATTATAGATAAAAGAGAACACGCAGGTGGAAATGTTTATTGCGAAAATGTAGAAGGCATCAACGTACACAAATATGGTGCACATATTTTCCACACTAATGACAAACGTATTTGGGACTACGTAAATTCTTTTGTAGAATTTAACCGTTACACCAATAGTCCGGTGGCGAATTACAAAGGTGATTTGTACAACCTGCCCTTCAACATGAACACTTTTTACCAATTGTGGAAGGTAAAAACTCCGGCCGAAGCAAAAGCGGTGATCGCAGACCAGATTAAAGATTTAAACATTACAGCTCCGCAAAACCTGGAGGAACAAGCTCTTTCGTTGGTTGGTACAGATATTTATGAAAAGCTGATCAAAGGCTACACCGAAAAACAGTGGGGCCGTGATTGTAAAGATCTTCCTGCTTTTATTATTAAGCGTTTGCCAGTGAGGTTTACTTATGATAACAACTATTTTAATGATGCTTACCAGGGTATTCCGATCGGCGGTTACAATAAATTAACGGAAGGTTTACTGGAAGGAACAGAAGTTAGGCTAAATGAAAATTATTTTGATAATAAAGAATACTACGATTCTTTGGCACCGCAGATTGTTTTTACCGGAAAGATTGATCAGTATTATGATTACCAATTTGGCAAATTGCAATACCGAAGTTTAAGGTTTGATCAGCAAACGCTGGATATGGAGAATTATCAGGGCGATTCGTTGGTGAATTACACGGAAAGGGAAATACCTTACACTCGGATTATTGAGCATAAACATTTTGAATTCGGAACGCAGCCAAAAACAGTGATCACGCATGAATTTCCGGCAGAATGGGACGAAAGTAATGAGCCATTTTATCCGATCAATGATCAGTTGAACAACGAAACTTACAGAAAATACAAAGAACTGGCCGATCAGGAACAAAACGTAATTTTTGGCGGCCGCCTGGCCGAATATCGTTATTACGATATGCACCAGATTATTGGCTCGGCATTAAAAAAAGTAGAAACGCATTTTGGTTCTATGTAACTGATTAAGTTTTTTTGCGTTTAACAGAAAGGAAAATAGTTTAAACCTCACTTTAAATAATAGAATAATAGAAGCAGTGGTTTTTAAAAGTAAATTTTAGGTTGATAAAAGAAGCATTGTATTTTTGAACAGAAAGAATATGGAAGAGAAAAACGAAAACCCGCTTAATATAGAACTTTCTGAAGAAATGGCCGAAGGTATTTATTCTAACCTGGCCATCATTACCCATTCTGATTCTGAATTTGTGTTAGATTTTGTACGTGTAATGCCAGGCATTCCGAAGGCGCGTGTAAAAAGCCGGATCATTTTAACACCAGAACATGCCAAACGCTTATTAATGGCATTGGAAGATAATATCGACAGGTTTGAAGCGATCAACGGTAAAATAAAAATTAAAGAAGCAACTACATTACCGCTGAATTTTGGCGGAACGGTTGGTCAGGCGTAATTTATTAAATACTAACAACACCATGTTTTTGGTAAAGACATTTCAAATCAGACTAGGTTTTATACCGATAAAAGAAGCATGAAAGCTTTTCCTATAAAATATCTGCAAAAAAGGTTAGAAGCCTGGATTTAATAAGTATGCTACAATACACACTTAAAGTTGCAGAAATACTTCAGGAAACCTCAGATACGGTTACAGTTGCTTTTAAACAACCAGGGTTAAAAAAGATAAAGTACCAGGCAGGGCAATATTTGACTTTAATTTTTAGGATCAATAACCGCAGATATGTAAGGCCATATTCTTTTTCATCAGCTCCGGGCATTGATACAACTTTAAATGTAACTGTAAAAAGGGTTCCTGGCGGAGTGGTTTCCAATCACATTGCCGATTGTTTAAAAGCAGGTGATGTAGTGGAAGTTATGGAGCCGATGGGTGATTTTACCTTCAACAATAAAGGGATTAATACAGATAGTAATATTATTCTTTGGGCGGCGGGAAGCGGTATAACACCCTTGTTTTCTTTAGCTAAATATGCACTTCATCACCAGGTTGCTAAACACGTAACTTTGGTTTACGGAAACAGAAATCATGAAAGTGCTATTTTTAACGATCAAATAAATCTATTGCAAAAGGAGTATCCAAATTCTATTACTGTTTGGCATTTTCATACAAAAGCAGTAGTTGAGGAAAGTAGCCCAACAGTAATTCAAGGGCGAATCGATCCAAAAACAGTAATTGAAGTGTTGAACAAGGAAAATAATCTTCAACAGTCGTTCCATTACATTTGCGGACCAGTTGGCCTAAAAGAATCAGTTAAAGCATTGTTGGAAGATCGCGGTGTAGCAAAAGCAACTATATTTTCGGAAGAATTTAATTTAGTGGCTGATCCAAAAAACTTTGAAGGTATTATCACCAGGAATGTTACTATTCAAAAATCAGGAACATCTTATGAAGTTGAAGTAGTAAAAGGAAAAACCATTTTAGAAGCTGGTTTGGATGCTGCTGTTGATTTATCCTATTCCTGCCAAACGGGTAATTGTTTATTGTGTAAAGGTAAGCTGTTAACTGGAGATTTGAGGGCAATTACAAATGAAAAAAAATTTACGCCTGGTTTAGATACGAATGAATGTTTGCTTTGTTACAGTTTACCATTAACTGATAATGTCAGCATTTCAGTTGCTTAAATTTAATAAAAATGAAAGTAGTAATCTTGGCTGGTGGTTTAGGTACACGTTTATCCGAAGAAACTGTTGTCAAGCCAAAGCCAATGATAGAAATTGGCGGAATGCCGATTTTATGGCATATAATGAAAATTTATTCGGCCTATGGTTTTAATGATTTCATAATTTGTTTAGGTTACAAGGGTTACATGATCAAGGAGTATTTCGCCAATTATTTTCTTCACAAATCTGATGTAACAATTGATCTTGCTACTAATGAATTAAAAATACACGACTCTCAAGCCGAGCCTTGGAAAATTACTTTAGTTGACACTGGAAATGAATCGATGACAGGAGGCCGTATAAAAAGAATAAAAAAACATGTTAATAATGAAACTTTTATGCTGACTTACGGTGATGGATTAGCTAACATTAACATTTCTGAACTTTATCAATTTCATAAAAAGCACCAAAAGTATTGTACGGTAACTGCCGTACAGCCTTCTGGTAGGTTTGGGGCTTTAAATATTTTAGATAACAGTAATGTACATTCTTTTTTAGAAAAGCCAAAAGGAGATGGCTCATGGATTAATGGCGGATATTTTATTTGTGAACCCCAAATTTTTGATTATATAGATGGCGATTATACCTTGTGGGAGCGTGAGCCTATGGAAAGAATAGCTGAAGAAGGCCAAATGGTTGCTTTTGAGCATAAAGGTTTTTGGAAACCGATGGACACTTTGCGCGAAAAGCACGAACTGGAGGAAGACTGGACAATGAACAAAGCAAAATGGAAAGTTTGGTAAAATGAGTTTCTGGAATTGTTATTATGGAAAAAAAGTACTTATAACAGGTGATACCGGTTTTAAAGGCTCATGGCTAGCCATTTGGCTTAAAGAATTAGGGGCAGAAGTTTATGGCTATGCATTAGCGCCACAATCTGAAAAAGATAATTTTGTACAATGTGGTTTAAAGAACGAAATCCATCATTTGGAAGGTGATGTGCGGGACATTGCGAAATTAAAATATTATTTTGAAGAATTACAACCAGATATTGCTTTCCATTTGGCTGCCCAGCCATTGGTTTTGTTATCCTACGCTAACCCGGCAGAAACATTTGAAACTAACTTAATGGGTGTCGTAAATTTTTTTGAAGCGGTACGAAAAACGCCATCGGTAAAAGCGGCAGTAAATATTACCAGCGATAAATGTTACGACAACAAAGAATGGGTTTGGGGCTACCGCGAGAACGATGCCATGGGCGGAAAAGACCCTTACAGTGCTTCTAAAGGCTGCGCTGAATTAATTACTGCATCTTATATTCATTCGTTTTTTAGTAAAGAAAACACATGTGCCATAGCTTCCGGCCGAGCCGGTAACGTTATTGGCGGCGGAGATTGGTCGGCAGACCGTATCGTTCCTGATTATTTTCGTGCTGTTTTTACCGGCAAAGAATTGGTACTACGCAACCCAAACGCAACACGGCCGTGGCAGCATGTGCTGGAACCTCTAAGCGGTTACCTCGCATTAGGCGCAATGCTGTTTTTACATGGTAAAAAATATAACGGCGGTTGGAACTTTGGTCCTGCTGATACAAATAATTATTCGGTAAAAGAACTAATCGATAAAATCAATTTGGAAAAAAATGCTGTAGATTACAATCAAGCCGGAAATGTTATTGAGTATCAAGAGGCCAATTTTTTAAAGCTTGATATATCAAAATCGGTCAGCCAATTAAAATGGAAACCAATATTGAATTTTGAAAAAACCGTAAGGTTTACTGTGGAAGGCTATCTGGCAGAAAAAAATCCACAGAACTTGTTGTCGTCCAGAATAGAACAAATCAAAGACTACACTAATATGGCTAAGGGAAAAGTTTCTTGGGTTTCAGCTTAATCATCATCATGACAAATACCGTTACCAAAAGCTTAGATTTTAAATTAAACATTTCCGGTCCTATAGAACCAGGCAAAGACTATATCCCGGTTACCGGAAAAATTATTGAAGAAGACGATTTGCTGATGGGCATGCAGGCAGTAGCTGATGGCTGGTTAACCGCCGGGCGTTTTGCCAACCAGTTTGAAAAAGAGTTCGCCGCTTATTTTAACACTGTAAAAGCATTGCTGGTCAACTCCGGGTCATCGGCAAACCTGGTTGCTTTTTATACACTTACTTCGCCAAAATTGGGAAACCGGGCCATAAAACCCGGCGATGAAGTGCTTACCGTGGCGGCAGGTTTCCCAACAACCATCAACCCGATCATCCAGTTTGGTGCTGTCCCGGTTTTTATGGATGTTGATATTGTAACGCACAATGTGCAGGCAGAACAGATTGAAAAAGCGGTCTCAGCAAAAACAAAAGCCATCATGATCGCACATTCCTTAGGCAATCCGTTTAATTTGGATGAAGTAATGCGGGTAGCAAAAAAATATAATTTATGGGTTATCGAGGATAATTGCGATGCGTTGGGTGCAACTTATGGTGATAAAAAAACAGGTACTTTTGGTGATATTTCTACCTTTTCTTTTTATCCGGCACACCATATTACGATGGGCGAAGGCGGCGCAGTGTTAATAAACAACCTGCAGCTGGCTAAAATTGCAGAAAGCTTTAGGGATTGGGGCCGCGATTGTTACTGCGAACCGGGAAAAGACAATACCTGCGGCTGCCGTTTTTCGCAGCAATTGGGCACGCTTCCATTTGGTTACGATCATAAATATACGTATTCGCACATTGGCTTTAATTTAAAAGTTACGGATATGCAGGCGGCGCTTGGCATATCCCAACTCCATAAAGCCGACCGGTTTATCCAAAAACGGCGCGAGAACCATCATTTGCTTTACCAGCGGATGAAAGAATTTGAAGAAGTGTTTATTTTGCCCGAAGCAACGCCAAACAGTAACCCGTCCTGGTTCGGTTTTTTACTGACCTTGCGGGAAGGCGATTCTAACGACAGGCAGATGCTGGTACAACATTTAGAGCAGCAAAAAATAGGAACGCGCCTATTGTTTGGCGGTAATTTACTGCAGCAGCCCGCTTATGCAAATATTGCCTATCGGGTTTCCGGCGAATTAAATAATACAAACACTATCATGAACCAATCTTTTTGGTTGGGTGTTTGGCCGGGATTAGATGAAAGCCATTATGATTATATCGCCCGGGTTATCAGAAGTTATCTGGCATAGCATCAACTATAAACCAATTACGGTTTACACAGGCCAATGCTGATATTTATTTTAAATCAAAGCTAAAAACCGGTTGTGTTGATAGGATTATTATGGGATAAAAGAAGCATGTAAATAGCTGGGTTTTGTTGGTTTCTAAATTAATCCAACCGGAGGTTGTTAAGTTTAGTTACCAATCTCGCAACTGTTGCTGCCGTATTAAAACTTCAAATTACAAAAAAATTAATTTTTATGTTGATTTTTACGCTATTGCAGGATTTTTAATATAGTCCGCCCAGAGTTCGTCTAAGTCTTTTCCAGTCATGGTTTTCCAAATCTCAGCGGTATAAGTTTTGTCGCGCAGGCTTTTATCTACCGCTTTGATGATCCCCGGTTTTACTTTAGCTTCCATCCACACAAAAAACCTTGCTGTAATGCGGTAACTGTTTTTATAGCTTTGGGTTGGTTTTACATCCGGGAGTGTCCATTTTGCGCCGGCATTGTCCGCACCAAATTTATAACGGGCATAATCGGCAATACCTTCAGTCAGCCATCCGGGGCCAGCACTATTGCCATAATTTTGTACAATGTGCATTACTTCGTGCGTAACTACATCAATATCTTGCGGGTGTTTGCCCATGTACACAGGACTGAACACAACCTTGCCGTTTGAGGTTGCGGCAACACCTTTGTAAGCCGTATCTATAAAAAATGTAACTTCCTTTAAAGTCGCTGGGTTGTATTCTTTGGCCAGATTTGGGTAAACGGTAAAAAAAGTTTCAATCAGGTGTTGCTTCAACTGCGGGTCAAACCCGGTAAAATTACTTTCAAAAGTAAGCGTATAACCTTTTTTACGGGTAACATCCTGCGCTTTGAGCTGCAAAAGGGGAATCAGGATAAACAAGGACATTGTGCTTAGAAAAGTGGTTTTTTTCATTTGCGGAAGCTATTTTTAGTCGGTCATTAATATCTTTAAAAAGCTGCCGGCCTTGATGTATCCACAGCTTTTTATAAAATAGTTAGGTTGAAAGATCAATTACCGGGGCTAAGATAGGTTTTTGAGGTTTAGTTTAAAGTTACATCCAAAATATTACAATGCTTCTTTTAGCACTAAAAAATCGGTAACGTAACTCAAAAGGTTTGGTGGTTTTGGTGTAGTTGATTAATGTATGTCGATAAAAAAGACCTTTATTTGTTTTTCAACTGCACACTATATTAAACTGTAAAAATCAAAATAACCTCCCTGATTCTATCTTCTTCTATAACAAAACTGCCATCATCCATTCGTAAATACCTTTTAGGCACGTTAAATTAATTGAGTAACAAATAAATTTCTTTTGCGTAAAAAGTTATATTTAAGTTTGATGTAAAAATGACCACAACCGGCGGCAATAATATTTTAGGGCTAAAAGAAGTATGCGGCTGTTTGTTTTTCAGGCATATATTGTACACTTAATTGTTTAACCTGCAATTAAAAGGCTATTTTAAGTTTCCTACAAATGATAATTTAATTTACTTTTGAAAAATTTTCTGTTACATACCAGCACGGTGAAGTTTATGGTCTGGTAGTTTTATTGAGTATGAATAAAAATGTATTCTTAGTTTTTTTACTGTCCTTTTTTTTAAATTACTGTGCGGTAAAAACAGTATCGGCACAAACCACCCTCCAAAACATTTCCTCGGTAAATGTTGATAACCTGAGCGACCAGGACATTAAAAAAATATTGCAACAGGCGCAAAATGCTGGTTTGAGCGATTCGGACCTGTTGCAGCAGGCACAAGCGAGGGGAATGTCTAACACGCAAATCCAAAAGCTGCAAAGCCGGGTAAATGATATCCGAAGGAAGGACGCGGGCAGTTCTAACATGGCAGATTCGACTAACAATATGGGTGGCAGGCGTTTAAATTATAAGTCGGACAATGCAGATACAACTGGCGGTAAAACAGATATTTTTGCGAATTTAAAACCAAGGATATTTGGTGCCGATCTTTTTAAAGGGAAATCAAACTCTTTCGAGCCAAACCTAAAAATTGCAACGCCTGTAAACTATATTATCGGCCCGGATGATCAGCTCAACATCAATGTTTATGGTAATTCAGTGGTTAACTGGCGGTTAGAAGTTTCTCCGGAGGGCAATATCAATATCCCGGGGATAGGTGTTTTAAACGTCGCAGGCAAAACCATCGAAAGCACTACAACGTTGATAAAAAGCAAACTGACTGCCAATAATTATGCTATTGGCCGAGGTACGAGCGTACAGGTAAGTTTGGGCAATATCCGCAGTATCAAAGTAATTATGATCGGGCAGTTAGAAAAGCCCGGTACTTATACTTTGCCTTCGTTGGCCACTGTTTTTAATGCACTTGTTGTAGCAGGTGGGCCAAGCGAAACGGGAAGTTTAAGGCAGATTGAAGTGATCAGGAACAACCGTGTTATCAAAGTGCTCGACGTTTACGATTTTTTAGTAAAAGGTAGTCAAAAGGATAATATTACGTTACGCGACCAGGATGTGGTCCGGGTGCCAACTTATCGTACGAGGGTAGAATTATCCGGTCAGATTAAAATCCCTGCATTGTTTGAAGTTTTGCCGGGAGAAAGTTTGCAAACCGTTTTAAATTACGCAGGTGGTTTTACTGATAGTGCTTACACGGCAAGGATAAAGGTTTCCCAGGTAAGCGACCAGCAACGTAAACTGACCGATGTGGTTGAGGCCGATTACGCTAATTACATGCCCTTGCGCGGCGATAAATATTTTATAACTTCTATTTTAAACAGGTTTGAAAACAGGGTAACTATCAATGGTGCCGTGTTTCGCCCGGGGGAATACGAATTGCAAAGCGGCTTAACTTTAGCGCAATTGATTGAAAAGGCAGCCGGTTTAAAAGAGGACGCTTTTACAGAACGTGGCACAATTACCAGGCTAAAAGCAGACAACAGCACTGAGCTGATTTCTTTTAGTGTAAAAGATGTGCTAAACAAAGTAACCTCCATCAGTTTACAACGGGAAGACAGTGTTTACATCTCCTCAATTTTTGATCTGCGTAACAAATACCGTATTACAATTAATGGTGCAATAAGAAGGCCGGGTGTACTTGCTTTTGCGGAGAACATGAAAGTGGAAGACCTGATTTTAAATGCCGGTGGTTTTGCAGAAGGTGCCAGCCCAAAACGGATTGAAGTTGCACGGAGGATATACAATGCTGACCCAGAATCAAAAAGCAGTAAAGTTGCCCAGGTATTTAGTGTAGATGTTGACAGTCAGTTAAAATTGGCAGGGATCAATTTTGTATTAATGCCTTTTGATATTGTTTCCGTTTATAGTTTGCCTGGTTTTGAAAAGCAAAGGACCGTAAAAGTGGAAGGTGAGGTTTTATACCCGGGAAATTATACCATTCAAACTAAAGATGAGAAGATTTCTGATTTAGTAGTTCGGGCAGGAGGCTTAACAGCATCGGCAGATGTGGAAGGCGGATCACTACGAAGGGATAATATTGCCATTTTAGGTGTAGATAAAAATAAGTCGGATACAACAACCATAACACGAGAAAGAGCGGAACAGTTTACCCGATTAAAAAAAGCAAGCAGAGATTCCAGTAATAACACTGATGCACAGCCCAGAAACAACTTTGTAGGAATTGATCTAACCAATATACTAAAAACTCCAGGAACTAAAATAGACTTATTACTGGAAGATGGTGATATTCTCAGGATTCCTAAGCAGCAGCAAATTGTACGCGTAAATGGAGAAGTACTTTACCCGAGTGCAGTGGTTTATGATAAATCCAAATCATTTAAAGAATATGTTTTAAATGCTGGGGGTTTCTCTTCAACTGCATCAAAAAAGAGGGCCTACGTAGTATATCCAAATGGAACTGTAAGAGGTACACGTAAATTTTTATTCTTTAATGATCATCCAAGTGTTAAACCTGGAAGTGAAATTTTTGTACCTGAAAAGCCTAAAAGTATAGGAAATACAATTACGACCATATTAGGATTTACTACTGGTTTGGCATCATTAGGGGCTATTATTTTAGGGATAATAAGCCTTCATAAATAACTCTTAATTACTGTAAGTGTAAGTTTAATCATGCTTAATCAAGAACAAACTTTAGCAGATTCGGATGAAATTTCTTTGAAGGAAGTTATCCTTAAGATTAAGGCTGGTTGGAACTACCTTTTGACTAAATGGTTGATTATTTTGATTTCAGGAGTAATTGGTGGGATATTAGGCTTAGTTTATTCTTATTATAAAAAACCTGTTTATATTGCAACAAGCACATTTGTTTTAGAAGATAGTAAATCAGGAGGTCTAAGTCAGTATGCTGGATTGGCCTCACTTGCAGGAATAGATATTGGTGGTGGTGTTGCAGGTGGTATATTCCAAGGAGACAATATTTTAGAATTATATAAGTCAAGGCTTATGATTGAAAAAACATTATTAAGTATTGTAAATATTAATGGTAAGAAACAATTACTTATTGATCGTTATATCGATTTTAATAATCTTAGAGATAAATGGAAAAGAAACGATAAAATAGAATCAATTTCCTTTAATAGTAATTCGGAGAATTTTTATCGAAAGCAAGACAGTATAATTTCTAATCTTGTATTAAATTTTAATAAAAAAGTTCTAAATGTTAATAAAATTGATAAGAAGCTTAATATACTTAAAGTTGATGTTGCAACAGATGACGAACTTTTTTCTAAAGAGTTTAATAATAAACTAGTAGAAACTGTAAACAACTTTTATACTGAAACAAAAACTAAGAAAAGTACACAAAATATAATGATTTTGCAAAAGCAAGCAGATAGTGTAAGAAAGGTGTTAAATTATTCTATAGGTAGTGTAGCTTCTGCTGTTGATGCTGCACCTAATGCAAATCCAGCTTTACTTACTTTACGTGTACCGTCTCAAAAAAAACAAGTTGATGTACAGGCAACTTCGGCTATTTATAATGAAATCGTTAAGAATTTAGAACTTTCTAAAATTGCTTTACGCCAAGAAACACCGTTGATACAGCTAATAGATAAGCCAATACTACCATTACCAGTTGAAAAATTTGGAAAACTAAAAGGTTTTTTGTTAGGATTTGTAGGTGCCTGCTTTTTTGTAATTTTTTATATATTATTTAAAAAAATGGTTAATAATTTATTGAATTAATAAAATGAACGACAAAATAAAAATCATACTAAAAGAAATCGAAACTGTTTTGAACAAAGTTGTTGATTTGGAAGTGGATGCATTAATATATGAAATTATAAAAGCAGACAAAATAGTTGTTTGTGGTGCAGGTAGGGTTGGCATGGCAATCAGAGGTTTTGGAATGAGGTTAGGACACTTAGGTTTAAAAGCATACACCTTAGGTGATTCAACAGTTCCTGGTATTAGTAATATGGATCTATTAATTGTAGCATCTGGTTCAGGTGAAACGCAAACAATATTTGACCTTGTACAAATTGCCTCTAAAAATGAATGTAAAATAGCAGTTATAACAGGAAATCCTCTATCTAGGATTGGTAAACTTGCTAACGTTATTGTAAAAATCACTGCACCTTCAAAAACGAAAGCAGTGGAAAATTTTGTATCAGTTCAACCAATGACTTCTTTAAATGAGCAATGTTTAGGACTTTTTTTCGATGCTGTAACTTTAGTATTAATGGAAAAAATGGGTGAAACCCATGATACAATGTGGGCTAGACATTCTAATTTAGAGTAAAATGAAAGTAGAAACTCCTCTAATAGCAGCATCTTTAGTTTGTTCAAATCCCTTAAATCTAACTGCCGATATTGAACAACTAATCATTGGGAAAGCAGATTTTATTCACTTCGATGTTATGGATGGCCATTTTGTTCCTAGATATGGTTTATATCCAGAAATTTTAGCTTATTTAAAAAAAGAAACTACTATTCCTGTAGATGTTCACATGATGGTTAGTAATCCTGAAGACTTTATTGACGAGTTTGCTTCCGTAGGTGCTGATTACTATAATGTACATGTAGAAGCGACAAATCATTTACATCGGGTTATTAATAAAGTCAAAAGTAAAGGAATGAAAGCAGGAGTAGCTTTAAATCCTGCTACACCTATATCTAGCTTAGATTGGGTAATTAAGGATATTGATATGGTTGTTTTAATGGCAATTAATCCAGGAATAGTCGGACATAAGTTAATCCCAAGTATGATTGATAAGATTTCTTTACTTAAAAAATATGCTATATCTAAAGGAAATCAAAACCTGTTAATTCAAATAGATGGTGGTGTTACATTTGAGTCGGCTATACCTATGCGTAATGCTGGTGCTAATGTGTTAGTATGCGGAACGGGAACGATCTACAGGCCCCATGAGGATTCTATTTCTAATAAAATAAATATGTTAAGAGATATATTCTAAATATGGATTCATATAAAGTATTAATAACCACTTCGGGAATAGGTTCTAGATTAGGAGAGTTTACAAGATTTACAAACAAGTCTTTACTGAGAATTGGTGAAAAACCAGCAATTTCTTATATAATAGAAAGTTATCCTCCTGAAGTCACATTTGTTATAACGCTTGGATATTTTGGTGATCAGGTTAAAGATTTTTTAGAAATAGCTTATCCGGACAAAGAGTTTGAATTTGTAACAGTAAGTAATTACAATGGAGAGGGTAGTAGCTTACTTTTTTCTTTATTTCATGCAAAGGACTATTTACAGGAACCATTTATATTTCACGCTTCGGATACAATAATTCTGGACAAAATTCCGGCCCCTCAGTATAACTGGAATGCAGGATATAAAGGATCCGGTTCATCAAGTTATGCTTCGTTCGATGTGCTTGGGGATACTGTAAAAATAATGTATGATAAAGGAAACCTAAACCCTGATTATTTGCATGTGGGATTGCTTGGCATAAATGACTTTGCTTCATTCTGGAAGTATGTTGAAGAAACGCTAATTGACCAAAATTATAGCTTTACATTAGGTGATGTCGATGTTTTAAAGAAAATGATTTATACTTCTTCATTTACATTAGTTAAAGTAAGAGACTGGTATGACATTGGTAATGTTGACAAAATGAATGAAGCAAAAGCTCAGTTAGACAGTGGCAAAATTCATGTTCTCGATAAATTAGGAGAGTCGATTTTCCATATTAACAACAGTATTGTTAAATTTTTTTATGATAAAACAATTTGCGCAAACAGAGCAAAAAGAACTGAATATTTAAAAGATGTTGTTCCGTCCATTACTGCATCAAAGCTTAATTTTTATAAGTACAGCTACATAGATGGCACATTATTTTCAAATATAGTTAATAGAAAGTCTTTCCCATTGCTTTTAGAATGGGCAGAGAAAAATTTGTGGTTAAAAACAGAAACAATCTCACGAGAAAGGTTTAAAGATATTTGCTACAATTTCTACTACACAAAAACGATTGCACGTCTTAAAGAATTTCATACTTCCAGGATATTGGAAGATGATGAAAATATTATTAATGACGAAAGTATTCCTAAGATAGACGAAATGCTTAAATCTATTGATATGGATTATTTATGTAATACCGAACCAACATTATTTCATGGAGATTTTATTTTAGATAATATTATATACCAGGGTGATGGTAATTTTAAGCTGATTGACTGGCGGCAGGATTTTGGTGGAGAATTAGTTGCAGGAGATAAATATTATGATCTGGGTAAACTGGCACATAACCTAGTAGTCAATCATGAATTAATTGACCAAAACTTTTTCACGGTTACAAAACAAAATGACAATATAAGTTTAAATATTCATAGGTTACAGACCTTGGTGGATAGTGAAAAAGTTTTGTTTGATTTGTTAGATGCAAAAGGATATGATATTAAGAAAGTAAAAATTTTAAGAGCTATTATTTGGCTCAATATGTCTCCACTACATCATCATCCATTTGATTTGTTTTTATACTATTATGGTAAATACAGTTTATTTCAAGCTATACAGTAAATATGGTATTTAAAAATTTCATATTGGATGTAGATGGTGTTTTTACTGATGGTAAATTTCATTATAGTATTGACGGAAAGGTTTTTAAAATTTTTGGCGATGCAGATAATGATGCCTTATCATTAATAAAGGATCGATTACACATTGAAATGGTTAGCGGTGATAAAAGAGGGTTTCCTATAACCAAGAAAAGAATACATGATGATATGGGATATCCGTTAACCATGGTAAGTACTTTTCAACGTATTGATTGGATTAAAGAACGTTTTGATCCTTTAGAAACTATATACATGGGTGATGGAATTTATGATCCTTTAGTATTTAAAGAAGTAGGTTTTAGCATAGCGCCTTCAAATGCATTTGTTAATACAAAAAAGTATGCCAACTATATCACTCAAAGTAAAGGTGGCGAGGGGGCAGTAGCAGAGGCAGTTATTTATATAATTGAAAATATTTTTAACCAAGTCTTTGATATTTTAAAATTAGATTTATCAAATGGCTCTGGTAATTGGAAACCTAAAATTTAAAAATTTTCCATATTTAAAAATAAAGGTTCTATAATCAATATACTTAACACTATGCAATTATTAAGATTTATAAATAAAATAATAAAAAAAATTCAGGTACAAAAGTTAAATAAAAATTGGCATAATTTAGACTATATTGTTTCCAATTTAAATAAGTTAACACTTGAATATAAAAATCAACATTCTAATGTGCAAGAAATAGAACATCAAGCTGGTCGCTTTTTAAACATGAAAAAAATTGTTAAAGAAATTAACGAATTGGATTTAAAAGGTGATTTGGTAGAGTTTGGAACTTGGCAGGGTTTGGGGCTAATTTTATTCAAAAAATTGTTTGGAGACCGAAAAATGAATTATTTTGGTATTGACTCATTTGAAGGTCTACCTCATGATTCACATTTTTGGAAAGCGGGAATGTTTGACGATACTTCATCAAATTTAGTTTCAAATAAAATTGATAAATATACTAAATCCAGGAATCAGTTTCATTTGATAAAAGGATGGTTTTCTGATAAAAAAGTAAGTCAAGAACTTTATAATTCTACTAAAGATATTATTTTAGTTCATTTTGATGCTGATTTGGGTTCATCAACAACAGAGGCGTTACAAATTATTGAGCCGTTTTTAATTAACAGAAATAAACCAATATATTTCCTATTTGATGATTGGGGCTGTCATCCAGACGAGGTTCCTGATGCTTTTTTTAATTGGGTTCAGAAAAAACAATCTATTTTTAATTTTAAGCCTGTAAAATTATCATCAACACGTTTCACGAGATATTACCGACTTGATTTTTAGTAATTGCTGTTTTAACTTTATTATGATGAATAAAAAACGTTTTATCTTTCATAATCCACATGTAGAAATATGGTACAAAACCCCGCTTTTTCATTTTTTAACTAAACAAGTAAGCGTTCAAAAATATACACATTTATTGGATTTTTTTACAGAAAGAGATAAAAAGATTACTGTACTTATTGATGGTAGTAGTTCTTCGATACCAAATAAAAAATTACAACTACTTGTACCCACCATCATAGAATTTTATTTATGGATTATTATTAATGGTCTAAATCCTTTCAAATTCAAGGTAATACGCAACGTTAGTAAATTGACAAGCAACGATGTCTTATTTACATTTATTTATGGCAATTTTACGTCTCAAAACGGAATTTTTGGAATATCAAGAGAAAATATTATAAGAAATTTTGCTGAAACAAAAGCTTATAAAGTTGTACATGCTACGCATTACATGTACCATGCTAAAATTGGTTCTCTTAATTGTAAAGATGCTAAAATTGATCTATTTGTGGCAGAAAATAATCTTGTGAAGAATAGTGCTTTTTTTAAACACTATTTTTCATGGTATACTAAAAAAATGTACACTCTTCCTTTTGCTCCTAAAGCACGTTATAAAAGATTTATTCCCTTTGCAAAGAGAATAAATAAAGCAATTGCTACAGGAACAATTACCTATCCAATGAATGAGCCTGATTTTACTAGCTTTTTTAAGCATTCAATGGTTCATCCAATGAGGGTAGCAATATTTGAAAATAAGGAAAAATTAAACCCTTACTTAGATTCTTTTATATCTAAAATTACCGATGGCAAAAAACTTGTTGACAATTCGAGCGATAAAAAATTAGCAAAGCTTTTTACAACTATTTCCAATGTTTTTAGCAAATCACAAAAAAAATATTTTAGTATGGATATAGTACAAAAATATAATGAATACAAAATGTTTATAGTTCCGGAAGAAATTAATGATCTGCCAGGGATCGGATTTGCTGAAGGAATGGCCTGCGGATCTGTATTTATCGGTTTAGATGATCCAATGTACACAGATTTAGGAATGCAAAACAAAATACATTTTATTAGTTATAACGGTACAATTGACGATTTGAAGAGTAAAATAGAATATTATCAAAACAACCAAGCTGAATTAGAACAAATTGCAAATAATGGTTATAATTTTGTTTTGCAGAACTTTGATAAGGATAAGATATGTCAAGATTTTTTTAATTATCTTAATATTGAATAAAAAATATATTAAATATGAATATAATGTTTTCTGAAAGTCCTATTTTAAAATGTGTAAAATATTTAAATATTACCAATATGAAAGGTCGTAATTTTCTACTTTCTATATAATCATCGAACATTTATAGCTTGTTAATAAAAATTTAGACTTGTTTATTATTTATTATTTTTTATAAAAACAGAATTCACTATCATAAAAAAACGTCTTAATAAAAATTAAATAACAGTCTGTTTAAATTTTTATCAATAAAAAAGCAATGCTTCTTTTATCACTATAAATTTCATTCTTGTATTCGAAGTAAAATGTTAAAAACAAGAACCTTAAGAAGCATAAAAATACTTAGAACAAATTTTAAACAGGTTCTAATTTCTCATAAATTAGAAATTGAATCTTGGTTTCCGTTGTGTTAAATATATATTTTATATAAAAGCGTTTGTTATTAATGTGAGGTAAATACTTAAGACTGATTTTATTATTCTAGACTCAGTCTTACATATTAACATTGATTCTTTCTATATGATACTTAAAGACCTCAAATCAACATCTGGAATTATTCTTCAAAACACAATCTTAAATTTAGTTTCCAAGTTTTTAACATATTTTACATTTGCTTTAGTTGCTTTTAAATTTGGTGCAAGGCAATCTACTGATATTTATTATTTAGGAACTTCTTTTACAACTTCTTGTACAGGGATTTTTGTTATTGTCGTAAGTAGTGTTTTCTCACCCCTGTTGATCAGAATAAAAATAAAAAATTCAATAAGAGAAGCAAGAATATTTGCAGGTTCAGTTTTTTGTTTCTCAGTAGCATTTCTTTTTTTTTTATGTATATTTATATTTTTTTTCCCTGTATCTGTATTTTCTGTTATTTCTAAATTTTCGATTAATATCTTAAACTCAAACAAAATGATGCTTGCCTTTTTTGCAATCGTAATTTTGTTCACAGTAATTTCTGAATATGGCCGTATTTATATTGAATCACTCGGCTTTTTCTCAATAGTGTCTTACATTACTGCAATCCAAGCATTAGTTTTGGTTATACTAATCTTCGTATTTGCTGACACTTTTAAATTATTTGCCTTGGTTCTGGCCTTGTCTATTTCATTAATTGTGCAATGTGTCTTATGGTATTCATTTTGTAAAAGTAAAGGTATACTTCCAATATTAAATATTCATTTTAATAAACTTCACATTGAGTTAATAAAAACCTCAACTCCATTATTGGCTGCACATTTTGTAACCGTTTTTATTGCATATATGATGGATTACATTGCTTCTGGCCTATCTGCTGGCTCTCTTACTGCTATAACTTTTGCAAACCGAATTTATACATTGCCTTTATTATTATTGTTTAATCCTGCTTTAGAAGTAATTAATACTAAATTTTCTGAATATTATCATTCAGATGTACAATTATTAGCAGAAAAATATATACAACTTCAACGTTTCTTTATCATGCTACTTACGCCAATGATGATGGTTGTTTTTTTTTTCAGGTTAGAAATAGTGAAAATCTTTTTTATGCGTGGAGCTTTTGGAATAGGTCAGGCAATTGTAACCGCAAATTGCTTAGGTGTATTTGTGTTTACAATAGTTTCGTTTTGTATGTTATCTGTAATTGCAAGAATTTATTTTATTATGCAAAAAACAGGATGGTCGTCTTTTTACGGTACAATTGGTCAAATTCTCACTTTAGTATTAGCTTATGTTTTGTCTAACAATTGGGGATATATAGGCATACCAATAGCCAAAGTAACTTGTGAACTTTTATATTTAGTTCCTGTTTCTTTTTGGTTAGTAAATAAATATTTACCTAATAATTTTTTTAACAGGTTACTACTACCTTTTTTAGGATTACTAGCAATATCGTTTATCTTAAGCTATAGTTTTCATATTTTATTTGTAATAGTTAACGATTATTTCAATTTAATCCAGCGGTACAATACTTTTTCTGAATTAGTTATAGTATCAGGCAGTATTCTTTTATTTGTATTATCATATTTTTATATTTTATTTAAATTAGAATTTGCAGAAATGAAGTTGTTAATGCAAAAAGTTGGAAACATGAGAAGTATTTAACCAATGTTTAATAAACAACTATAATTTCAATTTTTGAATTAGCATTTATGAATAACAATCTTAAAAATATTTTTGCAAATTTTGGCTTATTTATATCTATTTTATTCCCTTACAAGATATATGTAAACTTGAAAAAAATTAAAAAATATATTTTTAGTGGGTATATGCAAAGACAATTTAGAAGTGTTGGTGATAATTTTAATATTGATTACCCCATAATCTTATTAGGTGGCGATTGTATTACAATAGGTAATAATTTCGTTTGTTATTCTAGATTACGTATTGAGGCTTATGTAAAACACTTGGACAACTTCTATAACCCTAAAATAAGTATTGGTAATAATGTTTCGCTAAATTTTGATTGCCACATCGCTTGTGTAAATTATATATCTATAGGTAACAATGTTTTAATTGCAAGTAAAGTATTTATAACGGATCATTCTCATGGCGATCCCACCAAAGACTCATTAAAAACTCCCCCCTATTTAAGGAAAGTAGTTTCTAAAGGCCCAGTAATTATTGAGGATAATGTTTGGATAGGTGAAGGTGTTTGTATTTTACCCGGAGTAACTATCGGTAAAAACTCTATTATTGGGGCAAATGCTGTCGTCACAAAATCTTTTCCCAAAAATTCAATTATTGCGGGAGTACCTGCAACACTAATTAAATCAATTTAAACAATGAACGCCGCTTTCACAATAGTAGCAAAGAATTACTTTGCATTAGCACTCACGTTAGCAGAATCAATAAAGCAACATCAGCCAGATATTGATTTTTACATCTTATTAGCTGATGAAGCTGATATTGAAACAGATTTTGAAGGAGTTAATCATATATTAATTCAAGCTAAAAATATTGATATTCCTCTTTATTATAATTTAGCATTTAAATATAGTGTTACAGAATTTTGTACAGCAGTGAAACCATTCTTTTTTGATTACTTATTTAAACATAAGAATTACGAAAAGATAATATTCTTTGATCCAGATGTATACATTTATAATAGTTTAGATGGAATATATGATACTTTAAACGAAAATGATGTACTACTTACCCCGCATATTCTTACAGCAGAAACTAATTACACAGGTAATGCTTCAGAAACAACAACTTTATTTGCCGGTATTTATAATTTAGGTTTTATAGCTATTAAGAACTCTAATGATGGTTTAAAAATAATTGAGTGGTGGAAAAAGAGGTTATATGATTTATGTTACCAGGATAAGACCGATGCACTTTTTGTAGACCAAAAGTGGATTGATTATCTACCTGGATTTTTTAGTAATATATCTATATCCAGATATTTAGGATATAATATTGCTTATTGGAACATTCATGAACGAGAATTTGTAAAGAATGGAAACAGCTATGATGTAACAAATCGAATCTTCCCACAAAAATCCGATAAACTTGTATTCGCCCATTTTTCAGGATTAAATCCATTAGATATATATGTTAATAAACAACGATTGATAACTAAAGTTAAAAATTATCCTGATTGGGAGCCTTTACTTATTGAATATTCACAGAAAGTTATTGAACATAATTACAAAGAATATCTTAAATACAATTATACTTATGGAGAGTTCAAAAACGGCTATACTATATCACATTTTCATAGAAGGTTATTTAGAAGGATTTTAGACGAAAACGCAATGAATTTTAACAATCCATTTGCAACGGATGAAAACTCATTTTTTGAATTACTAAGTAGAAATAAACTTTTGTTAAGTAAAAGCAGTAATTTAGACAAGATGAATGAACGTAATTTTAAAGGTTTTGACAATAAATTAAATAAGTTAAATATATTGATGAGAATTTTAAAAAGAATTTTAGGTTTTGATAAGTACATTCTTTTGTTGAAATTTTGCCAAAGATATTTTAGGCCAGAAAACCAGACTTTTTTAATTAAGGATTTGGAAAAAAAGATTAAATTTAAAAATGAGAATATGTATTGACTAATATAATAAACAATAAACCCAGTAAATGTGCATAGTATTGTCTTAATTATTGACCTATTTTTAACTCAAAATATGCAGTTTTTCAATCGTTTATATTATACATCACATAATTTATACTTCTTTTGTTAGAAGTATTTTATTAATAAGACTAAACTGAATATAACCGTAATATGATTTTAACATAACGTTGATTTCTTCGCAGGGATGTTGTAGAAATGTTTGAATATTAAGGTTATTATACAATTAAGAATTCAATTTTAAATTTTAATGAGCAATGAAAAAAGTGAAAAAAGCAACTACGATCTTAAAAAAAATCATAGTTATGTAAACTCTTTAAAAATTAAACTACCTAATCTTCAAGATTTTTTGTTTTGTGCATGTGTCATATCTATTTTTTTGCCAGTTAAAGTTTACCCTATTATTTTTTTAGTATCGTCTCTTATTTTTCTTAACCCTATAGAGAGTCTTAAATTTAAAAAATGGACTTTTTTTTTAATTACTTATATAACATACACTTTTTTAATATTCGTATTCAGATCTAATTATAATTTTTTTGTTATATCTAATATTATAAAATTAACTATAAATTTTATATTTCTTATAAGTGTAATAAGTTGGATACAAAAAAGAAGTAATGACAGTTTGCTATATTGGTTAGACAAAAGTTTTCATGTAGTATTTTTTCTAACGTTTTTGCAACTGCTTCTTTACCATTTTTTTTCAGGGTTTAAATATTTGACGAATATTGAATCTTCTTCTGAGGCATCACTGCTTTATAATCATGCAGTATATTTTTGGGGAGTATTTGATAAAAACATGATTGGTGCTAAAATAGCACTTTTAGGATATATTTATATAATTCTAGCAATTGTCCTAAAGAATAAAATATCTATAATACGTATAGCTTTTATATTAACTCTGTCATATCTTTCATTATCCCGTACCCCAATTGCTATTATTTCAATAGGACTATTTTACGTATTATTTACCAAGGCTAAATTTTTTCAAAAAGCATCTTTAATAACAATTTGCTTAATTGGATTACCATTTGTTTTGAACAAAGTTATCAGGATAGATAATTTCACTGAATTAAATGATGGAATGGGCATAAGAATATTGTATTGGACAACTTTCTTTAATAACTTAAATCATATATCACCTTTTGGTAACGGTTTTTTAGCCGCAGGTTCTTTTTTGGAGAAGTACTCATATTACTATAATGGCGAACCTAATTTACATAATACATTTCTAAATACTTATTTAGATTTAGGTTTTATTGGTTTGCTTAGCTATAGTCTATTTTTAATCTTTATTATACTTTATACCATTAGAGTATCAGGAAACAAAATACTAACTATGGTATGCTTTATTCCATTGGTTGCGAATATGATGATATTGTTTACAGGGTATGATAATGATGTTATAGTTTATATTAGTATTACATTTCTTCTCTGTACCTATAGAAAAGTAGAACTAAAAAACCTGAAATGGAGTTTGTTGTAAAAAATAAAATAAAAATAGTTGCTCCTGAAGTAAGCATAGGATGCGGTGTAGCAGATTATTCGGATGTATTAGCTAAAAACCTAGTAAAAATAGGCTTAAATGCAGAAGTAGTTTACGTTGATAAATGGGTACTTAAAAGCCTTTTCAAACTTATCAAGAAAATATCTTTAAAGAAATATGAAATATTGCACATACAATATCCTTCCCAGCCTTATGGTAAGAATATATTAGTCAATTTGTTGGGCATAATTTATTTTAAAAGATTTGTATTTACCCTTCACGAATATAGCGAAGCTCATACCATAAGAAAAATTGCAAGTTTGATATTGTGTTTTTGCGCAAAAGAAATAATATTCACTAATGAAAATGAAAAAAAGATAGTTACTAAAAAATGGCTTATATCTAAACAAAATGCTTATCTAATTAACATTGGCAGTAACATTCCATTTTCCAATTACAATTCAAAACCCACAATTGGTTCTACTGTCGTTTTTTTTGGTTTGATAAGACCAAAAAAAGGTTTAGAGGAGTTTTTAAATTTTGCTAACATCTGCAATAATAAAAAATTAAAACTGACTTTTATAATAGTCGGTTCTAAGCAAAGCGGAAACGATACTTACTATCAAAGCATGATACAAAAAATAAATGCTTTAAACATAAATCTTTACTTAGAACAACCGGCTAGAAAAGTTGGCGAAATTTTGGCAACTTCTAACTTTACATATTTACATTATCCTGACGGTGTTTCTGAAAGGCGGGGAAGTTTTGTTGCAGCACTTGGCAACAATTCGATTATATTATCAAATAAAGGGATAAATACTTCAATTAAGTTATATAAAACCTTTATTGATTGCCAAACACCTTATGAAGCATATTTGGCTATTGAAAAAATATTAAAAGGAGGTTCGATTGATATAGATCAGAGTTGTATCAACGATTATTTGCAAGATAAGAACTGGGATCATATTGCCGAGCTCCACAAGAAGGTATATGGTAACTTTTAATGGTTGTAGTTATTTGAATATCAATATCTGAGCATGATTTTGCAGGTTTAAATTTCGTATTTTCTCATATTTTACTTTTCATATTACATGGCTATAGATACAATATTTTACATTGCATGAAATCAGTCCTATCAAAACAATGTATATATAAAGCAAGTACATTAGGTTTTTTCCGTAACATAAAATAAGCTTAGGTGAATAGAAAAGATTTTATATCATTAAACTTTTTGAATTTAGTTAAATTTCGAAAAGCGAAAAATAATTATTTATTTAATAAAATAAATGAAGGCTTATATGAATCTTATGATAGTAATACAGGCGAGCATGTTACTTTTTCTAAAGTCACTAATTACTTAAATGGATTTAAAATAAGCCACAGCGATTGCGATGGTGTAATATATATAAAAATAGGAAAATTATTTTTTAAGAGAAATTATTACGGCCCTATAAATATTAAGTGGTTTGGTGCTAAAGGAAATGGAATCGTTGATGATACTAACTCGTTTAAAAAAGCCTTATCATTATTGTCTACCGCTGGCTACCAATCAGGAGGAGGATCAATTTATGTCCCATTGGGAAATTATAAAATTACATCTAGTATACTTATAAATCGTAGTCAGGTTAAAATTATCGGAGCCGGAATAGACCTTACGTTTATAGAGCCAACAGGAGATTTCGAATATGCTTTTCAATATGTTGGTTCAAGCTACGACCATTGGTTAAACGCCGTGGAACTAAAAGATCTAACAATTAAAGCGAAGGATTTTTCAGGTAGCGGTCTAAAGGTAGAATACGTTGGTTTAAGAAGTCTTTTTGAGAACATAAACATTTTTGATTGCGGTAACAAAGGTATTTATTGTAAAGGATCTTTTGATCATACTTACCACAACATTGAAGTAAGGGGGTGCGGTAACTATGGGCTGCACATATATGAACAAAACAAACGAACAAATGCAAATTTGCGGTTTGAAGAAAATAGTTTTTTGATATTTGATAACATCCGTCCAATTGCAAACCATAAAAATGGTATTCAATGGCTAATACAGGGAGGAGATTCATTCCGTCTCATCAATTGTAAACCATCTGAAGGTTTGGTAGGACTACGATTAGATTGCTTGGCTAATAGATTTGAAATATCAGGATTTTATATAGATGGTTCCGGAATAGAAAGCACAGGGATACAAATTGATGATGAATATACACGTTCTATCAATATCCAAAATTTATCCGTATTTAGAGTAAGGTATGCTGTTGAAATAATTAATGGCAGGGGCATAAGTATTGATTATGTACAGATAGAGAATGATAATAATTTTCAATTGGGTAAAGCAGTATATGTGCATTCTACCTGTGTAGGCGACGTTTATTACAATGGTTACAATGATAACTATTCTAATAGATTTGTTGATCGATCCAATAATTTATCCACATCTTTAAAGTTTATTGGAAATAAGAATGTAGATGGGGAAATAGAAAAACCATTAACTGCTAAAGTAAAAACAATGACAGTTAAAGTTATGATGAAAGAAGGTTCCAATACCTCAGATGTAATTAATGTTAAATTATTACACCTATTTAAGCAAATCTTTTATGTAGGTAATAATATAAATAATATAGGACTTTTGGGAAGAGACAAAAATTATCCAAATATAATGGCCTATAGCTCAGTTCAAAATTTATCAAGTATAAATGTTGTAGTTAGAATTTTAGATGCTAATTTCACAGTTAGTGAAAACGTAGTGATAGATGTTCAATTGATGATTGTTGGAGATGTTATAATTAAATAATAGTATTTTTTAAATCAATAAAATATTGTAATCATCATTTTTTTGTTTTTCTAACAACTACATACAAAAAATATTTAAAACACATTATTATAGAAATTAAGCATGAATGTTTCTGTTTTAATTCCCACACTAAATGCTGGCAGTAAATTTGACCAAGTGTTAAAGAGCATTAATTCTCAAAGTATAGCTATTAAGCAAAAAATTATTATTGATTCTGGATCTAATGACAACACTAAAAATTTAGCAAAAATATCAGGATTTGAAGTTATTGAAATTAACAAAAAAGATTTTCAGCATGGTGTCACAAGGCAGCAATTGGTTGATTTATCTAAAGAATGTGAAATTTGCATATTTTTGACACAAGATGCTATCCTTGCTTCTATAAACAGTATTGAGAATTTAGTAGGGTCTTTTGTTGAAGACGCTAAAGTTAGTTTAGCTTATGGCAGACAATTGCCAAACATAGGTGCAAAAGTATTAGAATCACATGCTAGGTTTTTTAATTATCCATTTACATCTAGTGTTAGGACGTTAGTTGATAGAAAAAGCTTAGGTTTTAAAACAATATTTTGTTCAGATTCTTTTGCTGCCTATCGCAAATCTGTATTAAATAATTTAGGAGGGTTTCCATCAGATACAATTATGGGAGAAGACACAATAGTCGCATCAAAAATGTTGTTAGCAGGGTACAGAATAGCCTATGTTTCAACTGCTACCGTTTATCATTCACATAGCTACACTTTGGCAGAAGAATTTAAAAGATACTTTGATACTGGCGTTTTTCATGCGAAAAACATGAAATTGAAAGAGGAATTTGGAACAGTTAGTGGAGAAGGCTTTAAATTTTTTAAATCCGAATTAAAATATGTACTAAAAAATAAAGCTATCCTTTTACCTTATTCAGTACTATCTACCATATTTAAATGGGTAGGATATAAAATGGGAGTTAATTATAAAATGTTTAACAAGGTTACGATTAGAGCTATGTCTATGCATAAAAGCTATTGGGACGGAATAAATTTAGAGCCATAGTATAAAGTTTTTCTATTTTATTTTAAGTCCGTTTGTGTAATTATATCAATAACACAATTAAGAATTAAGCAAATTAGGTTGTGTTTTCAAATGTATGATGTTTTCATATTTCGTTCGCATATAGCAGTTTTCATGATAGAATAATGGTAGATAAGCTTTTTAGAGAAGCAGACCGTTCGTCTGACCAGTCTTCTTAATCTTGTTCTAAACCAGGTGTTTATTCCTTCTATCTTCTTGGTGTATTTTTTACCAATTATATGTTTTTCGTTTGGCAGTATTTGGGCAAAAGCTTTCCACTGATCGGTACAATAGAAGTTGATTTTTATGTTTTGAAGCTTTTGCAACAATGCCCTGATGCTCTTTTTGTTCCTCTTGCCCCAGTTTGCAGCCAGTATTTCTCCGCTTTCCCTGCAAATAGCATACAGCAGCCAGACTTTCTTTTGTTTGTTCCCTACATAGGACCATTGTTCATCGATCTGGACCAGATGGTAAGCATCCTGCTTTGGTTTGATGTGGGAGGTTTTGCCCATCCTCAAAATACACCTTAAAACGCAGCCTATACTAATGCCCGGCACAACGGCACAGTCTCGTACGCCGCTGCCCCTTAAAAGCATCCGCTTTAGCAAATCCTTATTCTTTTGATCCGATCCCCAGTATAAATACTCTCCCTGAAACTGTAACCTACAACCTTTGCAAAGCAAATTTTGAAAACCCGTTTTTTTCTTCCCGTTTTTCACTACCTTGCCGCTACAGCAGCGGGGACAACTAACCGTTTTGTTTGATTTCACAACCAACAAACTTTAGCAACCCTACTGCTGTTTTTATCCCATCATACTTTTTGAATCACAACCAAAAGTTAAAAATCACAATATCAATATTAAATGTATGTTTTAGGTAGAAGTTACTAAACTTATTTAAATTTGCTTCTTTTATCACCTAAAAACAAAGTTGTCCTCTTACATCTTTTAAAACGGGTAAAAAAGTCTGTGCGCATATCTTACTATCGCACTTATTTAATATTGGGAAGGTGGGCAATATTTTTTTTATTTTAAAGTGACTACTTTATTATCTTTTGACTTGCTTAGTTGGAACAACCAAATTTGAACGTGATCATTGTTACACAGTAAGATCGGAACATTTCTAATAATCTAATATTATGGTTCGACGTCTAATACACTTTGGTTTTTATTGTAGAATAGATTCTTACACATTTACAGGCACAATTGTATGTTAGATAAAGCTGATACCTATTTTCAATTTGTTAGAGTGTGTAATAGTAACATAGAGTAGTGATGAGCTTTGTTACTAAATAGATTTAATGTTTAGTGTAGTTATTTATTTTTTATATTTGTGGAATTTCTATAATTAATTCAATGTAAATTTTTTTTTCTATGATGTAATTAATCAATTTGATGTTTTCAATATTTCGTCGGATATTAATTATAGATTGTTATAATTAGCTCTAATGCAAACCCGTTACTTGTATCTACTTCGTTTTTTCCTCGCTATAACCGATATTATATTAACAAATGCCGCTTTTTGGATTACTTTCTATATAGCTAACGAGAAATACGGAAGTAATTTTCAACGCAACATCTTTATAATAAATATAATTTGGCTTCTAAGTGCAACTATTTATAGATTATATGCACAAGACACAATACTTAGGTCAGATTTTATTTACCGGTCTACATGGAAAAGTGTAATATTGTATGACCTTCTTCTGGTTTTTTATATTAGTTTTTCTACTGATATTGGCTATTCAAAAAAATTTCTTCTGATCTATTTTGGCTTATTTGCTTTATTGTTAGTAATCAGTCGTTTTTTGGGAACTGGAGCTGAAATTGTTTTAAAGCGTAATTTTAGGATTAGAAAATCAGTAGCGGTGATTGGAGATAATGAAACAGGCAACCGTTTGGCACAATATTTACAGACACACCGAACTTTTGATTTCACAGGATTTATCGGTAAGTCTGGATTAGATTACGTTGATAAGGACGGAACAGTATCACCTGTCATGGTAAAAAGTCTATCTTCAGCTTCGGAACAAGGAATTGAAGAAATTTATGTTTGTGTTGCACCTTCGGATGTTTTGCGTATGGGGAGATTGATAAAGGAAGCTGAAAACCAGCATATAAGAATTAAATTAGTTCCTGATATTATTAATTCATTTCCTTATGATTATACAGTCCACTACTTAAATAATTTCCAAATACTTGTACCCAGGCAATTACCTTTGGACGAAGTGAGACACATGTTTAAAAAACGGCTTTTCGACATAATTTTTTCTATTCTTGTTCTTGTTTTTATATTTTCCTGGCTTTTTCCAATTATAATTCTTATCCAAAAATTTACTTCTAGTGGACCTATATTTTTTGTACAAGACCGCGTTGGCCGTAAAAATAAAACTTTTAAATGTTTGAAGTTTCGTACTATGAGGATGGTTGACAAGGAAGTAAGTGATTGTTATCAGCCGATAGGCAAAGGTGATAAGCGCATTACAAAATTTGGCGCTTTTCTGCGTAAAACAAGTATGGATGAATTACCTCAATTTATCAATGTTCTAAGAGGGGAGATGTCCATAGTCGGCCCACGTCCACATGCGATTGCTTTTAATGATGCTTACAGTAGTATTGTGGAGGAAATAAAGATTAGGCATTTTGTAAAACCAGGCATCACTGGTTGGGCACAAGCTCATGGGCTAAGAGGCGATGTAGAAGATGTTGAAAAAAACAATATCAGAACAATAAATCGTATTAACCATGATATTTGGTATATCGAAAACTGGAGTTTACAATTGGATATTAAGATTATATTTCTTACGGTTTGGAACCTTATTAAAGGTCAGGAGAATGCGATGTAAGCAATTTTGTAATTAGGCATCAATAATAAATGTGATTTAGATATCTTTAATCTAATTTTTTGCTAACAGGAAAATTGTTTTTGAACCATTGTATTTAATCAGTTTCTTTTATATAGAAGAATTTAAGAGTTAGTGATACTGTTTAGAATTAAAAGGATAAGTCCTTAATCAATGAATAAAAAATTACTTTTAATCATTTCATTTGTCTTAATGTTCTCCTGCAAAGAGCATGTCCGGAGTGAAGTAGAAGTTTACAGCAATAACTTTGAAAGCAGGGATTTGTCGTCCATTCAAAATGGCGCAATCAGCCAATTTAACGGATCGGCAGTATTAGGGCAGTACAACAACGGGTATTTTAATTTGGCTCTTAACAATCTGCCTGCTCACGATCTGGTTACCATCACTTTCGATTTATACATCCATGATAGCTGGGATGGCAATAAATTATCACCAGATGGCCCAGATATTTGGGAAATGCTGGTGGATGGAAATACTTACATCAACACAACATTTTCTAATGATTTTTGCACAGTTGGCCCTGGTATTTTTTGCCCTCCCCAAGCTTATCCTTCCGATTACCCTAACAGTAACCATGATCCTAAAAGTGGTGCTTACAGAACTGATTTGCCGGGGGCATGCAGCTTAAAAAATAATCCAAACGGAACAACAATGTACAAAATTGAGAAAACTTTTAAGCATTCAAATAGTACTTTGCTATTGCAGTGCTTAGATAAATTGGTTCAAACAAACACGGCCAACCCAAAATGTGATGAAAGTTGGTCTGTCGATAATATTGTTATAAAAGCAATTACGTTGTGAGGATTATCAAATTCGCTGTTATTTGTACTTTAATGGTTTTTGTAGGATTAAACCTTCATGCGCAATCCCTTCCGGTTGGTACTGTAGCTGTTGAAGATTATTTTAGAAGGGCACAGTTGCAAGGCAAGGCAGATTCAAGTGTTTCTTTTACGGTCCGTCCGCTGTTTCCAAATCAGATTAAGAAGCAGGCTGAAGTATTTTATCCGGATAGTACAGAGCGTCGTTATAATCTGCTTAAAGCAAATAGTTCCTGGCAAAGTGACAATAAGAAATTAAAAACACTTCTTTTACCGCTAACTTTTCAAACACAATTTAATTCTGACCATCCTTATGGCTGGAATGATGGTGCAATGATACCTGCCAAAGGTTTTCAAACACTTATAAGCGCAGGGATTTTTGCCGAGTATGGGCCATTAACTATTCAGTTTAAACCGGAACTGGTTTTTGCAGAAAATTCGGAATTTGAAACCTTTAACAAAAACCAGTACGATGTAATTTTCTCCAGATATTACGACATTTATAATAACATCGACCTGCCTGTAAGGTTTGGGACAAGCGGCTATGCTATGGCTTACTGGGGCCAAAGCAGCATCAGGTTAAACTACAAATATTTATCGTTTGGTTTATCTACCGAAAATTTATGGTGGGGGCCGGGTATCAGAAATTCTTTATTGATGAGTAATACTGCGCCTGGATTTAAGCATTTAACTTTAAATACTTTACGGCCTATAAAAACGCCAATCGGTTCTTTTGAAGGACAAATGATTGCCGGAAGATTAGAGAATTCCGGGTTTCCGCCATTGGAACCCGACCACACCTATTTTGGAACCAACCTGTACGTTCCTAAACCAAACGACTGGCGATATCTGGCCGGAATTATTATTACCTGGCAGCCTAAGTGGGTCCCTGGATTATTTTTAGGATTTGCTCAAAGTTCGCAAACCTATGGGAAGGATTTGAGTGGGATCAAAGACTATCTGCCTCTTTTTTCATCGATAAAAACAGCATCTGCCCCAGATGCTGCAATCAATAAACAAGACCAGCGAAGTTCTGTATTTATGCGTTGGCTTTGGGCACAGGAACATGCCGAGTTCTACTTTGAATTTGGGCATGATAATTCAACAAGTGATTTACTGCAAACATTGTTACAACCGGAAAACTCCCGTGCCTATATCTTTGGACTCAGAAAATTACTTCCTTTCAAAAAATCCAGTAATGAAAATATTTTGGTTAGTGTTGAAGTAACGCAACTCCAAGGAACTTCTTTCACAAATGATTTGAAAGGTAAGGAATGGTATGTAAGCAAAAGTATAAGGCAAGGTTATACAAACCAGGGTCAGGAATTAGGTGCAGGGATAGGGCCAGGAGGAAACTTGCAATCTTTAGATGTTAGTTGGGTACGCGGGCTGAAAAGATTAGGGATACAATTTGAGCGGTATGTACACGACAACGATTTTTACTATTATACATTTTCCGACAGCAAAAACTATTCACAACACTGGGTGGATTTAAGTGTATCTGCCATCGGAGAATACAATTATAAGAACTTGATTTTTAACGCTAAAATTTTAGGAATCAACTCTTTAGATTATCAATGGGCCTTAAAGAAAAACGGCAATGATATTACTTTTGAAAACCAGATTCATCAGTTCAATTTACAAATCCAGGCTGGTGCTACATACAGGTTTTAAGGTTGAAGGTTATGCTTCTTTTATACCACAAAAATTGAGATTGTATTTCTACATAAGATGGTTATAGGCTTCTTTGTTGTTAATTTTCAATGTATGAAAAAAGTATAACGTTAGGCAAAGGAAGCAAACATGCTTTTAAAAATGAGAAAGATATTTTTTATAGCTATTAATATGATAGCCTTTGCTTGCTTAATAACAAGTAGGAGCGTATCTGCACAATCACTTCCGGTAGGTACACCTGTTTTAAATGATTATTACCGAAGGATGCAGTTGCTCGGCAAAGTTGATTCAAATGTATCATTTACTGTCCGCCCGCTTCTTTCAAAAACGGGATTAAATACCCAAAATTTATTTGATCCGGATAGTACTTTAAAGCAAGATCATTGGATAGGTTTTGGTGCTGTTTCTTTTGGTAAAGGAAAGGGCATTTTTCAAATCTTACCATTAACCTGGCAACAACAATATAATTCTGACCATCCTTATGGCTGGAATGATGGAGCGATGATACCTGCAAAGGGATATCAAACGATGGTTAGCGGCGGGTTCTTTGTTAAGTATGGTCCTTTAAGTGTACAATTACGGCCTGAATACGTTTATGCAACAAATCCATCTTTTAACGAATATGATAGTGGTCATACCGGACAGGATTTGATAAATTACTATACGTTCCATAATACAATAGACTGGCCTGAACGATTTGGTAATACTGCTTACCATAAAGCTTTTCTCGGTCAAAGTAGTATTAGGTTAACATTTGGCCCTATGTCGTTCGGTGTATCAAACGAAAACCTATGGTGGGGGCCAGGTATTCAAAATGCTTTAGTACTAACCAATAATGCCCCAGGATTTAAACATATCACAATAAATACTATTCGCCCAATAAAAACACCTATTGGTTATATCGAAGGTCAAGTAATAGCGGGCCGTTTAATTAAATCAGGATATCCTCCTTTGTCAACAACAACTTTACCGGATGGCACAAACTTATATACTCCTGAAAGAGATGACTGGCGTTATTTTACCGGGTTTAATCTAAATTATCATCCAAAATGGATTTTTGGATTAACACTTGGTTTGATCAGAACATTTGATGCTTACTACAACGATGTTAAAACTGGCGGATTTAATGCTTATGTTCCATTCTTTATACCTTATCAAAAAAAAGATACCAATAATGGTATAGGTGATCTTTTTCCCAGAGATCAGATAACGTCATTGTATGCCAGATGGTTATTTACCAAAGCACAAGCTGAAATTTATCTTGAATATGGATTCGAGGATAATTTATACAACATAACTGATTTGATACAATCGCCTGAGCATTCAAGGGCTTACATATTTGGGTTTAGAAAAATGCTTCCTTTATCAGGTAAAAATGATCGGCATATTGTAATCAGTACAGAAATTACCCAAACTTCGCAGCATGCTGAACGGTCCATAAGGGAAATAGGTTTATGGTACACAAATTATCAACTTCTTTCGGGACACACCTACCAAGGGCAGATTTTAGGAGCTGGTACCGGACCAGGCGGAAATATACAACTGTTTAATGTTAGCTGGGTATCGGGCTTAAGAAAGTTGGGATTTGAATTTTCCCGGTATGAACATGATATTGATTTTTCTGAAACTTATTTGCCTGATATTAACAGCAACAGCCGTAATTGGGTTGATTTTGCCTTCGCTCTAAACGGTGAGTGGAACTACAAAAACCTAATATTCAATGCAAAGTTGCAGGAAATCAAGTCTTTGAACTACGAGTGGGTTTTAAAAGATTACAATCCAAGCCAATATTACATCCCGCACAACGATGTGTACAATTTTCATGGAGAACTTGGAATAACTTTTAGATTTTAAGCGCTCTCCTGGATAGCAAAACATAAAAGCTAAACAATATCCCGGATAGTAAAACACCCGTTAATATGCCGATAGAATATTTAAGCGTATTCTTTTTTAAAGGCAGTTCTGGTTCATCTACAATCTGAACAGTTGGTGTTTCCTGCGCCAGCATCGTTTTGCTGGATTCTAAGTTTTTAACTGTTTCAGAAAAAATAGTTGATAAAACAATTTTATCTCGTTCGCGGATATCCACATTCGCATTTGCACTTGTATAAGCCGGGTTAAGGTCTAACAAACTTTGGTTTGCAGCCGATGCAGCGTAAGTTTTACGGTTAAGGATCATGCCAATGCTATCTGCACGATGTTGTAAACGGTTAACATTGTTCCTTAAACGTTTGGTTTTGGTACTGATAAAAAAATCGGTGGACTGTTTGATCATTCTAATACAAAAAAGCTGCGCAAGCTTTTCGTCCCTCATTGTCGTGTTTACCTCAAAAAAACCTAATTTTTTATCGGTTTTAGCAATTCCAAACTCTCCGTCTAAAATCAAAGTAGTCATCTCATGCAACAAACTGTCCTGCAATCGGGTATTGTGTTTATCATTCAGAGGGAAACGCGTGATTTTTCCATCAGGACTATATTTTAACCATTTTTTGTTCAGTTTATAAACTACTGCGTATCGATCCGCTAAAGTTTGTGAACTATCATAAGGCGTTAATAAAGTTTTTTTGATTAGCTTTTGGCTTTTGATCAACTCCTGCACATTATCGCCTGCTAAAACGCCACTTGCGCCACCTAATCCATCTAAATTAAAACCAAATTGGCCAGCCAAAGAAGCTAAGCCACCCGCACTTCCTGATGATTTTGAATCGTCCACCACAAAAGTTAAACGTGCAGTATAAGTCGGTTTCCAAAACCAGGCAGTTAGGGCACCGAGCAACGCACCAATAATTAAAACAAATGCCAGCGTTTTTTTAAACTTCAGCACATATGTAACATCGTTGATACGATCTGAAAGTAGTTTTTTAAGAGAAAATTCTGGTTCGTATGGATAAGCTGGATTTTCCTGGTTCATTACTATTTTCGTAAAATAACAAATATACTTACTAATGCAGTTAAAGCGGTGGCAATGCTTCCCAAATCGCCAAAGCCTATTTTAAATTTTTGCGGCGTTTTCTCCGGGACTATAATTTTACTTCCAGGTTTTACAGTTGGGTAATTGCGGAAAAATAAAAAATGCCTTACCGGCCGGTTTAATCCATTCGGATATTTAATGTATGCTCCTTTTAGCCTTGCATTTTCTTGAATGCCTGCTGCTGCATTAATATAATATTTAAACCTGTGGCCATTGTAACTAATGTATTGAGGATTATTAACAGCACCAGAAACTTCTACATAAGAAACAATGCGCGGAACATAAACGCTGTCGCCAGGCAACAATATCATATTGCTGTGGGTTTTTGGGTTGGTAACTGTATTTGAATCTGTTAAATCAAGGTTTACACGTATCCCATTTCTGTAAACCTGTGCATTTTCAACCGAGCCATAAGGCGTTATGCCTCCGGCCCTTTTCAAAAATTCAATTGCTGTTTCATCCCGCTTTTGTACGGCATAATCGCCTGGAAACACAACTTCGCCTTTAATGCTGATATTGCCCAGCGACCGATAATTAACCAAACGCGGCACGTTAATATAATCCATCGGTTGCAGTTCAATATCCGGACTACTGTTTTTATCGTCCATATTTACAATAAAAGTACTTACCAGTTGATTGGCAACACTGTCAGATTCATTTTTGATAATCCTGGATACTTCAACATGATGATCGGCCGCTTCATCATCAAAACCTCCGGACATGGCAATTGCATCAGCCAACTTTAAGCCTTTACGATAAGTAAAAATGGAAGGTTTTCTAACGTAACCGTTAACCGTTACCTTTTGGTTTGATGTAAATACGGTACGGTCCTGAATCACAACAGAATCTTCCCGCAACAAGGGGATATCACTTTTACCGTTAATAACATCACTTGGTTTAAACGGTATAAAATCTTTCTCTAAGTTAGGGAGAGTTCTTTTAATGTAGCCGCGTTCAATATAAGCATCCGGTTTTAATCCCTGTGCAGTTTTTAAAAGTTCGGACAAAGTGAAACCAGCAGTCAATTCGTAAATACCGGGACGATAAACTGCTCCTTCCAACACAATTCTGTTAGTATAACGGTTTGTGATTGCACCAACTTGCACAAAATCACCATTATGAGGAGTGTAATTTGCAAAAAGATTGGCTGGTACATCTTTTACTTCGCGTTCTAAAGTATTGATCTGGTCGATTTTTGCTATTCCTTTGTAAGCAATATCTGTATAACCGCCTGCATATTTAATCAGCTCATCCAACTGTTCGTTTTCTTTCAGTTCGTAAATAGCCGGCCGTTTTACTTCTCCGCTGATGCTGACCCTTTTTCTGTAAACCGGTATATTGATTACATCCTGATCTTCCAGCCGGACGTTTCCATCTAATAAACCCTTCTGCAAAAAGCTGTAAAAATCAACTGTTTTGTAAACTTTATTGTTTCTGATCAACTCAATATACCTTAAAGAACCGTTTGCATTTGGCCCGCCGGAATTGTATAAAGCGTTAAATAAGGTTGATAAGGATGAAAGCGTGTAGGAACCTGGCGTTTTTACTTCGCCGATCAACGTAATTTTGATGCTTCTTGTATTGCCTAAATTTACGGTTAAATGGGTTTGGCCAGAAGTTAATGCAGGATAAACTCTGGTCATTTTGCTTTTAATCAGATTTGTAGCCTGTTCGATAGTAAATCCGTTCAGGTATATGATTCCTGCATAAGGAATTTGCAGGTTTCCTTCAGGACTGATTTTAGAACGAATACTGCTTTCGTTTAAACCAGTTAAAAGTACTATGACTTCATCTCCAGGGCCTAAAACATAACTTTTTGGCGTCGCAACGCTAAAATTAGGTTCAAACTTAATGGAAGTTTGATTGAAAAAATCAGTGCCGTAAACATTTAAAACAGGTTTGGGCGTTGGAGGCGGGGAAGGTTTAACAAATTGCGGAGTAATAATGCTATCATTTAGAGACCTTGAAAAATCTATTTTTTGTTTTTCTGCCGTTGATGAAGATTTAGTTGCCGCCTTTTTGTTTAAACCTAATAAAGTTATCCGGTTTTTCAAATCTTCTACTTCGCCTGCAGGCATTCCTTTTTGGGCGAGTAACTTATAAGCATCTTGTTCTGATATTCCTAAATCCTGTAATTTTTTCCATGCAAGTGTTATTTGTTCATCGGTTAACTGGTTTACTTTAACGTTGGGAAGATCTGCCATGGACATGCTTTGGGCTGCAGATTTTTTTGAAAAAATGATTAGAAATATAAAAAATATATAGAGCAGATATTTAATGCGCATGTGCAAACGAGTGTTAAATTTAGCGGTGCAAATCTAAAATATTAAATTGTCTAAACTCGTAACCAGAACCGGCAATTTAGTAGGAATGTGTATTAGCCTGTTTGTTCATGCTTCTTTTATCCCTATAAAAACAGTATGAGATTTTCTTACAAGCCCACAATCAATTTTTGCAGGCCTTCGAAATGTTTTTCATTGTTGATTAATTGATGGATGTGCTGTAACGCATTTTTGCCCATCGCTACAATTGAATCCTCATTGCTATAAAGTAATTTAATTGCAGCTGCTAATTGATTGGCATTGCTCGGTTCAAACAAAATTCCTGTATAATTTTCAATCACCATTTCTGGTATGGCACCAATTGCCGAACCAATAACGGGTTTGCCTAAAGCCATCGCTTCAACCACCGTAAAGCCCAAAACCTCGTACCATTCGGAAGCGCAAATTAGAAACTCAGCATTATAAATAATTTGAAGTGTTTCCTGCTTGCTCTTTTTACCCATAAATTCTACGTGGTTAAGTTGATGTTCCGCCTTAAAATCTTTTAATTCGTTTTCCTGCGTGCCAGTCCCGATTATTTTAAGTTGGATATCAGGGCAAGATTTCATTGCTTTTAATACCGTGTGTGCGCCTTTTATTTTTTCAAGCCGTCCTACAAAAACAATGTATTTTTCTCGATCAGGATTTGAAACTGACTTTGCAGCCTCAATTTCCAAGTAATCATATCCGTGGTATAACTGAACTAATTTTTCCTTGAAAAAATTAAAAGATTTGAATTTTTCGTACAAAAAAACAGAAGGGCAAACGTAATAATCTACGTAAGCATAATAATTTAGGTATTGATGGACATAGTTTTCTAAAGCCGCAACCGTGCTGGCCAAGTAAGATCCTTTTTTGCAGGAATGCGTAACGCAATTATAAAATTTCCCGCCAAAACACTTTTCGCAAATTTGGCCATGACTGATAAAAGTACTTTCGGGGCAAATTGGCGTATATTCATGCAAAGTCCAGATAATCGGAATCTTTTTTTCTTTCAGGATTTTTAAAATGGTTGGCGTGATGTAATGATGGATTACGTTGATGTGCGCAAAATCGATTTTAACATCAGCCAAAAGCTTCTCTAAATTTTTTTGCGCTTCGGAGGAGTAAATGCTTTTGCTGACCACTTTAATGCCGGCCGTGATGCTTCTTTTATCAACCTTTTTATAATCAATGTTTTCAATGAAATAATCAGCATAAGCAGAAGGAAAATTCCGGTCGTCTTTCATCGAAAACGAAACAACCTGATGGCCTTTTTGCTGATAAATTTTACAGATGTTTTCTACATAAGTCCAGTCTCCGCCGCTTGGATACCACGTCCAGTTTACTACAAGAATATTCATTTATAATATGTAAGTTTCTACGGTTTGTTTAAAGGTATTATTGGACTGAATGAAATTCAAATAATATCCTGCCAATTCAAAAGTTGTGATAACCGTTTTTGTAAAACCAATACCAATTAGTTAGCATTGCACAATTCTCAACTTGCTACATAAGTAATATTTAAGTTAAAATTTATGCTTAAAAATTTCGCCAAAAACCTCGCTATAAATATCTCCACAAAGAATAGGCAAAAAAAATACAACTATTTTTTAGAGCAAATGCAACCTACTCCTGATACAAAAATATTAGATGTAGGTTTTACAGAAGATGATGCTTACCTCGCCGTTAATTTTCTGGAGAAAAACTATCCTTACAAAAATAATATCACCGCACTTGGAATAGAAGATGCACCAAAATTTAAAAAAAACTTTCCGGAGGTAAAAGTAGTATCCTACGATGGCAATTATTTCCCTTTTGCAGATAAAGAATTTGATATAGCCTGGTCAAACGCAGTGATTGAACATGTAGGTACTTACGAAAAACAATTGCTTTTTTTAAGTGAGCTAATTAGGACGAGCAAAAGCACTTTCATCACTACCCCAAATCGTTGGTTTCCTATTGAGGTGCACACCCGGCTGCCATTTTTGCATTATCTGCCTAAAAAATATTTTGATATAGTTCTTCGGATGATCGGTAAAGCTTGGGCATCAGGCACTTACATGAATTTGCTGAGCATCAATGATATAAAAAAGATGCTAAAGGAATTGAATGTTAAAAATTACATCATCCATCGAAATAAAAAGTTCTTTTCAACAATGGATTTTGTTTTGATTATAAAACAGCAATAAATAAGGTTGAGCTTTTTGACACGACCAGTTAACTTAATTGATAAAATTCTTTTTTTAGATAAGAAAAATAAGTGAAACAAAAGCAAATGACACTCGTATAAATGCCATTGGTATAATCAATAGTAGGTACTTAGTAGAACAAATGCTTCTTTTACAAGATAAAATTTGTTAAATGTTAGTTATAGTATCTGACGAAAAGTAAATTTTAAAGCTTAAAAATAAATTGTAGAACAAGGATTTAACTGTGTTTTAAAAAATTATTCTGGTTTGAGGCAAAAAAAGTTACTTTTGGAGTTATAGGTATTATTAAATAAACCTGCTACTGCTTAGAACGTCTAAAAGGTTAGCCGTGATAGCTAAAACTTCCATATGAAGAAAAGAATTTACATTGCAGGTGCGGGTGGTATGCTGGGCGAGGCTTTTTACCGCATTTTTAAAAACGAATACGATATTAAATGCACAGATAAAGATGTAAATGAAAATTGGCTTAGCTTTTTAGATTTTCGTAATTTTGATTTGTATAAAAAAGATGTAGAAAATTTTAAGCCTGATTACCTGTTCCATTTAGGTGCTTATACCGATCTCGAATTTTGCGAACTCAATTTAGAAGATACTTACCTCACCAATACAACTTCTGTAGAAAACGCGGTTATCATCGCCAATCAATTAAACATCCCGATGCTTTATATTAGTACCGCAGGGATTTTTGATGGCAAAAAAGATTTTTATGACGATTGGGACGAACCGAACCCACTCGGCCATTATGCACGTTCTAAATATATGGGCGAGCGTTATGTTCGTGAAAATGCAAAACGCTACATTATCTGCCGGGCCGGATGGATGATGGGCGGCGGACCAGACAAAGACAAAAAATTCATCAATAAACTAATCAAACAATTGGCCAGTGGAAAGCGCGACCTGCATATTGTAAATGATAGAGACGGGACACCAACTTTTACGGTCGACTTTGCTAAAAACGTTAAATTACTGATTGAGAAAGAATACTGGGGTTTGTATAACTTAGTTTGCAACGGCGAAACCAGCCGCAGGGAAGTTGCGCAGGAGCTGGTAAAAATATTAGGTTTAGAACAGGAAGTAACTTTCCACGAAGTAAATTCCAGTTATTTTAAAGATACTTATTTTGCGCCCAGGCCAACATCAGAACGTTTGATTAACCGCAAACTCGAACTGCGCAATATGAATATTATGCGTGATTGGAAAGTAGCCTTAAAAGAATACATTGATGATTACTATACCGGTTACCTGGATGGCAAAATCACTATTGTAAAAGAATTAAATACTACTTTATAAATTTATCCGCCCGATGCGTATCGCTGCTTTTGGCTTCCGGTCAATCCCGCCTGCAAAAGGTGCCGCAGGGGCTGATAAATTTGCTATTGAACTATTTCCAAGATTGGTAAAAAGAGGACATAGCGTAGTTGCCTACAATAGGCATTATCCCAACGCTTTTGTTGATGTTAACGAATACAAAGGCGTTACAGTAAAAAGCATCAAAACCATCAATAGAAAAGGTTTTGATACGCTTTGGCATTCTTTCCGCTGCACTTTCGATATTATTTTTCATAACACGGCCGATATTGTCCACATCCAAAATGGCGGGAACAGTATTTGGGCTTTGCCGCTGCGTTTGTTTGGCAAAAAAGTATTTATCAGCCAGGACGGTGTGGATTGGAAACGTGATAAATGGCCCTGGTACGGAAAATTATATTTGCGGTTTTCTGCTTTTGTAACTGCCCATTGGCCTAACGAAGTTATTTTTGATAACGTTATCGCCAAAAAACTTTTCGAAGATAAATTTAAAAAAACGTTTAAGTTTATCCCTTTTGGAAGCGAAGTGGAGATGGGAGCAGGGCAAAGTAACGTACTGGCAAAAAATAACCTGCAAAAAGGCGAGTACTATTTGTTCATCGGGCGGTTTATTCCTGATAAGGGCCTGCATTATTTAATCCCGGCATTTATCAATTCCAATTCTTCAAAAAAGCTGGTTTTGATTGGAGGTTCGCCAAACCCTTCACCCTACGAAAAGCAGTTGCAGGATTTAGCCAACACCCGTGTTTTTTTTCCGGGTTATATTTATGGTGATGAAGTAAATACGCTGATAAAAAATGCTTATTGCTACATTCAGCCTTCGGATGTAGAAGGACTTTCGCCAATTGTGTTAACTGTAATGGGCTTGAACGTGCCGCTGATTGTAAGTAATATTGAAGAGAACGAATACGCCGTTTTAGATACCGCGCGCAAATTTAAAAAAGGAAATATTGCTTCGTTGACCGAAGAAATCAATTACTGCGAAACCAATTATCCTGAAATGCTGGCACTTGCCGAAAAAGCGCAAATCCGTGCGTTAAGTGTTTTTAACTGGGAAAAAGTAGCAGACGAGCATGTAGAAGTATTTACGAACAGTTAAACTACCTTTTTAAAAACGTCCACAATTTGCAAAGCTGTTTTTTGCCAGGAAAAATCTTTGAGGCGTTCGCGGCCTTTCTTAACCATTTCTTTTTGCAGTTCCGGATTATCCAATACTGTTTTTATCGACCTAAAAATGGCATCGGTATCAAAAGGGTCGAATTGCAGAACGGCATCGCCGCCAACTTCGGGCAGGCAGGTATTGTTAGAAACAAGCACTGGCAAATCGTGTTCGAAAGCTTCTAATACCGGTAACCCGAAACCTTCATTTAACGATGGAAAAACATAAAGCAAGGCATTTTTATATAACTGCCCCAGTTGTGAGTCTGTTAAATAACCGGTCGTAACTACATCATTTTTTAAGCCATGTTTAGCTATGGTTTCTAAAATTAATTCGTAGTCCGTGTGTGCTTTGTGAGTTGATACCGATCCAGCCAATACCAACTTTAATTTTGGATAACCAATTTTCTTTAGTTCGCTAAATGCAATAACCAAGGCGTTCAGGTTTTTTCTTTTAAACATCGACCCAACGTGTAAAATGTAATTGCCTGTGCTTATCGGAAGTGAATTTAGTATCGATGGTGATGCGCTATCCTTAGCTTCAACATTATAATTTACTCTTTTCGGGCCATCAGGAACCACAATCAACTTTTTTGGATCAAGGTTCATGAAATGAGCGATTTGTTTTTTACCGTGCGAAGTTGCGGTAATCACCAGCGGAGATCTTTGTGCACCAGGCGTAGTCGTATGTTTGTAAATTAGCAGCCACAGTTTCCCATATTGTTCCGGCGACTCAAAGCAAAACGCATCATGTATCGATGGAATGGTTACGTAGCCCAAATGTATATATGGCACACAGTTATCAACACAAAAAACAATATCGCATTTTTTTGACCAGGCTTTTATCGGTAATACAACCTGTTTCCATAATTGGTACCTAAAATGTTCTGTCCATTTCAATATTTTATTAGTGCCAGTATAAACCGGGAAAGAAGTATCCAAAAAATGGAATTGTAACTCGTCGCTGTTCATTTGTTTAAACTCGCGGCACAGTTCTTCCAAGTAGGTTTTAATACCGGTTTGCGCTTTTCTCAAGTCTCGGACATCTACCGCAACCGTTAACTTTTTTTTCATATCTATTTGCTTCGCGATGCTTCCTTTTAAACAAAAAAATGCTTCTTTTATCGGTTAATTTTTGTTTTGTTCCGATTGGTTTTGCCAACTCTTCGGCACTAATTTTATACTGATAAAAGAAGCATCGTTAATATTGGCTTCAAAATTACTTGTAGTTTTTACTTTCTTCCTCAATCAATACATCCAATACTTCAAAAAACGACTTATTGTATTCCCAATGAAGTAACGTTTTTGCTTTGGTGTTATCGCCATAAATGTTTTGAATATCGGTTGGCCTGAATAATGTTTGATCTTCAACCAGTTTGTCCATGCTGATGCCGAGATAATCAAAAACGTAATTAACAATTTCCCTCAAATAAATGGATTTCCCGGAGCAAATAATATAATCATCCGCTTTAGGATGTTGTAACGATAGCCACATCGCTTTCACATAATCAGGTGCGTAACCAAAATCTCTTTTTACATCGAGGTTACCTACACAAAGTTGGGTTGTAAGATTATTTTTGATAGCCAACGATGTTTTAACAACTTTTTTTACAAAGAAATTCGGGCTTCGTAAATACGATTCGTGGTTAAATAAAACGCCGTTAACGCAATGCACGTTATAGGATTCGCGATAGTTTACGCCGGTCCAATATCCCGTTGCTTTTGATATTGCGTACGGACTTAAAGGGTGCATTGGTGTATCAGCGTTTACAGGTAAATCTGTTACCAGTCCGTACATTTCGCTGCTTGATGCCTGATATACTTTGGTGTCCAATTTTAAAAGCCGCACGCTTTCGAGTATGTTCAACACAGATTGTATGTTGTAATTTATTGTGCCGATGGGTTGTTCGAACGAAACACTAACAGAACTTTGCGCGGCCAGATTGTAAAACTCATCAGGTTTATATTTCAACAAAAGTTTGATGATACTTGAAAAATCTAACAAGTCGCATTCTTCTATTTTAATCTGATCCTCAATTTTTAAGTATTTGCAACTGGCGTTATTAAAATTATTGTAGCTACGGGTCAATCCGATCACTTTATAATTTTCTGAAATTAATAGCTGCGCCAGATAAGCACCATCCTGGCCGGTAATCCCTGTTATAAATGCAGTTTTCATGTTGATGTACTATTTAATTGATTTCGCCCCTGCTTTTGATCACTTTGGCCGGCACACCAGCTACGACAGAATTTGCAGGGACAGATTTGGTAACCACGCTTCCTGTAGCAATTACACAACCATCGCCAATAGTAACGCCTGCCAGAATGCTAACGCCGCCGCCAATCCAGCAGTTGTTGCCAATTGTGGTAGGCTGTTTGGTTACACCTTGTTCTTTTATGGTTAAAGAAAGATCAGAGAAATTATGGTTTTCGGAGAATACCTGGATGTTTGGCCCCGTAATTACATCATCACCAATGCTGATGCCGCCTTGTCCGGCTAAAAAAGCACGTGCACCAATGCCAGTACGGTTGCCAATGGTAATGCCAGTGCCTTTTTGTGCAATAACACCGGTGCAAAATAGTATGGAATCTTTAGCGATAGAAACATCATCTCCAAAAACAATCCCGTTGGCAGAAAGCGCGTTGATGCTCACGTTATCCTCCAGGATCAGGTTTTTCCCCGCACTGATTTGATAAGGATGCCTCACTTTAACATTAGTCCCCAGAAAAATTAGTCCTGTCGATTTCTTTAAAAAAGGTTTCAAAAATAATCCCCTGAACAGTTGCGCTGCCCTAACGCTGGTGATGAAAAAAAGGTCCCGAAAGGAATAATTGCTTTCCCATTGATAATCAGGGTTATTTTTTAACTTTCTGATCAGGTTTTCAATCAACATGCGCTTCTGCTAATTTTTGGTGGGATACTGTTTTTACCTGCATAATCATGTTGATTAACAGGCCGGATAAAAACCAGTTCATGTAAGACAGGTAAGTGGACGATTCTATTTCCGAAGTTAAGGTAGATATGAAAAACCCAACTTTTATTAAAAAAACAGTCATACAAACCTTTCTTTCTTTTCCTTTTAAAAAGGGTAGCCATCTGTAGCTTATCCTAACAAACATAATAAATATGAGTAAGTATAAAATTAGGGCGATTAACCCGGCCTGCACGCCAATAATAATATACTGGTTTTCGCCGCCTATATTTTCGCTGATACTGGCCGCCACTCTTCCGGATGTCCCTAAACCAAGCCCTAAAGGATGTTCCGATATCGCTACAATCCCTTCTGCCCATTGTTCCAGGTGGCCGATGCTGGACGGATCGCTAAAATCGATCGTATTTAAAAGAACTGCTATAATGTTATTATGTTGACTTTCGAATTGTATGAACAGGTAGATCACATAAATAACAGCCAATGCAAAAGCAGCTTGAATGATATTCACAATCACTTTCCTTTTGGTGATCACAGCATAAGCATAAATCATGATACAATAACTGGCCAAAGGTGCGCGCGAAAGGGCAAAAACGATAGAAAGCATGGTAGCGCCCAGTGCTAACAAACCGATGTTGTTGATGCTGATTTTATTATCGTCCCTGGTATATAATCCTGCAATTACAGCCAGGGCAAGTAGTGTGGCACCGGCATGTTCAAGCGGACTGGTAAAAAGGCTGGCAAACCGGATGAACCCGGTATCCGAATTAAAACCTACCCTTAGCCCGAAAGCGCCGTCTGCATCCAGGTTGTAAAAATAGTAGCTGTAATCAAAATAACCGGAGTTAAACTGTAATGGCGTTTGCGCAGCTACTTCAACCATTAACACGGCTGCTACGCCGATGGTCAAGAGGACAATGTAACTGAAATATTTATTGATAAAAACAGTCTTTGAGTCAATAAACCTTCCCGTAAAGTAAACCACAATATAAAACGAAATACTTTTTAAAGCCATCAGCCTGTTTACAAAACCTTGCTCGCCAATCGGTAATATGGCGTAAACAACCAGATAAAGTAAATACGCAAATATTAAATAATCAATTAAATGGAACCTGGGGCGATGTTTTAAAGCAACAAGGTTTAAGATGAGTACGGTGATGATCAATACTTCTTTAAAAACCTGCAAAAAGGGGATGGTTTCTTTCAGCCCATATTTAAAAGTAACCGACATGGCCGTGGTGTACATCGAAAGCCCAAAAATTATGAATATCAGTACGCCGCTGGTATTTCCGCGCCAAACTTCCCTGCACGCCAGGATGAAAGAAGTAATAAAAATAAGAGGGAAAATAAACAACATCTTTTAGGCTTACGCTTAAATATCTTCGGGCCAAATTAGGTTTTTTGGGGTGAAAAACCCTTCTTTTAAACCTTTAATCAGTAATCGGGCTTTTTCGTTGCGGCCGCGTAATTTAAAATAAGCTAAAAGTGAAAGGTAATAAAAACCGTTATAAATTAAATTGACCGGGTAAAAAAGCGGGTTGCCATAACGGCGCAAAATCCAAATATGGTTCCTGCTGATATAGTAATGGATAACCGGACTTAAATTGCCTTCCTTTTTTTTTACCGTTGCAGAAGCACCAGCTTCGTGGTACATTTTACACGATGGCAGATAATGCAGTTCGTAACCTGCCTGGCGCAGCCTGAAAGAAAGTTCAACATCCTCATAATATAAAAAGAAAATTTTATTGAACAGGCCGCTTTTGGTCAAGGCCGAATTCCGGATCAGCATACAGCAACCGGTAAGCCATGCTACGCTTTTGTGCGATTGCTGATTAGAAGCTTTTGTGCTGGAGGAAGTAATGCCAAGAACTTTATTAAACCTGCCTTCGCCGTTCCAGACCATGCTTCTTTTATGCACCCAAAATATGCAAGGCTGTACGGCAGCAGCTTTTAGGTTTTGGTTTAGATGAATGCTGAGTTTTGTAACAATATCTTCATCAACTTCCGTATCGGTGTTCATTATTAATGAATACTGATAACCGTTCTCAATAGCATAAACCAAACCGCGGTTGTTGCCTTCGGCGAAGCCTAAATTTTCTTTGTTATTAATATAAATTAAATTTGGAAATTCACTTTTGAGTAAAGCTAAAGAGCCATCTGTTGATCCATTATCGGCAACAATAATATCGAACAAAGCATCATTGCAATACTTTTTCAAGGACGAAATACAATTAGCGGTATGGAAAGGCGTATTCCAATTTAACAGGATTAACGCAACCGGCTTATGCATTTTTTAGGGCAGTTTTTTTGATGACGTACTCATACATTAGTCCGGCACTAATTTCAACAATGAGCGTAAAAGTTCCTATTAAAAGTCCGCCTTGCCTGGTTAATATAAACGCCAAAAAAGCTGATAGCGCAATTAACACGATAGCTATTTTAAATATTTCCTTCGAATTGTTTTTCAAAAGCAAATCAAGCATGCTGAAAACATTTACGGCTGATATTACCGGTACAAAGGCCATTATCCGTAAAATTACAATAGCGTCAGGATCATGTTTTTTCGACAAGGTGTATACAATAAAATCACTAAAAATAAAAATAACAATAGCGGCAGCAAATGATACTGTGGCAAACAAATATTTATTTCTTTTTCGGTAACTATCCCACAATACTGCACTTTGCTTATACAAACTAACGGCGTTTGGATACACTGCGTTTGACAAGATGTTGAGCAAGTTTCTGCATTGACCGATAAAACGGTCGCACAAGGTATAAGCACCTAATAAATCAGAATTAGTCCATTTTAGGGCAAATATGATAACAGATTGCTGCAAATTAGCAGAGATATTATTTATAGTAAGCGAAAAGTTATTTTTAGCTATTGATAATAAATCCTTTTTTAAGGGAGTATGAAAAACCAGCTTGAAGCGCAGGGTTAAATAAATTAATAATGCCAGATAGGTTATCACGTTACCCATTCCAAGAATAAAGTTTACCCAAATGGCATCATCAGTGTCTTTTACAAAAATCAATATAGCTACAACTGCGGTTAGGTTAGCTGATAAATTATATACATTAAAAATTTTGATCTTTTCGATGCCGATAAAAAAACATAATGGATTAAAAACTTCGGCTAATACCAGAGGTATGGCAAGTAACAGATAAGAATAATAGCTTTCAAATAAACCATAAACACTTATTATCCCAATTAAAAAAGGCAAAAAAATAATTATCCGTATTCCTAAAATATTGCATAAAACTATTGCAAATTTATTTGGATCGCCTTGGTTATATGTAATATCGCGTATGCCTGATTGTGTTGTTCCATAATTTATAATAGTGCCTGCAAGCATCGAAAACCGGTTTGCAAACATAATCATGCCAAATCCTTCGATACCGACTTTGCCTGTTATTATGCGTATCGTAACAAATAACAGCAATAAATTAGAAACTTGGATGCTGCTTAAATTGAAGAAATTGGACAAGATATTGGTTGTCTTTAATCTCCTGTACGAATCCTTTATATACTGTTTCAAATTAACAATGATGGCAAGCAAATTTAGTTTAATTTACCGTAACAAAATTTATTGTGTATTAGCAGAAAAAGGATTTGCAGTAAACAATAAATCGCATTATCATTTACTTACTTATCTTTGTTTGTCACCAAAATTTAATTATAAATGGACTATCTTAATAAGGATATAAAGGACCTAAAGCAGCTTGGCAAGGATAAACACGACGAATATATAAACGCCGAGCCTTTTCCAAATATCGTATTTGATAATTTTTTTGATGAAGGGTTGTTGAGCCAGGTACTTGATGATTTCCCTGATCTTTCTAAAAAAGAGGACGTAATTACCTACAACAATCAAAATGAAAAAAAACTGGAGGCAAAAGGAGAACAGTATTTTAGCGATGCAACCAAGGCACTGGTGCATTATTTAAATTCGCAGCCAGTACTCGAATTTTTACAGGAGCTTACAGGTATAAAACAAATTTTATTACCTGATCCTTATTTCAATGGTGGCGGCTACCATGAAATTAAGCCGGGCGGGTTATTAAAGGTACATGCCGATTTCAATAAACATGATAAGACATGGCTCGACCGGCGTATAAACTTACTGGTTTACTTAAACAAAGACTGGGACGAAAGTTATGGCGGGCATTTTGAGCTATGGGATAAAACGATGTCAAAATCACAAAAAAAGGTGCTGCCTGTGTTTAACCGGGTAGCCATTTTTTCAACCACTGATTTCTCCTATCACGGGCATCCTAACCCGTTGACTTGCCCACCGGACCGCAGCAGGAAATCGCTTGCATTATATTACTACAGTAATGGTCGCCCAAAAAGCGAAATTAGCGAAACGCCCCATGCTACACTATTTATGAACCGGGCAGGTATTGATAATGATGTTACACACGAGCCGATAACCATAAAAGATATTGTGCGCAACATTACACCGCCAATTTTATATAAAGGCATAAAGCGGTTAGTAAAATCTAACGAAGCCCTATAAAGATTAAACTAATTGTGTTTCCAAGTTCAGCCGCAATTTGCTCTAATTATAAAAAATTATAGGTTTAAAGGCGGAATGAAAAAAGAAGTGGTTTTGATTTATCGGAAGCAATTCCAACATACTTACAGTATTGAATTTATTTTTGATAACCTGGTCGCTTCTGTAAACCGATCTTTTAAAATAAAAAAATACATACTTCCCAAGTTTAGTAATTCTATTTTAAACCGGATTATTAACCTAATTGCAATGCTTCGTTTACGGCATAAAATTGTGCATGTAACCGGCGATGTGCATTATGCAATTTTAGGTGCCTGGTTTAGTCATCGCATTTTAACCATTCATGACCTTGCATTTATGCACCAAAATAAAGGTATTAAAAGAAGAATTTTAAAGTGGTTATATGTTATTTTACCCGTAAAGTTTGCCCATCAAATTACAGTTGTTTCTGAAGCTACAAAAAAGGATGTTTTAAAATATGTAAAGGTTGATCCGCAGAAAATAAAAGTAATTCCTAATTTTATTTCAGACAGATTTCGACCAATCTTAGATCGTACTTTTAATATTGATCATCCAAACATCTTGCAAATTGGAACTGCTTTCAATAAAAATATTTCCAATCTTGCTGAGGCACTTTCTGGTATTCCTTGTACTTTAACTATTGTAGGAAAATTGGATGAAGAGCAAAAAAAAACGTTGTATAAATTTAAAATTGAATTTATAAATAAGATTGATTTAACAGAAGATGCTGTTTATCAAGAATACAAGAAGGCGAACTTGTTGATTTTTGTTTCTACAATAGAAGGTTTCGGGATGCCAATTATAGAAGCCCAAGCTTGTGGTTTATCAGTAGTTACTTCCAACTATTCTTCTATGCCGGAAGTTGCTGGTGATGCTGCAATTTTTGTTGATCCTTGCAATGTTGCTTCAATTACAGACGGGATTTTAGATATGATAAACAATGAAAACCTAAGAAATGGTTTGATCAAAAAAGGACTCGAAAATGTAAAAAGATTTTCGAAAGATAAAACTATTGCACAATATAACTCGCTTTACGAGGAATTGGACAAATCAAGAATCATCTAATTAAAGGTAAAATATGTTCCAAGATAGGTTGTAAATCAGAAGAACTAAACCACGCAATTTCCTCGTCTTTTTTAAACCAGGTAATTTGCCTTTTTGCAAAATTTCGAGTGTTTTGTTTGATTTTTTCTAATGCTTCTTTTACCGGTATATTTTTGTTAAAGGCTTCAAAAAGCTCTTTGTACCCAACTGTATTTAAAGGATTTAAATGTTGAAAAGGAAATAATGTTCCTGCTTCTTTTACCAATCCTTTTTCTACCATTGTATTAACTCGTTCATTAATCCTATTGTACAGAACAGATCTCTCCGGATTAATTCCAATTTTAATAATTTTAAAATCACGTTCTTTTTTTGTTTTGGTACGAAGGGACGAAAAAGGTTTTCCGGTAGAAGAAAATATTTCTAAAGCACGGATTATGCGTTGTGGGTTCTGTAAATCTACCTTACCGTAATATTCCGGGTCTGCGTTTTTCAGTTCTTCCTGCAAAAAAATTAAACCTTTTTCCTGGTAAAGCCGGTTCCATTTTTCCCTTTCCTGCAAATCCGCATCCGGCATTTCGTCAAATCCCTGATAAACAGCTTGCAAATACAAACCCGAACCGCCGACGATAATTACAATCCTATGTTTTTGAAAAAGTAGCTTCAGTTTTTCAATCACTTCTTTTTCAAAATCAGCAACAGAAAAATGATCTTTTACGGAATGAGAGTTGATGAAATGATGCGGAACGGCAGCCAATTCTTCCGCAGCAGGTTTAGCCGTTCCAACTTCCATTTCCCGGTAAAATTGCCTGGAATCCGCAGAAATGATTTCGGTTTGAAAATATTTGGCCAGTTGAATAGCAAGCGTAGTTTTGCCGGATGCAGTAGGGCCGGAAATGGAAATTAAAATATTTTGGTTATTAAAACCCAAAGTTTTTGGAGTAACACAATTTTTATAGCATAAAAACAGTATGCTTAATATTCTTCCTTTGTGCCGTGGTCTTCGTCTTCTAAGTGCTCATTATCAGCAAATTCTTCACCAAATTCGTCTTCCGGTTCTTCATCATCTACAGCCGGAACATCGTCAACCTCATCAATTTCAGAAAAATCTTGCGCGTCTTCCGGGTTCAAACCTTCTTCATGCAAAAAATCAAAATCCTCGTTTGTATCGCTAACGGCTGGAATAACTGCATTTGCCCCAAAAGGTTTTGGAGCTTCGCCAACCGAACGGACAATCCGAGGGTAAACAGTGTTGGTAATATCATCCAGCAGGATTTTGGTCAGCTCAACGTGAAAATCATACGGACGGTCGAAATTATAGGTGTAATAAAATTTTTGATGAGGGTCATCAATAAAGTTGCTCAGCTTAGATTTTTCCATCAGGGCCACGCCACGTTCTATTTTTTTTTCGGAGGGTTGAAAAGCAATTTCATCGCCTTTAATCCAATAATCGTTACTTATGTAAAAAGAAGAAGAAGCTTCGACATTGTAACCAGTGGATTGTTGTATTACGCGGTGCAAATCTTCAAATGTTTGTTTAGATTGAATTTCAATTTCCCTAACAATATCGTCATAGTCTTCAAAACTCACTTTAAACCTGTAAACTGCCATCAGTATGTATTTTTATATTTTATGTTGTTAATAATCACTCTAAATTTTTAACCACAACTTTTAAGCCAATATCTTCTCCTTTTTGTACCATCAGCTTTAAAGCTTCCGGCCGGGAATTAAAAATTTCCCCTTCCAAAATAGCATCGCGGATGCTGCTTTTAATCAGGCCAACTTCTCTACCTGCTTTAATACCAAAGGTTTCCATAATGTCTTCGCCGCTAACGGGCGGCTGCCAGTTGCGCATACGGTCGCGTTCTTCCACATCTTTTAACTTTTGCTTAACCAGTTCAAAGTTGTTGCGGTATTTTTTTATTTTGTATTCGTTTTTAGTGGTAACATCTGCATTGCATAACAACATCAAACTTTCTATGTCTTCGCCTGCATCAAATAATAAACGCCTTACGGCAGAATCGGTTACAATTTCTTGCGCCAGCACAATCGGCCGCATGTGCAATTGTACTAATTTCTGCACGGATTTCATTTTTTCATTAAGCGGAAGTTTAAGCTGTGCAAAAATTTTAGGGACCATCCTTGCGCCTTTATCTTCATGCCCGTGGAAAGTCCATCCGTGGCCATCCTCAAAACGTTTAGTGGCCGGTTTGGCAATATCATGCAAAACAGCAGCCCAATGCAACCACAAATCCGTTGTAGTTTCTGCAATATTGTCCAGCACTTGCAACGTATGATAAAAATTATCTTTATGTCCTTTTCCGTCAATATATTCAATTCCGTAAAGTGCATTCATTTGCGGGAAGATGAGCTGCAGCAAACCAGTATCAAAAAGATAATTAAAACCAACGGAAGGTTTAGGCGAGGCAATAATTTTATTCAGTTCATCTGTAATACGTTCCTGCGATACAATTTTAATCCTTTCGCGGTTGGTTTTAATGGCTTCCAGCGCAGCAGGATCAATATTGAATCTTAGTTGCGAAGCAAAACGAATGGCGCGCATCATCCGCAAAGGATCATCAGAAAAAGTGATTTCCGGGTTTAATGGTGTGCAGATTAGCTTGTTTTCTAAATCAGCAATGCCGTTAAAAGGATCAATCAATGCGCCAAAATTATTTGGGTTAAGCGAAATAGCCATGGCATTAATGGTAAAATCGCGGCGATTCTGGTCATCTTCCAAAGTGCCGTCTTCCACAATTGGTTTGCGCGATTCGGCACGATAAGATTCTTTTCGGGCACCTACAAATTCAACTTCCAGGTTTTGAAATTTTAAACTTGCCGTGCCGAAGTTTTTGAAAACCGAGACTTTTACTTTCAGTTTTTGTGCAACTTCTTCTGCAAAAGCAATTCCGTTCCCAAGTACAACAACGTCAATATCGTTTGAAGTACGCTTCAAAAATAAATCCCGTACAAAACCGCCAATTACAAAAGTCTCCACCTGCCGGCTTGCTGCCACTTTTGCAATTACGTTAAATACCGGATGTTGAAGATGTTGCTTCATTGTTTAATCGAAACCAATTTTAAGGGTGTAAAAAGAGCATCCGCTTAAAAAAGGACGCTCTTTTTATGGCACAAAAATAATTATTATTACCGTCTGATAAAGGTAAAACGGCCATCAGGTTCCAGTTTCATGATCGTGGATTGTTTTTTTTCTTGCAGGTTGTGGTGTTCCAGGTTCACCACGTAATCCACACCATTTATAATTTCATCGGCAATGTCTGTAAAATGTTTAGGAAAAGGTTTTCCGCTGATATTGGCCGAAGTAGAAACCAAAGGCTTACGTAAACGCTGGATCAGTTGCTGGCAAAACTCCTGTTTCACTACTCGGATTCCGATACTGCCATCGCTATTAATTAAAGCCGGAGAAATATTTTTAGCGCCCGATAAAATTAAAGTCAACGGGTTTTCGGCAAATTCAATCAGGTCGTAAGTCAGTTCTGGCACTTCGCGAATGTAGCTTAGCAGTTTGTTGTCGTTGTCCAACAGAATGATCATGCTTTTACTTTCGTCGCGTTGCTTCAAACTGTAAATTTTTTTTACGGCTTCGGTGTTCGTGGCATCGCAGCCAATCCCCCAAATTGTATCGGTAGGATAGAGGATGATGCCGCCATCCTGCAACACTTTTAAAGCTTTTGCAACTTCTTCTTTAAGCATAATTTAAGGCTTGCCGATAAACTTTCATTAAGTTTTGTGCAACGTTTTTTTCTTCAAACTGCCGGGCATATTCCAGTCCTTTTGCTTTCATTTTTGCTTTAAGCTGATCATCTTGTAAAATTATATTAATTTGGTGTGCAAAAGAAGCATCGTCATCAGGATCAACATACAAACTGTCTGGGCCGCCGGCTTCTTCCAAACAAGAACCTGTTGCTGCAACAACCGGCGTTGCACTACACAAAGCTTCTACAATCGGGATACCAAAACCTTCATATCTGGAAGGATAAACAAAAACTTCTGCGATTTGATATATGGCCGGCAAATCATTAAAATCAACATCTTGCAAAAATAAAACCCGGTTTTGCAATGCTTCTTTTACCACATAATTTTTTACCAATGCTCCATATTTGGTTTGCCGACCAACTACAACCAAAGAAATTTCTATCGGAATATTTTTTAATGCTTTTACAACAAGCAACAGGTTTTTTCGTGCTTCTATGGTTCCAACGTTTAAAATAAATTTTTGTGGGAGGTTGTAGCGTTTGCGCACTGCTTCTTTTACCGCATCATTTTGTGGTTTTCGGAAAATAGGATCGCATCCCTGGTAAATTACTTTTATTTTCTGCGGAGAAATACCAAAATAGCGTATCAAATCAGCTTTAGTTTGTTCGCTCACAGAAACTACAAAATCCGCATTTGTGCAGGCCATTCTGGCTTTCCATTCGTAAATTTTTCTATTGATGAAATTAAAATACTGCGGATATTTAATATAAATTAAATCGTGAATGGTAACTACTGTTTTTATGCCGCTTTTTTTTATACCGAGCGGAACTTCCTGGCTTAATCCATGATAAAGCTGGATTTCGTCCCGCTTTAAATCTTGGATAATGCTTTTACTTCTCCAAAAAGATTTAATTGAATTGGCAGCAGGCGTTTTAACGTATAGCTTTGTTAACCCGTTTAAAAAACCATACTTGTTTTCAAGTCCGGTTTTTGGCGTGTATAGATAATATTCGTTCTTTGGAAAATTTTCTGCTAAAGATTGAATAACCAAGCGACTGTAATTTCCTAAACCAGTTTTGTTTAAAAAAGCACGTTTGGCATCGAAACCGATTTTAAAAGGTTGATGGTTCATTGGTTGTAGTTCATAGTCAAACTTGCGCTTTTCATCTATCAACTATAAACAATGAACCGCCAAAACTTAAACTGCAACGTTGTGCTCTCTCAAAGCATTGTTTAACGAGGTTTTTTTGTCGGTTGATTCTTTTCTTCTGCCAATAATAAGGGCACAAGGAACCTGATATTCTCCCGCGGGAAACTTTTTGGTGTAAGAACCCGGGATCACAACGGAACGGGCAGGGACTAAGCCTTCATATTCAGTAGGTGTTTCTTTCGATACATCAATAATTTTGGTTGATGCCGTTAGCACAACGTTTGCGCCCAGAACTGCTTCGTGCTCTACATGCACGCCTTCCACCACAATTGCCCGAGAGCCGATAAAACAATTATCTTCAATAATTACTGGTGCCGCTTGGATTGGCTCTAACACACCGCCAATGCCAACGCCACCGCTTAAATGAACGTTTTTTCCAATTTGCGCGCAAGAACCAACAGTTGCCCAAGTATCAACCATTGTACCTTCATCTACATAAGCGCCAATATTTACATAAGAAGGCATCAGGATAACGCCTTTGGCCAAATAAGCGCCGTAACGTGCAATTCCATGCGGAACCACACGCACTCCAGCTTCTTTATAATTGGTTTTGAGTTTCATTTTATCATGAAACACAAACGGGCCAACTTTAATTTCTGCCATTTCACGTATCGGAAAATACATAATAACCGCTTTTTTAATCCAGTCGTTAATGTGCCAACGGCCAGTAATCAATTCTGCAACGCGTAATTTACCTTTATCGAGGTCATCAATAACACTTTCTATAGCAATGATATGTTCTTTTGAACCAAGTAAAGTACGGTCGATCCAAACGTCTTCAATCAGGTTTTTTACATCTGTGTACATATTAGTTTTATCTTGTTTTTTGTTATGTATTGATTTTTAAAAATCTATCTCCGGCAAAAAGAACAAAAGGTTCTGTTGCGCAAACATAACAAAAAATGAGGTTTAAAATTCTAACAAGTACTGGCCAGGTAATTCTTATCCTGATAAAAAAGCAGGTAAAGCAAACAATACTAATAAGTAAACTGCCAAGTAAAAATCAAATGGACGGGAAACGATCGGGAAGAGGTATGTGAAAGATTAATTAGCAATGGCTTGCTTAAATACATTTATTAATAAGCGATAAAAGCGTTGGATCTATAACACAGTTTTTGTTTACCGGAACACTAACCCCATCTTTTTTAAAGATTTTGTAGTTGTCTTCATCATCAACCAACACTTCGGCTTCAATGCTTAAATCGTCATTTTTAACCTGATTTTTAACCGATATTTTAATCAGTTCATCTTGATAAGTGAATACTAAATTTTTCATTGTTTTACATTTTTAAATTTAAGTATGAAATTTTATTGGGTTTATACTTATACTGGTAGAAATTGTTACATGTATTTCTACGATAAAATTATAAAACATCAATTATTTTTAAAAATATATTAAAACAATTAATCATTATCAATAAAGATTTACGCTTTTTACAAGAAACAAAACTTTTTGTTGTTAAACTTCTACCAGTTATGATAGGTTTGTTGATATAATTTTTAAAAACTGCCTTTTTATGCAGAAAGAAAAAAATCTTGTTGGTAATGTAAACTTTAACAGATGATACTGTTTCAAACAAATTAGCAGTTAAAGTTGCTTCTGATACGCATTTAACTTAAAGAAAATGGCAGAAAAAGAAAAATTAAGGATTGATAAATATCTGTGGTCGATCAGAATATTCAAAACACGAACCATGGCCGCCGATGCCTGTAAAGCAGGCCGGGTTAAACTGGAAGGCCAAAACATCAAACCTTCGCACGAAGTTAAAGTTGGCGAAACCTACCAGGTAAGTAAAGGGATAGAAAAAAAGGTTTTAAAAGTGACTGGTTTGCTGGAAAACCGAAGCGATGCAAAAACGGCCGTTCAGTTTTACGAAGATTTAACACCAGTGGAACAAACTTACGGCTATAAATCGGTTTTCCAAGCACCAATGATCAGGCGTGACCAAGGTGCAGGGCGGCCAACCAAAAAAGACCGTAGGGAAATAGACGATTTGCAGGATGGTTTTTTCGATCAGCCAAAACCATAAACCTGATGCTTCTTTTATAACACTAAATTTTGTGTGGTAAAAGAAGTATTAGTACTTAATATTCAAATCCGAAGCTATCCATTTTTGAAAAGCACCTTGTGCCTCATCGCGTAACAATTGTATGGCTGGAAGTTTCCGTTCCGCAAGCGGAAGTCCAATTTCTTTGTAAATAAATTGGTCATCAAAAGCAATTGCCGCGGCATCAGCTTTGGTGTTGGCATAGTAAATTTTGTCTATGTGCGACCAATAAATTGCGCCAAGGCACATTGGGCAAGGTTCGCAACTGGTGTAGATCACGCAGCCTTCCAGGTTGTGGGTTTCCAATTCTTTACACGCTAATCGGATAGCAGAAATTTCTGCATGTGCAGTCGGGTCTTTTTGAGGTACTACTTTATTCGCACTCCGGGCAACCACCATTCCTTCTTTTACAATAACAGCTCCAAACGGGCCGCCTTGTCCCTGCTCTACATTTTGTTCGGAAAGCTGGATAGCCATCCGCATAAATTTCTCATGGTTTTGTTGTTCGTCCATTTTCTTCAAACATTAAAAAACCCCGGTTTGGCCGGGGTTCAGTCACTCAGGTTTTCTAATTGGTGTAAGTATTATTTTTTGTCGGTTTTGTATTTGTCGTTCAATATTTTAACCACGTCATTGGTTACGTTCAAGCTTTCATCACCAAATAAAACGGTTGGGTTAGCTTTAGAATAAGTTAAAATCAGCTTATAACCTTTTTCTTTAGCATAACCTTTTAAAAAGTCGGCAATTTTATCGTACAATTTAGCATTTTCTGCTGCTTGTTCCTGTTGAATTTGGGCACTCGCATTCTGATTGTACGTTTGCAATTCCTGCTGTTTACGTGCCAAACGCTGTTCGGTTGCAGCGCGTTGATCGGCACTTAAAGTAGCTGCGCCTTTTTGGTATTCGGCCACTTCACGCTGAAAAGCCTGGCCTTTAGAAGAAACATCAACTTGCGCCTTTTTGCCTTTATCTTCGAGGCGGCTGCTCATATCTTTAAAGTAATCGTATTTGCTTAGCAAAGAATCAGAATTAACATACACAATTTCTGCTTTTTCTGTTGCTACCGTTGTGTTTTTTACAGGAGTTGTGCTTGTAGTTTGCGGCTTTTGGTTGCATGCAACTGCCATGGCGGCAATAGCTATTCCTAAAGTTAATCGGGATACCGTTATTTTCATGTTTTTCTAAAAATTTTGACAAAGATAAACTTTCGTTACAAGTATCCTAATGTTTTAAAACCGTGTTTTCCAAGGCTGCTTTTGTTAGTAAAAAGAGCGGCTATCTCAGCTTAAAATCGTATTTTTGAGGGTTAATGTTTGATATAAATTTATGAGCGAAACAAAAGAATTAATAGAAGACAGATCAAATTATTCTGCAGATAATATCCAGGTGCTGGAAGGTTTGGAAGCCGTACGAAAACGGCCGTCCATGTATATTGGCGATACAGGCACAAAAGGTTTGCACCACTTAGTTTACGAGGTTGTTGATAATTCAATTGACGAGGCACTTGCCGGTTACTGCGATACTATTAAAGTAACTATATTAGAAGGCAATTCTATTTCCGTAACGGATAATGGCCGTGGTATCCCAACGGGGTTTCATCAAAAAGAACAAAAATCGGCGCTGGAAGTCGTGATGACGGTTTTACACGCCGGTGGTAAGTTTGATAAAGACACTTATAAAGTTTCCGGTGGTTTGCATGGTGTGGGCGTAAGTTGCGTAAATGCGCTTTCTACCCATTTAAAAGCTTTGGTTTACCGCGAGGGAAAGATTTTTACGCAGGAATATGAGCAGGGAAGGCCAATGTATCCGGTTAAAGAAATCGGCGAAACCGAGAAACGCGGCACGACCATCATTTTTTCTCCCGATGCTGAAATTTTTAACATCACAACAGAATATAAATACGATACTATTGCCGGACGTTTACGTGAACTGGCTTATTTAAACAAAGGAATCCGACTTTCGTTGACAGACGAAAGGGAAACTGACGAAACGGGTTTGCATCCGTTTGAAGAGTTTTACTCGGAAGGCGGCTTGAAAGAGTTTGTTAAATATCTGGATGGCACGCGCACTTCTATCATCCCGGAACCAATTTATATCGATGGCAACAAGCAGGGAATCCCGGTTGAACTGGCTTTGCAATACAACGAAACTTATACCGAAAACGTCCATTCTTACGTCAATAATATCAACACCATTGAAGGCGGAACACACGTTGCCGGTTTTCGTCGTGGTTTAACCCGTACGTTGAAAGCTTATGCAGATAAATCAGGCTTGTTAAAAAATGTAAAAATTGAAATCACCGGCGATGACTTCCGCGAAGGTTTAACGGCCATCATTTCCGTAAAAGTTCAGGAACCACAATTCGAAGGCCAAACCAAAACCAAATTAGGAAACAATGAGGTGATGGGCGCGGTTGATATGGCTGTTGGAGAAATCCTCGGCAACTATCTGGAAGAAAATCCGAAAGAAGCCCGGTTGATCGTTAATAAGGTGATTTTGGCTGCCACAGCCCGTTCTGCTGCACGAAAAGCGCGCGAAATGGTGCAGCGTAAAAACGTAATGAGCGGAACCGGTTTACCAGGGAAACTGGCCGATTGTGCCGATAGCGACCCAGGCAAATGTGAGTTGTTTTTGGTTGAGGGAGATTCTGCAGGTGGCACGGCTAAGCAAGGCCGCAACCGTCATTTTCAGGCGATACTTCCTTTACGCGGCAAAATCCTGAATGTGGAGAAAGCCATGGAATACAAAATCTACGAGAACGAAGAGATCAAGAACATGTTTACCGCGCTGGGTGTAAGCATCGGCACACCGGAAGACGATAAAGCTTTAAATTTAGTAAAGTTGCGTTATCACAAGATTGTGATCATGACGGATGCGGATGTGGATGGATCGCACATTACTACTTTGATCCTGACTTTCTTCTTCCGTTACATGAAAGAGCTGGTGGAATTTGGTTATGTGTATATCGCTGCGCCACCGTTGTACCAGGTTAAGAAAGGTAAAGAATTTCAGTATTGCTGGGATGATACACAGCGTGATGCAGCGGTGCAACGTTTAAAAGGAGGCGGAAAAGAAGACAGCGTACACATTCAGCGTTACAAAGGTTTGGGTGAGATGAATGCCGAGCAATTATGGGAAACCACCATGAACCCGGATACCCGCACCTTGCGCCGCGTAAATATTGATAATGCTGCCGGCTGCGACCATACTTTTTCTATGTTGATGGGCGATGAAGTGGCACCACGACGGGAATTTATAGAGAAGAATGCCAAATACGCGAAGATTGACGTATAAATTATAGTGTTAAAACAAGTATTGAAACCCTGTTCAGCTGTTGAGCAGGGTTTTTTGTTTAATGCTGAAATTTAGGTGGTAAAAGAAGTATTGGATGGATTGAAATCTTTGACTCAAAGATCGCGATCGCAAGTTAAAACCAGTAGTGCAAACCAGTTATAAAACCTTTTACCACTGTTTTGGCCAGCAGTTCGAGGTTGGCAAATTGCTGGATTTCCTGGTTGAGGCTTAATACTTTACTCATGTATATAAAGCTACGCATTTGGATTTTGAAGGAAATGAAACTGCTGATTTTTAGGTGATAAAAGGAGCATTGTTCAAACTAAAGCTCATCTAAAAATGTTTTAGCATCTTTAAATTCCAATTCACCTTTTTCCCATCTTTTAATTTCAATCAATGAACCTTTTAAAGATTCAAAAATCTATTTTTCTTTTTTATTAAGAGGTCGGGATTGCTGCTCCATTTCATCCTTGTCTTCAATTTTGTAATCGATTTCAAATGCATTTAAAAACGCTTTGAGCACTTTTTCAGATTTTTTATCATCTGTACTAACCACGAATGTTGCCATAAACAGATTTACAATTTAATGAAGTAATTTTTTTGCTGAACTAAAATCCTGATACTAAAATTTGATTGATAAAAGAAGTATCCTTAAAAACCTAAACCACAAAAAAACCCGGCTTAAAATAAACCAGGTTTTTTGTATGCTAAAAGAGGTATTATACCAATTGTTTGTTCAATTTGTCTGATAAAACAGATTTTGGGACAGCGCCAATTTGTTTATCCACAATTTCGCCGTTTTTGAAAAACAACAAAGCCGGGATATTACGGATACCAAACTTCATGGAAATACCAGGGTTTGTATCCACATTTACTTTTCCTACAACTGCTTTATCGCCAAAGTCTTTTGCAATTTCTTCTACTACCGGGCCAACCATGCGGCAAGGCCCGCACCATTCAGCCCAAAAGTCAACCAAAACTGGTTTATCTGATTTTAGCACAACTTCATCGAAGTTGGCATCTGTAATTTCTAAAGCCATAATATTTATGTTTAATAATGTTTAAACAAATATAGAATAATCAATTTACTTGCCACGTTTGGGTTATGACAAGTTGACATTGGGTAAACGAATTACTCAACAGAATCTAATGTTTCAAAATCTACAGATATAAAGTCATCTTCAATTTCTATAATATCTTCCATCAAAACATGATCAAATAAAGCAAGTTTGAGAAGTTCAATCTTCTCTTTCTTTATTTCGTCGTTATGACCGTTTTTTTCAATTTCCATTAAACAACTCCTTTTGCTAACCCAAAATAGGCATTATATTGGTAAGCATTTTTATTTCTTCCAAAAAATCATCACTTGGGCTTACCTTAAAACTCCGCGAAGGCATTTCAATTGCAATCGCTTCTTCCTTATCTTTCACTTGGAAACGGAGTACGCAATTTTTTACCGCATACTTTTGGTTATTGGCTTCAACCAAACCTTGCAAATCGTTTAATAACTGATCGGAAAGTTCGTTTAAATTTAAGCTGATGGTAATTGATTTGGTTAATTTATCCCGCAATTCGGAGAGTAATTGCATGGAAGAAATGCGCAAATCCCAATTGTCTTTCTGCCTAAATTTTTCTTCGATCGTTCCCCGGACCTGCAAAAAGTAACCGTCGAACATCAGGTTTTTAAATTTGATGTAATCCTCGCCAAACAAAGCAAACTCGTACGAATCGTTGTAATCTTCTAAAACAAAAGTGCCGAAAGGGTTTCCGGTTTTGGTCATTTTATGCTGAACGTTGGATAACAAGCCGCCAACGCAAAGTTCGCTCCTCTTTTTTAGCTCGTTAAAAGAAGCAATGGTTTCCTCGCCGCCTTCGCGGTTTTTCATTTTCTGGATCAGTTTCAAATCCTTAACCGTGGCGTTGCAAAACTTCTCCAGCTCGAACTTGTAATTATCCAATGGATGGCCGGTTAAATAAATCCCGATCAAATCTTTTTCGTATTTCAGCTTTTCGATCAGCGGATATTCGTCGCCTTCCGGCATAGCAGGTTCGGGTATAAAAGAAGCATTGGAGCCGCCAAAAAGCGAAACCTGCGAACTGCTTTGCATATTCTGGTAATCGTTGCCATACTTAATCAAGCGTTCCAAACCGGTTAAAACTCCATTCTCAGTTTTCATAAAAAATTGAGAACGTTTTAAACCGAAACTATCAAAACCACCGCTGTAAACTAAGTTTTCGCAGGATTTTTTGTTGACGGATCGATTGTTAGAACGTCGGGCAAAATCATAAACGGTTCGATAAGGGCCATTGGCATCACGTTCTTCGATGATACTTTCAACCGCTTTTTCGCCAACGCCTTTTATTCCGGCCAAGCCAAAACGGATTTCCCCTTTTTGGTTTACGGTGAAAGTATTGAAAGATTCGTTTACATCCGGGCCTAAAACCGGAATGCCCATTTGTCGGCATTCATCCATAAAAAAGGTTATCTTTTCAATGTTGTTCTGGTTATTTAAAACCGCAGACATGTATTCTGCCGGGTAATGCGCCTTTAAATAAGCGGTTTGATATGCCACAAAAGCGTAGCAGGTGGAATGCGATTTATTGAAAGCGTATTGCGCAAAAGCTTTCCAGTCGTTCCAGATTTTGGTCAATTTATCTTTGGGATGGCCTTTTGCCGTTGCACCTTCGGTAAACTGCGATTCCATTTTGTTCAGGATCTCAATCTGCTTTTTACCCATCGCTTTACGCAAAACATCAGCATCGCCTTTGCTAAAACCAGCCAGCTTTTGCGATAAAAGCATCACCTGTTCCTGGTAAACGGTTATGCCGTAGGTTTCCGCCAAATACTCTTCCATGTCCGGCAAATCATAACTGATCGGCTCCAAACCATGTTTCCGTTTGATGAAGTTTGGGATATATTCCATCGGTCCCGGACGGTAAAGCGCGTTCATCGCAATCAAATCCTCAAACTTATCCGGCTTTAATTCGCGCATGTACATTTGCATCCCGTCGCTTTCAAACTGAAAAGTACCGTTGGTTTTTCCTTCCTGGTACAATTCGTAGGTTTTGGCATCATCTAACGGAATTTCATCAATCGAAATATCGATGTGATGATTAAGTTTGATCATCCGCAGCGCATCTTTTAAGATCGTTAGTGTTTTTAACCCTAGAAAATCCATTTTGATGACGCCTGCATCTTCCACCACTTTTCCGTCAAACTGCGTAACCAGCAAAGTAGATTCTTTAGAAGTGGCAACCGGCAAAATATTGGTTAAATCTTCCGGCGCGATGATGATCCCCGCAGCATGAACGCCGGTATTCCGCACCGAACCTTCCAGCTTTTCTGCTTCTTTTAGCACCTTAGATTTCAGGTCATTACCTTTCAAAATTTCCTGTAGTTCCGGGACTTGTTCTATGGCTTTTTTTAGGGTGATGCCCAGTGTTTCGGGCACTAACTTCTTAATCGTGTTTACTTCGGATAACGGCATATTTAACGCGCGTCCAACATCCTGGATGCTAGTACGCGCCGCCATTGAGCCGTAAGTGATAATCTGGGCAACCTGATTTTGTCCGTACTTATCAACCACGTAATCAATCACTTTTTGCCGGCCTTCATCATCAAAATCGGTATCAATATCGGGCATGGATTTACGGTCAGGATTGAGGAAACGCTCAAACAGTAAATTGTATTTTATGGGATCAATATTGGTGATGCCGATACAATAAGCCACCGCAGAACCAGCCGCAGAACCACGACCCGGACCGACAAAAACACCTAAATTACGGCCAGCTTTTATAAAATCGGCCACAATTAAAAAGTAACCGGCAAAACCCATTGTTTTAATCGTGAACAATTCGAAGTCCAAACGTTCTTGCACTTCGGAACCGATTTCGTGGTAGCGTTCTTTGGCACCTTTATAAGTCAAATCTTTCAGGTATTCCCACTGGTTTAAAACATCGGCTTCCGCGCCGTGATGGATTTTAAATTCTGGCGGGACAGGGAAATTAGGCAGTAAAATATCACGCTTCAGTTTTAACGTTTCTACTTTATCTACAATTTCGTTGGTATTATCGAGCGATTCGGGAATATCATTGAAAAGCTGTCCCATTTCAGCTTGTGTTTTAAAGTAGAATTTATCATTTGGAAAACCAAAACGGTAGCCTTTTCCACCTTCTTCATCCGTGGCAATCGGCGTACTTTGCATATCGCCGGTGTTTACGCAAAGCAAAATATCGTGTGCGTTGGCATCCTGCTGATCGACGTAATGAGAATCATTGGAGCATATTACTTTTACCACATGTTTTTTGGCGAAGGAAGTAAGTACATTATTGATCTTAATCTGCTCAGGAATATCGTGCCGCTGCAGTTCGATGTAATAATCCTCTCCAAATAAATCCAGCCACCATTTAAATTCGGTTTCCGCCTCGGCTTCACTATTTTTCAAAATGGATTGCGGAACGGAAGCACCGATACAACAGGTGGTGGCAATTAAACCTTTATGGTATTTTACAATCAACTCTTTATCAATGCGCGGCCACTTGCTGTACAAGCCTTCAATGTAACCCAGCGAGCAAAGCTTGATGAGGTTTTTGTAACCTTCGGCGTTTTTGGCCAATAATAACTGGTGGTAGCGTACGTCTTTTTTATCTTTTGTAAATTGTTTTTTATGGCGGTCATCTACAACATAAAACTCGCAGCCCACAATGGGTTTAACATTGTGTTTGGCGGCTTCGGCAACGAATTTGAACACGCCGAACATGTTTCCATGGTCGGTAATGGCCATGGCTTTCATGCCGTCGGCACTGGCTTTTTTAAAAAGTTTGGTAACATCGGCAGCACCATCCAGCAAAGAAAACTGGGTGTGCACGTGTAAATGAGAAAAATCGGGCATAAAAGAAGTATGTGCTGCAAATTTACCAAAAACTATATTTGCAATACCAAAATGTGGAAAAGCACCAAATAAAATGACATTGGATTTTATTTTTTTTACGAAACTATTTTCAGGTACTTTGGTATGACTAAAAGCAAACTTTGTTTGTTTGCGTTAAAATATTATCATGTTTAAACAGCAATAATTTTGAAAAAATACGGACGCTTATTCCTTAAGATTGTACTTTGGCTGATTGTAAGTGTGATTGCACTTGTTTTACTTGTGGTTGTTTTGATACAAGTCCCCGCGGTACAAAATTTTGTTAAAGACAAAGCAGTTAGCTATTTAGAAGGCAAAATACATACGCCGGTCAGGATCGGACATATTTCTTTGGGTTTGCCCAAGCTGATTGTGCTGGATGATGTTTATTTTGAAGACCAGAAAAAAGACACTTTACTGGCCGGCGAAAAACTGAAAGTTGATATCAGCCTGCTTAAAATTCTGGATAACCAGATTGAAATAAACGAAGTTAACCTGCAAGGCATTACTTCGCACATCAACCGCACCATGCCGGATAGTGCTTTTAACTTTACTTATATTATCAAAGCTTTTGCAAGCGAACAGAAAAAAGCACCTGACCCGAACGATACGGCTTCGATGAAATTTTCGATCAACAAGATCAACCTCGACCGTATTAAAATTAAATACAACGATGCGGTTTCGGGCAATGATGTAGCTTTTAACTTAGGCCATTTTGATACCAACATCAAGGATTTTGATCTGGACAAGATGAAGTTCACCGTTCCTAAAATTACGCTTTCGGATGTAAATGCAAAAGTAATCCAGCACGAAATTACATCGGTAAAAACAGCATCAACCCCGGATACTGCTTCCTCCAAACCCTTAAATTACGATTTGAAATTAGGCATATTGGATCTTTCTAAAATCAAAGTTGATTACCAGAATGAAACTTCGGCCTTGAAAACCAAAGTTGACCTTGGTAAATTTTTGGTTGAATTGGATAGTATCGACCTGAAAAACCAGCGCGTAGTAATCAAAAACATCGAACTAAATCAAACCAAAGCCCTACTGTCAACCGGTCGCCCATCAACTGCTGCCACCATAAAAACTACTGTAAAAGAAGCATCGAAAGCAGCGGTTGATAAAGATACTACCACAAAAACCAAAGCAGAAGAAAAAGGCTGGACCGTAAAATTAGGCAAAGTTGCTTTTGCGGATAACGATATCCGGTACGATAACAACGCATCGAAAGCTGTTGCCAAAGGCATTGATTACATGCACCTGGATTTGAAAGGTTTAAATGTAAATGCTGATGATATTTTATATAGTCCGACAACCATTTCCGGCAAGATCAACCAGTTTGCTTTTGCTGATAAAAGCGGCGTGCAGATCAAAAATTTCCGTACCACATTTTTATACGGGCAAAAACAGTCTTTCCTAAAAAACCTGTACTTGGAAACTCCGGGAACAATTATCCGTGATTATATTGAAGTTAGATATCCGTCTATTTCAGACATCAGCAAAAACCTGGGCCAACTACAATTGAATGCAAACTTTACAGACAGCAAATTAGCTTTTAAAGATGTGCTTAATTTTGTGCCAACGCTTGCTACAACGCCGCCTTTTAAGGGAAACACAAATGGTATTTTAAATGTAAACGGAAAAATCACCGGTAAAGTAAACGATTTGACGATCCAAAACCTGACCGTTACCGGATTAGGCCAAACCAAAATTGCAGCTTCGGCACATTTAAAAGGTTTGCCGGATGTGGATAAAGCATACTTCGACCTCAACATCAAAGATTTCAGTACAACAGGCCGCGATATTGCCAAACTTGCACCTGCCGGTTCGTTGCCTGCAAGTATCCGTATCCCCGAATCTTTAGGTTTAAAAGGGACCTTTAAAGGAAGTATCAAAAATTTCAATACCAATTTGGCACTGCGTTCCAGTTATGGCAATATTAATGCAATTGCCGGAATGAAAAGCGGTAGTAAAAAAGGCAGCGAAGTCTATTCTGCCGATATTAAAATGGATAATTTTAATGTTGGAAAATTAATCAAACAGGAAAAAACAGTTGGGCGTTTAACTTTAAATGCAAAAGTTAAAGGCTCGGGCACAAGTGTAAAAAATGCCAATGCAACTTTACAAGCGAATTTAATCCGTGCCGATGTGAAAGGATACGTTTACCGCAATTTAGTGTTGAAAGGGACTGCAAGAAACGGATTGATCAATACAACGGCGCGGATGAAAGATCCAAACATCAACTTTGCCTTGAATGCAAAAGTGAACATGGCCAATAAATATCCTGCCATCAATGCAACGTTAAACTTGGATAGTATCAATCTACAACGTTTGCATTTTGCAAGTACACCGCTTCGTTTACATGGCAAAATTGTGGCCGATGTCCCAACCGCCGATCCGGATTATTTAAACGGAAATATACAATTGACGGATTTGCTGATTGTGCAAGGAACACAACGCATCCAGTTAGATTCTGTTGGCATAATTTCTACGGCTAATGCGGATAGTTCTTCGCTAAGGATCAAATCGCAAATCCTGACAGCAAGAATGAGCGGTAAATACAAGCTGACCGAAGTTGGGACTGCACTTCAAGCCACCATCAACAAATATTACAGTACTAATGCTTCTTTTACCAAGGTAAAATTTACACCCGAAAATTTTACATTTAATGCAACGATCACTAAAACACCTTTGCTAACCCAGTTTGCACCGGATTTAAAACAATTAGACCCGGTTAAATTGAACGGACGTTTTAACAGTGATGCAGGGGATTTAGTTGTAAACGGTGAAATACCAAATACAGTTTACGGCACCAACCAAATCAGCAATTTGAATCTGGCCATCAACACCGGCAACAATGCTTTAAATTATAAATTAACGGTTGATAAAATTGCAACATCTTCTATCCAATTGTTAAACACAAGTATCAGCGGGAATGCACAAAATAACAAACTTGCTTTAAATGTCTCTATAAAAGACAAGAGCCAGAAAGAACAATATCGCATTGCCGGTATATTTAAAGCTTTAACCAATCAATACGAATTCAGCTTACTGCAAAATGGTTTGGTTTTGGATTACACGCCGTGGACGGTAAGCGCAACAAACGCTTTGCAATTTGGCGGAAAAGGTATTTTAGCCAGAAATTTTAACATATCCAACAACAACCAAACTTTGGGGATCAATACAACTAACCAGCAGCTAAACGGTCCGGTTGCAGTAACTTTTCAAAACTTCAAAATTGAAACTTTGACCCACATTGCAGAAAAAGATTCGCTAAAAGTTGGCGGGACTATAAATGGAAATGCTAACGTGAGCAATTTTGCTGCAAGTCCGGTTTTTACTTCTGACCTTACCATAAAAGATTTCAATTTTAAAGCTGATACTTTAGGCGATATTGCCATCAAAGTAAACAACCAGCAAGCCAATACTTTTGCAGCTAACGTAGATATTACCGGGAAAGGAAATGAAGTAAAACTTGCCGGTTTGTATTATACCAACCAGAAGGACAATAACATCGATTTAAACCTGGATATTGTAAAACTGAATATGAAAAGTATTGAAGGTTTTACGTTAGGAAACCTGCGCAACACAACCGGCGATATTACCGGCCGGATAAAAATTGCCGGTTCGCCATCTGCACCCAATGTTAACGGCGACGTTAATTTTAATAAGGTAGGTTTTAATGTTTCGATGCTGAACTCTTACTTCCGGTTGGATAATGAAAAGATCAGTTTTAACCAGGATGGAATTGCCTTCAACGATTTCGCTTTGGTTGACTCTGCCGGCAACAAAGCAACCATAAACGGGGCAGTTTATACCAAAACCTTTACCGATTTTAAATTTGGTTTGGATATTAACGCCGAGAACTTCAGGGCAATTAATTCGACCAGGGAAAACAACAAGCTTTATTACGGAAAGCTTTATCTGAACACACGCCTGAAAATACGCGGCGATCTGGACAAACCTGTGGTTGACGGTACTTTAGCTATCAATGATAAAACAGATTTAACCATTGTACTTCCGCAAAGTGATCCGGGAATCCAGGATAGAAAAGGCGTAGTAGAATTTGTAAACAGAAGCGCACCAAAATTAGATTCGATATTGTTGGCCAAACAACGTGATTCTGTAAGTAAATCGGACATTACGGGCTTGGATGTTACGGCAAATATCACCATTAACAAAAACGCCAATTTTAATATTGTAATTGATGAACGCAACGGCGATGTGGTACATATTAAAGGTGAAGCACAACTCAATGCAGCAGTTGACCCAAGCGGAAAAACTAATTTAACGGGTACTTACACGGTAACTTCAGGTTCTTATAACCTGGCTTATGCAACCGTACAAAGAAATTTTACCTTTAAAAGAGGCAGTACGATTACCTGGACCGGAGACCCAACCAGTGCCAATATTGATTTAACAGCTATTTATATAGCTAATGTACCTCCTATCGATTTGGTAGAAGATCAATTAAGTTCTGAAACGGAAAAAACGCAGTACAAGCAAAAGCTGCCTTTCAACGTAAATTTAAACTTGAAAGATGAATTGTTAAAACCTGCTATCAGCTTTGATATTATTTTACCGGATAGCAATTATACAGTTTCAAGCGATGTTGTCAATACCGTGGATACCCGGTTGGCACAAATAAGGCAAGACCCGAACGAACTGAACAAGCAGGTTTTGGGCGTGCTTGTTTTAGGGCACTTTATTGGTGATAACCCCTTGCAAAGTGCGGGCGGCAGCAGCGGTGTGCAAGGGGCAATACGGAATAGTGTAAGTGGTTTGCTGTCTGATCAGTTGAATAAATTAGTTGGAAATTCGATTGCGGGAGTTGATTTAAACTTTGATCTGCAATCCGGAGAAGATTATTCTACCGGTACTGCACAAAACCGTACGGATTTAAATGTTGCGCTTTCCAAACGTTTTTTGAATGACCGGCTTACTGTTTCTGTAGGGAATAATTTTAATTTGGAAGGACAAAACCAACCCGGACAAAAAGCAAGTACTATTGCCGGTAACGTAACAGTTGGTTATAAATTAACCAAAGACGGCCGCTTTGCATTAAGGGCTTACCGCAGGGACGAATACATTGTGGTACAAGGCCAGGTGGTAGAAACAGGTGTTGGATTCTCGTTTACGGTAGATTACAATAAGTTTAAAGAAATATTTAAATCCTCAGAGCAACTAAAAGAGATGCGCCGACGCCTTAAACAGGACAAGAAGGAAAAGAAAGAGGAAACTACAAACTAAACTCATGATTAAATCCATCAGATATTTATTGCTGGTTACTGTTTTTTTAAATGCCTGCAGCAATACCAAATACTTAACCAACGGCCAGACTTTGTATGTAGGCGGTAAAGTAAATATTGTAAACAAAGACATCAAAAAAAACGATAAAAAAGCTTTAAGCAGTGAGCTTACCGGTTTATTAAGGCCGAAACCAAACGCTGCAATCTTAGGTTTACGCTATAAATTATACATTTATAACATCACCAAAACCACCAAGAAAAAAGGGATTAAACATTACTTAAATACCCATTTCGGCGAACCGCCTGTTTTAGCCAGTGCTGTCGACCTAACAAAAAACAGCAGTATTTTGGTAAACACGTTACAAAATAAAGGCTATTTTCAAGCACAGGTTTCGGGCGATACCATTACTAAAAGTAAAAAAACAACTGCTGTTTATACAACCAACACAGGCCCTGGTTACACCATCCGAAAATTAACGTTTCCAACCGGAAATGGAAGTTTAGATACTGCTGTTGCCGGTACTGCTAAAAATAGTTTGTTAAAAGTTGGGGATAAATACAATCTGGATGTTATTAAGGCTGAACGCGACAGGATTGATGCCAACCTGAAAGAAAAAGGGTTTTATTATTTTTCTGCAGAAGATTTAATTGCCAGGGTTGATAGTACAAATGTTGGTACACACCAGGTGGATATGTCGGTTGATATTGTCAATACTACCCCGGGAAAAGCCCGCAACATTTACAAGATCAACAACATTTACGTTTATCCTAACTATTCCTTACGGGATACTTCTTTGATGTTGGATAGGGCGGTAAAGTATAACAATTATTCCGTCATCCAAAAAAGGGTAACGGTTAAGCCTTTTGTATTTAAAAACACCGTGCAGTTACAGCCGGGGAGCGTTTACAACCGCACCGATCATAACAAATCTTTAAACCGGTTTATAAACTTAGGGCCTTTTAAATATGTAAAAAACCGTTTTGAAGATGTTTCTACAGATTCGCCAAAGCTTAATGTTTATTATTTTTTAACCCAGTTCCCAAAAAAATCTTTATCGGTTGATGTTTTAGGCCGGACTACTTCCGCTAATTATAACGGCACGCAACTCAACCTAAACTTCCGGAACCGTAATACTTTTAAAGGTGCAGAGTTGCTGACCGTTACTTTGTTTGGTAGTACAGATGCTCAGGTTTCAGGTGATTCTCAAGGCAGCCATCCTTTATCACAAGTTGGTATTCAAACTACATTGTCCTGGCCTCGTTTTATTAGTCCTTTTAATATAAAAACTGATAATGCTTATATCCCTCGCACCAATTTTTCAATAGGTTATTCCATTGTTAACCGCAGCGAGTTATACAACTTGAACTCCTTTAATGGCTCTTTCGGTTACCAGTGGAGGCAAAATACACACAGGTCGCACGAACTTAATCTGCTGGCAGTTACGTATGTTAAACCGGCTAATGTTACTACGGCTTATACAAATGATCCTACTTACACCACTAACCCTGCTTTAAAACACGTTACCGACCCGCAATTCACTTTCGGTCCTTCTTACAGTTATACTTATACCAATACTACAGAAACTTATCGTACCAACACGGTTTATTACAATAGCCGGATCAGTGAATCTGGAATTATTTTTGGACTTGTTACCGGAGCGGATACTTTAGCCAATCCATCAAAAATAAAAACGCTCTTTAACACTCCTTTTAATCAATATATTAAATTAGAAAATGAATTCAGGTTTTTCCACAAAGTAGGGCCAAACAGCCAAATTGCTGCCCGCTTAATTGCCAGTGCAGGTTTACCTTACGGCAACTCCACTATTTTGCCTTACAGCCAGCAGTTTTTTATTGGCGGGCCAAATAGTTTGCGCGGTTTCCGTGCACGTTCTATCGGCCCGGGATCGGTTAACCCTACCATTTACGGAACTACCGGCGGCTTTTTGGCAGATCAATCCGGTGATATAAAACTGGAAGCTAATTTAGAATACCGGCCCAAACTGTTCAGCATTGTTTACGGTGCTTTGTTTGCCGATGCAGGTAATGTTTGGAACGCCAAACCGCATCAGGCAGGCGGAACGATCGGCAAAGACTTTTTAAACCAGATGGCTGCCGATGTTGGTTTCGGTTTACGATTTGATGTAAGCGTGTTGGTATTGCGTACCGATCTTGGCTTTCCGGTCGTCCGTCCTTATTCTTCCGCAAGCAGCCTTAACAATAATAAACCTGTATTTAACCTGGCTATCGGTTATCCTTTCTAAAAAACAAATTTACCTGTATAAAAGAAGCATCCCGGGGTTTTCGGGATGCTTCTTTTACCATGCTTTTTTTTAATACTTGCTGATGAAATTAACCAGGTCGGCAGTTAATTTTTCTTTTTCGGTGATAAACAGTCCATGTGGCGCACCTTCATAAACAATATATTCTGCTTGCGGCAACAACTTGGCTGCTTCATCTCCAGACGTTTTAATCGGCACGGTTTTATCATCATCGCCGTGAATAATTAAAACGGGCACTTTAACCGAACTTAATTCACTACGGAAATCGGTAGTCGAAAAAGATTTCATACATTCTATCGTCGCTTTTCCGCTTCCGGTCAACGCCATTATTTGCGTCCAATCCAACGTTTCGCTGCTTACGGCTGGTGTTAACAAACTATCGTTGTAAAACTGTTTGCCGAATGTTGCCAGAAATTTCGGACGGTCGTCACGTAATTGGGTTTCAAACTCGTCGAACATTTCCTGCGGAACGCCTTCCGGGTTATCATCCGTTTTTAACATATAAGGGATGATCGAACTGACCAATGCAATTTTAGCAATACGTTCACTTCCGTATAAACTTAAATAACGGATTACCTCTCCGCCAGCCATCGAAAAACCAACTAAGGTAACTTCGTGCAGGTCCAGTTCGTCCAGCAAAGCTTTTAAATCTCCAGCCAAAGTATTGTAATCGTAATTTCCCCAGGGCTTGTCAGATTTACCGAAACCGCGGCGGTCGTAAGCAATTACCCGAAAGCCATGTTCCGGCAATTCGTTCAACTGATATTCCCAGGAATCGCTTGTTAGCGGCCAGCCATGTATCAACACAACAGGCTTTCCTTCCCCTAAATCCTGATAAAAAATTTTAACCGGTGCCGAAGTACTGTTTTTTGATTCTATAAATGCCATTTTAAATTGATTTTAGTTTGATGTAACAACCTCAATTTTTAGGGCTTGTTTTGATAGAAAAGCAAGGCAATAAATTTGCCTGATAAAAGAAGCATCTGCAAAACCAATACTGTTTTTATCAACCCAAAACTGAAGAAAGGCTTCCGACAAAAAATAACCAACTTGGATTTTTATCTTCGCGCTACAACCTAACACCGTTTTAATTTTTAGGTTGAAGTAAACCTGTTTTTATGCCTGCGAAAAATATTCCGTTAGAAGTGGTTGATTTAAACGGAAATGGTTTCCACATGCTGGTGAAGGTAACCGTTTTTAAAAAACCATTTAAACTGGTTTTGGATACCGGTGCTTCTAAAACTGCATTTGATAAAACCTTGTTGTTAGAACTCATCCACGAAAACGAACTGAAAAATTCCGGTCATTTAACAACCGGTTTGGGCACAAACGATATGGAATCTTTTACTACAGAAATCCTGGATTTTTATATCGGCAAGTTTCATATTCCAAGTTTGGAAGTTGCAGTTTTAGATCTTTCGGCCATCAATACCGCTTACCAAAAATTAGCCATTGCACCGGTTTTAGGTGTTTTAGGCGGAGATGTTTTGATGGAATACAATGCGGTAATTGATTATGGAAAGTGTAAAATGGTTTTGAAAAGTGCGGAAAATTAAGGTTTTCACTTTTAACGCAAGTAGTACAAGTTTCAGGTGATAAAAGAAGTATCAGGCGGATTGGAAATTTATGATTGAAAAACATTGTTACAAATGCCAACCAGTAGAAGTGCTGTTACAAACCTGCGGCTTCAATTTCTTTAATCATTGCCTGAACATTTACCGGAAGTTGAGAGGTTGTCTTTCGATAACTACCATTTTTATTGATAAGGATGTAAGTAGGATAACCGCTTGCTTTAACTTTATCCATAATATCTTTTGTTAATTTGGGATCGGCCAAAACCTGCATTCCTTCTATCTGAAAATAGGCAATCGCTTTTTTCCATTCTTTTTCCCGGTTGATATCGTCATTGGCGATATAAATGAAATTGACGTTTTTACCTTTAAAATAGGCTTCTAATTTTGCAGCATTTTTTTCTATTTCAGACCGGCAAGGGCTACACCACGTTCCCCACATATCTACCAGCGCAACTTTGCCTTTGGTTAGTGCTAGCACATCCTTAAATGTATTTAACTGCGTGCCGTTGTTTTTAACAAAAATTGTTTTGTTGTTGAGTCCTTTTTGCTGCTTGTTAACTATTGTAGCAACTGAAGCACTAAACGCTTTTACAAACGTGCTATGCGGATATTCTTTTTTAAAATGATTATAGATCGAAACAATGGCAGGATAATCGGCGCGTGCAAATTTCCATTTTAATGTTTGGCTGTATGCATATTCTGCTGCTTTACCGCTGAAGTATTGGTCGAGCACTATTTTATTAAAATTGCCTGGCTGTGCACGCTGATCATATTTCTTATCGTATGTCAGATTAGGGAGCAACCCATGATCGTTCATTGATAACTCTTGACTGGTATGCTCTAACCGCCGGGCTTCCTTTTCAGCATATTCCTGCTGTAGGGCCTCCGTTTCGCGCAATACAACGCTGCGCATCAACTGCGTATAATTATAGGCAGTTAATGCATCATTATTGCTTAGTTTAACGGTTGAAAATATACTGTCCTGAGTTTTTTTCCATTTGGTGAGCTGATCCTTTGGTCTAAAGAAATTGTTATTATGGCTGAATTCATAATAATTGTCGGGAACAAAATATTTTAAATTGTTCATCGCATTTTTAATAAAAGCTGCTGAAGGTTTGTTCACTTTAATATAATTGGCCAGGATACTTTTATTCGACAAATATTGTTTTTTGATGGCAGTGAGCACCCGGTCCGGGTCTTTGTCGCCCTTAAAAGGTAGCCAATCAAAATTCGTCAAGGCAAAAATTTCAGGCTGATTATTGTTGCTGCCCTTACCAGTTACCGTAACCTGATGGTCTTTCCTGGCAAAATCTGCCGTTAAAAACAGCTCGTCTCCCGGCGATAAAAAAAGACTATAGTTAAAAAACTTATCAGATGAAAAATATAAAATAAGATAACTTGGTTGATTAATATCCATCGTATAGGATGCTGCCCCCTGCGCATCTAAACCAGGTTCGGTAGACCTCTTTTTTGTAAGATCATACCCTGATTGGGGATCATAGATTGAAAATGAACCTTTATAATTTTTTATCGTGATATGTACTGTTGCAGTTTTGGCGAAAGCGTTTACTGAAAAAAGTAAAATCAACATGCAGCACTTTAGAAACCTTGGCATAACGTAGAATTAAATTAGAAAAATGAGATTATTAAGTTGTGATTAGATTTTAAAAAAATCCCACAGCTTAAATTTTGAAACTAAGTTATTAATTATAAATCTTCAAATCAACTAATTATTTAATTATTAAAATGTATATTTAGTAATAACAACCTCCAAAAAAACTTCAAATTTCTAAATATAGGGTTTTTTAATGCTTCTTTTATAGATAAAAATTGTGCACCAATCTTTGCATACTTCATATAATTCTTAACAAATTCGCGGCGTTGACGAAATAATAAAAGCATCAACCTTAAACAAAATAGCATAAGTTTTTAGGCGATAAAAGAAGTATTAAAGAGGATTAAAGATACTTAGCTCAAAGGAGGGACGGCATTACATATCTCAACTAAAAAGAGTTTCCAGAGCTTAAAAGAAATGACCATATTCAGCTTGATAAATATTTGATTATCAACTTAGAAAAAATGTATGAGAACACTGATTAAATGGATATCCATTATTTTACTGACTTTAGCAATTAGCTTGTATATATTTATTTATAGAATTGAGAAAGGACAATTTCTGGGCGTTATTTTACCCTCAAACTACAAGTTTAAATTTTCGGTTCCATATATAGAACACAATATTTCTTTTCAAGGCCGCATCATCAACATGATACAATTTAAAGTTAAGAAACCTAAAGGCATTGTATATTTTCTTCATGGCGGGGGAGGCAATTTAGACATGGCAGGCCAAATGGCTATCCCTATACTTAGTGCAGGTTATGATGTTATTGCTATAGACTATCCTGGTTATGGCAAAACAACGGTAAATCCAAACAGTTCTTCATTTGACACAACGGCACAATGTGGTTACAATTACGTTAAAAAATTATATCCTGAAAACAAAATTATTATCTATAGCAGGTCTCTTGGATGTGCAATTGCTGCAAAACTGGCAAGTAAAAATAACCCGAATAAGTTGATACTTGGCTCACCTGTGTATAAAAGAGGCGGTTTAGCTACGCAACTACCCACCGCTTTGGCCAGTGTGTTCAAGGTTATTTATCCATCAGGTATTCAATACGAGTTTGACACATATAAGTCTATGCCATTAATAAAATGTCCCGTTTATATTTTTTGTGGTGATCAGGATGGTGATTGTAATGACAGCAACAAACTTGTACACGTTGCTAACATAAATAAAACGAAAATAATTATCATCCCGAATACAAGTCATTCAAGTATCATTAGCGACACGCTTTATCTGAGAAAACTTAATGATGCGATGAACGAATAATATTTATTCGTTTGCAATGAGCGTAAAGGCAACGCTGATAATTAGAAGAGTTATTACAGTAAGCAAGAAACAACAGCATGGTAGTATTTATCGTTCCCCTTATTGGTATGAATTTGCAATCCAGTCTTAAAAGCCAAGGATTCTCCCCGCCAAATAATTAATCTTAAAGATAAGATGCTTGAAATAAAACGTTCTCCGCCTGGCAATATTTCATCAACTAATCTATGTTCGCTATTTATTCGTCTCGACCATTTCCCAAAAAGTTCATACTTTAGTGATGAAATGAAAAGATTGTCGTTTAATCATAGACGAACAAACAGGCCGTTGAATAGCAAGACAATTAGACCTGAACATTAGGTGTCGTCCTGGTAGAAGCCAAGCAACAAAGTTTAATAACAATGCTAAAACCAGTTTTTAATAAAATAAAACAAACAGATTGTAGATTGATTGAACGACTAATCAAGGGATTTTAAAACATGTGCGAGAATAACTAACATTTCTAATTCTCCCGAACCAGCAACATATCCGCAAACTCAAATAATTGGGTTTTTTGGATTTCGGGCAAAGGCAAATCTTTCAAACTTTGCAAAGCCCGTTGCGCATAGCGGTTCATTTCCTGTTCAGATTTTTCACGGATTTCCATTTGATCAAACAAGTTTTTAACAGCTGATACTTTCTTTACCGCATCAGAATTAGCATGTTGTAACCAGTAATTTAATTCTTGTAACTGTTCAGAATCCGCTGTTTCCAGTGCTTTAATCAGCAAATAAGTTTTTTTATTGGAGATGATATCGCCGCCAACCTGTTTGCCAAACTTTTCCGGATCGCCGTAAACATCCAGAATATCATCCTGTAACTGGAAAGCAATGCCGAGATCTTCCCCAAAAGCATAAATCAGTTCTGCATCTTGCTGATTAGAACCGGCAATTAAAGCACCGATTTTTAAAGCCCCACCCAAAACTACGGCTGTTTTTAGACGGATCATGTTAATGTAAGCGGTAATTTTCACTTCTTTTAGCTGCTCAAAGTTCATATCTAACTGCTGGCCTTCGCAAACGGCAATTGCGGTATCGTTAAAAATCTCCAGAACCGGACGCAACACTTTTTCATTTACCTGCATCATCAGCTTGTAGCCTTCCACCAGCATTGCATCGCCGGAAAGGATGCCTACGCTCGAATTCCACTTTTCATGTACCGTCGTTTTTCCTCTGCGGAGCGGCGCATTGTCCATAATATCATCATGCATCAACGTAAAATTATGGAACACTTCAATGGCGATGGCCGGATTGATGGCTTGGTAAATGTCTCCGCCAAAAGCATCGCAACCCATTAAAAGTAAGGACGGGCGAAGGCGTTTTCCGCCCAAATTCATCATATACTGCATCGGCTGGTACAACTCGGCAGGCTCTTCAGGATATGTTTTGCCTTCTATAGCTTTAATAATTATATTTTGCAGTTGCTGAATAGAATACATAAATTTTAATAGAAATTATTGCTGCACCAATTGAAAATCGATCTGCTTTTTAGTCAGGTCAACGCTTTTTACTTTGATTTGCACTTCATCACCCAGTTGGTAAACTTTCTTTTTCCGCTGGCCGATAATGGCATAGTTTTTTTCGTCCAGCGTGTAAAAATCATCGCTGATATCGCGCAGCCGAATCATGCCTTCGCACTTATTTTCTTCGATTTCCACATACATCCCCCATTCGGTAACGCCCGAAATTATACCGGTAAAAACAGTACCAATCTGATTTTGAAGATATTCTGCCTGTTTGTATTTCACAGAAGCACGCTCGGCATCGGCCGCTTTTTTCTCCATTTGAGAGGAATGAACGCTCATTTTCTCATAAGTTTCTACATCAACTGCTTTGCCGCCAGTTAGGTAATGTTCCAGTAACCGGTGCACCATCACATCTGGGTAGCGGCGGATCGGCGAAGTAAAGTGCGTATAAAAATCAAAAGCCAAACCGTAATGACTTGTTTTTTTGGTCGTATAAACCGCTTTCGCCATAGAACGGATTGCCAGCTGCGTCAATACGTTCTGCTCTTTTTTCCCTTCCACATCCGCCATTAAATGGTTGAGCGATTTGGCCGTTTCTTTATCAGAATTGATGTTGATTTTATATCCAAAACGCAAAGCAAACTGCGCAAAAGAAGCTAAATTGTCTTCTTTCGGCGAATCGTGCGAACGGTAAACAAAGGTGAGTTTGCTTTTTCCTTTACCTTTTTTACCGATAAATTCTGCAACGCGGCGGTTGGCCAGCAACATAAAATCTTCAATCAGTTTGTGCGCGTCTTTGCGCTCTTTTACATAAACGCCCAAAGGTTTGCCCTGCTCGTCCAGCTTAAATTTTACTTCTGTCGTTTCAAAACTGATCGCTCCGTTTTTGAATTTGCGGTCGCGCAGTTTATAAGCCAAATCGTTCAGCAATAAAATTTCTTTTACAAAATCACCTTCTTTTGCTTCGATAATTTCCTGCACATCTTCGTAAGCAAACCGGCGGTCAGAATAAATTATCGTTTTGCCAAACCATTCGGTTATAATTTGTGCATCCGCATCCATTTCAAAAACGGCTGAAAAACATAATTTTTCTTCTTTAGGCCGAAGTGAGCAAACGCCGTTAGATAATCTTTCCGGCAACATTGGGATTACACGATCTACCAGATAAACAGAAGTTCCACGCTCAAAAGCTTCAGCATCTAAAGGTGTTCCGGGAACTACGTAATGCGAAACATCGGCAATATGTACACCAATTTCATAATTTCCATTTTCCAAAAACTGAAACGAAATCGCATCATCAAAATCTTTGGCATCAACCGGATCGATGGTAAAAGTTGTTACCTGCCGAAAATCCCGCCTTTTCTTGATTTCTTCTTCCGAAATCTCCTCGCTAATCTCGTCTGCTTCCTGTTCTACTTCCGCAGGAAACGATAATGGGAAACCATATTCCGCCAAAATAGCGTTCATCTCCGTATTGTTCTCGCCTTGTTTTCCGAGGATGGTTTTGATCCTTCCAATCGGGTTTTTTGCTTCCGGCGGCCAATCCACAATTTCTGCAATGGCTTTGATGCCGTTTTTAGCACCGTTTAATTCGGAGATCGGGATGAAAATATCGCGCAGCATTTTGCGGTCGTCCGGAATAAAAAAAGCGAACCGTTCGCTCAGTTTAACAATTCCTGAAAACTCCATTTTTGCCCGCTGGATAATCTCAATTACTTCGCCTTCTTTGTGTTTCCCCCGTGATGATTTTCCGTAAACGTAAACCTTCACACGGTCGCCATGCAGCGCATTACGCAATTTTCGCGGAGCCACAAAAATATCGGCTTCAGCTTCGTCATCGGTTACGATAAACGCCGAACCGTCCGCCGTTAAATCCACTTTTCCTTCTACAAAAGTTTTTAATTCTACTAATTGGAAGTTGCCGCGCGATACTTCTTTTAGCACCTGTTTTTTGGCTTCTTCCTGCAAAATTTCTAAAATTGTTTCTTTGGAATCAGGATCGGAAATGTTCAGCTTGGCCGAAACCTGTTTGTAATTGTATGTTTGATTGCCATTTTCTTCGAAAACCTGCAATACCAATTGTGTAAGTACCTGTTTAACCGAATGGCTGGTTTTGTTTTTTGATGCCATAAATTGATGTAAAGATACAAGGATTTAGCCTGATAAAATGTTTGTGGCGAAGCAAACTCAAAACGGCTGGTTTGTGCCGGGAATTGAAGCGATCAATTTTTGGGTATATGCTTCTTTTGGGTGATGATAAATTTGATCGGGATCGCCGGTTTCTATAATTTCACCTTTGTTCATCACCATCATCCGGTCGGCAATGTGTTTTACAACCGAAAGATCATGCGAAATAAAAATATAAGTGAGGTTGAACTCCCGCTGCAACTCTTTCAGCAAATTTAAAACCTGCGCCTGCACCGAAACATCCAAAGCAGAAACAGATTCATCACAAATTAAAAATTCCGGCTGCAAAGCCAAAGCGCGCGCGATCACAATCCTTTGCCGCTGTCCGCCGGAAAACTGGTGCGGGTAACGGTTAAAATGTTCGGGCAATAAGTTTACGCGGTCTAATAATTCCAAAACTTTCTTTTTGCGCCGGACTGGATTTCCATACAACTGATGCACTTCCATCGGCTCTAAAATTGCATTTCCAACAGTAAGTTTTGGGTTGAGGGAAGAGTATGGGTCCTGAAAAATCAGCTGTATTTTTTTGCGCAGCCGCCGCATTTCATTTGATGGAAGCGATAAAATATCTTCACCTTTAAAATTGATTTTACCGGATGTTGGTTCGATCAGCCGGATGATACTTCTTCCTAAAGTTGTTTTGCCACAGCCGGATTCTCCAACTAAACCCAATGTTTCTCCCGGAAAAACCTCAAAACTAATGTTGTTTACCGCTTTAATCATTTCTTCGGAACGCCGAAAAAAACCTTTTTTGATTGGAGTATTCAGATTTTTAATTTTCAGCAACGGTTCCTGGTTGTAAAGCTTCTTTTGCCGATACTTTTTTTCCTCATCGCTTAAAACATAACGCTCTCTTATTTCTGTAATTGTTAAACCGGAAGATTGGATTTTTCCGTGCAAATCAACCTTTAAAAAATCACTAATAACAGGCAATTTCTTTAGCTGAAAAGTTGGCGAAGGACGGCAAGCCAGCAAGCCTTTAGTGTAAGGATGCTGCGGCGAATTGAAGATGGTTTCGGTTGAAGCCTGTTCTACAATTTTGCCTTTGTATAGTACAATTACTTCATCTGCAATTTCGCGGACCACACCTAGATCGTGCGAAATAAAAATCAAACTGCTGTTGCGCTCATTTTTTATACGTAAAAGAAGCTCTAAAATTGATTTCTGTACGGTTACATCTAAAGCCGTAGTTGGTTCATCGGCAATTAAAATTTCCGGGTTACAGCTTAAAGCCATGGCAATCATCACGCGCTGTTTTTGTCCGCCCGAAATTTGGTGCGGATAACTTTCAAAAATGGCTTCCGGCCGTGGCAGTTGCACTTCTTTAAAAAGTTCTATCGTTTTGTTTCTGGCTTCTTTTTTATTCGCTTTTAAATGAAGCTGAATTGCTTCTGCAACCTGGTAGCCACAAGTTAAAACCGGGTTGAGCGAAGTCATCGGTTCCTGGAAAATCATGCCGATGCGGTTACCGCGATAAGTGCGCATTTCTGCTTCCGGTAATTCTAATAAGTCTTTGTTATTTAAGCTGATACTCCCGGTTATATTTGCCCTTTCTTCATCCAGCAAACGCATAATTGCCAACGAAGTAACCGATTTCCCGGAGCCGGATTCGCCGACAATGCCCAGTACTTTTCCGGGCTGTAATTCAAACGATACTTCTTTTATGGCATAAAAATCAGTGTTTCCAACGTTAAAACTTACTTGTAAAGAGTCAACTTTTAAACTCATCCGTTAATCAATATAAGTAATGTTTTCCTCTGGGATCAATTCTTCGCCCCGAAAACGCTGCAGCAATTGCGCCGTTGTAACCACATCTTTTTGGCAGTAAGTTTTGATGCGTTCCGAATCATTTTCTTCCCAGTAAACATGCCCAACCATACTGCCGTCTATATCATCTTTCGGTGTTGGGATGTTGAAAATTGCCGCCAGCAGATTCAGCGACGTATAGTTTTTATAATCGCCAAACTTCCATAATTCCATCGTATCCAGATGGTTTGTTTCCCAGGGTTTTTTACCGAAAGTTTGCAGCTGCGGCGGAATATTTATTTTGTTGATCAACATCCTTCGGCACAAATACGGGAAATCAAACTCTTTACCGTTGTGCGCGCACAAAATCTGGTTGGCCGGCCGGCGTTTCAGCATTTCAGCAAAATCTTCCAGCAAACCTGCTTCTTCCGCGCAGCAATAAGATTTTATCCGAAGCGAAGTTTCTTCTCCCAAAGTAAAAACCCCGGCAGAAATACAGATGATTTTACCAAATTCTGCCCAAATCCCGGCACGCTGATAAAAGTTTTCTGCGGAAGTTTCCTTGCGTTGATAGATGGTTTTCTGTTCCCACAAATCCTGCAAATGCTTGGGCAATTCCTGATAATTGCGGTATTGCGGCGCAGTTTCTATATCAATAACTAACAGGTTTTGTAAATCCAGCTGTTCGAGCATGTGCTTCTTTTAGGGTACTTTTTTTAAGATTCAACGCAAACTTTTGGTAGAATTGAATAACTGATAACCAACTAATTCTTCGTAACGGCTGCCGGCTCTTCTAAAATAAACCAAAAACTGGTAATCGTTTTCAGTTTCAAAATGGCTGCCGTCAACCGTGGTTTGATCAATCCCCAGATTATTTTTCAACACGTAATGATAATCATAAACGCCCTGTTTCAAATATAAATCCGTGTAAAAATTGCCTTTTGCCGCATCGTAATTCATTTTACTGCTTTCATCCAAACGGTAACCGTTAAATTTTCCGGTGATAAAAACAGCATTGTTTGCATTGGGCGGACTGTAAGAAAGGTTGAAGTAAACATGAGCATAATCTGCATCCGTCCGCGGGTCTCGGCCATCAACATTTAAAATGAAAAACTTGCCGTCGTTATCGTATTGAAAACTATAATTCTGCTGGTTCAGTTCCCGGTCTGTCATCAGCATAACTGTATTGGCTGTATCGAGATAAATCTTGTTAATATGTTCTGCACCAGAAAGTAAAGAACGCAGATCAAATCGCCTAAATTCATTTCCTCCGGCAAAATCATTGGTTTGGAAATCGGTGTATTGCAAAATGATGCCTTGTATAAATTGCGGCCGCGTGTTCATTTGACTCACATCCGAACGCCCGTTTTGCATAATTAAAGCTCGGATTTCGGCATAAGGATTTGTTACCGGTAAAGTACTTACATCAACACTAAAATTAATTTTCTGGTTACTCGTTCGGTTTACAACTTGATTGGAAGGAACGATTCCCGCAGCCAAACCAACCTTATTGTCCACCACATAAAACTGGCGGGTTATAATTGGTTCCTGCGGATTTCCTTCGGGATAAACTTTCAATAAATAATTGCCCGAAAGTTTTGGAACGATATTGTAATTGGGCAACGTTAACTGGTAATGCGTATATTTTTGTTTGGTGTTGAAGGAATAGCGGTAATCTATAATCCGGTCTTCGCTAAAACTTTGCAAATATTCTGAAGGCGAAAGGTTGGAAAGTTTCCAATCGGCATCGCAATGTTCGATCGTGTAATTATAAGATTTTGTACCGCCGTTTAAATCATCAAAACTAAGCATTAAAACATCATTTGTACGCAAACCAATGATTGGAAAAGAACTTTCCTGCTGACTGTTGTAACATTCTACCGATTTGATATTGGGTTGATAAACCTGGTTTTGATATAGAGTTTGTGCAGCACAAATTTGATGCAGTAAAAGAAGTATCAGTAGAATTTTTAATTTCATTTGCTTCTTTCAATTTTAGGTTTATCAGATGGTGTAATAGGAAATGTGTAAGTTTATAATTTGACTTGCAAAAATTACAAAAAACTCTCCCGGCATTCTGTAGTACGTTGTTTCCTCGTTTTGTCCATCATCCTTGAGGTAGCGCCTTTTTGTATCGGTTAAATACAACCTGTCAATCCCGGTAGAACTTGATAAGATGTATGATGAGAGGTAACCACGATAAATTACACTTCCCTCTGAAGTGTTTACCAACACATTTATATATGTTAAATCGACATCACGGGCACTTCCCTGAACGTCAGGAAAGTCTAAAATCTCCCCGCTAAAAAGATAATGCCATTCATTTTGAAAACGAAACAACTTGTATTTGCGGTCAAGTTTATAAGTCCTAACAAAGTATTTACTTAAAAGCCCAGTTACCGCGCCGGTAATGCCGGTAAACAAAAAATAAGACAGGCCGGGATAAAGGTTTAAAAACAATATTTGTATGGCATCGGAAACGCGGACACTATCTGTTGTACCGCTCAGCAAAACAGCGATTGCAGGTACGGCATCAGAATGATAACCTAATAAATAGATGATGGTGTAACAAAATGTATTGACGATTCCGCTCAGGATAAGCGATGGCAGGATAAGGTCGGTAAAGTTTTGCTTAAAGTATTCTTTCGAAAATTCCCCTGAGTAATAAAACCTTCGATATAGAAACCCTGGTATCAGCAAAATCAGCAAAACCAGTGTTGGCAGGGCAAAGTTCATTCAATTATTTGCCCGTGTACATGCCAACCCTGGTTACTGTAATTTTGCCGTTTTTGGATGTTCCCGTACCAGATTTGTTCCGGCGTTCGTCATCAACAGCTTCCGTAATTTCGGGGAGATGACCCTCTTTTGCAAGCTTGATAAATTTATCGCTAAATAATTTTGGTGCCGTATTAAAAAATGAAAAGTTCATAATTAATTTTCTTGCTTAAAATTAAGAAACAAAGCTGTAAAAATAAAATGCAGCGAAACCAAAATTGTTTGCTGATTTTATGCCGATAAAAGAAGTATCGTTACCTTTCTTCCATTTCCAGGATCTGATCAGCTAAAACTTCCCATTTTTCCTGTAGTTGTTTCAATTCCTGCTGTTTTTGTTTGAGGTTTTTGTTCACTTCCTGCAAACGATTTTGCTGTTTGTAGATTTTATCGTCGCTTAGCTCAGCTTCTAATTGCTTTACGTTTTTTTCCAATTCGGAAATTTTTTGCTCCATTCCGGATAAATCCTGGTTTAGTTTCTTTAAAGTTTTAGATTTATCTTCCACCGGTTGTTTAACCGAAATTGTTTCCTTTTTTACTTCTTTTTTAGGTTGAGAAACGGCAGGCGCAGATTTGGCTTCCAGTTTCCGTTTTGCCTGCCAGGTTTCGTATTCGGCATACGTTCCGGGATAAACCTTGATCTGCTGGTCTTCAATAAACCAGATTTTGTTGGCCACGTTGTCCAGAAAAAACCGGTCGTGGGAAACAGCGATGAAAGTACCTTCATACTGCTGCAAAGCCTGGATCAAAATATTTACCGAAGCAATATCCAGGTGGTTGGTCGGCTCATCCAAAATCAAAAAATTGGCATCTGCGGTCAAAGCTTTTGCCAGTGCCACGCGTGATTTTTCTCCGCCGGAAAGTACCTTGATCTTTTTAAAAACATCATCACCGGTAAACAAAAACGAACCTAAAATAGAGCGCAATTCCGTTTCATTATGTTTTGGGGCGAAGGATTGCAGTTCCTGTAAAATCTCGCTTTCCAGATGCAATGCTTCTAATTGATGCTGGGCAAAAAAAGTTTGGGTAACGTTGTAGCCGGTTTCGCTTTTGCCTTCAAAATCATCATCGGCACCGGCAATAATTCGCAGGACGGTAGATTTGCCGCGGCCGTTCGCACCGATCAAAGCAATTTTGTCGCCTTTTTCAATGATGGCATGCGCTTCTTCAACAATGTCAATTGCAGGATATTTTTTAGTCAGGTTTTCAATATTGATAACGTGACGGCCAGACTGACGGGAAAACTTAAAACTGAAATTTACTGAAGGATTATCATCGTCCACATCTTCAACCCGCTCCAATTTATCCAACGCTTTGATACGCGATTGCGCCATTTTTGCTTTGGAAGCTTTGGCACGGAAACGCTCGATCAAACGTTCTTCCTGCTTAATTTTTGCCTGCTGGTTTTTAAATTCTCCCTTCTGAATCTCGCCGCGCAGCTCTTTTTCCTCTACATAAAAAGAGTAATTGCCTGAGTAAACGTTCAGTTTTCCTTTACGGGATTCCACCGTTTTGTTAATCACTTTATCCAAAAACCATCTATCGTGCGAAACAATTACCACCGCACCTTCAAAACTTCTCAAATAATCTTCCAGCCATTGGATGGAAGGTAAATCCAGGTGGTTTGTCGGCTCATCCAGCAGTAAAATATCCGGGGCCTGCAGCAGGATTTTGGCCAGCATCACACGCATCCGCCAGCCTCCGGAAAAAGTGCTCAGTTTGCGCTCGGTATCCGCATCGCTAAAACCCAAACCAGCCAGGATTTCGTGTGCTTTGTATTCGATGTTATAACCATCCAAAGCTTCAAACTCGCTTTGTTTATCGCTCAATTTATGCAAAACATCTTCCGAATAATCTGTTTCCAATTTTTTCAGCAACGCTTCAATTTCGTCGTGCAAACGGTTCTGCCGGTCGAAAGCTTCCATCGCTACGTGTAAAATACTTTTATCGGAAGCGTAAGAAAGCAGATCCTGGTTTAAATAACCGATAGTCAGCTCTTTAGATTTTGAAATGGTGCCGGAGGTAGCTTTTAAATCGCCTACAATCAGTTTCAGCAAAGTCGTTTTTCCGGTTCCGTTGGCACCGATCAAACCAATTTTTTCACCTGGTTTAATGTGCCAGTTGGCTTCATCGTATAACGCCCTGGAACCGATTTCGTAAGTTAAATCATTAATTGCAATCATTACCGCAAAGGTACGTTTTATCAGCCATAATTTACGTTTTTTGTGCGGGATAGGTACAGGAATATTACCGAAAGCAAACAGTTTTTGCCATTGTGAATGATGCTTCTTTTATCGATTAAAAATTGGTGTGGAATAAATTGACTTAAACCAAGCCAAGCGTTTATTGTTCAGTTTTAAGTTGAGTAGCAAAAATGGACCAAAAACAACTTGATTTTTTACTATACGTTTTAAAATGCCTGATTGGTGCCGCGGTCGGTTTTTTTATCTATCGGGCTTTCCCGGAAGGTGGTGCATGGACTTTGGTTTCCATTCTTTTAGTGCTTTCTCCGGAAGGAAAAGATGCCATTAACCTGGCCGAAGTACGGATTAAAGCAAACCTGGTAGGAGCGGGAACCGGTTTGCTGCTGTTTTTTATCCATCCGCCGGCATTTATCATGATCTGTTTGGGCGTGATAATTGTGCTCGTGATTTGCGAATTGCTGAAACTGCAAGTTGCCACACGTTCGGCTTTGGCTTCGGTTGTGATTATTTGTATTCACGAAAGCGGAAAATACTTTTACCAGGTAGCTTTAGAAAGGGCTGGCGGCGTGGTTGGCGGTTGTTTAATTGCGCTGCTGATTACCTATCTGGTTCATTATAAAACCTTAATCAGTAACGTTCGGGAAAGAAAGGCAAGGATTTCATGGCGGAGAAATAGGATGAAAAAACCGGAAGAAACACAGGCTGAAACTCAATAATGCTTCTTTTATGGCGTATAATCCACCGGCAGCAATTCGGCCAACTTGTCATTCGCCCAATCGCCTTCATACAACGTACTTTGCGGCGAAACCACTACACCGTTTAAATCGAACAAAGCATATTTGGTATATAAAGTGATAATGCTGGTTGCATAACTGCCCATATCCAGCGGACGATAAACGTTATCCGAGTTGTTGGCATCGTATTTTTTAGTGTAAGTAACGTATAAATAATCCGGGAAAGTCAAGGCAAATAAACCAGGCTGATCTGTGAGCCGCACCACGTCTTCTACTTTTAAAGGTTCTTTAAACAAATTTTCCAGGTATTTTGGCTGCTGCGCCATTTGGTTCCAATAATTAACCGAATCGCGGTTGTTGCTTCTGTTAAATTGCAGGTATTTTTTCTGAAGCAACTCTTCGGGCAAACGCTTGGGGTTTGGCGTTCTTTGCAGATGCCGGATGATGAAGCCTTCTTCCTGCAAATTATGGTGCAAAACAGAACGAAGAAAGTGCATGCTCGAACCGTAATACGCTTCATGCCTTTTTTCCTGCCATTTTTTTTGCTGCGATTGGCTGCCTTTCAGTTCTTCAAACAAAACCTGTCCCTGATAACGGATAATATTGGTAAGTGTGCTGCTCTCAAATTCATTCAGCAAAAAACGTACTTTGTAACCTAAAGCTTTGTTTTCGACCACTAAAAATTCATCGGTAGAAGCTTCCAGCGATTGTGTTTTTTTATGATAAATGAAATTGAGCACATGTGGATTGATGACTTTGCACAACTTTGAATTTGCCGAAGTGCCGATAAAACTCTTGATAAAAGAAGCATAATTTTTTTTCCAATTTGCGTTTGTGGTGATAATCACTTCACGCATTTGTATCGGTTTTGGGACCAGTTCAATTACGAGCTGCTGCGGTTTGGCGTCAACTAAAATACTCTGACTAAAGTTTTCGTAACCTAAAATAGAAACCACTAAGTTGTATTGGCCAGGTTTTACACCATTTAAAGTGAAAGTTCCATCCTCGGCAGTAACCGTTCCGAAAGTGGCATTGCTCAAAAAAACACTTGCTTTGCCCAGCGGGTTTTTTGTATCGATTGCAGTTACTTTACCGGTAATAGTTCCGGTTTGTGCAAGCAAATAGGACGGGAGCAATAAAATCAGCCAGAAACCAAAGAAAAAGCGCATGGCTAAAAGTAAGGAATATTTTACCTAAACATTTAGTAGGTTCGGGTTTTTAGGCGAAAAAACAGTATGTAACTAAATTTTTTCAGAAGGAATGCAGACCGAGAAAATGAACTAGTGTTTTTGTATCACTTTTTAATGATCTGCAAAGTTTTGTTGTCCTTTGATCCACCAAAAAACTTTTTCAAAACCAATTCAAAAACAGGATTGGTATTAGGCAAAGCGGCAAACAAAGTCATGGAAGATTTTAATTTCATATCGTCCGGACTGCCAAAAACTTGGTTTGCATTGTTAGTTTCCAATCCAAGTAATACTTCACAAATTTCAACTAAACGGCTGCCTAAAATTGGATGTTTTAGAAATTCTTCCGCTTCAGATACTTCTTTTATGGCATAAAACTTAGAAGTTTCACTAAAACCCAAACCTTGTATCTGCGGAAAAATATACCACATCCAATGACTGCGTTTCCGGCCATTTTTAATTTCTGCCAATGCAGCTTGATAGCTTGTTTGTTGTGCGTCTATAAATCTTTTTAAGTCTGTTTCTTTAGGCATATTATTTTTTTAAAATGATATTCGGTAAATTTTTAATTGTGTTTTTATTATAACTATATAACAAACTTAAAGTTTATTGCAATTACAAGTAATAAGGTTATCTTTAAAATTAATAATCAAAGCTGATGTCTAATTTCCCAATGTAAACCATGTTAAATTTCTATTCATATCGTTTTTGCTCGTCTGTAAAATAAGCTTTTGTTCCATTCAGTTCTACAATGTTAATTGTATGGTTAGTTGGAGTTTGTTTGTTGGAAGTATGAACTTTTAAGAAAGTTCTAATTTCACCTGAAATTGTTTCGGGCGAAATTTTAATAATTTGTTCAATTGCATCCTCTAAAACAGTTTTTGTGGAATGAACAATATCATGGATTTTTTCATCAGGAATTTTGGAAGCTATAGAAAGCGGCGACACTTTTGCATTCCAAAGTATTTCATCGGAATAAGCATTTCCTATGCCCCTTACTATTTCCTGGTCTTTTAATATTTTTTTGATGTTTGACTTTGGAGATTTAGCAAGTTTCGGTTTGAAATAATCGAAGTTGAAATCATCGTCCAAAGCATCTGGTACATCACTTTTAATTGGATTTAATATTGGTTTTGCCTGTGCCATGTAATCGGTAACAGAAAAGCCTGATGAATCCTGAAATTGGATTTCAAATACTTTGTGTTTTACGTTTTGTTCTTCAAGCAAATGTATCTCTCCATTGAGCATTAAATGGATGCCTAATTGGACATTACTGTTAAAATCTAAAAGCAGCTCTTTTCCGTTTCGTTTTATGCTTTTTAAGGTTTGGCCATCAATACTTTTAGCAAATTCATCTACAGGCGCATTTAATTTTTTTTCTTTAAAAATCGTTATTTTACTAACTGTTTTTTTAGCGAACAACTTGTCAAGGTTTTTGCTGATTACTTGAAGGTCTGGCAGTTCTGGCATAAAAAAAGGTTTAAAACTATGTAGAATTTTATTTTCTGTTTCGAAGTTAGAGCTATTGTTTTTTCGAATAACTATCTATTTATCCTGATAAACATTTAGCTTTGGATATTGCTATCTGTTCATTCTCAAAATATATAATTAAATGAAATCGAAAGTTAAAATAACGCTGTTTTGTATCATTTCTTTTGCGTTGATCGGTTGCGACCAAGTTACTAAAAACCTGGCAAAACAATATTTCATGAACAAGGAACCCACTTCTTATTTTCATGATACTTTTAGGTTAGAATATGTAGAAAACACCGGCGCGGCATTAAGTTTAGGTGCAAATTTACCACAACCTTATAATTTTTTGCTGCTTAGTGTAATTCCTTTACTTGTTTTACTGGCCATTTTTATATATGCGATTATTAAAATAAAAGAATTTGATTCGATCAGGATTTTATCTTTTGCACTTGTTTTTGCCGGTGGAATTGGAAACATCATTGACCGTATTTTCTATGACCGTCATGTAACTGATTTTATGAACTTTGGAATTCAGAACATTAGAACTGGTATATTTAACGTTGCAGATGTTTGTATTACGGCCGGTGTAATCAGCCTTTTCTTTTCTTACAAATTAGTAAGCAGAGAATTAAATCATTAATAAAAATTTATAGGTTAAAAGAAGCATCTGTTTCTATTTATCACTTACGTTATAACAATTACTCTTAAAACCATCCGGCAATCCACCTCGCAACCACATAAAGCAAAAACAAAAACGCCGCAAAGAAAACCAGTAATACCAAAAACACAACGACTAAAACACCAGTGCCTTGTCCCCTGTGTTTGCCTTCTTCGTAATGCTCTTTTAACAGTTTAATGTTGCGCGTATTAGACTTGTAATAAAAATCAAAAACCTGACCGGCAAAAGGAATAGCGCCAAGTAAAGCATCCACACAAATGTTAACTGCCATCAGGATCAAAACTTTACGGCTTACACCATGCCGCGCCATTACCCAAACCAAAGTTGCACCAATTAAAAATCCTGAAATATCTCCGGCAACCGGAATCAAATTCATAATTGGATCCAAACCAAAACGAAATTTTGTGCCGGGGAACCTAAACTTTTCATCCAAAAGAAAAGCAAGTTGTTCTACCCATTTCAACCTTCCGGTTAAATTTACAGGTTTAGGTTTTGTAGGTATTGCAGGCATAAAAGGTAAAGTAAAACTTGTTAATTGGAAATTGCGATTAGTATTTTAGCTGTAAATGATTTGGAATTCAACTTTATACAATTATAAATTTAGTAAAAAAGCTTAATTATTATTCATTTTTGATTCTAGTTATTTACTGCTCATTTTGATATATGATTTAAAAAATAAAACAATGAATATCATCGGAAGTAAATTTTTAGTGGACTTCGAAATAGCAAAAGCAATATTAGACATTCGTAGCGAAACATCAATTACTTTTACCATCGTAAAAAAGATGGGAAAGAAACGAACTCAACCGAAACGGTAGCCATTAACATGACCGAAATAAGGCCGCAATTGTTAATGGGGACCTGGAAGGATGAAAACGGCAATACCGTTACCCAGGTTCAGGACTATGAAAATGATGAACGGCCAATTATTATATGTAACGATGTGATTGGTTTGGAGATCGACCATTTAAAAGCACCGGTAATTGATGGGATCACGGCTTATAAATTTGACAAGGTTAGTAAGTTGAAGGTGGAGAATACTTCTTTTATCAAGGAAAAATAAGTGTTGAACAGTCGTGTTGAAACGCAAAAGGTTCACCTGCTTTTACAATTAAAACGTTTTTTTAATCTTCATCAACAAAGCGTTCTATTTGTTTTCTTTTATTTTAATCTCCCCATTGTCTAAAATATCGATAATATATTTTTGTGAAAATGTAGTATCCTCTTCATCTGCTTCAATCTCATAAATCAGGATACGCTTTTCTTTCGTTATGTAAAAATATCTTTGATAACCAGAAAATGGTGCAGCAATAGTGAGGTAAATATTAAGCATTTTACACACACCGTTGGTAGGGTTAAACAAGACCAGGTTACCAGCCTGCAGCCAAATTGGAGGTTGTTGATCAAATACAATTCCCTTTTTTTCCTTAATTATGTAAGATTTTGGAGATCTGTTATACACATAAAAACATTCATATGGCCCGAAAGACGGTAACTGGTATTTACAGGTATTAACATTTTTAATTAGTGAGGCATCAAACTTCCAGAAATAAGGCAATTTAACCTGCTCAACTTTGCCTAACCGGAGGTTACCTACTGTTTTGACAGAATCAAGTTTATAATAGGATTCATCGAGTTTCACTTCTTTATCTTGTACAGAGCCTGCTATTACACTGTCCGTGTTGTTAGGCCAGCTTTTTGGAAAACGGTAATTCATCAAAAGTTCGGATCCAAAAGGCAAGTTTATCTTTCGATTTGCAGGTATCTCTTCACTTATATTTTTAAATAATGGTTTTACAGAATGTAGAGTGTCCACACGCTTAGCAAATCTTTTTTGATTGTTACTTTCCGGTTTAGGTTGAGAGCAGCTAATAAAAAGACAAAAAGAAACTATTAGATATAGGATCGCTTTCATGCCAAATTCAATTGCTCGCAACTTTCGCTGATTGCCTTTTCTATCTCATTAGCTTCTTCTTTTGACCAAATTCCTGATAACGCTGTAAACGGACTTTTTAAACTTTTTTCCACAATGGAAGGTTTTTTAAGAACCGTTTCTAAAGTAGCAAGCTTTTCCTCATTATCAACTTTAAGCACTTTTTCGATCAGGTTTAATTTTCGGGTTTCTGAAAACATTATATTCAAATTTATCAATACTAATCGTTACTTAAAACGCTAATGCTTCTTTTGTGCCCTAAAATTAATTAATCATTTCTACGGATTGTAAATTGCCAACCCGCCCGTAAACTTAATGGTTTTCAATTAGCCTAACCAACAACATTATTTTTCAGTTTCACCCCATACTTCTTTTACCACCTTAAAATTAACTTCGCCTGACATTCGATTTAAGCCAATTATTCCTGCAAAAACGTATTTTTGCAAAAATCCGAAAACAACATGTCCCAAGATATTGAACACATACAATGCCTCATTATTGGTTCTGGCCCTGCCGGATATACCGCTGCCATTTATGCTGCCCGTGCTGATTTAAAACCTGTTTTATACACCGGAATGCTGGCTGGCGGTCAGTTAACGCAAACCACGGAAGTGGAAAATTTTCCAGGTTACCCTGATGGTATCCAGGGGCCGGAAATGATGGAGCAGTTTCAAAAACAGGCTGAACGTTTTGGTACGGACATCCGTTTTGGATATGTAAGTTCGGTTGATTTTTCGAGCCAACCGCACAAAGTTGTGGTGGATGAAGTGAAAACAATTCTGGCCGATACCGTCATTATTTCTACTGGTGCTTCTGCCAAATGGCTGGGACTGGAATCAGAGCAAAAGTATAACGGTTTCGGCGTTTCGGCTTGTGCGGTTTGCGATGGTTTTTTCTTTAAAAATCAGGATGTGGCGATTGTTGGGGCAGGAGATACGGCCGCAGAAGAAGCAACTTATCTGGCCAAATTATGCCGCAAGGTTTATATGATTGTGCGTAAACCAGAGTTCCGTGCTTCTAAAGCAATGGTGAGCCGTGTTTTAAACACACCAAACATCGAAGTCATTTACAGTTCGGAAACGCAGGAAATTGTTGGAAACGGACAAACGGTAGAAGGTGTCCGCATTAAAAATACAGATACGCAAGCAGAACGTTTGCTGGATGTTACCGGTTTTTTTGTTGCTATCGGACATCATCCAAACACCGATATATTTAAACAATGGATTGATACAGATGAAGTTGGTTACATCATCACCAAACCAGGTTCAACCCAAACCAATATTGAAGGTGTTTTTGCTTGTGGCGATGCACAGGACAAAATTTTCCGCCAGGCCGTAACTGCAGCCGGAACAGGTTGCATGGCGGCATTGGAAGCTGAACGTTACCTGGCAGCAAAAGAAAGTGTTGTTGAAGCGTAAGAAAAACAATTTATAAAAATTTAGAAAGCTTCTGTCCGTTTTTTAGGCAGAAGCTTTTTTTACGGCATAAAAATCATGACGGGTACTAATTCTATTTCCGGAGGCATCATCAAAAACTTAATTACGGTGATCATCGTATTGGGTATATTCGCTTTCGGTTATTTCTACTTCAAAAACAAATTCTTTGCTTCCCACACGGAAATTAAAGAAGATGTGATGGTGCAAAAAATTACGTCGATGGGCAAATTGGAGCTGGTTAAATATGCGATGAAAGATGTGATCGAACAGAAAGAAGTACGTGCAATTTTGCCAGATAAACGCATTCTTTTTGTTGCCGTTGGCGAAGTAACCGGCTGTATCGACCTCACCAAAGTTCAGAAAAAAGATATTGTTGCCGTTGGCGAAGATTCGGTTACGGTATTTTTGCCGCAGCCGCAAATCTGTTATGTTAAATTGGATCACCAGAAATCTCAGGTTTATGACATTTCCGGAACTTGGTTTCCAACCGATACAAAAGACTTGGTGGAAGGGATTTACAAAATTGCCGAACAGCGTTTGCTCAAGAATGCTTCGGATATGCAGCTTCTCCAGAAAACAAAGCAAAACGCGCTGCTGATCTTTAAACCGCTGCTCGAAAATATTTCTGGTAAAAAAGTAGGTGTAATATTTAAGTAATAATCTCATATTTAAACAGATACTCTTTATAAAGCTAATTAATTTTATAGTTTTGGTTTCCTGATGCTTTCCAGTAAATGAAATTTAAATATTGTTGCTTTTTTATTGCTTTGTTTTTTGTTGCTGCCAACTGTTTTTCGCAAAATCCTGATCCTAATTTTGGATTGGTGCCGGCCCCATATTCAATCCAACAAAACCCCGGCAAATTTTATCTGCATAAAAGAAGCATTGTACAAACTGATTTAAAAGATGATCGTTCGGTTGCGTTTTTGTCTGCTTATCTGCAACATTTTAATCCAACTAAAGATATTTCAAAGCAAGATACGGCAACTTCTACTATCGAATTGACTTCAAACGGCGCAGAAACTTTGCCGGAAGAAGGTTATCGTTTAACCATTACATCTTCCAAAATTACAATTGTTGGCCGTGATGCAGGTTTGTTTTACGGAGTCCAAACTTTGATCCAACTTTTGGCCGATACAAAAACACAAGCCACTACATTTTTAAATTGTATGGCGGTTGAAGACCATCCGCGTTTTAAATATCGCGGTATGCACTTGGATGTTTCGCGGCATTTTTTCACTACTTCTTTTATCAAACAATATTTGGATTTGCTGGCAGCATACAAAATCAACACTTTTCACTGGCATTTAACGGATGACCAAGGTTGGCGTATCGAGATCAAAAAATATCCAAGATTAACTGAAGTTGGAAGCCTGCGTGCACAAACTCCAAACGAACAATCAGCAGATACAACGTATGGAGGTTTTTATACGCAGGAAGAAATTAAAGATATTGTAAAGTATGCCTCCGAAAGATACATTACAATTGTGCCCGAAATAGAAATGCCCGGACATTCGATGGCTGCTTTGGCTGCTTACCCGGAGTTAAGTTGTAACCCAAACAAAACTTATAAAGTTGCCACAGATTGGCATGTCCCTGATGGTGTTTATTGCCCGACAGAATACACTTTTGGCTTTTTGGAAGATGTTTTGACCGAAGTAATGGCTTTATTTCCGGGAAAATATATTCATATCGGAGGGGATGAAGTGCCAAAAAGCATTTGGCATGCTTCTCCTTTTTGTCAAAATTTGATTAAAACCTTAAAGCTGAAAAACGAAAAGGGTTTGCAAAGTTATTTTGTGCAACGGATCGAGAAATTTTTGAACGATAACGGAAGAAGTATTATTGGCTGGGACGAGATTTTGCAAGGCGGATTGGCACCAAACGCAACCGTAATGAGCTGGCGAGGAGAAGCTGCCGGAATTGCAGCGGCAAGGCAAGGCCACCAGGTAATTATGGCATCGCAAACTGCAGGTTTGTATTTTGATAAAACGCAGTCGAAATCTAACCAGGAACCGGTTTCTATCGGCGGGTTTGCACCGCTGCAAAAAACTTATGCTTACAATCCTGTTCCCGCTGTTTTAACGGCTGAACAACAAGCTAATATTATTGGCGTGCAGGCCAACTTGTGGACCGAATATATTACTACTGCCGAGCAGGCACAATATATGTTGCTGCCGCGATTGCTGGCTCTTGCTGAAATTGCATGGACGCCATTAGCCAATAAAAATTTCCAGGATTTTTCTGAAACACGTTTGCCGCGACATCTAAGCAGATTGGATGCTGCCTGTATTAATTTTCGTGTCCCGGAACCAATTGGCTTGCGCGATTCTTTTGTGATCGCTTCAAACATGAGTTATATTTTGAAGCCTTCCGTTACCAATGCCAGGATTTTTTATACCATCGACAATGATCCGCCAATAGAATTTGATGCGTTTCATGCAAATCCAATTAACCTCAACCCAGAAAAAAATCAAACCAAAATACTGCAAACAATACAAATCACACCCGACGGAAAAAAAAGCGTGATCAGCAGGCTTTATTTGTATAACCGCGAACCTTTTGCTGCATTAAATGTGCAGCCCGTTAACGAGGGTTTAAAATTTAAAGCAGTAAGCGGCAGCTTTACAACGGCTGCCCAAATAGACGCTGCGCCTGTAATTGATACCGGCACAACTAAAAGTTTATCGGTTTCGGCTTTTAAAAAAAACAACCGTGTTTTCGGAGCAATGTACCAGGGTTATATCCGTATTGACCAGGATGGAGATTATAATTTAGGTTTAACTTCTGATGATGGTTCGCAATTGTACCTCGACGATTCTTTGGTGGTGGACAATGATGGAAAGCATGCCCTTTATCAGAAAAACAACATGCTGACGTTGTTAAAAGGCTTTCATAAAATCAAAATTAAATACTTTGAGGCAGGAGATGCCGGCACATTAAAAGTTTATTTAAACCTGGCCGGAAAACCGCAAACAGAACTTCCGCCCGATATTTTATTCAACTAACACATATGAATTTTTTAGGTGATAAAAGAAGCACGTTCCAGCAATTGATTGCTGTTACGATTGCGGCTGTTTTTGCAAGTTGTAACCCTGCTGATCAAAAACCGGTTGTCCGTCAAAATAATGTTTCGGCAAAACCTGGCCTGATACAACCTTTTCGGTTCCATAAAACCATTGAAATTTCTCCCGGAAATGTTTTTGATATTTTTAGCTGGGGAAGAGGTTCGGCCGAAACAGGTTCTTTTCTCATCTTAAAATCGGATTCGGCAGAAGTTAAATACACCACAACAACCGGTGATTTAAACGGAACTATTACCGATGTTTACAATACGGATATGGATATGGATGGCAACCCGGAAATTTTGATCCAGGCAAAATCAAAAGATTCAACCATTCGTACCCAGATTTATGCTTTTGAGTACAAAGACAACAAAGCACAGAAACTGGATTTTCCTAAACTTAACCAATCACAGAAAAAAGGTTATCGAGGCGAAGACAAGTTTTACATTAAAGAAGGTGTTTTGATGCGCGAGTTTCCGGTTTTTGATGGAAATAATGCTACGGCAAAGGTTAAGCCCGATAAGCGGATTTTAGAATATGGCATCCGCAATAATAGTTTTACGGTAAAAACTATTTCTCAGGAAGACGAGAATAAAAAGCAAACTGCTGCAACAGATAGTACCAAAAAAACATCGCTAAAAGAAGCATCGACCACAAGCCAAACCTCAACTAAAAGTACTTCTAAAAAGAAGCATCATGTTGAGGAACGGAGACATCGTTCAACCAAAAAAACATCGGGTAAAAGAAGCAGTAGCCATGGAAAAAAGCACCGTAGGCATCGGCGGTAATGTAAAAAGGTTGTGTTAGACAATTAAGGTTGAAGCAATATTTTATGCCATAAAAGAAGCATTCGATATACTAAATTCTCAGGTATTCTTTTAATAAACAAACTCCCCAAACTCAGAACGAATAGTCAATTTTTTTGCAGAAGAAGCCTCTACACGGCCAACAATTTGTGCTTCAATATTAAAACTTTTGGAAATGGCAATAATAGGTTCAGCCAAAGCTTCCGGAATGTACAATTCCATGCGGTGGCCCATGTTAAAAACCTTGTACATTTCCTGCCAGTCGGTTCCGGATTCCTTCTGGATCAATTTAAATAGAGGCGGAACCGGAAACAGGTTGTCTTTGATGATATGGACAGCATCTACAAAATGCAAAACTTTGGTTTGTGCGCCGCCGCTGCAATGTACCATGCCATTAATTTGGGAACGGAATTGTGTTAAAACAGCTTTAATAACCGGTGCATAAGTACGTGTAGGAGAGAGCACTAATTTTCCGACGGTTATCGTTTTGCCGTTGCCAATATCAATTAGGTCAGTCAGGTTTTTAGAACCGGAAAAAACTAATTCTTCGGGAACTAAAGGATCAAAACTTTCAGGAAATTTTTTGGCGAGGCTTTTATTAAAAACATCATGCCGGGCAGATGTCAATCCGTTAGAACCCATTCCGCCGTTATATGTGTTTTCGTAAGAAGCTTGTCCGTCAGAAGCCAAACCAACAATTACGTCTCCTGGCTGAATATTTCCGTTAGAGATGACTTCGGCCCGTTTCATCCGGCAGGTAACGGTAGAATCAACGATAATCGTTCGAACTAAATCACCAACATCGGCTGTTTCTCCTCCGGTAGAATAAATCCCGATTCCGGCTTCCCGTAATTGTGCCAGCAATTCTTCCGTTCCGTTGATGATCTCTGCAATTACTTCGCCCGGAATCAGGTTTTTATTCCTGCCGATAGTGGAAGAAAGCAGAATATCATCTGTCGCGCCAACACAAAGCAAATCGTCCAGGTTCATCACTACGGCATCCTGGGCAATATCTTTCCAAACAGATAAATCGCCGGTTTCTTTCCAATACAAGTAAGCCAAAGAAGATTTTGTACCTGCACCATCGGCGTGCATAATGTTGCAAAAATCTGCATCATGGCCTAAAATATCCGGAATAATTTTGCAAAAAGCTTTTGGAAAAATACCTTTATCAATAGATTTAATGGCCTGGTGTACGTCTTCTTTGGAAGCCGAAACACCCCGCAAATCGTATCGTTGGGATGAGTTCATGCGGCAAAAGTAGGAAGAAGAAAGAAGCTTTTAGCTATCGGCAATCAGCTTCCAGCTACAAGCAATCGGCTTAAATGCTTAGATACTGTTTTTATGGCATAAAAAAAGCTTCGGAAGTTAACCCGAAGCTTTTATAAATTTAGGACAAGAAGCTGAAAGCCGATTGCTGAAAGCTAACAGCTTATTTTATAAACAACAACTCTCTAAACTTCGGCAGCGGCCATTGTGCATCGTCAACCAATTGTTCCAGTTTATCAACATGGTAACGGATGGTGTCGAAATATGCTTTCACTTTTTCATCGTAAGCAATTGCTTTTTCGCGGATGTCTTCTATCACATTTGCTTTTTTGCGTTCTTCCAGCATTTGGTTGGCGTTGGTTTTGATCTCGGTTATATGATTAGAAATCTTTCGGATCAAATCCATTTGCACACTGTACGCATTTTCTTCCAAACCAATTTCTTTTAAACCTTTTACGTTGTCTATCAGCTTGTTCTGATAAATAATGGCAGCAGGCAAAATAGAACTGTTCACCAAATCGCCGATTACGCGGGCTTCAATCTGTAATTTTTTATAAAAGTTTTCCAGCAAAATTTCGTGCCGTGCATGTATTTCACGCTGGTTAAAAACGTGGGTTTTGTTCATTAATTCTGCTGTTTTTTCTGAAAGCAGAACGTCTAATGCTTTGGGTGTAGATTTAATATTGGCCAAACCACGGGCAGCAGCTTCTTTTTCCCATTCTTCACTGTAACCGTTTCCTTCAAAACGAATGGATTTTGATTCTTTGATGTACCTTTTAATCACCGTCATCAAAGCCACATCTTTTTTCTCGCCTTTTTTGATGAGTTTATCTACATCGTACTTAAACTTGGTTAACTGATCGGCAACAATCAAGTTCAAAATCGTCATCGGATTAGAAGAATTGGCCGAAGAACCAACCGCACGGAACTCAAATTTATTTCCCGTAAAAGCAAAAGGAGAAGTACGGTTACGGTCGGTATTGTCTTTTAAAATTTGCGGGATTTTTGGGATTCCCGACCATAAAGAATTTTCATCTTTCATAATCCTGCTGATCCGTGCGGTTTCGATCTCATCCAAAACCTCGCTTAACTGGCTGCCCAAAAAGATAGAAATAATAGCAGGCGGTGCCTCATTGGCACCTAAACGATGATCGTTGGTTACAGAAGCAATCGATGCCCTTAACAAATCTGCATGTTCTGCAACTGCACGGATAGTATTGACAAAGAAGGTCAAAAACATTAAATTATTTTTAGGCGTTTTGCCCGGCGAAAGCAGGTTTTTACCCGTGTTGGTAATCAACGACCAATTATTATGTTTACCCGAGCCGTTAATGCCGGCGTATGGTTTTTCGTGCAGCAATACTTTAAAATGATGGCGCAGCGCAACTTTGTCCATCAGATCCATTAACAATTGGTTATGGTCGATCGCCAGGTTTATTTCCTCATAAATCGGTGCGCATTCAAACTGAGAAGGCGCTACTTCATTATGACGGGTTTTTAAAGGAATACCTAATTTTAAGGCTTCGGTTTCAAAATCCTGCATGTAAGCATAAACCCGATCTGGAATGGAACCGAAATAATGGTCTTCCAACTGCTGGCTTTTGGCAGACATATGGCCGAACAAAGTCCTTCCGGTTAAAAACAAGTCTGGCCGGGCATTAAACAAAGCAATATCCACCAAAAAATATTCCTGCTCAATACCGAGAGAAGCGTTTACTTTTTCTATGCTTTTATCAAAGTAATGGCAAACATCAACGGCAGCTTTATCCAAAGCAACCAAAGCTTTAAGCAAAGGGACTTTATAATCCAATGCTTCACCAGTGTAAGAAACAAAAACAGTTGGGATACACAGCGTTTGGCTGATAATAAATGCAGGAGAAGATGGATCCCAGGCAGTATAACCACGCGCTTCAAAAGTATTGCGGATACCGCCGCTGGGGAAACTGGAAGCATCCGGTTCTTGCTGTGCCAGCGCATCTCCGCTAAATTTTTCGATCCCGCTGCCATCGCCGCCAGGTTCAAAAAACGAATCGTGTTTTTCTGCAGTTGTGCCGGTTAAAGGCTGAAACCAGTGCGTGTAATGCGTAACGCCTTTGCTAACTGCCCAGGTTTTTAATCCGGATGCAATGTGCTCGGCAATTTCTCTTTCTACCGGTACACCTTTATCAATCGAATCTATAATGCTTTGGTAGGCTTCTTTTGATAAATATTCCTTCATTTTCTTTTTATCGAAAACGTTGGAACCAAAATAATCCGAAATCCGGGTAGAAGGGGCTTTTACTTCCGGAGTTACCCTTGTTAAAACAGACTGGAGCGCCTGAAATCTAATATTTGACATGTGTAATATTGGTTAGTAATACAAAAATTTAAAATTGGCTTATTTTTTCCATTTATTTAAAATATTTAAGGATAACATCAAAAATAAATTCAATTTATACTAAATTTTCCTTGGTAAAAGAAGCATGTGAGCGGTTAACCATTTATTCATCTGTTCTTCGTCTTTTTTCTATGAAGAAGAGTGCCGCTTGCGTAAAGAAATAATTAAAAAATAAGTAACATCAATGTTACAATTTTGTTAAAAAGGCATCGTTATCACTAAAAATTTAATTTCAAACTCATGTTCAAATCCAAATTCAATTTGTACAACACCGAGTGGCTCGATCTTGTATTTTCCGACAGAAACAAAAGTTACGGTGCTTACGAACTTCGAAAGCATTACAACAGCAACATGTTAAAGGCGTTGTTTATTACGGCAACCTTTTTTACCGCCTTAATTTCTGTTACTTCTTCACTTATTAAACAACATCATGATCCGGCTGCAATTACTAAGCACGAACAGGAAACGCTGATCAATTTAACCGATCTGAAACCACCGCCGCCAGAAGTTGCACCTGCCAAAAAACTAAATAAAGTACAGCCGCCAGCCCAAACAGCAATACAAAAAGCGGCACCATCGCAATTGATGAAAGTAACGCCGGACGATTTGGTGAAAACAGATCCTAAACCGGTAACAGCGCAAAATTCAACTACAGGTGTGCAAGATATTTCGGGAGATCAAATTGCTGCCTTAAACGTTCCTGCTGGCGGCAACGGAACTTTTACCGAGACAGATAAACCGGACAATGAAGCAAAAAACGTAGCCTTGTTAGAAAAACTACCAGAATTTCCGGGTGGGATGGAAGCTTGGTCTAAGTTTTTAAGTAAGAACATTCATTACCCTGAGCGGGCAGCTACCAATAATATTTCCGGTCGTGTTTTTATGAGTTTTATTGTAGAGAAAGATGGTAAAATTACACATATCGAATTGCTGCGCGGTATTGGTTTTGGCTGCGATGAAGAAGCTATCCGTGTTCTTAAAATTGCGCCTTCCTGGAAACCGGGCATCCAAAACGGAAAAGCGGTTAGGGTGAAATATACGATGCCGATTAATTTTACGATTCAGGAGTAAGGACACTGATTTTTAGTTGATAAAAGAAGCATTCGTAATTGGATGCTTTTTTTGTTAGTTATTGATTTGTATTTAATTTTATCCATTCATCATAAGAAATAACGCCCAATTCTGGTCTTCCGTTTCCTTCTAAAACTGCAATAAATTCAAGGTAATGTCCATCAGGGTCATTAAAATAAATCGAAATTGCTGGCAGCCAAGCAAAAACCATTGGTCTTTCGGTTCCATCTCTTAAAAAGTTGTAAGGGTTCAAATTGTGTGATTTCAAAAAATCAACCGACTTGTTCAAAATGTAATCTTTGTCGCAACTAAAAGCAAAATGCCGTTTGTCAATTTCAGCTTTTGGTTTTTCCCAAAGCCCTAACATCGCTTCTTTCGGTTTTCCGATCCAAAAAAATGCAGTTCGTCGGCCTGCTTCAAAATAACACTGTTCCAATTCAAGTATGTTTTTGTAGAAGTCAATTGAGTTGTCCAAGTTTTCAACAAATAAATGAGTTTCGTAAAGTCCTTTTATCATGGTTAATTTTCGTAAAGTATTTATTTGTCGTTTTACTTTTCTATCAGCAATATGTCTGCAAAAAGCACAATCAACTTAAAGGGCTTGGCGAAGAACTGGCATTTAAAAACCCGTCAGCTCGAAACTAAAGTTAGATAAATGTTCAAATGTTGATACTTCTTTTATCAGCTAAACTTATGTTCCGTCTGCTCGAACCAAAGCAAAATGGCAAAACTGAAGTTGATGTTTAATCCATCAGCCAGTTTTTTGCCAAACCAATGTTGGCGTAGGCTTTTTTAATCAACGTGTTTTAGGTTGCAATTTTGTTTTGTCCAAATATGCTTGCAATTGTTCAAAAGTCATTCCTTGTATATCTTTTGAAATGTTTTCTTTAATTTCCCTAAAAAATTTAACTGTGTCAAACTCTTTTTCTCTTTTATCAGTTGTTTTCATAACCTACAATTTCTTTTGGTGAACGAATGTCAATTGTCGAATATCCTAACCGTAAATTTACAGAATTGTATCCACGAATTCTATAAACATTTACAATGTGTTTAAAGTTCCAACTCACTAAAATGTCAACCTTGCTTAAAGTTGCAGTTGCAATGTGGATGCAATCATCTAAACTCGTTTGTCCAACTACGTTTTCGTCAATATAAGTCTGGGCAAGTTTTAAAGCTTCCGGCGTAACCCGTATAACTTCTTTTTGTTCGTCTTTCAGGTCTTGGAAAAAGTCTTTGACGCTTTGTGGTGCTTTTTGAAGTTCGCTTTCTGTTAAGTTTGAATAAACGCAAATGATTTGCCCTAACGCAACTTTTTCAAAAAGTATCGTGGTTTCTCTCTCAAATTCAGTGTCATATAAACCGCCAAAAACAGAAGTGTCAAAATAGAAGCGTTGTGTCATGAGCGAATTTATGCAAATTCATTTTATTGTTCAACAGTCGTTCGGGTTCATGCAAGCTTACGCCCAACGGAAAAGGCTTGGTGAAGAACTGATATTTAAAAACCGTCAGCCCAAACCAAAGTTAGGGCCCGTGCATGAAAGTCCGGAAACTTGTTAAATTTTTCACGTTTCAGCACATCTAAGTATTCAGCAAAAAGTTTGTCTGAAATGCAAAGTTGTAAATTTCTATTGGCTAAAACACTGTCAACAATGAAGTATGGATAGCTTCGCTGAATCAATGCTGATACAAGAACGTTAGTGTCAAGAATGAGCCGCATGGTTTCTTACGGCTTTTACTTCTGATGAAATTTCGTCCATCGTCATATTCGATAATCCATAACGCTCAGCTAATTCAATAGATTTTTTAAGGTTCTGCCTGCTAACCTCCCTGCTTATCATATCTATAAAGTCTGTAAAAGAAAGTTTGTCGTTCTTAATCCCAAACTTTTCATACTCAAGGTCTGATATTTCAATGTTCAGTGTCCGCATACTATTAAATGGTTATCAGTCCGAAGATAAGAAATTTGTCGCAATTGAACTATGGCGGCAAGCATGACACCCAACTTCTGAATATATGAAAGTTCCTTGTTTATTTATGCTTCTTTTATCACCTAAATTTATATCGTAATTTTAAACCACAATCAATCCACATTCCCTTCGCCGCCTTCCCGTTAAATTTATAATTTTGGGCATCCACCAAAAGCAAACAACTTGGAGCCGCAAAATTTAACCACCGTACAAACCGCCAAAGACCTTGGCCTGATCTCCGAAGAATTTGAACGCATCAAAGAAATATTAGGCCGCACGCCCAACTTTACCGAACTTTCTATTTTTTCGGTGATGTGGAGCGAGCATTGTTCCTACAAAAACTCGATCACCTGGTTAAAAACTTTGCCGAAAGATGGTCCGCGGATGCTGGCCAAAGCCGGGGAAGAAAACGCCGGTTTGGTGGATTTGGGCGATGGAATTGGCTGCGCTTTCAAGATCGAATCTCACAATCATCCTTCCGCTTTAGAACCATATCAGGGCGCAGCAACCGGCGTTGGCGGTATCAACCGGGACATTTTTACGATGGGAGCCAGGCCAATTGCACAATTAAATTCGCTTCGTTTTGGTGATTTGAAAAACGACCGGACAAAATGGTTGATAAAAGGAGTAGTAAAAGGGATTGGCGATTACGGCAATGCTTTTGGTATTCCAACGGTTGGCGGCGAGTTGTTTTTTGATGAATGTTATCAGGTAAATCCGCTTGTAAACGCTTTCTCTGCCGGGATTGTAAAAGCTGGCGAAACGGTTTCTGCTACGTCTTATGGCGTGGGCAACCCGGTTTATATTGTGGGTTCTGCAACGGGGAAAGACGGGATTCATGGTGCTGCTTTTGCCTCTAAAAATATCACGGAAGATTCGGTGAACGATTTGCCGGCCGTTCAGGTTGGTGATCCTTTTCAGGAAAAATTGCTGCTGGAAGCTTCTTTGGAAGTGATCAAAACCGGAGCCGTAATCGGGATGCAGGATATGGGCGCAGCCGGGATTATCTGCTCCAACTCAGAAATGTCGGCCAAAGGCGAGCATGGAATGATTATCGATCTGGATAAAGTCCCAACTCGACAGGAAAATATGCAGCCGTTTGAAATTTTATTGTCCGAATCGCAGGAACGGATGCTGATTGTAGTGGAGAAAGGCCGCGAAGCAGAAGTGCAAGCCGTTTTTGATAAATGGGATTTAAACTGCGTGCAAATCGGTGAAGTAACCGACACCAAACGCCTGGTTTATTACCGCCACGGAGAAATGGTTGCTGATGTGCCTGCTGATGATTTGGTTTTAGGCGGAGGCGCGCCGGTTTATGAGCGCGAATACCGCGAACCGGCTTATTTTGCAGAGAATAAGAAGTTCAATATTGATCAAATTAAGGAACCGGAAGATTTAAAAGCCGTTGCAGGTCATCTGGTTTCGCACCCGAATATTGCTTCCAAACGCTGGGTAACCGATCAATATGATTCGATGGTTGGAACTTCTACCGTAACCACCAACCAGCCTTGTGATGCCGCGGTTGTGGCCGTGAAAGGAACCGATAAAGCAATCGTTTTAACGTTGGATTGCAATTCCAGATATGTTTACGCTGATCCGGAAACCGGTTGCGCAATTGCCGTTGCCGAAGCTGCAAGAAACATTACTTGCGCCGGTGGCGAACCTGTTGCGATCACCAATTGTTTAAACTTTGGTAACCCTTATGTGCCCGAAGTTTACTGGCAATTTGTCGGTGCGATTAAAGGAATGAGTGCGGCTTGTACCAAATTCCAAACGCCGGTTACAGGTGGAAATGTGAGTTTCTACAACCAATCCAGTGATGAAGGCCCGGTTTTCCCCACGCCAACCATCGGAATGCTGGGCGTAATGGATGATTTATCAACTTTAACCCGTTCTGATTTTAGGAATGAAGGCGATTTGATTTATCTCATCGGTGAATCTAAAAACGATATTGCTTCATCTCAATATTTAGCTTCTTTCCACAAAATTTCGGCTTCGCCGGCACCATTTTTTGATCTGGAGAAAGAGTATGAAATGCACCAGGTAGTCAAACAATTAATTAAAGAAAAACTGCTGGTTTCTGCACACGACGTTTCGGATGGCGGTTTGTATATTGCTTTGCTGGAATCTTCGCTGCCAAATCAATTGGGTTTTGCGATTGAAACCGATGAAGAAATCCGCAAAGATGCTTTCCTTTTTGGGGAAGCGCAAGGCCGGGTTGTGGTTTCCATCAAACCGGAAAATCAGGAAGCTTTGGTAGAATTGCTGGCAACTTCGGAAACTGAATTTAGTTATTTGGGAACGGTTAACCGCGGTGATTTGTTAGTTGATGATGCTAATTTTGGGTCGATAAAAGAAGCATCAACCGTTTACGATAACGTGCTGCATCATATTTTGGGTGATTAATCATCCGTGAAATCCTCTCAAAATCTGTGTAATCCTAAATCATTATGCTGAAAATCAACCAAATCCACCACATTGCAATCATCTGTTCCGATTATCAAACTTCCAAACAATTTTATACCGAAGTTTTAGGTTTTGAATTAGAGCGGGAAGTTTTCCGCGAAGCCAGAAACTCCTGGAAACTGGATTTAAAAGTGGCCGGAAAATACCAGATCGAGCTTTTTTCTTTTCCAAATCCCGCGCCTCGTCCATCTCGGCCGGAAGCTGCCGGTTTGCGGCATTTGGCTTTTGCGGTGGATGATTTACAAGAAGCGATACTGTTTTTATCAACCAAAAATGTGCAGACAGAACCGATCCGGGTTGATGAATTTACCGGGAAGCGTTTTACTTTTTTTACCGATCCGGACGGTTTGCCGCTGGAATTGTATGAAGTTTAGATGAGTTCTGTTTTCCATTTCAAACAGTTTTCGGTCGATCAAACAAACTGCGCCATGAAAATCAATACGGACGGTGTTTTGCTTGGTGCGATTTCCTCCGTAGAAAACCCAAAAACAATTCTGGATATTGGCACCGGGACTGGAGTTATTGCTTTGATGCTGGCACAACGTTTTCCAAGTTCAAAAATTGATGCTGTTGAAATTGATACAAGTTCGGCCCAAACTGCAGAACAAAACTTTATCAATTCAAAGTTTACAGCACGTTTAACTTTGCACGAAACTGATATTGCAGGTTTTTGGTTGCAAAAACAGCATCAACGATTTGATCTCATCGTTTCCAATCCGCCGTTTTATCTGGATACGTTGACTTCCCCGAAGGAAAACAAAACTTTGGCCAAACACACCGTTCCAAATTTTTTTGAAGATTTGCTTGCTTCAGTTCCTGATTTTCTTTCTGCGGATGGAAGTTTCTGGTTAATCCTTCCGCCAAAAACAGCTTTACTTGTAAAAAAATCAGCGCAAAGCATACTGTTTTTACAGGAAGAAATTTCGGTTTCTTCTTATCCGGATGATTTGCCGCATCGCGAGATCCTTTGTTTTGGGTTGAAAAAAATCAAAACTAAAACTGCTTCTTTGGTCATTTATCTAGATCAAAAAGTTTATAGCGAAACATATCAAAAATTGCTAAAAGACTTTTTAACAATTTTTTGATAGCTATCAGTAGTCGGCTATCAGCGATCAGTTTTAGTTAAACAATGAACTATCAACAATGAACCAACAAATGCTTCTTTTACCATGAAAAAAATTGGGTTGATTTCTGATACGCACGGCTATTTAGACCCGGCCGTTTTTAAACATTTTGATTCGGTTGACGAGATTTGGCACGCCGGGGATTTTGGTAACATTGCTTTAGCTGATGAACTCGCCGCTTTTAAACCTTTGCGCGGCGTTTACGGTAATATCGATGGCAAAGACGTGCGGATTGTTTACCCGGAAAGTATCCGTTTTTTTTGTGAGGAAGTTGATGTCTGGATCACGCATATCGGCGGTTATCCGGGGAAATACAATCCGGCCATAAAAGCAGAAATTTACACTAATCCACCAGCATTGTTTATCTGCGGCCACTCGCATATTTTAAAAGTGATGTTTGATAAAAAGATCAATTGTTTGCACTTAAACCCAGGCGCGGCAGGCAAACAAGGATGGCACAGGACGCAAACTTTGTTAAGATTTTGTATCTCTGAAAAAAAAATATACAATTTAGAAGTCATCGAAATTGTAAAACCTTAACGTATTTAATACACTAAGCCTATGTCGAAAATTAAAACTTTAGGACAATTTATTATTGAAAAGCAAGCTGATTTTCAGTATGCCAAAGGCGAGCTTTCGCGTTTGCTGCGCGATATTGGCATAGCTGCCAAAATTGTAAACCGGGAAGTAAACAAAGCTGGTTTAGTTGATATTCTGGGAGAAGCTGGAACAACAAACATTCAGGGCGAAGGACAGAAACTGCTGGATGTTTATGCGAACGACCAGTTTATCGGCGCACTGCAAAGCGGAGGCGAATGCTGTACGGTAATTTCCGAAGAGAATGACGAATACGTCACCATTAATTCCGATATATCCAAAAACGCAAAATATATTGTGGCGATTGATCCTTTGGATGGTTCTTCCAACATCGATGTAAATGTGGCCGTCGGGACTATTTTCTCTATTTATAGAAGAAAATCTATTGATGGTTCTGCAACTATAGACGATATTTTACAAAACGGAACAGAACAAGTTGCTGCCGGTTACATTATCTATGGCTCGTCCACTATGTTGGTTTACACCACGGGCAAAGGCGTAAATGGCTTTACTTTAGATCCTTCTATCGGTGAGTTTTGCCTTTCTCACCCCAAAATGAAAATACCAAAAGATGGTTTTATTTATTCCATTAACGAAGGTTATTACTCACACTTTCCGGATGGCGTTAAAAAATTTATAAAATATTGCCAGGTGGAGGATAAAACAACCAAACGGCCTTATACTTCCCGTTATATTGGTTCGATGGTGGGCGATATACACCGCAATATGATCAAGGGCGGAATTTTTATTTACCCGGTTACAGCCCAGGCACCTAACGGAAAATTGCGTTTGGTTTACGAATGTAATCCCATGGCTTTTATTATTGAGCAGGCCGGAGGAAAAGCAACAAACGGCTACGAGCGAATTTTGGATTTAGAAGTGAAAGAACTGCACCAACGTTCTGCTATTTTTATCGGATCGGAAAATATGGTTAAAAAAGCAGAAGACATGATGCAATCCTTTTCTCCGCAAAAAACAAAAAGATCAATGGAAGGGATTGTAAACATTCAATGACAACTATTTTTAGTCGGTAAAAGAAGCATTTAAGCCTCACTCCAACCCTCTCCAAAAGGAGAGGGAGTTTTAAAATCTTTAAAATAATTTTTCTTTGGCTGCTTCTGCTTCAAAAACTACATCGGCTGGTAAAGCAGGTTGTTTGGCTGCGGCAACGGCCAGTTCATCGCAGCGTTCATTTTCCGGATGTCCGGCGTGGCCTTTAACCCAAACCAAACGGATTTGATGAAGCTTAAAAAGTTCCATCAGTTGCAGCCATAAATCTTTATTTTTTTTGTCTTTAAAACCTTTTTTGATCCAGCCGTAAACCCACTTTTTTTCGATGGCATCAATGATATATTTAGAATCGGAATAAAGTGTGATTGTTTGGCCGGGTTTTTTGATCGACTCCAAAGCTGTTATCACCGCCAAAAGTTCCATCCGGTTATTGGTCGTTTTCCTGAAACCGCCCGAGATTTCTTTGTAATGGTTCCCGGCTTTTAGTATTGCTGCGTAGCCGCCGGGGCCGGGGTTTCCGCTACAGGCGCCATCTGTAAAAATTTCAATCATACATAGCAAAAGTAAATTTTTAGCAGTGAATTTTTTAGGTGATAAAAACAGTATGATATTTTCAGCATAAAACTACTTGACTTTTACCCAAAGATTTTTACTTTTGTACCAGCAAAACGGTGGTTGTAGCTCAGTTGGTTAGAGTATTGGTTTGTGGTGCCGAGGGTCGTGGGTTCGAGCCCCATCAGCCACCCGAAAAAACCCTTAGCAGAAATGTTAAGGGTTTTTGCTTTTTTTGTTTCTTTTTAATATGCTAAAATTTCAACAAACAAAAAAGCCACGTCTTTTAAAAACGTGGCTTCAGTAATAGTATATAAATAAATTAGCTAAAAGAAGGATGCTCAATATCCGGGTCTTCTCCTTCTGCGCCTTCGGCACCAATTTTTGATTTTACGGCATCAACAGCTTTATCTTTCAGGTTAGTAATGGCTTCTTTGCCTTGTTGTGCTTTGTCGGCAACTGTATTTCCAAATTCTTGTAAAGAAGTACCTAAGTTACTTCTGGTTTCGGTGCCAGCTTCCGGTGCAAATAAAACACCAAGTGCTGCTCCTAAAACTAAACCACCGATTAAGGCAATCGCTACCGATGCTGCATTATTGTTGCGGCAAACTTCGCTTTCTGCAGTTTTTTTTGCATGTTTTGCATAATCCTTAGCAGAATCTTTTGCGTTATCGGCATAATCTTTTGCATAAGTTTTAGCCTGGTCTTTTGCATATTCTGCGTACTCTTTTGTTTTTTTCAACAAATCTTTTCTGATACTCATAGCTTTGTGTTTTTTTGTTTTAACAATAGTTCTACTTTTTGGTTTACTTTTTTTACACTTTTAATAAGCACTAATTTAAAGCTTTTTGCCAAACTATATTAACATCAATCATTTAAGCGAAACAGATTGGAAAAATGCCTCGGCAGAAACTTATGTCGATTTCCATAATGTTGCTATTTGGCGGATTACTGTTTCGGCTTTAATTTCAAATTTAGAGGAGTTACAAAGCTTACTTACTTCTCAGGAAACAGAAAAAGTAATGCGTTATAAACATCAGCCCGACCGTAACCAGCGCATCATCAGTAAAGCAGTTTTGCGCGTGTTGTTAGGCCGATACACAGGAATTAATGCTAAAGAAATACATTTCCAACCTGATAAAAACAAGAAACCTTATATTGAAAATACAACTTCTGGTTCAATTCATTTCAATGTTTCCCACTCTGGCAATTACGTTTTAATTGCGATAGCTGCTACTTCGGTTGGTATTGATGTGGAGCAACTAAATGCTTCTTTTACCTATCAAAATGTGTTAAGCTTTGGTTTTAGTAAACCTGAAATTGATTTTGTTGAAAATTCTGCCAATCCAAACCAAAGCTTTTACCAATTATGGACGCGCAAAGAATGTTTATTGAAAGCAACCGGAAAAGGTTTAGTCGACGATTTAACACAAATACCAAGCTTGGATGGATGGTATCAAATTCCTGTAGAAATATTAGAATCCGCAGAAAACTGGCACGTTTCGAGTTTTAAAGTTGATGAAAACCATGTTGGCAGTATAGCTTTTTACCCGATAAAAACAGCATTGCAGTTTTTTAATTTCCAGCTTTGATCAGCATTTGCGCTGTGTTCCGGCTTAATTGTTCCAACAAAATTGTTTTTCCTGCGGATAATTCCTGCAATAAAGCTGGCATATAATGCCGAACAGTGATCAACTCTGTTTCCATATTGTACTTAAAATTGAAATCCTGTTTTAGCTTCTGCAATAATTGCCCAAATTTAGTTGCCTCAAAATCAACACAAAAAGTAAAACTTAAAGCAGAATTTTGCATCAGGTTTACCTTAAACTGAGAATCGGCCAGCATTTTAAAAATCTCGCTTAAATGATTTTCGGTGATAAAAGAATGGTCTTTGGAAGAAACCGAAACCAAAACCTGGTTTGTTTTTACAATAATGATTGGCGTTTTTACCGGCAGTTCTTCCACATTAATCACCGTTCCGTTTTCCTGCGGAGACAAAAAAGGTTTTACCAACAACGGAATTGCGGCATTTTGCAAAGGTTGAATTGTTTTGGGGTGAATGATGGTTGCACCATAATAAGCCATTTCTACAGCTTCAGAATAAGAAAGCTGATCAAACTTAATAATATCCTTAAAACGTTTTGGGTCGGCGTTAAAAACGCCGGCAACATCTTTCCAAATGGTAACCGATTTTGCTTGAAGGCAAAAAGCAAAAATGGCGGCCGTATAATCAGAACCTTCGCGGCCTAAAGTAGTGGTAAAATTTTCGGAAGTCCCACCGATAAATCCTTGTGTTACAACTACTTCTTTTTGTAAAAGTGAAGGAAGACTTTCTTTGATACTTTCGCTTGTTTTTTTCCAGTCCACACAACCTTCACGATAAGTATTGTCGGTTTGGATATAGCCGCGCGCATCTAACCAACGACTTTTAATCCCAACTTTGTTTAAATAAGCCGTAACAATCCGAGTAGAAACCAACTCGCCGATAGACACAATTTGATCATAAATAAAATCGGAATCATCGTGTGGTTCTTCCTCAATTAACCAATCAATCTCCACAAAAGTATTTTCAACTTCATTAAAAACCGGATTTGATGGTTCAAAAAGTTCCGTTAAAATTTGAGAATGGAAAGCTTTAATCGCGGCAAAAATACTTTGTACTTCTTCCGTTTGGTTGATGTAAGCAAAGGTAAGTTGCTCTAAAGCATTCGTCATTTTGCCCATTGCCGAAACCACAACCAGCAATTCTTTTCCGTTAAAAACTTGAACTATTTGGGCCAGGTTTTTTACACCTGCTGCATCTTTTACAGAAGCACCGCCAAATTTAAAAACCTGCATACTGTTTTTATCTATCTAATTTTTGTGTTTTCTGCGGAGGAATATTTAATCTAAACCCGACAGGTCAAAATCTAAAAGTTGTTTTTTGGATAACGAAACATTAATCCAACTTCCGTCAAAAGAAGCGTTCAGTTTTTTATAAAAACCGATGGCCGGTTCGTTCCAGTCCAAAACCTGCCAAAGCATTCCGCTGAAACCTTTTTCCAATGCTTCTTTTACCAGTGTTTTTATTAGTTGCATGCCAATTCCGCGGCTTCGGTAAGCTTCGGTTATAATCAAATCTTCCAAATACATTCGGCAGCCTTTCCAGGTAGAATAGCGAATGTAGTACAAAGCAAAACCAACGATAAAGCCATCCACTTCGGCCACAAAAGCTTTCCAAATGGGTTGCTTTCCAAATCCGGCATCTTCAAATTCTGCTAAAGTAACGGTAACTTCTTCGGGTGCTTTTTCAAACAGAGCGAGTTCGGCAATCAGTTCCAACAAACGCGGGCAATCTGCTTTTTGGGATTCTCTTATCAATAAATTCATTCCGGTTAGTTATTTTTCCAATGCGGAATCAATCGCTGCCCAAAAATTAAACTGCCAACGCGAATCATGGTGCTGCCTTCTTCCATCGCAATTTTATAATCGGCAGACATGCCAATCGAAAGCTCTTTAAAAGAATCTTCTTTGCGGAAAAAACTGGTTTTTATGCCATCAAAAAAAGTATGCAGTTCGTAAAATTCATCTTTCAATTGTTTCTCGTTATCGGTGTTTGTGGCGATTCCCATCAAACCGACGATCCGTACGTTTTTTAAAGCAGCAAATTCTTCGGAACGTAACAATTCTATCGCTTCATCAAAACCTAAACCGAACTTGGTTTCTTCGTCGGCAATATAAATCTGCAGTAAACAATCGATCACACGTTTGTGCTTAACCGCTTGCTTATCAATTTCCTGTAACAATTTTATGCTGTCAACCGAATGAATTAGGTTGATAAAAGAAGCAATGTATTTTACTTTGTTGGTTTGCAAATGTCCGATCAAGTGCCACTCGATGTCTTTGGGCAATTGTTCCTGTTTTTCAACCAATTCCTGCACGTTGTTTTCGCCAAAAATCCGTTGCCCGGCGTTGTACGCTTCCATTAAAACATCGGCTGGTTTTGTTTTAGAAACTGCAATCAGCTTAACGCCGCTGTTTCCGGTTTCTTTTTTTAAGTTATTGATATTATCTGCAATGCTCATTAATCCGTAATTTTGACTTCAAATTGCTGCTAAATTACATAATGCGTTTTTATAAAGTCCTGTTTTCTTTATTGCTGATGTTTTTGCTTGCTTGCAGCCATGATAACACGCCCGATAATTTGATTGAAGAAGACAAATTTATTCCGCTTTTGGTAGATATACATTTGGCCGACGGTTACTTGTCGTCGGGTTCTCAACTACCGGATAGTTTGAGTTACCGCGGAAACGGTTTGTACGCCGAGATATTTAAGAAACATCACGTCGATTCTGTTCAGTTTAAAAAAAGTTTTCAATATTATTCCATCCATTTGGAGCAGATGAACAACATTTATAAAGCTGTGGTTGAAAAGTTAAAGGCGAAAAACGATTCGTTAACGAAGTTTAATGCTGCGGAAGAAATGAAGCGGCAGAGACATTCGGCAGATTCTGTAAAAAAAGCTTTCAAAATTGATTCTTTAAAAAAAGCGGCCAAAGTGGATTCTGTTAAAAAACTACAAAAAGTAAACCGACCAAAAACAGCAGCAAAAGTTAAAGCGAACCACAAATAACCTGAATGATTTACCCCAAAAACAGCGAAGATAAACTGGGTTTTACCGAGATAAAACAACTGATCAAAGCAAAATGCCTGAGCATTATGGGCCAGGAAATGGTTGATAAGATCCAGGTAATGAACAACTTCGACCAGATACAGAAGTTTTTACGGCAAACCTCCGAATTTAAAAATATCTTGGCAAACGATACGGCTTTGCCGATCAGCAATTTCCATGACCTAAAAACGCTGGCAAAAAAAGCACGGTTAGAAGGTGCTTTTTTATCCGAAGATGAATTTTTTCAGGTGCAGCAATCGCTGATAACCGTTTTTGCGGTGCTTGCTTATTTTAACGAAAGGGCAGGAATATATCCAAACCTGGAAGCTTTGTTTGAGCATCTGCCCATCGAAAAAAATATTTTAAAAGCGATTGACCGTGTTTTAGATCCGAAAGGAAAAATCCGGCCAAACGCGTCGAGAGAGTTGCAGGAAATTACTTCCGGCATTGCGCAGGCAGAACAAACGGCACGAAAAACCATCGACCAGATTTTTAAAAATGCAGGCAACAACGGCTGGACGGCAGATGGTTCGTTAACCATTCGCGACGGGCGATTGTGCATTCCTCTGCTTGCCGAAAATAAGCGAAAGTTAAAAGGTTTTATCCATGATGAATCCTCTTCCGGACAAACGGTTTATGTAGAACCGGAAGAAGTTTTTACATTGAATAATCGAATCCGGGATTTAGAGTTTGACCGGAGAAGGGAAATTATCAAAATCCTGACTTTGCTAACGGACGAACTTCGACCTTTTGTTCCGATCCTTATTTCTTATCACGGCTTATTAACAAAGCTGGATTTTGTTCGGGCAAAAGCTTTGTTTGCTTTAGATATTGAAGCAGAAATGCCGGTTTTGGTTCCCGAAATGCGAATCAATTTGATCAATGCAAGTCATCCTTTGCTTCTTTTATCGCATAAAAAAGAGCAAAAAAGCGTGGTTCCGTTGAACATTAAGATTGATGAAACCGACAGGATTATTGTGGTTTCCGGACCAAATGCAGGCGGAAAATCGGTTTGTATGAAAACGGTTGGTTTGCTGCAACTGATGGTTCAGGCAGGATTGTTAATCCCGGCAGCAGAACAAAGCGAAACTGGTGTTTTTAAACAGCTTTTTTCTGATATTGGTGATGACCAATCCATTGAAAGTGATTTAAGTACGTACAGCGCACATCTTTCTAAAATGAAATATTTTGTAGAGATGGCAGACAGCAAAACGTTGATTTTAATTGACGAATTTGGAACCGGAACCGATCCGCAGTTTGGCGGCCCGATTGCTGAAGCTGTTTTGGAATCTCTCAACCAAAAAAAGGTGAAAGGCGTTATCACTACACATTATTCCAACTTAAAATTGTTTGCCAGCAATACCAGCGGATTGGAAAATGCCTCGATGCTGTTTGATAATCTGCAGCTTCGGCCGATGTACATTCTTGAAGTTGGCAAGCCCGGAAGTTCTTATGCGTTTGAAATTGCGCAGAAAATTGGTTTGCCAGGTTATGTAATCAATTCGGCAAAAAACAAAATTGGCGTGAACCAGAAAAAAGTTGATACGCTTTTGATCGATTTGGAACGTGATAAAAAAGAAGTGCTGGACGCCAAACTGAACTTGCAAAAACAAGAACGAAAGGCCGGTATTTTGCTTCGTGAGAATGAAGAATTGAAAAGTTATCTCGAAGAAAATAAAAAGGAACTGATCCGCGAAGCAAAAAAAGAAGCGAAAACGATTATTCAGGATGCCAACCGATTAGTAGAAAATACGATTTCTGAAATAAAAAGCAGCAACGCCGATAAGGAAACAACACGTAACCTGCGCGAAAACCTGCAAAAAGAGCTGCAAAAAAATACCGTAAAACCGGAAATTATACCGGTAAAAGAAGCACCGGAAATTGAGGTTGGCGATTGGGTAAAACTGAATGATTCTGAAACGATGGGGCAGGTAATGGAACTGGCGCGCGACAATGTAATTATTGCCATCGGCGATTTGCGGACGGTTGCCAAACGTAAAAAAGTACAAAAAATAGCCCGAAAAGAAGTGCCGAAAGAAATCCGGCGTTCTTATAACGCGCATTTAAATGATACGGCCAGTTTTAGTCCGGAAATTGACGTACGCGGCAAACGCGGTGAAGAAAGTTTGTATGAAATTGAAAAATACCTCGACCGGGCAATTATGATGGGCGTTGGAAGTTTAAAAATTATTCATGGAAAAGGAGATGGCATCCTCCGAAAATTAATACGTGATTATTTAAAAAAATATTCGGAAGTAAGCCACGTAGAAGATGAACATGCCGATCGTGGCGGCGATGGGATTACTTATGTTTACCTGAAATAGTTAAATCGACTTGCGCTACTACTGATACCTTGAAATTTAAAAATTTTGTTCAAACTTTTCTAATAATAAAACAGTATGTTTAACATTTAAATTGTTTTTTCATCAATTACATTTATAAACTTTAAAAATTACAAATAGAAACTTGAAGTTTGGAACTTTTAATTTCTGTTGCTTCTACCAAAAAAGGTAACTTTTTTTAAAGTAAATAGTAAACAAACGGCAAAAGAAAAATGCGTCGATACAAAATTGCATGGTTAGATAAGTAATGATATTTAGATTGACTTTGCTATTTTAACCTCGTTATAATTTTGATATAAATAAGCTTGGTAACATAACATCTATCATTCTATGCATATATTAATTTTCAGTACTGTATTTTATCCGGTTTTAGGTGGTATTGAAAACTTAACGTTAAATTTAAGCAAAGAATTTGTTAAAAATGGCCATCAGGTTAAGGTTATAACTTATCAAAAACAAAACGAACCTTTAGCAGATATTGAAGTTTACTACGCACCAAGTTTTATAAAAACAGCCAAATTGTTTTTATGGTGCCATGTATATTATATGCCAAATATTTCTTTAAAAGGTGTTTGGCCGTTACTCATTAATCCGCGTAAAAGATGGATAATTTCTCAAAATGATTTTTCGTTAACCAAAAGAAAAAGCCTTTTGTCATTAACAAAATTGTTTTTATTAAGGTTTACTACAAAAAATATTTCTGTAAGTAAAAGTGTTGCTGCTTCTCTCAAAACTCCCTCAGAAATTATTTACAATTGTTATGATGATGACGTTTTTAAATTACAAAATACAGGAGAAAGGACACTTGATTTTGTTTTTGTTGGCCGGTTAGTTTCTCAAAAAGGTTGTGATACTTTGATAAAAGCTTGTTACAATTTACAACAACCATTTACATTAACAATTGTGGGCGATGGGCCAGAAATGAAAAAACTTAAGAGACTGGCACAAAAACTCAATCTTACAAACCAAATTACTTTTGCCGGAACTTTAGACAGTGTTAAAATTGCAGAAATATTAAACCAGCATAAAGTTTTGGTAATCCCATCAAACGGAAAAGAAGGTTTTGGTATAGTAGTTTTAGAAGGATTAGCTTGCGGCTGTCGTATTATTGCCGCAGAAGCTGGCGGTTTAACAGAATCTGTTGGCGAGTTTGGAAGATTGTTTCAATCCGGAAACGTTGAGCAATTAAATCTACTGCTAAAAGAAGCATTGTTAAACATCAACCAGCCAAATTACAGTTTTGAGGAAACCACAAAATATTTAAGTAATTACAAAACTTGCATAGTTGCGCAAAAATATTTATCTATTTTTGAGTGATGTACATTTTGCAACAGAAATGATACTATTAATTTAAACAGTTGTACTTAGCCACTTCTTTTAACGGAGCAGACCTTCCTGCAAAAACACTTTGCCTAACTTTTGATGACGGGCCGGGCAATGATACTATTGAAATAGCCAGGTTTTTGTTTGAGCAAGGCATCAGGGCAACATTTTTTGTGGTTGGTAAATATGCGTTTCATCGGCAAGATATTTTACTACAGTTAAAGCAGATGAACCACCTGATTGGAAATCATACCTACGACCATCCGGATCTTCCTTACTATTTTTCTGCCAACGGCGATGTATTAAACCAGCTATTGCGTACAGATGTAGTTATCAAGCCTTATCTTAACAGTGAACGTATTTACTTTAGGGCACCTTACGGAAAATGGTCGGCAGAGGTGGCCAAAGAATTAAATCAAAATGTATTAACTGCTAATCACATTGGGCCAATTTACTGGGATGTTGCAGGCGTAGATTGTTATTATTGGCAAAATGACTGGGCAGTAGCAGATGCAGTTGCGCGCTATGTAAAAGATATTGAACGTTGCGGCCATGGAATTATAGTGATGCACGATGATATTGCAGACATGGACGTGGTAAAACCACGCAACAAAACTTTAGGGCTGATCAAAATATTAATCCCGCAGTTGTTAGGCAAGGGTTATCGGTTTGTTGGTTTGGATGAAATTCCATCGATAAAAACAGTATCCACAGAAAAGTCTGTTTTTACTTTAAGCGATGGAAGCGGAAAGTATGTTTGTGTAAAAAATAATTGTGAATTGTGGGCCGATGGAGATCAACATGATCCGTTAAATTTACTGCAATTAGAAGATTTAGGCTACGGAAAATTTGCCATAAAAGCAGCAAACAACTTGTATTTTGGTACTGACAATGCTTCTGATAAAGTTATTGCAAGCCGCACAGAAATTGGGGCAACAGAAACATTCGATCTGATCACGGTAAACGAAAACGGATTGATGTTGCGTTGTACCGATGGCAAGTTTGTGTCCATCAAAAATAAAAAATTGTGTTACCGGGAAGAGTACATGCGAAAGGCAACCGTTTTTTATTATTCTGCTTATAACTTGGATTTTAAAACTAAAGTCTCTCTAAAAAAGAGATATTTTTTATTTAAAAAACAAATGATGTTTGTTAAATCCAAGTTACAGCAAAAGTTAAGCCTGAGATAATTTGCAGCGGTACTTCTTCCATATTGCTTATTTAGGAACAGCTTATAGCGGCTGGCAAAAACATCCAAACACAAATACCATACAGCAAGTACTGGAAACAAAACTAAGCCAGGTTTTAAAAATATCCGTTTTGATTAATGGCTGCGGCAGAACAGATGCAGGCGTACACGCAAGTCAATTCTTTTTTCATGCTGATCTAATTATTGCTGATGTAGATGAACTGCTTTTTCGTTTAAACCATGCCTTGCCAGCAGACATCGCAGTTTTTGATATTGTGAAGATGGAAGGGCAGCAGCACGCCCGTTTTGATGCTTGTTTAAGAACCTATGATTATTTGGTTCATACATATAAAAACCCTTTTATAAACAGTACAAGCTCTTTTTATCCATTAAAAAACCTAAACGCGGAGCAGATGGAAAAAGCTTTGCAACTGTTGCTTTTGTACCAGGATTACAGGGCTTTTTGTACTTCGCCTGCAAAATATCAACATACAATTTGCAAGGTCTGTTATGTCCATTTATATATCAATCCAAACGAAAAACATATTCGGTTTCAAATTTCAGCTAATCGTTTTTTAAGTAAAATGATCCGCATCATTGTAGGAAAGTTGTTAAAAATTGGAACCGGGACGATGAGTTTGGACGAATTTGAGCACCATTTAATCAGCAAAGAAACTCATTTAATTTTAGATTTGGCTTATCCGCAAGGCCTGCATCTTTCTAAAGTTACTTATCCTTTTCTCGATCTTCCAAACAAAGCAATTGAAGTAAAAGGCTGAAAGAAAATAATTGCAATTACAAAATTTGTACGATAAAAGAAGCATTAGTTCGAGGCTTTAAAACTTGCATTTTGCATCAAACCCAAAACAACTTAATTGAAGATAAATATACGCCAAAGTTTTAAATGAAAAGAGACCGCAGGTTTGCAACAGTCTCTTTTCGTTTGATTATAAGGTGTTATTAAATCTAAGTATTTAATGTTTGATAGTATCATTTGGAGACACCTTGTTCTGAATATTGTTGGTGCTATCGCCAGCTTTAACAGTATCCTGCCGCTCCATACCATAATTTTTATGTTTTTCGTTACAAGAAACGGCTATAGAAAGGAATGCCAGGACAGAAAATAAAATAAGTTTGTTTTTCATGATGCTTCTTTTACCAATAAAAATTTTTTAATTAAGTACGACACAACTATTTTAACAAATCAAGGACTAAATGTTTACAATTCTGTTGGTAAAAATTTTCTACTAACGGATAACAGTAACATGTCCGCCATAATTTTTTGTTCCATCTTTTAAATTTAAAACATAATAATAAGTGCCGACCGGTACATCTTGCCCATTATAACGGCCGTCCCAGGCAGTACCGTAACCTATGGAGTGATACATCAAAATTCCATACCGATTATAAATGTCCATTATACAATCCGGGTATCTGTCTAAATTCTTGATATTCCATACATCGTTTATACCATCGTTATTAGGAGTAAATGTATTTGGGATAACCGGTATTTTTAAAATCAATATACGGACAGTATCTGTAGCGGTACAGCTGTCGGTAGAAGTTACGGTAAGCCGGTAAGTAATATCGTCTGCCGGGGTTGCAATCGGATTGGCAATTTGGTCGTTGCTTAAACCGAGGGAAGGCGTCCATTTATAACGTAAAATATTACCTGTAACAGTAGGTGTAAGCCGTACATTATCGCCGATATGCAAACTCACATTTTTGCCGGCATCAACTACAGGTGTTGGGTTTACAGTGATGTTTTGGGTAAGCGAATCGGCACAACCACTGGTAGAAGTAAAAACATATTTGATTGGATGTACACCAATACCTGCGGCAGCCGGGCTAAAAAGACCAGAGGCAGTAACACCTGCGCCAGAATAAATACCAGATCCTGCTACGCCGCTTACATCTTCAGCCTGTGTTAATTGAAACGGTGAAACTTCCTGGCAAACGCTTCCTAAAGCCGTAAACACTACTTTTGGCGTAGCATTTATGGTGATGGTTTTTTCGGTAATATCAATACAGGTAATACCCGAATAGGCAATCATTCTTATGGTGTAATTTTGGTTGGCAGGTGCATTGAAAACAGGATATTGATAAGTGTATTGTTTCCCGGCAACCGGATTATCGTCCGTTACAACAACAGCAGGCTTGTTTAAGTAATCAAAATACCACTCTATTTTGGTAATGCTGCCTACATCTACACTGGATTGGTTTTGAAAAGTGATTGGTAAATTACTGCAAAAATTACCGGTAGTGATGATGTTAAAAGCAGCTTTTGGCATAGAACCATTTACCTGAAAAGGTTTAGTTACGGTAGCCGTACTGCCATCATTGGATGTAACGGTAAGCGTAATCTGATAAACCTGCGCTTTAGTAAACGCATGTATCGGGTTTTTATCTGTGGAAGTATTTGGGTTGGCCAAAGTTGCATCGGCATCTCCAAAATTCCACAGATAAGTTAAAGTTGCGGCCGTGCCAACACTATCGGCAGTAAGGTCAAAAAACTGGGCCGATAAATCGTTAGAGCAAACTTCGGGCAATTTAAAATCAGGGGTATAACCACGTTTGGCCAGTACTGATTGTGTGACCACACTTTGGCAGCCTGAATCTGATACAACAGTTAAAGTAACCTGATAAGTTCCTGCGGCAGCATAATCATGTTCAAAAGGTTTGGCATCCGTGCGTACTTGCGTTGTGCCATCCCCAAAATCCCAAGTCCATTTAACTATGCTACCTGTGGCTATTGTTGAAGCATCTTTAAAAACAACGGCATAATTTTTAAACAAAACATTTGTATAGGTAAAAACAGCATTCGGCAAATTATTAATTTTAATGTACTGCTGCACGGTACTTTGGCAGCCAGTTGCGGATGTTGCCGTTAAACTTACCGTATCTGTACCGGGTTTTGTATAAGTATGCACCGGGTTTTGCAGGGTAGAAGTAGTGCCATCGCCAAATTTCCAGATCCAGCTTTTAATCACTTTGCCGCTATCAACACTCTTATCGGTAAAAGTAACCGCAGTACCGGCACAAACACTGGCAGGCATGGTAAAAGCAGTAACAGGGGCAGGGTAAACGGTAAAAGGAAAATTAAAGTTTTGGTCTCCAATCGTACATCCTCCGGTTGACGGAGGTAAATCTGCAACTATTTCTACAGCGTAAAGCCCGGCTTTGGTAAAAATAGAAGGTTTTGGTATTTGATAAACATAGTAAGGTTTACTGTTTATAATCGTATCCCGGGCAACAGGATTGTTTTGGGTAATTACGGTGTTAGACGGATTGATGGTCCAGACAATATGTTTGGTTGGTACATTTAAAGTTAACTGCAAAAAATACTGGTCATAAACACAGGCACTTGTAATAGGCAGGTTAGCCACAGGGTCTACAGCATTGGCTGTAAGTGTTGTTGCCAGGTTAGTACCGGCGGAGTAAGAATAGGATTCAACAGGGCCGAAACCATAAGCAATAGCGTTAAAGCCATCATTGGCAGTAAGGTTAAAATTATTGGTGTTGTAACCATTTAAGTTGAGTTGCAAATAGGAGTAACCCGGCAGTTGCGGCATAGGTACAAAAGCCGTAGTTGGTGTACGTCCGTTAATGAGGAAGCTGGGTACAGATGCTGTTTTTATCAGCACATTTAAGTATTGCTCAGTAATTGCTTCACGGGTAGAAGAATAAACTGTTATGTTTTTGATGCTGTATTCAATCGGGTTTAAAATAACCATGTCTGGGTCTCCTAAACTGCCACTGCCAGACCTGTCAGAACAATTTTCTGTTAAAGCGTACTGGGCCACACTTATGGGTTTATCGGCAGAAATACTTGCAGGCTGGTTAAATGGACTTGGCGAAGAATAAAATTGACCGGTATTAAGTGTTGCCACCGTAGCCCCGTTAATTTGAACGGTAGTATTATCTGTTTGGGCAACTACGCGAATATACTGACCTAATGTCCTTTCTGAAGCCACATTGCTGTTTGGAGGTATCATACTAAAAGGTATAAAACCATAATTTTTCCCCCAGCTTTCTATTGGGTAATTTTGCTGATATAGAGGATCAGCAGATAAAGGCCTACAAGATGGGTCATCTATTGTAACTGCACTGCTTCCGGAAAACATCGCAAATCGCTTACAGCCAGAGGTAGTCGTGTCAACACTTACCGAAACCCCTGTTAAATCACTGTAAGACAAATACTCGTAAACATCTCCTACGTTGGTCAGGGTGATACCTCCTGCAACCAAATTCGTTGTTCCATTTTTAATAAAAACTTTTGTATTAGGTTCAGAAGCAACAACCGTAATAAAATTTTGGCCTCCAAAAAGCGGACCTTGAGTATAATTCATACTAAAGTACTTTTGGCCTAAAGCTTTAACAGGTAAAATTAAAGTCGCCGCAGACCGTGCACCTGCAAAAATATGGGCGTAAACCACAACATTAGGCTGGCCAGCATCTACCACAATATGGATAGCCCGGTTTGCAAGTATCCTTCCGCCTTCATAATCATTAATGTAAGCGTTAGCACGCGGAACCTGAACTTCTGTAACGGTATTGGCAACCACGGTAAATTTTTGAGAATAACCATTAACAGACACTGTACCGGAAGAAGCATACCTGCCTGTTATAAAGATACTAATGTTGGCAAGCTGAGGTCGTCCATTTTGGTCTTGATTTGGAACATGTGTAGGAAAAACCGACCAAAATTCTGCACCCTCGTTAGTAACGCTTTGTGCTGAAACAATATTTGTAGTAAGTAAACAAAGTACCACTAAGGCCAGGATAAATTTGGGTAATTGTTTAAGCATATAATTCTTTTGTATTGTAGTTGGCTTAATTACTGGTTCTGTATCAATCTCTAAAATCCTATTTACGTAATCTTCAAAAAATAAGCTTTGTAATTGTTAACGCAATGTTTTTAACGCATATTGTTTTTGGCCAAACAGTAATTTATCTATGTTAACTATCGCAAACCTATTGTTTAAGATTGAATACAAACTTGATGAAACATAATCACTTAGACATACTATTAAACTATCTACAACCACTTATAGTTTAACCTCATTACTAATAATAATGATTATTAAGTTTTGTACGATAAAAACAGCAAGACTAAACAATGTGAGGCTAATTGGCTGTAACGAATATACAAATCATTATCAGTTTAGCAGTAAACTTAAACCAATAAAAATACTTCGTTTATTAAAATCGCATCGCGCCCAACTTTAACTTCAAGCTTTCCGCCTTTTCCCTAAAAACCTATCTTTGCCGCTATGAAACCGTACTTAACTGCTTCCCAAATACGCCAGCAATTTTTAGATTTTTTCGCTTCCAAACAACATCAAATCGTTCCATCAGCACCGATCGTTATCAAAAACGATCCGACTTTGATGTTTACGAACGCCGGTATGAACCAGTTTAAAAGTATTTTTTTGAACGAAGAAACCGCAAAATTTCCAAGAGTTGCCGATACGCAACGTTGCCTGCGCGTTTCCGGCAAGCACAATGATTTGGAGGAAGTGGGCATCGATACCTATCACCACACGATGTTCGAGATGCTGGGCAACTGGAGTTTCGGCGATTATTTTAAAAAAGAAGCCATCGAATGGAGCTGGGAACTGCTAACCGAAGTTTACAAAATCGACCCAAACCGCCTGTACGTAACCTATTTTGAAGGCGACGAAAAAGAAGGTTTGAAAAAAGACCAGGAAGCGTACGATTTGTGGAAACAGTTTTTGCCCGAAAGCCACATCCTCCCCGGAAATAAAAAAGATAACTTTTGGGAAATGGGTGAAACTGGGCCATGCGGACCATGTTCCGAAATTCATTTTGATAACCGAAGCGAGGAAGAACGAAGCGCAAGGAGCGGAGCGGAACTGGTGAACGCTGATGATCCGCAGGTAATTGAAATCTGGAACAATGTTTTTATGCAGTTTAACCGTTTAAAAGACGGTTCGCTGCAACCACTGCCCAACAAACATGTAGATACCGGGATGGGTTTTGAGCGTTTGGTGCGTGTTTTACAAGGTAAAAGTTCTAATTACGATACGGATGTTTTTCAGCCGCTGATTCAGTTTATTGCGGAGAAAAGTGGGAAGGTTTACGAGCCTCAGACAGGAAAAGAAGCTAACTCTCCAAAGCCTCACCCTGCCCTCTCCAAAGGAGAGGGTTCTGAATATCAATCGGATAACCAAGCCGGTGTCGGTAGTGCAGCTAACTCAACTTTCACCGAAGAAAATTCTCAAAATCAGGCTGGCGTCGGTAGTGCAGCTAACTCCCTCTCCCTTGGAGAGGGCCGGGGTGAGGCTTATAACAATGCCGTTGCCATGCGCGTTGTGGCCGATCATATCCGTGCGATTGCATTTGCAATTGCTGATGGACAACTGCCTTCTAATAACAAAGCCGGTTATGTTATCCGCAGAATTTTGAGAAGAGCAGTACGTTACGCTTATCAATACCTCAACTTTAGAGAACCTTTTTTAAACAAGTTGGTGCCTCTTTTAGCAGGACAATTTAAGGATGTGTTTCCAAACTTGCACGAGCAAAAAGAGTTTGTGCAGAAAGTTGTTTTGGAGGAAGAAGTTTCGTTTTTGAGAACTTTAGCTAAAGGATTGGTATCATATAATAGTTATATAAAAGCATTTAAAGAACAGAAAAGAACAATCAGTCCAGAAAGTCAAATGTTTGATGTTTCTGTTGGTGGAATAGTGTATAGTTTAATTAATGATGGCGGAAATAAGATAGATGGAAAATTCGCTTTTCTATTAGATGATACACACGGTTTCCCAATAGATTTGATACAGTTATTAGCTAAAGAAGATGGATTTTATGTATTAATAAATGAATATATACAAGCACGAGAAGAACAAAAAAACCGTTCCCGCGCAGCAACAGCCATAGATACCGGCGATTGGATCAGTTTAAAAGAAAATGACACCTTAGAATTCACCGGTTATACCGAAACAGAAACGATTGCACATATTGTAAAATACCGAAAAGTTAAAGCCAAAGGAAAAGAACAGTTTCAACTGGTTTTAGATAAAACGCCTTTTTATGCAGAAAGCGGCGGACAAGTTGGCGATACCGGCGATTTGATTTTCCCCGATGGAGAAATTATTGCAGTTACAGATACCAAAAAAGAAAACGGTTTGATTGTGCATTTTGTAGATCAGCTGCCGGAAGATCCTTCTGATGTTTTAACGGCTTATGTTGATCCGGAGAGAAGATTGAGTATCGAAAATAACCACTCGGCAACGCATTTGCTTCATGCAGCTTTGAAAGAAGTTTTGGGCAGCCATGTCAATCAAAAAGGTTCGCTGGTTAGTGCGGACGCTTTGCGTTTTGATTTTTCGCATTATGCAAAAGTTACCGACGAAGAAATGAGCAGTATAGAAACAGTTGTCAACCGTAAAATCCGGGAAAATGTTGGCGTAATTATTCAATCCATGTCTTTTGCAGAAGCTTCGCAAACCGGCGCAATGGCTTTATTTGGCGAGAAATATGGCGATGTAGTTCGCGTAGTTACGATGGATGAAAAATTTTCCATCGAGCTTTGCGGCGGAACGCATGTAAACGCAACCGGACAAATTGGTTTTTTCAAAATCGTTTCCGAAAGTGCGGTTGCAGCCGGCGTTCGTCGGATTGAAGCGATTACAGGAATCAAATCCGAAGAATTCATCCATCAGCAAAACGAAGAAATTAACAAGCTAAAAGAACTTTTAAAAAATCCGAAAGATTTAACCAAAAGTTTGGAAGCTTTGCTGGAAGAAAATGCTTCGCTTAAAAAAGAAGCAGAAAAAGCAGTTCTGGATAAAGTTTCCATCATGAAAAAAGAACTGGCTGCAAAGCATATTGCTGTTAACGGCATAAATTTCATCTCCGAAGAAGTAGAACTGCCAAATGCAGAAGCTTTAAAAAGTCTGGCTTATCAAACCAAAGATATTGTTACAAATTTAGTTCTGATTTTGGGTGCAGTTATTGACGGAAAACCAAATTTAACCGTGATGATTTCCGAAAACTTAGTAAAAGAAAAAGGTCTAGATGCACGGATTTTTATTAAAGAACTGGCTAAAGAAATACAAGGCGGCGGCGGCGGACAACCTTTTTACGCAACCGCTGGCGGTAAAAATGCTGTCGGATTAAAAACGGCTATCGAGAAAGGCAAAATTTTCCTTCATACACAAATCTGAAAAAAACAGGCATAAAAAAAGCACCGCTGTAATTGGCGATGCTTTTTTTATAGGATAAATTTTATGAGTGATGCCCATCGTGTCCGCCATCATTTCCACCCGGACGGCCACCGCCATGGTTTTGTCCGCCTGGTTGGCCGCCACCACGATTCTGACCGCCTGGTTGGCCACCTTGTGGTCTTCCCGGATTATTATTTCCCGGACGGTTTCCACCATTGTTTCCCGGACGGTTTCCACCGTTATTTCCTGGAAAACTGCCGCCATTGTTTCCCGGACGGTTTCCACCATTGTTTCCGGGACGGTTTATACCATTGTTTCCGGGACGGTTTATACCACCATTATTTCCCGGACGGTTACCGTTGTTCCGGCTTTCGCGAAGCAATGGCTGGCGGCCGCCGCCCCAGTTTTTGTATCTGCCGTAACTTACACGGTCCCTGGAAAAGTTTAAATAAGGTTTTGGCCGGTTAACAACCACTTTATAACCGGAATACAGATCGTACCCGCGGTAGCGCGGCGGTAAAGTGCTGGCAAAAATCCATTGGCCACCATCCTGATAAATGTACTGGTTGGTGGATACATCGTAATAAGATTCGATATCCGGCAAATAATAATAATCAACATGGTTGTAGCCGCTTGGTCCCCAAGCCGGTTGGCGGCCAATATTGATGCTGAGGCTTAACTGGGCTTTAGCAAAAGAATGTAAAGACAAAATTAAGGTGAGGCTCAACAAAGTTTTTAAAATAATTTTTTTCATGGTTTATTTAATTGAATACAAGATGTTAAACGAAAATATCTGCACATAGTTCAACTGATATCCATACTATAATTTTTTCTGGTGGCGATTTTGCCTAAATTGATGATCGGATTATGATGTTTCGTGGTATAATTCAACTATATTTAATAGTTTTGCTACCTTAATAACAAGCACTTATATCTTTAATGACGATAAAACAAGTTCAGGTATATTTAGACTATGAAGTAGTGATCGGCCTGGAAGTACACGCACAATTGGCAACAGCAAGCAAAGCCTTTTGCTCAGATTCGGCAGCTTTTGGCGCAAAACCAAACCGGCAGGTCAGTCCGGTTTCCCTCGGCCATCCCGGCACGCTTCCTGTCATCAATAAAAAACATATCGAGTTTGCCATTAAATTAGGTTTGGCAACCAATTGCCAGATCAGGAAATACAATTACTTCGACCGTAAAAATTATTTTTATGCTGATTTGCCCAAAGGTTACCAAATTACACAAGATGCCGCAGCTATTTGTCATGATGGATTTATACCGATAAAAACAGTATCCGGAAGTAAAAACATCCGTTTAAACCGCATCCACATGGAGGAAGATGCCGGAAAAAGCATCCACGACCAGGACGATAAAAATACGTTGATCGACCTAAACCGGGCGGGTGTGCCGCTGCTGGAAATTGTAACTGAACCGGATTTACGGAGCGGCGAAGAAGCACATGCTTATCTTACAGAAATACGAAGACTGGTTCGTTTTCTGGGAATTTGCGACGGCAATATGGAAGAGGGAAGTTTGCGTTGTGATGCAAACATTTCGGTACGTAAAAAAGGTGAAACTGAATATGGAACACGTTGCGAAGTAAAAAACCTTAATTCGATTAAAAATGTGCAAAAAGCCATTGAGTTTGAAGCAGCAAGGCAGATAGAATTGTTGGAATGCGGAGAAAAAATCGAACAAAATACTTTAAATTTTGATGCAGATAGCGGCGTAACTTCCGTCCTCCGCAGCAAAGAAATGGCAAACGATTACCGTTATTTCCCCGAGCCGGATTTGCAGCCGGTAGTTTTAACCGAAGCTTATATTGAAGAAATCAGGAAGAGTTTGCCTGCTTTGCCAGAGCAGCTTTACGAAAAATATACACAGCAATTGGGTTTAAGTGAGTACGAAGCTAACCTGATTACAGCCGACCACGATTTGGTAATTTATTTTGAGGAACTGATTAAAGAAACTTCTAATTATAAAGCTGCCGCGCATTGGCTGATGGGCAGCATTAAATCTTACCTGAATACGCATACTGTTTTTATCGGTGATTTTTTGGTAAAGCCAAAAACCATTGCAGAAACGATTGCTTTGGTTGATGCCGGAAAAATTAGCAATACGGTTGCCACACAACAGCTTTTTCAGGAACTGGTTCGTCAGCCGGAAAAGACCGCGGCCGAAACCGCAACGGCGTTAAATCTATTTATCGACCAAAGCGTAGAAAAATTAGATTTAATTATCGACCAGGTTTTACAATTGCATCCGCAGAAAGTATCCGAATACAAAAAAGGAAAAAAAGGGATTTTAGGATTGTTTATGGGCGAAGTGATGAAGCTTTCCAAAGGGAAAATCGACCCCAAAATAGCAAACCGGGTTTTAGCCAAAAAATTAGAAAAATAAAATGAAGAAAATAATTGTTCCTGCGCTTTTGATGGTTGCCGCTTTAACATCATGCAAGGATAAAAATGGGTTCAAAATAGAAGGCAAAATAGAACATCCGGCGAAGCAGGAAGTGTATTTGCTGGAGGCTGATTCTACCGATGTAAAGGTTATTGATTCGACGCAATTAAACGAACAAAACGGATTTGTTTTTAAAAAAGCTACCCCGTTTGCCAATTTATACAAAATCAAAAACGGCGAACAGGAGTTTGATTTAATTGCCGAAAACGGAAACGATATCGATTTTAAAACAGATTTGGCCGATCCAAATCATAGTTACAGCACGAGTGGTTCGGAGGATTCTGAAAAGATTAAAGCGTATAACCGTATCAGTAATATTTATACGGCTAAAAACAGTAAGCTGGCCAACGAATACCAGGAAGCAGCAACTGCAAAAGGTGTAAATCAGGATTCGGTACTTAAAAAGTATGTTCCTGTTTTTGAGCAAAACATGGCTGCGTTATCGGCAGAAGTGTTAAAGTTTGTTCATGCAAATCAAAATTCGCTTGCCGGATTTTATGCCGCTATGTCACTCGACCAAATGAAATACGAGCAGGAATTGGTTGCGTATGCAGACCAAATAAAAGACAAGTTTCCTAAAAATCCGGCCGTAATTCAATTTGTAAAACACATGGAACTGGTAAAACCGGTTTCTGTTGGCCGTACGGCACCAGATTTTTCTATTCCGGGCATTGATGGAAAAGAAATTAAACTGTCGGATTACAAAGGCAAATATGTAATGCTGGATTTTTGGGCTTCCTGGTGCGTACCTTGCCGAAAAGAAAACCCAAACGTGGTGAAACTGTATCAGCAATATCACGCAAAAGGCTTAAATATTGTTGGGATTTCTTTGGACGAAAAGAAAGACGCCTGGCAAAAAGCCATTACTGATGACCATTTAAGCTGGTCGCACGGCAGCGAACTGAAAAACTTTAACGGTCCCGCGGTGCAGCGTTATCAGGTTCAGGCCATTCCTTCTAATTTTATTTTAGATCCTGCTGGAAAAATCATCGCTAAAAACGTTACCGGAAATGATCTGGCGGCTTTTTTTGCAAAAACATTTAAATAAATTAATTTACAGGCGCTTCACAATTACTTAATATAAAATTAACATCAGCATACTTTTTTAGCCGGTACATTTACATAAAATTAAGAAAATGAGTAATTCAAAACAGAAGATCCTGATTGTTGATGATGAGCCGGATATTTTGGAGTTGATTGAGTATAACCTGAACAAGGAAGGTTATCAGGTTTTTACTGCCCGAAACGGTCAGGAAGCCGTAGCCGAAGCAAAAAGGGTTTTGCCAGACCTGATTATTTTGGATGTAATGATGCCCAAAATGGATGGGATTGAAGCTTGCCGTATTATGCGAACGATGCCCGAGTTTAAAACAACGTTCATGGTATTTTTAACAGCAAGAAGTGAAGAATACTCTGAGATTGCCGGTTTTAATGTTGGTGCCGATGATTACATTGCAAAACCAATTAAACCCCGGGCTTTAATAAGCCGTATCAACGCGATTTTGCGTAGAAACCAAACTGCTGATGAAGTTTTAGACAATAAGCTCGAAATTGGTGATTTGGTAATTGACCGGGAAGCTTTTATGGTTTTTCAGGCAGGAGAAAAAGTGGTACTGGCCAAAAAGGAATTTGAATTATTGTATTTGCTGGCTTCCAAACCAGGCAAAGTTTACACACGCGAAGCTATTTTAAAAAATATTTGGGAAGATTCTGTTGTGGTAACGAACCGAACGATTGATGTTCATATCCGCAAACTGCGCGAAAAGTTGGGCGAGAATTATGTTTCTACCGTTAAAGGCGTAGGCTATAAATTTGAGTTGCTGTAAAACGCAGCAAATCTGCGATATTTGCCGCAGATGAAATTCCCTAAGTTCCAAGACCTGATCCTGTTTGAAAACAACGATATTATTGTTGTAAATAAACCTCCTTTTTTAAGTTCTTTGGATGAAAGGGAAGGAGGCGATTTAAATCTGCTTCGTTTGGCAAAGAGTTATTGGGATGATGCACAAATTTGTCACCGTTTAGATAAAGAAACTTCTGGTGCATTAATTATCGCCAAAAACCCCGAAGCTTACCGTTTTGTTTCTATCCAGTTTGAAAAAAGGCAGGTAAAAAAAGTATATCATGCCGTAATCGATGGCACTCATGTTTTTGAAAATTTACTGATTGATCTTCCTATTCTAAATGTTGGCAAAGGCAATGTAACTATCAGCCGGCAAGAAGGCAAACGTGCCGAAACCTGGTTCAATTCCCTCAAATATTTTAAACATTACACTTTGGTGGAATGCAAACCGGTAACCGGCAGGATGCACCAAATCCGAATTCATTTGGCCACTCAACGCGCATCCATTTCCGGCGATGATTTGTATAAAGGCAAGCCAGTTTTACTTTCGGATCTGAAAAGAAATTACCGTTTGGGCAAAGACCAGGAGGAGTTGCCTATTATGAAACGATTTGCATTACATGCTTATGAAGTTACCTTCAAAATAAACCCTGAAGAGGAAATTACGGTGCATGCACCTTATCCCAAGGATTTTGAAACCTTGCTAAAACTGCTGGAAAAATTTGATCAGTAAAATTTATTGCTGTAAAAGAAGCATCATATGTCAGCATTGCTTCTTTTAATAATGACTGAACCCTGACTGTTTGAACCACTATTTGGCAAATAAATTGACTGATTATAGCGTTACTATCGGGTATCAAAACTTATAAAATATAACAAAAACACTGACTGGTTATTATCCACCAGCCTCCACTAAAACAATATTCTTTACGTTACGTTAAAGATTTAATGGTATCTTTGGAACTTTATATCAATAAGTTTCAATCCTGCCGATTGATTTATAAAAGCTAACGCTCTGTTTAGCAAAGCATTATTAACTATGAGACAACTCAAAATATCACAATCTATTACCAACCGCGAATCACAATCGCTGGATAAATATTTAACCGAGATCGGTAAAGTAGATCTCATCACCGCTCAGGAGGAAGTTATTCTTACCCAAAAAATTAGGGAAGGTGACCAAGCAGCTTTAGAACGTTTAACCAAAGCAAATTTAAGGTTTGTGGTTTCCGTAGCAAAGCAATACCAAAACCAAGGACTTACATTAGGCGATTTAATTAACGAAGGTAATTTAGGCTTGATCAAAGCTGCAAAACGTTTTGATGAAACCAAAGGCTTTAAATTTATTTCTTATGCCGTTTGGTGGATTCGCCAATCCATTTTATCGGCTGTTGCAGAGCAGTCACGTATCGTACGTTTGCCTTTAAATCAAGTTGGTTCTTTAAGCAAAATTCGTAAAGCATATTCACGTTTGGAACAAGAATTTGAACGCGAACCAACTCCGGCAGAATTAGCTGTGGATTTGGAAACTACTGAAGAAAGAATTTCTGATTCTTTGAATAATTCCGGCCGCCATGTTTCTATGGATGCACCTTTTATCCAAGGAGAAGAAAACACTTTGCTGGATGTTTTACAACATGGCGATCCTGCTACAGATTATAGTATGATTCAGGAGTCATTATCAACTGAGGTAATGCGTTCGCTTTCTTCATTGCCGGAGCGTGACCGGGAAGTAATCATTCTTTTCTTTGGATTAGGTTCAGGTACACCTCAATCTTTAGAAGAAATTGGCGAACGTTTTATGATCACCAGAGAACGCGTCCGTCAGTTAAAAGATAAAGCTTTACAACGTTTAAGGCATACTTCTCGAAATAACGTTTTGGAATCGTACTTGTAATTTTTACAATATCAAATTAATAAATACTGTTTTTATCGATATAAATTAATTAAACATGGCAGAACAAGAAAAGAAAGCAGGTTCTAAAGTTGCAGGGATTAGCCTGATTTTATTAATGCTTCTTGTTTTAGCAGTGATTGTTATATGGGTAATACGGTAAATATTTAACAAACCAACATTTCGGTTTTAATAAAAAATGCCTTTATCAAGCGATAAAGGCATTTTTTTTACATACTAAATTTTTGGCGATAAAAGAAGCATCAAAATAAATCCTCTATTCCTTCAATATCTGTACGGCCACTATTTGGTTTAACTATTTTACTGAGGTTATAACTTGTGCCTTCCGTATGTTTTTCCGCTTTAATTAAGCCTTGTTCATAACGTTCTTTTAATATTTTCTCTGCTTCAACTTCTGTAACAATTTCATCTGCATTCACCTGTTTTAGCTTGTTAATTATCTCGGCAGCAGTTGCTTCGCCCAACTGTCCTAAAGCAAAAATTACCTTTTGCTCTGGCGTGTCCTGTTCGTTATAACGGTACGGCACATGTATCGGTTCAAAATTCATGATCGGGTTTTTTCTGGTAAACTTGTTATTTGCCGTATTGTTCTCGCTATAATTAACAAAATTTATACCTGTAAAAGAAGTATGGAATTCAATAAGTTTTATGGTAAAATGATAACTGCCACGTAAACTAACATTGCTTCGGTTTTATACATATCTGTATATTTGGTGCATGAACCAACTGATTGCCCCTTCTATTCTTTCGGCTGATTTTGCCAATTTGCAACGCGATGTGGAAATGCTGGAACGCAGCGAAGCCGATTGGATACACTTTGATGTGATGGACGGTATTTTCGTTCCGAATATTTCTTTTGGTTTCCCAGTTTTAAAAGCCATTAAACCATTAACAAAAAAGCCTATTGATGTGCATTTGATGATTGTTAACGCTGATCATTACATTGAGCAATTTGCCCAGGCAGGTGCTTCTAATATCACCGTTCATGTAGAAGCTTGCGTACATTTAAACCGGACGATACAAGCGATAAAAAGTGCGGGTTGTACTGCCGGAGTAGCTTTAAACCCACATACGCCGGTTAGTTTTCTGGAAGATATTATTACAGATTTAGATTTGGTGCTCATCATGTCTGTCAACCCGGGTTTCGGCGGGCAGAAGTTTATTCCGAACACCTACAAAAAATTATATGATATAAAAGCACTTAGCAAAAACAGAAACCCAAGCTTAAAAATTGAAGTAGATGGAGGTGTGAGCAGTGAAAATTGTGCCGAATTAGTACAAGCCGGTGCCAATGTATTGGTGGCAGGCAACTCGGTTTTTGCAGCTTCCGATCCTGTTCAGGCTATTCATCAATTAAAACATCTTTAAAAGAAGTATCGAATTAATGTCAGGATTGAAAGCGAAAGTATCAATTTGTTAAAGTATCTGCAAAAAACTTCCTTTAAACAAAACCAAAATTTCTAAATTCGCCATCTCCGGTATATTTAATGCCATTTCTTTTTCCGGTTAAAAAAATAAAAAATATGAAACATAATTTTGGTGCAGGGCCAGGTATTTTACCGCACGAAGTGCTTAAACAAGCTGCTGAGGCAATACTTAATTTCAATGATACCGGTTTATCGATATTAGAAATTTCGCATCGGTCGCCAGAGTTTGAAGCAGTTTTAAATGAGGCCGTAAGCCTGGTTAAAGAACTATTGAACGTACCCGAAGGTTATTCGGTTTTGTTTTTGCAAGGCGGCGCGAGTCTTCAGTTTGCGATGGTGCCTTACAATTTACTTCCCGAAGGCAAAACAGCAGCATACTTAGAAACAGGTGTTTGGGCAAACAAAGCCATTAAAGAAGCCAAATTTTTCGGAACGCCGGTAGTAGTTGCGACAGACAAAGAAAATAATTTTAGGCAGATACCTAAGAATTACGAAGTCCCTTCTGATGCTGCTTATTTTCACGTAACTTCTAACAATACCATTTACGGCACACAACTCCATAAATTTCCAAAATCGGAAATTCCTTTGGTTTGTGATATGTCGTCTGATATTTTAAGTCGAGAAATTAACGTTGCCGATTTTGGTTTGATTTATGCAGGTGCACAGAAAAATATGGGACCTGCAGGTGCTACACTGGTAATCGTAAAAAATGAGTTGTTAGGTAAAACTGGCCGCCAAATCCCTTCAATGCTTAACTACCAACTGCAAATTGATAACGGTTCGATGTACAACACACCGCCGGTTTTTGCCATTTATGCTTCGATGCTTACTTTACGCTGGATTAAAGCAAACGGAGGAGTGGCCGCTATTGCCAAAGCCAACGAAGCGAAAGCGAAAGAACTTTATGCAGAAATTGACCGCACCCCGTTGTTTAAAGGCGTTTGTGCCAAGGAAGACCGCTCGATTATGAATGTTTGTTTTGTAATGGAAAAACCGGAACTGGAAAAAGCTTTTTTAAAATTGGCCGAAGAACGCGATATGGTAGGCATTAAAGGCCACCGCAGTGCCGGAGGTTTCCGGGCTTCTATTTACAATGCTTTGTCGATCAACAGTGTTTATGCGTTAATCGATGTGATGCAGGAGTTCGCCGAAAAAAATAAATAAGGGATATTTTCCTTCAACTAAAAATTAATGATCAGGATATTAGCAAACGACGGGATTGACCCCGCAGGAAAAGCCCTTTTGGAAGCCGTTGGTTTTATTGTAGAAACGGAACACATTCCACAGGAACTTTTGCCTCAGCAATTAAATAATTTTGACGCCATTACCGTAAGAAGTGCTACCAAGATTCGTCAGCCTTTAATCGATGCCTGCCCAAACCTAAAACTAATTGGCCGAGGCGGTGTAGGCATGGATAACATTGATGTAGAATACGCACGAGAAAAAGGTTTGGCTGTAGTTAATACGCCTGCGTCGTCTTCGCTTTCTGTTGCCGAATTGGTTTTTGCGCATTTGTTTACCGGCATTCGTTTTTTGCAGGACAGCAACCGTAAAATGCCGGTAGAAGGCGGCACAAAATTTAATGAGCTAAAAAAAGCATACGCCAAAGGAATTGAGCTGCGCGGAAAAACAATTGGAATTTTAGGCTTTGGGCGGATTGGCCGGGAAGTAGCCAAAGTAGCAATAGGCTTGGGAATGAAAGTTTTAGCTTATGATTTGTATCCTTTTGATTACGAATTACCTTTAGAATTGGGAGACGGGCAACTGGTAAAAGTATCGGTAAAAGAAGCATCGAAAGAAGAAGTAATTGCGCAAAGTGATTTTATTAGTCTGCACGTACCGTTTAGTCCGGAACCAGTTTTAGGAACTGCCGAATTTGCGGCCATGAAAAAAGGTGCAGCAGTGGTTAATGCTTCGCGCGGCGGAACAATTAATGAAGATGCTTTATTGGAAGCTTTAAACAGCGGCAAACTTGCTTTTGCCGGCTTAGATGTTTTTGATAACGAACCAACACCCAATTCGGAAATTTTAAACCATCCCAAAATCTCTTTAACACCACATATTGGAGCTTCTACCAATGAAGCGCAGGAAAGGATCGGTGTAGAGCTGGCCAATTTGATCATTCAGCATTTTAAAAAAGCGTAATTAAAACACAAATTGCTGCCTTCAAAACACCAATTTTTGTTTAGAGCTGTTTCTGATGAAGAATTAGTTGATATTAAACTATTTGGACTTAGAAATAAACTTGGGGCTTATGAAACCGGAAAGTTGTTTGCATTGAATATTTTAGATGCAGTAAAGTTTGGAAAGAATAATTTTTTGTTTGATAACTTGTACAATACGATAGTTGAAGTAATTGTACCAATGGAAGTTTATCAAAGCTCAGTTCAATTTGAGGCGGACGGAATGGTAGCTATTCTAATTGAAAAAGATTCTTTATTTTTGTTAGAGGTTAATATATTAAATTACAGTCCATTAGTATAAGTTATGTTAAACGTTCGAGCTAAAATCAAATTGTTTAGTGGTGATTTGTATAGAAAAACACCATTTACAAATGGCTACAAACCTTTGTTCAACTTTGTTAATAACATGAAAAAATCGGGTAAAATTACACTTATCAATAAAAAAGAATTTATTCCCGGAGAAGAAGGAGAAGTTACAATAACTTTTTTAGATAAAAATTATCTCGGTGCTGATTTTGGCAATGGTAAGCAATTCACTTTTAGTGAAGGCACGCATATTTTAGGTGAGGGCAGGATTTTAGAAATCATCAATTAATAAAAGGAGTTTTATAAAATCCAATTTTATCAATATTTGAAATTTCCCTAAAAGGCTTCCAGGAATAACTCCTTTGAAGCCTTTTCTATTTCACAATATTGAAAGTACCGTTAACGTAAATGGAATCTGTTGGCGTGAACGCAGAATCATACAAATAATAAGCGTAACTTCCACTTGTTGCGTTAGCTATTGTGTCAATCTTATTTATTGTCAATTGTGCTTTTCCGGTGTTGTTGTAAACAGTGGTATAACTTTTATTATTCAAATTCAATTGCGAACCTACAAGTACATACTTATTATTCGCATTTAAACCGAAATCTATTATAAAATCAACCGCATTTGTTTGAAGCCCGTTACTACCATTAACATTATATTGGATGTTACTTGAACTACCAGTTCCTACAGTTATGGGAGCAAAAAAGACATATCCAGGATTCTTATTTGTTAGCGTATAAGTAGCATTGTTAACATTTAAAACAATCTTGCTATTGTTAGTCGTACCGTTTAAAGGAGCAAGAATTGGCATTTCTTCTGTACAGGATTGTAAAAAAGTACCGCATAAAAGAAGCATGGCAGCAGCAAACATTGCACTGCGGAAAGAAAAACGTTTACTCATATTTAAATTAGTTGATAGATACAAAAAGTACTTACAACTGGTAGGCAAACCCTTTTTTTGCAACTGTTACCGCATATCCGTCTTCCCCTAAAGTTTCAGCTAAAGCTTGCATACTCGTTGTTTCCCCGTGTACGAGAAAAACCTGTTTAAGTTGCGTTGCATCTAATTGTTTAACGGTGTTTACCAAGTCTTGGTGATCGCCGTGGGCACTAAATAAATCAGTTTGTTTGATGGTTGCGTAAACAGCAAGGTCGCGGTCTTTTACATGAACGATAGGATCTCCGCGAAGCAAGCGATGTCCTAAAGTCCCTTTGGCACAATAGCCAATAAACAAAATGGTACAATAATAATTCTGGATATTATAAAAAAGATGGTCTTGGATACGTCCGCCTTCCAACATGCCGGCAGAAGAAATGATGATGCAAGGTTCAAAATAGTTAGAAACCTGGCGGCTATCTTTCAGGTTTTCTACATAAGTTAAATTATCAAACTCAAATTCATCTCCCGAATTTCGATAAAACTCTTGCGATTCATCACTCAGCAAATTATGGTATTTCCTGAAAATCCGGGTAGATGAACTTGCCATCGGGCTATCTACAAAAACCTTGACCGGCGGAAGCAGTCCTTTCGAAAATATTTTGTTGAGCGAGAAAACTAAAGCTTGTGTACGGCCAATGCTGAAAGCCGGAATGATAAGCCGTCCACCTTCTTTTACACAACATTTTTCGATGGTTTCTGTCAAAACCTCTTCAATCGTTTTTCCTACAGAATGGTTTCTGCCGCCATAAGTAGATTCGGAAACGAGATAATCGGATGGCGGCAGTGCCTGCGGATCAGGCAAAGTTGGATAGTTATTGCGGCCAATATCACCGGTAAAAGTGATCGTTTTTTCCTCGCCGTTTTCGGTGATCTTCAAAACTGCCGCGGCTGCACCAAGCAAATGCCCAACAGGGATAAAACTCAATTCGATATCGCCATGAACACGAAAAGGTTTGTTAAAACCAATGGTTACAAAACGGTCGATAGTATCTAAAACATGTTTTTGCAGGTAAAGCGGTTGGATATTTCTGCTACCGTCGCGCCGTTTGTGGCCGCGATGTTTTCTGCTTTTTTGCGCTTTGTGCATAAAAATGTTCACAGAATCCATCAGTAGCAATTCGGCAAGTTCGGCGGTTGGCGGCGTACACAGGATTTGTCCTTTAAAACCCATCCGTACCAATGTGGGCAAATTGCCGGAATGGTCGATGTGCGCATGTGTCAAAATCACCAGGTCAATTTCACCGGGATTAAAAGGAAAGTCTTCGTTTAGTTGTACGTTGTGGTCCCGTTCGTAGTCCAAGCCACAATCTATCAAAATTTTATAGTGATCTTCAGTTTCAAGCAGGTGCATGCTGCCGGTAACTTGCTCGGCGGCACCCCAAATCGTTAATTTCATTTAATATCTTTCTGCGCATTAAACGCTATTTTTTATGTGATAAAAGAAGCATTGCCGTTTATTTAACCAGCTTAAACTTCAAATTGCAAGCTGCTAAGGTAACGATAAAGGCCGCCTTCGTTGGTAACCAATTCGTCATGTGTGCCGCTTTCAATCACTTTTCCTTTTTCCAAAACAATAATTTGGTTTGCTTCGCGGATGGTTGACAAGCGGTGCGCAATGATGATGGAAGTGCGGTTTTTCATCAGTTCCTCTAAAGCTTCCTGTACCAAACGTTCTGATTCTGAATCCAATGAAGAGGTTGCTTCGTCCAAAATCAAGATTGATGGATTTTTTAATAAAGCCCTTGCAATGGCAATCCGCTGGCGTTGTCCGCCGGATAATTTAACGCCGCGTTCGCCCACAACCGTATTGTAACCTTCAGGGAAAGAAGTGATAAACTGATCTGCATTGGCACGTTGTGCTGCCTGGACAACTTCTTGTTCGGTAGCACTTAATTTTCCATATGCAATATTTTCGCGGATGGTTCCGCCAAAAAGCAAAACATCCTGCGGTACAATGGCAACCTGGTTACGAATATCGGTAAGCGAATAGGAGGAAGCCGGTTTTCCATCAAACAAAACCGAACCATTTTGAGGATGATAAAATTGAAGGATCAATCCGGCGATAGTTGATTTTCCTGCGCCGCTCGGTCCAACAATAGCAACTCTTTCCCCAGAACGTGCGCTGAACGATACTTCTTTTAGCACCGTAATTTCTGTGCGGGAAGGATAAGCAAAAACAACGTGATCAAAATCAAGATTACCAGAGATAGGCTGTTGAACGGCATTATCGGCTATTTTGATTGAAATGGCTTCGCCTTGTTCGCCTAAAATTTCCAGTACGCGTTCGCTTGCGCCCACTGCTTTTTGCAATCCGGCATATAATTCCGGAAAACTTCCCATCGCTGCGCCAACAAAAATGGAATACAAAATAAAAGTGGTGAGGTTACCGACAGACATTTCTCCATGGCTAACCAAAACCGATCCGTACCAAATAACGGCCACAATCGCCCCGAACAAACAAAACACGATAAAAGAAGCAAACAACCCACGAAATTTGGCACCACGAACGGCAATCCCGGCAACTTCACGTATTTTCTTTTCATATCGCCCGGCTTCAAATGCTTCGTTTACAAATGCTTTTACGTTAGAAATCCCTTGCAGCGTTTCTTCTACAATGGTGTTGGATTCGGCCAGTTTATCCTGTGCTTCGCGAGAGATTTTCCGGATAAACCTTCCGAAGAAAACGGCCACCACAATCAAAACCGGTAAAATTAGCAGTAATGTGAACGTTAGTTTGATGGAGAAGATCGTTAGCAAAATAATCCCGCCAATCATCAAAACTAACTGACGGATCATTTCCGCCAAAGTGGTGGTGATCGCGTCTTGTATTTGGGAAAGATCGGCAGAAATCCGGCTGTTTAATTCTCCAACCCTTCGGTTAGAAAAAAAGTTCATTGGTAAAGTGATCAGCTTGAAATAAGTATCGCGCCGGATATCTGCCAAAGCGTTTTCTGCCACCTGTACAAACCAGATCACTCTAAAATAAGAAACCAAAGCCTGTACCAGCAATACGGCAAAAGCAAGCGAACCAATGGCATTAATGGTTGGCGGCAAAAATGAATATCGTTGCTTGCCTTGCGCGGCATCAATCAGCGCGCCCAAAAAAGAAGGAAAAGCCAAACCGGTTAAGCTGGTTAAAAAGAGGAAAATTAAAGCCCAAAAAAACTTTGCCCGGTAAGGCTTTAGGTAAACCAGCAGTTTTGCTATTTTGTCAAGGCTTTCCCGGTTTAATTTTGCTTTTGGCAAATCCTCTTCCTGTGTATTGCCGCTATTTAATCGTGCTCTTGCCATGTATTTTTAATTGCCGTGATAAAAGGAGCAATTTTATCGAAAATGTTTGGCTTTAGCGGTTCAACGGGTTTTAGTTGACTTAATCCTGATGATTATAAAAACCAAAAACAAAATAAAAACGGCCGCAATTAGCAGTAGATTTCTAAAGTGTTCTGCTTCTTTGTTGTTTTTTTCTGCTTCTGCTTTGAGTTTTTCGGTTTGATCGCGCAGCTTATTAATTGTACCGATAAAAGAAGTATTGCGGTTTTCTGATTCTTTGGACTGATCCATTACCTGCGTTTGCACCGTTGCGCGGTAATCCAGCAATATTTTTAACTCCTTAAAAACAGCATTGTCGGTTTTAACAATATCCATCAAAATTTCGTTCGAGCGGCGAATGTCTTTTTTAGTTTGCAAACCAAAAATGCCAGTGTGCATTTCCAAACTTTGAAAATACTGGTTAAACGTAGTGCTTCTTTTGGCCAATAAATTATTTACTTTTTTCCGCTGCAACTGGTAAGCTAAAGAATCGGTTTGTTGAGCATGCACAAAAAGTACTGGTAAAAGAAGCATCAGCATGATAAAGAACCGTTTTTTCATGGAGGTTTGGTTAGTTGATTTTTCTAAAATCGAGAAAATTGAATTTGCAAAACTGAAAGCTGATTACTGAAAGCTGATACCTTTTTCTCCTACAAAAACTCAATCCTAACAATATCGCCAACATTTAAACCCAATAAACCACTTGCATTTCCTTTATTAATGGCGATTTCTAAATGATCGCTAATGCCAAACAAACAAAGTTTTTCGCCTTCGGGCACTTCGTTGTAATGCCAGCTCAGTTTATTAATGGATTCGTTTCGTTTAAAATAAAGCACAAATTGCCGTCCGTTTTGCACTTCTGTAAAAAGGTTTTTAGTGATGTTGGTGATTACGTTCTGAAAAGAATCAATATAAATTACACTTCCTTTGATCAGGTTCTGGTCGATCACCGGCTGTAACGTCATTTTTTTCTCTAACCTGATAATCGGGACACCAATATCGGTCAGCTTTCCTTTTTCTGCCAGATGACAGGCAGCTCTCACAAAAATATCAGCCAAAGGAAAATGCAGGAATTTTAAATCCTGCATCATATTGATCTCTACAATTTCATCTGGGATCCGGTCGAAAATCAAAGAAAAAATCCCATTATCGGCCCCAACAAAATAATGGTTTTGATAACGGATGGCCACATAGCGCGTCTCTTCATTATAAACCGTATCAATTCCGATTAAATGAACCGTTTCTTCGGGGAAGTAATGGTAGCTGTTTTTGAGGATAAAAGCAGCCTGCGGAACATTAAAAACTGATATTGAATGCGTTATATCAACAATGTTAACATGAGGCAACAGCTTTAAAATACTACCTTTGAGGGCAGCCTGATAGATGTCTTTATTGCCCAGGTCTGTAGTTAAAGTTATGATTGCCATTAAATTTTTGGATATTTATTACTAATCTTGTGGATAGCTATAAAGTGCTGCAAATATTAAATTTTTAAGCATAAAAAATGACAACTAAAAATTCTTAAAGCTTGAACGAACTAAATGTAACGATTGACGCCATAAATCCTGCCGTATTGTGGGGGCCAAATAATGATCATTTTGAAATTATAAAGAGACAGTATCCTAAATTAAAAATTGTTGCCCGCGGCAGTGATATTAAGGTATTAGGGGATGAAACAGAGATCAAAATTTTTGAAGAAAAACTAAACCAATTACTTGCCCACATAGAAAAATTTCAAAAAATAAATTTGCAGGATATTGAACGTATTTTAGGCCCGAAAGGTTCTTTATCAACTGTTGTACCTGAACAAAACGGACAAGACAAAACCGGAAACGGAGAAGTGATTGTTTTCGGTACAAACGGCCTCATGATTAAAGCGCGTACTGCCAATCAGCAGCGTATGGTAAATAGCATCACCAAAAATGATGTTGTTTTTGCAATCGGGCCAGCTGGTACAGGCAAAACCTACACAGCAGTTGCACTTGCTGTGAGGGCATTGAAAAATAAAGAAATTAAAAGGATAATTTTAACTCGCCCAGCAGTAGAAGCCGGAGAAAACCTTGGCTTTTTGCCGGGCGACCTGAAAGAAAAAATAGACCCGTATTTGCGTCCGTTGTACGATGCTTTGGATGATATGATCCCGGCGGAACGCTTAAAAGCCTATCTGGAAAACCGCACTATTGAAATAGCGCCTTTGGCCTTTATGCGCGGCCGAACGCTGGATAATTGTTTTGTAATTTTAGACGAAGCACAAAACACAACCGATATGCAGTTAAAGATGTTTTTAACGCGGATGGGGCCAACGGCGAAATTTATTGTTACGGGAGACGTTACACAGATTGACCTTCCAAGGAAACAACAATCCGGCCTACACCTTGCTTTGCGTATTTTACCAGATATAAAAGGCATAGATATTATTTACTTAACAGGAGAAGATGTGGTAAGGCATAAATTGGTAAGGCGAATTTTAGAAGCCTACGGGGATATTCAGTAAGCAAAGGACAGATTGATGGAGGCGATTAAAGAAACAGATTTTAAATTTCCCGGGCAAACCAATTTTTACAGGGGCAAGGTAAGAGATGTATATACCATCGGCAACAAATATTTAGTAATGGTAGCCACAGACCGTATTTCTGCTTTTGATGTAGTGCTGCCCAAACCTATCCCTTATAAAGGACAGGTGCTTAACCAAATTGCCGCCGGGTTTTTAAAAGCAACTGACGACATTGTTCCTAACTGGGTAATTACTGTTCCGGATCCAAATGTAACCATTGGCCGTATTTGTGAGCCTTTTAAAGTGGAAATGGTGATTCGTGGATACTTGGCAGGCCACGCCTGGCGCGAATATTTAGCCGGTAAAAGAAGCATCTGCGGTGTAAACCTGCCCAACGGTTTGAAAGAAAACGACCGGTTGACCGAACCGATCATTACGCCTACAACAAAAGCGAGTGTCGGTCATGATGAAGACATTTCGAGAGAAGATATTTTATCAAAAGCAATCGTTGCAGAAGCAGATTACCTTGAACTGGAAAAATATACTTATGCACTTTTTAAACGTGGCACTGAAATAGCAAATGAACGCGGGCTGATTTTAGTAGATACAAAATACGAGTTTGGAAAGGCAGACGGAAAGATATTTTTAATTGACGAAATCCATACACCAGATTCTTCCAGATATTTTTATAAAGAAGGATATGCCGAACGCCAGGAAAAAGGTGAAACCCAAAAGCAGTTATCAAAAGAATTTGTGCGAAAGTGGTTGTTAGACAATCATTTTTCGGGGCAGGAGGGACAGCAACCTCCTGAAATGACTCCAGAAATTATTGATTCTATATCAAACCGTTACATCGAATTATACGAATATATAACCTGTGTGCCATTTAAAAAATATAATGAAACGGATATCAATCTCAGAATTGAAAAAAATATCGTTGATGCGCTTACGCTTTTACGTTAAACTTTTTTATTTCTACATGAAATATCCTATCTTTAACTATTAATATTAGAAATATATGAAATTTACGGTTGATAAACATGAAAAATATGTTTTGATTAAGTTAAACGAATCAAAATTGAATTCATTAATTTCTCCAAGGCTTAAATCAGAGTTAATCTTAATGAATACTGATGGCCAGCGTAATATAATTTTAGATTTATCAACAGTCAAATTTTCGGATTCTTCCGGTTTAAGTAGTTTACTTGTCGGACATCGTATTTGTAAAAATGCTGATGGTAATTTTATATTAACCGGTATAACTGATTCTGTTGCACGGCTAATTTCCATTTCTCAGTTGGAAAGTGTACTATCTATCGTAAGTACTACCGAAGAAGCAATTGATTTGATCTTTATGGAAGAGATTGAAAAAGAGCTTAAAAAAGAAATAAAATAATTAGTTTTCTGCCCGGGAAATGAGATTTGATGTAACCATACTGGGTAGTAGCTCGGCAACTCCTATTTATAACAGAAACCCAACTTCACAGGCATTAAATATAAACGAAAGAATTTATTTAATTGATTGCGGCGAAGGCACACAGCAACAAATGCTGCGTTTTGATATCAAGCCCAGTAAAATAGACCATATATTTATCAGCCATTTACATGGCGATCATTACCTTGGCTTAATTGGATTACTTTCTTCCATGCATTTAAATGGGCGAAAAAAGACAATGTACCTTTTTGGTCCTCCAGACTTAAAAAAAATCATAGATGTCCATTTAGAATGTTCATGGACAAACCTTGGTTATGATATTGATTTTCATCCTTTGCATACCAATTTTTCGGAGGTAATATTGGATAATCAGGATATTACTGTTGAAACCATTATTTTAAACCACCGGATTCCTTGCACAGGGTTTTTATTTCGGCAAAAAAAACCTCTCTTAAAATTAGATGCGAATCAGTTAGAGCTTTATAAAGTCGGCCGAAACCAGTTTTTCAATTTAAAAAAAGGAAAAGATTTTATAAACGAACAGGGCGATTCTATTCCAAATTCTACGTTTACAATCAGTCCGGAAAAACCTAAAAGTTACGCTTATTGTTCGGATACTTTAGCTGGCGAAAATTATCTTGCACAAATACAAAATGTAGATTTGCTTTACCACGAAGCTACTTTTATGCACGATTTATTGTCGAGGGCACAAGAAACTTACCATACAACAGCTTGGCAGGCCGGAGAAATTGCCCTAAAAGCTTCTGTTAAAAACTTGCTGATCGGTCATTTTTCTGCCCGGTACAAAACGTTAGAAGGAATACTGGAAGAAGCCAGATCTGTTTTTGAACAAACAGACCTGGCCATAGAAGGCAGGTTATTTACGGCTTGATGCTTCTTTTATCAATCATTTTTTTTGCCGCCGAAAACAGAGAAACTAACATAGCGTTTAGGGTTAGCTTTTAAATCCTGCATCAGTTTATCCAAGTCTGCTGCGGAGTTATTTAAATTGTTATACAACTTATCGTCGTTCAGCAATAAACTAATAGAACCTTTGCCATTATTAATTTTGCTGATGGCGGCTTGTAAATCGGTTATAGCTTTGTTGGCGTTCGTTAGTGTTTCCTGAATATTTGTTTTGGCAACTTGATTACTAAGCTGGTCAAAATTAGAAACGATGTGCGTAATATGTTCGTTGTTGTTGCGTAAGTTACTGGATATCGATTCAAAGTTAGCTAAGATCTTACCAACGCGGCCACCTTCTGTGCCAACTAAACCGTCAACTTTTTTAGTTGTGCCTTCTATCGTTTCCAAAGTTGTGGCAATACTTTTAAAGGAGCGGTCAACATTTTTTTGGAAGGCAGGGTTTAAAATTGTGTTTACAGAAGTTAATAACGAATCCATTTTGGCAATAATCGTTTCTGCTTTTTTCTGTACCGGTTGTACCGTTTCGGCCAAACTTCTTTCTACATTAGCCCGCAAGGTATCTTTGTTCTCCGCAAAAACGGTGCTGTTTCCTAACTCAAATTCTATTGCTTTGTTGCCCAATAAATCTGTGCTGATCAACCTCGCAACGGAGTTTTCCGGAATAGGATAATCTTTATTAATCTTAAATTCAACAACCGTTTTTCCGCCTGGCTGTAGTTTCATGTCAGAAACCCGTCCAATTTGAAAACCGTTTACCAAAACGGGTTTAGAAACATTAAGTCCATCAACGTGACTATAAATAGAATAAAAACGCTGCTCCCTCGACAAAATGTCATTCCCTCTTAAAAAATTATACCCTAAAATAAGTACGGTAATGGCAATGGCTGTAAGTGCACCGATTTTGGTTTCGTTAGATACTTTCAAAATATGATAATTAGATAAAATTTATGGTTATTCATTTTCCTTGCGGTATTTAACAATGGCACGCACAATGGAATTTACTATTTCTTCCTGGCCTTCATCAGAATTTAAATATTTTTCGTCGTCAGGGTTGTTAATAAAACCAGTTTCAATTAAAACCGAAGGCATTGCGCTGTGGCATAAAACCAAAACGCCCTGCTCAATTACACCATTACTGTGGCGGCCATCGGTTTCTACAAATTCATTGTTTACCAAATCAGCAAAACGAATGCTTTGTTTACGGTATTTATTTTTATACGCATTCATTAAAATAGTTGAAGTGGGGTCATTCGGGTCAAAACCGCTGTTCATTTCCGAATCATCTGTATCGATCAGGTTTTCCCGGATAGCTTTTTCTTCCTCTTTTGTACGATGAAAACCGTAAACTAATACCAAAACACCTTTGCCTGAACGATCCGGAACCCTTACCCGTTTGCCGCGCACAGTGGATACTTTATCTGGCAGAGAATTGCAATGTATAGAAATAAACAGGTTCCCTTTAGCTTCATTGGCAATGTCCGATCTTTTTTGCCAGTCCACATCTTCGCCATTGGTGCGTGTCATTACCACTTTAATGTCTTTCATTTCGCTTTGTATCGCTTTTTGTAACTTAAAAGCGATGGCAAGCGTTACATCTTTTTCTAAAGAAAAAGAACCGGAAGCACCTGTACGGCGGCCGCCATGTCCGGCGTCAACCACGATGGTTTTTATTTTGAAACGGTTATTTTCGGTAGTATCCGGCTTTATTGGTTTTTCTTCGATAAAAGAAGTAGTGGCAATAAATAGGTTAAAAATTGTTAAACAATAAATGAGCCTTTTCAATGTTTTATTTTTCATTAATTTTGAGACCGCACATAACATACTTTGCAAAAATACTATTCAAAATTGATTTTGAAATTTATAAAGCTTCTTTTTCCTGTACTGTTCATCATAATTTGTTTTTTTTCAGCTTTTTCTTCCTCCATTACCGGTTTCACCAAAAATTATAAATTAATTGGAAGGGATACGATCATCCGTTTAGATTCTTCCAAAAAACGGGACAGGGCACTTTTGCAACGAGATTCTGTGCCTGCAAAAGGGAAATCACGCAGAAAAAAAACAGGTGTAAAAACAGTATCAAAAACGGATACCACAAAATCAAAAACGGATACTACAAAATCTAAAGGCGGATTAAATTCTACCGTAAAATATACGGCTGAAGATTCTATCATTACAGATAATATCAACAACATTGTTTATTTATATGGGCGCGCGAGGATCACTTATGAAGATGCCGCAATTGATGCAGATTATATCCGGCTTGACCAAAGAAACCATCTTGCTTATGCCAGAGGTTTTGTTAATCCTAAAACTAAGCGTTATTCTGGCAAACCCATCCTCAAACAAAAAAATGAAAGCCCTGTAACGGCAGATTCTTTAGTGTTTGATTATATCACCAAAAAGGCTAAAATTTACCAGGCTTTTTCTGAGCAGCAGGGCAATTATATTTCGGGCGGACAGGCCAAAAAGTTAAACGAAGACGAAATTGCTTACCGTAATATCCTTTTCAGTACTTGTAGTTTGCCGTATCCGGATACGCATTTTGGTATTGTTATTACCAAAGGCATTGCAGAGAAAAACCAGATTATTTCCGGGCCTGCTTATTTGGAAATTGAAGGCGTACCGTTGCCCTTTGCCATCCCTTTTGGCTTTTTCCCCAAGCCGGATAGAAGGACTTCCGGTATTATTTTGCCAAGTTTTGGCGAAGATGCCACCTTGGGTTTTAACCTGCGCAATTTTGGTTATTACATTCCTTTTGGCGATAAACTCGATATAACAAATTACGGCTCCATTTATTCTAAAGGTTCTTTTGAGTTGAGCAGTGATGTACGCTATTTTGACCGATATAAATACTCCGGCAATTTTGTGTTTAGTTATGGCTACCATAAATATGGATTATCAACAGATCCGGCATCAAAAGATTTTAACATCCGTTGGTCGCACACACAAAACCCAAACGCAAATCCCGGAAGTACTTTCAGTGCTTCTGTTAACGCCGGTACAGGTACTTATTATAGCAATAACGCCAGTACGGTTAATTATAACTTAATAGCTTTAACCACAAATACTTTGCGCTCCAGTATTGCCTATAGTAAAACCTGGGCCGGGACACCTTTTAACTTTACGGCAAGTGCCAACCACAGTCAAAATTTATCCACCAAAACAATTACCTTGGATTTGCCGAGTTTTACCTTTAACATGGCCAGTATTAATCCTTTTGATAACAAAAACCGGGTTGGCCAGCAAAAATGGTATCAGCGGATCAACGTTCAATATACTTTAACAGGCGATAACCAGGTTACTTCCATTCCAGAATCTCAATTTTTTTCCAAGACTATATTCAGAAGATTTCAAAACGGTTTTCAGCAAGCTATTCCGGTTAGTTTAAGCCTGAATGTTTTTAAATACTTTCAGTTTAGTTCGAGTGTAAATTACTCAGAGGTTGATTTTTTACAAACAATTAGGAAGCGTTATGCAAGAGGTAGTACTTCGGGAGCAGATTCTTTAGTAACAGATACTGTTCCTGGTTTCAGGCGGGCTGGAAGTTACGGTCTAAGTACCGGTTTATCCACCAAACTTTATGGAACGATAAATTTTAAGGGAGGAAGGTTGAAAGCAATCCGCCATACAATGACGCCTTCGCTCAGTTTCCAGTATAGACCAGATTATAACAATAATTCTTATGGCTATTATCAAAACGTGGTTAGCAGCCCTGCTATTCCTTATCCTTATGCATTAACACGTTATTCTATTTTTGCTAATTCACTTTATCAAGGTCCGTCCGGTGGGAGATCAGCAGGGTTAGCTTTAAGCGTTGATAATACAATTGAAGCAAAAGTAAGGGCAAAAAGTACCGATACAACTAATACAGACCGAAAAGTACCGATTTTGCAAGGTTTGTCTTTTTCAACCTTTTATAATTTTGTTGCCGACTCTTTAAAACTTTCCCCAATCAGTGTTTCTGGCCGTACCGCTTTGTTCAATCAAAAATTGGGCATCAACTTTAGCGGTATTTTCGATCCTTACACAACTATTGTGCGAGATTCAATCAGCAATGGCCAATTAGTTAAATACGGCAGGCGAATTAACCAATACACTTTGGAGGCCGGCAAGTTGCCGCGTTTAACGGCTTTTTCTGTATCAACCAATTTCAGTTTAAATTCTAATGCCATCAAAACACAGAACCAGCAAAAGCAACAAAATTTAAACAATACTTTACAAGGCATTAACCCGCAGCAGGCTAGTCAACTTGCCATGATCAACAGCGATCCAAACGCGTATGTCGATTTTAATATTCCTTGGAATGTTTCCGTAAGTTACAGTTTTACTTATTCAAACTCCGGCATTGCTACCTACGTTAGCAATGCTGCAAATATTAACGGCGATTTTAACGTAACCCCGAAATGGAAACTGCAATACACAACAGGTTACGATTTTAGGTTGAACAAAGTAAGCACAACATCTTTATCCATTTACCGGGATTTGCATTGCTGGAATTTGTCTTTCCAATGGATCCCTTTTGGTTATTACAAATATTACAGTGTTGATTTGCGGGTTAAAGCATCTATTTTGCAAACATTAAAGCTGAACAAGCGAAAAGATTACTACAACAACTATTAAAAATGTTAGCAGAAATTATTACGATTGGAGATGAAATCCTGATCGGACAAATTATCGACAGTAATTCGGCCTGGATGGCGCAGCAGTTAAACGCTGCCGGAATCCGCGTTAAACAAATCTCCTCCATTTCCGATAACCGCGAACATATTTTTGCTGCCCTAAAAGAAGCATCGGAACGGGCCGATTTAATTTTGATGACAGGCGGACTTGGGCCAACAAAAGATGATATTACCAAAACTACTTTGGCCGAGTATTTTAAAGTTGGGATGAAGCGAGACCAGGAAACGCTGGACAATGTTGCCCGTATTTTCGCCCGTTTCAATCGTCCTTTGTTAGAGGTGAATATTAAACAAGCTGATGTTCCCGAAAACTGCGAGGTTTTGCTGAACAAAAACGGAACAGCGCCCGGCATGTGGTTTCAGGAAAACGGAAAGGTTTTTGTTTCGATGCCTGGCGTGCCGCACGAAATGATGTATTTGATGGAAGACCTGGTTTTGCCAAAATTGAAAGCTTCTTTTAACCTGCCAAAAATTTTGCATCAAACTATTTTAACCGTTGGCGAAGGAGAATCTTTTTTGGCCGAACGGATTGCAGATATTGAAGACCAGCTTCCACCAGAAATCAAATTAGCCTATTTGCCGAAACTGGGTTTAGTCCGCTTACGTTTAAGTGCTTATGGCGATAACGAAGAAAAGCTGAAACAGCAACTGGAAATTCAAACCAAAAAAATAACAGAACGGCTCGGCCCGGTTGTAGCGGCAACAGAAGATATTCCGCTGGAGAAAGTGATACTTCTTTTAATGGCAAAAAATAAGCAAACTTTGTCGCTTGCCGAAAGCTGCACAGGCGGTTATCTGGCACATTTGTTTACCAGTTTGCCTGGCGCTTCCAGCGTTTTCGTTGGCGGCGCAGTTTCTTATTCTTACGAGATGAAAGAAAGAATGCTTGGTGTAAACAATGATACTTTATGGCAAACCGGTGCAGTAAGTGAAGAAACGGTGCGGGAAATGGTGGAAGGTGCTTTACAAAATTTTTCTTCGGATTATGCCATTGCCGTAACCGGAATTGCCGGTCCGGATGGCGGCACGCCTGATAAACCGGTTGGAACGGTTTGGATTGCCGTTGCCCGAAAAGGAAAAACCATCGCCAAAAAATATGTTTTCGGGACTAAACGCGCACAAAATATTGAACGTACTGCCATAACTGCCATGGGCAATCTGCTGAAACTGCTGCGCGAACCAATTGCATAACAAACAATAAAACGTACTTTTGGATCAATAAAAATATGGCCTTATACGAATTGTTACTGCCGAAAATGGGCGAAAGCGTTGCCGAAGCTACGGTGATTAAATGGCTGAAAGCGCCTGGCGAATTAATTGAACCAGACGATGCCGTAGTAGAAATTGCAACGGATAAAGTAGATTCGGAAGTTTCTTCTCCCGTAAAAGGAAAGCTAAAAGAGCAATTATTTAAAGAAGATGAGGTAGTGCAGGTTGGGGCAGTGATCGCTTTAATTGAAACCGAACCCGAACAACAAAAACCAGAAGCACCAAAAGAAACATCCGAACCTGTACTTTCTAAACAGGAAAATATACCGGTAAAAGAAGCATCCGCAGAAAAAGTACCGGTAAAAGAAGTATCGGCCCAACCAATCCCAGGTTTAGAATTTTTACAGCCGAAACCAGTTGTCCAATCAGTAGTAAAAGACAGTATCCGTTTTTACTCTCCCTTAGTGCGAAGTATTGCTGCGCAGGAAAATATCAAACAGGATGAACTCGACCAGATTTCTGGAACTGGTGCCGAAGGAAGGTTAACTAAAGACGACTTGCTGGATTACCTGCAAAATAAAAAATCTGATAACTTACCGAAACAAAAGGAAATTGCTGCTGCAAAAACAGAAGCTGAAACTGAAACGCAGTCGGCAGTAAAACCCGTCCATCGCGCTGCCCCAATTGTTTCTGCCGGGGATGAGATTATTGAAATGGACCGAATGCGCAAAATAATTGCTGATCATATGGTCGTTAGCAAGCAAACTTCTCCGCATGTAACTTCATTTATCGAAACTGATGTAACTAATTTAGTGCTGTGGCGCGAAAAACATAAAACAGCGTTTGAAAAACGGGAAGGCGAAAAAATTACGTACACGCCTGTTTTAGTGGAAGCGGTTGCCAAAGCTTTAAAAGATATGCCGATGGTAAATGTATCTTTAAACGGAACGCAAATTATCCGTAAAAAAAATATTAATATCGGGATGGCAACAGCTTTGCCCAACGGAAATTTAATTGTTCCGGTCATAAAAAATGCAGATACGTTAAATCTTTTAGGTTTAACCAAAGCCGTAAACGATTTGGCAAACCGTGCCCGCAACAATAAACTATTGCCTGAAGAAGTAAAAGACGGCACTTTTACAATTACTAATATTGGTTCTTTCGGAAACATTATGGGAACGCCAATTATCAACCAACCGCAAGCAGCAATTTTAGCTATCGGTGTGATCAAGAAAAAACCGGCTGTTATCGAAACAGAATCAGGCGACATGATTGCAATCCGTCATCTTGTGTATTTGTCGCTTTCTTATGATCATCGAATTGTTGACGGTGCACTTGGCGGAATGTTCCTTAAAAAAGTATCAGATTACTTAGAAAATTGGGATAGTAAAAGAAGTATTTAATGCTTCTTTTACTATCTAAAAAATTTTGCTCCTTTCCTTGAATTGATTAGCCTTTTTCTCGTAATAACCTATACGAAAACAAATTTAACTAACGTCTTCTTTTGCTACGTCAATTAACTTTTTGCTCATGGTGTTATTACCAGAGAAAAAGATGTAAAAAATTAATGCGCAGGTCATAAAAAACAAGCTCAAATAAACGCTGATAAAACAGCTTACTGCTGCAAATATATAACAAACAGGGCCAATAATAGCCGTTTTAATAGCCGAGTGATATACTTCTTTGGTTAATGCTTCGTGTTTTACCGTATCATTTTTAACAATGTATTTGAGGATGCTGAAATTAAGCATAGAAATTATAAACAAAGTACCGGTATAAAGTAAAATTGTAGTTGTCAAAAAAAAGTTGTCTGCCAGGATAGAAGCAGGGAACGGAACCAGCGCGATAAACATTAGGTAAAGAATGTTCATCCAAAGCAAAGGGGTGTTTACCACTTTTACGAAACTAAAAATCCGGTGATGGGCAACCCAAAAAACACCGATCACCAAAAAACTAAAACTAAAACTTAGCAGTTTTGGTGCAGCGGAAATCAATATTCGGTTAAGCTGCCCGTTACTGATATTTTGTTTATCGGGTACTTTTACGTTTAAAATTAGCAGGGTAATGGCAATGGCAAATACGCCATCAGAAAAAGCTTCGAGCCGGTTTTTGTTCATCGGATATTTTCATCCTAACAACGGCAGCAAATATTTGTTTAAACACGAAAAATAATAGCAGTAGCCGATTTTAGTGTTTTTTAGGAACGTCGTGCGGGTAATGCTTACTTTTGGAACGATACTGCTGCTTGGAGCATCCACCTGTGGTAAAAGCGATCAACATAATAGCAACTATTGTTTTTTGGAATAAACGGCCCATTTTATTTACTTTTTAAAATCTCTCTATAAAAGTAACAATTATACAGAAAACGAAAAGTAGATATCTCCACAAAAGGTAAAAACTAAAAAAGCTATTTATTACTATTTAAAACTAACGATAGTTTTAAACTATTTTATACCTTTGTTTTGATCATTTTAATATCATGCCTAAAAATTTAAACTATCCTTTAGCTTCATTTCAAAAAACTTACGAATTAGCAAATGCTGTTGATGCTTTAGGTGGAAGTTGTACCGTAGAAAACGCTGCTCAAAAAATGCAGCGAAAGGTAAGCGGAGGTTTTATGGTGATTATATCTTCTGCCCAAAAGTTTTCTTTACTAAGCTTTGAAAAAGGTTTAATTACTATTACAGAAGAATATAAACTAATTAAGCATTCTTACACGAATAGTGAAAGAATGGATTTATTGCGAAAAGCTTTTTTAAAACCACAGGTTTTTACTTTATTGTATGATAGGTTTAAAGGGCGGGAACTGCCGACAGAAATGCTCGATAAAATCTTAATCCGCGAGTTTGGTGTAGAAGAAAACACAGCAGGCCGTGTTGCCGGTTATTTTGCTGAAGGCTTGAAAACTTATGGTTTATTAAATGGATCAAATATAGTTGAAGATAATCAGAAACTAATATCAGATCAAACAGTTGTCGAACTTCCGAAAGATAAAGTAGTTGCTTCGGCAGAAAAACCTTCTCCACAAAAAATTGATAAGAAAGTAGTAGATGCTTCTTTTATCAATGAAAAATCGGCACAGTACGAAGTTCAATTATCCGGACCGGGAATTGACAGTAAAATAAGTATTGAAGATGAAGATGACCTATTGATTCTGGAAGCAATGTTAAGAAAAATAAGAAAGGGTTTGAATTCAATACAAAAATCGAAACCGATATAATGATATATAGTAATAAGCTATTTTACAATAATCATAATAGTTTATTACTATCTGTTTTAATAGTTTCTAAAAAATCTTTTGTGGTAGAAAATAAATAATTCTTACTTTTTGCCCAATTGATAAAATCAAAAATCCTTTTTACAAACCTATCACCCGTGTTTTTTACTACGTAATTGGGAAAATTAAAGCGATCTGGCTGATCAAGATCGGTAAATTCCCAGGGATGAAAATATAAGTTTAAGTAGCTATCTTTTTTGTAAGTACGAGTACAAAGCCATTTGATTAACCTTATTGGTAGATTATGAAAAGTTAGCCAAAACAAAGGAAAACGGATAATTGGTGTAACAGAAGATGGTAATTGTAAAACTTTATCCTGGTAAAACCACGTGCGCTGCTTTTTAAAATTGTTGTAACGGCCAGGGAGCCAAGTTGGATTAATGGAGGAATTATACACATATCCAGCATTAAAAATTTCTTTTTCATCTACCGGCATCATTCGCGCCATGCGGTAACCTAAAACTTTTTTACCGGTTAATTGCTCCAATGCTTCTTTTGATTGCCTTAAATGTTCAACCTTAAAATCAGAATGGTAATAACCGTGGGAAGCAATTTCATGCCCATCTGCAACAATTTTTTCAATGACTTCCGGTTTGTTTAAGGCAAAATTAGCTGTGCAATAAAAGGTAGCTTTTACGTCATGCTGTTTTAACAAGGCTAAAATTTTTTCGGTTCCTTCTGTAGAAATCGATAATTGATCCGCAAAAGAAATGGTTTTGCCGTATTCAAACGGCATATCAAATTCTTCAATATCAAAGCTTAATAAGATCATGGTTGATTTTTACCAGATTAGAAGAACGGACAATGTAGTTTGGCCGTTGTTTGGCCTGCATAAACAGTTTCCCTAAATACAAACCGATAATTCCTAAAACCATTAATTGTACTCCGCCAAAAAACACAACGGTGGCCAGGAGGGAAGCCCAACCAGAAACAACATGCCCGGAAAAATAACTGATTAAAATATAAGGCACATACAAAACGGCAGCGATAGAAAAAAACAAGCCAATACCGATAGCGATGTTTAAAGGGCGCACGCTGAATGCCGTAACGCCCTCGATGGCAAAATTGACCATTCTTTTAAAAGTGTATTTACTTTTGCCAGAAAAACGAGGATCGCAAACATAATTAATGGCATATTGCCTAAAGCCAAGCCAGCGGATTAGTCCGCGCATAAAGATGCCATTTTCAGGCATTTGTGCCAATACATTAGCTACTTTTCGGTCGATTAAACGGAAGTCTGCCGTTCCCTTTTCTAATTGGGTATCGGAAATAGAGTTGATGATGCGGTAGTAAATATCAGAAGTTTTACGCTTAAAAAAAGTAGCTTCGTCCGCATATTCGCGGGTTGTGTAAACCACATCGTATCCTTCTTCCCATTTCTCTAAAAACTGCGGAATTAGTTCTGGCGGATGCTGCATATCGCTGTCCATACAAATAATGCAATCGCCGGAAGCATGATCGTAACCGGCTTTTAAAGCATTTTGGTGCCCGAAATTACGGGAAAGTTCGAGGTAAAAGAAGTGTTCGCCAAGGTTTGCAAGTGCTTTAAGTTTATCTAAAGTATGGTCAGAGCTGCCGTCATCCACAAAAATAATTTCATATTGATAAGGCAATTTTTCAAAAACAGCAATCAAACGCACGGCAAGTGTTTCAACATTACCTTCTTCATTAAAAGAAGGAACGACGATGGAAACTAACTTTTTCATACGGCTAATTCTATTTTTTCAGGCTCTATTGTCATACTTCTCGTCCAGGTTTCATAAATAACATGCAGCCAGATCAGGAAACAGGGTAATGCTTTAAGCGCATATTTTACAACGTATTCAGTTTTAATGCTTTTGGGGAAAAGATCGGAAGGCGAGAGGCTCGTCAATATAAACGCAAAAACCAACAAGGCTATTTGAAAAGGGGTTACTGGTTTCTGCAGATTGACAAACCAGATAGCAACACCTACGAAAGCAATGATATAGGTGGGTGATTCGGAACCTGAGCTAAATAGAACAGTAAATAGCAGCGTAGAGCTTAAAATAAGTAACTGGTAAGGCAGTAGTTTGTATTTTTTAATGAAAAAATAAGAAGAGCCGAAAATTGCCAAAGCAGGCAATAAAATTACGGTGTTAGAGATTTTAGGCAGATGAAAAATCCGGCGGACCAAGCCCATCACGGAAATATCCTGCATTAACGATGCTGCGTTTTGTGCATCTTTTTCTACCAAAACAGCAAACCAATCCCGATAAGTCTGAATGATAAAAGCAGGTGAAGATATAGCCATCGGCAAAAGAAAAAATACAACCGACCAGAAGACTAAACTTACGATCAGTTTTAATTTGTGGTCAGAAAAAAAGAAAAACGCTAATCCAACAATGCCATAAAGTTTAATAAATGTCCCTAAAATAATGAGACAGGCTGCCCAAAAATCCTTTTCTTTTTTGATTAAAATAAAGCTAAGCAAAATAATGGCTGCCATTGATGGATTAAATTGTTCGCTAAAAGAAGCAGTCATTAATTCGTGGGCACAAAGTAATAACACTATGATTTTATGTTGATTAGTTATAGGAAGATAATTGATAGCTTGATATAAAACGTAAGCATTAAATATTACCCATATAATCACGGCAAAGTCGTCGGGCAGCCAAACAAAAGGTGCAATGAACAGTGCAAACACGGGTCCGTAATGGTTCACATCATAATAATGTTCCGGCTGAGGGAGGTATAAATTATGCTGATGTACAACATTAAAAAAAGTGAATTTGTAAATGAGGTAGTTATTATAATGGTGACTGAACGATTGCTTAATGGCAGCAAACAGGCTCAGCCCAAACCATAGAAAAAGAGCAGTACTTTTTTTAAACAGAAAGTTTAAAGTAGTTGACATTGATTTAATAAATGCTGACAATTTACAAACATAGAAAATTTGCCGTACGCCTTACTAAACAATAAACACAAAAAAAGAGGGCCCTGACCAGGAGCACCTCTTTTAACAACTGATAAAAGAAATCTACTACAAAACTTTTATCAATACTTTTTAAGCTTATTTTACCTGGTAGATACCGAGCTAATAACAGCTATAAAAGCCTTGTCTTTCAATATACGGTGTTCCTGGTCAATCAGATTTGTAAGTTTTACAGTTCCTGTTATAAATTTAAAGTGGTCTGAATAAAAGCGTTCTGCTATATGCCCAAAGCTTAAAGCTTGTACTAATTCTTCGCTGTAGTAACGTAAATAAATGGTCAGTTCAACTTCGTTGGTAAATTGTAAACCTTCTCTTTCAGCAGCTTTTTTATATTCGTAGTGATAATCGTAACGCAAGGCAGTAATATCAGAAAGTACAGCAGAACCGGTTGGATGACCGCCCGCACCTTTACCATAAAAAAACTGCTGATCGGCAAAAGCCGCCTGAACAATCACACCGTTATATTCATAATCTACGTTGTAAAGTAATTCTTTTTTGTTAACAAACCGGGGCAGTACATACATACAAACCTGTTTATCATTTAACTTTTTAGCAAAAGGTATAAGCTTGATCTTTAGATCTTTCTCCTTCGCGTATTGAATATCTTGTACAGCTAAATTATCAATGCCAAGGTTAAAAACTTCCTGTGGTTTTACCACAATTCCGTAAGCATGATAAGAGGCGATAACCAATTTAAACTTTGCATCAAAACCGCCAACATCCATTGTTGGGTCTGTTTCTGCAAAACCTAAATCCTGTGCTTGTTTTAAAGCGGTAGGATAATCCAGGCCATCGTTAAAACCTTTTGAAAGAATGTAATTGGACGAGCCGTTAAAAATACCGCTGATTGAATACAGCAGTTCATTATCATAATATTCTTCCAGGTTGCGAATGATTGGAATACTTCCGCAAACTGCACCTTCGTACAATAAAGAAGTACCATATTGATGCAACAGGTCGATCAGCTCTTCCAAATGTTCCGCAATCATTCTTTTGTTGGCAGAAACTACATTTTTGCCTGCTTTAATTGCAGCAGAAACAATCTCGAAAGCAGCATCGGCATCATTAATTAATTCTACAACAGTATTAATTTCCGGGTTCTGGAGGATGCTGTTTTTATCGGTAGAAAATAAGTGTTGTGGCAAAGACCGTTTCTTGTTCCCATCCTTGATCACAAACTTGATTATTTCCAGGTTTAAATGTTTTGTTTTGATAATATCATACAAACCCTGGCCAACAACGCCAAAACCAAAAAGGCCAATATTTAATTTTTTACTCATAAGTTTAGGCAGTGCGGTATAAGGCAACTGGTTTTACTGCAACATCTTGTTTTATAAAGTGATAGATAATTTTGCTTAAAGCTTCTGTTTCTATTAAAAAACCGTCGTGGCCAAATAATGATTCAACTTCGGCAAAAGATGCACCCGGAATATGGCGTTGTAAAAACCGCTGTTCATCAGGCGGAAATAAAAAATCAGAAGCAATTGCAACAATTAATGTTTTGGCGCTAATCCGGTTCAAGGCATTCTCAACGCTGATGCGGTTTCTGCCAACGTTGTGGCTGTCCATTGCTTTAGTTAAGTACCAGTAACTGTAGGCATTAAACCTGTTTACCAGTTTTTGTCCCTGATAATTTTGGTAAGACGACGCATTAAAAGAATCCTTTTTTTGCATGTCATCGTCTGCCTGGGTAACAGCGTAAGTTTTATAACTACGGTAGGAAAGCAATGCCACACTACGTGCTGCTTTTAGCCCTAAATTTCCTCCGTTTGGCTGGCTTTTATAAAAGGTAGGATCAGCCGTAATACATAAACGCTGCGATTCGTTAAACGCAATTCCCCAGGGCGAATGCTTTGCGTTACTGGCCAGAACAATTAGTTTATTTACTCTTTCTGGTTCCGAAATTGCCCATTCCAATGCTTGCTGCCCGCCCAGCGAACCGCCAATCAACACTTCTATTTGTTCAATTCCTAAGTGGTTTGCCAGTAACTGATGAGCTTTGACTAAATCGCGTATCGTATATTCAGGAAAAGATAAATAAAACGGCTCGTCGCGCTTTGGATTAATACTAAGCGGATTTGTTGTTCCATAAGCCGAACCTAAAATATTGGCACAAACTATAAAATGTTCTTGCGGGTTAAACAGGGCTTTCTCCCCGAACAATCCCGGCCACCAATCCAGTACATCAGAATTTGCTGTTAAAGCGTGACAAACCCAAATAACATTATTTTTTTTTGAGTTGAGGCGTCCAAAAGTATGATAAGCAATTTCCAAACCATGTAATTGCTTACCGGATTCTAATGTAAAAAGATTTGTATAAGTAAATTTTTGTAAGCCCATTAGCAGGATGAAGTATCGGCCCAGAACATTTTAAGTAATATAAGACCGGCAATAAAACGTTACTGCCAGCATGTTAAACTTTATGCCAGCTCTGTTTCCAGTTGTGTAATTTTAGCAAAAGCTTGTTCAAAATCAGCTTTAATATCATCAATGTGCTCAATCCCGACAGCTACACGCAATGCGTTTGGTTTTACACCTGCCGCTAATTGTTCTTCGTTTGATAGTTGCTGATGCGTTGTTGCAGAAGGCTGGATGATTAAAGTTTTAGTATCGCCAACATTGGCTAAATGACTAACTAATTTTAAGCTATCTACAAAATGGATCACCTGTTCTTTTTCACCTTTCAGTTCAAAAGATAATACCGCGCCGAAACCGTTTTTCAAATATTTTTTGGCGAGAGTATTATAAGGAGAAGATTCCAGTCCCGGATAATTTACTTTTTCTACTTGAGGATGTGCTTCTAACCATTTGGCCAGTTCCAAAGCATTTTCTGCATGCCTTTGTACCCGTAAAGAAAGCGTTTCTATTCCCTGCAACATCAAAAAAGAATTAAATGGAGATTGCGACGGGCCAAAATCGCGCAAACCTTCTACACGGGCACGAATGATAAACTGGATGTTGCCCATTGTACTGTTCACACCAAAAATATCAGAGAAAACAATGCCATGATAACCTTCGGCCGGTTCAGAAAACTGCGGAAACTTACCATTTCCCCAATTGTAATTTCCGCCATCTACAATTACGCCGCCAATACTGGTTCCATGTCCGCCAATCCATTTTGTGGCCGATTCTACTACGATATTTGCACCATGTTCCAACGGGCGAAACAAGTAACCGCCAGCACCAAACGTATTGTCAACTATAATTGGCAAATCATGTTTTTTAGCAACAGCAGATATGGCTTTAAAATCAGGAATATTAAATTCCGGGTTGCCGATTGTTTCTAAATAAATGGCTTTCGTTTGGGCATTGATCAAAGCTTCGATACTTGCTGCCGTATCGTCTTTTGCAAAACGGGCTTCAATCCCTAACCGTTTAAAAGCAACTTTAAATTGGTTATGACTACCTCCGTAAAGAAAAGGTGAAGTAACAAAGTTATCGCCCGTTTGCAGGATATTATTTAAAGCGATAAACTGCGCCGCTTGCCCGGATGCCGTTGCCAAAGCAGCTACGCCACCTTCTAAAGCAGCCATGCGTTTTTCAAAAACATCTGTAGTCGGGTTCATTAAACGGGTATAAATGTTTCCGAATTCTTTAAGTGCGAACAAATTTGCACCATGCTCAGAACTGTTGAAAACATAAGAAGTTGTTTGGTAAATTGGTACAGCACGTGATCCGGTTGTCGGGTCAACTTCCTGACCTGCATGAAGCTGTAAAGTTTCAAATTTAGGTGTTTGTTGAGTTGCCATAATTTATAGTGTTGAAAATTAATTGGTTTTGATAGATTAATAGGATAAGCAGAATGAACTACTTTTTTACAGCTGAAATTTGTATCAAATTGTTTTTGCTGTCTTAACAGCAACACATTCGGATACCGAAAATTTCAGCATAAGAAATAGTCCTATTAGTTATAGGATTACTGTGGAAAAAAGAAGAAATGCTTTTTTTATACATGTTTTTTTCAATTTATATTTCCCGGGGTTATTTTCCGGGCCAGGAATTGGCACCTTCTCGTGTTAGGAGGGTTGCCAGTGGGTTGCAGAGCCTGATCTCTCGCCACTTCTTTATAAACCAAAACCTGCAAAAGGGATTGATTAAGCTGGTATCGCTACCAAATATTGTTTCAAATGTATAAACAGAAATTCGATTTTGCCAAATTTTGTTCGTTTTAATTTGAAATTGATTGTAAAGCCGCAGCTAAATCTTCTATTAAATCATCAGCATTTTCTAATCCAACAGAAACGCGAAGCAGGTTTTGCGGCGTTTTGGTATCCGGCCCTTCTACCGAAGCACGATGTTCAATCAAACTTTCTACCCCGCCCAAACTCGTTGCCTGAGTAAAAATTTTGACCTGGTTTACAACCATCAATGCTTCTTTTGCACCACCTTTTACCAGGAAGGAAAGCATGCCTCCGCCAGCCGACATTTGCTTTTTGGCAATTTCGTATTGCGGATGAGAAGCGGAACCGGGATAAAAAACGCGTTCAACACGTTCTGATTTTTCTAAAAATGCAGCCAGTTTTGTTGCATTTTCTACGTGGCCTTTTATGCGGTAAGGCAAGGTTTTGATGCCGCGGACCGTCATATAACAATCAAAAGGAGCGGGGACTGCACCGCCCATCTCTTGTATTTGTTTCAGTTTCAGCCACCACTCATTTGCTTCTCTGGCAATCAATGCACCGCCTAAAACGTCGCTGTGCCCGCCTAAATACTTGGTGGTGGAATGCATCACTACATCAACACCTAAATCCAAAGGCTTTTGCAAAACAGGCGTGGCAAACGTATTATCACATGCTGTTTTTATCGATGCTTTTTTGGCGATGGCAACAATGGCCGCAATATCTGTAAGTTTTAAAAGCGGATTGGAAGGCGTTTCCATCCAAATCAGTTTTGTGTTTGGTTTGATGCTTGCTTTTACCAATTCCAGATCGCCCAAATCAATAAAATCAAACTCCAATTTATCAGCAAAAACGTTTTTTAACTGATTGCGCAAACCGTGGTACATATCGCTTGGACAAATCAAATGGCTCCCAGGTTCTAAAGATTGAAAAATAGTCATCCCGGCCGCATTTCCGGAAGAAAAAGCAGCGGCGGCAGCACCGTTTTCCAGTTTTGCCAACACGTTTTCCAGCGAGTTTCGGTTTGGGTTATTGCTACGGCTATAAGAATAACCGGTTGGAAAGGAACCATCTTCGGCACGTTCAAAAGTGGTGGACAAAGTTATCGGCTGGATCACGGCTTTATTTCCTGCGTCCAACTGGTTTCCGGCATGTACCGCAATGGTTTCTATCTTCATGCTTCTTTTATCGACTAAAATTTGGTGTTTGAAAACATCTGCAAAATCAACAAAAATTGCTGAAAATACGACCAATAAATTGCTATTGCTTGTAGCGTTTGTTAATTTCATTTCGTAAGGTTATTAAAAACCCGGAAACATGAAAAATTTGTACGCAATTATAATCCTCGGCATAACTGTTTTTTTATCAGCTTGTAAGAAAGATGCGTTCAACAGCGATTATGATAGAAGTTATGCGGCGTGGTCTAACTTTAAAAAGTCGTCCAACAATTCTTACACTTATACAGAATATTCAAGTTCGGTTTTCGGCGGTTATATGGAAACAAAAATTACTGTAAAAAGCGGTAAAATAATAAGGCGCGGGTTTTCATCAGGATATTATCAGCCCAATAGCAGCAGTTTAACAATTATAAAGAATTGGACCGAAGATGCAAGTTCTTTAAACACGCACGGAAATGAAGGTTTTGAATTGCTGACGCTTGACGAAGTTTATGTAAAAGCTAAAACATTTTGGTTAAAAGCTGATTCGAAACAGAACGATATTTATTTCGAAAACAAAAATAACGGGCTGATGTCATCGGCGGGTTTTGTTCCGAAAGGTTGTCAGGATGATTGCTTTAATGGTGTTTCGATAAAAAATATCAATCCTTTGTAATTTTCCCCCAAACCCAACTTGCAACAGTACATCATGGGCTACACTTCCGGCTATTTACCGTTTTAATCGTATTTTTGCGCAAATAATAATTGCTATGCCTGATACTTTACAGGGCTTGATCAACAGTCCGAGGCTTTCACCGCAACATCAGTTAATTGCTGCTAAAGTACTTCAAAATGAACGCATTACTTTTGAAGAAGGTGTTTTTTTATATGAACATGGAGAGTTGCCTTACTTAGGAGTTCTGGCCAATTACATCCGCGAAAAGCGTCATGGTGATAAAACCTATTTCAACAGAAACTTTCATATCGAACCAACCAACCTTTGTGTTTACGATTGTAAGTTTTGCTCGTATTCCCGTTTATTGAAACAGCGTTCGGAAGGTTGGGAATACACAATGGACGATATGTTTAATATCGTTAAGAAGTATGACAATCAACCAGTTACAGAAGTTCATATTGTTGGCGGCGTGTTGCCGCAGTATGATGTTCCGTTTTATCAGGAGTTGTTTAGTAGGATCAGAAATTATCGTCCTGATCTGCATATTAAAGCATTAACACCTGTTGAATATCACTATATTTTTAAAAAAGCGAAGATTAGTTATGCCGAAGGAATGAAGTTGATGCAGGAAGCCGGTTTGCAATCAATTCCGGGCGGCGGCGCAGAAATTTTCCATCCGGAAATACGGGAATTAATTTCTAAAGACAAATGTACTGCCGACCAATGGCTGGCAATCCACGAAGAATGGCACAAACTGGGCGGGCGATCAAACGCTACGATGTTGTACGGACATATTGAAAAGTTTTGGCATCGGGTAGACCACATGGAACGGTTACGGCAATTGCAGGATAAAACGGGAGGTTTTCAAACTTTTATTCCGTTGAAATTCCGTAATCAGGATAACCAGATGTCGCATGTTCCGGAATCTACCGTGATAGAGGATCTGCGTAATTATGCCATTTCCCGAATTTACTTAGATAATTTTGATCATATTAAAGCTTATTGGGCAATGATCAGCAGGAATACGGCACAGCTTTCCCTTAATTTTGGTGTGGACGACATCGACGGAACTTTGGATGATACAACGAAAATTTACTCCATGGCAGGAGCAGAGGAAAAGCATCCGGGCATGACCACAAAAGAATTGGTGGAACTGATTAAACAGGTTGGCCGCGAACCGATTGAACGTGATACTTTATATAACGTAATCACCAATTACCAGGATTTCCATTTTGAGGATGAAGTGAAGCCTCAATTTTATAAATTGCCCGTTTTAAACTGATTTTTCTTTGAAACGACGCAAAACACATACTTCTTTTAATGACTAAAAAAACACTTTATATCATCCGCCACGGCGAAACTGACCTGAACAAAGCAGGGATTGTACAAGGCCGAGGCATGAACACCGATTTAAACAACACAGGCCGAAAACAAGGTGAAGCATTCTACAAGGCTTACAAAAATATTCCTTTCGACAAAATTTATACCTCTAAATTGAAGCGAACCCATCAAACTGTTAAGTCGTTTATTGATAGCGGTATCCATTGGGAGCAATTACCCGGTTTGGATGAGATGGCCTGGGGCGATTACGAAGGAAAAGCAGTAAGCGAAGAAACCCGAGGCCGGTTTAAAAAAATTATGCAAAGCTGGAAAGATGGTGATTTAGACGTACGTTTTGAAAACGGCGAAAGTCCAAACGAAGTGCAGGTTCGGCAAAAAGAAGCACTGGAAGAAATCATGAGCCATCCGGAAGAAACGACTGTTTTGATCTGTATGCATGGCCGGGCGATGCGCCTTTTTCTTTGTTTGCTAAATGAATTGCCGTTGACGGAAATGGACAACTACCCGCACCGGAACACAACTTTGTACAAGGTTAATTTTGATGGCGAAAAGTTTCATATCCAAGACTTTAATAATACTGATCATTTAAAATACATACTATAATATTTGTGAATTATATCCGCGTTTCTGCAGTTAGTTATACCAATACCAAACCTTTTATTTACGGATTACAACATCATCAGGTTAAAAACCAGATCGAACTTAGCTTAGATACTCCTTCAGATTGTGCCCAAAAACTTATTGATAATAAAGTAGATATAGGTTTAATACCAGTTGCAGCAATCCTGCAATTGCCATATTGGCAGATCGTTTCTAATTTTTGTATTGGAGCCGTTGGTGCCGTTAATTCTGTATTTATTTTTAGTAATTGTCCGATTGAAAAAGCAGATATTATTCAGTTAGATCCGGAGTCAAGATCATCAAATAACCTGGCTAAAGTGTTGATGAAAAACTATTGGAAGGTTGATCCGGAGCAAGTTGTCGATGCCCCGGACTATGCAAAATCTACTGCTATAAAAACAGCATTCGTTCAAATTGGAGACCGCACTTTCGGGAAGAAAAAGCTTTATCCTTTTGTTTACGATCTCGCTGAAGTTTGGCAGCAATTCACCGGCCTGCCTTTTGTATTTGCAGCCTGGATTGCCAACAAACCAATTAATGCCGCTTTTATGTCCAGTTTTAACGCAGCCTTAAAAGCAGGTTTAGATTGCAGGGAAGAAGTATTAAGTTCACTTCCGGTTTATCCCGATTTCGATTTGCATGACTACCTTTTTAATAAATTAGATTTCGACTTAACAGACGACAAAAAAGAAGCTTTGAACCTGTTTCTGGATTACATCAAAAAACTATAGCTAAAAGAAGCATTTTAGTTTTTGGCCAGCAGTAATTTATCTACGCGGTGGTTTACGGTTTTTACTGTTCTTAAGTAACTGTAAATTGCTTCTAAATCGGTTAACGATTTATAAAACCTTGCCAGCTTAAATCAGTATAAGTGCAGCAAAAAAAGTTATGTTTTATAAAGGCGTAGTTATCGGTTTAGATTTTGACGGGACAGTAGTTACCCACGAGTTTCCTAAAATTGGCAAAGACTTGCCACACTGCATCGAAACCTTGAAAAAAATTACCGACCTGGGCGGAAAAATTGTTTTGATTACGATGCGAAGCGGAAAAAGGCTGGCCGAAGCAGCAGCTTATCTATCTTATCATAATATACCGTTGTATGGTATCAACAGCAACCCTACACAAAAACTGCACTCCAAATCTCCAAAGATATATGCCAATATTTATATTGATGATGCTGCTTTAGGTTGCCCTTTAATGCACAGCGAGCTAAGCGAAAAGGCGCACGTAGATTGGTTGCAAGTGCAGCAATATCTTTTCCCGAAACAAGGAGAAGAAATGATCAAAAGCACTTTAATGGAAGAGCCGGTTCACGATACTGTTCCTGCCAATAGCAGTTCAAATAAATTCGTTAATTTTTTCACGAGTATGTTTTAAAGATTGATTTATCGTGAAGGATAAAATGTAAATGAATTTTGATTAGTTCAAAAAAAGCTTTCCGGAAAACCGGGAAGCTTTTTTTATGCCGGTAAAAAGAGTATGTTTAGCAAAACAAACAATTAACGGAGCAAACAAATACAAGTATTACAAATGTTATAATGAAGCATTCATTAAAAAAGAGTGGCTAAAAGAAGCATTATCGTTTTAAATAATCGTCAATCTTTTGACCTAATTCCAGCATTCTATCTGTAGAAGTGGTACTTCCATCCAACCAATACCATTTAGCATCTTCGTCTTTCTTAATTTTAAAATGATAAGAAGGATCATTAGCAGCTTTAAATTCAAAAGTGCCGTTATCGTAGGTATATATTTCTCCGGGTACTATTTCCCCATTTGGCCTTTTTAGAGCCGTTTTAAAAAGTAATGATTCCATGGATGATTTAAAAATTGGTTGTGAGCACTAAAATATATAACTCCCTTAAAATATAGATATAATTTGCGCAATAAATACGAATAAAAAATAGAGAAGTTATATGGTTTGTGATGGCTTCTTTAATTTGAAGCATCAAAAAAACTTTAATTCAGAAAAGAAGTACAACATCAGAGATAGTTGTTATGGATGGCGCAACTGTTATTTCTATCAATGCTATCTTGGCAGTTACTTAGTTTTAGTTTTATGGTTAAGTATTAAAGTTTTTGGGAAAATCAGCTTAATCAAAAATTGATTGAAGTAATAACAAAATCAATAACTAAAACTTCGAAACCTGTAAAACGAAAAAAGCCTTGTAAATCTGCTGAAAATACTGTAGGTATTGGTAAAGCTTTTGATCAAATCTATATCTACCGCTCTGTTTTTCGTAACTTATATTTCTTTTACCATAAAAACGAGACCGTCCTTTTGAGACAACCTCATTTTTGCTTTTTTTGTACGCCCATCAGGATTCGAACCTGAGACCGACGGTTTAGAAAACCGTTGCTCTATCCAGCTGAGCTATGGGCGCCCTTGTAATGCTTCTTTTATCAACATAAATTTTACCTGATAAAAGAAGCACAAAAGTATAAAATTATCATTTCTGGTCAACGGTAAAAATGAAATTTAATACGGTGAAGCAATAACTACTTGGTTTTGATTGTTGAACCGTCCCGGATTTCGTCTGTAGCGGTTTTAATTAAGTGGGTGCCTTCCTCCAATTTACCGTAAATTTCTACCTGGTCTCCGGCTTCGCGGCCTTTTTTTACGTCAATCCATTGTGCTTTATTACCAACCACTTTAATCACAAAAACCCTTTCTGTAGAAGCAACCAATGCTGTTTTTGGTATAATAAAAGTGCTGTCGGATGATGGCAAAGGGATATTTACTTCTGCATACATGCCTGGCAGCAGCTTTTTGTTATTGTTATAAACATCCATTTCCAAACGTTCAGAGCGTAAGCGTTCGTCTAATGCGCCGGCCATCCGTTTTACTTTCGCCGTAAAGTTCTGGTTAGGCAAGGCTTTCACTTCGAAAGTAACTGCATCCTCCTGTTTTAAAAGTCCGGTATAAATTTCGGGCACAGAAATAACCAAACGCAAGCGTTTTTGCTCCTGAATAACAAACAAAGGCACATCAGATCCTTTGCCGGTTGGGCCAACATAAGCACCGGGATTAATGTTACGCGCACTTACCACGCCATTAAAAGGGGCACGAATATCCAAATAAGCGCGATTGGCGGCAACAGCCTGGTAAGCAGATTTTAAAGCTTCTAATTGCGCCTGATCAGAATTTTTACGTGCAGCTGCCTGCTCCAAATCGTTACCGGAAATTGTTCCGGGCGTTTTACTGGTTTCTACCAAACGGTCGTAATTGGATTTGCTGGCCATTAAAATAGCTTGTTGCGATTTTAACCTGGATTGTGCTTCGGCAAGCTGCGAGTTTACTTCCGGAGCTTCCATGCTGACTAATAACTGGCCTTGTTTTACTTCGGAACCTACATCTACATAAACCTTTTTTACAAAACTGCTTACTTTGGCGTATAAGTCAACTTGCTGGTAGGGAATCAGCTCTCCCGGAACCTGGAGGTTGGTAGAAAGCATCCCTTTTTTTAACGGCACTGTTTCTAAAGCAGGAGCTGCCTGTGTTGTTTCTTCCTGCTGCTGGCCTTGATATGCTGATTTTGAATTACAGGAATTAAGCACGCCAAAAGCAGTGGCCGAAGCGGCAACAATAAGCAGGCTTCTATATAAATTATTCCTCAATAGTTGCGTTATCATAAAGGGCTGGAATATAATGTTTACTTTCTTTGTCTTCTGGGTCTAAAGACACTGATTCTGTGGTTGTTTTTCCTTGTACCCAGGCAAAAGCCAAAGGTAAAATAAGCAGAGCAGCAAAAGTTGAAGCAATCAACCCGCCAATTACCGCACGTGCAAGAGGTGAAGCCTGGTCGCCGCCTTCGCCTAAACCAGAGGCCATTGGTATCATCCCTACAACCATGGCCAAGCTGGTCATTAATATCGGCCGCAAACGTAAAGCTGCTGCTTCACGAGCAGACTCAAGCGCGTTGCCATTGTGCATGCGTAAATGCTCGGCATTGGTTACCATTAAAACTGCGTTTGAAACCGAAACGCCGACAGACATAATCATGCCCATATAGGATTGCAAATTGAGTGTTGCCCCGGTTATAATCAGCAACAGCAGCGAACCCAGGATTACAGCAGGAACTGTGGACAGCACGACCAAAGAAACTTTAAATGATTGAAAATTGGCGGCCAGCATTAAAAATATCACCACAATAGCTACCAACAAGCCTGATTGCAAACTGTCTAACGTGTCCAGCAAAGTTTCGCTTAACCCTTTAAGTTCTATTGTTAGGCCGCGCGGCAGTTTACCTAATGATTTAATGGCTTTTTGTACGTCATCTGTAGCTGTGCCCAAATCTTTTTTGTTGATATTGGCAGTTACAGAAAGTAATGGTAAAGCACCGATATTATCATCTTCTCCATAAGTGGTATCGGGTCTGATATCTGCAACATCGCCTAAAACGGGCCGTGACGAATTGCTTAATACAGGGATTTCCTTGATGTCATCCAAACTGGCCATTTTATATTCCGGCACTTCTACCTGTACATTGTAACCTAAACCAACTTTAGAGTCAAGCCACACATTTTTTTCTGTAAAGCGGGACGAAGAAGTAGAAGCGATCAGTGATCTGGATATGTCTGCCACACCAACACCTAATTCGGCTGCACGTGTACGGTCGATATCAATACTAATGGCAGGATAATGGATAGCTTGCCCAAGCTGCACATCCCGTAAATAAGAAATCTGTTTCAGTTTAGCTATTATTTTATTGGCATAAACTTCGTTTTGCGGTTTGTTTTTACTTTCTACCCGAACTTCAATCGGTGTTGGCGAACCCTGACTTAATATTTTGTCTGTTAATTCAATTGGTTCAAAAGACAGCTTTACATCCGACATTTCTTTGCCCATTTGTTTACGGAAGCGTTCTTTTAGCTCGTCTAAATTAACTTTATAATCTTCACTCAAATTCACTTGTAAAACCGCTTCCTGCGGGCCGGCCATAAACAGGTAAATCGGACTGGTAGAAAATTGCGAAGGATGCTGCCCAACAAAAGCAGAAGTTACAGCAATATTCTTTTTACCTACTAATTCTTCCAGCACGTGCAGCGTTTTGACTACATCCATTTCCGTTCGCTCTAAACGCGTTCCGTCTGGTGCACGCAAACGTACCTGAAACTGCCCTCCGTTTACTTTTGGCAAAACATCCCGGCCAATTGTGGTTAATAAAAGTACAGCTACACCTATTGCAGCAACTGCATAAATGCTTACTACTAATTTACGGTGATTAAAAAGCCGGTTCATCAATAATAAGTACCGGTTTCTAAATTTATCAAATTTGGTAGGATTGTCATTTGCTTTTTTAAGCAGGTGTTTTTTCTGGTCCCAAGTATCGCCTTCTTCTTTTAGGTTAAAATGGGTTTCGCCATGGTCTTCATGCCCTTTCATCATCCAGTTGGCCATAATGGGAACAAAAGTTTGGGCCAGCAGGTAAGAAGTAATCATCGAAAAACCGATAGCAAGAGCGAGCGGCAAAAATAAAGCTCCCGGAATACCTTTCATGGTTAGGGCAGGGGCAAATACGGCCAGGATACAAAATAAGATCAGCAATTTGGGAAAAGCGATCTCTTTACAAGCATCCCAAATAGCCAAAGCTTTCGGTTTGCCCATATCTAAATGCTGATGTATGTTTTCAATGGTTACGGTTGATTCATCTACCAAAATACCAATGGCCAGGGAAAGTCCGCTCAACGTCATGATATTGATAGTTTGATGGAAAAGCGATAAAAACATTACGCCGGAAATCAGCGAGATTGGAATGGTGAAAATCACGATCAGTGCAGCACGCCTGTCACCTAAAAACAATAACACCATCAAACCGGTCAACACTGCTCCGATAGCACCTTCGGTAACCAAACTTTTTACGGCGTTGATTACGTAAACCGATTGGTCAAACTCATAAGAAAGTTTTACATCGTCTGGTAACAAGGCTTGGAAACGAGGTATCGCTTTTTTTAGGTTTTGCACCACTTCCCAGGTAGAAGCATCTGCCGATTTAGTAATAGGCAGATAAACCGAACGTTTACCGTTAACCAAGGCATAACTGCTGGTTATATCGGCACCATCTTCTACCGTGGCAACATCTCTCAGAAATAAATTTTGAACGCCTCCTTTATATAATGGAATATTGCCAAAATCCTTAATCTCCTTAATAGAAGTATTGGTAGGCGTAAGATAATTGTAATTGCCAATACGGACATTTCCTGCGGGTGATGTTTGATTATTATCGCGAAGTGCCTGTACAATTTGATCTGGCGTTAAGTTATGGGAACGGAGTAACTCAGGATCAACTTTAATAACAACCGTACGTGTATTGCCGCCAAAAGGTGCCGGCGAAATTAAACCGGGAATGGATGTAAAAGAGGAACGAATATACACATTTGCCAAATCCAGCAACTGGTTATTGGTACGTTTAGGACTGCTAAGAACGAGCTGACCAACCGGTAAAGTAGAGGCATCAAAACGGATAATAAATGGTGGTTGCGTGCCAGGCGGAAATATGGCTTGGGCACGGTTGGCAAAAGCAGTCACCTCCGCTGCTGCCTGTGCCATATTGGTGCCTTCGTAAAAGGTGAGTTTAATTAATGTCAGTCCTGCTATATTCCTGGTTTCTATACTTCTAACGCCGGAAACGTACAGCAACAAGTTAACGTATTGCTTGCCGAAGTAAGCCTCCATTTGGTCTGGGGTATAACCACCAAAAGGATGGGAAATATAAATTACCGGCAAATTTAAATCAGGGAAAATATCAATCTTGATATTCCGAACAGCATTCAACCCAAAAAAGAATACGGCCGCTACAATAACCAATATTGTAATTGGTTTTCTCAGTGCACTTCTAATTAATCCCATATTGGTAGATCTTCGCCGGAAAAATATCGGCCCAAGTATTAAAATTCATTGATAAACAAGTCGAAATTTCCACTTGCGGCAGCTTTATATAATAATGCTTGCCACACATTGTTGTAAGCAATGTCGCGGTCTGTTTCTGCCCGGTTTAAAGCATATAAAGCCTGCGTAACATCAACGATGGTTGCTAAACCGTTTTTATATAAAACACTTTTTTGCAGGTAAGCATCCGATGCTGCTTTTAAGCCGATTGGTGCCTGCCGATAATTTTTAATTGCATTTTCAATCCTTGTTTTCGACAGGATCAACTGATCTGTTAATTGCTGGTCAACTACAGAATATTCATTCCGCAAACCTTCCGAAGTAAACTGTTGTGCCCTCACTTGTTCGTGTACACGTAATGGGCTGGTTAAATTCCAGGTTACGCCAAGGCCAAGCAAATAGTTGGATCGGGTAGGGTTAACGCCGCTAAAGTAATTCTGTGTGAATTCCACCTGGTTTAAAGTGTAGGTATTAAAACCGGATCCTTTACTCTGAAAAATGGTGAAAAAGGAAAAAGTTGGATAATTAAAAGTACGGAAGTATTTTTCGCGCTCGGCACTAATATCAATGCGGTTTTGGTAAAACTGTAGAACAGGATGTTTGCTGATGTTGATATTTGTAGAAGTATCCAGCGATTTAGGAATTTTACTTACAAAAACACTGTCTAACACAAAATCAATAGGGCTAACAGCCAGATACTGCGCCAACTGGTTGCCTTGCTGCTGCACCACATCCTGCGAATTAACCAATGCAATTTGCGCACTGGCGACTTCTGCATTCGCCAAAGAAGAATCTACACCCGGATTTAAACCACTTTTGGCACGTGCCACTACGACATTGCGTAAAGCAAGTGCGCGTTTCAAATTATTTTGCTGCGCTTCCGATAGTTGCTGCGAAGCCAGTAAGTTTAAATAAGCACTCGAAACACGCACCTCCTCCTGAAACTGCTCCTGCACCAAATCACTTTGGTCTAATGTTACCTGGCTGCGCGCCACTTTTACTTTTTCTTTGGATTTGCCGAACGAGAAAAAATCCCAGTTAATGTTGGTGAGGTATAAAGCACCAAAAGCGGCATTCCAGTTTTGGCCGGAAAGTATCGGTCCGCTGGAAGAAACCCCAAAACCGCGAAAACCATAAGAAGGCCCGTATTGCGAGTTAACCGTTCCAAAATCATTTTGGGCAGATAAATTCAAATCCGGCAAATACTCCCGCTTGGTTTCCCTCAACGTAGCAGCAGATGCCTGTGCGTAATTAGCTTTAGCTTTAATCGTACCATAATTTTGAAGTGCCGATTGTACTGCTTCTTTTAAGGTAAGAATTTTTTGCTGTGCAAAAACAGCAGGATAAGTGCTCAATAAAAACATAAAGCATAACCCCGGGCGAAAAACAGTTCTATAGAACATGTGCAGTTATGATGATAATAAATCCGGGTACAAAAAACGGTTAAAAAGCAGATCAGGAATATGTACCGGCAGTGCTTTGCTTTCTAACGCTGCAAATATAGCCTTGTAAGGGCAAGCACTTTGTAACAACTTTATTAATTTAAAATACAAATGCTTCTTTTACAAGCTTAAAAATATGTTTCTGTACCACCAAATACTTTTCCACATTTTTAATGCTTAACAATTTCTTAACATTGCTTGCCTTACCTTTAATTACAAAACGCAAAACCAATGTTCAGTACCATTGCCGAATTCTTTACGCCAAAAGGTAAAAAGCTTTTTTTCCCTTTATTAGACCATGCCACCCAAAATGTTGTAGCCATGGCCGAGTTGTTAAAAAATTCGTTGAACGACCCCGATTTTACTAACACCAAAGACTTATATCATAAGATAGACCGCCTCGAAAATGTTGGCGATGATATTACGCACAACATTAACATCGAACTGGGCAAAAATTTTATAACCCCTTTTAACCGGGAAGATATCCTTGCGCTTACTTCTTCTATCGATGATGTTGCCGATTATATCCACGAATCGGCCAACCGCATGTTTTTATACAATTTGCAGGAGTTTACCAAACCAATGCAAGTATTGGCCGATTTAATTTTGGAAGGCGCATTAAAAATACAAACCCTGATTGATAAGTTAAAGGATATTGAAGCGAATGGCGCACAAATTGCCGAATACTGCGAGTTGATTTACGGCGTGGAAACCAGGGCAGATCAGGTTTACAATAAAGCTGTGGCTAATCTTTTTGAACATGAAAAAGATCCGATAAAAATGATCAAGTACCAGGAAATTTTATTAGGGTTGGAAACCGCAACAGATATGTGTAAAGACGTCGTAAAATCTGTAGAATCTATCATGGTCAAAAACGGTTAACAGATTTAGGCCGATAAAAAAAGCATTTTAATTATTAGATAAAATAGATACATTTAAAGCAATAAAAGAAACGCTTTAAATGATTTTTTCAGAAGACCTGCTCCATTATATCTGGAAATTCCGCTTATTTAACAACAGTAATTTGTGCACCGCAGATGGTTCTTTGCTGCGGGTCATTTCTCCGGGGCTGCACCACCATCATGCCGGCCCTGATTTTCAAAACGCAAAACTGCAAATCGGAGAAACCGTTTGGGCCGGAAACGTTGAAATCCACATCCGCGCTTCCGATTGGATGCGGCATAACCACAATCAAAACCCAGCCTACAACAACGTTATTTTGCATGTGGTTTACAAAAACGATCTTGAAATCCTTAATCAAGTCGGCCAGGCCATTCCGGTTTTAGTTTTGGAGGAACGCATCTCTGATGAACTTTTGCAGCGTTATCAAAATTTAATGTACGCCAATCCTGTTGCTTTTCCTTGCGAAAAAATAATTTTGCGCGTTGATGAATTGACTAAACAAAATTGGTTGGACAGAATGCTGATTCAGCGTTTGGAAGAAAAATCGGCACAAGTACTGCAAAAAATTTCTGCTTTAAAAGGCGATTGGGAAGAAGCTTTTTACCAAACCTTGGCTGCAAACTTCGGCTTTAAAGTAAACGCTTTGCCTTTCGAGCTGCTGGCAAAATCTTTGCCTTTGCAAATCCTGTCCAAGCATACTTCAAACTTAATTCAAACGGAAGCTTTGCTTTTTGGCCAGGCGGGTTTTTTGGAAGATGAAATTGATGAACCGTATTTTTTAACGTTGAAAAAAGAGTATCAGTTTTTAAAACAGAAATATGGATTGGTTTCGATAGAAAAGCATTTGTGGAAATTTTTGCGGTTACGGCCACTTAATTTTCCAACCATCCGCATTGCACAATTTGCTGTATTCATACATCGATCGAACCGTTTTCTGTCTCAAATTTTAGAAACAGATGATCCGGAAAAAATCAGTACTGTTTTTATCGGTATAAATCCTTCCGCTTACTGGCTGGAGCATTATCAATTTGGCAAATTGTCCAAATCAAGTTTAAAAACATTAGGACAAGCTTCCGCAGAAAACATTTTGATCAACACCGTTAGTGTTTTTCTTTTTGCTTTCGGCCAGGAAAACCAATCCGAAACGCACACAAACAAGGCAATTAAAATTTTAGAAAGTTTACCTTGCGAAAACAATAATATTATCAGTAGTTTTATATCAGCGGGAATAAAAGTTAGTTCTGCCGGCAATTCTCAAGCGGTTATCGAGTTAAAAAACAATTATTGCGACCAAAAACGATGTTTAGCGTGTGGAATTGGCAACAAACTTTTAAAATTAAACTGATATGCTGCAACGTTTTTTAACCTTTTTTGAAAGATACTCTTTTGGTGTTTGCACCTATTTGGGCGAGCGTTTCCATATTTCTATAGCCAAAATCCGGTTGTTTTTTATTTATTCCTCTTTTCTCGCCGTTGGTTTCCCGCTTATCTTTTATTTTTTTGCCGGCATTGTGCTCGATATCCGCAATTACATCAAACGTTCCCGCACTAAAGTAACCGATCTTTAATATCTTAATCATTTTTTATCCGTAAAAGAAGCATTGTAAAACCCTTGGGCAGCACGATGTTTGGAAAAATTTGAACTATATTTAAGCTTTAACATTAATTAAAACTTAAATAAGAAGTACTTCGGCATCCAATATATTTTAACTTTGTTGTGCAAAAATTAAACCGTTTATCGTAAATGCCTGCAAAAGGAAACCAGTTTAAGTCTAATCAAATCAAGGAAGAAAACAAGTCCGGGCAGCCCTACATGTTTCCCAAAACTAAAAAGGCCAAACCCGAGCTTCCTACGTTTGATTTAAAAGATGGCCGACTGGTAAAAATTACCGGACTGTTTTTTTTAATCACCTGCCTCTACTTTTTAATTGCTTTTACTTCCTACCTTTTTACCTGGCAGGACGACCAAAGTTACGTGCTCGAATCGAACGGTGGCTGGAGCAACTTTTGGAAAACTCCTCAAGAGTTAATGGACAGCGGCGTTACCAATCCTGTTGTGCAAAATTGGTTGGGTAAGTTAGGTGCTTTCCTTTCGCACCAGTTTATTTACGAATGGTTCGGCATTGCCTCTTTCATTTTCGTGATCGTTTTTTTGGTGATCGGTTACCGCTTGTTGTTTAAAGTGCGCTTGTTTTCGGTTGGCAAAACTTTGGGCTATGCTTTTTTTAGCATTCTTTTTTTCTCGGTTGCCATTGGTTTTTTCCACGGAATGACAACAGATTACCCGCATTTTTTAGAAGGACAATTTGGTTTTTGGACCAACCGTTTGCTTGATGTGCAAATTGGTGCAGCCGGAACTGCCGGACTGCTAATTTTTGCCGCGCTTACTTTTTTAATTATTGTATATAATATCGATTTTAAACTTCCTGAAAGAAAAATAAAACTGGCAGCAGATGCGGAGGCAACAATTCCTTCTGATCATGAACCTGTTGCAGGTTCTAAATTCGCTCAAAATTATCCGGTAAGTATGGTGCTAACGCCAGATGATGATGCGCCAGTACACCCGGAAACAAAGCTTACCCAAAATTACCCGGTAAAAACAGCATCAGTAAATAGCGAAGAAACGGAAAGTGTAAACGATACTTTCGAGTTTAATCTTGCCAAAAATAAGCCAGTCGAAGTTGTAAATGTGCCGAAAGCAGCACCCGAAACTTTTAAACCTTTGGTGCTTACACCCGAACCGGTGCTTGAAATAGCAGCAGATGTTTTGGAAGAAGTTAGGCCAGAACCAGTTTTTACAGTCGAAAAATCTGATTTTGAAAAAGTAGCGAACAAATTGGTTGATGAGTTTGGACTGTATGATCCGGAATTGGACCTGTCATCGTATAAAAAGCCAACTTTGGATTTGCTGGAAAATTATGGTTCCAACAAAATCCAAGTGAACAATGAAGAATTGGAAGCCAACAAAAACAAAATTGTTGAAACGCTAAACCATTACAATATTGAGATCGATAAGATCAAAGCAACAATCGGCCCAACCGTTACTTTGTACGAAATTATTCCGGCACCCGGTGTCCGTATTTCCAAGATTAAAAATCTGGAAGACGATATTGCTTTAAGTTTGGCTGCTTTGGGCATCCGTATTATTGCACCTATGCCTGGCAAAGGTACAATTGGAATCGAAGTGCCAAACCAACACCCGGAAATGGTTTCAATGCGGTCTATACTTGCAACTGAAAAATTCCAAAATATCATCCATAACAATACGATGGATTTGCCGATTGCATTAGGTAAAACCATATCCAACGAAGTTTATATTGCGGATTTGGCCAAAATGCCGCACTTGCTGGTTGCCGGTGCAACTGGACAAGGGAAATCAGTTGGTATCAATGCAATTTTGGTTTCGCTTTTGTATTGCAAACATCCATCACAATTAAAGTTTGTTTTGGTTGACCCGAAGAAAGTAGAGTTAACGTTGTTCCGTAAAATTGAACGGCATTTCTTAGCAAAACTGCCTGATGAAGCCGATGCAATTATTACCGATACTAAAAAAGTAATCAATACTTTAAATTCACTTTGTATTGAAATGGATCAGCGTTATGATCTGTTGAAAGATGCACAAGTAAGGAACTTGAAAGAATACAATTTAAAGTTTGTAAACCGAAAATTGTTACCGACAGATGGTCACCATTTTTTACCTTTTATTGTATTAGTTGTAGATGAATTTGCTGATTTAATGATGACGGCAGGCAAAGAAGTGGAAACACCAATCGCCCGTTTGGCACAATTGGCGCGTGCGGTTGGTATCCATTTGGTTATTGCTACGCAGCGGCCTTCGGTTAATATTATTACGGGTACAATCAAAGCTAATTTTCCGGCACGTTTGGCTTTCAGGGTTTTATCCAAGATCGATTCGCGCACTATTTTAGATGTTGGCGGTGCCGATCAATTAATTGGCCGCGGCGATATGCTTTTATCTACCGGAAATGATTTGATCCGTTTGCAATGTGCTTTTGTAGATACGCCGGAAGTAGAAAAAGTTTCTAATTATATTGGAGACCAGCGCGGTTATCCAACGGCATTTTTACTGCCTGAATTTGTAGGCGAAGGCAATGAAAGTAACCAAAAAGAATTTGATGCAAGCGATCGTGACCCGCTGTTTGAAGAAGCTGCGAAATTAATCGTGATGCACCAGCAAGGTTCAACTTCGCTCATCCAACGGAAACTGAAATTAGGTTACAATCGTGCCGGCCGGATTATCGATCAATTGGAAGCAGCAGGCGTAGTCGGGCCTTTTGAAGGAAGCAAAGCCCGCGAAGTTTTACTGCCAGACGATTATGCTTTGGAACAATTTTTAAGTAACATCAATTCAAAATAAATTAATGAGGATAAAAGAAGTATTGGTTTTTGTGTTGGTTTTATTCACAAGTACAACAATTCTGCGGGCACAAACCGATCCAAAAGCAAAAGTTATTTTGGATGGTGTAAGTAAAAAGTACAAGTCTTTTGCAGCAATCAAATCAGATTTTAGTTATGTGTTGGATAATCCGCAGGAAAATATCAAAAGCTATAAACAAAGCGGAACAATCGTTGCCAATCCAAAATTAAACAAGTTTAGGGTTACCATTTACGATGGTTCGGGAAATCAAAAATCAATCAGCCAGGAAATTATCAGTGATGGAAAAACCCAATGGGCGTACATAAAAAAAGACAACGAAGTCCAAGTTAATGATGCAGACAACAATCCGCAATCTTTAAACCCGGCGCAAATATTTACCATTTACGAAAAAGGTTATAAGTATTTATTCACTGGCGAAGTAAAGCAGCAAGGTATTGTTTATCAACAAATTGACTTGACACCAACAGATAGCAAAAAGCCCTTTTTTAAAATAAAATTGCAAGTAAATAAAGCAAAAGCTGTTATTTACAGCGCAGCTATTTATGATAAGAACGGAAATAAATACACGTATATTCTAAATTCGGCAGCATCTGATTTTAAAGGTGCCGACACCATTTTTGGTTTCAACAAGAAAAATTATCCCGGTGTAGAAGTGGTGGATTTACGATAATTCTGAAATTTGAGATGCTTCTTTTATCACCCAAAATTGTATGTTTCAATTTCAAATTTCCATTGTTTTTTGTTGCACCATTTATCCAATTTTGAATCATTCATTTAAATTATTAAAGTGCGTATTACTTTTTTAGGCACCGGAACTTCGCAGGGCGTACCTATCATTGCTTGTAATTGTGCAGTTTGTACTTCTGCAGATCCGCACGATAACCGTTTGCGTTCTTCTATTTTATTGGAAAATGAAGGGAAAAATGTTGTTGTTGATACCGGCCCTGATTTTCGTTACCAGATGCTGCGGGCAAAAGTAAAACACTTGGAAGCTGTAGTTTTTACACACGAACACAAAGACCATGTTGCAGGTTTAGACGATATCCGCGCGTTTAATTACTTTCAAAATTCTGCCATTGATGTGTTTGCAAACTTACGTGTACAAGCTGCTTTAAAGCGTGAGTTTTCTTATATTTTTAGCGATTACCAATATCCGGGAATCCCACAAATCAACTTAAAAACCATTGGCCTTGAACCTTTTACTGCTGCTGGCATTAACATGGTTCCAATTGAAGTACTGCATTACAAACTGCCGGTGTTGGGTTTCCGCATTAAAGATTTCACTTATATTACCGATGCGAAAACAGTATCAGAAGTAGAAACCGAAAAAATAAAAGGCAGTAAAATATTGGTTTTAAATGCTTTGCAAAAAGAAAAACACATCTCGCATTTTACCTTAAACGAAGCCATTGCTTTTGCCGAAAAAATTGGGGCGGAGACTACGTATTTTACACACATCAGTCACCGTTTGGGTAAACATCAGGATGTTTCTGCAAATTTGCCTGTAAATATCCAATTGGCTTATGACGGTTTGCAGCTGGAAATTTAGGAATTGAACTGAGGTGCCCGGAAGCGGATTCGAACCGCTACATCCTTTCGGACGCCACTCCCTCAAAGTGGTGCGTCTACCAATTTCGCCACCCGGGCATTATTAAAAATTTTTTCAAAGATATGCTATTTTAACATTTGCTGCTGATCAATTTTCAATTTTTTGCTGATAAAAACAGTATTGTTGTTTTACAGTTTGTCATTCCGTAATTGAAATGACAAAGCGACAAATTATTCTTAGAACTCATCTAACTGAATCCACTTTCGTCAGTTCAAAATTTAGATAAAAAGTTTTATTCCTTACAGTTTTGTTGCGGTAAACATTCTTAATCATCCAACCAATTTGATTGCCCTTGTAAGTTGTCATAAATTCGATTAACTGGTCGCTTGTTGCAACTAATTCGTGCGAAAGCTTGTAACTTTCTTTTTTAGCCTGATCTAATTCTGCAGTTGTTTTCATCTTGGCAATCCTTGCATCAATCTTTCTTCCTGCAATTTTCAAACTGTCAATTTTGTGCTGATAAACTTTATATTGTTTGGTATCTGCAAACGAACTTCTTAAAACTTGGATAGGATTGAACTTAAAACTTGGATTATATTTAGATTTATTTGTTTTGTTTTTGATGTAATTTGTTACTAAATCAACTGCTTTTTGCTGGTTGGATTGTGCTTGGATTGGATTGTAAATAAGTATAAAAAAAATTATAATCGCTAAAAATTTTTTCATAATTAGATTCGCAAGTTGAGATTTATTTTCCCTAAAAAATTAATATTATCTTTATGTGAAATTTAACTTATTGCAAATTAATAAATCTTTTTGCAAAATTTGCTTTCATCGTTACTTATGTTATAGATTTTATACTGGTAAAAGAAGTATGGCTGTTCAAAAATAATAAATCCATCAAGCCTGTAATTAACAGTAATATTTTTGTTAATGAACATTTGTCAACCTAAATCCTGATAATTTTTTCTACTTTTCTAAAAATAAATAAAGTTTGTATTAGAGCCTGTTTAAAAATGGCGTCAAAGAATTTTATATTTCCGTTTGGCTTCAGCCAACGGTATATGTAAGTTCATGAAACCGGCTTTAGCCGAATAATATACCTGGTTTTTGGCTAAAGCCTTCCGCTGCCATTATTTCTCCGTTGGCTAAAGCCAACGGCAATGAACGATAATAAAAGAAACATAGAAAATAAGCCAAACGAAATTTAAACAGGCTCTTAATTGTAGTAAGATGATCTGCAATACTGATAGTATTATTATCAATCGGTTTCAAATACTAAAGTTTTAATTTTAACATCAGAAAAATAACTCACTAAAACCCTTCAAATGAAATATTATTTACCCATCACGGCGGCAGCAATACTTGCATTAAGCGGATTGTCTAACGCGCAAACAAGGCCAGCTTCGGCGGAAGGCGCGGGCAGGGGCAGCGAAACCAGGCCGACAGCTACAATTGCATCTTTCACCCAAAATGCCAAAAAGTTTACCGGTTTTTTTACTTTTTATTATGATGAAAAGTCTGGCCGGATCTATTTAGAGATCAACAATTTTAATAAAGAGTTTTTGTATTTCGGTTCTTTAATTGATGGTGTTGGCAACGGCGGACCAGAACGCGGCCAGTCATCGTCCGTGATAACCACTTTTACAAAGGTTGGGCCGAAGGTATTTTTAGTGCAGCCTGTTACCAATTACCGGTCTGTCAATGGCAATGCCGATGAAAAAAAGGCGGTAGAAAATGCATTTGCCAAATCTGTTTTATGGGGGTTTTCTCCGGTTGCTGTTGAAGGCGACCGGGTTTTGATCGATCTTACACCGTTCCTGATCCGCGACAGTCAGAAAATTGGCGATAACCTGGGCACTGGCAGGGGAAATTTGGGTAGTGCCATTGCTGCCGGAAACCGTGTAGCTGCTGGCGGAAACGCGGGCGGCAGTTATCGTTTGGATGAAACCCGCTCGGCAATTTACATCGACAATACTAAAAATTTCCCTAAAAATTCTGAGTTTGAAGCATTAGTTACTTTTACAGGCGGCAGTGCCAGAGGCGGCTTTGGCCGTGGTGGTGGTATTGCTGCCGATCCGAGTGCTGTAACTGTTCGGATGCACCAGGCGTTTGTAGAATTACCAGATGGAAATTTTAAAACTCGGAAGTTTGATCCGCGGTCAGGCTTTAACGCTTTTAGCTACTACGATTTTTCTTCGCCGATGTCCGAACCGCTGCTTAAAAAGTTTACAGCACGACATCGCTTAGAAAAGAAAAACCCGAATGCGGCCATGAGCGAACCGGTTGAACCCATTGTGTATTATATTGATCGCGGCGCACCGGAACCCATTAAAAAAGCTTTAATTGAAGGTGGATCTTGGTGGAACCAGGCTTTTGAAGCTGCGGGTTATAAAAATGCTTTCCAGGTGAAAGAGCTGCCTGAAGGTGCAGATCCGATGGATATTCGTTATAATGTGGTGAATTGGGTTAACCGTTCGGGCAGTCCGGAGCGCGCTTTTTCTTACGGCTCGTCCTACACCGATCCGCGTACCGGCGAAATAATAAAAGGTGTGGTTACTTTAGGTTCAGATCGTCATCGTCAGGATTACCTGATTGCGGAAGGATTGCTGCAGCCTTACACGGATGGCAAGCCGGTTTCAAAACAGTTGGAACAGATGGCTTTGGCACGTATTCGGCAGTTATCGGCACACGAAATCGGCCATACGCTCGGTTTGTACCATAATTACACCAGTAGCACGCACGACCGGGCTTCGGTTATGGATTATCCTTTTCCCCGCTTCAGCATGAAACCCGACGGTAGTATTGATGTTTCTAACGCTTATGCCAAAGGTATTGGCAGTTGGGACAAGCGCGCGATTACCTGGGGATATTCCGATTTCCCAAAAGGGACAAATGAAGATGCTGCGCTGGATAAGATCATGAAAGAAACGCTGGCACAAGGCCATATTTTTATCCCGGATATTGCTGGTGTGGTGCATCCTTTATCGCACCAATGGGACGATGGTGTGAATGCAATCGATCAACTAAACAAATTGATGCTGATCCGCAGACATATTTTAGATAATTTTTCGGAAAAAGCTATTCGCCAGGACGCACCAATGGCAACACTGGAAGAAGTTTTAGTACCGATGTACCTGTTGCATCGTTACCAAATTGAAGCCGTTGCCAGTTCGATAGGCGGACTTTACTTTACCCACGCCTTAAAAAATGATGGAGAAGTAGTAACCCGAATGGTTGACCCGGCCGAACAATGGCGTGCGGTAGATGGAATGCTTTCAACAATTACGCCCGATGCTTTGGCTTTGCCCGAAGGTTTGATCGCTAAAATTCCGCCCCGTCCGGTTGGTTATCCGGCTTCTGTGGAAACTTTCGGCGGACATACCGGCGTAACTTTCGACCCGATTGGAGCTGCCGAAACTGCTGCCGGTGCAACTTTATCTTACCTGCTGGATGCGCAACGTGCCGCGCGGTTGATCGAATACCAGTCCAGAGACAGCAAGCAGCCTGGTTTTATGCCTGTTTTAGACAAGCTGATCGATAAAACCTGGAAAGCCCAACTTGAGCCTGGTTATAAAGGTGAATTACAAATATTGGTGAACAACCTAACCCTTAAATACCTATTGCAATTGGCTGCGAACACTCGCGCCGGTGAAAATGTGCGCGGTGAAGCATTATTAAAAATAACTGAGCTAACCACATGGATGGCCAGTAATTTAACGAGCGCAACACCAAAGAAAAAAGCAGCAATTTATTTTGCTTTGTCGCAGATCAGTGAGTTTCAAAAAGACCCGAGCAAGTTTCAACCAGTCGAACCTCTTGACATGCCTCCAGGCGCACCTATTGGTATGCCAGATAATGAATTTGAATATTAGAACCGGTTTATTTGAGCATTCAATTTCATCATATAAACTTTGATACTTCTTTTATCATAGAAAAAATAAAATTTCAATTTTCGCAGGCAGATAAAGGTGATTTTTACAGGGCTAAAAGAAGTATTATCTTTTCTTGAAAAGCTATCAAACTAAAACAGCCGCATCAATTAGCGCGGCTGTTTTAGTAGTTTAACATAAAAAATTTTATTGTCCTGGAACCGGTTCTTCTACCTTCAAATCTTTTCTTTGATATGGACGTATGATGAGCCTTGTTCCGCCGTTGTAACTGATATAACTGCCGAGCCAATTGATAAATACAACTACTTTGTTTCTAAAACCCATTAGCAAAACCAAGTGGATGAACATCCAGGTTAACCAGGCAAAAAACCCTTGAAACTTTACTTTGCCTAAATCTACAACGGCTTTATTTCGGCCAATCGTAGCCATAGAGCCTTGATCATTATATTTAAAATTAACTGTTGGCTCGTTTTTGATAAGATGCAACAGGTTTTTTGCCAAGTGTTTGGCCTGCTGTATCGCAACCGGTGCAACGCCGGGCAAACCTTTCGGCATGCCTTCTGTAATAGTTGAAGATACATCGCCAATGGCAAAAACGTTATTTAAACCAACTACGCGGTTAATTTCGTCGGTAGAAATGCGGTTTCCCTTTGCAATCTGTTCCTTCGGGATACCATCTGGCACAACACCCATTACACCCGCCGACCAGATTACGTTTTTAGTTTTGATCTGCCTTCCGCCTTTAAAAGAAATAACATTTCCATCATAGCTTTCTACCATCACATTGGTTAGCACTTCTACATTCATATCTTCCAAAAACTGCTGTGCTTTTTTGGAAGCCTGCTCGCTCATATTGGCCAAAACTTTTGGCAAACCATCTACCAAATAAACCTTCATCTCTTCCTTGTTCAATTCGGGATAGTCTTTAATAAGGATGTAATTACGAATTTCTGCAATCGAACCAGCCAGTTCTGCGCCTGTTGGGCCTGCGCCAACCAAAACAAAAGTTAAATAAGGTTCGCGTTCTTCTTTGGTTGGCAATAATAAAGCAGTTTCCAGGTTTTGCAAAACTGCACTGCGCAAGTTTAAAGCCTCCGGAATACTTTTCATCGGGAGCGTGTACTTTTCAAAATCTTTATTTCCAAAGAAGTTGTTGGTAGAACCGGTTGCAATTACCAAATAATCGTAATCAATCTCGCCAATGGTTGTTTCGATACTGTTTTTATCGGTGTTAACTTTTTGTACTTCTGCTATTCGGAAACGAAAGTTTTTTTGTCCTTCAAAATTTTTTCTTACAGAAAAAGCAATCGAATCGGCTTCTAAACTGCCTGTCGCCACCTGGTACATTAAAGGCTGAAAAGTATGATAGTTATGTTTATCAACCAGTAAAACATCAACCTCTTTGTTTTTTAACGCTTTTGCAAGTTCTATTCCACCAAAGCCCGCGCCAACAATCACGACTTTTGGAAAATTAGTGTTGTAGTTTGATTCCATAATGTTAGTACAGCAATTTAAGAATTCTGTTTGAGATTAAAAATACAAAAGCCGTTTTGAATAATCAAAACGGCTTTGCAAATAGGAGATTAAGATTAATTTAATTTCTTTCTGCCGAAATCTACAATAACCGGAGTAGCTACGCAGATAGAAGAATAAGTACCGAAACAAACGCCAATTAATAGTGCAAAAGAGAACCCGCGGATTACTTCTCCACCAAAAATAAACAATACGATCAGCACAAAAATTACGGTTAAAGCAGTAATAATGGTACGGCTTAAAGTACTGTTGATAGCATCATTGATAACAACTTTTTGGTCATCTGCTTTTGTGTGATGCAGGTTTAAGAATTCCCGGATCCTGTCAAATACAACCACAGTATCGTTGATAGAATAACCAATAACCAACAGAATTGCTGCGATAAAATTTTGATCAATATCAAGCGAAAAAGGTAAAATGCCATTAAATAACGAGAAGAAACTTAAAACGAGCAAGGCATCGTGAGCTGTTGCAATCAAAGCACCCAAGCTAAATTGCCATCTGCGGAAACGGATCAAGATGTAGAATGAAATAACCAGGATAGCAAAGATGACAGAATAGACGGCACTTGTTTTAATGTCATTTGCAATGGTAGGACCAACTTTTTGCTGGCTCATCACCTGGCTTGGGTTGTTGATTTGTTTCAAGCCTTCTTTTAATTTATTTTCTGCTTTTGTATCAGCAGTAGGCGAATTATCATCAACCAAATAAGTAGTTGTAATGCGCAATTGCGGGTTAGTGGTACCAAAAGTTTTAACTTCTGTTGTTAAATGATAGGTTTTGTCTAACACGTCGCGCACTTGTTGTGCATCAACTGGTTTTTCAAAACGGACAACGTATGTTCTTCCGCCTTTAAAATCTACACCATAACTAAATCCTCTGGTGAAAATTGAAATCAAGCCAGCCAGAATAAATAAACCAGAAAAAGCGTAAAATTTAAACCTGTTTTTAACAAAAGTGTAGTGTGCATTTTTGAAAGTGTTTGCACTCCATGGACGGGAAAAGTCAATGTCCCAGCCTTTTTCCAGCATCCATTCAAAAATTAAGCGGGAAATTAAAAGTGAGCAGAACAAAGAAGTAATGATACCAATCAGCAAAGTTGTTGCAAAACCCAGGATCGGACCAGAACCAAAAATATACAGAATCACACCTGTTAAAAAAGTAGTGGTGTTTGAATCGAGGATAGATGGCATGGCGTGTTTAAAACCATCTGCAACGGCAATGCGTACAGATTTGCCATGTGCCAGTTCTTCCCGCACACGTTCGTAAATCAGTACGTTGGCATCAACCGCAATACCGAGCGTGAGCACGATACCAGCTAAACCTGGCAACGTAAGCACGGCACCCAGACTTGCCAGCACTCCAAATAAAAAGAAAACGTTGATAAAAACAGCAACAACCGCAACCGTACCGGCACGGTTGTAATATAAAATCATAAATACAAGCACAACCAAAAAGCCAATAACGCAGGACAAAATCCCAGCATTAATGGCTTCCTGACCTAAAGACGGGCCAACAATAGCTTCTTCAACAATGCGGGCAGGCGCAGGTAAACGGCCAGCTTTTAACACGTTGGCCAAATCTTTGGTATCATCAACCGTAAAGCTTCCGGAAATAGAAGAAACGCCGCCTGAAATTTCATTTTGAACGGTAGGCGCAGAATACACACTGTTGTCCAACACAATTGCAATTGCTTTTTTGTTGTTAGGATCGGCAGCAGCAGCGGCAGTAACTGTACGCCATTTTGCTGCACCTTCGGTGTTCATGGTCATTTGCACTTCCGGGCTGCCTTTCTGGTCGTAATCATTCCGGGCATCTGCAATTACATCTCCCGCCAAAACTGGACCGCCATCGGCACCGCTCAGTTTTATCGCATAAAGCTCGACACGCGGAATTTTGTCGTTGAAACGTCTGGTATAATCATCGTTTAAAGGCATGGGTTTTACGCCCCACATAAACTTCAAATTTTGCGGCATCACTGCTTTTACATCAGCGTTTGACAGCATTTTGTTTACTTTGATGGTATCGCCAACGGCCGCAAATCCAACTATTGATCCCGGTGCCGCCTGTATGCCTCCACCTTGCGAAGCATAAACATTTGGGCGAAGCATGTTCTGGTTCAACAACGGACTGTTAAGGGCAGGGTTACCGCTTTTTAAGTTTTTAGAACTGGTATCTGCTTGTTTGCTTTTGGCAACTTTGTTTAACAAACTTCCGCCAGCGGCAGCAGTATCGGTTTTGGCCGATGCTGTTTTTACCGTAGTATCTTTTGCAGGTGCTGCCGCTATTTTTGCTTTGGCAGCAAGGATATTATTAATATTTCCAAGCAGGTTTACAATTTCGGCATTATCAAAAGTTTCGTAAAACTCTAACTTTGCCGAGCCTTGTAATAGCTTCCTAACACGATCTGTGTTAGCTTCAGAAATACCTGGCAACTCAATCAAAATACGGTTACTGCCGCTTTGCAACTGTATGTTCGGGGCTGTAACGCCGAATTTATCAATCCGTGTCCTTAAAATATTGAAAGAACGGTCAACCGCGCTTTTGGCTTCATCTTGCAGGTAACGTTTTACATCGCTGTTCGAAGCATCAAACTTAATGCGGTTCTGACTTTCTTTTGTGGAGAAAATAGCAGCCAGTTTACCGTTTGGGTTAAGTTTTTCGTACTCGTTTACAAACAAGGTAATGTAATCCTGCTGACTTGTTTTCGATTCAACTTCTGCATTAGCAAGCGCATGGTTAAAAGCCTGATCAGTATTATTATCGGAAAGCGATTTTACCAGTTCGGCCAGCGAAATCTGCATCGTAACATTCATCCCGCCTTTTAAATCCAGACCTAAAGCCAGTTCTTTTTCTTTGCAGTACTGATAAGTATGGTTAAAAACAGGATAAACCGGTTGTGTAGAGATGGAATCGAGATAAGATTTTTCCTTTTCGGGGTTGCCTTTAGCATAATTTCTGGCATTTTTTTCTACGTTTTGCACTACCCAGGTAAAGGATAGCTGGTAAACGCAAACTATTGCCAGAACAATCGCGAAGAATTTAATTACTCCTTTACTTTGCATGTTCTGTTGACTGTATGTGTTATTTATGGGTTTTTTAACAAGTCGGCAAAGCTAACAAAAAAATGCAACCTTGGTTTATTATGTGATAAAAGAAGCATCAGTTAATTACCAATCCGGTCGAGGATAATAAAAGAGTAAGAAAGCAGGTTTTTTTCGTCCGGCGAGAAATCTTCCCGCTGCGTTTCCTGCCATTGTTGAAGATCGAGTTCGGGGAAAAAAGTATCGCCATCAAAACTTTGGTGGATTTGTGTGAGATAAATCCGGTTGGCCAAAGTCAAAGCCAGCTTGTAAATTTCTGCCCCGCCAATAATAAATATTTCGTTTTCTGCGGAAGTTAGTTTCAAAGCATCTTCCAGCGAAACTGCAACTTCGCAGCCTTCAATTTCATTAACGCTTCTGCTGATGACCACATTCCTGCGGTTGGGCAGCGGTTTGCCAATAGAATCATAAGTTTTTCTCCCCATAAAAACAGTATGGCCGGTGGTCAGCTTTTTAAAATGTTTCAAATCTGCTGGCAAATGCCAGATCAGTTGATTATTTTTTCCGATCACATTATTTTCAGCAACAGCAACAACAAGGGAAATCAGCATTTATTTCACCTCAAATTTATTGTTGCTCATATCGGCATCCATCCAAATTCCGCCATCAATACTAACCGAAGTAATTTTTTTTGCCGATAAAAGAAGCATTGAAATTTGCTTCTGATTTTTCTCCCAAACTTGAGGTGTTTGGTGAAAGGTTTGGGTTGAACCATCCGCATAAACAACATTTACATCGAAAGGAACTGCAAAACCGCCAATATTATCAACAATTAAAGTGTTTCCTTTTTTGGTAGAATTTAGTTTTGAGATGGAAAGATCGATGTAGTTAGACGAGAAAAACCAGTTGTTCCAAAACCAATCCAGGTTTTTGCCCGAAGCGTTGCTCATCGAATAAAAGAAATCCCAGGGGATTGGATGTTTGCCATGCCAGCGGTTCATAAATTCCTGCAAACTCTTTTTGAAAAGCGCATCGCCCAGAAAATCTTTTAAAGCTAAATAAGCTAAGGCAGGCTTGCCGTATTCGTTATCGCCTAAAATATTTCCTGGTGTTAATTCTCCGCGCGTAACAATCGGCACTTGTATCGATTTTAAATTGCGGTTTTTAATCCAGCGGTTAACACGGAACTGTTTAAAATTTTCGGAAGCTTTTTCTTTTCCTAAATCATCTAAACCGATTAAATATTCTAAAGTGGTTGCCCAGCCTTCATCCATAAAACCGTAAGTCGATTCATTGATGCCCATATAAAAAGGAAACCAGGTGTGCGCAATTTCATGTTCGGCCACAAAACGGGAAAAAGTTGTGTCCTGATTGGTATCGTCATTAACCATCATCGGGTATTCCATATCGGCAAAACCCTGAACAATCGTGGTTTTTGGAAAAGGATACGGCACACCGGGCCAGTTTTTAGAAAACCAGTTTAAAGAATGCTGCCCATAACGAACCATTTGATGAAAATCCGCAGCCGTATCATTATAAGCTGCCTGCACACTTGCGCGGCGTTTTATTTTTTCGTCCACAATCGTGCTGCTGGCGTCCCAATTGTAATGATCGCTCAAAGCCAAAGCAACATCGGTAATATTGTTAGCGATCCATTTCCAGGTGTTAGTTGCGTTTTGAGCCGTAACCTGATGGTTTAGTAATTCGGTTTTGGTAGCGATGCGAATGACAGAATCCGCAGTCATTGATTGATTTAAACGTTTCGCATAAACCGGTTTTAAAACCTCATTTGGATTTTGCAAAGTTCCGGTTGCATAAACCACAAAGTTTTTCGGAACGGTTACTTGCAGCGAATAATTGTTAAAATCGTTGTAAAACTCGCGTCCGCCGGTAAAATCTAAACGATCCCAGCTGTTGTAATCATCATAAACCGAAACCCGCGGATAATAGTAGGCGAGGAAGAAAGTTGTTGAGTCCAAAATACCTTCACGGCCTTTTTGCGGTGAAATGTAGAAATGCCAGTTGACCGAGAGTTTGATAGAATCGTGCGGCAGCAAATGTTTATCCAAATCAACATTTTGCCAGGTGTAATGGCCTTCGTTATCGGGCAAAGCTTTGGTTTTTCCGTTTACTTTAAATTCATCGATCACAATTCCGTTGCTCAGCGTATCCGCTTGGCTGTTCGGGTTTCTTCTGGCGCCGCGTTTATGGATGTTTTGAACGAGGCGCATTACCAACTGCTTTAACGTATCGGGGCTGTTATTAAAATAAGTAATGTCTTCCGTTCCGCGGATGTTTCGGTTAGGTGGCATCGCCGTAATCGAAATATTATATCGGCCAGAATTCGTCCAGTAATTTTTGCCGGGCTTTCCGTTTGTTAAATGCGTACCTTTTTGGTAAGCTTTCTGAATGTCCGGTGGCATTGGCAAAGTTTGTGCTTCAACTTTGAAAAAAGACAGGATAAAAACAGTAGTCAGAATTAGATTGCGGAACATAAATGCTTCTTTTACAAGGTAAAAATAGGTGATGCGATTCAGAAAAATAACGTTTTAAACAATTCTCTCCAAATCGTTACCTGTTAAAACGGAAACGTTGGCGGTTATTTTTTCGATTTCCCAATCCCACCAACGCAGTTCGAGCAAGTCTTTAATTTTTTCATCAGCAAATCTTTTTCGGATAACTTTTGCCGGGTTTCCGCCAACAATTGAATAAGGTTCAACATCTTTTGTTACAACTGAGCACGAACCAATAATGGTGCCGTCACCAATTTTCACGCCGGGCAAAATCGTGGCTTTGAAACCGATCCAAACATCATTTCCAACTTCGGTATTTCCTTTTGTGGGATATTTTTTGTCATCCATCGCATTTTCCCAGCTTTTACCAAAAATGGCAAAAGGATAAGAGCTGATGGATTTGGTAAGATGGTTTGCGCCGTTCATAATAAATTCTACATCGGAAGCAATCATACAAAACTTGCCAATGATGAGCTTGTCGCCTATAAAATCAAAATGATATTTTACGTTTTTGAGGAAGTTTTCCGGGTTTTCAAAATCATCATAATAAGTATAATCACCAACGATAATGTTAGGGTTTTTGATGATATTTTTTAGAAAAACAAGGTTTATATATTTATCTAAAGGAAAAATTATATTTGGATCAGGATGAAGCATTTAATCTAATTTAAACAGCAACCTGTGCTTTAATATGCGGCATCGGGTCATAATTCTCCAAAGTAAAATCATCAAACTTAAAGCTAAAAATATCTTTTACATCCGGGTTAAGCTTCATTACCGGAAGTGTTCGTGGCCCGCGGCTTAATTGCAAATTCGCTTGTTCCAGATGATTATTATAAATGTGCGCATCACCCAAAGTGTGGATAAAATCGCCCGGTTCGAGGTTGCAAACCTGCGCCAGCATCAGCGTAAGCAAAGCATAAGAAGCAATATTAAAAGGAACGCCCAGAAAAATATCAGCACTGCGTTGGTAAAGCTGACAAGATAATTTTCCATCCGCAACATAAAACTGGAACAAACAATGACAAGGCGGCAAGGCCATTTTATTCACATCGGCCACATTCCAAGCAGAAACAATCATGCGGCGCGAATCAGGATTATTCTTCAATTGCTGCACAACCTGACTGATCTGGTCAATGTGGTTTCCATCCGGCGTTGGCCAGCTCCTCCACTGGTAACCGTAAACCGGGCCGAGGTTTCCTTCGGCATCCGCCCATTCATCCCAAATTTTAACGCCATTTTCTTTCAGGTAGTTGATGTTCGTATCTCCACTCAAAAACCAAAGCAGTTCGTGGATGATGGATTTTAAATGCAGCTTTTTCGTGGTAACCACCGGGAAACCTTGCTGCAAATCAAAACGCATTTGGTAACCAAAAACGCTGATCGTTCCGGTTCCGGTACGGTCGTGTTTCTGGTTGCCGGTTTCCAAAACGTGGCGCATTAAATCCTGGTATTGTTTCATGTTGATTTTTGGGCGATAAAAGAAGCATTACATCGGCACAAAGAAAAATAATTTATTTTTGGAATCCTATAAATGTGTAAAAGTAAAGAGTTATAAACCTGCATGATCGTTTTTCCCAACGCAAAAATCAACCTTGGTTTAAATATAATTAACCGCCGTGCTGATGGTTATCACAATCTCGAAACCGTTTTTTATCCGATAAAAATACACGACGCGCTGGAAGTTGTGTTAAGTGATCAATTGCGTTTTACTTCTTCCGGCAACTTTATTCCGGGAAATCCTGCTGATAATTTATGTTTGAAAGCTTATCGTTTGATCAAGAAGAATCACGATTTGCCGCTTGTAAATATCCATCTGCATAAAAACATCCCGATTGGCGCAGGTTTAGGCGGAGGATCAGCCGATGCCGGTTTTTTTATCAAGCTTTTAAATGAAGTTTGCGAAATTGGATTAAGCGTTGAAGAAATGCAAAATTACGCGCGGCAATTGGGTGCCGATTGTGCTTTTTTTATCGGTAATAAACCAGTGTTTGCGTTTGAAAAAGGCGACCAGTTTGAAGAAATACAAATGAATCTTTCCAACTATCATTTGGTTTTGGTGATGCCGCCAATCCATGTTTCTACCGCAGAAGCTTACAGCGGCGTTCAACCTAAAGCTTCCGAAAATGTTTTAAAATCAGCCTTAAAACTTTCTGCGGAACAATGGAAAAATTTAATTAAAAATGATTTTGAAAAGTCTGTTTTTCAACATCATCCTGAAATTTATACCATAAAAGAAGCATTGTACAAACACGGCGCGCTATATGCATCGATGAGCGGGAGCGGGGCTTCGGTGTTTGGTATTTTCAGCAAAAAACCTGATTTGCAGGAGCTGGAAATCGAAAACCAGGTTTTTTGTGATGTTTAAATTATTTAATTCCCGCATCGTCAGTAACGCCGTGGCCAAAACCTTCCACCCAATCGCGGTCGCCCCAACCTTTTGCAATTGCCGCAAGCAAACGGTTATGCACAGCGGCTGCAAACGGCATCGGCATTTCGCTTTTTTGAGATAAAGTAAAGGCCAAACGTGCATCTTTTAAACCTAACCTGGCTTTAAAACCAACCGGCTCGTATTGTTTATTGGCGATGAGTTTGCCGTAATTCTGGTAAATTGGTGCGTTAAACAAAGTCGATCCGAAAAAATCGGCCAGCTTTTTTGGGTCGATTCCGTTCTTTTCGCCTAAAGTAAAAGCTTCTGCCATCATCTCCATCGAAGCCATAATCATGAAATTGCCGGTTATTTTTACCACGTTGGCGTTTCCGGGTTCTTCGCCAAAATCTACCACACCTTGTCCCATGCTTTCCAAAATTGGTTGGCATGCTTCTTTTACCGATGAATTTCCGGAAGTGCAAATCCAAAGTTTTTGTGCCGCTGCAGCTTCCGGGCGACCAAAAACAGGGGCGGCTAAATAATGCGTTCCAGTTTTTTGGTGAAGGACAGTCAGTTTAACAGAAGTTTCAGGCGAGATAGAACTCATAGAAATATGTACTGCACCTGGCTTTAAAGATTTTAGCAATCCGTTGTCCCCGCTCACGGCTTCTTCCAAAATGGCATCTTCAGAAAGCATTGTAACCACATATTGTACGTCCGTTGCTGCTTCTTTGGGAGAGTTACAGACTTTAACCTGCGCCGAATCTAATTCTTCGGCTCTTGCTGCAGTGCGGTTATAAACTTGTAAAGTGTAACCTGCTTTTAATAAATTTTTTGCCATGGGCAAACCCATGTTGCCTAATCCTATAAACCCTATTTTTTCTTTCATTGCTATTCGCTGATATAATCCCTGTCTTCTGCACTTAGTGTATCAAAAGGAGTTTGATTGTTTTTAATGTCGTTATTGTTAGTTGCTCGTGGAGGCCTTCCCCTCAGCATAAACCCCAGCATAATTCCTGCTGCAGCAACGCCCGTTAAAATCACTAATTTTGGCAAATACAAATCCCAGAATAAAACTTTAAACTTTACTTCGTCAGTGTTCTGCATCAACACAACGGTAATCAAAACAGTTAAAAAAATAACGAAAAAAGTTTTTGCTTTCATGTCTAAAGCTACTTAACATTTTTTTGAAGCAGGATGTTTTTTAAAGCTACGACAAACAGTGTTTTCGTTTAAACTAAATAATCTGTAACAATTTGATAAAAATGTTTTGTTGGTATGTTATTTGATAAAATTGAAACAGTAAAACATTGTTAAGCTTTTGTTCTCCTTTAAAAAAATTTGGCAACTGATTTTTGATTTTACCGAAACTCAAAATCGTTGAAACAATAGCAAAAGTAATAGCAACAGTTTGTTTAAAATAAGTTTGTTAAACGACTGAAAAAGAACATTTTATATTCCGAATCCCTCCTTTTTTTAAAGAATCCTAAAAAAGTTAGTCGCAATTGCTGCCAATCAACCCGTGTAACAGAACCTGAAGTAGAAGTAGGTTTTACATCATGCTGGAAAACAATACATTAAGGGAAATAAAATTCAAAGGAAATAAATTTATTTGTTGGAAATTGCTTTTATACACTAAAATTTAGGTGATAAAAACAGTATGAGATCATAACTTCAATTTTAATCCCGAAAGGAACTACAGCAGCAATAAATGATCAGGAATTAGATCATTTATCTTGACATTCAGAAAAAATTAAAACTTTTTCGTTTTGTATTTAACGATCCTTTGTTGCGCTACGGGAAATAAAAATATAGTAGAAAGGATGATGAAAGCACCAATCCAGAAACCAGGGGTCATTTTTTTAAGGTCGCCGAAAAAGATAAAAGCCATAATAATACCGTAAACAGGTTCTAAATTTGTAATGAGGGCAACCTTAAAAGCAGAAAGTTGCCGCATTACAGAAACGCCGGCAACGTAAGCCACAGATGTACAAACCGTACCTAAAATAAGCAAATAGGCCAAATCGTCTTTTTTTAACTGCAGGCTATTTTTAAAACCTCCTGTAAATAGCAGAAATAAAGAGAGCCAGAAGAAAGCACCCGATAGTTCGTAAAAAGCAATAACCGGGGCTGGTTTTTGTTTAACAAATTGAGAGTTGATAATCGAAAAAATACTCGCGGCAGTGGCGCTCAACAATCCTAAAATAATACCCTTAGTGTATTGAATTTCAAATTTAAAAATTAATACAATGCCGGTTATAATTAGTAGTCCGGCAAATATCTCTAACTTGGAAATATTTTTATTGGTAACTAAAGGTTCAAATATGGCTGTAAACAACGTCATCGACGAAAGGCAAACCAACGTTACCGAAACGGTAGAAATTTTTATCGACTGAAAAAAAAGCAGCCAGTGCATACCTACCAAAGCGCCTGTAAAAATTAGCTGAAAAAAAGATTTCCAATTTACCCGAAAATTCACCCTGGCAAAAACAAAATATACGAAAAGGGATACAAAGGCAATTAAAAGCCGATACCATACGAGGTAAAAGGCCGAAACAGAAATTAGCGCACCGAGGATTCCGGTAAATCCCCAGATAAAAACAGTACCATGAAGAATGAGCAGGTTTTTTTCTAATTCACTTAATGAGGCTTTGAATTTCATTATTTGGGAGCCTTTCGGAGTAAGTATATCCCCAAAAGACCGAAAATAATATTAGGGATAAAAACAGCAATGATAGCCGGCAAACCTCCTTTTAAAGCAAAAACTTTAGAAAATTGCACGGTAACAATGTAGGCGAAACAAAGAAAAATGCCAATACCTAAAGGCAAACCTATACCGCCGCGGACTTTTCGGGACGACATAGCTACGCCAATAAGCGTTAAAATGTAGGAGGAAAGCGGATAAACAAACCGCTGGTATTTTTCATACTGCAAACCAACCATAATACCGGTGCCGCGTATTTTTTCTTTTTCGATATTCGTGTTTAATTCATTTAATGGCATGGCATCCATATCGTTTCTGGTTTCAAAATCAATTGGCCGCATATCTAAAATGGTATCTTTTTTAACACCGCTTACCATTTTTTCTTTTAAGCCGTTTACATAACGAATGGAATAATCCATCATCGACCAAACCCTTTTTAAAGAATCATAAGTAACCCGCGTAGCTACAATTTTTTCTTTTAGCGAGTCCTGGTTAAATTTTTCTAAAACGAACTGGTAGCCGGTGCGCTGCACATTATCAAAAGATTGCACATAAACATAAGTGCTTTTATCTAATTGTATGTGCACTTCGTTTTTCAATTCGTTATTGCCGCTGCTTACATATTTAGACTCGAAAGAGGTTTTAAGCTTGTTGGTATGCGGGATAATAAAAACATTAAACACCAGCGACACTATAAAAATAATGGAAGAAGCAACCGCATAAGGTCTTAAAAAGCGGTTAAAACTTGCACCTCCGCTTAAAATCGGCACGATTTCGGTTTGATCTGCCATTTTTGCTGTGAAGAAAATGACAGCAATAAAATTAATTAGTGGCGACAAGTAATTAAGGTAGTAAGGAATAAAGCCGAAATAATACTGCGAAACAATATCCCAAAAAGTTAGGTCGTGCTTTAAAAAGTCATCTAATTTTTCAGAAATATCAAAAACAACAATAATCACCAGGAAAATCCCAAGCGTAAAAACAAAGGTGCCAAGGTATTTATTGATGATATACCAATCAATAATTTTAAGGTACCGTTTTGTGAGCCTCCGCATTACAAACGTTGTGCAAGCATTTTTACCATGTTATTTTTCCAGTTGTAAAACGTTCCGGCGATGATTTGTTCGCGTGCTTCTTTTACCAGCCATAAATAAAAATGCAGGTTGTGTAAAGTAGCAATTTGTGCACCAAGCATTTCGCCGGAATGGATTAGATGACGAAGATAAGCCTTTGAGTAATTTATATCGGCAAACAAAGTACTCTCTCCATCAATGGCAGAAAAATCATTTTTCCACTTTTCATTTTTAATGTTGATGATTCCGTTTCTGGTGAACAACATTCCGTTACGGCCGTTTCGGGTTGGCATTACGCAATCAAACATATCAATACCTAAAGCGATATTTTCCAATAGATTGACAGGTGTGCCAACGCCCATCAGGTAACGCGGTTTGTTTTGTGGGAGGATATTGCAAACTACTTCCGTCATAGCATACATTTCTTCCGCTGGTTCTCCAACTGATAAACCACCAATTGCATTTCCTTCCCGCTCAAAAGAAGCAATTACTTCGGCTGATTTTTCGCGCAGATCTTTGTAAACTGAGCCTTGCACAATTGGGAACAAGGTTTGTGAATGGCCATATTTTGGTTCGGTAGAATCAAACCTGTCGCAACAACGTTTTAACCAACGGTGTGTCATCTCAATCGACCTTCTTGCATAACCATATTCGCAGGGATAAGGCGTACATTCATCAAAAGCCATAATGATATCGGCGCCAATGCTACGCTGTGTATCCATTACATTTTCTGGCGTAAACAAATGTTTTGAACCATCAATATGCGAACGGAAAGTAACGCCTTCCTCTTTAATTTTGCGGACATCTGTCAATGAATATACCTGATAACCACCACTGTCGGTTAAAATCGGCTTGTCCCAATTCATAAACTTATGCAATCCGCCAGCTTGCTCTAAAGTATTTAAACCTGGCCGCAGGTAAAGGTGATAGGTGTTGCCAAGGATGATTTGGGCTTTAATATCGTCGGCCAGTTCTCGCTGATGGACTGCTTTTACCGTTCCGGCAGTGCCAACCGGCATAAAAATAGGTGTTTGTATTGTTCCATGATCCGTTGTAATTTCTCCGGCCCTGGCTTTACAGAGCGGGTCATGGGCAATATGCTGAAACTTCATTTATAATAACACCAATTTTGGCGCAAAAGTAGAAAATAAAACCATTTCGTGTTTGATTTATTGCTGTTGATAGCTTATTATTAGTTAAATTTTGAGAAATTCGCGGTTCGTAAATCCGTTTTTACTTTGGAAGGACTGGTACATTATATATTGTTCGCGCTGTTTCAGGTTTGTTTTGTTATCCAGCTGTACTTCCTGTTTTCGTATCTTAAATTAAAAGAAAACAACAGTTATACAAGCATTAACACTCAAAACTTTCCTATATCTGTAATTATTTGTGCCCGTAACGAAGCACAGAATTTACAAGAAAACTTACCGATTGTTTTAGCTCAGGATTATCCTGATTTTGAAGTAGTTGTAGTAAATGATTGTTCTATTGATGATACGCCAAACATTCTAAACCAGCTTAAAAATATTTATCCTAATTTAAAAGTAGTTACTGTTACCGAGCATAAACGGTTTAAAACCGGTAAAAAGTTTGCGTTAACAATGGGCATCAAAGCAGCGAAAAACGAACATTTGCTGCTGACAGATGCCGATTGTAAACTGTCTTCCAACAGTTGGGTACAACTGATGCAGGAAGGCTTTTCGGACCAAAAGCAAATAGTACTTGGCTATTCGCCCTATCAAAAAAAAAGAGGTTTGTTAAATTTATTTATTAGGTTTGAGACTGTAAAAACAGCTGTTAATTATTTATCATCAGCTTTAAACAACAAACCATATATGGGCGTTGGGCGCAACTTAGCTTATACCAAATCTTTGTTTTTTGGTTCTAAAGGTTTTGCTTCGCATATGCACGTACTTTCTGGCGATGATGACTTGTTTGTCAACCAAAATGCAAACCGTTTTAACACTACAATTCAAATAGATCCCAAAGCACAAACTCACAGCGAAACCAAAACCAGTTTAAAAGCTTATTACCGGCAGAAAAAGCGGCACATGGGCGTTGGAAAACACTACAAAACAAAAAACAAAGTTTTAATTACCCTGGACGCCTTGAGCGGATTTCTTTTTTATGCCTTACTCATCGCCTTACTTTTCCTGAAATTTGAAATGTGGATTGTAATTGGTATATTTATTTTCAGGTTATTAGCACAATTATTAGTTTACTCTGTAATATTTAAAAAGTTATGTGCGGCAGATTTAATTTGGTGGTTCCCATTGCTTGATCTGTTTTACTATATCTACATTAATATTTTTGGTGTGATTGGGTCGGTTACAAAAAATCTGAAATGGAAATAAACGCTAACTTCTCTGAAAACGCAAAAAACGATTTTAACTTGGTGGTGCGTGCCAGGAAAGGCGAGCAGAAAGCTTATGCCGATTTAATGCAGCGTTATAAAGAATCCATTTATTTTATGGTTTTGAAGATGGTGAACAACAAGGACGATGCGCAGGATTTAACCGTTGAAACTTTTGGCAAGGCTTTTCAAAAGTTAGATAAATACCAGCCCGAATTTGCGTTTAGTACCTGGCTTTTCCGTATCGCTACCAATAATTGTATTGATTTTATCCGTAAAAAAAAGCTGAACACGCTTTCTATTGATCGTATGATTGACGAAGACGGCAACAACCATCCGCTTCAAATTAAATCTGATACTTTAAACCCGGAAGAAACTTCTATCAAAAAACAGCAATCGCAAGAGCTGAAACTGATTGTGGAAGGTTTGCCGCAACGTTACCGAAACTTAATTACGCTGCGTTATTTTGAAGAGTTATCATACGACGAAATAGCCAAGGAACTGGATTTGCCTCTGGGAACAGTAAAAGCCCAGCTTTTCCGAGCCCGCGATTTGCTTTCCAACGTATTAAACCGAAGAAAAAAGGATACAAACAGTGACTTCTGATCTGCTGCTTAAATATTTTTCTGATTTAACCCTTCAACAGCAACAACAATTCCGGCAACTACAAGAACTTTATCACTTTTGGAATGAGCAAATTAACGTCATCTCCCGAAAAGACATTGATTTACTATACGAACGGCATGTGCTGCATTCTCTAGGAATAGCTAAAGTTTGTCAATTTTTGCCTGAACAAACAGTTTTAGATGTAGGTACAGGCGGCGGATTTCCCGGTATTCCTTTGGCTATTCTGTTTCCCGAAACCCAATTTCATTTAGTCGATTCTATCGGCAAAAAAATTAAGGTGGTAAAAGAAGTATCGCAAGCAATCAACCTTCAAAACGTAAAAGCAACGCACGCAAGGGCAGAAGAAATTGACGAAAAATTTGATTTCGTAGTTTCTCGCGCTGTAACGCAGTTAAAGGATTTTTATCCCTGGATCAAAAACAAGTTTAACAAGCAATCTAAGAACAAGCTTAAAAATGGTTTGCTGTATTTAAAAGGAGGAGATTTAACGGAGGAGATTGCCGAATCGGGTTTAAAAGTTCAACAATTTCCATTAAGTATTTTTTTTGAAGAAGAATTTTTTGAGACGAAAAAAGTGGTTTATGTACCTTCAAATTAGATAGAACATATTTTTACTTCACTGATTTTTCACCTATAAAAGAAGCATCGCACTTATACTTTAAAATAAATTTTTAATTTAGACGAAAGTATTTATGCCTTTACTTCATCAGCTTGCTTTAACTTTTGTTCCCGGAATTGGAGATGTACTTGCCAAAAATTTAATCAGTTATTGCGGAAGTGCCGAAGAGATTTTTAAAACTTCTAAACATAAATTACTGCAAATACCAGGGATCGGCCCCAAAATGGCGACTGCCATTACAAACCCAATTTGTTTTATTCAAGCTGAGAATGAAATAAAATTCATCGAAAAAAATAAAATTCAAGCTGTTTTTTATACAGATTCAGCTTACCCAAAAAGGTTAAAAAACTGTATTGATGCACCAATTATGCTTTTTTATCAGGGCAATGCGGATTTAAACAAGCAGCGTATAATTAGCATTGTTGGTACCCGAAATGCAACAATTTATGGTCGCCAGTTATGCGAAGAGTTGATAGCGCATTTGAAAAATTATGATGTAACTGTGGTTAGTGGTTTGGCTTATGGCATTGATATTTGTGCACATAAAGCTTGCGTTAAACATCAGCTTTCAACGATTGGTATTTTAGGACATGGTTTAGACCGGCTTTATCCTGCACAGCATCGTTCTGTGGCAGAAAAAATGTTTGAAAAAGGAGGCTTGCTTACAGAGTTTCCATCGCAAACAAATCCAGACCGGGAAAACTTTCCGAAGCGCAACAGGATTATTGCAGGTATGACAGATGCTACCATTGTAGTTGAAGCCAGCATTAAAGGCGGTGCTTTAATTACTGCCGAAATTGCAAATTCCTATAACCGTGATGTTTTTACTTTTCCCGGCAGGATAGGAGACGAATTTTCTGAAGGCTGCAACTTTTTGGTTCGGTTTAATAAAGCCGGGTTATTAACAAGCTACGCAGATTTGGTAGAACAATTAGGCTGGCTGGATCAAAAACTTCCGATTAAAAAACAACAATTATTATTTCCGTTAGATTTAACGGCAGATGAAAAACAAATTTTTGAGATGTTAAAATTATCTGGGCAGTTAGGTATTGATGACTTATCCATCAAAACAAATTTACCGGTAAGTATATTGGCGATGAACTTGTTGAATTTAGAAATGCAGGGTTTGGTACGTTCTTTACCAGGTAAATCTTATAGTTTAATCTAATCATTTTTAAGGATATTGATAATGGATCAGCTTACCGTTATCAGAACTAATTTCAGCCCAAGTATCAATTTCTAATTCAATTCCTGCCCAAGAAGAAGTTGTCATGGTTGTTATTTTTCCAGTCATAAAATACAACAAATTACTAATACCAGGATTATGTCCAACTAAAGCTATCGTATCAAACTGATTGTCCAGCTGACTAATTACCCTAAGCAAAGTATTAACATTAGCTTCATAAATTTCAGAATCGGTTTCAACATCGCCCAAACTTAAAGCTTCAGTAAAAATGTGTGCAGTGGCCAAAGCCCGTAAAGCCGGACTGCTAACAATCACTTGTGGCAAAATTTTCTGTTTCAATAAAACTGCCGCCGTTTTTGCCGCATCTTTTTTTCCGGAATTCGTTAATGTCCGCTTAAAATCTGATAAGTCTTCCGAACTTTCTTCAGCTTCGGAATGGCGGATCAGTACTAAAGTTTTCATCGGTAAAAGCAGTATTATTTGTGTTTAAAGGAATAGGAAACGCCCAAACCGAAAACTTTGTTCCGCGTTTTCAAATCAGCATCGTCGTAAATTCCTGGTGAAGCAATGTTTTTCAAACCGTATTCATAGATCAATTTAAAACCAATCCCATGTAAAAGGTGGATTTCCGCTTTAAAATTAACGCCATAATCTGTACGTTTATAATCACTGTTTTCATTGTTGCCAAACTGTACTTTGCTGCTTCCGTCAACATTCGAATCAAAAATAATCCCCGAAAGCGAGTAATTTCCCCAAAGTCCGTAAGCTGCGTAAACGCCAACACCAAAATGCAAATCGCCCAATGGTGTTTGCTTTTTATACAACAGATATACCGGGACTTGGAGGTAATACAAGCGTGTATCTTTTTCCCGGTTGGTACTTGTTTCATCGTTGATGTAAATATCTTTTCCGCCTTTGCCATCTAACAACAAACCGGATTGTACGATTAGTTTTGACCATTCCTTTTCAACAATTACACCAACTTTAAAATTGCTGAAAGCTTTTGATTTGTCAATAGAATTGGTCGGGTTATCGTAAGTGCTGATTGTTGGAAAATTGATGCCCAGCGTTGCGCTATATTTAAGTGATTGAGCTTGAAGCTGCCCTACAAACAACGCAAAAATGCTTCCTACAAACCAATACTTTTTTAACATATTAAAATTGATTAAGAAAATACTTTTATAAAATTAACGATTCAATTCAACTTGTCGAACCTGTTTTTTTACTTGTTTGCAAAATTAACCAACTGTTCATTCGGAATATCTTTCATACACTTAAAGTGGCCCAACGGACATTTTTCCAAACCAAATTTAGAACAAGGCCGGCAAGGTAAGTCGATTTCCACAACTTGTGCATCTTTAACTTGATAAGGTTCAACCCCAACTAAATTAGGCACTGTACTTCCCCAAATTGAAGCAATCGGACGGTCAAAAGCTTCGGCAATATGTGTTAGGCCGGTATCAAAACCAATAACTTTTTCAGCTTTTGTCAATATAAAAACTGATTGGTCGAGCGTAAGTTTCCCACAAGCATTATAAATTTTTTTGTCGGTAAAAGAAGCAATTTCTTCTCCATTGTTAACTACGTCTTTTCCTCCTAATAAAACTATTGGATGATTAATTTCCGAACAAATCCGTGCTACTTTCTCATTTGGCATCCGCTTGGTAAAATGAGTTGCACCAATTACAAACGCTACATATTTTGGGAGATGAGAAGCAGGCAGCAAATCCGGCAAAAAATATTGCTGTTTTAAATAGTAATTAATCGGTTGCAAATCATTTTTTACGCCCAAAAAAGCAACAGTTTCCAAGTAACGTTCTACCAAATGTTTATCAGGAATTAAATTCCACTTCCATTTAAGGTAAAGCCACTTTTTTAAAGGTTGTTTTTTAAAAGTCGAAGATGGAATATTGGTTTTAAATTTGATAATTGAAGTCCGCAAGTTATTATGCAAGTCAATCAAATAATCATATTTTTCTGCTTTGATTTGTTGGATTGTATCTGCTAATCTAACTTGCAATAAAAGTAATTTATCCAAGTACGGGTTTCCTTCATAAATGTATTTAAATTCTGGTTTGATCAAAAAATGAATTTCCGCGCCGGGCAATTGTAATTTTAAACAACGCACAATTGGCGTGGTATAAATAATATCGCCCATAGAACTCAATCTAACCACCAAAATTTTAAGCGGTTTTTTCATTTAAGGTTTGAATGTTTTTAAAGAAATCATACTGCAATGCTTCTTTTATCAGATAAAAATCTTTCTCTTTTTGCTTTAAAAAACGCTTCAATTTCATCGGCAGATAGCGCGTTTAAACATTTTTCTTTTGATAAACCGCCTTTCCTGGCAACGTGAATGCCGTAGTGCATATCCCACAAACCGGTTACTCGGTGTGCATCCGGGTTGATGGAAAGCCAAACGCCTTTTTCTATCGCATAATTATGCCAGCGCCAGTCGAGATCTAACCGTAAAGGATTTGCATTAATTTCGATAACAACGCCATTGGCTGCGCAGGCATCAATCATTTTTTTATAATCAACAGGATAACCGTTTCTGCTAAGAAGCAGCCTTCCGGTTGGATGGCCGAGAATAGTTGTGTAAGGATTTTCAATTGCTTTGATCAATCGCTCCATCGCTTTTTCTTCCGTCATCCTTAAATTGGAATGGACGGAAGCGACTACAAAATCGAATTTTTCCAGGATTTCATCAGGATAATCCAACGAACCATCATTCAAAATATCAGATTCTATCCCTTTAAAAATTTTAAAGTTTTGAATTTTTTTGTTGAGGGAATTCACTTCCTCAAACTGCTGCAAAACCCGTTCAATACTTAAACCGTTTGCATAAAACGCGCTTTTGCTATGGTCGCAAATTCCGAAATATTCCAATCGAAGCTTGTCCCGGCTGTACAAAGCCATTTCTTCTAAGGTGTTTACGCCATCGCTCCAAGTGCTGTGGTTGTGCAACGTTCCTTTTAAATCTTTAAAAGTAATCAGTTCCGGCAGTTTTTCTGCGGATGCTTTGTTTATCCAGTAAATTCCTTCACGCAATTCTGGTTCGATATAACGTAGGTCTGCTTTTTGGTAGATTTCTTCTTCGGATTGTGGTTGAAAATTGTGATCGTTAATTTTCGAAAGTATCATTTCTACATGTTCCTGATCACCGGTTTCCAAAAATAAAGTTTTAGTAAATTCTTCAGAAGAACAAGTAACAATCTTAACTTGCATTCCATGTTCCGTTTTCCCTTTCCAAGTTTGCCCTTCAATTGAATCAAAAGTTAAATAAGCAGCTTGATCCAATTCAAAAAATAATCGTTCTGAATTTTCAGATGCAATCACCACAACCAGTTCATTGACAATATCTAACTTTCTGCGGAATTCTCCAGCCAGTACTGTTTTTATGCCGGTAAAAGAAGCATTAAGGTTTTGCAGCAAATCGTGCGCGATTGCTTCTGCCTGGGCATATAAAAATTTTCCTTGCGAAGCAATATTAAATTCTATTGTTTTTTTGATCTGTTCCTGCGTTTTCAAACCAAAACCTTTTGCTTCGATCAGCCGGTTTTCATTGCAGGCGTAATACAGTTCGCCAACAGAATCAATATGCAGTTCCCGCCAAATTACTACAATTTTTTTTGGCCCGATACCTTTGATCTCAAGCATCTCAACAATGCCTTCCGGTGTTTCTGCCAGCAGCTTTTCTGTTTCTTTAAGTGTCCCGGTTTCTAACAGTTCTGCTATTTTTTCGGCGATGCTTTTGCCGATACCATCAATTTTTTCCAGTTCTGCTGCAGTTTTTCCCGCAACCGGAAACGCTAATTTATCTACCTTAAAAGCAGCATTGGCTATTGATTTTATTTTGAAAGGATTTACATTATGTAGTTCCATCAGCTGCGACAAAAAGCGGAGATGGCGGGAAATTTGTTTGTTCTCCATAAAAAAAGACCGATAAAAGAAGTAGTAAAAATACAAAAGCCGCCTCGGCAAGGCAGCTTTTGTAAATAATATTTTAATTTTTTTTAACGGATATCTAATGTGTAAGGCATACGCATCTGCGCGCCGCTAAACTTCATAATTGTTTTTAAATCATTGTAATAGCGGTAATTCTCGCCCAGTTCCTGTTTCATCAAATAAACCTTTGCTTCGGTAGAAATCCCGGAACCGATGTTTTCCAGCAAAGATTTTTGTTCCGGATAGGCCACTAATTTATAATCCGTGATTTTTGCTTTTGAAGCAGCGGCGTTAATGGCATCGTTTATATTTCCCAAACGATCAACCAGTCCGATCTTTACAGCTTGTGCGCCCGTCCAAACTCTTCCCTGGCCAATACTGTCGATATATTTTTGAGATTTTTTTCTTCCGGAAGCAACAGCATTCGTAAAATCTAAATAGCCTCGATTGATATCGTTTTGCAATATCAAGCGTTCTGCTGGGTTAAGCGGACGGGAAACATCGCCCAAATCGGCAAACTGACCAGTTTTAACGCCATCAAAAGTAACGCCTAATTTTTGGTTAAAGAAGTTTTGCATATTGGGCAAAATCGCAAAAATACCGATAGAACCAGTAATGGTATTGGGTTGGGCGAAAATAGAATCCGCAGCGCAGGCCATATAATAACCTCCGGAAGCCGCAACATCACCCATGGAAACAATAATCGGCTTTACTTTTTTAGTCATTGCGACCTCTCGCCATAAAACATCAGAAGCCAGCGAACTGCCGCCCGGCGAATTGATGCGCAACACAACCGCTTTTACTTTTTTATCTAAACGTGCTTTGCGGATCGCTTTGGAAATCCCTTCGGAACCAATAGAATTATCATCGCCTTCGCCGCCGCCAATATCACCGGAAGCGTAAATTATAGCGATCCGACTGTTGGACGAACCTTTGTCTTTTTCTTCGTTTGGCTGGTTGTAATCGGTCAGTTCCACTACATTCAGGTTATCGTCCTGCGCAGTTCCGGTACGTTTTTTCAGTTCGTCCAAAATCTCGTCTTTATATTTCAGGCCATCAACAAGTTTATATTTCAAGGCATCTTCCGGATATTTAATCTTTAAAGTATTAGCGATGTTAAACAACGAGTCTTTGTTAAGGTTGCGGCTTTTGGCAATACCAGACAAAAAATGATCGTACAACGAACCTAAATAAGAGTTTACCTGCGAACGGTTGGCATCGCTCATTTTATTAAGGATAAAAGGTTCGACCGCACTTTTAAAAGTTCCTACCTTAATTACCTGTACTTCAACGCCTAATTTTTCTAATGCGCCTTTGTAAAAAGTATATTGAGAATGAAAGCCGCGAAACTCGAAAATTCCTTTTGGGTTGATGTAGATTTTGTCGGCAACAGAAGCTAAATAATAAGCGCCTTGTGTGTAAATTTCGCTATAGGCAATTACAAATTTTCCTGATTTTTTAAAATCTGTTAGTGCATCCCGGATTTCTTCGGTGGTTGCCTGGCCAGAAAGCATATAACTTTCATCCAGATAAATACCTTTGATATTGCCATCTGTTTTTGCCCTTTTGATGCTGGCCAAAATATCATTTAAACCAATAGATTTTTTTACACTTAGGTTTAGGAACGGAATGCCGGACAAAGGATTGGCAGATGTTCTTTCTTTAATTGCATAATCGAAGGACAAGCGAAGTACAGAATTGGCTTCAACTTCTGTTTTTTTATCACTTCCGGCAGAAGAAATAAAACCAATAATTATAAAAGTGAAGACGATGAGGCAAAGTAAAACACCAATAATGGTGGCAAAAACATACTTAAAAAATTGTTTCATTTAACAGCTAATTCTATTTATTTGTGCAAACTTAGTAAAACCAAAACGTTAATTGTAAGAGCTTTACTGATATAAATTTGTTACAACATGGAACTTGTATATTTTTTGCTGGGAAGTAATTTAGGCGATAGAAATTGTTACCTAAAAGAAGCAAGGCAGCAAATTGAAATTGCTGTAGGTAAAATAATTCGGGTTTCAGCTGTTTATGAAACGCAATCCTGGGGCGTTGCCGATCTTCCGGATTATTTAAACCAGGTAGCAGAGGTTAAAACAAGCCTTTTGCCAGCAGCTATATTAGAAAAAACACAGTTTATTGAAGAAAAGTTACATCGCGAAAGAACAAATAAATGGCTTTCACGTACAATCGATATAGATATTTTATTTTTTGGAGAAGCAATAATAAACTTACCTCAGCTTAAAATACCACATCCGGAGTTGCAAAACCGTTTGTTTACGTTAACGCCTTTGGATGAATTGATACCTAATTTTGTTCATCCGATACTGAAAAGAACAATACATACATTAAAGCAGGAAGTAAACGACAGCCTGTTGGTAACAAAGTATACTTAAAAAATAATTTATTATTGATAATATGAATACCCAAAGTAGCGAACCTGATTTCGACCTCTCTTTTTTAGAAGAAATTGCCGACGGCAATAAAGAATTTTTGATAGAATCTATCGATATGTTTCTGGTTCAAACCCCTGAAATTTTTGATACGCTGTCTAAAGCCGTTGCATCCAAAGATTGGGTTACTACCCATGCTTTAGCACATAAAGTAAAATCAAACCTGGGTTTTTTTGGAATGGACCGTATAAAAAGCGTTATGCAGGAAATAGAAACAAGTGCAAAAGCAGGAGGAACTGACCCAAATATTCAAACAAAATTTGAAGCAGTAAAAAAAGACATCTCTAAAAGTTTAGAACAACTTTTAGAGATAAAAAAACTAAAAGAAGCCGAAGTTTAGGCTTTGTAAAGTTTATAAGTAAAACTTTCCATAATTAAGTTGGCCAGCAATTTTTTGCAGGCTTGTTCTACTTTTTCGGTAGCGGCTGTTTCAGTTTCTGCTTCAACTTCTAAGGAAATGTGTTTGCCAATACGAACATTGGTAATTTCCGACAAGTCTAAATTTTTCATGCTACCGGAAACTGCTTTTCCTTGCGGGTCAAGGATTTCTTTTTTGGGCATGACATCAATTTCTGCTTGAAACTTCATTTTTGGTGGTTCTGATTTGAATGATGGATAGGATAATATAAAAAATGATAATCACCGGGATTGCCGCAAACTTAAAAATTACCAAACAAACTGCGCCAAAAAACAGCAGGATGTACCGGAAAATATTTTCTTTTAAGCTTAGGTTTTTAAATTTTAGGGAGAGTAAAGGCAACTCGGCAACCAGAAGCCAGCAATTGAAGAAAATAAAACTATTCAAAAATTGATGACTTAAAATTATACTGGTAAAAGAAGCATTGCCCTGATTTATAATAAGCGGAAACGAAGCCGAAAGCATTGCACTTGCCGGCGTTGGCAAACCGATAAAGCTATTGGTTTGGCGGGTATCAACATTAAACTTTGCCAATCGCAATGCAGAAAAAACAGCGATAAAAAAAGCACCGAAATGCCACCAGATTAAACTTGTTGGACTAACACTCTGTGCATTAAATAAATTGAAAATAATAGCCGAAGGCAAAACCCCAAAGCTTACTACATCTGCCAGCGAATCCAATTGTTTGCCAATTTCGGAATGCACTTTAAGCAAACGTGCAGCCATTCCATCTAAAAAATCGAAAAAAGCAGCGGTAAAAACAGCATAGGCAGCGTAGTTTAATTCTCCGCGAAAGGCAAAAAAAATACCTATACAACCGCTAAAAAGATGTGTACAGGTTATTGCATTTGGGATATGTTTCTTCATCAAGTTGCAGGTTATAAGTTTTATGTTCTAAGTTAGCTTCACGGGCGGAAAACTTAAAACGTACAACTTAATACTCAAAACTTCTTAGCTGTTCATGCTGATCAGGAATTCTTCGTTGGATTTAGTGCCCCGAATTTGTCCCTGTAAAAACTCCATAGCTTCCTGAGAATTCATATCGGCCAAATGGTTCCTTAAGATCCAAACGCGTTGCAAGGTTTCTTTATCTAACAACAAATCATCCCGACGAGTGCTGGAAGCGGTTAGATCAATAGCTGGGTAAATGCGTTTGTTGGATAATTTACGGTCGAGCTGAAGTTCCATGTTTCCTGTTCCTTTAAACTCTTCAAAAATTACCTCGTCCATTTTAGAACCGGTATCAATTAAAGCCGTAGCCAGGATCGTTAAAGAACCGCCGTCTTCAATGTTACGTGCCGCGCCGAAAAAGCGCTTTGGTTTGTGCAAAGCGTTGGCATCCACACCACCGGAAAGTATTTTTCCGGATGCAGGTGCAACCGTATTATAAGCACGTGCCAAACGGGTGATTGAATCTAACAGAATTACCACATCATGTCCGCATTCTACCATTCGTTTTGCTTTTTCCATCACAATATTGGCAATTTTTACATGGCGTTCTGCAGGTTCATCAAATGTAGAAGAAACCACTTCTGCACGTACACTGCGAGCCATGTCGGTAACTTCTTCGGGGCGTTCGTCAATCAAAAGGATGATTAAATAAACTTCGGGATGGTTTTTTGCGATGGCATTAGCTACATCTTTTAGCAGGATAGTTTTACCAGTTTTGGGCTGGGCAACAATTAAACCGCGCTGGCCTTTACCAATCGGTGTAAACAAATCCATAATCCGGGTAGAGTAATTATTGGCTTCCGAAAACAGGTTTAAACGCTCCTGTGGAAATAACGGCGTTAAATAATCAAACGGAACACGGTCCCGAACTTCTGATGGAATACGGCTATTAATTGCTTCTACGCGAACCAAAGGAAAATATTTTTCTCCTTCTTTCGGCGGACGAATGCTGCCGCGAACCGTATCGCCTGTTTTTAAGCCAAATAATTTGATTTGCGATTGAGACACATAAATATCATCCGGCGAAGTCAAATAATTATAATCTGAAGAACGTAGAAAACCATAGCCATCAGCCATAATTTCAAGCACGCCTTCGTTTACAATTACATTATCAAAATCTAAGTTGATAGCAGGTTCAGCGTGTTTGTTGGGAATGTTATTTTGATTGTTATTATTCTGTTGCTGATTTGGGTTTTGGTTGTTCGAATTCTGGTTGTTTGAGTTCTGGTTGCCGTTATTATTGTAATTTTTCTCAAACTTAGGCTGCCGGTTTTCTGTCGGCACGTCAGAATATCTGCGAACAGGTTCGGCAGTGGCATTTGCAGGGGCTGAATTAGCCCGAACAGGCTGACTTTCGCGAATATCACTTTTTACCTGATATGGCTCTGAAGCAGGGAAAGAAATTTCGGGTACGTTAGAGGTATTTGTATCTTTTACAACTTTAAGCGTCCTTGTCCTTTTTCTGGGTTTATCATCAATAGAAGCCGTCTCATTAACAGCGGCGGGCTCTTCTGTAATTGTAGCCGGTGTTTCCACAGGTATTTCTACAGCAGCTTGCACAACTTCTATAGCCTTGGGCTTTCTGCCTGGTTTTGCTTTTTCTGGTATAGGTTGATTGCTGCTGATTTGTGTAATTAAGTCTTGTTTACGCAAATCGTCAGCTTGGGCAATGCCCATACTTTTAGCTATTTCACGCAACTCAGACACGAGTTTATCGTTCAGTTCGTTGGTATTAAACATGAGAAGGAATAATAATTTCTTATCTTTTAAATTAAGATTAAATGGTAGATGTAAATTTTTCTGTGCTGATACCGTACATCTCAGTTTTTACACTGATAAAAACATTGGAGAATAGTTCTGTTTTTAAAAATGCAGGAAAATCGTCAGGAAAACGTTGCAATTTTAAATAATATTTATAACTATTCAAACTATTTGTGTAAAAAATTTTATAATACTGTGCGTTCAAGCATTTTTATTTATTTTTATTTAGGCAAAATATAGTGGCAATGTTTACAAAGCAGCAATTGACTGATCAAATCCGGCAGAAAAAATCTTTTCTTTGTATCGGTTTAGATACAGATCCTCAAAAAATACCTTCGTTCTTAAATGATTTTCCTAACCCGGTTATGGAATTTAACCGCCGAATTATTGATGCCACGCACGATTTGTGTATTGCTTATAAACCAAACACGGCTTTTTACGAATGTTATGGTGCAAAAGGTTGGCAAAACCTGATTGATACCTGTAATTATATTCCAAATAACGTTTTTAAAATTGCAGATGCTAAACGCGGCGACTTAGGCAATACAGGACAAATGTATGCGAAAGCTTTTTTTGATAAGCAATCTTCCGAAATGGAGTTTGATGCTGTAACGGTTGCACCGTATATGGGTTCTGATTCTGTGATGCCTTTTTTACACTATCAAAATAAGTGGGCAATTTTACTGGCTTTGACTTCTAATGAAAGCCATCATGATTTTCAAGTATTTGATGATGGGAAAGAAGTTTTGTATGAACAGGTATTAAGAAAATCGCAAAACTGGGGAACTGCGGAACAAATGATGTACGTTGTTGGCGCAACACGCGGCGAAGCTTTTTTAAAAGTCAGAAAAATAGTACCCGAACATTTTTTACTGGTTCCGGGAATTGGCGCTCAGGGCGGACAATTGCAAGAAGTTTGCAAATTTGGCATGAACGCAAGCTGCGGCTTAATTTTAAATGCTTCACGCTCTATAATTTATGCTTCATCTGGCCCTGATTTTGCAGAAGCCGCAAGGGCAGAAGCTTTAAAAATGCAGCTTGCCATGGAAACGGAATTAATAAAATCCGGCTTTTTGTAAGCCCTGACTTTTTAATCAAGAACTACGCTTTTGTCGCTTTTTACGTAAACAGACTTAAAGCATTTCTCGCATTGGTAACGTTTAACATCAAGCCAGAAAAAAACACTTTTTACGATCCAGCTACGCGAAACACGTTTCTGCAATATAGTGCTGCAGTTTGGGCAATAGTGGATTGGCTTGATTTTATTGTAAGCGTTAAGCTTACTGAAAGGGGCTGATAAATTTTCCATAACTAAGTAGCAGTTTAATTGTACTTCTTAATCCAGGAATGAATTGGTTAAATAAAGGTACAAAAGTTTGCCTTAGCAGCAAAATTTTACCGAGATTTAGGTGTAACTTTTTTACTGCTAAAAGAAGCATTTCCCCCAAAACGTACCTCATAGTAACAATTTAGTAACAAACAGAAAATCACTTGGATTGTATTTATTTAGTAGATGAGTTATCAAATTTAGTATTACATTTCAGAAATTTTTAAACCATGCCTAATTCTTCTGATCTTAAACAAATCCTTTCTATTGATATTGGCGGTTCGCACATTAAAGCCACAATTTTAGATCAGGAAGGAAAATCAATTAAAGAATACGAAAAAACACCAACCCCGAGTCCGGCCTCTCCGGAAAATGTTATAAATGCCATAAAAAAACTAATTAAAGGTTTTCCGGAATTTGATCATATTTCTGCCGGTTTCCCCGGATATATCAAAAATGGCACTGTTTTTACCGCACCAAATTTGGGTACTGATTTGTGGAAAAACACTGATCTGCAAAAATTATTAAAAGACAGCTTAGGCAAAGATGCAATTGTTGTAAACGATGCCGATATGCAAGGATTAGGTGTTATCAACGGTAAAGGTTTTGAAATGGTAATTACCTTGGGTACTGGTTTTGGCACAGCGTTTTTTTTGAATGGGTTTTTGCTTCCACACTTGGAAATTGCCCATCATCCATTTAGTAAAAAAGGAACTTATGATGAATATCTCGGCGATAAAGCTTACCATGAAATTGGCGACGACAGGTGGAACAAACGTGTAAAAAAAGTAATAGACGTTTTAAAAACTGTTTTTAACTACGATTTTTTGTATATCGGCGGCGGAAACTCCAGTGAGATTGATTTTAAATTGGATGACAACATTAAAATAGTATCTAACCGGGAAGGCATAAAAGGAGGCCTTAGATTGTGGCAGCAGGACGAAAATTCCCTCCTGCAAAAAAAATAATTATTGATCTTAACCTTTAAATTATAATAAATAATGAATGTAAATGTAGGAACAACAGACCTTGAGCAATTAGCTATTGATACGGTAAGGATTTTATCGGTTGATGCTGTTCAAAAAGCTAACTCCGGCCACCCGGGAATGCCGATGGGCGCAGCACCAATGGCTCACGTTTTATGGTCTCAGGAAATGTATTACAATCCCAAAAACCCGCAATGGGCCAACCGCGATCGTTTTATCCTTTCTGCCGGCCATGGCTGTATGCTGCAATATTGCTATTTACACTTAACGGGTTATGATCTTTCGATGGATGACCTGAAAAATTTCCGCCAGTTACACAGTAAAACAGCCGGCCACCCAGAATATGGTTTGGCTCCCGGAATTGATGTTACAACCGGTCCGTTAGGGCAGGGTTTTGCAAATGGTGTAGGTTTCGCTATCGGCCAAAAACATTTAGCCGGACGTTATAACAAACCTGAATTCCATTTATTCGATTACAAGATTTTTGCGATCTGCAGTGACGGTGATATGATGGAAGGCGTAACTTCCGAGGCTGCTTCTTTAGCTTCTCAGTTAGAGTTAGGCAACCTGATTTATTTATATGATGATAACCATATTTCTATTGAAGGCGATACCGATATTGCTTTTACAGAAGATGTGGCAGCACGTTTTAAAGCTTACGGCTGGCATGTTCAAGTTGTAGATGATGGAAATGATGTTGCTGCAATCAGAGCAGCTGTCCACAATGCTAAAATCGAAATCCGCAAGCCATCATTAATAAAAGTGCGTACGCATTTAGCTTACGGCAGTCCGAATAAAGTAGATACGCCGGGGGCACACGGCTCTCCGCTGGGCGAAAAAGAAGTAAAACTGGTTAAGGAAGGAATGGGCTTTAACCCGGAGGAGTTTTTTTATGTGCCAAAAGAAGTATCCGAATATTATTTGGAATGCGGTAAAAAAGGTGCTGAAAAAGAAGCAAAATGGAACGAGCAATATGCAGCTTACAAAAAAGAATATCCGAAATTAGCTGCTGAATACGAATTGTTAAGCAGCGGTAAACTACCCGAAGGCTGGCAAGATACCATCCCAACTTACAAAGCTGATGCCGGTAAAATTGCAACCCGTAAAGCATCAGGCGAAGTATTAAATGCCATTGCACCGGTTTTGCCTGGTTTAATTGGCGGTGCTGCGGATTTAGCCCCATCTACAGAAACTAACTTAAAAAAATACGAATCTTTTACTGCGGAAGACAGGACTGGTCGAAATTTCCACTTTGGTATCCGCGAACATGCAATGGGTTCTGCTTTAAACGGAATGGCACTGACCAAAGGCATTATTCCTTTTGGTGCTACTTTCCTGATTTTTTCGGAATACATGCGTCCGCCAATCCGTTTGGCAGCGATCATGAAAATCAAACCGATTTTTATCTACACACATGATAGTATTGGTTTAGGTGAAGACGGAACCACGCATCAACCAGTAGAACAATTAATTTCTTTACGTTCTATTCCAAATACAACTTTAATTCGCCCTGCTGATGCGAATGAAACTGCACAAGCTTGGCGTGTTGCAATTGAACATGTTGGCGGTCCGGTGATATTGGTGTTAACCCGTCAAGGTTTAACAACAATTGATCAGGAAAAATACGGTAAAGCTACGCAGCTGGAAAAAGGTGCCTACATTTTATCCGATGTCGAAAATCCGCAATTATTGCTGATTGCGACTGGTTCTGAAGTAGAATTAATCATGAAAGCACAGGCAAAATTGCAGGAAGAAGGTATTGCTGCACGCGTAATCAGTATGCCATCCTGGGAACTGTTTGAAAAACAGGATGCGGCTTACAAAGAAAGTGTTTTCCCGAAAAACCTGAAAAAACGTTTGGCTGTAGAAATGGCTTCTACTTTGGGCTGGCACAAATATGTTTCTGATGAAGGTGATGTGATCGGAATGCACACTTTTGGAGAATCTGCCCCGGCAGAAGAATTGTACAAACTTTTCGGTTTCACGGTAGAAAACGTGGTAGAAAAAGCAAAAGCACTGATTGCCTAAATTTACCTGATAAAAGAAGTAGCCTCAACCCAGCCCTCTCCAAAGGAGAGGGAGTTAGCTGCACTAATGGAAGATGCAACGTCGGTAGTGCAGCTCAAGTCCCTCTCTTTTGGAGAGGGATTTAGGGTGAGGCCATACTTCTTTTATCAACCTAAAATCAATAAAAATGAAAGTTGGAATTTCAGCAGATCATGGTGGTTTTGAGTTAAAGGAAATGCTGCGGGATTATTTAAAAGGTTTGGGCCACGAAGTGGTAGATTTTGGTGCCGATTCATTGGTTCAGTCAGATGATTTTCCTGATTATGTAATTCCTTTAGCCAAAGCTGTTGCCAACAAAGAAGTGGAACGCGGAATTGCGGTTTGCGGCAGCGGCGTTGGTGCCTGCATTGCGGCCAACAAAGTTCATGGCGTGCGTGCGGCTTTAATTACCGATCATTTTTCTGCCCATCAAGGCGTGGAAGATGATGATATGAACGTAATGACGATTGGCGGACGTGTAGTTGGCTTTAACGTAGCGCAGGAACTGGTAACCTCATTTTTAAAAGCCGAATTTATTGGCGCAGAACGGCATTTGCGCCGGCTGGAAAAAGTACATCAAATAGAAAAATAACCTTATAAAAGAAGTATTATCATGGCAAATAGAGTAAAACAAATACATGAATTAGGTCAGAGTATCTGGCTTGATTTTATCGACCGCAGAATTATGGATTCCGGCGATATGCAGAAATTAATAACCGAAGACGGCATAAGAGGCGTAACCTCAAACCCGGCAATTTTTGAAAAAGCTTTCAGCAGCAGTTCTGATTATGATGAAGATATTGTTAAATTAGCTAAAGAAGGCAAAAGCAACGATGATATTTTTTACGGCGTTGCGGTAGAAGATATTAAACGCGCTTCCGATTTGTTTATGCAGGTTTATGAAGAAGGCGTAAAAGGAGCTGACGGTTATGTAAGCCTGGAAGTTTCCCCGCGTTTTGCAACCGATACCGAAGCAACAACCAAACAAGCTTTGGAACTTTGGAAAGCGGTGCATAAAGACAACGTGATGATTAAAATTCCGGGAACGAAAGAAGGTTTGCCGGCCATCCAAAAATGTATTGCAGAAGGTTTAAACATTAACGTAACCTTGCTTTTTGGTTTGGAAAGATACGAAGCCGTTACAGAAGCATACATTGCAGGTTTGGAAGAACGTGCTGCCGCCGGTAAAGCAATCGAATATGTTTCTTCTGTGGCCAGTTTCTTTTTGAGCCGTATTGATGTTGCCGTTGATCCTTTATTAAAAGAAAAAGGATTAGACAATTTAAAAGGTGAAGTAGCCATTGCATCTGCAAAAAAGGCATACGAAATTTATAAAAAAGTTTTCAGTACAGACCGCTGGAAAAAATTAGAAGAAAAAGGCGCTAAACCACAGCGTTTGCTTTGGGCAAGTACCGGCAGCAAAGACCCTGCTTTTTCTGATGTAAAATATGTAGAAGCTTTGATTGGAAAAGATACTGTTGATACGGTTCCAATGGAAACTTTGGAAGCTTTCCGCGATCATGGAAATGCTGCCAATACTTTGGAAACCGATCTTGATAAAGCAACACAAGTTTTAGCGCAGATAAAAGAAGCTGGTATCGATATTGATGCCATCACACAACAATTGGAAGATGAAGGTATTGAAAAATTCAATAAACCATACGACAAGTTGTTGGCTGCGATTGAAACGCAAAAGCAAAAAACTTTAGCTTAAACTAAAGTGATGGAAGCAAGTTATCCAAAAATATTGTTTCTGGATGTTGGCGGTGTTTTATTGACAAATGGTTGGGGACATGAATCACGACAATTGGCAGCAAAAATATTTGAAATAGATTATGCGGAAATGGAAGCACTGCATAATCTTATTTTTAATATTTATGAAATCGGTAAGATTACTTTGGATGAATATTTGGATACAGTTGTTTTTAACCGTCCCAGAAATTTTACCCGGGAAGATTTTAAATCTTTTATCTTTTCTGAATCAAAAGAACTTCCAAACTTGTTGCAATGGTTGGTAAATTGGAAAAAAGATTGTGGGTTTCGTATCATTTCCCTAAACAATGAAGGAAAAGAGTTGAACGATTACCGCATTAAAAAATTCGGCCTGCACCATTGTTTTGATGCCTTTGTTTCTTCCTGCGAAGTTGGAATGCGAAAACCAGATCCATCTATTTTTAAATTGGCCATGGGAATTGCACAAGCAAGTCCGCAACAATGTTACTATTTCGATGACCGGCCAATGTTAGTTGAAGCCGCAAGAAGGACAGGGATTAATGTTTTTCAGCATGTAAACTTTGAAACTACAAAACAAATTTTAGAGAATATTAAATCACAATTTTAATTATAAAAACAATGCCAGACAGTAAATATAGATTTGGAATGATCGGACTTGGAACCATGGGCAGAAACTTACTGCTAAATATGGTTGACCATGGTTTCTCTGGAGCCGGGTACGATAAAGACGTTGATAAATTAGCTTTACTTGGAAAAGAAGGCGAAGGAAAACCTGTAAAAGGTTTTAAAGTTTTACAGGAATTTGTAAGCAGTTTGGAAACGCCGCGAGCTTTAATGATGCTGGTTCCTGCCGGTAAAATTGTGGATAGTGTAATTGAAGATTTATTGCCATTTATGGAAGAAGGCGATATAATTATTGATGGTGGAAACTCTCATTTTACGGATACAAACAGGCGGGTGGAATATCTTAATTCTAAAAAACTGCACTTTTTCGGAATGGGGATTTCTGGTGGGGAAGAAGGTGCACGTAAAGGCCCAAGCATGATGCCAGGCGGAGATAAAGAAGCTTACGCACACGTAAAAGAAATATTTGAAGCCATTGCCGCAAAGGTAGAAAATCAACCTTGCGTTACTTATATCGGTCCTGGTGCTTCCGGCCATTTTGTAAAAATGGTGCATAATGGCATTGAATATGGGTTGATGCAATTAATTGCAGAAACTTATGGTTTGATGAAAAACGGGTTACAATTAGACGATCAATCCATACAACAAGTATTTGAAAAATGGAACACGGGCAGGTTAAAATCATATTTGCTTGATATAACCAAAGATATTTTTGCTTATAAAAAAGAAGGAACAGACGGACTTCTTTTAAATGATATAAAAGATGAAGCCCGCGCCAAAGGAACCGGTAAATGGACTTCGCAAGTTGCAATGGACTTGGAACTTCCGGTGCCAACTATTGATACTGCAGTTTCTATGCGCGACCTTTCTAAATACAAATCACTGAGGATAAAACTATCTGAAAGTTACAATGAAAAGCTTTCTTTACTGTCAGAAAATAAAGACGGGTTTTTAGAATTGTTAGAGCAAGCTTTGTATTTTAATACCATCATTACTTATACACAAGGAATGCACATGCTTTTTAAAGCATCCTTGGATTATCATTACAAGTTAGACTTGGGCGATATTGCAAGTATCTGGCGCGGCGGTTGTATTATCCGTTCAGAATTTTTAAGTATAATTACCAAAGCTTATCATCATAATGACAATTTAGAATTGCTTTTGCTGGATGAAAGTGTGCAAAGTTTAATCAAAGAAACACAAAACGGAATACGGTCGGTCATTGCTGCTGCTGTAAAAGCAGGAATTTCAATTCCCGGTTATGTTTCCTGTTTAAGTTACTTTGATACTTTCAAAACAAAGAATTTGCCTTCTAACCTCATCCAGGCACAACGCGATTATTTTGGTGCCCATACTTATGAACTTATTGGTCAGGAAGGCGTTTTCCATACCGAATGGCAAGCAATACCTTCTGCAAAAACCAATAATTAACATGCTTCTTTTACCGGCTATTTTTAAATATTTATTTTGAACAAGACCATGAAATTAACCAAAGATCAGCCAACCGTATTTGTGATTTTTGGCGGAACAGGAGATCTAAACTGGCGTAAAATAACCCCTGCACTTTATAATTTATTTTTGGACAATTGGCTGCCAGATCATTTTTCTATCATTGGCACTGGCAGAACAAAACTTTCCAACGATGATTTCAAAGAGAAGTTATTAGAAGGCATTAACCAGTTTTCGCGTAATGGAAAAGCAAACCCGGAGCAGTGGAAAAAATTTTCTGATAATATTATTTATCAGGAAGCAGACTTAAACGATGCCGAGACTTATAACGAATTTGGAAACCTGATTAAAAAATTCGAAACCGATTGGAACTTGGAAGCAAATGTGATTTATTATTTAGCAGTTGCACCTCAGTTTTTTCCGATCATTGCTGAAAATATTTCTAAAAGTAAACTGGCCACCAACCCAGAGAAAACCAGAATTGTAATTGAAAAACCTTTTGGCCATAATTTAGAATCTGCCAAATCACTAAACAGTTTATTAGCAGGGATTTTTCAGGAAAAACAGATTTACCGGATCGACCATTATTTAGGAAAAGAAACAGTTCAAAATATCCTCACTTTTCGGTTTGCTAATTTGTTGATGGAGCCACTTTGGAACAGAAATTATATTCAACATGTGCAAATTTCGGTTACAGAACAGTTAGGTGTGGCAGACCGCGGAGATTATTACGAAGGCGCAGGAGCCATGCGCGATATGATACAAAACCACATTTTGCAGTTACTTTGTTTAGTGGCTACAGAAGTCCCGGTAAATTTCGATGCAGATGAAATCCGTAACAAAAAAGTAGATGTACTACGTGCCATGCGTCCTTTCACCTCAGAAAATATTAAAGATTCTGCAGTTCGCGGACAGTATGGTAAAGGCTGGATAGAAGGCAAAGAAGTGCCGGGTTATCGTCAGGAAGCTAAAGTTAAGCCGGATTCTAACACGGAAACGTTTGCCGCAGTAAAGTTTTTTGTAGATAACTGGCGTTGGCAAGGCGTTCCGTTTTATGTTCGTACTGGCAAAAGGCTGCACCAATCTGCCTCAGTTATTACTATTCAATTTAAAGACGTGCCGCATTTGGTTTTCCCTTCCGAGTCAACAGATAGCTGGCAGCAAAACCGCTTGATCATCAGCATACAACCCGAAATGAGTATCCGTTTCCAAGTACAGGCAAAAAGGCCGGGCGTGGATATGGTGATCAATACCGTTGATATGGTTTTTGATTATAAAGGCACTTATGATAACCAGGCACCCGAAGCTTACGAAACTTTGATATTGGATACTATGCAAGGCGACCAAACTTTGTTTATGCGGGCAGATCAAGTGGAAGCTGCATGGGCTTTGATTATGCCAATATTAGATGTTTGGGAATCCAATAAAAGCTCCAAGTTTCCAAACTATTCTTCCGATTCCTGGGGGCCGGAAGTGGCAGAAGCCTTAATCGCGCGTGATGGTTTCCATTGGTTCACGCTTTCCAAAAAAGAATAATAATGCAGCAGCCTAAATTAAATATATTTTCGACCGAAGCAGAAGTGCTAAATAGTATTGCAGATTATCTGATTGAAATTGCTGATCAATCCATTGCAGAAAATGGCATTTTCAACATTTCGCTTTCTGGCGGAAGTTCGCCGAAAAAGCTGTACGAAATGCTGTCTTCGCCCGATTATAAAGAAAAGGTAGAGTGGGACAAGGTTTATTTCTTTTTTGGCGATGAACGTTATGTTCCTGCCGAGCATCCCGATAGTAATTTTTTAATGGTAAAAAAAGCATTGTTTGATCCGCTTCAAATTCCTGCCTCTCAAATAATTTCAGTCAATACAACCTTGCCTGCCGGTGAAGCTGCCGAAGCTTATGCTTCCGCTGTTTATACTCATTTTAAACCTTATAATGCAAGGTTTGATTTGGTTTTATTAGGCTTGGGCGATAATTCGCACACAGCTTCTCTTTTTCCGCATACGCCAATTTTGCACGATCAGGAATCTTCAGTAAAGGCCGTTTATCTGGAAGATCAAAAGGTTTACCGCATTTCCATGACCGCCGCCATGATTAACGCTGCACATCATATTGCTTTTTTACTTTATGGCGCTGGTAAGGCAGAAGCTGTTCATCATGTTTTGGAAGATAACAGCAATGTGGAAGAATATCCAGCTCAATTAATTAAACCGGAACAAGGCGATGTGCAGTGGTTTTTGGATGAAGCTGCGGCCAGTTTACTTCAAAATAAAAATTCCTGATACTGTTTTTATCGGTAAAAAATTTGTTATCAATCTTAAAAAGCGATGGTTTTGTCAAACTATCGCTTTTTTTTCGTTTTGATAAACAAATAGTTTTACTGGCACGTCTTGCATCCATACAAAGCTGAGGCGAAAATTTTTATATGAGGTTTGAAAATAAAATTTGTTTGGTAACCGGAGGAGGTTCCGGAATTGGACGTGCAACTTGTTTGCGTTTTGCATCCGAAGGCGGAACGGTAATAGTTGTTGACCGGGATGAGCAGCATGGCAAGGACACGGTAGAAATGATCAGGCAGCATAAAGGTAATGCTGATTTTATTAAAGCAGATGTTGGTATTGCTGCAGACATTAAAAGTTGCGTTGGACAAGTAATTGAAAAATACAACAGGATTGACATTTTGGTAAACAACGCCGCCTTTATGACTTTTACCAAAATTGTTGATTTGGAAGAAAGCGATTGGGACAAGGTGATGAACATCAATTTAAAATCGGTGTTTTTATTCTGTAAATACAGCATTCCTCACATGACAAATGGTGCTGTAGTCAACGTAAGTTCTGTCCACGCTTTTCAAACTACGCCTGATGTTTTGCCTTACGCAACTTCAAAAGGCGGAATGGAAGCATTTACCCGCGGCTTAAGTTTGGAATATAAACCTGCGCAAGCACGTTTCAATTGTGTGGCACCGGGAGCGGTTGATACGCCGATGTTATGGTCCAACCCAAACATAAAAGATGGTGTTGAAAGGATGGAAGGCACCGTAGGCAAGCCCGAAGAGTTGGCTGCGGCCATTTGCTTTATGGCTTCTGATGAAGCTTCGTATGTTAACGGTACAACTTTAGTGGTGGACGGTAACCGGTTAGATATATTATAACAATATACATTTTATGAAGAGCAAGTTTATGTTTGCCACTGGTATCGAAAACAGTTATCCTACTGTTTTTATCGATGGAAAAAAGATAAGGGTGGACGAATTGGAAAAAACCGGCCATTACAAAAGATGGCAGGAAGATTTTAAATTAGTTAAGGAAATAGGTGTTGAGTTTTTACGTTATGGCCCGCCTTATTATTCTACCCATATCGGTCCTGGCCAGTACAATTGGACTTTCGCGGATGACACTTTTAACGCTTTAAGAGAACTGCACATTACACCTATTGTTGATCTCTGCCATTTCGGTGTTCCGGATTGGATCGATAGTTTCCAAAACCCTGATTTTCCTCAATACTTTGCAGAATACGCTTTGGCTTTTGCAAACCGTTATCCTCACCTTAAATATTATACGCCGGTAAACGAAATTTTTGTTACCGCTTCTTTTTCGGGCCAGTACGGCTGGTGGAACGAAAGCTTGAATACCGATATTGGTTTTGTTACTGCTTTAAAACACTTGTGCAAAGCTAATGTGCTGGCGATGGAAGCGATTGAAAGAGTGCAGCCTGATGTAACATTTATTCAAAGCGAATCATCAGAATATTTTCATGCCGAAGATCCTTCCTGCTGTAAATTAGCAGATTTTTTGAACCTGAAAAGATACTTATCGCTTGATCTTTCTTACGCGCATTCCATCAAAGTCCCTCACTATAAATATTTGATTGAAAACGGAATGACAGATGCGGAATATGAATGGTTTATGAACAACAAGATCCGTGGAAAATGTATTATGGGCACAGATTATTATGTTACCAACGAACATATTGTTCATGCAGATGGCTCTACCAGTCCCGCCGGAGAAATTTTTGGTTATTATGTAATCACTCAACAATATTATACCCGTTACCGATTGCCCGTAATGCACACAGAAACTAACATTGCCGAACCAAGTTCTGTCGCATGGCTGCAAAAAGAATGGGCAAACTTATATCGCTTTAAGCAGGACGGTTTCCCGATTGTTGGTTTTACCTGGTATGGTTTGCTGGACCAGGTAGATTGGGATACTGCTCTACGACAAAATAATGGCAATGTTAATGCTTTAGGTTTGTATGATTTAGACCGAAAAATACGCCCGGTTGGAGAAGCCTACAAAAACCTGATTAAAGATTGGAAAAATGTAATGGAAGAAGATTCTTACAGCTTAAACTATACGCCTTAATTTTTAGGCAATAAAAGAAGCATCAGCAAAAACTAAAATTTAAAAGTGGCATCAGCATCAGGGTTATCTACCTTGGTGCTTTTTCTTTGGTTGTTTACGATCACATGCATCATATTGATTTGCTCCGGATGCTGCTCAAAAAGCAAATCATCATGCACTTGCACTTCTTTTACCGCATTAATTCCTTTAACTTCAAAGTAGCTCCAGGCACCGTCTTCCTGAATTTCATAACCAATAAAATTTAGATTTAAAACTTTTCCATCGGCACGGATAAGCAAATGCTTCTTTACATAATCATTGATGAGCTTGTTGATTTGCGCTTTGTCTTTCGGTTTTACAATGTCGATTTGTACGTGATATTGTTTTTCCAGGGCTTTTTCCAAATCATCATAAAACATTCGGCAACTAATTTCAATGGAATGATTGCTTGTGTTTTGTTTGATTTCCGTAACGCTTACAAAAAACGGATGGAAAATGTGAAACCAGGAGATTAGAAAAAGTTGTAACATCATTAAAACGAATAGGAATTATCATTCAAAAAAAGCTATAATTATGTACAATTGCTAATGCTGTTTTTACGCATCAATTTAGGTACTAAAGCTTCACATTATTTAAAAATTAAAACTCATTTTTATGAACAAAGTCATTTTCTATTCTTTCAAAATTGAAAATATCAGTTTTGAAACAACAAACCATTTAACCATCAGCACGCCTTTTATTAAAAGTGATGCGGTTGCAAATTGCAAAAAAGACTTAGCTGAAATTGGTTACAAAATGGCCGCCGATAACAGCCACAAAATTATCAAAGTTAATGATGAATTGTATATCGAAGGCATGGCATATTTTGGAGAAGATCCGGGACATACAATGATTAAAGGTTACTTTAACCAAATAATCAAATAGTTGCCGATACTTCTTTTATGACCGATTTTTCTTTATACTTTCAACTTGGCATCCAGCACATTTGCAACTGGCAAGGCTACGACCATATCTTGTTTGTAACAGTGCTTTGTGGAATTTATCAATTGCAGGATTGGCGAAAAGTATTGGTTTTGGTTACCGCTTTTACCATCGGCCATTCCGTTACGCTGGCTTTAAGCGTTTTTAATATCATCCATATCAATACTTCGCTGATTGAATTTTTAATTCCCGTAACTATCGTCATCACTTCCATAAATAACATCGTTAAAAGAAGTATTGCGCAAAAATCCATCAACACAACCTATTTTCTGGCTTTATTTTTTGGGTTGATACACGGTTTAGGCTTTTCCAACTATTTAAAAAGCCTTTTGGGCAGAAGTACCAATATCGTGGCGCAATTATTTGCTTTTAATTTAGGTTTGGAATGCGGACAGGTAATCATTGTAATTTCTGTATTACTGATCTCGTTTTTGCTGATCAAAACTTTTAAAATCAAAGCAAGCAACTGGAGTTTTTTTCTATCTTCGGCTATCTTTGGCATCGCTTTAATGATGTGTATCGATCGTTTTCAACAAATTATTTTCAGATGAAGAAAATTTACCTCGCTATTTCTTGTATTGCCTTGTTCAGTTCGACTGTTCTTGCGCAGTACGATAACAATCCCGGCTCCAACCACGGCAACAAGTTCGAGCAGTTGGGAACGATGATTTCCGACCCGAATATGTACCGTTCTGCTTCCGGCGCGCCTGGTCCGAAATACTGGCAGCAACGCGCCGATTATGAAATCAACGCTACGCTGAACGATGACAAGCAGCGTTTGGATGGAACTGAAACCATAACTTATTTCAACAATTCTCCAGATCCGTTAACGTATCTGTGGCTGCAATTGGATGAAAACCAGCACCGCAAAGATTCGCAAGGCAGCACCGCCAACGAAAGCAAAATGCAGGATAGGATGAGTTTGCGGACTTTGCAATCCATTATGGGCAATAATTTGGATCTCGGCGATCATGTTTTGAATGTAACAGATGCGAGCGGAAAAGCAATTCCGTTTACCATTAACGAAACCATGATGCGTTTGGAGTTGCCAAAAACCTTGCTTCCGGGTGAAAAGTTCAAATTCAAAGTTGTCTGGTTTTATAATATTTCTGATCGATTGACTATCGGTGGCCGCGGCGGTTACGAATACTTCCCCGAAGATAAAAACTACTTGTACACCATGACACAGTGGTATCCGCGGATGGCCGTTTACAGTGATTTCCAGGGCTGGCAAAACAAACAGTTTATCGGCAGCGGCGAGTTTGCTTTGGCTTTTGGAAATTTTAAAGTGAACTTGAATGTTCCGGCTGACCATGTGGTTGGTGCGACTGGATTATGCCAGAACTATAGTCAGGCGTTATCCGCAGCACAATTAAAACGCTGGAATCAGGCACAAACTTCCAAAGAACCGGTTGAAATTGTAACACTCGCCGAAGTAAAAGACCGGATGAAAGGCCATGCACAAGCGCGCAAAACATGGACGTATGCAGCAGAAAACGTACGCGATTTTGCCTGGGTTTCTTCCCGCAGGATTGTTTGGGACGGCATGGCAACCCAAATAGAAGGCGGCAAAAAAGTAATGGCGATGTCGTACTACGGCCCGGAAGCTTACCCGCTTTACCGCCGTTATTCAACCAAAGTGGTGGCGCACACGCTAAAAACATATTCTGCACACACTTTTCCTTATCCTTACCCAAGTGCAATTTCTGTAGAAGCTTCTAACGGAATGGAATATCCGATGATTTGCTTTAACTATGGTCGCGCCGAAAAAGATGGAACTTATAGCGAAGCAACCAAAAACGGGATGATTGGTGTAATTACACACGAAGTTGGTCACAATTTTTTCCCAATGATTGTGAATTCTGATGAACGCCAATGGACCTGGATGGACGAAGGTTTAAATACATTTTGCCAGTTTTTGGCCGAGCAGGATTGGGACAACAACTTCCCGTCGCAGCGTGGCCCGGCCTACAAGATTGTGGATTACATGAAGTTGCCGAAAGACGAGTTGGAACCGATCATGACCAATTCTGAAAATATTGCCCGTTTTGGCCCGAATGCCTATTCCAAACCTTCCACAGCTTTAAATATTTTACGCGAAACGGTAATGGGCAGAAAGCTTTTTGATTACGCTTTTAAAACCTATGCACAACGCTGGGCTTTTAAACATCCAACGCCGGCCGATTTTTTCAGAACGATGGAAGATGCTTCGGCAGTTGATTTGGATTGGTTTTGGCGCGGTTGGTTTTATGGAACTGATGCGGTTGATATTTCGTTGGACAGTGTGAAAGCTTATACCATCAACACTAAAAACCCGGAAGTAAATGCAGCGTACGATAAACAGCAGTTTGAACGGAATAATTTGCAGCACATCAGCGCACAGCGCAATCGTGAAGAAGGGACAAAGTTTGCAGTTGAAGCCGATACTTCCTTAAAGGATTTCTACGGAAAGTTCGATCGTTTCTCGGCAACGCCGGTTACAAAAGAAAGTTATCAGGCGATGTATAACGCGTTATCTCCGGAGGAAAAACAGTTTTACGAAAGCAAGAACTATTTTTACCAGCTTAATTTAAGCAACAAAGGCGGTTTGGTGATGCCTTTAATTATTGAATGGACCTACACGGATGGCACAAAAGAAGTCGACCGGATTTCGGCTTACATCTGGCGAAAAAATGAACAAAAGATCTCAAAAGTTTTTGCCAAAACAAAAGAAGTAAAATCTATAAAATTGGACCCATACCGGGAAGCCGCTGATATTGATGAAGACAACAACAGCTGGCCGCGAACATTTACGCCATCGCGTTTTGAGTTGTTTAAACAGCAAACTCTGCCGCGCGGTGTAGCCCCAGGACCAAACCCGATGCAGCAACAGAACACGAAAAAGACCCCGTAAAAACAGTAACAGTTTCCCTGAAACCGTTGCTGTTTGATTAAGAATTAATTGATCATTGCAAACCTGAACCAAAAATTGGTTTAGGTTTTGCTTTTTTTACGGCATTATTTTTTACTTTTTGTTTTAAAGAAATTTACATAAACCGAAAGCAGGGCTGCCAGAAAAAAGCAAATTGCCGTAAAAGCATCGATAAAAGAAGCATCGATAAATTTACCAGTTATTTGATCAGCATAATATTTTATAAAAGAATTAGGAAGGTTTTGCTCGCCCAACTTTTCCTTAATTTGCCATTGTAATTGGGCAATAACCAATTCCAAACCAATAACCTAAAACAAACCAGCATATTGCAGTTATTAAAATACAAACAAAATGCATCTTTCTAAGCCGTTTCCAAATCCAACCAAACAAGTTGAACCCAATTATAACAAGATGCAAAATGGTAAACAACACATCCAATATTCGAAAGTACATTTTGAAGATTATTTAAAAACAAGGAAGTAAATTAGGGCTTTTTGTTGATGTTTGTTTATCCAATTAAACTTACAATTTAACTTAAATAATTTCTGTAATGAAAAAATACAATACAAGTTTAAGCGGCATTTTCTTGTTGCTGATTGTGCTGCTTAGTTATAAAAGCATCGCCCAAAAGAAAAAAGTTTTGGTGTTTTGCAAAACGGCAGGTTTCCATCATACTTCTATTGATGCCGGAAAAAAAGCAATTCAAAAATTAGGTGAAGAAAATAACTTTGATGTTGATACAACCAGCGATGCCAATTATTTCACCTCTAAACAATTAAAACAATACGCCGCCGTGGTTTTTTTGAGCACAACCGGTGATGTTTTGAATAATAACCAGCAGCAGGCTTTCGAACAATATATTAAATCCGGCGGAGGTTTTGTTGGGATACATGCAGCTACCGATACAGAATATGATTGGCCTTGGTACGGCAATTTGGTGGGCGCTTACTTCAGCGCACATCCCGCGCAGCAGGAAGCTACTTTAAATATTGTTGATAAAAGAAGTATTGCCACCAAACACTTGCCAGTACAATGGAAACGAAAAGATGAATGGTACAATTTTAAATGGATGACCAAATATCCATTGCATGTTTTGATTACAATTGACGAAAGCAGTTACGATGCCGGTCCTGCCAAAATGGGAAGCAACCATCCAATGAGTTGGTACCATGATTTTGATGGCGGCAGGTCTTTTTATACTGAACTTGGACATACGGATGAATCTTACACCGATCCGCTTTACTTGCAACATATTTTAGGCGGATTGCAATATGCGATGAAAGTTAAGAAAATGGAATGATAACAATCTTTGAAATTGTCTTTCAAATTCTTTCTATTAGATTTTAAATACTTAGATTGATGTTGATTAGAAAAAATCCAATTTCCAATCAACATCAATCTAAAAAAACAATGCTAAAAGAAGCATTAGTCCAACTTTAAAATCCTTATTCTGCAATAATCTTTGCATCAATATTACCTCGTGTTGCTTTGGAATACGGACAACCTTTGTGCGCAGCATCGGCTAATTTTTGCACTTTTTCCAAATCAACTCCCGGTATATGCACATGCAACTCAGCCGACAAAGCATAAGAAGCGGCGCCTTCCTGGTTAAAACCAATGTGCACATCAACCGTTGCCTCGCTTACATCAACGTTATCGCGCTTGCCAACAGAACCTAAAGCGCCTAAATAACAGCTTCCCCAGGCAGCGGCAAAAAGTAGTTCCGGATTAGCAAAACCTGCTTCTCCACCCAGTTCTACTGGTCTTTTCAATTCCAAATCAATTACGCCATCGGCAGATTTTACGGTTCCTTCGCGGCCGCCTTTTGCAGTTACTACTGCGGTATATAATGTTTCCATTTCTTTTTGTGTTTGGAGGATTAACGCCATGTTTAAAACTTTTGTTTGATTTCATCGAAACAATATGCTAAAAAAATTAGTATATTAGCGTTATGAATGATGAACGGATTAGGGAAAAGCTTTCGATTTTAGCTGATGCAGCCAAATATGATGTTTCCTGCGCTTCGAGCGGCAGCAAGCGCAAAAACCACAACAAAGGTTTGGGCGATGCCAGCAACGGTATTTGCCATACTTATACGGAGGACGGCCGTTGCGTTTCGCTGCTAAAAATCCTACTAACCAACCACTGCATTTTCGATTGCGCCTACTGCGTTTCTCGGAAGAGTAACGACATTAAACGTGCTGCTTTTACCGTGCAGGAAGTGGTGGATTTGACGATGAACTTTTACCGAAGGAATTATATTGAAGGTTTATTTCTGAGTTCCGGGATTTTTAAAGATGCTGATTTTACGATGGAAAGATTGGTGCGCATCGCCAAAAAACTTCGGACGGAACATAAGTTTAACGGCTACATTCACCTTAAATCCATTCCCGGCGCAAGCGACGAGTTGATGCGGGAAGCAGGACTTTATGCTGATCGTTTAAGCGTAAACTTAGAACTTCCAACCGAAGCCGGATTGAAATTGTTGGCTCCCGATAAAAATCAAAAGGATATGATTAAGCCGATGAATTTTATCAAGAATGAGATCATCCTCCGCAAAGAAGAAAAAACACTGTTTAAAAAAGCGCCGTTGTTTGCGCCAGCCGGACAAAGTACGCAAATGGTAATCGGTGCCACGCCGGAAGACGACCGGCAGATTTTATACACGGCTAACCATTTTTACAATTCCTTCAACCTAAAACGCGTTTATTATTCGGGTTATGTGCCGGTAAGTAACGATAACCGATTACCAGGTTTGAGTACGGCCGTGCCGATGGTACGCGAAAACCGTCTGTATCAGGCAGACTGGCTGATGCGTTTTTATGGTTTTAATGTTCGGGAAATTGTAGATCAACAAAATCCTCACTTAGATTTAGATATTGATCCAAAGTTGAGTTGGGCAATTCGAAACTTGCAACATTTCCCAATTGATATCAATAAAGCTGATTTGCAATTGATTGTACGCGTTCCGGGAATTGGTGTAGAATCGGCCAGAAAAATTGTAAGCGGACGAAAGTTTGGAAAATTGAATTGGGAACATTTAAAAGCGATGGGAATTGCGGTTAATCGCGCACGTTATTTTATCACTTGTAATAGTCAGGATTTTGAGCGGCGAGAACTTTCGGGCACCAAGATTAAGCAATTTATTTTGGCTGAATCACAAAGTAAATATCTCAAACAAAAACCTAATCAATTAAGCCTTTTTTAAGATGATTACCTTAGTTTACGATGGTACTTTTGAGGGTTTGCTCACCGTGGTTTTCGAAGTTTACGAACATAAATTGGATGACGTAAAAGTTTGTGCGGAGCATTTGCTTCAACCTAATTTTTTCGATGCTAAAAGAAGTATTGCATCCGATTTAGTGAAGGCCAACCGGGTTTTAAAAGGTTTACGGCAACGTTTGGCCGCCGGTGGCGTGCAGCGTTTGTATGCGGCGCACTTATCAGAAATTGTAGGCGAGGATGATAATCTGCTGGGCTTTATCCGCTACGCTTTTAGTACAAATGAAACGATTGAGCAGGATTTCGGGAACAAATATGTAATGCGGCTTTCGTATGTTTTAAAACAGGTACGCCGGGAAAAACACCGCATGGAAGCTTTTATACGTTTCCAAAAAATGGCCGACGGTATTTTTTACGCTTCTATTGAACCTGATTTTAATGTGCTTCCGCTAATTCTAACACATTTTAAACGTAGGTATGCCGACCAGAAATGGATTATTTACGATATTAAAAGAGCGTACGGTATTTATTACGATTTAAATGAAGTCGTTTTTGTGCAAATGGATTTTGCATCGGGCAAGCAGGACGGGAAACCGATCATTTCTTCTTATTCGGAAGATGAAACGCTGTACCAGGCTTTGTGGAAAGATTATTTTAAACACGTAAATATTCCGGCCCGCAAGAACACAAAATTGCATTTGCAGCACGTGCCCAAACGGTATTGGAAACATTTAACGGAGAAGTTTTAGGGTGATAAAAGAAGTGTCGGATTTGTAAGTTATAAGTTGTGGGTTGTAAGTTTTAAGCGTATAAAAGAAGTATCAGAAAGTTGTAAATTGTAAGTTTTTAGGTTGTGGAATTTAGCTCGATAAAAGAAGCGTTTTTGATGCAAATGATAAAAGTTCAAAATTAGGAGGCTTCTATGAAGCCCGAAAACCTTCTTATGCTTGTTGCTATAAACAGGAAACCTCTACGAGGTTAGAAGAAACTGTAGTTACATAAAAAGAGGTTAGTGCTGTAAGAGAAATTCCGTAGGGGCAACCTGTTTATAGAAAACTTGTTAAAATAAACGTTTTTAATGTAAGTTATAAAAGTTCAAAATTAGGAGGCTTCTATGAAGCCCGAAAAACTGCGTAATGGTGTTGCTATAAACAGGAAACCTCTACGAGGTTAGGAAATATGCGACAGGAATCTATTTCCAAATTAAAGCAATTTAGGGTTAACTTTTTATAACTCCGTAGGAGTAACCTGTTTATAGAAAACATTACATTGGTTTTCCAAGCTCCGTAGGAGGGAGCTTCCTGAATAACAACTTTGCAAATTTTATATCGGTAAAAGAAGCATATCAATTTAAAATCGTATCTGTTACTTTGGCAATATCCGTTGTAATTTTCAATATAAACCGAAGCTGGCCTTCCAGAAAAACAACGTCGGCCTCGGCATTTTCAACATTATTAGCTTGGACTTTTGCTTCTTCGGCTGGAATTAATTCGGCACCACTTTGTATTAACGGATTTAATTTTTTTGCTGTTTCTAATAAAACCAGTTGTGCATGTTGCGCTATTTTTAATTGTGAAGGCAAACTGATGCTGTTTTTATCAGGTAAATTTGCGGCAATAGCGGCAATGGCCGAAGAAAGCATATGGTTTAAAACTACAAACTTGTGCAAATCTTTGGCGTGTTTTTGCTTGCTTTTCGGCTCAGAAATCATTCTTTCAAAGGCGGCAGATAAGTTGCCAGATTCTACATAAACATCTTTACGCGCCAGTTTATATTCTACCAAATTTAATGGTGCGCCGCTTAAACGTTCTGCAACGGTGTTCAAATATTTTTTATTGCTGAGCAATACTTTACTTAAACTTTCATTCAATTGGTCGGATTCCCAATTGGGGAAAATGACAAACGCAGAAGTAATGGCCAGCGCAGAACCAATAAAAGTGTCCAGCACGCGTTCTTCGACGGTGTGAATCAGTTCGACACCCAAAAAACTAAAAACGATCAAAACGTAAGGTGTCATAAAAATCACACTCACCACATAATTTAAACGCAAAAAGCTATAGGTAAACAGCATTAAGACCAGCATGATAAAAAACTGAACGGTTTTATCCGGGATAAAAAACAGGATGAGGAGGCCGATCAAGCCGCCAACTACAGTTCCGGTAAGCCTTTGAAAATTTCGTTGTTTGGTTAAACTGAAGCCAGGTTTTAAGATCACGATGATGGTGAGCAGTATCCAATAACTATGATGGCCGGTCGCTACTGTTTTTGACAGGATAAAACCAATGCCGCAAACAATGGCCACGCGCAAAGCGTGTTTAAAAGAAGCAGATTTAAGGGAAAGGTTCTCTAAAAATAACCTTGGCGCATAATCCTGGTGCGTAACAAAACGGGAAAATTCCAGGTTTGCCGTTTTGCCTGATGATTTTGGTGCATCTTGACTGTAACCAACCATGTCAGTTAAACGCTGGTTGATGTTACGAAGGTTAACCAAGATCTTTTTTAAAACAATGGCACTGTTTCCATCATTGCCGGTACTAATTTTATCAATATGGTTTTTTAATTGTTCCAGCTCTGTTTGGTGCAGGTACGTTTTAGTTTGCTTATGGTTGGATTGAACGGCAAAACCTACTTGGTCCAATTCATTTGCCATTAGCTGGATCAGCTTTGAAATTTCATCCAATATTCCTGATTCACCGTAAGCTTTCCGTAAACTTTCGTAATTGTAATGCGTGTAAGTAATCTGGTCGAAAAGATCTACCAAATCCACAAAAGTAAGGATCAGCATCCGGCTCGTATGGGTAGATTCTTTTACAATGGCCCGCGTTTTAAACAACAGTTCGCGCACGGCATCTTGGTGCTGGCTCACTTGGATTTGCTGCGAAACCAAGCTTTTATAATTCTCGTCGATGTTAGTTTTTCCGGCATAAAAATCTGCCTTCACCCTTAAATACTTGGCAACCTCGCTTATACATTCGCCTAAAGCCTGTTGCGCTGCACGATATGGACGGATCTGAAAAAACAGCAAACTTAACAACGTGTACCAAATTCCTCCGGCCAAAATAAATAAACTTGAACTGAGGACTTGCTGAGGTTCCATGCGTTTTTCGATCATAAAAATCATGATGAGCAGGCCGCAAGTCCCGATAGAAGATGCCCGGTTTCCATAAACGGCAAACATGGAAAAGAAGAAGGCAAACGCTACTACTTCCATAAAAAGTAAAACCGGGTTGTGCTGTACAAAACCGGTGATCAGCGAAACGAGTAAGATCAGCACACAACAAATCAGCATGCTGTTACGCTTGTGGATAGCAGGGCCGGGCGCATCAACCACACTCACACAAATGGCGCCCAAGGCTAAAGTAACGCCGGTGGCCAATTGGTTAAAATGGCTGAACAAAAGAGCAGGGGCCAGTACACCAAAAGTGATACGCAGCCCATCAGAAAAATATTGACTGTAAAAGAAGCTGTATATTTTTCTGGCTGATGGATGCATAGATTTGTAAATAAGATCAGAAACGGTTTTACTATTGCAAAAATAACTTTGGGTGAAATTAATTTAAGTAACCCATTTTTTAAGAATACTTCTTTTATCGATAAAAAAATCAATGATTGGCCTGCAATAAAACTTATTAAATCTTTATTTTGGCGAATATAATGTTATCAGCCGTATGAAAATCAGTCAGAAAGAATTTGTATTTAACAATGAAGTAGTTACCCGCTTTGATCTTTATAACAGTCTGTTTTTAACGCTTCCGTTTTACCAGGTTAAATATACGGGCACACTTCTGCCTTTTTTTAAATCGCATGTAGAAGAAGGCATCAGCAAAAAACAATCGCCCAAAGAAATTATTGAGAACTTTTTTGACCGGTATCAGCAATATATTAAAGATGCAGACCGCTTCCATTTACTATTTCGTTTTATACAATACATTGAGCGCCAAGTAGTTTTGTTTGATGCGATTGAAGATTCGGCCTTTTCAAAATTAGAAAACGGAGATGACAACAGTTCTTTACAGGTTTTGCTGCAACAGGTAAATAACCAGCCGGATACACATGCAAAAGTGCGCGAAGCGTTACAAAAGTTTTCGTTACGGTTGGTTTTAACGGCACATCCAACGCAGTTTTACCCGGGCAGTGTTTTGGGGATTATTACAGAACTGACGGAAGCATTAAAGGTAAACGACATTAACCAGATTTATCTGCTGCTGCAGCAATTGGGCAAAACGCCGTTCTTTAACAAAGAAAAACCAACACCGGTTGATGAAGCGGTTTCATTGGCCTGGTTTTTAGAAAACGTGTTTTATCAATCTGCTTCTTCTATCAAAGAAAAATTAGATACGGAATTTGATTTTTTGGCAGAAGACGAGCACCAAACCTTGGAACTCGGTTTTTGGCCCGGCGGAGACCGCGATGGCAACCCGAACGTAAACCTGCAATCAACACAAGCCGTAATCGAGCTTTTAAGAAAAGTAATTTACCGCTGTTACGCACGCGATTATAAAGCTTTGCGTAAAAGGCTGACTTTTCGCGGCGTAGAACAATACATGGCCGAACTGGACAAGCAGTTTAACAAGCAAACGCCAACAATACAGTTACAGGCGAAGAACCAGCAGGCCGTGATACTGGAAAACCTGGAAGCAATTAAACAGGTTTTACAAAAAGACCACGACAGCTTGTTTATCAATTTGTTGGATGATTTGATCCGTAAAGTAAAACTGTTTGGCAGTTACTTCGCTACGCTGGATATTCGGCAGGATAGCAGGATTTTGCGTAAAACACATCAATACTGCATCTCAGAATCACCGATCAGGCACCGGATGCCAAACGATTACGAGGATCAAACGGAAGAAGAAAAACTAAAGAACATCCGTTTTGCCGAAGCTGATTTTTATACGCCGGATTTAGCCGATGATATGGTTAAAGATACGCTGGATACGATCCGTTATGTCCGCGAAATACAGGAAATGAACGGTGAAAAGGCTTGTCATCGTTTTATAATCAGTAATTGCCAGCAAGCTTCGGACATTTTGCAACTCATCAACCTGTTTTTGTGGAGCGGTTGGAAAGCAAATAGTTTGACGATTGATTTTGTGCCGCTTTTTGAAACCGTAAATGATTTGAAAGAAGCCGGAGAAATTATGGAAAAGCTCTACACCAATCCATTTTACACGGCTCACCTTAAAAAAAGAAGTAACCGGCAAACCATCATGCTTGGCTTTTCTGACAGTACAAAAGATGGCGGTTATTTAATGGCCAACTGGTCTATCTACAAAGCTAAAGTTGAGTTAACGGCCATGTCCAGAAAGTACGATATTGATCTCGCTTTTTTTGATGGGAGAGGCGGGCCGCCGGCACGCGGCGGCGGCAAAACACACCGTTTTTATGCTTCCATGGGCCATGAAATCGCGAATGAATTTATCCAACTCACGATTCAAGGACAAACCATCAGTACACAATATGGCTCGATTGACAGTGCCCGTTTTAACATCGAACAATTGATAAACGCCGGAATTGTATCTGCCTTAAACCAGGAAAGCGGTGATACAATTGATGAAAACGGACGGGAATTGATACAAAACATGGCAGACGAAAGCTACCGTTATTTTATGGATTTGCGTGGTAATCCGTTATTCTTGCCATACTTGGAGCATTTAAGTCCGCTTAAATTATTGTCGGAAATTAACATCAGCAGTCGTCCGGTAAAAAGAAATTCTGGTGCGGAGTTGAAGCTGGAAGATTTACGCGCTATCAGTTTTGTAACCGCCTGGAGCCAGTTGAAACAAAATATTCCAGGTTTTTACGGCGTTGGAACAGCTTTGAAAAAGATGGAAGCCGAAGGCAAATGGGAAGATTTGAAAATGATGTATCGCCAAAACAGCTTTTTCAAAACCATTATTGATAATTGTATGATGTCGATGTCGAAATCTAACTTTAACATCACTGCAAATCTGGCAGACGACCCAGAATATGGTGAATTTTGGACAATGCTAAAAACAGAATATGAACTGACTTGCTCGTTGCTTTTAAAGCTTTCGGACACTAAAGTTTTGATGGAAGAATCGCCGGTAGAACGCCAATCTATCGCGCTTCGCGAAAAAATTATTATGCCGCTGGTTGTGATTCAGCATTATGCTTTGCAGCAATTACATTATCAGGAATTGAACGAAGAGGAAACGAATTTGTATAATAAATTAATTATCCGCACGGTTTACGGTATTGTTAACGCGGGAAGAAATCTGGCATAAAAAAAGCATACTTCTTTTATGCGGTAAAAATTCGAATTTTTGTCCCTACAGATTTTGGCTTAACATAAACCCAAAACTTGTAAATAATGAGGTTTTTAAAAATTCCGTTTTAGATGTCTAATTTTAATTATAAGCATTCGTAGTATTTCTATGTTCATCAAAATAATGTTTGTTCGCTTAACAATATTTAAACCAAGATAATATGCTAAATAAAGATCACCAGATTAAAAAGCTTATCGAAGTTAACGATGAGTTGGAAAATTATTTTAAAAATACCATCATCCCGCAGTTGTACATAGATGCTGACTTAATATTGCAAAAGTTCACTCCTCCGGCTATGAAACAGTTTAGCCTTTCTGCAAACGATATTGGAAAACCTATTAGTGACATTAAAGATAATTTTCGGTTTCCAACAATAATCAATAATATCCAACAGGTAATTGATTGTAATGAAATTCTTGAAAAAGAAATCCAAACTACAGATTTTAGATGGTTTCAAATGAATATTATACCTTATGTAATTTCGAAAACAAATAAGACAAATGGTGTAATTATAACATTTGTTGAAATTACAATGCGCATCAAAGATTTGAAAGAACAGGAAAAGCTGATTTCTGATTATGACGTACTGTTGGATACAATTTCACATGATATCAAGACACCTCTTACAAGTTTGATACTAACTATAAATTTACTGAAAAAAACTACTCCTCCGGACAGTTCAGAGAATTTTTTAGCACGTTTAAAAGTTATTGAAAATGGAATAAGAAAAATGCAACATGTAATTGTTGAATTAACGGATGTAAGGAAGCAGGAACATATAAATAAAGCTGAAGAAGAACTTTTAAGTTTTGAAAATATTTTAGAAGACGTACGCCTGTTGATTGCCGGTCATATTTTAGAAACTGGAGCTGTTATAAAAAGTGAAATCAACGTATCAGAAATAACTTTTTCCAGAAGAAAATTAAGAAGTATAATTTATAACCTCGTAAACAATGCAATTAAATATTCACCTCATGACCGTAGCCCAGAAATTTTTGTTAAAACAATTTCGGAAGAAAACTTTGTAGTTATTTCTGTTAAAGATAATGGGGTTGGTATTGATGAAAGTAAACATGAGGAGGTGTTTTCTAAATATTTTCGGATAGATAACGCTAAGGCTAATGAAGGTTCCGGTGTTGGATTATATCTGGTTAACGAAATTGTAAAAAATGCCGGAGGAAAGATTTTATTAGAAAGCGAACCTGGCAAAGGTTCGGAGTTTAAAGTTTATCTAAAAGTAGTATAGGTATTCAGTAGAAGATTTAATGGTTCTAAAACTGCTTTTTAAATGGTAATTTGTATAAGTTATAATGCTTCTTTTATGCCGTTAGAATCAGTGTGTTGTTATTCCAATGATAGGAGGAATCTTTTTCTGTCTAAGTCTGTCAATTCGCTCTGCTTATAATTTGCATAAATGCTAAAAGCCATTATTGTTGATTGCCCAACTGGCCGACTATTAAATTTAAAAATGTTATGGTACGATGTACCTGATTTGGATACATGTAGATGACCGACGGCGACTGAATTTTATATTGTTGAAAATCAATTTCAATGGAAATTAATCCGCTTTCCAACAAAAAGAAGGAATGACGGTCGTGCCGGTGTGCTAATGTTGCTTCTTCAAAACCGTTTAAATTTGCTTTATCTAAAGTTTGTAAATCCTTGATAAACATTTTCTCGGTGGAAATATCGCCAGCCATTGTATTTACTGGAATGGATGTGCTTCTTTTAGCCATTGTTTTTTGATACGCTTAATGTCCGCTAAAAAATTTTAACATGGTATTCAACGCATCTTCCGAATGCATTCGTTCTCCATTTTCAAGCGACTCTTTTGCTGCTATGGCTGCCCTTTTACGCATATTTGTTTCATAAAAAGCAATAGCTTCCTGCAAAGTATTGTATTGATCACTCGTTAAACATTCACTCAACTCCAAAGCATCAAGCATCGCCATGTTGGCGCCTTCTCCCGCAAAGGGCAGCATTACGTGTGCGGTATCGCCAAGCATAGTTAAGTTAGGCAAAGCTTCCCAGGTTTGATCCAAAGGCATACAATAAATGGGACGCGGAATAAAAGGTGTTGCTGCATTTTCAAACAGTTCGTACCAGATATTGCCCCATTCGGAATACGCTGTTTTAAACCACTCCAGCATTTGTATTTTATCAGAAAAATCCAAACCGATATTTGCTGCCCAGTTTTCATCCGCTTTAAAACTTGCATAAAAACCTATTTCACCATTGCCTTTTTGCCCCATCAATATATCTTTTTTATTTCCGAAAGCCATTATTTTTCCGCCGTTGAGCAGCGCATGGATATGAGGCGTCGCTTTCTTTGCATCACAAACATTGCCCTCAAGCATGGTAATACCAGAATAAAAAGCTTTGATATTGGTGATGTAGGAACGGATTTTAGAATTGGCGCCATCTGCAGCAATTACAAGATCTGCATAAGGCGATGAACCATTTTTGAAATGCAACAACCAACCCTCATTTTGCGCTTCCATGGAAATAAAATGACTGTCCCATACAACCGTTTCCGACTGTAAAGATTCCAGCAACAGATTTCTTAACGGGCCACGGTCTATTTCGGGACGAAAATGTTTACTTCCAAAATCTTCATCCGTTTTAGTTTCATAATCGCTGAAAAATATTTCTGCATGTTCATCTACAATAAGCGTTTTATCTGCACCGGGGCGGTAATTCTTTTTAAACTCGTCTAATAAATTTGCTTTGCGTAAAGCCGCCAGTCCCGATTCTTTATGCAAATCAAGCGGTGAACCTATCAAACGGGCATCTTTATTAAAATCCCGTTCATATACTTTTACATCTGCGCCTTTCAATTGTAAAAGCCTTGCCAAGGTTAAGCCACCAGGACCGCCACCAATGATTGCTATTGATTTATTTTCTATCAGCATTTTTTAAAATTTAGTTTTACGATTGCAAAACTATTGCTGCTTTAAGACTGATAATAGTACAAATCGGTCGTTTTTATTTTTGGATAATTCTTTCGAAACAACGCCTGAAAATTTTTTTATCTCTTTTATAAAATGCGTTTGATCGGTGAAATTTAGTTCAGGGAAAAGTTTGCCTTGTGCAATATGTTCTAACGATGCCCGGAAGCGTAAAATAGTACAATAAGCTTTTAAGGAAAGCCCGAATTGCTGGTTAAAATAACGATTAATTTGCCTGCTGCCCCAACATACTTTTTCTGAAAGCTCTTTTACACTCATTTCGCCGTTTGATGAATAAATTAAATCGAAAAGTTTGCGTTTTCTTTCATCAATTGCTGCAGGTAAAAGTGTTGTTATTTTTTGCGATGCTTTCTTGTAAAATGCATCAAAATCATTCAGATCAGCAGCATTGAAATCCCAAAAATCATTCGGAAAATCTTTTGCACTGTTTAATATATCAGCAATGGAAGTATGTAAAATATATTCAACGGCAAGCGGTTTAAAACTAATGGTAAAAGTGAGTGTTTGCGGCGGGATGCTTCTTTGTTCAGGAAAAGTTTCTAACCCGATCAATATGACCTGAAAAGGCTCGGATGCGGATTGCCAGAAAAACAAATCAATCCTTCCGTCAGGCATTACAACAACTTCTTTTGCTTCATCGGAGGGATTATGAAACACCCCGAAATTTTCTACAAAGTCAGCAAGCGAGTTATGTGGTTTGATGAATTTGTAATAAAAGCCATTGTCCATTGCCTGCACAAAATACTTTTTTTAACGGTAATGTTTTTGGGTATAAATAAATAGAAGATGCTTTTATGGAAGTGCTATTCAAGTATGCTTTAAATTCTCTTCTTAAATCAAAGTTCCTGTTTTCGCCCGGCACTAAACTATTGTAATCCGTGCAAAAGTCAGATGAGATAAACCTTGGAACATCTGCTTGTATGGCACCATCCAAAATCTTTTTTTGCAAGTCCACAATCACGTCGCCCAAACCCGCCAGTGCCGAAACCACGCAATCTATACCTGTACAGGACTTAAGGGCTTCTATTTTTTCAGTTCCAGTAGAAGTTCTAACCATGGCACTTACTGCTGCACCTCTTTTCACTAATTCCCGGCAAATTCGGTTTCCTAAATTGCCTGTAGCACCAGCTACTAAAATTGCTTTTTTCATTTCTAAATTTTTAATTGGCCGGTAATTTAAGCATAGTCTAATCTTTAGGCTGCCAAAGTTCAACCTTGTTACCTTCAAGGTCTAAAATATGGACGAATTTGCCATAGTCCGAATCCTCAATTTTATCAACAATAGTTACGTTTTCCTTTTTTAATTCTTCAACCAATGCTTCTAAATCCGCTACTCTATAGTTGATCATAAAGTCTTTTGTTGAAGGCTCAAAATATTTTGTTTTTTCTGTAAAAGGGTTCCATTGTGTAAGTCCCTTTTTATTGCTGTCGTCAATTTCCCGCCATTCAAAGCTTGTTCCGTACGGGCTTGTATCAAACCCGAGGTGCTTTTTATACCATTCGTTAATTGCTTTTGGGTCTTTACTTTTAAAAAAAATGCCTCCAATGCCTGTTACTTTTTTCATTTTTGTATTTTTTTGGTTAGATATGATTGTTTTAAAACCGAAACCTAATAGAAACGAAGCAGCAATTAATGTTATCGTTAATGATATTCTTTTCATTGTCTATAAAATTAATTTTTCAAAATTAAACTTTTATATTTTTTCCATTAACACATTTTAGGTTTGTGTTATGCTTACCGCTCAGAAACAAGTATTGCTAACAGTGGGAGAGTTGAAAAACGTGTGCCATGGCAACCGAAGTTCATTACGTATTTAAAGATGAACAATTTAGGCCAAAGTTTAGAAGAGTTTCTTCCATTTGAGCCAGAACTTGTGATAATGTTTTATGAAATTAGATTGATAAAAGAAGTATGGTTTTAATTGGATTGTAAATGAAAGTTTAAAAGAATAGTTTGCAAATCAGGACTAAAGGTTAATTTAAAACTCACCAGCCCAAAACCAAAGTTAAATTGATGATCAAATGTTAATGCTTCTTTTACCAGCTAAATTATTGATCCTTCCGCTGAAGCAAAATAGCACAACAAAAGTTGATGTTTAATTCGTCGCCAGTTCTTTGCTAAACCCATGTTGGCGGTTCGTGCTTTATCAAGTGTTTTGCGGCTGCTTAGTTGTTAGCAAACTGGCTCCGTTTTTACGTTTAGTATTTTTGCTTTTAATGTCTTGCATGATTTTTCTAAAGTCAATAAGTTCCTGTTCTGACCACGGTTCGGATTTGGTTGACAAGTCAACATCCTTTGGTTCTTTTATCAGTCCCATAATTTTAGCTTTTAAAGTATTGTGAAATGAGTCTTAGAGCTGCACTCGTTTCAATAAACATTCTTAGTCCACGAAAATGTGTTGCAAAAAGAGATTGTTCATAATGTTTAATCAAGGCTGTCTTAGCGTCAAAAGCAAGGAAGCCCTCGTAGCCTTTGTCAACGGATATTTTACAAGCATAAGCAACTAAATTTCCGGGAACGCCAAGATAAACTTTTTCTTTCCCTTTGTTAAATTTTGAACTTTCAATCAAGTGCATAAAAATATGATCTGATTTATCTTCAATGCTTAAAAGTCCCTGGATGATTGTAGGGTTATTTGCGGTTGTCAGTTTATAAACTTCTTTTGTTTCATCTTTAAGTTCCTTATGCCAATTAAACTGCCAGTCTACTTTTCTGATCTGTCTGCTGTCTTTATTTGTAAGCCTGACAACTTCTGTATCGAAAACTTCACTGGTTAAAGCGTTTTCAATTGAGTTTGTCAGCTTATCAATTTCAAAATCAAGTCCGACAACTTTTTGCTGTTTCACTCTACGAATTTACATATTTCAGTTTACTTTTGTTAATTATCCGTTGGTTTAGGTCTTCGTGCAGCATAAGCGCCAACGGAAAAGGCTTGGCCAAGGACTGGAATTTAAAACCCGCCAGCAAAAACCAAAGTTAAATTAATAAGCAAATGCTGATGCTTCTTTTACCAGCTAAATTTTTTTCCGTCTACCGGAACCAAAGCCAAATAGCAAAACAAAAGTTCAACAACTTCCGTCAACCAGTTTTTTGCCAAACCAATGTTGGCAGACGTTTTATTCTGCGATATATATTTTCTTTTTGGCAATATCAATGGTCAAAACTTTACCTAACCAATTTATACTGGTTTTGCCTTCATATATCAATCCGTCAATAAATGCAATGTCTAACCCTTCCAGTGTACGTAATTTATTTACTGTATTTAATTTTGATAACTTACCAATGTAATAGTTATTTTGCTTTTTAAAGTCGCTTGTAATTGGAACTGTTTTAAAATCTGTTTTATTTAATGCCAGCGGTTCCAAAAATTTTGAACTGAACCAAAATGAATTTTTCCCAGCACCGCTATCCAATAATGTTTGGATTTTCAATGTGTCATTCAATTGAATGTATGTAAAAATATCAATGGATTTTCCTGCAAAATCTGCTATTTGGATATCGATGCTTTTTTCATTTTTTGTTGGCTTATTGAAAAGAATTTTTTTGTTAATATAGTCAATAGTAATAGTTGTGTTTCTGAAAAGTTGTAATGAAATAATACCATCTATATCTCCAAATTCTAAATCGACGATACTATATTGTTGATTGTCAAATTCTTTATTGTTGATTTCGATACTTTTAGCATTATAGAGGTCAACATTCAATTCTTCTCCAGTTGCTCTGTGCCCTACAAAAAAATTATTGGTTTTTGAATTTGTAATTTTATGGGAAAATTTTGTAAAAATGGCATTAAGACCTGCTCCCGTGTCAAAAATAAACTTTCCTTCTACATTATTTATTTTTGCTTTTATAATAATATGCCCACTTTCGTTCATTTCGAAAGGGATTTGTGCATTCGTTTTTGAAGAAAAAAATGAAAATATAAAAAGGACGGTTGCCGTAAGTATTCTTTTTGTCATTGTCGTTTTTTAAAATGTCTGCCAACTTATGTATTGCCGTAATTTCAGTTATGATAACAAAAAATAAACTTTTATTCTATAGATAAGAATTACAATCCGTTTCAAAGGTTCAAGCTGCCAATTTCAAATAATTGCCCTGTATTTAAAAGATAAATTACACCTTCAGCTAAACTTTACATGCTTCTTTTACCACCTAAAAATTTAAGCTGGTTGCACCGGGCTTCCCGTCCAATCGGTTCCGGTGGCTAATCTTTCGCCTTTCATCACTAAACTCAAAGCATCAATTTTGCAATCGGTCCCAATTTCGGTATCGTACAAAACAATGGTTCCGGCACCGATAGAACTTCGGGCACCAATTTTTACGGTCCCCACTTTCATTACGCGGTCTTCAAATAAATGGGTTTGCGGGCCGCAGTCTTCATTTAAGGCTACATCATCACCAATGGAAACCATATCAAATTCGGTAATATCGGTGGTGTTCATCCAAACCCGGTTGCAAACTTTTACGCCCAAGATGCGCATGCAAATGGGCAGCCAGGGTGTGCCGCGCAAATAATCCAGCAGAAAAGGGATAGACAAAGCTTCGTACGTGGTGGTAATGGCTTCGCTGCGCCAAACACTCCAGGTCCACATGGGTTTTTGCTGTGCCTTAAACTTCCAGATTAACGCATACTTTAAAATTACGGTGGTAAAAAAAGCAGGCAAACCCATAAAGCCAAGGTAATAAAGCGGAAAGTACAACACGATTTTCCACAAAGGTTGTTCGGTTACCAGATCGTGGGTGTAAGCGATAAAAAAGATAGAGAAAATAATAATGGCTGTTTCCGGGAGGATGATGCGGATAAATTCGACTATTGAACGCGCTATAAACCTTGCCATAGACGGGTTGGAAGTCAGCTCCGCAGAAAAAGGGTTGCTTTCCTGCCGGCGCGGCAAGGCAATGGCGGGCGAGCCGAACCAGTCTTTGGCCTGGTTTTGTTCCAGTTCCTTTTTTTCGGGCGGGATCGATAAAACGCCGATCAGCATGTTGCTGGGCAGTTTATAACCTTGCGGAATGAGCGCGCTATTGCCCACAAAACTGTTGTTTTCTATTTCGGTATAATCTAAAATCAGTTGCTGGCCGCGCACGTCGGATTCGCCCAAAGTAACGGCATCGGCAACAAAAGAACCGCTGCCGATTTTTAACAAAGGATGCGTAACGCTGCTGGCGGTAGAAATTTCGGTGTTTTTGCCGATTTTAGCGCCTAATGCACGGAAAAAAGCCGAAACGTAAACGGTGGCATAAATAGGATGGAGGACGATTAAGTTGATGGACATCAGTTGGTCTGTAAACCACTTCCTGAAGTAAAACATACTGTAAAGCGGATATTTGCCGGGTTTGATGTTGCGTTGCAATAAGCGCGTTAACACAATGGTTTCCAGGGCAAAAAGCAGGATGTAAACAATGGCCAGGCCGGGCACAAGCACCATGTAGGTAAAATCGTAATCGTCTGCCGCGTTGTCCATTTTGTTGATGGCAATGATCGCAGGCAACAAAGGCAATAAGATAACAAAAGGAAACAGCAGCAGCGAAAGCGCAAACAGCAGCTTGTACTTGTTTCGGGTTTGGTTTGAAACGGGCAGCGGCTGCGGGAAGTCGGCTATGCTTTTAGTTTCTTTTAACGTTGCCGGGCTGCCGCTCCAAATTTCGCCCGTGCGGATGGTTTTGCCTTGCTGCAAATAGCTTAAATCTTGCAACTCGCTCCAGGCTTCCATCACCGTACCGCCGGAAATAATAGAACTGGTGCCGACATAAGCATGGTCGCCCAAAACAATGGAACGGATTTTTAACAGGCCGTCTTCCACCACCACGTTGTTTAGGTTTACGCCGGAACTGATGCTGACATCACTGCCGATCGTAATTAAATCTTCGGCACCCATGGTAAACTCACTTAACTGGGCATCGGGCGCAACTTTCATCCCCAATAACCTTAAATAGGAAGGATATAAAGGCGTTCCGTTTAAAAATTGAACCGTGAGCAGGCGTTGTACGGTTTTGGCAAGCCACCACCTAAAATAGTAACTTCCCCACAAAGGGTAATCGCCTTCTTTGATTTTGCCGAGAACGATCCATTTTGTACCGATGGAAACCAGGGAAAACAAGATCGGCACAAAGCAAAACATGACTAAAGCGGTAAGGATTGCGTAACCCAAATGCCCGGAATCCTGCTCTACATAATAATAACCGAGGTAAGGAACAAAAATTTGTATCGCAAAAAAAGCATAGATAAAGCCAAGTGCAAAGGTTTGTGCCAGCCAGCAGGTGTAATATCGAACCTTGTTTACTTTGTGAAACTTGCGTTCGGGCTTTTTGTCAACCGGTGTTTGCTGTTCCCAAACTTCTACCAGTTTTTCGAGCGGACGGTGCAGGTAAATATCGCGCAAAGAAGCTTTCGGAACGCCGCCTTCGCGCCTTAACCGGGAAACTAAACCGGCAGCAAGCAAAGAATGTCCGCCGAGGTCATCAAAAAAATCCATCGACAGGTCAATGGTTTTATTAGGGAAAGTTTTACGCAGCAAATTTAGAAAGCGATCAGCGAGGGGCGCGTTCATGTCCAGCGTTTCATCTACCAGGTTAGTCGTATTTTCCAGCAAAGATTCTGGCGTTGGCAATGCTTTTCGGTTTACTTTTCCGCTTGGCATCCGCGGCATTTCCGGAAGCAAAACAATCGTCGCCGGCACCATGTACGACGGTAAAACTTTGGCCAGCTCTAACCGCAGCAGGTTTTCTTCTAAAGCAATCCCGCCTTCTGTAACTACGTAACCAACCAATTGGTCCTGGCCGGAGCTGTCTTTTTTTACCGCTACGGCTGCAGAAGAAATATCCTGCAAGCCGCTTAATTTGGTTTCTATTTCACCGAGTTCTATCCGATAGCCGCGTAACTTGATCTGGTCGTCAAAGCGGCCTAAAAACTCGATGCTGCCATCTTCTTTAATCAATGCTGCATCGCCGGTACGGTAAATCCTGTCGCCGGGCAAATCAACCAAAGATGCTGTTTTTAGCACAAATTTTTCTTGTGTGAGTTGCGGCAGCTTTACGTATCCTTCTGCAACGCCGGGACCAGAAATAATGAGTTCGCCTCGTTCGCCAAAAGGCAGCGGGTTTAATTTTTCATCAACCACGGCCAGATTGTAATTAGGCAAAGGGTCGCCGATGGTGATGGCGTCGCCGGGTTTTAGTGGTGCAAAAGTAGCACTAACGGTTGTTTCTGTCGGGCCGTAGCTATTATAAAAAACACGGTTTTGTGTTGACCATCGGTTTAAAACCTGCGTTGTACAAGCTTCTCCGCCTGCGTTCACCAGCCTTAAACTTGGAATATCATCGTCTATCACTGCCAGCAAACTCGGCACGGCGTGCAGCACGGTAATTTTTTCCCGGGCGAGTACCTCGCTCAATTCGTCTATCGCTTTGGAGGTAGTGTTATCGGCTACCCAAATCGTGGCCCCGGCAAAATAACTTACCCAGGTTTCTTCGCACCACATGTCAAAAGAAACAGAAAACCCCTGATAAACACGGTCGGTTTCCCGTATGTCGATCACGCTTTGTTCTGAACGTATCAAATGGCAAATTTGCCTGTGGCCGATTGGGATACCTTTTGGTTTGCCCGTACTGCCGGAAGTATATAAAACGTAAGCTAAATTATCCGGGGCCGGGCCTTCGGGAAGTAAAATTTTTTTGTCTTTTTCCGGTTTTGGCCTGATTTCAAACATCGGGAAATCCAGGTTCAACAGATCGGCACTGATATAAGCGGAAGCTTCTACTTCGGTAAAAATCGTTTCCACACGTTCAGCGGGAATTTCACGGTCAACCGGAATATAAGCAGCACCAGCTTTAATAATCCCGATAATGGCGGCATGCAGTTCAAGCCCACGTTTATGCCAAACACCAACTTTATCGCCTCTTTTGATGCCTTTTTTTACCAGGTTAGCGGCGATGTCATCGCTCCATTGGTCCAGTTCCTGGTAAGTGAGGGAATCTTCGCCAAATATCAATGCTGTTTTTAAGGGGTATTTTTTTGCAGATTCCCGGAAAATGTCGGCTAAAGTTTCTTCGCGGATAAAATCAGGACGATCAATACCTTTCAGGATACTGATCTGGTTTAAAAGGGTAGTTGGCATACAATATTGAGACAGGTAAAATTGGCTTTGGTTTGTTATGAAATATCAGAATTAATTTGCTGTTTTGGTTTATCAAAACTGAATTTAATTTTAGCTAAAATACATTGGAATTAGCAAAAGTTAAATAATTTTGAATGTTACAATCAGAATTAATTGTTCGCAATTTCAACAATTAGTACAAATTATGGTTGTAGGACTATACTTTTTTTATCGCCCAAAAATTAGATAAAACAAAGGGTACAATTATTAAACATGCAAACAGACTATCTCGAGGCCAAGCAAAACACGCTAAATAATCAAAACGTATTTTACCAGGCCGATGTTCCTTCAGGGTTTTTAAAGGTTTCTGTAGTTGTCCCTGCCCGTAACGAATCCAGAAATATCCGTAAAACTTTAGATTCTTTAAGATTGCAATGCGATGTTAGCGGAACTCCTTTAAACCCCCAGATTTACGAAGTTTTACTTTTGGCCAATAATTGCAGCGATCAAACTTTTAATTTGGCCAAAAATTATCAAAAAAAGTATCCTGATTTTCCTTTGCATATTGCAGAAGTAAACCTTCCGCCAAAAAAAGCAAACATTGGTTTTGTGCGCAGGCTTTTGATGGATGAAGCTTACCGCCGATTGACTGCTAATGGCAATTGCACCGGAATTATTGCTTCTACCGATGGTGATACTTTTGTGGATACCTGCTGGGTTTATCATATTATCGAGGAAATTACCAAAGGCTGCGATGCCGTAGGCGGCAGGATTTTAACTCGCAGCAACCGGAATATTGCAAGGATTTATCATTTAAGAGATGTTGCCTACCGGAGTTTACTAGCGAGGGCAGAAGCAATGATCGACCCGGAAGAGCATGATCCCTGGCCGCGACATTATCAATATTTTGGAGCCAGCATGGCCGTAACTTGTGCAGTTTACCATGAGGTTGGACGATTACCGCAAGTTCCTTTTTTAGAAGATAATGCGTTTCATCAGGCTTTACAACGGATGGATGTGCGCATCCGGAAAACGCCGGAAGTAAAAGCCTATACTTCTACGCGAATGTCTGGCAGGGTTGCAGTTGGTTTTTCTGAGCAGTTGAAAAAATGGTCGGGTTATACCAAATATGGCCACACACAAGAAGTGGAGCAGGCCGAAGCCTGGATTATTAAGTTTAAAAGCAAACGGATTTTACGGCAATGCCGGAAAGAATATTTAAAAGACGGTTTTTACGACCAAAAAGCTTTAAAAACTGTTGCCGATGATTTGCTTGTTAACGTAGACTGGCTGCATAAAGAATTAATAACCAGCCAATATTTTGGACAGTTTTGGGAAAATGTACGTAAGAAAATCGGACGCGGAAAATGGGGCAAAAAATGGGAATTGGTTCATATCACTGAAGCCATTAACGCATTAAGGCAATTTGTAAAGAACTGTTGAGTTAATTTTTTTCGAACAAATCCAACCGAAATTTTTCTTCGCGCTGATGGAACACATGTTTCAAATGCTTCTTTTGCTGCACTAAATTCATAAAATAATCGTGCACCTGATCCCCGGTTAACGGAAATTCAGCAACAACAGGAGTCCAATGTACCATTAATAATTGTCCTCCTGTTTCCAAATGTTCAGTTATTAAGCCGGCCAGTTTTTGTAAATCTTCCCAACTTAAAAAATAGCCAACTTCTGATAATAGAATTAAATCGAAGTTATCTTCGGGAAAATCCTGTGGCACCATCATTTTTTGAAGCCTTACCTGCGAATCATCTTTTAACCGTTCTATGGCTTTTTTTAAAGGTACGTCAGCCGGTTCTACGGCCAATAGTTTTTTGCATTTTGGTGCCAGCATTTTGGTGAGCACACCAATAGAACAACCGATCTCAAAAGCATTTTGATAAATTTCGCGGGGCAAAGCAGCAAGCGTTGCCTTGTATTTGCTTAGTTCGTACGGACTGCTCTCAAAATGCCAGGGATCATCATCATGACTATAAAATTCGTTAAAGAACTCAGTCGACAAAGAATTTTTATTTTCAGGCATATCAGGTTAAATAGTTTCAATAAAAAGCTCATCCGCATAATCAAAATGAGCAAGAATTTCGGGCGAAAGAATAAAGCCTTCCGGGTCATCATCAATTAAACGGCTTACTTGAGAAGCATGTGCAGCAATAGCTTGTTTTTTTAAATCTGCTACGGCTTTTATATCTACCTTAAACCACTTCGTTTGTTGGTTATCAGCAACATCAGTTTGCTTTCCTAATTCCCAAATCCATATTAAATACTGTAAAACCCGTGGCTTTTCATCCAAAGCTGTTAGTGCTTTATTTAGGATTTGCCAGGAAGAACGATGGTCGTGATGGTTATCTTTTTCCCAAGTAACCAATATCGTTTCAGGTTGAATTCTGTGCAGTTCTGCCCGCATTAACTGTACGGCAACATCAAAATTAGCTGTACTTTCGTCAGGAACGGCTGTATCTTTTAAGTGCATAAAAGAAGCATTTTCTGCCGGAACGTTTAATAACTGTAAAGCTTGCAAAGCTTCTGATTCGCGCAGTTTTCGTAACGCTTCTGCCGGATATTTTTTAGAGTTGGGGTGAGACATGCTGCCATCACTAACAAAAATAACATAAACCGGTAAACCAGACTGGCGTAACAAAGCAATTGTTCCGCCGCATCCTAAAGATTCATCATCCGGGTGCGGTGCAATTACTGCGGTAGTTCCAAATTTTAGTAAATCTGCTGCTGTTAGTGCTGTAGCCTGTTGTTGCCAGTTTGCGCGTTCAGTTCCAGATACCATCAGTTTTTTCTTGGTTTAAAACATAACCGCCAATTTGCAGCAGTGTTGCATCCGGGGCCGGTTGTTTAAGGTAAAACGTTAAATCGCGGTGAATACGCTCAAAAGCATTGGGGCGAAGCAGGCCGCGGGCGCCAACACATTGTTCTGCCAAACGCATAGTCCGTGTACATATTTCTTCAATAAAAGTCCGAACCATTCCGGCATAAGCAATAATTTTTTCTGCGGAAGCATTTCCTTTCGTCCAAACATCCAGTTTTTCTCCGGCTTGATGCAAGAATACATTGCCGCTTTCAATTAAATAAGCAATTTCGGCGATCCGTGCTTTTTGGAAAGGGTCGTTTATTCTGTTCATCCTCCGCAAAAAACGTTGTGTTTCGCAAAAAACCGCTGTTGCACCGCCTAATTGTACGGCTGCAAACCGAATAGAACCGGCACTAAAATTAGGTTCGAGGTAATACGCATTTGGCACACCCAGCAAATCTTTTTCCTGAATTTCTATTCCCGTAAAATCCATTTTAAAACTGGCCGAAGCGCGCATGCCTAATGGTTTCCAGAAACTGGGGTCGATGGTTATTGGCTTTACTTTTTCTACCGGGATAACGCACATTTGCCAGCCTTTTTTATCGGGCGAAATCATTTCGCCGGTAATAAGCGGACGGTTAATCCAGCCAGAACCAGAGCAAAACGTTTTACAGCCTTCCAACCGGTAATCGCCATCGCCAAGATCACGGATATAAACGCCGTCTTCTGCGTAGGTATTCCAAACGCCAAAAAGTTTTTGTTCTTCTTCCACTTCCCGAAACCAATGTGATTTTTGCTGATCGTTTCCATATAAAGAAATCAATTGCAGCGCATTAATATGTCCTTCATAAATCCTTCCGACAGATAAATTTGCGCTTCCGGTTTTTTTAAGCAACTGTAATAACGATGCTGTTTTTAGCAGGTTAAAATCCATATCGTTGCCGGGATTGGTAACAGAAAGTAAACCTTCGGTAGCCATCCATTTAAATTCTTCCTGCGGAAAAAAACCTTCCGTGTCTATGTTTGCGGCATTTTCTGCAATTCTGTTGTGTAGCTGATCGGTCAAGGGAATTTGTAAAAAATGTTCGGCTAAATGTATCTTAATTATACCGCAACTTTTGCTGATTTGTTTGCATACCTGGTCTTCATTTTAAGCTGAAGTTTTTGCAGGATTCTCGTGAAGCGGTTTGTTCATCAGTTTTAAAAAAAATAATCCTCCCAGAATATACAACAAAACGTCTATCCAATCGCCCGTAAACTTTTTGGGAATGTACATCGGCAGCAGCCATTCAAAAACCAAAGAGAGGTAAATTACGATAAAAACAACGTGGCCTGTTTTTAAAATATAAGTGCTTCTTTTAACGATAAAAATTCGTTGAAACCAAAGCCCGAGGTTGGCAATTATCGGTACAGCCAGCAGATCTGTAAAATGACCCGATAAAAGAAGTATTGGTTTGTGGTTAATTTTAGCGAGATAAAAAATCGCCCAAAGGATAGAAAAAAGTAAAAACCAGGGATTGAACAACGTTTTCATCAGGCCGAAATAATACCGATTAACCACAAAAGCGCGGAAATGAAAACAACAAAACCGATTTGTGCATAATAAAAAGCGGTGCGGATTTGCCTCAAATTATTTTTGAGTTTTTGTTTAAACGGACTATCGCCAGGATGGACGAACAAAATATCTTCTTCTGCTTTTACTTCGCGCTTGATCTTTGTTTCAACGGATTTGGTAAAGTTTTCAACTTCCAGAAATTCGCCGCAGTACAAACAGCGGTCGTCAATATGGCCTCGCCATAAAGTCCATTCATGGCAATGCGGACATTTTATTTCCTGTTTAATACTCAATTTCCAATTTCTTAAATTATACTTACTTTGCAGCAGTATGGAGATCAAAAATAACAAAAAGACCGTGAGGGCGTGGGCTATGTTTGATTGGGCGAACTCGTCCTACAATTTAGTCATTACTTCCACTATTTTCCCAGCCTATTACACGGCTATCACCACAACAAAAGAACATGGCGATAAAGTTTTTTTCTTTGGAAAAAGCTTTGTCAATACAGCACTTTCCAATTACGCATTGGCCGTCGCTTACTTAGTCATTGCTATTTTAACGCCAATTTTAACTTCGATAGCCGATTATCGCGGCAATAAAAAAATTTATATGCAGTTTTTTACCTGGCTTGGTTCGCTGGCCTGCTGCGGTTTATATTTTTTTAAGTTAGATACTTTGGAACTTGGCATTATTTGTTTTGCCATTGCTGCAATTGGTTACTGCGGAGGTGCGGTTTTTTACAACTCTTACCTGCCCGAGATTGCAACGATTGACCAGCAGGATTCGGTTAGCGCCAAAGGTTTTACTTACGGCTATATTGGGAGTGTTTTGCTGCAAATCATCTGTTTTGTTTTCGTGCTGTCGCCTAAAACTTTTGGTATTACAGATGCCACTTTTCCGGCACGGCTTAGTTTTTTATTGGTTGGTATTTGGTGGATTGGTTTCGCACAAATCCCGTTTAAAATATTGCCAAAAGGAAGCCCGAACTTTGACAAATTGAACCAGCAAAAAGTGCACAACGGTTTTGACGAATTGAAAAACGTTTGGCGAAAAGTACAAAACATGCCTTTATTAAAGCATTTTTTACCGGCATTTTTTTTCTATTCGATGGGCGTACAAACCATTATGTTGGTGGCGGCAAATTTTGGCGAAAAGGAACTGCACTTGGGTACTTCGGCCTTGATTTCTATTATCCTGATTATTCAGTTAGTTGCCATTGGCGGAGCAACTTTAATGTCAAAATTATCAGAGAAGTATGGTAACGTTTCTGTGTTAATGGCGGTTGTTTTATTATGGATTTTAGTTTGTGTTTTTGCCTATTTTATCACCACCGCAATTCAGTTTTACGGGTTGGCCGTAATTGTTGGCTTGGTAATGGGCGGCATCCAATCGCTTTCCCGTTCTACGTATTCTAAGTTTCTGCCCGAAAATATTCCCGACACCGCTTCATTTTTCAGTTTTTATGATGTAACCGAAAAAGTAGCTATTGTTGCCGGTTTATTTGGGTTTGGCTTTATTGAAGAACTGACCGGCAACATGCGCAATTCTATTTTGTTCCTTACCATCCTGTTCGTGATCGGTTTCGTTTTACTGTTTTCTTTGCTTTCAACGGAAAGAAAAAACAAAAACAATGCTGCATTTACTAACTTTCAAAGTCCGTCAAATTAATGAAAGTTGAACTATTTATACCTTGTTTTATCGATCAGCTTTACCCGGATACTGCTTTTAGCACTATAAAAGTGTTAGAAAAAGCAGGCTGCGAAGTAATTTATAACCCAAACCAAACCTGCTGCGGCCAGCCAGCTTTTAACGCCGGTTTTTGGGACGATGCCAAAGCCATCGGCAATAAATTTCTAAATGATTTTTCCGATCAGCATTTTATTGTTTCGCCATCCGCTTCCTGCACCGGCATGGTTAAAAATTATTACAACGATTTGTTTACCAACACGGCTGTTCATAATAAATGCCGTTCTATCCAAAATCACATCCACGAATTATCAGACTTTTTGGTGAATGTGATGGAACAGGATTATTTCGGAGCCGAACTGGAAGGCAAAGCCGTTTACCACGATAGCTGCGCCGCTTTACGCGAATGCAAAATCAAAGCAGAACCCCGCCAATTATTAGAAAAAGTACACGGACTGGAACTGTTAGAATTACCCGACAGCAGCACTTGCTGCGGTTTCGGCGGAACTTTCGCCGTTAAGTTTGATGGAATTTCCTCAGCCATGGCGCAGCAAAAAATAGATCAGGCACTGGCCTTAAATGCTGATTATATTATCTCTACCGATGCTTCCTGCCTGCTGCATTTGCAAGGTTATATCGATAAAAATAATATGCCGCTAAAAACAGTACACCTGGCTGACGTTTTGGCTGGCGGCTGGGGGAATGTTTGACGTGTGTTTTTAGGCGATAAAAGAAGCATTTTGTGTTTTTAGATTGATCAGAACCTCAAATGGAAACAAAATATTATCTAGATAAATTTCAAAAAGTTGTTGACCAACTGGACGATAAAGCTTTTAAACAAGTTCAATTAGATTTGAAAGTTGGAATTTGGATGGATTCGGTATGTTTAAAAATCCAGAAAAAATCTTGGGCAAACCAATCACAAACCACAAAACCATTTGAAGAATCCATTTTCTTTTCAATTTGGATTAATGAAGAATCAATCCAAGAAAGTAAATTGTATTACAACATCCATGCTTTTAAATTAAGGCAACTAACAGGATATTCTATTAAAAGTAGGGAATTTGCAGACGCATTCAGGTCAAGGTTTCAAGTTTTTAAATACAATTGGCCTAACGTAAGTTTAGATTTTGGCCCACTAACCTTAATGCAAGGATACGTCGAAATTGATTTGGAAAACTTTGAAAATGCAATCTTGGAACTTGCAAATCAATTTTTAGAAATTCAGTTTATTATTGATGATCTTTTAGAAGAAAGAAGTAAATAAAAATTATCATATCTGTATAAATATTTTACCTATAAAAACACTACATCTAGCCGATGTTTTGGCTGGTAAATTAGGGAAATGCGTAAGTGGTCTAAAATCAATCATTTATACTATTTAAGTAATCTTGATATGGCTTTGTAAAATAAGTTAAGTCAGAAGTAAAATGTACATGTTCATGATAGTTAGTAGCAATACTTTTATCTTGAGTTTTTAAAATTAAGAAATTCAAAAAATAACCTAAAGTAGCACTTTCAACGTATTCACGACTACGATCGTAATAATCACTAAAAAGAAATTCAACAAATTTTAGATATGATTCTTTTTCATTAGATAAAGCGTTTTCTAATTCACCTATTGTTTTAATTCCCAAAAAAGAAGCACCAAGTAATATACTATCAGGTAAATATTCACTTTTCTTCAATGGTTGAGTTACTTTTTGTTCAATAAGACTTTTAGCCAACTGTAAGACAGCATCGGTTTCCAACAATGATTTGACGGAAGCTTGATTAATATCTACGTTCTCTGGACTATTAATAATTAAATTAGGTAAATCCTTTTCATACTTATTCATTTCTAATTTTAGCCTATTAAACTCAATATCAGCTGTTTCCAGTAAAGCAGAAAGTCTATTAAATGATCTTTTATGTTCATCTGGAACCGATATCTCAGCTTTATAGCCTAAATCATGCTCAATTTCTGCCCAAGCATGCTGTAGAATTGATCTAATTTGAATTTCGCACTTCAAGTTTTTGTATAACTTATATTCTGAAAGCTGCGCTCTGTTTTGATTAAAAGAAATAACTATGTGGAGTGACTTATATCCAAATTGATTTACTTGTAAGTTTCTTTTATCAATGGAATTAACTTCGTCTTTTACAAACTCTTTCTCAATTAAATTAGCTACTGAATCAACATCACTTTCCAAATAGGTAATAATACGTATTCCAGTAATATCAGTAATTTGTTCTAAAGAACTATACTTGTCATTTTTGTTATCAATTTTTTTCGATAAGCTTTCAATGCTTTTAGTTCTGCTTGCTAAATGATGAATAGAAATATTTTCCGTTGCTAGTAAATCTAATATGAGATTTTCAATCTTCTTTTTGTAGGAATTAAATATCTTTTCATTCTTTCTGTAACCGTCAAGTATCGATTCTTTCATATTCTAAAATCAAATGTGCAAGCTTTAAAAGTAATCAAATAATCCTACTTTTGCCCAAAATCACTTTGTCGGTAATAAATACTGTTTTTAGCACATAAAAATCTAAATTATAGTTGTAGTTTGTGATGCAAGTTTTAGGTGATAAAAGAAGCATCTATTTGTACAAAAAAATTAAAAATTTACCTTTAAAAATCTTCCCGCAATTTTTTAATCTGCTCAAGTGCCAAAACATCTATTTGATCTTTTGGCCTATTAACTGTTTTTTTATTTTCGATTAACTGATTAAGATGGAGAAATGGAACTTTTACTTCATCAATATCGGCAACTGAAGCCATTTCCAGGCACTCATCAAAACTATAACCTTCCAAACCTTTCATATCGATCAAAATATCCAAGCGAAGATTATTGTTCAGATGAAATTCAGTCCAACCCTGAACAAATTGCATATATTCAATCATTAGATAATCGCCCATTTTGCAGTTAATGAACGCTTTGCGTAATTGCTTTCTATTTTCCAGCGTGTCTTTTAGCCAAATATCCATATCACCTGTAAAACACTGATAACCATGCCGGAACTACTGATTGCTAAACGAATTTTGAAAAGATTGTTTCCTAAAGAAGTACCAAAAGTGGGGTTTTTACTTAACAATTGTTCTAAACTTTCAAGGTCATTCAATAATGATTTTTGCTTCTTGTAAATTCTTTTAACCGACTTCAAAAAGTCATCAGTTGCAATAATTTCAAAGTCCATTTTTCAAATCAGCGAGACCTTGTTTCAATGTTTTAAGTTGAATTTTACCAGTTTGGTGAAGTTGAATTTGCTGTAGAGCAGATTTTAAACCTTCATAAAGTGTTAAAGAATTATCATTTAGTGTTTGCTGATCCTCAATTTGATAGGAAACATTAAACTTATCAAGTATTTCTTTGATGGCAGAAATATCCTGTTCGTTCTCAATATCAATTTTAAGCCTTGTCATGTATCAAATATAAGTTAATACTGTCAATTTCTCTTCCAAAATCCTACTTTTGCCCGAAATCACTTTGTAGGTGATGATACTGTTTTTACCACATAAAATTCAAATCATAGTTGTAGATGATTAACTTAACACTGCCCGACGGCTCTGTCCGCCAGTACGACAAAGGCATAACCGCCATGCAAGTCGCCCGTTCCATTTCCGAAGGTTTGGCCCGAAATGTTTTAGCCGCTGAAATTGACGGCCAGGTTTGGGACGCCAGCCGCCCAATTGAAGCCGACGCCAAAATCAAATTACTAACCTGGAACGATACCGAAGGAAAAACAACATTCTGGCATTCTTCCGCGCATTTAATGGCCGAAGCTTTAGAAGCTTTGTACTCGGGCGTAAAATTGGGAATCGGACCAGCTATAGAAACCGGTTTTTATTATGATGTTGATTTTGGCGACCGCGATTTTTCTTCGGATGATTTTAAAAAGATCGAAGATAAAATGGCGGAACTGGCTAAAACCAAATCAGAATTTATCCGCAAACCGGTTTCTAAAGCAGATGCAACTGAATATTTTACGGAAAAAGGCGATGAATATAAGCTGGATTTGATCAAAGATTTGCCGGATGGTTCCATCACATTTTATTCCCAAGGGAATTTTACGGATTTATGTAGAGGTCCGCACATTCCGAATACTTCTTTTATCAAGGCAATTAAGTTGATGAGCGTTGCCGGCGCATACTGGCGCGGCGATGAAACGCGGAAACAGCTGACCCGGATTTACGGCGTAACGTATCCAAAACAAAGCGAACTGACTGATTATTTGCACTTTCTGGAAGAAGCGAAAAAACGCGATCACCGGAAATTAGGTAAAGAACTGGAGCTGTTTGCTTTCTCGGAAAAAGTTGGCGCAGGTTTACCTTTGTGGTTGCCAAAAGGAACAGCTTTGCGTGAAAAGCTGGTTCGTTTCCTGCAAAAAGCACAAGAAGAAGCGGGTTACGAGCAGGTAATTACGCCGCACATCGGACATAAAAATCTGTATGTAACTTCCGGTCATTACGAAAAATACGGTGCCGATTCTTTTCAACCCATAAAAACACCGCAGGAAGGCGAGGAGTTCTTCCTGAAACCGATGAACTGCCCGCACCATTGCGAAATTTATAAAACCAAGCCGCGTTCTTACAAAGATTTGCCAGTCCGTTTTGCCGAGTTCGGAACCGTTTATCGTTACGAGCAAAGCGGCGAACTGCATGGTTTAACGCGAGTTCGTGGTTTTACACAGGATGACGCGCATTTATTTTGCCGCCCAGATCAGGTAAAAGAAGAATTTAAAAAAGTGATCGGTTTGGTGTTGTATGTTTTGAAAGCACTTAATTTTGAAAATTATACAGCGCAAATATCATTGCGGGATCCTGAAAATAAAGCGAAATATATCGGTTCTGATGAAAACTGGGCACTCGCCGAATCGCAGATTATTGATGCCGCAAATGAAATGGGTCTATCAACTATTGTTGCATTAGGAGAGGCTGCATTTTATGGACCAAAGCTGGATTTTATGGTAAAAGATGCCCTTGGTCGTCAATGGCAATTAGGTACTGTTCAAGTTGATTACAATTTGCCCGAACGTTTTGAACTGGAATATACCGGAAGCGATAACCAGAAACATCGGCCAGTCATGATTCACCGTGCGCCTTTTGGTTCACTGGAAAGGTTTGTGGCTGTGCTGATTGAACATTGTGCCGGAAACTTCCCATTGTGGTTAACGCCTGAGCAATATTCGATCCTACCCATATCGGAAAAATATGAAGATTATGCAAAAAAACTTTCAGAAACATTAAAAAAACACGATATTCGCGGTCTTATTGACTTGAGGGACGAGAAGATCGGAAGAAAAATCCGTGATGCCGAAGTCAAAAAAATACCTTACATGTTAATTGTCGGGGAAAAAGAAGCGGCAGAAGGAACGGTTTCGGTAAGAAAGCACGGTGAGGGTGATTTAGGAAGCATGGCTTTAGAAGATTTTAAATCATTAATAGAAAAAGAAATAACCATATAACTTGGCATTAAACAAACCAAATTTCAGCAGAGGCCCGCGGCCTCCTTTTAAAAAGAAAGAAGCTGAACATAATATCAATCAGTTTATCAGGGTTCCTGAAATTCGTTTGGTTGGAGATAACGTAGAACCAGGAATTTTTAACACTAAGGTTGCTTTGGCAATGGCCGAAGAACAGGAGTTGGACTTGGTGGAAATTTCCCCGAATGCAGTACCTCCCGTTTGTAAAATTATAGACTATAACAAGTTTATCTACGAACAGAAGAAAAAGCTGAAAGAGATTAAAAGCAATGCCAAGCAAACCGTTATTAAAGAAATCCGCTTTGGACCCAATACTGATGACCATGACTTTGAATTTAAGCTGAAACATGCGCAAAAATTCTTAGAGGCCGGCGAAAAAGTAAGGGCATATGTGCATTTTAAAGGAAGGGCAATTGTATATAAAGAGCAGGGAGAAATTTTGTTGCTCCGTTTTGCCCAGGCCGTAGAAGAAGTTGGAAAAGTGGAACAGTTGCCAAAATTAGAAGGTAAACGGATGTTCCTGACATTAGCACCTAAAGCAGCAAAAAAATAAAAGTTTAAAAAAACAATTATGCCAAAAATGAAAACCAATTCCAGTGCCAAAAAGCGTTTTAAGCTTACTGGAAGCGGTAAAATCGCCAGAAAAAATGCTTTTAAAAGCCACATCTTAACCAAGATGTCAACCAAACGTAAACGAGCTTTGGGCCACACCAGTTTAGTGTCTGATGCGGACATGGGCAACGTAAAACGGATGCTTTGTATCGGTAAGTAACAAAAATGTTTAACCAGGTATTCGGGTCTGCAAGTCTTCTTAATTGAAGCACCCACTACCAAAAATTTTAAAAAATGCCACGTTCAGTCAATGTAGTAGCGTCAAGAAGACGCAGAAAAAAAATAATGAACCTCGCCAAAGGTTATTGGGGTTCACGCAGCAAGGTTTACACTGTTGCCAAAAATACAGTTGAAAAAGGTTTGCAATATGCATACCGCGACCGTAAAACTAAAAAAAGAGAGTTCAGGGGATTGTGGATTCAGCGGATCAACGCTGGTGCACGTCAGCACGGCATTTCTTATTCTCAATTAATGGGAAAATTAAACACAGCGAAAATCACTTTAAACCGTAAGGTTTTAGCTGATTTAGCCATGAATCATCCGGATGCTTTTAAAGCAGTTGTTGATTCGGTAAAATAAATTAAACTGTCTGCTTTAGATTAAAAAAGGGAACTCGAACGGGTTCCCTTTTTTGTTGAATTATAGTTTTGTTATGACAAGATTCTCTACTACTTTAGTAGATTATTATTCAAATTTAATTTAAGCATCATGAGTTTAAGATTAGGGGACAAAGCACCCAATTTCCAAGCGAAAACGTCTCTGGGAGAAATCGATTTCTATAGTTATTTAGGTGATAGCTGGGGCGTTTTATTTTCGCATCCAGGAGATTACACCCCAGTTTGTACGACAGAATTAGGCAAAACGGCGTCGCTGAAAGAAGAATTTGAAAAGCGTAACGTAAAAGTAATTGCGTTAAGCGTAGATTCTGTAGAAAATCACCAAAGCTGGATCAATGATATTAACGAAACGCAGGATGTAGAAGTTACCTTCCCGATTATTGCCGATGAGAACAAAGAAATTTCTGAAGCTTATGACATGATCCATCCAAATGCTTCTGTTAATGCAACCATACGTTCCTTGTTTATCATCGACCCGAACAAAATTGTAAAGCTGATTATCAGTTATCCGGCCTCAACCGGAAGAAATTTTCAGGAAATTTTACGTGTGATAGATTCTTTACAATTAACAGCATATCATAGTGTAGCCACGCCTGCTGATTGGAAGGACGGCGAACAAGTTGTGGTTTTGCCTGCTATCAAAACAGAAGATATTCCGGCTAAATTTCCAAAAGGTTATATCGAAGTTAAGCCTTATTTAAGGTTAACGCCACAGCCAAATAAGTAACAAAATTTTAAACACGGATACTGTTTTTACCGGTAAAAAACCTTAATCTTTTTTTGTTTTAATTATTTTTATTTTACAGTTAAGTTTTTATAAATTAAACCATTAATTTAATTGTAATAAAATGCTATGAAAACTGGAAAAGTAAAGTGGTTTAACACTCAAAAAGGTTATGGTTTTATCGTTACCGATGATGGTAAAGATCTGTTCGTACACTTTAAAGACGTTCAAGGTGGTGTGAACGCGATTAAAGACAATGATAATGTACAGTATGATGTTGAAGAAGGCAGAAAAGGGTTGCAAGCAGTAAACGTGAAAAAAGCTTGATACAAACATATACCGAACCTTAATGAAAAGTCTTTCATCTGTTGAAAGGCTTTTTTTATGCAGTAAATTTTAGTTTCTTATCAGCAAACCTGCTGAACAATAAATTTTACGAATGTTAAAAACTGATGCATATATTTTACAACGACTTACAAAAAGAATTTGAAAGGATACTTTTGAAACATTCTTTTTCTGAACCCAAAGCAGTTTTGTGTTCTCAAATTTTTGCCCAAAACAGTTTGGATGGCGTGTATTCGCATGGCTTAAACCGTTTCCCTACTTTTGTTGGGCATGTTAAAAATGGTTTGGTCAACCCAAATGCCGAACCGAAAGAATTAAGTAAAAATGGATCGTTGTGCAATTGGGACGGGCATTTAGCACCTGGAATGTACAATGCTTCTTTAGCAATGCGGCGGGCAATTTCTCTGGCAAAAGAAAACGGAATTGGTTGTGTCAGCATTAAAAATACCAACCATTGGATGCGCGGAGGAACGTACGGCTGGCAAGCAGCCGAAGCCGGTTGTATCGGCATTTGTTTTACCAATACGATTGCCAATATGCCGCCCTGGGGAGGCAAAGAACCGCGTTTGGGCAATAATCCGATCGTAATTGCAGTGCCAAAAGCAGCAGGACATTTGGTTTTAGATATGGCTATTTCACAATATTCGTACGGGAAGCTGCAAGAATACCAGTTAAAAGATGAAGCGCTGCCTTTTCCGGGAGGATATGACCAGGAAGGAAATTTGACAACCGATGCGGAAGCAATCCGCAAAACGGAAAGGGCTTTGCCGATTGGCATGTGGAAAGGCTCAGGGCTTTCGCTGATGCTTGATGTTGTACTTACGGCTTTGACAGGAGGAAAATCAACAAAAGAAATTACGGCTTCCAAAAATGAATCTGGCGTATCACAAACTTTTATTGCCATTTATCAGCCCAACCTTCATTCAAATTTAATCGAACAGATTATTAATTACACCAAATCCAGTGCTACAGACGAGAACGGCGGAAAAATCTGGTATCCCGGAGAAAAAACGCTGATCACCAGAAATAAAAACATGGCAGAAGGAATCCCGGTAAACGAAGAAATCTGGCGGCAAGTCCAACAGCTATAAATATCCCAAGTACCTTTAAACCATTTTTTGCGTTTACCATCCAACATCAAAACCTGATGGTTAGCACATGAAATTACTTCGTTTAAAATTCCTGCTCGTTGTCCCATTTTTTTTCTGTGTGTCTTTCATTCGGGAGGATGCTTCTTTTATCGGTAAAAATTTCAGTTTTAAAGCAGAAGTTCTTCATCAAATTAACCAAATCCGCACCCGTGGCTGCAATTGCGGCAATGTGTATATGAAGCCTGTAGCACCCGTTGTTTGGAATGACCTTTTGGCTTCTGCTGCTAAAAATCATGCGGAAGATATGGCTAACAACAATTATTTTAGTCATGAAAGTCAGAACGGCGACCACATTAAAGAACGGTTTGAGAAAGTTGGTTATGGCACGGCCGGTTTCCAGCGATATGTAATTGGCGAAAATATTGCAGCCGGACAGCAATCTATAGAGCAGGTAAACCAGGAATTATTTAAAAGCGAAACGCACTGCAAAAATCTGATGAACCCGGCTTTTAAAGAAATCGGCGCGTACGTTTACAATTATTATTGGGTAGAAGATTTTGGCGGAAGGTATCCGTTTACAAATCCTAATTTAGCTGTGCGATAAAATCATTTCAACTTAAAACATTAATTTTTAGGTGATAAAAGAAGCATTGTTCAACTTCTTCGATCTTTACCACATCAGTTCCAGCAACGCTTCATAATCTTTGTCGGTCATTTTATAATTGCTTACCGTTATTTTATTTAATTGAAAACCCTTCAATATGTTTTCTTTTTCGAGAGAACAAATCCCAGCTTCAGAAAGCCTTACCGGAACTTGGATAGAGCGATAAAAATCTTCCATTTTTTTGATGAAGAGGATGGCTGTAGTATCATAATCAACAGTTTCACACCCAAAAACTTGCTTCGCCAAAAACTTAATCCGGTTCAAATATCTGTATTGGTGATACTTCAGCCAGGCACATAAAACAATAGCCAAAGATGCGCCGTGCCCAATTTCGTAGCGCACATCTAAGGCAAAAGCAATGCATGTGATACTTTTATCGGTATAATTTCTTCCCGCGCTAAGCGTATCGTTTAAAGCAACAGTTGCCAGCCACATTAAATTGGCGCGGATTTGGTAATCCTGCAAATTCTGCATCACTTCTTTGCCGTATTGAATGGCCAGGCGAACAACATCTGCCGAAAAATAATCAGTTAAAACAGCATCTCCTTCGTTTAAAAACTGCTGAATGGTGTAAGCGATCATGGTAGAAACGCCGAGGGCAGTTTGTTTGGCAGGCACATTTACAGAAAAATAAGGGTCGAGAAATGCAGTTTTGGCATAGAACAGCGGCGAACTGAAATCTTTTTTGATGCCTGTTTCATAATCGCACAAAACAGAAGTATTGTTTACGGCCGAACCAGTGGAAGCAATGGTAAGAATGTTTAACACCGGGAGTGCTTTTTGGGGAGATGCTTCTTTTAGCATAAAAAAATCCCAAACAGAATGATTGCAGTAATAACCGGCGGCCACGGCTTTCGCAGTATCAATAACCGAACAGCCGCCGATGGCAATAACCACTTCTGCCTGATAATCTTTCGCTGCTTTTACGGCTTTGTCTGCATCCTGGTAAGTTGCACTAGCTTTAACACCTTCAAAAGTGATGTGCTCTAAACCTGCCATATTCATTAAAGAAACCACACGCGCATACAATCCATTTTTTTTGGCTGAGTTTTCACCAATAATTACGATGGCTTTTTTCCAGGAAATTTCTGCCGGAAGCTGGTCTGCCACTTCCCGGCCAAATACAAGTTTAGTTGGGTTGTATTGAATAAAATTTTCCATCAGGCTAATATAATCCGAATTTTGAATTGTCGGGAATAGCTTTTGAACGTAAATTCATAATGCTTCTTTTATCATGCTTTTTATTGTTAAAGCTATTTTTTTTCATCATTTGAAATTAAATATATTTACCATCTTTATAATTCTGCTAATCATATTTTTGATATGACATCCTTAACAACTGTAAAAAAAAGTAACATCATTTTTTTAGTAATTGTTGCTGCCTTAGGCTATTTTGTAGATATATATGATCTGGTTATTTTTTCAATAGTTCGTATTCAAAGCTTTAAAGATATAGGTGTAAAGCCGGAAAACATGCGAACCGATGGCGAATTTGTACTAAACATGCAAATGGGAGGTTTGTTGATCGGAGGAATTTTATGGGGAGTTATTGGTGATAAATTTGGCAGGATAAAGGTATTATTTGGTTCGATCCTGTTGTATTCGATAGCCAATTTTGCCAACGGATTGGTACATTCGATTGAAATGTACGGCTTTATACGTTTTGCTGCCGGCATCGGCCTTGCCGGAGAATTAGGTGCCGGGATTACTTTAGTGAGCGAAACGATCAGCAAAAATAACCGTGGCTACGGGACGATGATTGTTGCCGTAGTCGGTTTATTTGGCGCAGCGGCAGCAGCAACTGTAGCGAAAAATTTTACCTGGCAAACAGCCTATTTTGTTGGCGGCGGTTTAGGGTTTTTGCTGCTGCTGCTTCGGGCAGGAACTTTTGAAAGCGGGATGTTTAAAGAAGCAAAACATACCGGCGTAATCCGTGGCAATATGCTGATGCTGTTTAACAACCGGAAAAGGTTTTTTAAATACCTCAGTTGTATTTTAATGGGCGCGCCGCTGTGGTTTGTGGTTGGTATTTTGGTTACCCAGGCACCAGAAATAGGAAAAGCATTACAGGCAAAACAGGTTTTAAGCGCGGGCACAGGCATTTTATACACTTATTTTGGTATTGCCGCCGGTGGTTTGGTTGCCGGTTTATTAGCCCAAATAACACGCTCGCGCAAGCTGACCATGATGCTTTTTCACGTTTTATCGCTTATCAGCGTGTTTGTTTATTTGCAGGCAACACATCTTTCAGAACAACAATTTATCTGGCTATGCTTGTTTATGGGTTTTTCCTGCGGCTACTGGGCTACATTTGTTACGATTGCTTCCGAGCAATTCGGCACCAACATCCGTGCAACGGTTACTACAACGGTTCCTAATTTTGTTCGCGGTGCATTAATCCCAATCACTTACATCTTCGAAAAATTAGTAGCTAATTATGGTATTATCAGCAGTGCCAGGATTATGATGGTTGTGTTGATTGTGATTGCGTTTTTTGCAGTAAACCAATTGAAAGAAAGTTTCGGAAAAGACTTAGATTATTTGGAAGATGACGTGTTAAAACCAAACTCAAGCTCTGCCATTAACGTATAAAATAGTAAATTTTACTTGTAGTATTAAATGATGCGGTGATGATTGTGAAAGAACAGATAGCAACGAAAGAACAGATAGCGGAAGAGTACCGTTTAATACAAGATGAAATTTGTGCTGCTTTAGAGCATTTAGACGGAGAAGCACATTTTGAGCAGGAAAACTGGCAGCGTGAAGGTGGCGGCGGAGGCCGTTCGCGGGTTATTTTGAACGGAAATATTATTGAGAAAGGAGGGGTTAATTTTTCGGCTGTTTACGGAAAGTTGCCGCATACGCTTAAAAAATCTTTGATTGTAGATCAGGATGATTTTTTTGCAACCGGCGTTTCTATCGTTATCCACCCCAACCATCCTTGGGTGCCCATCATCCACATGAATATCCGTTATTTCGAAATGCCTTCTTCTGTTTTTGGCGATAAACCTGTCCGCTGGTTTGGCGGCGGCATTGATTTAACGCCTCATTATGTGATCGAAGAAGATGCCCGTTTTTTTCACCGGCAGCTTAAAAACTGCTGCGATACTTACCATCAGGAGTTTTATCCCCGGTTTAAAACCTGGGCCGATGAATACTTCTGCATTAAACATCGACATGAAACACGCGGGATCGGCGGTATCTTCTTTGACCGTTTGGCTGCTAATGATGATTTAAGCTGGACAGATATTTTTGAATTTTCTAAAAGTGTTGGCCGTACTTTTATTCCCGTTTATACAGAACTGGTAAACCGGAACCGACATAAAACCTTCACCAAAGAAGAGCAAAACTGGCAGTACCAAAGGCGCGGAAGATATGCGGAGTTTAACCTGGTTTATGATGCGGGAACAAAATTCGGTTTAGAAACCAACGGAAGGATAGAATCAATTTTGATGAGTTTGCCGCCACAGGCCAATTGGGTTTATAATTTTCAACCAAACTCTGGTAGTGAAGAAGAAAAAACTGTGCGTCTTTTGCATAAAGGTGTTGACTGGGTTAGTTGAACCTATACTTCTTTTATCACCTAAAAGTTGTGAGTAAAAGCAGTATCAAATCATGGGTAAGTAACCAACCTTGATTAGTTTTTCGTTCCGTAGGAACGCCCTGTTTATAGCATTAAAGATTAGTATTTAGTTTAACTCCGTAGGAGTTTCCTGTTCCTTTCGGAGTAAACTATTTTTCTCCCGTAATTCTCATTACAATTAAAACCCATACTTCTTTTATCGCTTAAAAACTGTGGATAAAAGAAGCATTAATCGAGTGTTTTCCTGCATGTTTCTCGGTATTTCACGCTCTTTTTATTGTTTAAATGCTTAATTTCGCGTGTTAAATTACGGTATCAGGGCAGGCTTGCACGATACTATTTTTGAGAATCCTAAAAAGTAAAAATGGCCGAAGAAACAGGGGATAACCCGCAACTACCAGAAGACAGAATTATTCCGATAAATATTGAAGATGAAATGCGATCAGCCTACATTGATTACTCGATGTCGGTTATCGTTTCCCGTGCATTGCCCGATGTTCGGGATGGTTTAAAGCCGGTGCACCGCCGTGTGCTTTTTGGCATGCTGGATCTAGGTTTAAATGCAACCAAACCTTATAAAAAATCTGCCCGTATTGTTGGGGAAGTGATGGGTAAATATCATCCGCATGGTGATTCGTCTGTTTATGATACCATGGTGCGGATGGCGCAGGACTGGAGTTTGCGTTATCCTTTGGTGGACGGACAAGGTAATTACGGTTCTGTGGATGGCGATAGTCCGGCAGCGATGCGATACACTGAAGCACGTTTGCGCAGGATTGCAGAAGAAATGCTGGCCGACATCAACAAAGATACGATTGATTACCAGCTCAACTTTGATGATTCCTTAGAAGAACCAACGGTGTTGCCGGCACGTATCCCTAATCTATTAGTTAACGGTGCATCCGGAATTGCCGTTGGGATGGCCACCAACATGGCCCCGCATAATTTAAGTGAAGTGATCGATGCCACGATGGCTTACATTGATAACCGCGACATCGAGATCAGCGAGTTGATGCAGCACGTAAAAGCGCCGGATTTTCCTACAGGCGGTATTATTTATGGAGTTGACGGTATCCGCGAAGCCTTAGAAACCGGTCGTGGACGAGTGGTTTTACGTGCAAAAGCAGAAATTGAAACTTATGGCAATGAACGGGAACGGATTATTGTAAGTGAAATCCCGTATCAGGTTAATAAATCGGTGATGATCAAAGCCACGGCCGATCTCATCAATGATAAAAAAATTGAAGGTATTTCTGATATCCGTGACGAATCTAACCGCGAAGGTATCCGCGTTGTTTATGAGATAAAAAAAGATGCCAATGCGGCCATTGTTTTAAATAACCTTTACAAATACACTTCGCTGCAAACCTCTTTTAGTGTAAACAACATTGCGCTGGTAAAAGGCCGGCCGATGCAGTTGAACCTGAAAGACTTGATCCATCATTTTGTGGAACACCGGCACGAAGTTGTAGTTCGAAGAACGCGTTTTGAATTGGCCGATGCACAAAAACGTGCCCATATTTTAGAAGGTTTGCTGATTGCTTTAGACCATTTGGACGAAGTAATTAGATTGATCAGAAATTCTGGCACGCCTGACGAAGCCCGCGAAGGTTTAATGACGCAGTTTGAACTGAGCGATGTACAAGCCCGTGCTATTTTGGACATGACGCTTCGCCGTTTAACCGGATTGGAGCGCGACAAGATCAAAGCGGAGTACGCAGAATTAATGAAGCAGATCGAGTACCTGAAATCTATTTTGGCGGATGAAGGTTTGCGGATGGAAATCATTAAAAAGGAACTGGCTGAAGTAAAAGAAAGATACGGCGATAAGCGCAAAACTGAGATCATGCATTCTTCCGCAGAAATGATGACGGAGGATTTTATTGAAAATGAAGATGTTGTAATTACGATTTCTCGTGAAGGATATATCAAACGTACGCCTTTAACAGAATATCGTACGCAAGGCCGGGGCGGTAAAGGTTCCATCGGCAGCAACAGCCGCGATGCTGATTTTATCGAACATTTACTGATTGCTTCCAACCATAATTACATGTTATTTTTTACGGAAGCCGGCCGCTGTTTCTGGTTGCGGGTTTTCGAAATTCCGGAAGGCACACGCATATCAAAAGGCCGCGCCATTCAAAACATCATCAATATCCCGAAGGAAGAAAACATTAAAGCTTACATCAAAATTATCAACCTGAAAGACCGGGAATATTTAGAGAACAATTTTATAATTATGTGCACTAAAAAAGGCATCATTAAAAAAACCTCTCTCGAAGCTTATTCGCGCGTCCGTTCCAATGGTATCAATGCCATCAACATCAACGAAGGCGACCAGTTGTTGGAAGCTAAACTGACCAACGGCAGCAGCGAAATTTTGATGGCTTTACGTTCTGGCCGGGCTATCCGTTTTAACGAAAGTAAAGTAAGGCCAATGGGCAGAACCGCAACCGGCGTGCGCGGGATTTATTTAGATACCGACAATGATGAAGTAGTGGGGATGATTTCTGTAAACGACCCGGAAACTACTGTTTTAGTTGTATCCGAAAAAGGTTATGGCAAACGTACCGATATTGAAGATTACCGCGTAACTAACAGGGGAGGGAAAGGTGTCCGGACTTTAAACATCACCGATAAAACCGGTTTACTGGTAGCCATTAAAGATGTTACAGACAAAGACGATTTGATGATTATCAACCGTTCTGGCATCATCATTCGGATTGCTGTAAGTGGTTTACGTTCTATGGGCCGCGCAACACAAGGCGTAAGGCTGATTTCTTTAAAAGAAGGTGATGCCATTGCATCTGTAGCCAGCATTGAAAGGGAAGAAGAGGTTGCGGCAGAAATTGAAGAAGCTGTTGAACATTTATTAGAAGCAGAAAACCCAATGATGACTGAAACAACACATCCGATTGAGGATGAAGAAGACGAGGATGAACTGAACGGCGGGCAGGAAGAAGAAGAAGAATTGGAAGATGAAGCAGATCTGGATGAAGATTTAGACGAGGACGAAGCAGACGAAGATCAACCTGAAAAATAAAACCTGAAGATGGCCCGGAAGCTTCTTTTATCGGTAGTTTTTTTTGTTACAGCTACATCCTTCGCTTTTTCACAATCGGAAGAGTTGAAGGATGTTTTTAATAACCTTGCTTTTTACAACCAGAAGCATGATTTGAAATATTTGGGCGAAGCAAAAAAGGCAATCGACAAAACCATACAAACCCGTTCAGATTCGGCAAACCTTTATAAAAGCGTTTACAAAGCTGTGGTTTATTCTACCATCGCTTATTCGGATTCGTTGAACACTTTGAGAATGCCGGATGATTTTCTCGCCAAAACAGCTATTTACGCCGATACTCTTTTTACCAAGAAAAAAATGTATAATTATGCTGCCGAGGTTACCTATATTAAACGAAATATCGCAAATGTTTATATCAGGAAAGGTTTTAATGGCTTGCAACAAAATGACTATCGTACTGCCGTAACTTATTTTGATAAAGCAAAAGCCATAGAACCTGTAGCAGGTTATTTAAGTGTTTATGAAGCTTATGCCGCAAACCGGATGGGTGAGCTGAATAAATCGGCCGCCTATTATGATCAGTTATTGGAGGACAAGAAAGCCGGCGCGGAAGTAATTTTAACGGCACAAAAAATTTATAAAATTTTGGGCGATACCACAAAAGCTTTAAAAGCTATAAAAAACGGACGTGCCGTTTATCCTGAGAATAAAAAACTACTGTTTGAAGAGGCCAATATTTATAACAACAAAAAAGATTACGTGGCGTTAAGAGGCTTAATTGAAGATTTAGTGAAAACTGAGCCTAACAATTATGACGTTAATTTTCTTGCTGCAGTTTGTTATGACCACTTAAACCAAACAAAACAGGCCGAAGTTTATTACAGGAAAGCGATGCAACTGAACCATGCCGCCTATGATCCGGTTTTTAACATCGGCGTATTATATATGAAAAAAGGAGCTAACGATCCGGCTACATCTACAGAAAATTTTAAACTTGCGGAAACTTATCTTGAGCAATCCAACGAGATGAACCCCAACAACCCGGAATTTTTACAAACTTTAAAATTATTATACGATAAAACGGGTAATACCTTACAAGCAACTAAAATCAGTACTCAACTAAACCAAATAATTAATTAAAAACTATGAAAACAAAGCATTTAATAGCCACTGTATTTACGCTTGCGGTTTCTGCAAGTGCTTTCGCGCAGAAATCAGAACTCTCCAACGCAAAGAGCGAGTACGACAAATACACAATAGTTAGGACTGGTAAAATTGCTGCCACCAGTTTAAATACAGCCAAAGAATCTATTGATAAAGCTGCTGCAAATGATAAAACAGCGCAATTGCCGCAAACTTATGCCTTAAAAGCAGCAATTTACGGTTCGCTGGCCAATGATACCACCCAGGCTTCCAGAGATAATTTAATTACAACTGCAGAAGATGCTTATAAAAAAGCACAAGCCGCTGATACAAAAGGCGAAAACAAAGCACTGATTAGTGATGCCATGAAGTCCCTTGCAAATTATGACCTGAACAAGGGCGTAAAGCAATATCAAAGCGGAAAATACGATTTAGCTTATACCGCTTTTGATAATTACCGCCAGTTTTTCCCGGAGGATACCAACGCCATTTTATACACAGGATTGGCTGCTGCCAATGCTAAAAACAACGATGCGGCAATCAGTAATTATAAAAAACTGGTTACTACCAAATATTCCAAAAGTTTAAGTGTTTATTCGGATTTGGCCACTTTGTACCTAAATAAAAAAGACACAGCTTCTGCCATAAAAATTATGGACGAAGCAACAAAAAAATATCCCCAAAATGTAGAATTAGCCAAGCGCGAAATTGAACTGAACATTATGGCGGGAAATAAAAAAGAAGTAACCAAAAAAATTGAATCTGCTATTGCTAATGACCCTAAAAACAAAACTTTATATTATTATGCCGGCCTAACTTATTCTTCGGCAAAAGATTTTGATAAAGCAGCAGAATATTACAAAAAAGCATTAGATATCGACCCTAATTATTTTGAAGCTAACTTGAATTTGGGATATGTGATTATGAGTCCTGCAATTGATATTTTTAACAATGCAAACAAACTTCCGGTAAATAAACAAAAAGAATACACAGCAGCAATTGCAAAATCAAATGCTTTGTTTGATAAGGCAAAACCATATATATTAAAAGCTACAGAAGTTAATCCAACTTCGATTGATGCTTTGGCTAATTTAAAAACGGTTTACATCGGTTTAAAACAAGATGCGAATGCTGCAGCTACTCAAAAAAAGATAGATGCTTTAAAAAAATAATTTATCAATTTTAAGTGTGAAAAGGAAGCCTGTTAATAGCAGGCTTCCTTTATTTTACATTTCTTACTTAACATAATATTAATTATAGGACAAATATTAAAACTAAAAAAGGTTCAAAAAAACAATACATTTTGTAGCGTTTGTAATTTAGCATCCGTATGGTTTAATAAAAATAATAGTAAAAAATATCAGGTCGATAAATTATAGCTTGAATTTGATTTCAATAAAATAAAAACCGCTTGAAGCGAATAAAATAATACATGCGGAAATATCCGGACATTACTGAACAAGAGCTCATTCAGCAATGCAAACACGGCGGTTTAAAATACCAGGAAATGCTTTATAAGAAGTTTTATGGCTATGCTATGGGTATTGGTTTGCGCTATTTATCCGATAGAAATGATGCCATGGAAGCTGTAAATGATGCTTTTATAAAGGTTTTTAACGCAATCGGCAGCTATAAAGAAACGTTGGCCTTTAAACCCTGGTTAAGAAAAGTAATTGTAAACACAGTAATAGACAAACGTAGGAAAATTTTAAAAACCCCTGCACAAGTTGATTTGGAAGAGGCTGAAATGATATTTAGCCCGGCACTTGTTTTGGCACAATTACAAGCATCAGATATATTAAAATTGATGGATAATCTACCCGAAATGCACAGGTTGGTTTTCAACTTGTATGAAGTGGATGGCTACAAACATGAAGAAATCAGTTTGATGCTCGGCATTCCTGTAAGTTCATCAAGAGTGTACTTAACGCGGGCCAAAGAGCAGTTACGGAAAAACATATTGCAGCAAGAAGAGCAATAACGATGGAAGAAAAATTCGATAAACAATTAAGCAGTCGCATCCAAAAGGTTTTTGAGGAATACGAAGACCAATCCGCAGAGGAAGGCTGGAACCGGTTTCGGCAAAAATATCCGGAAAAAGAACGCCAACGCCGTATTTTAGACTGGTGGTGGACTTCTTTTGTTGCTGTTGCTTTGTTGTTGCTCGCTTTTTGGCTTTTTTGGCCCGTTGACTATGTAGAAAATAAATCCGAAATAGTAAAAACCCAACCGAAAACAAAAGTCTTAAATTCAGCCATAAATCTTAATAAAACTAATTCAACCACAAAAAATAACTGGCAAAAGAAGTATGTTGAAACTTTGCAATACAATCAAAAAAATACAGTAAAAATTGGAAACCTTGCAGCTAATGATTCAATTTATATTAAGAAAAAACATCAGCAACAATCTACAACAACAAACAACCTCTCCTCCTCCAATAATTTTTCTTCTTCCAATTCAGCCAAGTCATCCGCTTCTAAAAAAAATTTTTCAAAATTTGAAAAGGTTGAAGCTGATTCTTTAAAGGAGGAAATTAAAGTTGATGATACTTTTTCGCCATTAAAAGAAGCACGGCAAGTGACGCTATTGCAAACTTCAGCACAAAACCAAACGTTGGTATTTCAACCTGAAATAAAATTGCCGGTAAAAACAGTATTGGTTGTTAAAGACAACATTGGAAAAAAGAAAGAGCCGGAACAATCCAAGTTTGGTTTTGGAGTTTATACTGATACACATTTAAATTATGCAAAAGGCAGCAATAATCAATTTGGTTTTGGCGCAGGTTTTTCTTTTGATTACAAGTTGACGAAAAAACTAAAATTATCAACAGGACTTTCACTCCTCCAAAATAAATTAAACTATGTAAGCAACTTCCCACAAAACATACAACCTACAGTTACTTATTTTTCTACTCCTGCTTCTGGTGTTACAACTGCAAGTAACATTCAAAGTTTGAATAATGTAACTGCCAATTTGCTTGTCTTGGATTTGCCGATCAATCTAAAATATCAACTTTATAGCGGTAAAAATAGTATATTTATTGCTGCCGGTGTTAGTTCAAATGCTTTTGCAAACGAATCTTATTCATACAATTACATTAATCCATCCGCTTCATCTTCGCTGCCAACACAAACTTCTACATCAATAACAAGTGCCCAACAAAGCGAAAAAATAAGTAAAAGCTTTAAGAGTTTCGATTTTGCCAGAACATTAAATTTATCCTTTGGGTTTGCTTATCCATTAGGTAAAAATCAAATCGAAATTGAACCTTTTTTAAAATATCCTTTGGCCGGACTTGGATCGCAACAACTCTTTTTTGGTTCTGGAGGCATCAATCTGAGATTCAATTTTCAATCTATAACAAAATAAAAAAGCTATTATTTGCTTTGCTAATATTTTTTAGCAGATTTCACCTGATAAAAAGAGCATCTGCAATTACACCGATGCTCTTTTTTATTAGTCGAAAATATTAATATCCAATTTCGATTATTTCACAAAAGGATCAATCTTTTTGATGCTGCCATCCGCGGGAACTCGATTGGGTTTTAAATTGGATACTGTTTTTATCGGCATAAATTTAATCAGCTTAATAAGCTTTCTTTAAAATTCAACTCCAATTTTATGCCTATAAAAGAAGCATCAACACATAACCTCAATATTGTTTGCGATTATATTTATTCCATTTTTAGGCCGGCCGATCAGCAAAATCTGTTTAAATTTACGATAACGTAAAAAATCAACTCAGGCCAAATATGGAAAACGTAGTTAGCAAATCTTTAATTCACCCGTTGGAGCCGCTTACTTCGGCAGAAATTGTAGCATCGGTAAATGTGTTGCGTAACGAAAAAAGCTTGCCCGCATCAATCAGGTTTATTTCCGTTGTTTTAAAAGAACCGTCCAAAGAAGCTGTAAAACAATATTTGTTGAACGGCGAAAATCCTGTTCACCGTGAATCTTTCGCCGTGTTGTACAATAGCGCCAAAAGAGAAGTTTATGAGGCAGTTGTAAATTTGGAGGAGAAAAAAATTTCTTCGTGGGAAGTTCTAACGGGTGTACAGCCTACACTTTCGATAGATGAACAAATGGAATGCGAACAAGCGGTTTTGAACAGTCCGCTTTTTAAAGAAGCCGTAAAAGAGTATGGCATAACCGATACCAGTTTGATCATGGTCGATATTTGGTCTGCCGGTTATTACGGGCACGAAGAAGAAAAAAACATGCGCCTCACGCGGCCGTTGTGTTTTGTGCACAGCGATAAAACCGATAATGGCTATGCCCGCCCAATTGAAGGTTTGAGGCCGGTAGTGAACATTGATACGATGGAAGTGATCCGCGTAGAAAACTATGGCCACGTTCCTTTGCCTCCAAATGCCGGTAATTATGCTGCCGATCGGGTACAAAATCTTAGAAAAGATATTAAACCGTTGGAAATTGTCCAACCGGAAGGCCCTTCCTTCCAAGTTAATGGTTATCAGGTTAGCTGGCAAAAATGGGATTTTGTGATCGGTTTTAATGCACGGGAAGGATTAACGCTGCACAATCTTTCGTATCTGGATAACGGCGAAAAACGGTCTATCCTGTACCGCGCCTCGCTTTCGGAAATGGTTGTGCCTTATGGTGATCCGACAGAAACACAAAAGCGAAAAAATGCTTTTGATACCGGCGAATATGGAATGGGTACTTGTGCCAACAGTTTGGAATTAGGCTGCGATTGTTTAGGTTATATCCAGTATTTTGATGCCAATATGACGGACAGCAAAGGAAACCTGGTCACGGTTAAAAATGCAATCTGTTTGCACGAAGAAGATTACGGGATTTTGTGGAAGCATACAGACAGAAGATTAGGCGTACCGGAAGTGCGCCGGTCCAGACGACTGGTAATCTCTTCAGTTTCGACAGTCGAAAATTATGAGTACGGTTTCTTTTGGTATTTGTATCAGGATGGCAACATCCAATTGGAAATTAAACTGACGGGAATATTGTCGCTGGCTGCCTATCTTCCAAACGTAAAACCTAAATATGGAAATTTAGTTGCGCCACAATTGTACGCACCAAACCACCAGCATTTTTTTAGTGTCCGTTGTGATTTTGATTTAGACGGAACGGAAAATTCTGTTTATGAAGTCAACGTCGTTTCGGAAGAACTTGGTGCTGATAACCCTTATGAAAATGCATTTTATGCTAAACCAACTTTGTTAGAAAACGAATTACAAGCTCGATCTAATCTAAACTTGGAAACCGCAAGATATTGGAAAATTGTAAACCACAACCGGAAAAACCACGTCGGCGAACCTGTTGCCTACAAGTTTATGGCTGGTGATAATTGCGTTCCTTTTGCCTCAAAAAATGCGTATTGGCGGAAGCGCGCCGGTTTTGTAGAAAACCATGTTTGGGTAACGCCATACAACGAAAAGGAGCTATTTGCTGCTGGAGATTATCCAAACCAAAGCCAGGGCGGCGACGGGCTAATCCAATGGACACAGCAAAACAGGCCGATCAAAGATACTGATGTTGTTTTTTGGTACACCATGGGGCACACGCACATCCCGCGCCCGGAAGATTATCCGGTAATGCCGACTGCCTACATTGGATTTTTGTTGAAACCAGTTGGCTTTTTTAATGAGAATCCAGCCAATGATGTACCTCCTGCCCCTTCCAAAAAATCGGTTAGCGGCAATAGTTGTTGTCATTAAATTAGGATTATCTAACTTAGATTGAAAATTTCAATTTTGACTTATCCTTCTAATATGCTTCTTTTACCACCTAAATTATTGGATCAGTTTACGCGCCAAATTTGTTGCGTTCTAGCAATCCAAATTAGATAAATTTAACAAATATATGTTGACCAGCAACTTGAGAAAAACGCCTCTCCTATTAATATTCCTGTTATTATTTTCCTGCACCAATGATAAAGTTAAAGAGAACAAAACAATAAATGAGGATAAAACAGCAAAAGAAGATAAAACAACAATTGTTAAAACTGACCCCAAACAAGAATTAGTTGGAGAATGGAAAGAACATTGGGGAATTGGAATGGAAACCACGGTCCGTTATTCCGACTTGTATAAAATCCAACTTACCAAAAATGGAGATATAGTTGTTACTTGTAAAAATAAAAAGAATTTTGTGATAGACCAATTGTTGTTTGATGGCAAAGAACTAAGCTTCAGAAAACAAAACAAAGCCTACAGTTTAGGCAAGTTCTATGTTTATTACCGGCTAAAGTTACACGATGATTTTAATTGGATGGAAGGCCCAATCACAAATAATAAAAAGCAAAAAGATTATGTTAAATGGGAGAAAATGGATGTTACGAAATAAAATTTAAATAATCCATCAAGTTAAAGAAATAAAAAGTAGTAGATTCTTAAATGCTTCTTTTACCATCGAAAAAGTGTTGTTGTTAAAAATTATACATGCCTTTTCCACCATCAAAAGAAACATAACGTCCTTAATTGAAGATCAGTTTATAACTAATAATAAATTTTGTATTATTCAAATTCCATTGGTTGTAACTTTTGGAGATTACAATTTTCTAATTAATTCAAAACGTCTGTATTTTTAAAAAGTTAAAATCATTGAGACTGTTGATTTTCCTTTTGTCAAAAGGATTTTAGGTTAAGGATATGAAATTGAACATTTAATATTAATAGTACGACCAAATAAAAGTCAACATATTGTCTCTTTGTAAAATAGTATAACAGTTTAGTAATTGTAATATGAATTCTGAAAAACACAAATGGTTTATTGATTCCATATATAACTCTTATTTAGATGCTCGAAAAATTAAATTTCCATCTGCTAAAAACAAAATAAATAGAGGCACAAGTCATTCTATATCATCAGTTGCTGAAGATTTATTTGCCAAATATTGTGCAGATATATTACCATCAAACAGTTCAATACAAATTCTCATTGATCCGCAAATTTCATTTACAGGATCAGGATTCATGAATAATTCAGGAAAAAGACCATTGCTCTTTAGACCTGATGTATGCATTACAGTTGATAATTTTATCACCAAAGTTTTCGATATAAAAACAGATCTTGGATATAAAAGGAATGAAATAACAGAACAAGTTAAAGTATTAGATACTTTAATTGAGAAAATTAAAGGTTTGGATTGTTATTTAAAAATTGATAAGATCAATAACTTGAAAGAAAAGTTTAAAATTTCAGAGGATATTAAAATGGTAATAGTAGTAATCAGTGGTGCTTCAAATTCTGGAAATATTGAAAAAACTGTTGAAATCATATCTAAAAATACGAAAACTGAAATGTTAGTTCTTTCAAAAGGTCAATCTATTAATCATTATGAAAATACTAATAGATTTATTGTAAATGAGGCTGATTTTAACAAGCTGGATAAAATCATTACTGAATAATATTTAAACAAAGAAGCACCTAACGTTTCCGCCAAATGCTTCCTTTATCACTATAAAATCGTTAAACCTAAATATACCGATTAATCAAATTCTCCAAATATTCCTGCTTACCGCTAATCGTTGCAGGTTCGCCGTTTTCGGCAGCGTAGTTACGTAAATCTTCTAACGATAATTTGCCTTCTTCAAACTCCTTGCCTTTTCCGCCATCAAAAGAAGCATAACGTTCTTCGCGGATGGTTTTGTAATCTGATTTTTGCAGGATGTTGTCCGCCGTAATCAAAGCGCGGGCAAAAATATCCATCCCGCCAACATGTGCATTGAACAAATCAGACGGATCGGTAGAGTTCCTTCTGATCTTGGCATCAAAGTTTACGCCGCCGTATTTAATACCACCGCCTTCTAAAATAATCAGCATACATTCGGTCAGTTCGTTAATGTCATTTGGAAACTGATCTGTGTCCCAGCCATTTTGCATATCGCCACGGTTGGCATCAATCGAACCTAAAATCCCGTTATCAACAGCAACTTGCAATTCATGCTGAAAAGTATGGCCGGCCAAAGTTGCGTGGTTGGTTTCCAGGTTTAAAGAAAAATCGTTCAGCAAATCATATTTCTGCAAAAAACCGAAAACTGTTGCCGCATCAAAATCATACTGATGTTTAGTTGGTTCTGCCGGTTTTGGTTCGATAAAAAAGCTTCCTTTAAAACCTTGTTTACGTGCGTAATCTTTTGCTGCATGAAGGAATTTCGCGAAATGTTCCTGCTCGCGTTTCATGTTGGTGTTGAGCAAAGTCATGTAACCTTCTCGCCCGCCCCAAAAAGTATAATTTTCTCCGCCTAAAGCAATGGTTGCATCCAAAGCAAATTTCACTTGTGCTGCACCATGCGCTAAAACGTGAAAATCAGGATTGGTAGAAGCACCGTTCATATATCGCCGATGCGAAAACAAGTTGGCTGTTCCCCAAAGTAGTTTTACGCCGCTTTGTGCTTGTTTTTCTTTGGCATATGCTACCAGGGTTTGCAAACGGCGTTCGTTTTCGGCAATATCATTTCCATAATCTACCACATCCACATCATGGAAACAGTAGTAAGGCAGGTTCATTTTGGTGAAAAACTCGAACGCTGCATCCATTTTATCTTTGGCGCGTTCTACCGCGTCAGACTTTTCATCCCAAGGGAAAATATGCGTAGCACCACCAAAAGGATCGCTGCCGTTACCCACAAAAGAATGCCAGTACGCGCCTGCAAACTTAAAATGTTCTTTCATCGTTTTGCCAGCTACAACGCGGTTTTCGTCGTACCAGCGAAAGGCCAGAGGATTATCAGATTCCAAACCTTCAAACTGGATTTGGCTGATGCCTTTAAAAAACTCTTTTTCTCCTGTTACTATTTGTCCCATGGTTTTATAATTTGTGTTATTGTTTGTGATGTTGATTTTATCATGATTTTCTTTCCAGTCATCCCCCTAACCCCCTTCGAAGGGGGAAGCCTAAAGCAGACTTTTCTAAACAATAGAAAAGTAGAAGATAGAAAAGTATCAAATTGTGCTTCCCCCTTGAGGGGGTTAGGGGGCTGACCCGTTTTATTTTTACCTCCATAAAAGAAGTATGTTCTAATTCAATTGTTTCTCCAGTAATGCTTTCCATTGCTGATAAACAACTTCAAACTCCTCATTATTCGGTTCTATTTTTTGTACGGGCCGCACGTTGTTAAATGCTTCGGATGGAGATGCAAAAATCTTGGCACCAATGCCGGCACCCAAAGCCGCGCCTGCGCTGCCGTCGTTTTGGTACAATTCTACGGGTACACCGGTTGCGTTTACAAAAGTATCGGTAAAAACAGTGCTCATAAACATATTGGCTTTTCCGGCGCGGATAATGCTTGGGTTCATCCCGTTTTCGCGCATTATATCCAGTCCGTAACGGAAAGCACAAGCAATCCCTTCCTGTACGACACGAAATAAATGTGCTGAATGATGACGGTTAACATCAATTCCGACAATCTGTGCTCCTATTTGCCGGTTATTCAGCATCCGCTCGGCACCATTTCCAAAAGGCAGAACCAGCAAGCCTTCGCTGCCAACCTTAATTTTAAGGGCTTCGTCGTTCATTTGCTGATAAGAAATTCCGGTCCCGAAAAGGCTTTTTGCCCAGCGGTTCATACTTCCGGTGCCGTTGATACAAAGCAAAACGCCGGTACGAATTTCGGTATCGGTATAATTAACGTGGGCAAAAGTGTTGACGCGGGATTGCGGATCGTAAACCAGCTGATCACTCACACCATAAATTACGCCTGAAGTTCCGGCCGTTGCAGCTACTTCGCCAGGTTTTAAAACGTTTAAGGACAAGGCGTTGTTTGGTTGATCTCCAGCTTTGTAAGCAACCGGAATGCTTCTTTTAAGGCCTAATTTTTGTGCAACTTCCGGCTTTACCGTTCCGTGAACAGAAAAGACAGGTTGGATGATTGGAAAAATTTTTCCGTCGAAACCAAAATAATTCAAAACATCGGCAGAAAGATTATGGCCGATAAAATCATAAAAAATACCTTCCGAAAGTGCAGAAACCGAAGTGGTAATTTCGCCGGTCAGCTTCATCGCAATAAAATCTCCTGGAAGCATTATTTTGTTGATTTTGGCAAATAGCTCGGGTTCATTCTTTTTGACCCAGGCCAGTTTAGAAGCGGTGAAATTTCCCGGCGAATTCAATAAGTGTTCCAGGCACTTCTCCTCACCTATCGCTTTAAATGCTTCATTACCAGTTTCTACTGCCCTACTATCGCACCAAATAATACTGTTTCGTAAAACGTTTTGATCTTGATCCACCAAAACCAAACCGTGCATTTGGTAAGCAATGCCGATAGCGGCAATATCAGCAGGATTGTATTTGCCAGACTGATTACAAGCGGCAATTGCCTGCTGCGTGTATTGCCACCAAGATTCTGGCGACTGCTCTGCCCAGCCTGGCTGTAAAGCAATAATTTCTGCTTCTGTTTCCGGAAACTGTGCCGATGTTAACGTGCTTTGCGACAATGCATCTACAACAGAAACTTTTACAGACGATGTGCCAATATCAATACCTAACAATAACATACTTACTTATAAAGTTGCCTGGAAAAAGGTTTAATTGTGTTGCAACGAAAATAATAAAAAAATTGCAATCGATTGCCTATAATTTTAATTTTTATTTTTCCAACTATTATGAAAGCACCGAAACGAACAACGATACACGATATAGCCAGAAAATTAAACATTGCGGCATCGTCTGTTTCCAGGGCTTTAAACAACAGCAACAAAGTAAGCACTGCTACCAAAGAACTGATTTTAAAAACCGCTAAAGAACTTAACTATCAGCAAAACTACCTCGCCCAAAACCTGCGTAAGGGCCAAAACCGTACTATTGGCGTAGTTGTGCCGCGCATTAACCAAAACTTTTTTTCTAACGTAATTGCCGGTTTGGAAGAAGTAACTTACAAAAACGGTTACAGCTTGGTGATCTGCCAATCCAACGAATTGCATGAACGCGAAGTGCAATGTGTTGAAACATTAATTAACCAGCATGTAAGTTGTATTGTGATTTCTATTTCTGTAGAGCATCGCAATAACGGCCATTTGGAAAATGCTTTGTCGCAAGGCATCCAATTGATTCAATTTGACCGGGTGGCGCAGGAACTGGAAACTTATAAAGTAATCAACGATAATGAGCAGGCTGCAACAGAAGCAGTTGCGCATATGATCAATCAGGGTTACCGCCGAATTGCTTTGCTGGAAGGGCCGCAAAACCTCGCCATTTTCAGGGAACGGAAAGCAGGTTATTTGCTTGCGTTAAAACAACATAAGTTCTCGGCTATAGAAGAATTGATTGTAGAAAATGCCTGGACAAAAGAATTGGGTGCCGAAGCAACGCAAAAATTACTGAGTTTGCCTGAGCCGCCGGATGCCGTTTTTGCCTCCACGTCAGATTTTTCTGCTTTAGGTGTTTTGGAAGTGGCCACCAAATTAGGCTTTAAAGTACCGGAAGCTTTGGGCATTTGCGGTTACTCTAACGAAGCTTTTAGTGAAATTACCAGTCCTTCTATCACCACTGTTGACCAATTTAGCAAAGATATGGGCAAGGCCATTGCTAAACTTTTTTTTGAGGAGATAAAAGAAGTATCTGGCGAGGTCAAGGTTTACAAAACGGTGAGCATCAAACCACAACTGATCGTACGGTCATCCACACAAAAAAATATTTTGGGTTGAAGGAACAAAAGCTTTTGTTGTAAAGCCTTTTAAAAAATATAGTTGTAATCTTTATTAAATTATCCTGATACTTCTTTTAGCACTAAAAAAATCATTGCCAAAAGAAGCATGTATTGGCCTTGACTTCTTGCTTGGCCGTTTCTGATAGTTAATGCTGATGCCTTTTTGAACGAACCTATTTTTCTTGACAGACGTAAAAAGTGGCAAAAACACTTATCTATCATGATTAAAAAAATCTTTTACTTTTTAGGAATTGTGGGCATTTCTGCAATCACTTCCTGTAAAAAAGAGGGTTCAGGGATCAACGCTACCAATCCTAACGCAATAGCACCAAACGGTTTTGATTACAAAACTACAAAAGATGTAACCCTAAACCTGAAACTGCTTACCAGCAGTGATGTGCCGATTTCGGGCGTGGTGGTAAACGTTTACAATACCTCAAGCACTGCTCCAGGTACAGCAATTTTTACAGGTGTGACAGACAAAAGCGGAGTCTTAAAGGCAATACTCAATGTAAAGTCCACCTCTACACAGCTTATTGTTGATCCAAATTACTTAGGCTTGCTTAGTAATGTTAAAGTGAATATCAGCAACAATTCGGTTACGGCAACTATTGGCGGAAAAAGCGGTTACAGCGGCGATGTTGTGCCCGATGACATTAATAACATGCCAGGTGCTTCAAGCGGTAATTCCGGAGGTTTAGGCACGCTGGGCGCAGGTGCTACAGATTTTGTTTATCCTTCCCCTTATATTGCCACAAGCGATGCAGTAGTAAATAACAGCACTTATTCTTCCACTTTAGGAAGGCCAAAATATTTAGAAGCTACGCCGGATGTAATCGATGCCGCTTTGCTAAACACAGTAAATGCCTCGTTGCCAAATGGTATCAATATAGGTACTAAGCATCCGGAGTATTTAAGCAGTCCGGTCCCAAATATTGCGGTTACAGCACAATCTGATGTTTATGTTACCTATTTGGCCGAAACTGCCAGCAACCAAAACTCATTGGCTTACTACACTTATCCAACCCGCAACCCGCCTACTGCTGGTGCAGTGGGCACAACGGCAGGTGGTATTGATAAAATTACCATGGTGTTTCCTAACTCTTCAGGCTATGGTTCTGGTGGCGGTTTAAACCCGGGGGATAAAGTTAAATTAGGTAATTTCCCGGCCGGAACTACTATTGGTTTTGTGCTTTTAGAAAACGCATGGACAGGAAGCGGTGTTAATTTAAATGCCAATAAATATTACTCGAGTGCTAACCTAAACCCGGAAACCAACGGCGCAAACAGGCACGCTGTGTTGATTTATGATAGTGCACATCAAATTTATATTTACGGTTTTGAAGATAGGAACAGACAAGCTTCTGCAAACCAGTCCTCACTTGCCGATAATGATTTTAACGATTTAGTTTTTTACGCTACCACAACCCCAAATACAGCGTTGTCCTCTGCTAATATTCCCGTTACAGATGCGGGCGGCGATAATGATGGTGATGGCGTTCAAAACCAAAATGATGCCTTCCCGAACGATCCAACACAGGCGTATATTTATTACTACCCTTCACAAACCGGTTTAGCACAACTAATTTTTGAGGATAACTGGCCGTTTAAAGGCGATTATGATTTTAATGATTTGGTAGTAAACTACCGTTATACTTTAAGCTTAAACGCCCAAGGCCAGCTGGTTACTTTGCAAGGTGATTATACAATTGCCGCTGCTGGTGCAGCATACAAAAATGGTTTTGGTGTGCAGTTGCCATTTAGCGCTTCGTCTGTAAAATCTGTAACGGGGCAAAATACAATTAGCAATTACATCCAATTTGCCAGTAACGGTGTAGAAGCAGGCCAAACTAACGCCGTTATCATCCCTTTTGATAACCACGAAGCATTAATTACCAACCCCGCCGGCGCTTTCTTTATCAATACGCTTAACGTTAAAGATAAAGTACAAAGCGGCACCGCCTCTGTAATGCTTACGCTTAATGCGCCGATTTCGCTTAACAATGTAAGTATTGCCAGTTTAAACCCATTCCTGATCAGTAATTTAAGAAGAGGTTACGAAGTGCATTTGCCTGGTTACCCAATGACAGATAAAGGCAATGCTGCCTTGTTTAACACTGGCGACGACCTTTCGCTTACCGGAGGAAGAAAATCGTTTACCTCCAATGCAAACTATCCTTGGGCAATCAGTTTTACGGATACCTCTTTTCAATATCCTTTAGAAACCGTCGCCATTACAAATGCTTACCCGCATTTTGCAGATTGGGCTGCTGCTAATGGAAATAGTTTCCAGGATTGGTACAATAATTTAACAACCGGTTACCGTGTCTCTTCCAGTATTTATTCCAAGTAGATTTTAGGCTGATAAAAACAGCATCAACCAAAACCCCTTTCAGTAATGGAAGGGGTTTTTTGTTGAGATGATTTTTTATCGAGCCTAAAATCTTAATTTGATCGCAGCAGATTTAAATGCTGTTTTTATCAATACTTTTTTTAGTGAAAGCATCCATCAGTTCCATCGAAAAAATGGCATCCTGGATAGAACAAGGATTTGAACTTTCTCCTAAAAAATACTGTGTTACTTTTGCAATCATCGGTTGCTGCACATGTTCTAAAGGTTTAAAGGTTAACTTTTCTTCCGAACCATTTTTGGTTAAAGTAATTTCAGAACCAAACACCGGAAAACTTATTTTTCCTTCGGAACCAATGATGGTACAAATATCCTGCTGCTCATTTTCCGGAACGGTAAAACACCAGGTTCCGGTAAAAGCAACATTCTTTTTAAATAAGATGTTACCGGTTACCAAATCATCCGCCAGATAAAAACCGCCCTGGTTCAATCCAAAACCTGATGCTTCTTTTACCGCACCAAAAAAATAAACCATTAAATCCAGTTGGTGCGGGGCGAGGTCGTGGAACAAACCGCCGCCGGAAATGGCCGGGTCAATACGCCAGTTTTCTTCGGAACTGGCAATCAAATTTGATTTTGGCGGCTGCAACATTTTTAAATCAACAAAACGGACATCGCCGATAGCGTTGTTTTCCAGCAATTCCTTCACTTTTAAAAAAACCGGCTGCTGCCTGCGGTAATGCGCAACGGCTGCTTTTTGCTGATACTTTTCCGAAGCCTTCAATATTCTTTCGGCAGAAGCAGCCGAAAGCGAAACAGGTTTTTCGATGTAAACAGGTTTCCTGGCGGCCATCGCGCGGATAGCATAATCTTCGTGCTGCAAAGGCGGCGTGGCAATGTAAATGGCGTTAACTTCAGGGTCGTTGATCAGTTCATCCGCTTCGCTGAACCATTTGGGCACGTTGTGGCGTTTGGCGTAATCTTCCGCTTTTGCTGCGTTTCGGCGCATCACGGCAACCAGTTCAGAATTAGGGACTTTATTAAATGCCGGCCCGCTTTTTTTCTCGGTTACATCGCCGCAGCCAATAATCCCCCATTTTATTTTTTGCATCGAATAAATTATTTTTTGATGATGAGTACTTCTTTTACCGGATAAAAATCCGAATTTTCGTTACAAACCTGTAAATAAAACAAACGCTTTCCCGATTTTTTCTTCGCTGAAAATTTTATAATCTGTAAAACAAGCTTTGATTAATTGAACAGTTGTGCGGTTGGCGGCAATATTTGCAGGAACAATCAGGAACAATTTTTTTACCCGGCCATCGTAACTTGGGTTTTCAGTTTTTGGCGTCATCGTATTAAAAGGCAAAACTAAGGTTCGGTTGTGTTCAATTTCCATCGCAATTTCCGGGCTTATCAACACAAATAAAGCTTGCTGCGGAAATTGCATATCCAACTGGTGGATTTTTGAAAGCGTTTTCGCATCAAGTAAATCTTGCACCACATGTGTTATTGTGCTTGGTGTTTGCTTTGATTTTGATCTCCAGCGGAAAAAATAATTCGTCCAGCCGAACAAACACAGCAGCAACAAAACCAATTGCAATGCTTTTTTTAGGACAGTAATTTTTACCTGTCGAACAAGCTGCACCACGCCCGGTAAAAACAGCAAACCGAGGATGTGAAAATGCCGCCCTTCCATCGAGATGGCTGCGTGCCTGCAATATTGCAAAACAAAAAAAACTGTAAAAAAAATATAAGTTGTAAACAGCAGCCAACGGTAGGCAACAGAACCAATCCGGTTAAAATAAATGCGCGAAAGCACAAAAATAATGAGCAGAAAACCCATTCCGTAAAAAATGGCATCGGTTGCAGGAAGGTTTTCTAAATAATGCGGACGGGCAAAAGTATTAAAAACTTCATCCGCAGAAAAAGCGGTCAATAACGGTATGGAAGCAGGATAAAACAGATTTAACCAGCTAAAACTAAAACCTTCGGCAGCGGAAGACGGGTTATCCCCTTTTTGCAGGAACAGGAAATATATCGGCACGATGATGAACAATCCGGCTATAAAAAGTCCGGTTGTATTAGTCGCCAGTTCTTTAAAAGTATTTCTTTTTCTGATCCAGCCTAAAAAAATGAACAAAAAACCGCAAACCGTTACCAGCAAAAAAGATGATTTTGCAACAAAACCAATCCAGGATAATAAAACGAGCAGCAATAGCCGCGGAACTTTTGGTTTAAAATCGATACAGCAATACCAAAACCAGGGCGCAACGCCAAAAATCAGCACTTCGCCGCCGTTGTAAACCGAAAACGGCAGCAGCGTTTGCACCTGGCAGCATAAAACCAAAACGCTCAATAAAGTTGTCAATCGGTTAAACTGCAATTTGCTAAACAAAAAATAGCAGCCAACCACGCCCGAAAAAGTAAAAATAATGGAAGTAAGCACCATGCCCCAGCCAATTTTTATACCGATAAAAGAAGCAATACTTCCCGGAACTAAATACTGTCCAGGCGACCACCAGGTTAAAAAAGTGTAAGCATCTTTTGCAATATTGTCTGGGTCTGGTTCTGGCAGCAAATTAAAACCGCCGCCGTGCAGCATGTTTTTCCAGGTTAAAAATCCCCAGCCAGAATCAGGAAAAGTTGATACCGAAACCAGCAAACATGAAACGCCGGCGATTGCAAGTGCGGCTGCAATTGCAATCCAAAGCAACCGTTCTGTAGCGGCACGGTTTAGGTTAACCATTTAAGAAACCATAAATCAAAAAAGAACAAATTGACCGAAAACTGTATTTTTTTCCTTCCGGATAAGCACCGAAAATGCTGTATTCATGATGAGCGGAAATGATGTTGGACAACTTTTGCACAGGTATTTAAAGGATGTAAAAGTATCAATAATGAGTTGCATTTTGACTTTACACTTTTACAATGGTTTTTACTTGTCCAAAACAGGTTTGTACAGGACAGTTATTTATGTTTTTTCGCGAGATTTATCCAACAATTACAAACCCGACCGATCTTTCTTTTTCCTGATAAATCGTACAAACCCAAGTGCTATAAATTTATGTTGCTACTTAAAATTCCTAAAAAATTTAACTTCTGCTGCGTTTTGTTCTTTGTTTTTTGGTTTTTGCTCGATGCTTCTTTTGCACAACAAAAAACAATAGCGCAGGCACCGGCCAAACCGGCAGGCTTTAAATTATTTTTCGAAAAAGTTTATTTGCAAACCGACCGTAACCTGTATGCCTCGGGCGATAACATTTGGTTTAAGGCTTATTTGGTCAACGGCCTCAGCACCTCGCTTACCAACACCAGCAATAATTTATATGTCGAATTGATTTCGCCGGAGGCAGAAATTGTAAACCGCGAAATTGTGCGGTTAGATAAAGGTTTGGGAAACGGCGATTTTAAACTGGCCGATACTTTGGCCGATGGAAACTATCGCCTGCGCGCTTACACCAATTGGATGCGCAATTTTGGTGATAATTTTGTTTTTGAGAAAGCCATTGCCATTCATCACATTCCCGGTTCTTCGGTTGGAAAAGCACCTGCGCAGCGCAACAAAAAAACACCGGTAAAAACAGTATCCAATGATTTCGATAACGGCACCATTCGCTTTTTCCCCGAAGGCGGTTCGTTAATTCAGGATGTGCAAAGCATTATCGGTTTTAAGGCCGAAAATAATAACGGCAGCGGTTTGAAAGTAATCGGCAGCATTATTTCCTCTAAAGGCGATACCGTTTCCCGTTTTCAAAGCACACCTTCTGGTATGGGCAGCTTTGCTTTTTTGCCGGTCGCCGGTTTGCAATATCAGGTAAAAGGTGCTTTTAGCAACGGAAAACCTTTTACAAAAGCTTTGCCTGCCGCTTTGCCAAAAGGATTTTCGCTTCATTTAAATGTGGCAGATACGGCCAATATTACCGCGATCATCAGTACCAATGCAGCTACTTTGGCGGATGTGCAGGAAAAGGAAATTACGCTGGCAGGAAGGCATGGCGATCAAACCCGTTTCAATGTAAAAATCAAAATAAACGGTTTGGAAACGGATGTTAAGATCGCCAGGAATAATTTTCCGGCCGGTATTGCTTCCATTACTTTGTACGACGAACAGCAGCGGCCAAATTGCGAGCGTTTGTTTTATGTTGAAGGAAATGAAACGGTTACGCTCACAATTTTACCCGATAAAAGAAGCTATCAATCAAAAGAAGAGGTAACGCTTCATCTTAAAACGACCAATCAAAATCAGCAGCCTGTTGCCGCAAATGTTTCGCTGGGTGTTGTTGATGCCGGGATTTTGCCGGAAGAACAGCGAAGCATTCAATCCTATTTCTTGCTGGAATCTGAAGTGAAAGGAAAGATTGAAAACGCGGCCCAGTATTTCGATAAAAACAACGCGAACCGATACAAGCAACTGGATGTATTGCTGCTAACGCAAGGCTGGCGGGATTTTGTGTGGAAGCGTTTGGCGGATACTACTTTAAAAATCAGTTACTTGCCCGAACCTGGCTTCACCATTACCGGCCGTTTGCGCGATAAATTGGCGGATAAACCTCAGCCTAATATGACCGTCACACTTTTTGCGCCAGGTGCAAAAGACAACAAACTGTTTACAACCAAGACTGCTGCTGACGGAAAATATTTTTTAGATGGAATTCAATTGTATGGCACACAGCCTATCCGTTTATCTGCGCATGACGATAAAGGCAAAAAAACCGGATTGATTTTGTTGGATACCATTTCTACAAAAGCAATGGCGGTACAGGCAGTCCGCGAACCGGCAGTAACAGATACTAAGCAATTATTGGCTTTTAATCAGGCCGTTGAAAAACGGGAACCGCCGCATTTTAACATGAGCGATACGTTGCGTTTAAAAGGTGTTACCGTGACGGAAGCCGCGCAAACCGTTACTTTAAGAGATCAAACCGTGCAAACTTTTGGTTACCCGGATTACAATTTCGACATTACCAAAGCCGATTACACCTATCAAGACTTACAAGATTTTTTAGTGCACAAAGTTCCGGGCGCACAAAGCAATCCGGATACGAGCACAGGAGTTGTATTTTATTCGGGCGGAAAAAAAATAACGCCGCGTTTTATTGTCCAACGCCGGGAAGATGTTTTTGAGCGGCTGGATTATTATTCGTTAACGATGGATGTAGTTGTCCGGGTTTCTGTGCGGCATTTGGTTGGGATGGGCGGAACTGATGTTTTCCTGATCTACCTCACCCTAAAACCGGAAGCTTTTGAGAAAAAGGAATTTTATCTGATCAACGCCGATGTAAACGGCTATTACGAGGCACGCGAATTTTATACACCTAAAAACAGCATCAGCAAGGCAGATTTGCGCACCACAATTTTTTGGAAACCTAACATAACAACCGATGCAAACGGCGAAGCAATTGTCCATTTTACCAATGCAGAACAGAAAACGCGTGTCCGCATTATTGCCGAAGGTATAACTACACAAGGTGTACCGGTGGCTGGAAAAGCAGAATATCCGGTACAATAAAAAAGCAAAACATTGAAAGCATAACCGCTCTGTTTTCTGCTTCTTGCAATTGTATTTTTAAGCATTCCGGTTTCTTAAAAGCACAGAAAATTACTGATAGTATTTCGCATAGCTCAAAAACGCCTGCCGGTTTTAAACTATTTTTTGAGAAAGTTTATCTGCATACTTACCGGGAAATTTCCGTTTCAGGAGAAAACATCTGGTTTAAAGCTTACCTGGTAAATGCGCAAACAAATGCATTAATCGTAGTTGCCGAAGGTTTAACAAATAGAGGTGTGCTGTTAGTTAAGAAAACTTTTTCCGGGTAATTAACTATTAAGTAATTTTTTACTTTTATTTTATCAAAAACAAAATTTACAAACATATCGTATAAAAAGTACGATGACCGGTAAAACGCCAGACTACACTTTATATAGTAGCAGTGAAATCAATAAAAGGACATTCCAGCTGGATCTTTCTGCAGGAGTTGCCGGGGTTTTAATCTTAATTTTTTTTTCCCTGATTGGTTTATATCACATTGCAATCATGATGTCCCTGTTTTGTTTCATCATTAGCTTCATCTTGTTTTTAAGCTATAAAAAAATCATCATCAACACCAAATTGCCTATCATCGTGTTTGTAAGCCTGGCGCTTATTGTTTTCGCTGCAGAAGGAGGTGTCGAAACCGGGCTGTACATGTACTATTTCCCCCTGATGGTTTCGATACCTGTAATTGTAGGTAACCAGAAAACGCACCATAAAAAAGTTATCCTTTACTTTTCTATCACCACAGTCAGCTGCATCCTGTGTGTTATTGTTGGAAAAACACATCAGCCCTGGGAGCCTTTATCTGTTGCCAACCAGCAATTAATTTTATATGTAAATATAGTTTGTTCCATTGCTTTAACCATCGTTTTTGCCTACATCAATATTAACCTCGAACGGAAATATTTGCAAGAACTGGTTCAGCAGAAAAATAATACTATCAATTCCAGGACACAGTTTTTAACAACTATGGGCCATGAATTGAGGACGCCGCTTAACGGGATAATCGGTGCTATCAACCTACTGAAAAAAGGGGAAAGCCTGGCCGAACAGCAGGAATATTTTGATATTTTGAAATATTGCTCGGACCACATGCTGCACCAGGTGAACGACATTTTAGATTTTAACAAGATTGAAGCCGGCAAACTCGAAATCCATTTGCTGGAAATTAATTTGAAACAACTGCTTGTAAATTCTACAACCCCGTTTGCAAATGTTTTTAAAGAAAAAAACCTGGAGTTAAAAGTTGAAATTGACCCTGAACTGGATACTGTTGTCCTGGCGGATGACGTCCGGCTGATCCAGCTTCTTAACAACCTGCTATCCAACGCGGGGAAATTTACCAGTTACGGTTACATTAAGTTAGCGGCCAAAGTCATCAGTAAAAATAAAAATAGTTTGCTGGTTAAATTTAGTGTGGAAGATACCGGGACCGGGATTGCAGAAAAAGACCAGGCACTTATTTTTGATAGTTTCGGCCAGGTTTTTGACGAAAGCACGCGCAACGTTACCGGATCCGGTTTGGGCTTAACTATCTGCGTGCAACTATTGCAACTGATGAACAGCAAAATGGAGTTGAAAAGCGCAAAGGGTGTTGGCAGTACTTTTAGTTTCGATATTAAATTTGATAAGGTAACCAAACCATTGGAAAACGGGCAAAATTTTGACAAAGAAAAAGAGGATTTAGCGGGACTGAATATTTTGCTGGTGGAAGATAACCACATCAACATGATTATAGCCCAAAAAATATTAAAGGATTTTAAAGCTGTTTGTACAAAAGCATATAACGGCAGGGAAGCTTTGGATTTTCTGGAAAAAAACGAGCCTTGCCAAATTATTTTGATGGATTTGGAAATGCCGGTAATGGATGGTTACGCCACTATTAAAGAAATCAAAAAAAGTTGGCCGGAAATCCCGGTTTTGGCTTTTACGGCTGCTTCGCTGGATATAGACACGCTGGAAAATTTAAAAGCCATCGGTTTTTTAGATTATATTTCAAAGCCTTTCCAAAGCCAGGATTTACTGGCCCAGATAAAAAAATACGCTGCTTTGCCTTTGCAATAATCCCAATTAACTTTCTGTTGATTTTTTAAAAAGGATTTGCTTGTCGTAATGCCGAGCAATACTTTTACGGATACTTTTTTTATCCCGTAAAAACAGCATGCGCAAAATACATTTTTTATTCTTCAGCCCGAAACATCAGGTTTTTGCCGCGCTGCCTGCCTGTTGTTTTATTTTCTGTTCAATTTTATTTTTTGGTGAGATTGCATCGGCCCAAACATTAAATATCAAAAAATACAATTGCCGTTTAAGTAAAGATGATACGGAAACCATTAACAGGATTGCGCGCTATGAAGCCACTTTTTACGATGCTGTTTTTGATACCAATAAAAACGACAGCTTAAACATTAACATTAATGTGTTTGGGCGAAAAGCTGATTTTGGAAAAACACCCGACGGTGCCGGTGCCTTGCATGTATATAGCGACGGTTATTATTTAGCTAAAACAGGTGATGTTTTTGTGTTGAAAACCGACCATGTGAACAGTGCTTTGCTGCACGAAATCAGTCACGCTTTTTTACATCAAAACATCAAACTTCCGTCAAAGTGGTTTGACGAAGGTTTGGCTACTTATTTTGGTTCGCTGATTGTGCAGGACAACAAGATATTCTACACGCCTGTTTCCGGTAGAATTGAGCGGATCCGCGAACTGAACGACAAAAAGCTTTTGCACCTGGAAGATTTCCTAAAAAGCAACAGCAGGAATTGGGGCGATGATAAAAACCTGATCAGCGATCAATATACAATTGCTTACAGCATTATCTATTTTTTAGTTAAAACAAACTTAAACCTGGTAAAGCAAATGGCTGTCGGCCTTAAAAGCGGACAAACGGCAACTGCAATTATTACTGAAATTTTTGGCAGTGAAGAATTTTTTGAAAGCCGATATGTAAACTTCTACAAGCAGGAAAATCAATAGCTGCAATTTTTATACCGATAAAAGAAGTATGGTTAAAATTTCTCTCAACCATCATTAATCTTCCCGTAACTTTATAAACACAATTTCTTAACCTATTATGGCGTAACTTTTCAAAAAGCAATATATATTTTAGCAAAAATTTAAATAGATTGCAAATATCTTGCTTTTATGAAAAAAAACTTACCCAATCTTCTACTTTTTTGCTTTATCCTGCTTTGCAAACCATTATTTGCGCAGGTAACTTTAGGAACTTCGCCTTATGTACAAAATTTTGATGGTATTGCCAGCGGTTTGCCTGCTGGTTTTACGGTTAGAACTGGTGCAACGGCTTCTGCATTAGGTACAATACAAACCCCAGTTACAACACCAGGCACTGCCACTACTTACTGGAACAATTCTGGTGGTAGTTTCAGAAATTATGCTTCTGCAAATGGATTGACGAGCGGTACACCAGCGGCAACCCAAACAGTTACAGCAGACCGCGCTTTAGGCGTACGGCAGGTTGCAACAAATCCGCCAGCAAATATTCAGTGGGATCCCGGAGCTGCTTTTGTAGTACAATTGGCCAATACCAACAGCCGTACCGGTTTTAGTTTGAGTTTTAAACTGCAATCGTTGGATGCTACATCTCCCCGTACCGCAACCTGGATTGTTGATTATGGTTTCGGTACGGCTCCAACTGCTTTTACACCTGCAAACGCTACCGGAACTTTAACCACCGGCGGAAGTACCTTTACCAATAACACCGTTACCGTAAATTTTAACAGCGCGCTGGATAACCAAAACCAGAATGTTTGGATCAGGATTGTAACGCTGAATGCAACGACCGGATCCGGAAACCGCCCAACATCTGCCATTGATGATTTTGCTTTAAATTGGACAGATACGCCAATCGGCACGCCGGCTTTAGATATTACGCCAACTGCCATCAGCTTTGCCACACAAAATATAAATACTAATTCTTCGGCACAAACTTATACTTTAACCGGCAGCAATTTAACCGGAAACGCGACCGTAACTACGAATAGTCCTTTTAGCGTATCAAAAGACAACAATACTTTTGCGGCCTCTACTACTTTTACACCAGCAGAAATCCTGGCAGGAAAACCAGTTTACGTGCGTTTTAGTCCGACTGCCTCCGGTACTTTCAACGGAAGTGTTATAAACTCCAGCACCAACGCCGCCAACAAAACTATTACGTTAACCGGAACCGGCCAGGACCCCAACAATTTGGTTTATGGTTTTGATAATTGTACCGGAACTGCTGCAATTTCTGATGGCTGGACACAATACAGCGTAGTTGGCGCGCAAATTTGGGGTTGTACCACTTTCGGCCGCGACCCAAATGCACCAACTGGCGCAACGGCTTATCCAAATGGTGTGCAAATTAATGGTTATGCCAACAGCATCAATAATACCAACGAAGACTGGCTGATCTCTCCGGCGTTGAACATGACGGGTTTTAATTTCCCCTTGTTTTCATTCTGGAGCCGTACTGCTTTTAACGGTGCAACTTTAAGGCTGAGGATTTCTACCAATTACTCAGGTTCTGGGAATCCGGCACTGGCAACCTGGACGGATATTAACGCACCTTTCCCAAACCAGGCTTTGGATACCTGGACACAAAGCAAAAATATAGACCTGTCAGCTTACAAACAAGCCGGCGTTTACATCGCTTTCGTTTACAATTCCACTACCGAAGATGGTGCCCGCTGGACTTTAGACGACATCAACCTGCTTAATTCGCCGGTTGCGCCGCCGCCCGCTATTTTTACTAATCCAAACAGCGTTACGTTTGCTTATCAGGCGCAAAACTCTTCTTCAACCCAAACTTTTAACACTTCTTTTAGCGACCTTACGGGGAATGTTACGGTTTCTTCGGATAACGCGGCTTATACTTTATCCAAAGACGGAAATACTTTTGCCAGCACCATAAATTATACGGTAAACGAAGCATCGGGCACCACGAAACCGGTAACCATCCGCTTTAGTCCAACCCAGGCTTTGGTTAATTATACCGGCAATATTACGGTTGCTTCTCAAAATGTGGCCAATATTACCATTCCCGTTACTGGAAATACTTACAACCCGGACAACACTTTGGAAGTTGTAAATTATAACATCGAGTGGTTTGGCAGTACGCAGGCAGGACTCGGGCCAACGGATAAAAACTTGCAGGAAACCAATATCAAAACGGTTTTGGGCAACATTAAAGCTGATATTTTTGGTTTGTTGGAAGTGGTAGACATTCCCCGATTACAACGAATTGTAAGTGCAATGCCGGGCGGTTACAGCATGACTGTTTCAGATTTTGGTTCTTATGCTGATAATGCTGCCGATCCTGATTATGCCGGTGCACAAAAATTGGCTTTCGTTTATAAAACAGCTATGTTTGCCAACGTTAAAATATCCGATTTTTTACGTTGTACCGAAGCGCAAAACTGTCCAGATTTTAATTACTGGTCGTCCGGCCGTTTTCCTTATGTGATGGATGCTGATGTAACTTTAAACGGCGTAACCAAACATATCACTTTTGTGTTGATCCATGCAAAAGCCAATACAAGTCCAACTTTAACAGCTTACCAACGCAGAAAAAGCGGTGCCGATGATTTAAAAGCGGTCTTGGATGCCAATTATCCGGGCAAAAATTTTGTGGTTTTGGGTGATTATAATGACGATTTAAATCAAACTGTTACGGCCGGCATCACGCCTCCAATAACATCTTACAGTTCTTTCACCAATGATCCTGCAAATTATTTTCCGTTAACGCTTCCATTAAGTTTAGCCGGAAAAAAATCGACCGTTAGCTACAGTAGCGTCATCGATAACGTGATCGTTTCCAAAACTATGAATACGCTTTATGTAAACGGCACGGCGGAAGTTTTAAACAGTGTGGCAGGATTAGTGGCTAATTACGGCAACACTACTAGCGACCATTATCCTGTTTTAACGCGTTATGCTTTCGGAAACGTTCCGCCAACGATAAACACCGTTGCAAATCAAACCGTTTGCTATACCAATAGCACCCAGAGCATTCCTTTAACCGGCATTACTGCCGGACCAGAAAGCGGACAAACGGTTACCCTTTCGGTTTCAACATCCAATGCTGCGCTGATTGACCAGATTTCTATCACTTCTGGAACTAACGGAACCGGTACAATCAATTATCACATCAGCAATAATTCTACTGCCACAGTAACTATTACCGTAACGGTGAAAGATAACGGCGGTACGGCAAATGGCGGAAACGATACTTTTACCACTACTTTTAACATTACGGTAAACCCGCTTCCGGCTGTTTTTATCTCCAGTAACCAAACGCAGGAAGTTTCTAAAGGGACGGTTGTTAATTTAACGGCAACTGGCGGACAAACTTATTCCTGGGCTTCTGCTGCGGATATTCTCAGCGGACAAAATACTTCTACCTTAATTGTTCGCCCTAAAACCACCACCACTTACAAAGTTACCGCTACCAATGCCAATGGGTGTACTGCCGATCAAACGATTACTGTAAATGTTAGGGACGATTACCAATTGGTAGCCAACAACATCATCACACCAAATGGCGATGGCAAAAACGATACTTGGGTAATCAAAAACATCGATTACTACCCAAACAACACCGTGAAAGTTTTTGATAAAGCCGGACGCGTCGTTTATAGCAAACAAGGTTACACCAACGATTGGAACGGAACCTACAACAACAGTCCGCTTTCTCAAGGCACGTATTATTATGTGGTTGATTTTGGTGGAGGCTTAGGCGTATTTAAAGGATACATCACCATCATCCGAGATTAATATTTCAATCAAGAAAAGTGTATCCAATAGAATTTTTAGGCTTTAAAAGAAGCATTGCCACTGCATCCGTTTTGGCTGCTACCTTAATTTGTGCTACCATTAGCTTTGCTTTCGGACAAACAACACCCGCGGCAACTATAAACTTCGCATCTCAAAGTATTCATAGAAGTTCGCCGGCACAAACGTTTACCCTTAGAGGCAGTAACTTGACCGGAGATGTTACAGTAAGCACAAACCCGCCTTTTTCCTTATCAAAAGATAGCGTCAATTATCAAGACTCAATTACTTATAATGTAGCAGAACTGGCATCAAACCAGACCGTTTATGTAAAATTCCGGCCAACTGCGATAGGAAATTATACCGATAGTATTACCAATGTAAGCGTTGGTGCAGACAACAAAATTATTGCTTTATCTGGCACGGCAGTGTATTCTACAAATATGATGCACGGCAACCGCTTGGCGGCCAATAACATTATTACGCCAAATGGCGATGGAATAAACGATACCTGGGCAATCAAAAATATCGATCAATATCCAAACAATACGGTAAAGGTTATGGACAAATCCGGTAATGTGGTTTACAGCAAACAAGGTTATACCAATGATTGGAACGGAACTTACAACAACGCGCCGCTTTCGCAAGGCACTTACTATTACCTCGTTGACTTTGGCGCAGGTTTAGACTTAATATTTAAAGGTTTTATCACCATCGTAAGAGATTAATTTAATACAGAAAAACTAAAATGAATTCAAAATTTTTACCCTATAAAAGAAGCATTGCCGCGGCAATATTTCTATCATTTGCAATCCAAACATCCGTAAAAGCACAGCTTAACCCGCTGGCCACGCAGTATTTTCAGAATCAATATTTATTTAACCCGGCCATGGCTGGCATCAATAATGGTTTAAATATCAACATGGCTGTTCGTAAGCAATGGAGCAGTATTCCGGGCGCACCTTTTACACAAGCCATTTCTGCGGATTATTTGCTTAGCCGCGCCGCTTTTGGCATAAATGTTTACAACGATCAGTCTGGCCTTTTAAAAACAACCCGTGCAGTTGCCACTTACGCTTATCATATTCCTTTAGGCCAGAATAACCAGAAACTGAATTTCGGTGTTTCTGCGGGGATTTCAAGTCAGCGTGTTCCGGCAGATCAGGTTATTGGAGATCAGGGAGACCTTTCCGTTGCAAGGTACAACGGCCGTAAAAGTTATGTCGACGGAGATTTTGGTGCATCTTACACCAGCAACAATTTATCTGTTCAGGCTGCATTGCCTAATTTGAGAAGCGTTTTTAACCAGGACAACAGCAATTATACAATTGACCGGTCTTTGTACTTTTCGGCCATAAGTTACAAGTTTGATTTAGGTGAAACTTCAAACGGAATTGCCGTAGAACCAAAAGTTTGTTTTCGCGGCGTAAAAGGTTATACCAGTATTTTAGATGCCGGTGCCAATTTAATGTTTGCCGATAACCAATTCTTTGTTCAAGGCATGTACCACTCCACCAAAAGTGCAACGTTTGGGTTTGGGTTAAATAAAAACGCTTATTCAATATTGGCTTTTTATACCACAGAGACTGATGCTATCAGCAATTACACTAACGGTGATTTTGAGATAAGTTTGAGGTTGAACTTGTTCAATAAATAGGTTTAAAGGTATTTTTGATTGAAAAGCGGGTGGACTCGATTATGAGTAGCCCGCTTTTTTTATTTCTATTTAAGAAAATCGCATTCGCGGAGTATTCTTAACTCCTTTCTCCCTGGATAATTCTTTCTTGTCTTAAAGGTTTCCTTTGGTAGTAATAGCGAAAAGTTTCCTGCTGCTTCCCCTACAGGAAATCTTTACGAAGCTACAATCATCTTTGTAAATGCTTTAACAATTTCATCCTTCGGTCTGCTTTTTTAAAAAAAACACACACGTTATAGCAATTCGAGTAATGCTTTCTTTTCACGAAAACATAATCAACCTTAGTATCGTAAAAAAGAAAGCAATTGGAATTAACTTCACTTGCAATTAACTTTTCTTTTAAGCATAATAAAAATAAGATGATAAAAATAGTATCGTGCTTTTAATGTTCTTAATCAAATTTTATCCGCGATTAAATCAATAAGCTGTTGTGTAATTTTCGATTTGATAGAAATGTATCTACTGTTCATACTTAAAGATAGATATGATATTTAATTCTTTTGAATTTGTTATATTCTACATAGTCGTTACAACTATATACTTTGTTTGTCCATTCAAATTTAGATGGTTAATATTATTAGTTGCAAGCTGTTATTTTTACATGGCATTTGTACCTATATACATACTGATATTGGGTTTCACAATTGTTATAGATTATTTCGCCGGTTTATATATTGAAAAGGCAAAAGAGTTTAAGCTGAGAAAAATGCTTTTAGCTGCAAGTCTAATCGCAAACATTGGAATCTTGTGTGTTTTCAAATATTTCAATTTCATCAACCTCAATATTGATTATTTGTTGCACAAGTTCAATTATCAAAATCCTATACCTTATTTAAGTATCTTGTTGCCAATCGGCCTATCGTTCCATACGTTCCAGGCGATGAGCTACACAATAGAAGTTTATAGAGGAAACCAAAAAGCCGAAAAACATTTTGGTATTTACTGTTTGTATGTGATGTTTTACCCGCAATTAGTTGCAGGGCCAATTGAAAGGCCGCAGAACATATTGTACCAAATGCACTCCAAGTATCCATTCAATTATAACTTGGTGGTATCAGGATTAAAAATGATGCTTTGGGGTTTTTTTAAGAAATTGGTAATCGCAGACAGGTTATCCATTTTCGTTGATTCTGTATTTAACAACCCCGGGTTTCACAACGGGACTACTGTTGTAATGGCATCGTTTTTTTTTGCAATACAAATTTATTGCGACTTTTCCGGTTATACTGACATTGCTATCGGTTGCGCCAAAACTATGGGCTTTGACTTAATGAAAAATTTTAACCGTCCCTATTTTGCTGTTAACATCCAGGAATTTTGGAGACGGTGGCATATCTCTTTATCTACCTGGTTCCGCGATTATTTGTATATTCCATTAGGCGGAAGCAGGGTATCAACATCAAGAAGATATGTTAATCTTTTTACAATTTTTTTAGTAAGCGGGATCTGGCACGGCGCAAACTACACCTACATAATTTGGGGGGCACTACACGGCCTATATTCTGTAGGTTATATAATTATCAAGCCATATCTGTGGCGCGAACCGGACGATAAAACTACTGCTACTTTTATGAGGGTTTGTAATATTGTGTTAACAATTGTACTTGTAACTTTTGCCTGGATTTTTTTCAGGGCCAATTCGGTCAAAGACGCATTTACGCTAATCTCAAACTTAAACACAATTGGTGCAAAACCTTTTTTAGGCGACGGTATAAACAATTTTGCCCATTGCATTTTAGCAATTTTTTTATTGTTTGTTATCGAATTTAAAATGGAATACTTACCAAACAAGTTCAATTTTTTTACATCGCGTAATCTAATAGTTAGATGGGGCTCGGTAGCAGTCACCATTTTTTTGATCCTAATATTAGGTGTATTTAACGGAGGCCAGTTTATTTATTTTCAATTTTAATGAAAAGAAAACCAGTTGTGATGTTTTTGTTTAAACTGGTAGTTTTCAGTTTGTGTTTAATTGTAATTGATCGAATCTTAGGTTTTTGTTTACAAAGCTTATACTTCGATCAACGTGTAGGTCAATTCAGCCAGACTACTTATGCAGTCGATAGTTCTAAACAAGACCTTTTAATTTTCGGTAGTTCAAGGGCTGTACGCCACTATTCGTCGCCCATATTATCCAAAGGATGTGGTTTAAGTTGTTACAATTCTGGACGGGACGGCCAGATGATACCTTACTCAATAGCTTTAGAAGAAGTTTCATTAAACAGGCACAAGCCAAAGTTAATTATTTTAGATATTAATCCATGGGAATTTGCGGTCAATCAATCCAAGTATGAAAAGTTAACAATTTTGCTTCCATATTGCGATAAACACAAAGAGCTGATAAAGTATATCAAGGAGATAAGTGCGTTTGAGCCTTATAAACTTTTATCAAAAGTATATCCTTATAATTCTTCTATTTTTATAATGGCCAACAATACTTTATTTAGAAACTCTGAAAAAAAAGATGATAATGGTTATTTGCCTTTAGAAGGGAAAATGACCAAAGCAGAATTGCAGGACTATCAATTAAAAATGAACCAGCGTTCAATCAATCTGCACAAAAAAAAGAACTTGGTGGACTATAAAGCGATAAAATATTTTAAAGAATTTTTAGATAATACAATCAAAAATAGAATTAAAACTTTAGTAATTATATCCCCTACCATTTTAAAAAATTCTGTTGAATTAGATAACCAATCTTTGCAGAAGAGTATTATAATCGATATTTGTAAACACTATAACAATATCACTTTTTTAGATTACTCAACTGATGCAAGATTTAATTATCACCCCGAAAAATTCTCAGATGAATTTCACTTGAATACACAAGGCTCAAAAGAATTTTCTACTATTCTAACTAAGTATATCAAGGATAATTTGTAACTGATTTAAAAGTCCTGTCTATGACCTTGATTTAAGTTACGAGTTAGTTTTCAATCGATTAACCTCTATTTATACCTGTATCAGACGATTTTTAAATATCGTACTTCTTTTATCGGTATAAATTAAACTTGCACCAATTCATGTTCGAACTGATCGATTGCTTCATAAATTTTTATCACACAGTTTTTCCAACTATGTGATAGTGCAAATGCAACGCGCTCCTGTTGCTTTTGCAGCGTATTTTCATTCAAAGCAAGTTCTACCATTTGTACAAATTGCACTTTGTTTTTTACAAGATAAGTGTACGGTTCAAACATCAGCATACCTTCTGTTTTGATGGCAACAACAGGTTTTCCAAGTGCCAGATATTCATCTATTTTTCTTGGATAGTTGCCAATTGTTATTTCATTAATCAATTGCGGATTAATGCAAACATCCAAAGCATTAATATAATTTGGTAATACCGATGCTTCTTTTAACCCTAAAAAATAAATGTTTTTTAAACCATGAAGCGGACTCTGCTCGAAACCTGCATCTTCCGGACCAATTAAAATAATATTCCAATCAGGTTTGGATGTTGCTATAAAAGAAAGCAATTCAATATCTAATCTTGATGCAGATAACGCTCCGATATAACCGATTAAAGGCTTTTCTAATTTTTGCAAGTCGGGTAAATTGTAATTCTTTAATTGTGTAAAAAGGCTGAGGTCGCAACCTTGTCCGATAAAAAAAGAATTAGAATTGTATGTTTTGCAATACTTGGTAAGATAATAAGAGTTGGCCAAACAAAGATCGCTTTTGGCAATCAATTCCGGTTCCAATTGTTTACCATGATATTTCCAATATTGGGTTCCCAACATGTAATCCCTGGAATAGTAAATACTTGTTTTAGGCCGTAAAAATTCTTTCAGGTAAAAGCTTTTAAAAATATCATTATCATTAAATAGAATGTAATTTTCAAATCCAAGTAATTTTGCAACTTTGGATATAGATTTCGCATACCTTCTGTTGTTCCATTTATTGATCAAATCAAACAAAAAATGATTTTTTATCCAATTGATGGATTCCAGGATGCAATCCGGATATAAGTTCCATAAGTTTTGGTTGACTTGGATCAGGTTTTTTTCTCCACCTTTCAACATCCTGATCCTTTTCATCACTTTTTCGTCCTTTCTTTTTCGGTATCTGGTTATCCGGTCAAGCGGCGGGTTGATGTAAAGTACACGGTTATGTTTGCTCAGTTCCAACGCAATGTTTTTACAATTGCTGCCAATTTCTACGTCCCAGGCTTGTTGCCCAACGATGATAAAATCGCGGTTATTGAGCAATACTTGTTCCATTTTCGATATTTTTGGTAAGCTGTTGATCTAATCTCAGGGTAACGCTGATTAGGGCTGTTGCTAAAAAAAACAAAATATTATTTGGAAACTGGACTAATGCTTCCTGCGGAAAATTACCGATGTTGAGTGCAAACACAATGGTAGTTGCAGCGAGGCAATAAGCTTTAAGTTCCGGGTTTTTAATTTGAAAATAATTTTTGATACCGGTTTTCAATATTAAAAACATGAGCAGGCATAACAAAAACAAACCAATCCACCCAAGTTCTACGGCAACCCTAACGTAACCGCTGTCTGGCGGAAAATTTGCCAGGTAAGAGTTCGGCGCAAAACGTTTTCCCCAGGTTCCGGTTGCGCCTAAGCCGCCACCGATTGGGTGCGAAAGAATAAAAGGCTGGATGCGTTTCTGGTTATATTTTCGCACACCATAAGAAGCGTCTTTGGCGGGTTTAAAAGCAGTTTGAAACCTGTAAAGCGTTGGATTGGACGTTGGGACAACGATCAAGACAGCGATCATGATGCCCGTTACAATACTCATTATTAAAACTTTAGGGCTGTAATTGAGGACAGCAATTAAAACCAATGCCGCAGGAAGCAAAACGTAAGCACCGCGCGTGCCCGAGTACAGCATGTTCAACAAAAAAAATAGGGTTAAAAGAAGCATGGTTACTTTTTTCCAGGTTTTACTTGTGCCGGTCATCAGGCAAATACAAAGCAAACTGCTGATGACCATGTTATAAGCGAAAGCTACCGGATCTGAAAAGATAGAAAACTTACGCCAGATGCCGCCAATAAACAGCAGGGAAATCATTAACGGGTCTGCCAGTTCTGCTTTCTCGAAAGCGAAAAACCCAAAGTGCTCTTGTTTAAAAGCGTAAGCAGCGGCAAAAACGGACAAGGCAATCCACAATTTAAAGATGGTACGGATAAATTTGACCGAACGGATTTGATAAACAAATACAAAATAAAGCAGCGTGACCACTGCAACGGTCCGGATAGTGTACAGCCAGGAAAAAGCCGACGAAGACGAAGGGTTTGCTACTTCAAAAATGTTGTAAACGATCCAAACCAATATTACTTTACTGATAGGCGTTTTAATAAAAGACCAGTCGCGGTTTGTTTTTTGTTTGATAAAAAAGCCTAATAAAAGAAGCACTTCCAAGGCATCCATTAAAGTGCCCAACGGAAAATTAACGCCCATCCGGATCACCCACATCACTAAATAAGCGGCAATTATCAATACGAGGATACCTACTTCCGGATAAACGACTACGGCGTAAATCACAGGCAAACCAACAATCACGATCAAAACCATCAAGCCTCCAACCAAACCTGATTTTGCTATCAACAAAGAAAAAACAACACTCGCCAGTAATAATAAAGCACTCACCAGATAATTTAAATGGATTATGGAATTGCCCAAGTGGCCGCCAAATGTTGGGTGCGTTTTTTTACCATCCGAAACAAATTTGTATGATGACGGCAATACCTTCATTTTTTAAAAGAAAAGGATTTTAAAAAAAAATACAAATACGCTAACAAAAGCCAGGATGATGGCCAACAGTTCAGGAATGTTTTTTTTGGGTTTACCTTGTACTGTAGTTTGATTTTGGGTGGAGAGTTCTGGCCTGGTCATAATTTCTCGTGCATTACTTTTTCTATATCGGTATCGTAATAATGTTCGGTAGCAACAGAACGCTCACTAACAACCCGAATTTTTAGCAAAGACAAGATCTGGTAAAATATAAACTTTGGTATACCGAGCAGAGCGCGGTAAATACGAGAGTCTGCTTTAGACTGGACCAAGGCAATAAAAAAACTTAGGATAAAAGAAGCAAAGCCAGCCAGCCATATCCAGGTATAAGTTGGGTTTATCCACAAATCTGTTATTGCACACAGGCCAGACAAAATCAGGAAAATAAATATAGGCGGCCTTAAAAGTACCAGCCCAAATAAAACCTGGTTTTTACTGAGATTACCCAAGCCTCTGATAATCAACCTAAAACCAAAACCATAGTAACGAAACCAGGTGCTAATCCACCGGGTACGCTGGCTAACCAATTGGTGTGGATGCATCGTTTTTTCATCATAAACAATGGCTTTTTTTGCAAAAGCGATTTGTAAACGGTAATTCACTATTTCTGCCTGTAATACTTTATCAAAACCAGCTCCGCTTAAATCTACATTCTCCAGGCAAAACTTATATAATTCTGTCGTAAATGCCATTCCGGAACCACTTAAAGTAGCCGATGAACCAGCTTTAAAAAGTAATTCGCCATCATAAAAATGATAATAAATATCCCTGGCGGCATCCAAACGCGCATAAGTTGTATTGAGGTTTTTGGCTACGCGAAGCCCTTGAACAGCCTGGTAACCCTTTGTAAAAAACAAATTTATTTCGCTTAAATAACCAGGATGAACGAGGTTGTCGCTATCAATAATGGTTACTCGTGGATGCGGGCGTACAAAACGGTTGATGGCATAAAAGTGAGAGCTTATATTACTTTTTAAAGCTTTTTCCGGCCGTAAAACAATTACCTGCGGATGGTTAAAATTGAGTTCGGAAACATCACATTGATCCGCAACTATATAAACCATGAAATTGGTGTATTGCTGCTTTAACAGAGAATCAACAACAGATGCCAGGCCGGCCGTTTGCTGGTAAGCGGTAACAATAATACCGTAGTCGGCCTCGGTTACCCTGTTCCATCTTTTGTTTAACTTAAATTTATTTCGGGCAGCAGGGTAAAGCAGGTATAGCAACAAAGGAAAAACCAGGTTGTACCCAATGGCCAACTGCAAAACTTGCCAAACAATCATCAACACGCGGTTATACATCAGGAAATATTTTTATTTAAACTGGTTTAATTCTAACTCTTTACCCATCACCACTTTGTTCATGATAAACCCGGCAAACTTTCCGTTTAAAGTGCGCAGGTAATTGATATGCTGTTGTTTGTTGGGGCTGATGCTTTGGTTTGCTTCAAAAACAGTAATTACCTGATCGGAAAATTGAATCCATTCTTTCGCCTTGTTCAGCAGGCTTAAAGCTTGTGTTTCAATAATAATGATATCGAAGTTGCTTTTTAGCTGATCGATTTTTTGAAGGATAACCGAACCGCTGCTTTTTTCAAGCAAAGAATAATCGCCGCCGTGGTTTCCAAGTACACTGATTAAGCTGTTGTTTAATGGTTGTATAACTGCTTGATTATCTATTAAAAAATCTTCCAGATAAGCTTTGTTGAGTGCGGCTTTGGTTAAAGATGGGTTGTCAAAATTGCCGTCAACCACTAAAACTTTTTTATTGACCATGGCATAAGCAGAAGCCAGGCTCATGGCAACAAGAGATTTTCCTTCTGATGCTTCCATACTGGTAATAGCCAGCACTTTACATTCGGTTAATGCTTCAACCTGATGGCTTTGTGCTTCATTGTCGATCTCGTAACGGATAGAACGGAGCAGGTTTTTAAAGTGCTGTAGTTCATTGGTGCTTTGCTGGCTGTTGCCCAAACGTTTAACATCGATGGCAGATTTAACAATCAAATTTAACTGCCCTAAAACAGGCATTTGAGTTGCGTTAGCTAATTCGACAGGCATTTTGATTGTCCTGTCCAGATAAAACATGATAAAGAACACAACCAGGCAAAACACAGCACTAAGGATACCACTAAATAAGGTAAGCAACAGTTTTTTAGAAGGTTGCTTTACGCCTGGCATGGCGGTTTCCACTTGTTTTACAGCGGTTTTTAAGTTAGATTCTATGGTGGATTGGTTGTATCTGTTCTGAACGTCTATGTATTCTTTGGTGGCTACTTCAATATCACGTTCGTAGGATTGGATCGCTGCATCAAAAGGTACAATCCGGTTAAGCTGGCTGTTCAAACGGTCAATCTGGTTGTCCAGGTTCTTTAAACCAGAGCGCGTCATGTCGCGCGTAATTTCCATTTTAACCTTTTCCTGCACTAAATTTTCTTTTCCGGCCAATGGGTTTGCCACATATTTATCGGCCATTTGTCCAATCTGTGCATCTAACACACTTTGTAAAGAATCGCTGCTCTTTTTGTACCTCACATCAAAATTACTTTGTATGTATTTGTTGTTGATAGCTGCTAATCGGTCTCTCGTTTGTGCAACTTCCCCGTTAATTTTTACCGAATTTGCTTCCAAGTACCTTCTGTCGTTCGGGTCAAACCGGCTGTTAATATTTGCAATTGCACTGTTATCAGACAAAATATCTTTTTCTGCCTGTGCCTTGCGGTTTCGATAATCGGTCAATTGTGCATAAAGTGAAACCGACTGGTCTTTGACATCGAGTACCTGATTGCGTATTTTATAGTTTTTTAATAATGCAACTTTGGCGTTCATGGTATCCAGCTTTTGCTGCACTAACTTTTGCAAAAAGTCATTCGCATTGTTCTTGTTCTTTTGCTGATCGGCGACGGTATAGGCAATAAGCTCCTGGCAAATCGTATTAAGCACAAATGCAGAAAGTTGCGGCTGTTCTGATGTAAATTCAAGGTGAACAAAATCGCTGTTATCGTTCCGATAAACAGTCAAGTCTTTTTTTATACTTTCCGCATCGTACTTCTGTTCAATCAATACTTTGTTTAGCCCGGCTTCATCGGCATTGGTTAAATCGAGCGGTTCACGGTGCTGGTATTTGTATTGAAAAACTTTAAGCGCATGTAGCTTGGCATTATAATTAAGCTGTTTTAACAACTTACTGTTAGGCCGAAAAGGTTTGGTATTGGTAAGATCATGCACTATTAAGCTGTAAGAAACCTGATCGAGCACTTTGCCTAAACGAATAGTTTCTATCAAATTAGAAAACTGCTGGGTCGCTTTTGATTCTTGTATTACAGCATCTGCATTACCCAAAACCTGTTTTGTGGGGTCAATAATCCCGGTCGAAAGATCTGTTTCCGATAAATAAAGGTCGGGCTGGTTCCGCGTAAAAAAATAAGTAGCCAGCAAGGCAACCACGGGCACGGCAATCAGAACAAACCGGTGCCGGTAAAGCAGTTTTAAAAACCTGGCCAGTTCCATCATTTTATATCTTCTAATTTTGCGCCTACCATAGCTTCCAGTTCACTTTTCGATATAAAAAAATTAGTTTCCGCCAGCATTTTTTGCCCGCGGCTTGCAGAAGAACTTAACAAGGCTGCGTTATAGGTTTCAAAACTGACTTCCCCTTTTTGGAACTTATACTTTACCTGCTTTAGCGAAGTTTGCATATCCTGATAAGATTCAGTTTGAATTTTAACCAGGTTTTGCTGCAGCAGATAAGTAAAATATTTTCTTTTTACATCGGCAGTAAGCGCAATTAAATATTCGCTTTGCTCGTCGTTGGCAATTTTTAAATCCTGTTTTGCGGATTTAATATTGTAAGGTTTCGCCAAGATCAAACCTAAGTTTAACGATACGCCGGCCTGGATTCCGTTAAATAAATACCGGTTATTAGTGCCGGAAGTTGTTGAAGGAATAGCATAATTTAAAGTGTTGTTAGGTTGATAGATGTAGGAAAAAGTAAAAATATCAAACCAGGAAATTTTGGCTTTGCCGATATTGGTTTTGGCAAGTTCTGTCCGGTCTTTAAAAGCTGCCACGCGTGGATAATTGCTTTTGGCCGAATTAATCAATTTTTCCAGATACGGATAAGAAATATCTGGCACCACAGAATCTTGCGCTTTTGCAGCAGTGGTTACCAAAAATAGTACGATAAAAACAGTATATACCTTTTGCATATTGGGTTACACTTTTTCTTTTTGAAACAATGCCGGAAAAGTCCTCATGATAATTCTGAAGTCGAACCAAAAAGAATGGTTGCGTGCATAAAAATTGTCTAATTTTTTTCTTTCCCGTTCAGACATATCTTCTCGTCCCCGTTTGCTGATTTGCCATAAACCCGTTAAACCTGCCGGCCCTAAAAACCGCGTTGCCCACTCGTTTGAGGTTAGCTGTTCTGCTTCGTAAAGCGGCAAAGGGCGGTTTCCCACAAAAGACATATCGCCTTTTAAAATGTTAAAAAGCTGGGGCAGTTCGTCGATACTTGTTTTGCGGATAAAAGCGCCGATCCTGGTAACTCGCGGATCGTTTTTTAATTTAACAAAAACAGATTTCCCGGTATTGTTGTCGCTATCGCTGTATTGGTTTAGGTTAGAAAAGTTAACCAATTGTTTATCTGCATTGCTGCGCATCGACCTAAACTTGTAAAAATTAAATATTTGATAGCCTGTGCCCACCCGTTTGCTTTTGTAAATAATTTTTCCGTCGGATTCTATGGCGATCGTCCCGGCCACAATCAAAAAAACAGGCAGTAAAAACAGTATGCAGGTAATCGACAAAAGAATGTCGAAAACGCGTTTGCCAAAAGGCATTTTATAGGTCGGTGTTACCTTTTGCGCTAACTCTGTAAGACTTGGTTTAATCAGCTTAAACCTTACCAAAAATTCTAAGCGTTCGGCCAGTTCATCATAAGAAAAAGGCTTAACATAGAAATCGTGGATTTTTAAATTTCTTATTTTTTGCTGTAGGCTTTCTGAGGTTTTTGCCGCAATCAAAACAATGATCAGGCTTTTTAGCAACGGACTTTTTTTGATATTTTCAATCACATCAAAACAGAATTCCTGTGTGTCAACCTCGATCAAAATAATCTCCGGCAATGAGATTAAAGATTGGTTCCTTAGATAATCACTAAATTGATGGCAGTCCGGGCTTGAAAATATCTGGAATTTGTTGCCCAAGTGATTGAGCACGTCTTTCTCTAAATCAGCACCGGAGTAAGCAACCCGTAATTTATAAGTGGTATACGGGTTCCATTTAGTAGATACCATTTGTTTCGCTGGTTTTAAAAACGTTATTGATAGCCACTTTTAAACCTGCAGGATTGAACGGTTTGGTGATGTATCCTTCTACAGCAAAAGACATTTGTTCTACCTGTTCTTTAATATCCGGCGCGCCGGATAAAACAATGATAGGCGTGTTGCGATAAAAGCCGCTGATTTTTAAATTGCGGATAAAAGAAGTGCCGTCAAAATAAGGCATTTCAAGGTCCGAGATAATCAACTCCGGATAATGCCCTTCTTCCAGCCAGCTAAAAGCTTCTATCCCACTCGTTTTCATTACTACCGTATATTCTCTCGACAAAATAAAATTTAGCAGTTTAAGTATGCTCACGTCATCATCAACCACCAGTATCTGTTTTTTCATTTTTGATAGTTAAAAAACCGTTGCCGGCCATGATATTTTATTGGATATCGAGAAGAAACTTCTATTGTATTTCGTGCCGCCAACCAGCTTAATTAATGCTGTTTTTATAACCTTAAAATGCTGTTGCCGTATATGTCCCTCAAAAGCAGATGCAGAAATACAAGGGTTGTTGCCTAACATTTTTAGAGTTTTTAAACCAAAAAATGTGTTTGCATTTCACTTCATTATCCTTCCTGCTTGTACGAATGTTAAAGCCGAGGGTTATCAGAAATTTAGATATTAATTAAAACTTGTTACCAATGGGCCTGAAAAACGCCATACAAAATAATCCTTCCTTAAAAAAATTTATCCATTGGACGTTGATCTCAACCGGACAAGCAAAACCGCGCATTTGGGTTAAATGGGTGGTTAACCCGTTTTTTCATCAAAAAAGAACGGGCAGCATTATCCGAAGCCGTACACGGATAGATGTGTTTCCTTTTAACCAATTCATCTTAGGTAAAAATGCTGTTGTGGAAGATTTTTGTACGGTTAATAATGGTGTTGGCGATGTGATTATTGGTGATGGAACTACACTTGGGATGGGCAATGTACTGATTGGCCCAATTGCGATTGGTGCAAATGTTATCATCGCACAAAATGTAGTAATGAGTGGTTTAAACCATAATTACGAAGATGTTAATATTTCAATACAAGCGCAAGGCGTTAAAACTTCGCCCATTACAATTGGAGATGATTGCTGGATTGGCGCCAATGCAGTAATCACCGCGGGTACAACCATCGGCAAACATTGCGTAATTGCTGCCGGTGCTGTGGTTACCAAAAACGTTCCTGCTTTTAGTATTGCTGCCGGAAACCCGGCCAGGGTAATTAAAAAATATGATGCCGAACAAAAAGCCTGGGTAAAAGTAAACTGATGCTTCTTTTACCGGATAAAAACCCAAATGTTAAACAGAATGATAATTTTGCTGTTGATAATTTTTACCCGATAAAAGAAGCATATAAAAATGGAAGATTTCGAAACTGTTTTAACCGGTTCTGACCAGCAAATTGATGGTTTAGTTAGTACCACAACCACATCAAACGCGCAAAATCAATATACGTTTTCTTCGATCGATGGCTCTTTAACTTTAACAATTGCAAAAGACGAAAACGGAAATTGGACGCGAGTGACCAGTACCGAACCTTATTTGAGCGGTTGGGTGGACCAGCTCGGCGAAAAGATCGACCAATTTACGTCTCCTACTTTTTAACCGGTTCTACTTTAACGGTTCAAGCAAATATTGCAGCCCGTTAATCCTTATTTCCAACATGGTTTCCAGTAAAACGCCCAGGTTTCCTTTCGGAAAGCCTTGCTGGCGGAACCACAAAAGATAATTTTCCGGCAGGTTACAGATCTTTATGCCTTTGTATTTTCCGAAAGGCATTTCCATCGAAACCAGTTGCGTTAATATTTTAGGGTCCATTCCTTCCATAAAAACCTTAAAAACTGTGTTTGATGTTGTTGGATAAAGTATGCGCCGACCAGTAACCGCTGGCCAATAACCTGCGGATGGTAAACAAAGGTTCTATCGTGTCCCTTTTTTCCGAAAGCTGAAAAGCAGCAATAAAACCACGTTTTTTTAACTCCGGAATCGCCTGCTCGTTCCACAAACCAAAAGGATAAGCAAAATATTTGATTGGTTTTCCGGTGATTTCTTCCAGCTTTTTAGTTGGTTTATCGATTTGTGTAACCCAATCTTCACCCTGAAATTTTTTCACATTATGATGGTCCCAGGTGTGGCTAGCAATTACGTTTCCATCATCAGATAGTTCTTTTACCTGTGCTTTGGTCATGTAATGCGGCCTTCCCAAAGAAACCGTCATGATAAAAAACACGCCTTTAAAACCATACTTTTTCATTTGCGGCGCGGCAAGTGTGTATTGATCCAAATCGGTATCATCAAAAGTAAGCATGATTGGTTTGGTAGGAAGCGCAGAACCGGTGTTTAAATATTGATACAACTGATCTGGCAAAATAGTATGGTAACCGCTGTCGGACAGCATTTTCATCTGCTCCCGGAAATCATTTTCCTGCACAATATAATCTTTGGCCGCTTTAGAATCTGTCGGTTTCCAATTACGGATTTGGTGATAACACAAGATTGGAATTTGCTTTCTGCCAAGAATTACATTTGCCGGCGCAGGTTTACCAAGAACGGCAACGGATGATGCGGTATTTGCAGATAATGTTTTTTGAGGTGGATTGGCGGCCAAAGCATTTTGTTTGTCCTGTTGCTGCGATTGGCAGTTACTCAGCATCAGTGTTAAAAAAGCGGCCGGCAAAGCCAGCAATGTTCGTTTTTTAAAAGAGGAAATTGTAAAATAACTCATAGTTCGTTTTACGCTGATTTTGTTTTAAAAGATCAGCAGATCGGCTTTTTATTTTAATTGGTAATGCTTCTTTTAACTGGTTTTATGTTCCACATAAGAAATTTTTCCCGAGTCATCAAAATCATACACACGGGGAACGCCAGTCAGCAAATCTACATGAGAAATTGCATCCGGACTCAGGTTTTCCAAGTGCATCATCAAAGCGCGCAAACTGTTTCCATGCGCAACAATCAGCACGTTTTTTCCTTGTTGCAGCAAAGGTTCAATGTGTTCGTAATAATAAGGCAAAACCCGTTCCTGCGTTTGTTTCAAGCTTTCGCCTCCGGGCGGGGCAACGTCGAAACTTCTTCGCCATAAAGTAACCTTTTCTGCGCCATATTTTTCGGCCGTTTCGGCTTTGTTTAAACCTTGTAGGTCACCATAATTACGTTCGTTTAAAGCAGCGTCTTTATAAATTGGAAGCTGTTTTTGATGGATGGTTTCTAAAATAATATCCAAAGATTCGATGGCGCGTTTTAAAACGGAAGTAAAACAAGCTTCAAATTTCATCCCGGCTAACTTTTTACCGCACATCACCGCTTCTTCCCTGCCCTGCGCTGTTAAATCTACATCGGCAAAACCTGTGAAACGGTTTTGCAGGTTATATTCGGATTGCCCGTGGCGGACGATGGCTAACTGACTTTTCATGCGATAAAAGAAGTATCAAATTTCTTTGCAAGTTTAAGTGATAAATTTGGTTTTGAAAATTGGAGTTTTGAAAATTAAATGGTCACGAAAATAAACGGTGCGGGATCACGAATTTAAACTGATAGAACGATTTTAGGGAATCGACAGCCTGCTTTTAAGCAAAAATCAAAGAAAAAGGTTGTTTATTTTTTTGATGAAAAAATTTGAATTTAAATTTGCGTACTAAAAGGTGCGTAAATTCAAAATTTGGTGGTAATATCTATCGACATCTTCAACAGTAAAAAAACAGATGAAAAGTTTTTGTTCTAAATGTTTAATTCCCACAAATCAAGAAGTTTTAAAAGAGGAAAAAGTTCATTATTCCGAAGAAGAAACTGGTTGGTGGGATACTAAAAATTATCAAATTATACAATGTAAAGGTTGCGACACTATAAGTTTTAGACAACTTTACAATGACGTTGCTATACAGCAACAGTACGAGGAACAAGACACAACTACACAAGAACTTTATCCAAAAAGAGGAATTCATAGTAGACAAATAAAAGCTTATAGAAACGTTTCCATAGATATAAAGAAAGTATATTTAGAAACAATTGAAGCTTATAATAATAATTTAACCTTGCTATGCGGAGTTGGTATTAGAGCAGTGATAGAAGGAATTTGCATTGACAAAGAAATAAAAGAAGGTATTTATACGAATTCAATCGGTAAGGAAATTAAGAGTAGCGGCCTCGACGGTAAAATTTATGGGCTAGCCTCGAATGGTTATCTAACTTCGGATAATGCCGAAGTTTTACACGAACTAAGATTTTTAGGCAATGCGGCTGTACATGAATTAACAAATCCAAGCATAGAAGACTTAAGTATCGCAATTGATATTATAGAACTCGTTATTGACAATATTTATGAGTTAAAACACAAGGCGAAAAGACTTATGCGCAATCGAACGGGCGAAAACTAATACTGCAGGCAACATTGGTTTGGCAACAAACTGGCTGAAGGAATTTAACATTAACTTTTATTTACTATTTTACTTCAATCTCAACCAAAGCAACAGAATTTAGCCGATAAAAGAAGCATCAATATCTGAATATAAATTTAATTTTGGTTTGGGCTGACGACTTTTAAATACAAGTTCTTCGCTAAGCCTTTTCCATTAGCTGTAACCATATAAAACCATGGCATTCTTAACAAAATATAACTTCAGTCAACTTAGTCAAAATTTAAAAATAAATATTGATGTTAGTTTGGATATGTTTTTAAAACATATTTATAATGATGCCGAAATCTATTCTATACTAAACAAAAGAGAAATTGAATATCTTTTTAAGTATAAAATGCTGTTAGATGACGAAGAGAGATTTGTTGTTGAATATTACAACGAAGTTCCAGAAAAAGAAGACACAAAGAACTTTGTTTTTAACAAAGGTGGTAAAATGAAATATCACTTGATTTCAGACTGCAAGTTAATAACTAAAGACTATTTAGACTTTAACATCCCAGAAGAAATTAAAAATATTGGAAATGAAGCTATTCAGGAATATCGAGAATGGTTTAATACAAATAACTTTGGAGATAAATACAGAAAAAAACAAATTGATACAAACAAAATAATATTTGCTTTCAATTCCAAATATCCAAAAAAGTATAATATTCAAAGAATTGAAGACAATTCTAACTTACTTGTACTTGAACAGCCAAATTCTACCTATAAACTAATAGACCAGGAATATGATTTCGAAAAATTAAAAAAAGAATTGACAAAATTAAAAATGGATTGGCAATATAACTTTCCTTGTAAAACAACCAGAATCATTGCTAAATTCAAACATTTAATAACAAAAAGTGACGAAGAAATAAACACTAAAATATCAGAAATATTTTCGGAAGTTTTTATTTTAAATTTCGGCATGGATAATTTAAAACGCCAATTTCAAATTTCTAAAGATATTACTTATAGGATAATTAATCTAATCTTAGAACATATTAAATGGACATATAACTTAAATGAAAAGAATTTTGACAAGCGAACACTCGAGAGATTTGGTTTAGAATGTTGTCTCAGTTGCTTAAAAGAAGTAGAAAAAAATGGCTACAGCTAACATTGATTTGAGAAAAAACTCGTGGAAGGATTAAACATCAACTTTTGTTTTGCTATCTTGCTTCAGTTTCAACTTAACAAATAAAAATTTAGCCGGTAAAAGAAGTATCAACATTTGAACATCGATTTAACTTTTGTCCGTGCTGACGGGATTTAAGTTCCGGTACTTCGCCAGGCCTATGAAACGTAATACCTTGAAAAATTGACAGGCTTAAAAAAACCGACAGGAACTGTGTAAATTTGCCAAACAACAGGACAACAAGATGAAGGCAAAATATATCAACCCTTTTACTGACTTTGGATTTAAGAAAATTTTTGGGGAAGAGGCCAACAAACTACTTTTGATTGATTTCCTTAATGCACTTTTGCCGCAACGGAAAAAGATTTTTAACCTATCTTTTAAAAATACAGAGCAGTTAGGGCAAACCGAGTCAGACAGGAAAGCCATCTACGATATTTATTGTGAAAACGAGAATGGAGAAAAATTTATTGTAGAACTGCAAAAAGCCAAACAGAATTACTTCAAAGAAAGGACTATTTACTATTCAACGTTTCCAATTCGCGAACAAGCTGAAAAAGGCGAATGGAACTATAATCTAAAAGCCGTTTATTGTGTCGGCATTTTAGACTTTACTTTTGGCGACTATGAAACTGAGCCTGAGAAAAGCGAAGTTGTTCATACAATCAAATTGAAGAACCAAAACGGCAAGACCTTTTACGACAAGTTGACTTACATTTATCTTGAAATGCCAAATTTTAAGCAGGCTGAAGGGGAACTAAAAACACGTTTGGACAAGTGGCTGTATTTCATCAAGCATTTGGAAGACTTCCAAACCATTCCGGCAATCTTCAAGGATGAAGTTTTTACCCAAGCCTTTGAAAAAGCAGAACTTGCTAAGTTTGACCAATCAGAATTGGACAGCTATGAAAACAGCTTAAAAACTTACCGTGATTTAAAAGGTGTTATCGATACGGCTTTTGACGAAGGTAAGTTAGAAGGTAAGTTAGAAGGTAAGTTAGAAAGGAATATGGAAATAGCAAAAGCACTTAAAGAAAGTGGAGTTTCTACTGACATAATCATCAAGACAACAGGACTTTTTGAGAACGAAATTAACAAGCTGTAGGAAAAAGTGATATTTGGAAAGACACAGGTGTTGGCAATTTTGTTGATAAAGAGAGGCAATGGTGATTAAAGGTTTTTCTTCGAAAATTGTATTTCTGAATTCAACTTCGCTTATTTACTTTATTGAAGGAAGTGCCATACTTCTTTTATCAACCTAAATCCTGTAAACAATACCAATAAACAGTTTCAAATTTTAACTGTTAACTTACAAAACAACAACATGAAAAAAAACACTTTAGGATCATCCGGCATCGAGGTTCCTCCTTTTGCTTTTGGCGGGAATGTTTTCGGCTGGACGGCTGATGAAAATACTTCTTTCCGAATTTTGGACGCATTGGTTGCCGCCAATCTAAATTTTATTGATACGGCTGATGTGTATTCCAAATGGGTTCCGGGAAATAAAGGCGGCGAATCGGAAACGATTATAGGCAACTGGCTGAAAAAAACCGGTGGCCGGGAAAAAGTAATCATCGCTACCAAAGTTGGTTCTGAAATGGGCCACGATAAAAAAGGGCTTTCTAAAACCTGGATCAAACAAGCAGCAGAAGATTCGTTACGGCGTTTACAAACGGATTACATCGACCTTTACCAAACCCATTTCGACGACCCGGATACGCTAATGGAAGAAACGCTGGCCGCTTACCAGGAGTTGATTAATGAAGGAAAAGTACGCGCCATCGGTACTTCTAACATGACGGCACAACGGATTTCTGTAGCTTTGAAAACGAGTAAAGAGCATGGTTTACCGGCTTATCAAACAGTGCAGCCTTTGTATAATTTGTACGACCGCGAAAGTTATGAAAAGGAACTGGAGCCGCTTTGCCAGGAACATAACCTCGGTGTAATTAGTTATTTTTCTTTGGCAAGTGGTTTTTTAACAGGAAAATATCGTTCGGAAGCAGATTTTTCAAAAAGCAAACGCGGACAAGGCATCAGCAAATATTTAAACGATCGTGGTTTTAAAATTTTAAAAGCTTTGGACGAAGTTGCGGAGGATTTGAATACCACGCCAGCGGCTGTTTCTTTAGCTTGGCTAATTAACCGCCCCGGCATTTCGGCACCAATTGCAAGCGCAACCAGTGTAGCACAATTAAACGAAACGATTAAAGCAGTTGAACTGGATTTAGATGCCGATGCAATTCACATACTAAACGAAGCAAGTGCGTGGGAATAAAAAACGCTTTTACAAAAAAAGCTGCCCCAAAAAGGCAGCTTTTTTTATGATACAAATTTCGCTTTTTTAATGTCTGTTCCAATTATTGCGGTTGTCATCCCGGTTGTCACGGCTTGCTTTCCTATAATTTGAATTGCTGTAATTATTGCGCTGATCTCTTTGATCAAAACGGTTTTGTGCATGATAATCGTTTCTGTAATTAGGCCGGCCATAGTTTTGGTTTTTAAAACCACGGTCATCATGGCGTGCAAACTGTTGGTTGTTAAACCTTGCGCGATAATAATCGTTCCTTAAATACGGCCTTGCTTCGTTCACTTCAAAATGGCGCAACTGGTTGTAATCGTAATCATGATACCTTCCAACTAAACGCGGGCCAGAAACCCAGCGGCCTTCGTTTTGATAATAATAAACATGTTCTGGTACAGAATAATAAGCTTCGGCATCTGGCAGGTAATAATAATCATCATTAACAACTGGTGCAGGTTCAACATAAACCGGCCTTGGGCCTAAGTTTAGGTTTACATGTATTCCAATTTGTGCTTTAGCAATGTTGAAACTTAGACTTCCAACTATCAGGGCAGATAACAAAAATAACTTTTTCATTTTTAGGTTGATTTATACATTTCAGACTATAAGAACCGGCAGAAGTTTAAAACTTATTTTGGTACAAAGTTTATATTGATAAAAGAAGTACAACCGATGCTTCTTTTATCTACCTAAATTTCAATTTTTATGGTAAACCTGAGAAACAACAAAGCCTTTATAAAAAGTCTTTTCTTCCGCCAAAGTATAATTTTTTTGAGCGAAATAAGTATCCATTTTAACCAGCGTTTTTGTTTCTACATTGCAAAGCCAGCCGAAAAACAGATACATGGTTTTTAAAATTATTTTCTGCCAGATGCTTTTATAATTGTTTTGGATTTGAAAATCCGTCAGCATCCATAAACCATCTAACTTTAAACTTTGGTGCAATTGTGTAAAAACGTTTTGGATATGCTTTTCAGAAAAGTTATCAAATAAAAAAGGCGTCAGGATTGCATCATAAGTTTGTATCATTTCACAATCTTCAATGGCAGCATGTACAAAACCTACTTCGTTTTGCCCGCAATTTCTTGTTTTCGACAAGTCGATCATCCTGCCGGAAATCTCAACATAAGTAATGTTTAAACCGTGAGGTTGTACTTTGGCAATTTCTTCTAAAATCCAACCCGTTCCTCCGCCAACAATTAATAAATTTGAACGAGCTTTAATATGCCGTACCAGGCAGCGTTGTGCATTAACCAAAGCTTTGCCAAAAATTAATTGTGCCAGCCCATCATAAAACCAGGCAGCAGCATCGTAATTATTTGGCATATTTGATTTTCGGAACAATTGAAATGGAAATATTTAGGGAGAACAATATTAAACATTTAACCATTTTTTATCTCCACATGATTATAAATATTTGTCTGCTCGTTTAGCTATATGTTCAATTTTAAAAAGGATTTTCCCTGTTTGCTTCTGTTGCTGCTGGCTGTTGCCGTTAATTTTTCGGGCATCCAAGTCTCATTTTTTACCGATGACCCTGGTTTGTATGCTGCGCTTGCCAAAAATATGGTGCAACGCGGAGATTACTGGGAACTGTTTTCCTACGGGAAGGATTGGCTGGATAAACCGCATTTTCCGTTTTGGATGGCTGCTTTTAGCTTTAAAATATTTGGTTTTTATACCTGGAGCTACAAATTGCCGGCCTTGCTTTTCTTTTTGTTGTCCGGGTTTTATACTTACCTGTTCGCCAAAAAAATTTATGGGTCAAAAACAGCATTAATGGCTGTTTTGATCCTTTTTTCGGCACAACATACTTTAATGTCGAACACAGATGTTCGTGCCGAACCTTATTTAATGGCTTTGATTGTTGGCAGCGTTTATCATTTTTACTGCTTAGAAAAAAGGTTTAGCTGGACTAATTTAATCTTGGGAAGTTTGCTGGCTGCTTGTGCAGTTATGACGAAAGGCATTTTCGCCCTGATCCCAATTGGTGCAAGTGTGATCGGAGAATTGCTTTTTAAAAAACGATATGCAGAATTACTGCGAATAAAATGGTTGCTGGCCGTTTTGTTGACTACTGTTTTTATCCTGCCAGAAATTTACAGTTTGTATTTGCAATTTGATAGCCAGCCGTACAAAAACTCTTTTCAAAACACACATATTTCAGGCATCCATTGGTTTTTGTGGGACAGTCAGTTTGGCCGTTTCTTAAACAACGGGCCAATTACCCGAAAAGGCGGAAGCGCATTTTTTTACGTCCATACATTAATCTGGGCTTTTGCGCCCTGGTTTTTTATGTTGGTTTATGCTGTTTTTATCAACCTAAAAAAAGTATTTAAAAAAGAAATTTTGCCCGAGTATTATACCATTTGCGGCGGTTTGAGCATGTGGCTTATCTTTTCGCTTTCCAGTTTTCAGTTGCCGTTTTACACCAATATTATCTTTCCGTTTTTTGCTATTATCACTGCGGCTGCTTTTGGTAAAGTGCTTTCTTTCAAAACGTTTTTATTTTTTCGGTGGATGCAATACCTGCAAGTTGGTATTTTATTTTTGGCCGTAGTTGCTTTTAATTACTTTTTGCAGCCTCAAATTTCACCTTTGTTTTTATCGATAGTTGCTGGTTTTGTTATCCTAATATTTTATCTGCGGAAAAATACTTCGGGTTTTCAGTTTGTCTTTTCGCTTTCCTGCGCGGCAACGCTTTTTGTAAACTTTTATCTCGACACTAATTTTTATCCAATATTAACGTCTTACAAAGCAGATGCACAAGCACCGGTTTTCATCAACCAAAAGCTTTTGGGAAAACCTGTTTATGTAACGGACAGTTTGAAAAATGCTTTCCAATTTTATTGCAAACAACCGGTACAACTTTTATCAAAAGCTGATTTGAAAAATGAAGGGTCTGTTAAAAAAATTATCTATACAGATGAATCAACTTTGAAACAAATTCAGCAAAAACATCCTGTAGAAATTTTAAAAGCGGTTGACAACTATCCAAATGAAATTATTTACAAGAATTTTATCTGGTACAAAACGAGAAAAGAAAGTTTGGATAAATATTACATTATCCGTTACTGATGCTTCTTTTATCGGTATAAAATGGTATTGTAGAATTGTTAAATAATTTCAATCAGCAACATAAACCGAAGCTTGCATCATTTGAGTTGCAAGTTGATGAATTGCGTTTTCAATCTTTTTGGCTTGTACCGCAGAAGGATATTTGATTTGACTTGCATATTGACGAAGTAAACCTGGATTTATACCTGCATGTTCTGCAACTTTAGAAATTTTCAACCAATCAAACTTGTTAAAAAGTGCAAATACATCATAAAAATGTTCAAACTCAACGGTTTCAATTTTCAATCCTTCAAATTCGAAAAGCAAGTTTTTTAAGTTTCTTTCTAATTCTGGTAACGTTTGTGCACTATCTACAATTAAGTTGTCATTGTATGTAACCCGTCCCGTTAATTCAGCTCCCTCGCTTTCGATGATCAATGCTAATTTTACTTTTTCCATAACAGATAATTCTATTTTTAAAATCACAGGTTATTTAAGTCCGGCCTGTTTTAAAATTGAATTTAATGTTCCTTTAGGAATATCTCCTTTGTGTATCGGAACAGTGACTTTGCCTTTTTTAGATGTATGTGTAAGTTGCAAATGACTTCCGACTTGCTTTTTCTAAAACCAACCATCATCTTTTAGTAACTGTAATAGTTCTCTTACTTTCACCTCGATAAAAGTAGCAATTATGCTACTTCTTGCGAAAATTCTTTTGTAATAAATTTTCTACTTTTTCCACTTCAACCTTAAACTATTGCCAACTACCGAAACCGAACTTAACGCCATTGCCGCTCCTGCAAACATGGGATTTAAGTGAATTCCCCAAATTGGATACAATGCACCAGCCGCAATTGGTATCGCAACCAAATTATAAACAAAAGCCCAAAATAAGTTTTGACGGATAGTTCGGATAGTTTGCCGTGACAATTTTAACACTTCCGGTAAAAGCGAAATATTAGATGAAACCAAAGTAACCCGGGCAACATCCATCGCAATATCAGAACCCAAACCCATCGCTATAGAAACATCGGCTGTTGCCAAAGCTTCTGCATCGTTTATGCCATCGCCAGCCATCGCTACCACTTTTCCCTGCTGCTGCAATTGTTTAACTTTTTCGGCCTTTCCCGATGGAGAAATCCCGGAAACTACGTGTTCAATACCAACTTTTGCTGCTATGTTATCTGCCGTTGTGCCGGCATCTCCGGTTAACATCCAAACCTCTATTCCGGCTTTTTTTAATTGAGAAACCGTAGCAGCGGCATTGGCACGGATTTCATCTGCAACGGTTAAAACAGCCAGTAAATTACCAGTTTTTGCAAAGTAAATTATAGTATCCGCAGCATTTACATTTGGTAATAAAGTTTTCTCCGCAGAAGTTAAAGCACAAATTTTATTTACCCAATCGGGTTTGCCAACGTAGTAAGTTTGGTTTTGATGGATGACGGAAACGCCGGCCCCGGTAATACTTTTAAAATTGGTAACCGTTTGTGCCGATGCTTCTTTTATCGGTAAAAAATCAACAATTGCATCGGCCAGCGGATGTTCGGATTGTTTTTCGGCAGCAAATAAAATTCCTGCTAAAACTGTTTTTTCGTTTTCGGTTAAAGTTTTGTCCCAGTTTAGGCCGGTTACTTTTGGTTTTCCTTCGGTGATAGTTCCGGTTTTATCCAACACAACGGTATTTACTTTATATGCACGTTCCAGCGTTTCTGCATCGCGCACCAATATTCCCTTTTCGGCACCTTTACCTACGCCAACCATAATTGCAGTCGGCGTAGCCAAACCTAAAGCACACGGACAAGCCACAATCAGCACGGTAACAAAACTTAACAATCCCTGACTAAAAGCTTGTTCACCGCCGAAAACCCACCAAACAATTGCGCTTAAAACGGCAATCCCGATAACAACCGGAACAAAAATACCGGCAATTTTATCGGCCAGTTTTTGCACGCTGGCTTTAGAACCTTGTGCCGTTTGCACCGCTTTAATCATCCGCGAAAGCAAAGTATCGTTACCGACCTTTAAAGCTTTCAGCATAAAACTTCCTTTTTGGTTGATCGTCCCGGCAAAAACTACATCACCGGTTTTTCTCGAAACAGGCATCGGTTCGCCGGTCATTAAAGATTCATCGATAAAAGAAGCACCTTCCGCAATTTCTCCATCCACCGGAATCCTTTCGCCTGGTTTTAGTCGGATTAGGTCTGCAAGATGAACATCGGCAATAGCGACTTCCATTTCTGTTCCATTTCTTATCACTTTAACCGTTTTCGCCTGCAAGCCCATCAGCTTTTTAACCGAAGCAGAAGTGCCGGATTTGGCGCGTTCTTCCAGCAGTTTTCCAATCAAAATAAAAGTGATGACAACGGCAGCAGCTTCAAAATAAACATGCGGCTGCTCGCGGCGGGAAAGCCAGAAACCCGGAAAAACGGTATTGAACAAGCTAAACAAATAAGCAACGCCAGTGCTGATGGCCACCAGCGAATCCATATTGGCGTTGTCGTGTTTGGCCTGTTTCCAGGCGTTTACATAAAACTGCTTTCCAAACACAAAAAGAACGACGGAAGTGAGCGCCAGCATGACCCAGTTTGCGGCGTTCCAACTCATCAGTAACATATCAATAATTACGATTGGAACGGTTAACAAAACCGCGCCTAAAGTTTGTTCTTTAAGCTGAAACAGTGCTTTTTCCTGTTGTTCTTCCTGCTGGTCGAAAGCGTTTTCTTCATCCAAAATTAAATCGTACCCAACGTTTTGTATGGCTTTTTGAATTTGCTGCTGATCGGTTTTTTGCGGATTAAAATAAACATCTAACGCTTGAGAAGCATAATTTACATTGGCCTGCTGTACGTCCGGGACTGAAGCTGCCATGCTTTGCACACTCATGGCGCAGGAAGCACAGCTCATGCCGGTTACCGGAATTATTTTATGAACGATGTTATTTTCCATGATGCTTCTTTTATCATACAAAAATAAGCATGAGGTTTGGCGGGAAGTTTACAGGATTTTGGTTAGTTTTTATAAGATTATGCGATTAAAAATTCTTGTATTGGATTCATCCCCCTAACCCACTTCGAAGGGGGAAGCATAGTTTGCTACTTTTCTATCTTTTTCCTTTGCGGCTTTTTAGTCACTTAGAACAGTCTACTTTGGGCTTCCCCCTTCGAAGGGGGTTAGGGGGATGAATCTAAAAATTACACAATACAACTCAAATTTTTCTATCTTGAACCCTTCAAATTCTATCCACCGCTTATGGCATTAAATTACGTTTGGGTTGCTTTTTTTATCATTGCTTTTTTTATTGCCTTGATCAAACTCATTTTTTTGGGCGATACCGAAGTTTTTAAAATGCTGGTGGATGGCATTTTCGATTCCACCAAATCATCGGTAATGGATATTGCACTACCGTTAATTGGTACAATGGCTTTTTGGCTGGGCATTATGAAGATTGGTGAAAAAGCCGGAGCCATCAATTTTTTGTCTCGTTTGGTTGGCCCGTTTTTTCATCGTTTATTTCCGGAAGTTCCCAAAAACCATCCGGCAAATGGTGCCATGATGATGAATTTTTCTGCAAATTTATTAGGCTTGGATAATGCCGCTACGCCGCTTGGTTTAAAAGCAATGGAAAGTTTGCACGAACTTAACCCGCAAAAAGATACCGCATCCAACGCCGAAATTATGTTCCTGGTGCTGCATGCATCCGGCTTAACTATTTTGCCGATTTCCATCATCGCACAACGTGCCATATTAGGTGCGCACGATCCGACAGATATTTTTATCCCTTGTATTATAGCAACTTATGTGGCAACACTTACCGGTTTACTTGCAGTTGCGTACAAGCAAAAATTGAAGCTTTTAGACCCGGTAGTAATTGGCTGGCTCGGCGGGATTACGTTGATTTTAGCTGCTTTGGTTGCTTATTTTAAGTTGTATCTGGATAAACACCAAATCAGCGAAATATCCAAAGTGGCCAGTAATTTAATTTTACTGGCGATTCCGGTTTTGTTTATTCTGGGTGCGCTGAGAAAAAAAATCAATGTTTTTGAAGTTTTTATTGAAGGTGCCAAAGGCGGGTTAGAAACTTCGTTCCGCATTATTCCATATTTGGTGGCCATGCTGGCAGCCATCAGCGTTTTTCGCGCTTCCGGTGCTTTAGGTTATCTGGTTGATGTTTTTAAATGGGGTTTTGGCCATTTAAACATGGATACCCGTTTTACCGAAGTTTTGCCCATCGGTTTTATGCGGCCTTTAAGCGGCGCAGGTTCGCGGGCCATGATGCTGGACAATATGCGGCATTTTGGTACGGATAGTTTTATCGGCCATTTGTCCAGCGTTTTATATGGTTCTGCGGATACTACTTTTTACATTGTGGCTTTGTATTTTGGTTCCGTCGGCATCAAAAAAACACGCTACGCCATTCCCGCTGGTTTGCTGGCAGATTTCGCCGGCGTGGTCGCTGCTATTCTCCTTTCGTATTTGTTTTTTGGCTGATGCTGTTTTTATCACCCTAATTTGGGGTAACTATTTGGCCTTGCTGTCGTACAAAAAATGCTTAACCGGGTTTCGGTTTTTGTACCTCAACAAGAAAAATGAAAAAAGTTGGAATACTTCTTTTACTGTGCATTTTTTTACTTCAACCCAAATCCAATGCACAGGACCACATGTATTCGCAGTTTTTTAATTCGCCTTTGTACTTAAACCCGGCTTTAAACGGCCAGTTTAACGGTGATTTCCGCATGAACCTCATCTACCGCAACCAATGGGCTTCTGTACCGGGCACACTCTCCTACTTAACCGCATCTTTGGATTACAACATACCGCGTTTCGGCGGCGGTTTGGGGCTGATGTTTACCCGATCTGCCGAGGGAACGGCCTATCTTATCAAAAACAATGTTTCCGCTTTATACTCTTACAGTGTCGGTTCCGAGGATTTTGTACTTTCTTTTGGCTTGCAGGGCGGCGTTTCAAACCGCGTAATCGACTGGAGCAAGCTTATTTTTTCAGATCAGTTGGATGAAACAATTGGCATTATTCCCGGCCAAACTTCCTCCGCAGAAATGCCTGCTTTTAACAACAAGTATTATTTTGATTCTGGTGCAGGCGTTTCCCTTACCTTAAACCGCTTGCTTATTGGCGGCGCTTTACAGCACATCAACCGGCCAAACGAATCATTTACCGGGTCAAAAGCAATATTGCCGATGCGTTCTACTTTCCATGTTAGTTACCGTTTGCCTTTGGATAGTTTTGATGGAGACGACGATGAGGACGGTTCTTACATTATTCCTTCGATTATTGCTTACAACCAGGCGAAAGTAACTTCTATCAACGCTGGCATGCAGTATAAAAAACGCGGTATCAATGCCGGGCTTTGGTATCGTTCCAGCGGTAATACCGGGCAGGAAGCTTTTGTTTTAACGTTGATTTTTGATTTGTTTACCAACCGCGACTCCGGCGAAAAACTTCGTTTTGGGATGAGCCACGATGCCAATTTCTCCCGCACCAATTACACCAATTCAACAGGTTCAACAGAAGGCAGCTTAGGTTACGAAACCACTTTGCCAAAAAGCGACCTCGGTTCTAAAAAATTTCCCGGCTCCCGCAGGTGTTATGATTTTTATTAGCCTCACCCCAACCCTCTCCAAAAGAGAGGGGGTTATTGTAAGGAATACTTCTTTTACGGGTTAAATTTTATGCTGTAAAAGAAGTATTGGCAGTTGCTTTGCATCTCAACCTAACTCTCTTTAACAAAGAGAAAATTCGGAAACCCTTTACATTAAGTTAACCTTGCGTTTACTGCACGATAACATAACTGTAACATGCAGTTAATGTTATAGCACAACCTTTGTGTCCAAAATCAAGACACAATGAATAAATTATACTCGCTCCTTTTTTCCTGCTTCTTTCTTTTCTTCGCAGAAAAACTAAGTGCCCAAATTACAAGCGCGCAAATTAGCGGTAAAGTTTCCGATCTAAAAGGTGTTACACTGCCCGGCGTTTCTGTAATTGCCGTAAACACCAGCACCGGCACACGCTACGGCACGCAAACCAACTCGGATGGCCGCTATACTTTGCCTAACATTAGTGCAGGCGGACCTTACACTATCACCTTAACTTATGTTGGTTTTAAAAAGGTTGAACGTAATGATGTTACATTGAGTTTAGGTAACGCAACCTACAATTTTACAATGGCCGACGAAGCCACAACGTTAAAAGAAGTAACCGTTCGTTCTGTGGCAGGCGCGCCAAAAACCGGTGCCGGTACAAGGATCAGCCAAAGCCAAATCCGTAATTTGCCAACCGTGAGCCGCAGTTTGCAGGATTTAACCCGCACCACGCCGCAAAGCAGCAACAACTCTTTTCAGGGAACCAATTTCCGCTATAATAACGTTACGATTGACGGTGCGATTAATAACGATGCGATTGGATTTAGTCCTTCACTTGGCGGACAGACCAATCAATCCGGACAAGTTGGAAGCAGCACGCGGACAAACCCGGTTTCGATCGATGCGATACAGGATATCCAGGTTTACGTTGCCCCTTACGATATAAAAATTGGTAATGTTTTAGGCGGAAGTATCAACGCGGTTACCAGAAGCGGAACGAATAACGTGAGTGGTTCTGTTTATGGTTTTGGAAGGAATGCTTCTTTGATCGGCAAAAATAATATCCCGGCAAACGTTGGCGGCGACGGTGCAAAAGAACCAAGCGACTTCCACGAATACCAAACCGGTTTTCGCGTAGGTTTCCCAATCATCAAAAATAAATTGTTTTTTTTCACCAACGAAGAAATTACCCGCCGCCAGGATCCTGTAATTTTTGGTGCCGGAAGTGCCGGTTCGGCCAATATCCTTTCGGTAACGGATGCACAAAACTTGGCCGCTGCTTTTACAAAATATACGGGCGGAATTAGTCCGGGAACGTATGACAATACAAACATCTACTCTCGCTCCAACAAGTTTTTTAACCGTTTGGATTGGAACATCAACGATAACAATCAATTAACTATCCGCAACAATTACATTACTTCTACCGCTACAAATTTAGAGCGCGATAACTTCAATTTCCGTTTTAGCGGGATTGATTACACTTCGCACAACAACTCTTCTTCTACCGTTGGTGAATTGAAATCGAAACTAAATAACTCAGTCAATAACAGTTTGGTGATTGGTTACTCGAGCGTCCATGATTACCGCGACCCGAATTCTAATCCGGCTTTACCGCAAATTGAAATAACTGGTAATTCGCCGGGTTCTACCATTTTTATGGGGACGGACCGGGAAGCTGCTATTTTTGATATGCACCAAAAAACAACCGAATTTACCGATAACCTTACGTTAACAAGCGGTAAAAACACGTTTACCGTGGGCACACACAATGAGTTTTATGACATTACTTATAACTTTGTAAACGCCTGGAACGGCCGCGACAGCTACAGCAGCATTGCCAACTTTTTGGCAGCAGCACCAACACGCGTGCGGAACAATTACAACTATACCGACAATACCCGCGGTTACATCCTGGCAAATCCTTCTGCTAAATTTAACGTGAACTTGTTGAGTTTATACGGACAGGATGAGATCAACTTAACCGATAATTTTAAACTTACCGCTGGCGTTCGTTTAGATTATGCCAATATTCCTGATAAACAACCTTTAAGCACTAAAACAACTAATGCACCTGTTGACCCTTATTACGGCTCAACTTATACTTATACCAAACCGAGGGATATCCGCCAATCTTATTTAAACAACGTAGAAGTTAACCCACGCGTTTCTTTTAATTATGATGTGAACGGAGACCAAAGTTTGGTTTTACGCGGCGGTAGCGGAACATTTACCGGCCGTATCCCTTTTGCCTGGTTTGGTTATGCATTTTATAATAATGGCGTTACTTATGGTGCTTTCGACAGAAATAATATTACGAGTACAACAAATGCCATTACGCCCGGCACCAACCCGGTTCAGGCTCCGGCGAATGGTGGTTTGAACTTTGTTAACCAACAAGTACCCGCCGTAAATACTTCATCAACCGGCCCAACACAAGTGGATTTGATTGACAATCACTTCAAAATGCCGCAAGTTTGGAGAAGCAGTTTAGCTTTGGATTACAAAACAGACGATCAATGGAAATTTACAGTTGAAGGGATTTATACCAAAGTAATCCATGATCTTAAATTTCAGCAAGTGAACATTGTTGATAACGTGGTTTATTATCCTTACGACACACAACACCAACAACCAATTTTTGTATCTGCACCTACAACTGCAAACCCTGCTGTAAGGTCTCAGGCAATCAACCCTTCTTACACCAACGCTTACGAGTTATCGAATACCAATCAAGGTTTCCGTTACAGCTTGACCGGACAAATTGAAAAGTCTTTTCCCTTCGGCTTTACCGCTAATGCCGCTTACACTTACGGTAAATCTAAAGATGTAACCAACGGCATCCGTAATTCGATGGAATCTAACTGGCAATTAAACCAGGCTTTAAACCCAAACAATCCGCAGGCAGCTTATTCTAACTTTGATATCCGCCACCGCATTGTTTCTACTTTAAATTACCACTTGGTTTCGGCTTCTAAAGCTTTTGCTTCTAATTTCTCCATCTTCTTTAGCGCGGCTTCCGGAACGCCTTATACTTTTGGTTTCTACAATACGGCTGTCAACGGAACAGGTCAGCAAGTCAACTTAGCTTACATTCCGAATGCCGGCGAAACTATCAAATTCTTCAGCACCACACCAGCAACACCAACCGCGACACAACAGGCACAAGCCAGCGCTTTCGATGCTTTTATTGATGCCGATAACTATTTAAAAACCCGACGCGGTCAGTTTACAGAACGTAATGCAGCAAGAACACCTTGGAACACCCAGGCAGATTTCCGTTTCTCACAGGATTTCAACTTCGGTGCAGCAAAACACAAACAAACCATTACGTTAACTTATGATATCATCAACTTAACGGCTCTGTTAAATAAAGCCTGGGGGCATTATTATTTCTCTCCGAACACGTTCAACTCCACATCAAGTATTGGTTTGTCAAGAGCCGTTACGCCAACTTATGCAACGGCTGCAACAACGTATCCTACTTACACTTTCCGTGATCCGGGCGTACCTTACGCAGTTGATCCTTTTGCTTCACGCTGGCAAATGCAGTTCGGCGTACGCTACAGTTTCTAATACTTCTTTTAGGGCATAAAAAATCCGGCGGTTTTGTTACTGCCGGATTTTTTGTTTTGGAGATTTTTATTCGACATTCTCTGTCGTCCTAAACTTGTTTCAAGATCTCTCTTGCAAGGATTTTTGATTGATAAAAGAAACACCAATCCTGAGGGATGCCGAAACAAGTCCGGCATGACTAAACCTTTAACATAATCTTACCAATATGTTCACCGCTTTCCATTAACTTATGCGCCTCAGCGGCATCTTCCAGTTTAAAGGTTTTATAGATAACCGCTTTAAACTTTCCAGCTTCCAGAACCGGCCAAACGTTTTTAAAAATTTCTGCGGATAATTGTGCTTTAAAAGAAGCATCCCGGTTGCGCAATGTGCTTCCGGTTAAAGTGAGGCGTTTCTTCATCAAATCAGTAACATCAATTTCTGCTTTGCCTCCTTTTGTGGCGTTGATGTAAACCAATCGGCCGTCAGGTTTTAAAAGCAGGATGTTTTTAGTAATGTAATCGCCGCCGATCATATCCAAAATTACATCTGCACCGATGTCTTTCAACACTTCCTCAAAATCCTCTGTTTTGTAGTTGATGCTTCTTTTAGCACCTAAACTTTCGCAAGCTTTGCATTTTTCGGCACTTCCAACAGTGGTGTAAACTTCGGCACCAAAAGCTTTTGCCAATTGTATCGCCGTAATGCCGATGCCGCCGCTGCCGCCGTGCACCAAAAATGTTTCGCCCGCTTTCAACTTTCCGCGCTCAAAAACATTTTGCCAAACAGTAAAAACGGTTTCGGGCAATGAAGCAGCTTCAACAAAAGACCAGCCCTTTGGAACAGGCAAACAATGCCGCGCATCGGCCACTGCAAATTCGGCATAACCACCGCCACTGATTAGGGCACAAACTTCGTCGCCAATTTTCCATTCTGTTACTTCGGCTCCGATTTCTTCTACAATTCCGGCCACTTCCAAACCAGGAATATCTTGCGGAACATCTGGCGGCGGCGGGTAATTTCCTTTCCGTTGAAAAATATCCGGACGGTTTACGCCGGCTGCTTTTACTTTAATTAAAACTTGTTTGGGTTTGGGTTGAGGTTTTTCCCGTTCCTGGATTTGTAAAACTTCCGGTTCGCCGGGTTTTGTGATGATGATTGCTTTCATAAACTGCTTCAATTCAGCTTAGAAAACTGAATAAAACGGTTTATTGTTTCCTGCAATCATTAAAGGTTTTGGGTTGATAAAAGAAGCATCAACCCAAATACTCCACAACAAACTTTTCACACGCAGTAACAAATGGCGTTGCCTTCGATACTGCCCTAAATTAAACCTGCGTTGGCCGCCTTTTCGGGAAGCCTGTTTTTATAGGTTTAGGAAGCAATTAATGTGCTTTTTCCACTTTTTTTACGTGCTTCACTTTTGTGCCGCTGTAGTGTTTGTGCTTGCTGAAGATGTTGTGCACCTTTTGCGGAACAGTAGTAGTTTTTTTAACCTTAACTTCGTTTTTAGTTACTTTTTGCTGGGCAAACGCAGCAACAGAAAGGGTACTGATAAGCACCAATAACAATAATGATTTTTTCATTTTTGGATTTTTTTAAGTGTTTAATACGTCGATTTTGAAAATTAGTTGTTTAAAACGAAGCAATATAGTTACAAAATTGTGCTTTTAAATCATCAGTTAAAAGTATAACCGATTTAGGATTTTGCATAAATTGAATCCTTTAAAATATCACCAGTCATTATTAAAAGTTTTTAAGTTGAAGTTTTGGCAAAACCTAAAATGTAATGCTGATTTTTGACCGATAAAAGAAGCATCAGTATTAAACAAAAGTTTGTTCCGCTGATTGCTGTTACACATAAATTTACAATGGAATATCCGCATATTTTATTTCAGCATAAAACTAAAACCCGGTTGTTTTTCAAAGTTTTACTGCTTTTTTTTCTAACAGCAACTGCCGCTTTCGCACAAAAAAATATACCGGTAAAAACAGCATCAGATTCTGCCAAAGCTATTCCGGATACTTTGCTTTTCCGCATTGAACAAGCGCAAAATGCAATCACACAAATCAATACCAATAACAAAACCGGCTATAATTTGGAGCAGATCAGCATACAGTTACCGGATATTAAGGCCAATGTTGCCGGGATTAAAGAAGATATTTTAGGCACTTCGCGCATTATCGAAATTAAAACGCTGCTGAGTTACCAAACTATTTTAAAAGGCGAACAAAACCAGTTGGCAGATTGGCGCAAAGCATTAACCTTATACAACGACAACTTGCGGCAAATGTCTCGGCAAATCGTTCATTTTAGTGCTGATACGCTCCTTTCTCCAAGCGGAAACGATACCGCGCAGAAACAATTATACAGCAAACCATTAACAGATTTGCGCTTTAAACTCCAAAGCGCAGGTAAAACTACTACAGCCAGTTTGGATAGTGTTGGCAATTTGCTGGACAAAATTTCTGCTCTTTATTTTGAAATAAACGATCTGCAATCCGGCATCAGGGAACGTTTAAAAACAGCCGGACAAACTGCTTTCAGTAAAGAATCTCCTTATTTATGGTCGGCGCCTCCTATCACAACCACCACCAATATTGGCAAATTGTTCCGCACTTCTTACCAGGGACAAAACCGTATTTTGTCCTATTTTATTAATAACACCTGGGACAACCGTTTGCTGCTGATCCTGTTCGGTTCGGCATTTTTTATATGGGTTTTCCGCAATTTTAAGGTGGTAAACAAAGTACCGCTCAATCCAAAACTATCCGTTTTAAAGTTTAAATACATTAATGCCGTGCCTTTGCTGGCCACGCTGGTTGTGGTGCTGAGTTTAACGCCTTTATTTGAACCAAGTTCGCCGCCATCGTATGTAGAACTTGTTCATTTGGTTTTACTTATCGTACTTACGCTGTTTTTCCGCAACCGCGTCAAGCCGCAGCAATTTAAGTTTTGGCTGCTGCTGGTTGCGCTATATATCGTCCTCACCTTAACCGTTGCCGTTATTAATTATGGTTTGATTTTGAGGAGCTGGCTTATCTTTCTTAACCTCGCTTCTATTTATGTGGGTATTATTTTTTACAAAAGGATTGAAAGGACGCTGATTGCCAAAAGGTTTTTAAAGCCGGTGATGGCCGTTTACATGCTGCTTAACGGTTTAGCGATATTGATGAACCTGTTTGGGCGCATCAGCCTGGCAAAAGTTTTTAGCCAAACTGCTATTATTTCGCTTACGCAGATAGTTGCATTGGCGGTGCTGGTGCATATTTTTTCCGAAGCTTTAGAACTGCAAATCAGGATCAGCTCTTGTTCGGAAGGTTTGTTTTCCAGGATCAATTTTAGTAAAGTCCGTAAAACCTTTCATAAAGTATTGTCTATCATGGCAGTTCTGCTTTGGCTGCTGGTTTTTTTTATCAACCTTAATTTCTCCGGTGCTTTATTTTCTTTGGTCGAACTGCTGCTGAATAAACAACGCGCTTTCGGCAGCATCAATTATACGCTGGGCAACATACTGCTCTTTGCAATTATAATTTATCTGTCCCTTTGGCTGCAAAAAAATATCGGTGTTTTATTAGGCGAAGGCTCAACTACTTTTATGGGCAAAGCCGAGCAAAAAAGCTCGAAGCTGGCATTGATCAGGCTGATTGTGATTTTGATTGGTTTTTTTATGGCGGTCACCGCTTCCGGTGTTCCGATTGATAAATTGACAGTTGTACTTGGCGCGTTAAGTGTGGGGATTGGTTTAGGCTTGCAAACTATTGTAAACAACTTTGTTTCGGGTATTATTTTGATTTTTGAAAAGCCTTTCCAGGTTGGGGATTTCATCGAGCTGGCTGATAAAAAAGGTAAAATTATGGATATTGGCATCCGCGCAAGCCGTATGCTTACACAACAAGGTTCGGAAGTAATTGTACCAAATGGCGATTTGCTTTCGGGCCGGTTGGTAAACTGGACGTTAAGCAACAGTTATTTAAAAACGCAAATATTGTTTAAAGTGAACAATGATGCAGATTTGACACTTGTAAGAAAAATTATTGAAGAAGAAGCTGCAAAAGCAGAAGACACCATAAAAAATACACCGGTAGAAATTTTGTTCAATGCAGTTACAGCCGATAACATAGAATTAAAGCTGCAAGTTTGGATCAATAATATTTATAATGAAGGCAGTTTTAAAGGCAAAATGCTCGAAAAGCTTTTTACAAGGTTCAAAGAAAAAGGTATTAAAATGATGTAAAAGATTAACGCCTTAAATCAATTATTCTTTTTGGAAAACTGATCTCCCATAATAGATAATAAATTTCTAATAAAAGCCTTACTGCGTTGGATTTCATATTTACGATTTTCTGTGTCTGCTTGTTGCAGATCATATAATATCGATTTTAATAGGTTTCGATAACTTATATATTGTTCGTGATTCTTAAACGTTAAAATAAAGCTTGAATCATTAATATATGTCGGCGGTACTGGTATACCACATAGAACAAACTCATTGAAATAATACGGTTTTAATTCAACGTCTATATAGGTTTGTTCAGAGATTTCCATTTTGTATCGGTTAAAAAGTTTTTTACATTTTTATAAATTAAAAATGTATCAGAATCAGCTATTTTTATTACGGTAAAAATGTATTTCTTTTAAGAAAGGTATATTACAATGTTACGAAAAAATAATAATCAAAAAGAAACAAAATAGTTTTTGTTTCTTGATAATTAAGCATAAATGTTACAAAAACAAACAAAATAGTGTTTGATATCTTACTAAATTAGAATTCTTTAATCCTTTAAATCAGGATCAATCCGCGTTGCAGGTTCAAACTCTTCTATATTAGAATAAGGTATGTAGCCAGTTGCATTGTTTTCAAGTTTGATTTTTGCCTGAATGCCATTTTCCTGGCCTGCATCTATCGCCAAAAATTTAACACTATCACCAATGGTAAGTGTTTTTATTGGCTCGCGGTTTTCGTTTAAAACTTGTATATCCAAGTAAGCATCTGCTTTTTTGTCCCAAGTGTTAACCCTTACTTTTTTTTCCTGATATTTTTGTTCCAATTTTCGTAAAGCAGTAAGCAGGTTGATATTGTATTGTTGCTCTGCATTTTGTTGCATACTTCTTTTACAGGATAAAAATCCAAGTGCCATTAGTATTATCAATATAAACTTTTGCATCAAAATTCTTTAATCTTGTTATCTAAATTTAAAATTTAATAAAACATCTTTAATCCTAATCCTGCCAGCCCATTAGTTGCATCACTCTTAAAAACTCTGGTTGTAAAGGTGCTTTAATGTTGATTTGGATTCCTGTTATTGGATGCAAAAACGAAAGTTCGGAAGCATGTAGCAACATCGTATCCATTTCCCAAGTTGTTTTAAACATTCGGTTTTGTTTGTTACAACCATGCGTTCGATCACCAATGATCGGATGAAAAATGTGACTGAAATGTTTCCGCAATTGGTGCATTCTGCCGGTTGTTGGTTTTGCCTCCACCAAAGAATATCTGGAAGTTGGATGTGCACCCAAAGCAATATTTAATTCTGTCCGTTGCAAAGTTTCATAAGCGGTAAAAGCTTCTTGCAAAGTTCCGTTTTCTTTTCGCAGCGGATAATCTATTTCTTGCCGATTTGGTGTGTGCCCGCGCACAATTGCCAGGTACTTCTTTTGCACCTTATTTTCTGCAAAAGCCTGTTGCATCGCTTTTTCTACTTCTTTATCCAATGCAAAAAGTAAGATACCAGCGGTTTTCCGGTCGATGCGATGCACCGGGTTTACCCATTGCCCAATCTGTTTTTTTAGCAATTGCAAAGCAAATTCTTCTGCATCTTTGGCAATAGGTGAACGGTGGACGAGCAAACCATGAGGTTTATTAATAGCGATGAGGTGTTCATCACGAAATACAATTTCTAAAGACAAGCGGATTTATTGATTAATTAAACACACCAAATTTATGGCATTAAAAGAAGTATCTGCTTATAATTGGGTTTATTTTTACATTGTAACAGACATTTAATAACAGTTACACTTTTATTATATGATTTGTTATTGCTAAGTTTTGTCGTTTTAAAACAATAATGGAACAATAAATTGAAAGTTAAATCTTGACTTGCAACATTGACTAATGCTTCTTTTATTCAGGTAAAATGTGCATCGAATTTACTTTGTTCATTTTATAGTTGATAACATCGGCAATAGATTTTGCGCAATCCAAAGCTTCATCAGCATTTTCGCCGCTAAAGTTTTCGTAAATTGTTTTTCCCCAAATTGTTAACCACCTTTCCAGATGCTGTTCTTCTGAAGGAAAAATTTTTTGAGGTTTTACTTTATTCGCAATTGGTTTTATGCGGTACAATTTTCCGCCAAGTAAAACTGTTTCCCAAAACGAAATCATTGTAGGGATATGTTTTTCCAATTGAGGGCCTTTTTCAGTAAAAAAATGTCCAATCAAAGGATCAACTTCTACATTAATATAAAAGTTAATTACCAAAAACGCTATATCTCTCCTGCTTTGTACATCTTTCATAAAATTGGGTTTTGATGCGATAGAAAATTCAACCTTGAGTTAGTAAACACAAACTATTAGACAAAGCCTGTATAGCGTGAACAGCAAAAACAGGAATATCAAACTCATCATATTGGTTTGCAATTGTTTCCAAGTTCTCGTGTTTGTAAAGCACACTTCCGGATAAAACGATCATTTTTGACGATACATTTATCTGGTTTTTTGGCCACAACATCCCAGCCTTAAAAGCAATGATCATTACTTTCAATTGCCCTGCTTGGTGCAACTCTTTTGCGATCGGGCTTACACTGTTTTCTAATTGTTGAAAGGCTTCTTTTATCATTAGGAAATGCATTTATATTCTAAAACTTTTATAAGCTGGCTTTTCGCTTCCGGCCTAAATTCTTTGTTTAATTGTTTACCGCCTGCGAATTTAATTTCCGGCAAAAACCATTGTATTAAAGGTGAAAGAGGAAAATTTTGGGTGTTAAGAGTACCTGTATTCCTTAGTCCTGCACTGTCCGGCGTACAAATATGCAAAGTGCAAATATGTAAGAAAATGATATTTGTTCGTATTTTAAATGATCTTTATCATTAATTCAGAAAAAAACAGGTGTAAAAGAAGCATCAATACGGATCAACATCAACTCGGATCAAATTGCCTTTACTGATTTTTTCTGTTTGAAATTGCAGGATAGTTTCCTTCAAAATATTTTTGACACGAACCATCGAAGTTCCTTCTTTTTCAATTTTGAGGATAATTGTTTTGATGTAATAATTGCGGATGCGGCTGATCAAAGGAAATTCCGGTCCGATAACACGGTCGCCAAATTGTTTTTTTAATTCGATGCCCAAGTATTCGGCCTGATAGTGCAAAGCTTCAGGATTTTTATTTTTCACATCCAATTGGATAATGCGGTAGAACGGCGGATATTTAAATTGCATGCGTTCGGCCATTTCTAATCCGTACATTTCTGCATAATCATTTCGGATCACCTGGTCAATAATCCGATGGTGCGGATCATAAGTTTGGATTACAACTTTTCCTTTTTTACCACGCCGCCCTGCCCTGCCGCTTACTTGTGCCAGCATTTGGAAGCTGCGTTCATTGGCGCGAAAATCCGGGAATTTCAGCAAAGAATCTGCATTTACAATTCCGATAACTGTAACATCCGAAAAATCCAAACCTTTGGCCACCATTTGTGTACCAACCAGAATATCGGTTTTCTTGTCTTCCAAGTCGCTTAAAATATTTTGGAAAGCCATTTTAGAACGTGTGGTATCCAAATCCATTCTTGCAATCCTTGCGAATGGTAAAAGCAGTGCAAGTTCATCTTCAATTTTTTCCGTTCCGTAACCTTTTTGCTCTAAATGGGCCGAACCGCAAGCTGGGCAAACCGCATACATATCTTCCTTGTAACCACAATAATGGCAATGCAATTTCCCGGTGCTTTTGTGCATCGTTAAACTCACATCACAATTGATACATTTGGATGTGAAGCCACAAGTTTTGCATATTAAAAGCGGTACATAACCACGGCGGTTTTGGAACAAAATTGCCTGTTCCTTTTTTTCTAAAGCCGATGCAAGTTCTTGCATTAATATATTGGAGAAATGAGATTGCATGGTTTTATTTTTCATTTCCTCCGGAATGCTGATCACTTGGATTTCTGGCAAAACTGCTTCGCCAAAACGCGTATTCAATTCTACCAAACCATATTTATGCTGAATTGCATTGTAATAAGACTCCAGCGATGGCGTGGCCGATCCCAATAAGACTTTTGCTTTGTATAAAGTGCTTAAAAAAATGGCTGCATCGCGCGCGTGGTAGCGCGGCGCAGGATCAAATTGCTTGTAAGAATTTTCGTGCTCTTCATCTACTACAATCAAACCTAAATTGTTAAAAGGAAGGAAAACTGAAGAGCGTGCGCCCAGTACAATTCGATATTCTCCGCTTAAAACTTTGTTCCAAACTTCTACCCTTTCATTATCATTAAAACGCGAATGGTAAACACCAATTTTGTTGCCGAAATATTGTCGCAACCGTTCAATTATGTGTGTGGTTAATGCAATTTCGGGCAGTAAAAACAGTACTTGTTTGCCGCTTTCAATCACGGCTTCAATCAGCCTGACATAAATTTGGGTTTTGCCGGAAGAAGTTACGCCGTGCAGCAAAACCACATCTTTCTGCTCAAATTGCTGGTTGATTTGACCGAACGCTTTTTCCTGATATTCGTTCAAAATAAATTCACTTTCAATTGCTTCACCGTTTGAAGAAAACCGACTGACGATCTTTTCTTCCAGCAAAAACACTTCTTTCTCCACCAAAGCTTTTAAAACTGCTGCGCTAACTTGTGCAGCTTCTTCCAGTTCGGCTTTGGTAATTTGTGGTTTTATTTTGGATAATTGCAGCAAAGCCATCACGGCATCCAATTGTTTAGGCGCACGTTTTTCTAAGATTTCAAACAATTCTTTTAGCTGTTCAGGCTGTCGGTAAATTGCATTTAAGCTGTAAAAAGAACGTTTCCTGGGCTTATAACGCTCGTTCACTTCTTCTGCAATATGGATGATGTTTTTGTTAAACAAAGCCTTTAAAACCGGCATCACTGTTTTTTGTCCTAACAGTTTGCTTACTTCGCTCACTTTTAATTCCGGCTGAATTTCCAGTGCTTCTACAATTAAATATTCTTTATCGTTCAGCTCGGTTTTATCAAACGCGTACTCCGTATTTAAAGTGATTTGTGTTTCACTTGCTAATTTTAAAGCGGCAGGCAAAGCAGCATTCATCACTTCGCCCAGATTGCAGAGGTAATAATTGGAAATCCAATCCCAAAAAATTAATTGCTGTGGAACGATGAGCGGCTCATCATCCAGAATATCCATTAAATATTTGGCTTCGTATTTCTCCGGCGCTTTCTCCCCAAGCGATAAAATAACGCCGGTATAAATTTTGCTTTTGCCAAATTGCACCACAACCCTTTTGCCAACGGATACTTCTTTTACCCGGTCAAAAGGTACGCGGTAAGTGTAATTTTTGGAAATGGGCAACGGCAAAACGACTTCCGCAAAAATTGTTTTTTTTTCGACGTGGACATAATCGGATAAATCCAGCATTACCGTTGTTTCAGGACTCCTAATCCCAACATAACCCATCCTGAAATAAAAAACAAACCGCCCAAAGGTGTAATTGGGCCGAGGAATTTAATCCAACTTATTCCTATCAAATCTCGCGTGGCAAGCAGATAAAGCGAACCCGAAAACAATACGATACCAAAAGTAAAAAGGTAATAGCTCCACTCCAATAAATTGTTTCCCTGCGTATTTAAGGTCGATAAAAACAGCAAGGCAAAAACATGGTAAAACTGATATTGCACGGCTGTGTGCCAAACTTCTAACTGGCCGGCATCTAACTTGTTTTTTAAAGCATGGGCACCAAAAGCGCCGGTAACAACGGCCAGCAAACCATAAATGGCGGCCGTAATAATAATTTGTTTGTTCATGGTGTTATATCATCTAATATAAACAATCTTAGAAATACTTTCTGCCCAAAGTTGAATATTCTATTTTTGTTGCAAACAGATGAGATGCGGAGAATTATACTGATTTCGGTTTTTTTATTTATAGCCGCCGTAACCGTTACTGCGTTTTATTTTTCTAAAATTAAACTTCCCGGGCAAAATACAACAAACGTAATCAATCAAATCCCGGAAGATGCCGCATTGGTTTTTGAGTTTAAAAACGACCCGGAGTTTTACAGTTTGTTTAAAGAAAATTCTTTGCTTACTTCTTTTATCGGGCCAAAAAAAGCAAACGAACTGCAATATCTGCACGAAAACTTGTTTAAAAAGTCTACGCTAAAAGCTTCTTTTAACAACCAAAGTATTTTTATTTCGCTTCATCCGGCCATTAACTCTGGCAGTATTGATATGCTGATTACAACCTATGCTGATAAAATTACTGATCAGCAAAAATCTTTTGAAGTAATTGCCAGCCAAACCGACGGCGCAATAGAACCGGAAAAGATTGGTGACAAAACAATTCAAATCATCACTTTTCCTGCCTTAAAAGAAGCATTTTATATCAGTTATAACGCCGGCGTTTTGGCCGGAAGTTTCAGCAAAGTTTTATTGCTTAATTTTTTAGATGAAAGATTAGAAAATAAAGTATCCAATTTAACGCAATTGTCTGATCAGCAAAATAAAAATTCTATCGCAAACTTGTATGTCAATTATAAGCAGTTCCCGATTTTGTTTAAACAATTGTTTCACAACCAGGATGACGATTTTTTTAATTTTTTAACTGATTTTCCTGCAAGTGCTGCCCTTAGCTTAAATTATAAAAGTGATGCTTTGCTGTTTAACGGTTTTACGCAAAACGATACTTCGGCTGCAAATTACCTTCATTTGTTTTTAAAGCAGCAACCGGTAAAAAGTACAATCAAAAACATTTATCCTGTTAACACGGCTTCAGCGGTCAGTTTTGCTTACGAAAACCCGGCAAACTTTTTAAAAGAGCTGGACAACCTGCAAACTAAATTGCACCAGGCATTAAAAGCAAAAGTTTTGTTTAACCAGATTCGGCAGGAAACCGGCATATTTATTAAAACTGCTTTTTGGAAACAATTAGATAAAGAATTTGCGGTAGTTACAACTTCGGAAAAAGAAAAATTAGCGATTATCAAAGTTAAAAACGGATCGGAATTGCAACCTTTTTTGCAAAACATCAGCATCAATCCGGATAGCAGTCAAAACCAGTTTAAATACCAAAACCTGTTTTATTACCTTTTGGGAGAACCGTTTATACATTTTAAACAGCCTTATTTTGTATTGATCGATAATTATCTATTGCTTTCTAATTCGAAAAACGGGATTAAACATTATTTGGAAAACTACCATCAGCAACATTTTTTGAGCGAAGACCAGCAATATTACGAGTTTGACGGGTTGTTGGCCGAGCAAAGCAATGTGTCGTTTTTTGTTCATCTGCCTAATTCTTTTCTTATTTTAGAAAACAACCTGCAACCTGGTTTCAGAAAAATATTTAGCCAGGAGAATTCGGACTGGAAAGATTATTATGCTGCTGCCCTTCAGTTTACCGCTTCTCAAAATAGCTTTTATACGAATTTTTATTTGGAAAAAAAGAATATTATCTCGGGCAAAAGGGACACAACGGGTTTGTAATTCTGCAAAATCTCTAATGCTTCTTTTATCGTACAAAAATCAATATGATGCAGGCTTCCTGTTTTTGTATATTTGATAGAAATCCTAAAAAAAAATTAGCGCCAATGGAATCAGAATCAATCGTTCCGAAACTTTTAAAAAATTTAGGGAACATGTTGGAATTAGGAAGACAACGTGCTTTTGAATTGGGCAATCCTTTTTATGCGCAATTTGAGGAGGACGGCGGATATTATCGTAAGGAATTACCAACCGGCGAAATATATTTAGTGGAAGTAGAAGTAATATTTGATGAAAATGATATGCCGGTTGAAATAAAAGATACGATCATCAAAAAGCTGGAATTTTGATGAAGAAGCCAGAATTGATTTTTGTGTCTGGGTGCAATGCTGCAGGCAAATCTACTTTCATCCGCATATTTCAAGATTTAGAAATGCTTCTTTTATCAGCTAAAATTTAACAATATGCAAAGCAATTCCTCGTTCCGTTAACACTGTAAATTCCAGCTACCTGATTCTTTTTCGTACGATGAAATTTCTTCCTTTCTTGCTCCTGCTTTTCATCGTTTTTAAAACCAACGCCCAGCAATTTTCGCAGTTTAATACCGGTACTTTGTTTGATTCGTTTGAAAACCCGGCACAACGTGTTTTCATCCCGGATTCGAGCCGGCAGTTTGCTTCCAACTTTTTTATTCCAAACCTTGGTGCTACCGGCAGTTTAACGGGAAACGGACAGGCTTCTGTCCTCTCGTTAATTAACAAAGGTATTTACAACAGCAGTTTGCTTACCAACGGTTTACAAAATTTAAACCAGTTAAATTTTGGTTTTAACTCCTATTGGTTTATGCTGAAAATGTATAACCGCTTGAGCGGCGACCAGGAATTCGGCACTTCCTTTCAAACTAAAGCAGAAGGCCGGGGAAGTGTAACCGACGAAACTTTACTGCTGCTGGACAACTACGAAAATTTTGCAAACGGAAAGTCTAACAATAACCTTTTTAACGACCACTTGCAAGCACAGGCTTATCACCAATTCAGTTTGACTTATCGGCAAAAGGTATCTCCTAATGTTACTTTTGGTATAAAACTAAGTGCGCTGCTTGGCCTGTATTACACTAAATTTAATGTTACGCATTCGAGTTTTAATGTTGATACGAACAGCACTCAGGCAACTTTAGCTTTAATAGGAAATTATACCGTAAGCAATGTTGGTAAGTTTGGCAAAAGAGATTTTATAGGATACAAAAACCCAGGCATGGCCTTAAGTTTTGGATTGCAGGCACAGTTGGAAAACGGCATACTTTTACAAGGAAACATAAAAGACTTGGGTTTTATACGATGGAACAAAAGTGCTGTTATTTACAATTTTAGCGGAACGCAAAATATTGACCGTATTACAACCACCACAAAAAATGACAGCCGGATTTTAACCGAGGCAGATAGTATTATCAGTAATGTTGGAAGTCAGCATGCTTTTTATGCGCCTATTAATGGAAAAGCTGATTTGTCAATCAGCAAAAAAATCAATTTAATTACAGAGGATTTTTATTACAGCCCAACTTTTATTATTTCTAAAGAATTGTTTTATAGCGGTTTAATTGCTGCTTTGGTAAACCATTTCACTTATCAAAACTTGTGGTTTACCGTTTTGGCTTCTTACAATAATGAACGCGTTTGGAACGCCGGGCTACAACTGATGTACAAAGCACCAAACGCAGAATTTTATCTTGGAACCGAACAATTGTTTCAATCGCCCCGTTTTTTTAATGCAACAAATACCAACAATTATCCTTCTTCGGGCATTAATGCTTATTTAGGTTTTTCCCTTAAGTTTGGCCGGTTAATCGAGCGCCCGGCAAATGCAAGTTACATACCGATGGGCGATGAAAGAGGTTTTTTTAACAAGCTGTGGGCGCACATTTTCAAAAGGTCATACTATTAAGGTATATTTAATTTATTGGATAAATCTGAATGCTTCTTTTAACACTAAAAAATTATGTGATAAAAGAAGCATTCCTCCTACAAACTCACAGAATCCGATAAATCAATGTGTGTAAATTTGTGGAGGTTGATAGCCGGAAAAACCCTGCGAACCCTTAAAGTGCCGGAATTAAAAAAATCGGCCGTTTCTCTCCATTCTGTTTGTCTTGCGCCGCCGTTGGTTTCCGGGTCGCTCATTACCAACACCGTTTTTGCACGCTGCAGCAATTCTCCTGCTACTTCGGCTATGATCGCGTCTTTTTTACTGATTCCATCTATTTTCCGGAGCCAATCATTTGTTCTCAGCAGAAAATCATGCGAGTATAGTCCAAGCAGGCAACGCGCCATTGGCGTGGCAGGCAGATGGTCCCAATGAAGGTGACGGTTAAAACTTTCGACCCTTCTTTTAAATCCCGGATAAATCTCGTTCGTATCATGTACAAGCATTGCGTAGTCAAATTGCCAGCGCAAAGGAGCTTCGTAAAGGGCGCTTAGTTCCCAAGCATCGTGTGTGCTAAAGGCGTAATCAATCCCGTTAATATTTTTACCTTCGTCTTCCTTACAACCATTTACAACAACCTTTATGTTCGCGGGTTCTATACCTTCTGCCAGCAATTCTTTAACCAGTTTTGGAACTGTTTTTTGATAAAAACGCAGGCATGTGGCAATAACATACACAATTTTTGTATCTCCGGAAGTATTAATATGCGGAACAAGGCAAAGCTTCTGCGGCATTTCAGGTTCACCGCAATAATAACCAATCGGCATATCGCAAAACGTTTGCTGCCAGGTAGAACTGGGAATAAACCGGTTGCCAGCACCCACAAAAGCAAATGCTTGGTCAACATCCGCCGTTCCGTACTCGTACGGTTGCCAGTAACCTTCGTTTGGGTGGCTGTACCCTGTTACCCGGCCATCTGGTTGTAAAGTCATCGTTCCAAGCGGTACAATTATAAAACCTTCCCGCGTATCGCAATACCTGCAAAATAAATGCGGCAAGCCAATTAGCTTGCCCATATCCACGCCCCGTTCTAAATTAAATGATGTGTATTGTATTTTGCTTTTTTCTTCTTCTGATTGTACCTCTATAATCATTTTTAATACTTTTTAGACTGATAAATTTTACGCTTTTAACTAAATTATTAATTACTGAAATGCTGAAATTAAAGCTGATAAGCCAATAATCAACAGAAAAAATTAACTTTTTTAGATAAAACAAAAACAAGGTTTTTGTGTGAAAATATTTAAGAATTAATTTTTCCGGATATAAAATCCTTCAAATAAAAGGGTTCAAAATAAGCAACATCTTCAAACTGTTGCTGCTGAAATTTTGCCAACGCAAGTATGGTTAAATCGGCAGCATCATTTAAAAAACTATCGATAAAAACAGCATTGGGATGACTGTCCAAAACAGCTTTACATTTAGCTGCGCCATCACCAAAAAAAATAATTTGTTGCTGGTTTAAGTGTTCTTTAAAACTCGCTGCATCAATTATTTCTGCTGATGTCGGTTGAACCTGCTTCAAATTCTGATCAAACAAAGCAGTATAAACTTCCATCCGCCGCGCATCGATCATCGGGCAAAGTAAAATTTTATTTTCTGCGGATTTTTGAAACCGGGACAAATAACCTGCTGCCATTGCTTTTAAAGTTTCTACGGCAATCAACGGTTTGTCTAACGAAAAACATAAACCTTTTGCAGTGGAAACGCCAATTCGCAAACCTGTGTAAGAACCTGGCCCAGAACTTACGGCTACGGCATCTAATTCCTGAAAAGTTAATCTGTTCTCCGCAAATATTTCATCGATAAAAACAGTAATCACTTCTGCATGGATATTTCTTTGGTTGATGGTTTTTGAAGAAAGCACATAACCATCTTTTGCTATCGCAACAGAGCAGGAAGTGGTGGAAGTTTCTATTTGCAGGATTAAACTCATGGTATTTTAAGGAACAGGATCGTGCCCATGCCCACCCCAGGGATTGCAATGGCCAATCCGTTTTAAAGTGAGCCAGCCACCTTTAACTGGTCCGTATTTTTGGATTGCCTCCAATCCGTATTGAGAACAAGTTGGTGTGTAACGGCAAGAAGCACCTAATATCGGCGAAAGTAAAATTTGATACAAACGGATCAGCAAGATAAAAAACCGGCTTACAATCAAGCGTAAAGTTCGGCTTATAGCATTCATCACATTAACTTTTCTGCTAAAGCTTGCAACGCTTTCTGCATTTTTTGCATCATAAAAGAAGTATCGCTTATTTCTTTTCCGATGTAAGCAACCGAAAAAACAAGCTGCTTTTCGTTGTCTTTCAAATTCGGAAATAAAAATTCCTGCTTTTGCAAACGGTAACTTTCGCGCATCTTACGTTTTAATAAGTTACGGTCAACTGCCCTTTTAAAACGTTTTTTAGAAACCGAAAATAATATTTTAGCTGGAAAATCAGTAGCAACAGAAACAAGCTGCCAATTGATTTTATATGGATAACATAAAAAAGAAGAACTGTTTTGGTATAAACCTTCAATCAGTTTTATACTGCACAACCGTTCTTCTTTTTGTAAAGTATTCATGAATTAACCGATCTTTTTATAAAAACAATAAACCGGCCAGCAACAGTTGCTGTTAATACTGCTTATTGTTTGTGGCTGCGCTCAGAAGATACGCTTAGTTTCTTCCTGCCTTTGGCCCTTCTTGCGGCTAAAACTCTTCTGCCATTTGCAGATGACATCCGCTCGCGGAAACCGTGCTTATTTCTTCTCTTACGCTGTGAAGGTTGGAACGTTCTTTTCATATCTTTTTTGGTATTATACGCTTTTTAAAACAAGAGCGCAAATATAGGGTTGTTTTTTTAAAATTCCAATGCTAAATTGGTTTTATTCTGCACGTTTGATTATTTTTTGTATGAGATTTTTACCTGATAAAAGAAGCATTTTAGTTTTAACCGTATTGCTGTTGTTCTGCTTAGAATCCTTTTCGCAGGATGTTAAATTGTACAAAATCTACAATTCTTCCACTAAAAAAATAATTACTTTGGATGAACTGGTAAACGCTTTAAACAAAACAGATGCGGTATTTTATGGCGAAGAACACAATGATTCTATCGGGCATTTATTGGAAGCAAATATCCTGAAGAAACTGGCCGAAACGCATCCGCAGAAAGTTGCTTTATCCATGGAAATGTTCGAAACAGATTGCCAAAACGTTTTGAACGAATATTTAGAAGGTTTGGTCCGCGAAAAGAATTTTGTAATTGACGCCCGCTGCTGGCCAAATTACAAAGATTATCGCCCGTTGATTGAATTTGCCAAAACTAACCACCTGCCAGTTATTGCAGCCAATGCGCCTTCGCGTTATACCAATATGGTGAGCAGGCTGGGTTTGCAGTCTTTAAACCAGTTAAAGCAAACCGGCAAATCTTATTTACCTCCTTTACCAATTGATACGGCAACAGGTGCTTACCTTGCTAAGTTTGAAGAAATTATGGGCGGACATGGTGCAATGGGCGGCATGCAAATTTACCAGGCGCAAAACCTTTGGGATGCCACGATGGGATGGTCTGTTGCTTCTTTTTTAAAAGCGAACCGTGGTTTTATGGTTTTCCATATCAACGGCGGTTTTCATAGTGAAGAAAAGTTGGGCGCGGTTGCACAGTTTAAAAAATATTTGCCTCAGGCTTCTGTCAAAAATATTGCTGCTTATGCTTTGGAGGATTTTGCCAAGCCTGACTGGGAGAAGCTGAGTAAGTTGGGGGATTTTGTTGTAGTGACTGATGGTGCTGTTGCCAAATCTTTTTGATGCTGTTTTTATCTGTTGTTTTTGAGTGTTGAAATAGATTTTGAAAATTTGTAGTTCAAAGATTGTAATTGCAAATCCCTACAGCAAAAAGTTACAAATCCATACCAGTTAGCTTGTAAACCAGGAATAAACAGAAGAAGAAGATTTGGCTGTTAACGCCCAAACAAATAACTTATACCTGCGCGATAAGAAGTAATATCGCCGGTGATACCTGAATAGTTTGTAACAGAAGATGGGATAAAATAATAAAAACCAATATCAATACGGTTGTTAAGGACTATACCGGCATTAATCGGTACAGCAATCCATAAAGAATCAAACAGGGGATATTTGGTACTGTTGGTTGTATTGGTGAAATTGGTTTTATAATTTACAATGTATTTATAATCGTCATAAACCGATAAGTTGACAGACGCACCGGTACCGGCATATATTTTTAAATTATTTCTGCTGTAAAAATTATAAATAATTTGTGGTAAAAAGCCGAACGTATATTGTTTAAACTTTAAACTGGTAGTGGTTATGTCGTTGTTAAAATCTGGTATTGAGCTGAACAGTTCATGTTGGTCAGGCACAAAATTTACCTGAAATTTAAATAGAAGCTTTTGGGTAATTTTATTAGGATAAATATCAACACCAACACTTGCATAAGGTAACAAATTATTTTTATTGATGTCCGGGTTTACAAGTGCAGGTAAATTGATAAATTTTAGGGTACTATATGATGCGCCGATACCTGCAAAAAGTATCACTTTTGTTTTCGATCCAATTTTAAACTGCTCCTTCTCGTTGCCTCCGTTAATCAGGCCTGTTATTTTCAGCATAGCTTCTTTGGTATATTGAATGCCATTGATTTGCGCAGCAATAGCCGAATTATATTTCATGGCCAAATAATTTAGCTGCCCCGTACTGTTTACCTCAACAAAAGAACTATTATTTTCAGGTTTATACATGTAATGTGTGAATTCATGGATTTCATTTATTCCTGTTTCAGCATAATAATACCTGGTTTTTAACTGATCGGTATAACTGTATAAACTGATGTTTTTTCCTTTAGCCAATACTTTTAAAAAAACGGTATCTGTTACCTTGCTGGTATCAACAACATTTGACAGCTCGGCAAGCCGGATTTTATTCATACTTACAGATACCACCTGTTTTTCAAAATACTCAAGTTTGTTAATGCCGAATGCGCTGGTATTGGCAATAAAATAAGTTTGGTATTTTGCATTTGGATCAGTTTTAAATTTAAAACTTTTGGGGTTATTGTCCCATTCCTGGTAATCAACATATCCCTTAACCGTATCTCCTTTAAGGGTAACCCGGTAACCAGGTTTAAAACTATTTTGTGCGATTGCCAAATAAGGAAAAATAATAAAAAGCAGTGACAGTTTAAACAAAAGGTTCATTGTAATTAGCGTAGTTTTCCAAATGTATCTAATTTTTGTTACTTCTAAAATAATTTAAATTATCTTAATTCCGTTGCTGCCGGGGATTTTGACGATACCATTATCCATAATTTCCCCCCTTCGCGGACCACAGTTTTACGGCTTCTTCATTCGGACTAAAACCCTTTGATCTTGTAACAGTATTATATTAAAAGCATGCTTCTTTTAAAGGCAAAAATTAGTATGTAACAAATAAATATCGACAGCATTTTAATAAATAAGTTTTAAAGTTTCGCTGGCCGTCATTTACAATCCCCAATACAAAACCCATACTTCTTTTACCCTACATTTTTTTGTGCCAGCAAATCCCTAATTTCCGCTAACAATGTTTCTTCTTTGCTGGCCACAACTACCACTGGTGCCGGGGCTTCCTTTCGTTGCATTTTGTTAATGGCCTGGATCACCAAAAACAAAGCCAATGCAATGATTAAAAAGGTAATTACCGCCGATAAAAAGTTACCATATTTAATGGCAGTACCCGGGACAACCAACTGACTTAGGTTTTCCAATTTTGCTGCTTTGATAGCAGGCGTTAAAACGGCTGGCGTAATAATGTCTTCCACCAAAGAAGTAACAATTTTGCTAAAAGCAGCACCAATTACGATACCAACGGCCAGGTCAATCACATTGCCTTTTAGGGCAAAGGCTTTAAATTCGCTAACAAATCCCATAGTTTTAGTTTTTAAAGGTTTTACAATTTTAAATGGGTAAATTAATAAAATTCTCGTACAAGAACCTAAAATTTTATGCTTTAAAAACAGTACCTCAATTTTAGGTATCTCAATTTTAATGTATTTTTGGACTTCTATATGTTAAGACAAAATTTACAACAAAAACTACTTCAAAAGCTATCGCCGCAGCAAATCCAATTTATCAAATTGCTGCAGGTGCCAACGGTTTCTTTAGATGCACGGATTAAAGAAGAACTGGAGGAAAACCCGGCGCTGGAGGATTTGAGTTTAACGAATATGACCGACCCGGTAGAGGAATACCCAGACCGCGACCCGGAAGAAGATAACTTTAATGCGGAAGAAAGCAGCAGCGAAGAATACGACGAATTTAATATTGATGAGTATTTGCAGGAAGATAACCTGAACGATTACGGCAGCAAGTACGACCAAAACGGCGAAGACGAGGAAGACCGCAAAGAAATGCCGATTGCCATCCAAAGTTCTTTTTTCGAAAACCTGCAAAACCAGTTGGACTTGCTTCCTTTATCGGATAAAGATTTTAGGATTTGTCAGCAGATTATTGGCAGTTTGGACGATGACGGTTATCTGCGGAGGCCAATTATGTCGATAACCGATGACCTGGCGTTTTCCCAAAACATCATGGCGGAAGATGAAGAAGTGGAAGATATGCTGAAAGTGATCCAAAGCTTTGACCCGGCCGGTGTTGGTGCACGCGATTTGCAGGAATGTTTGCTGATCCAATTGCGGAGAAAGGACATTCAAATTCCGGTGATCAAAAAAGCAATCCTGGTAGTAGAACATTATCTGGACGAATTTACCCGAAAGCATTACGATAAACTCGAAAAATCTTTAAACCTGCACGATGACGAGTTGAAGGAAATTGTGGCCGAGATCCTTAAACTCAACCCAAAACCCGGCGATTCTAACGAGATCAATACCAAGCAAATGCAGGTAATACCGGATTTTCACATCCGAAACAGCGATGGTGTACTGATCCTCACTTTAAATGCTAAAAATGCACCGGAACTGCGCGTTAGCCGTTCTTACCAGGATATGTTTCAGCATTATGATAAATCGGCACAAAAAGATAAAAAGCTAAAAGAAGCCGTGCAGTTTGTGAAACAAAAATTGGATTCGGCGAAATGGTTTATTGATGCAATTAAGCAACGTCAGCAAACTTTGTTAAAAACCATGAACTCGATTATGCATTATCAGTATGATTTCTTTTTGACTGGCGACGAGAAAAACTTGCGGCCAATGATCCTGAAAGATATTGCCGATAAAATTGGGATGGATATTTCTACCGTTTCGCGTGTGGCCAATTCCAAATATGTACAAACCGAACATGGCACTTTTCTGCTTAAATCGTTCTTTTCCGAAGCTATTCAAACCGAAAGCGGCGAAGAGGTTTCTAACAAAGAAGTGAAGAAAATATTGGAGGAAAATATTGCTAAGGAAGACAAGTTGCATCCGCTTGCAGATGAAAAACTGACCGAAATTTTAAAAGATGCCGGTTATAATATTGCCCGCCGGACTGTTGCCAAATACCGCGAACAACTAAATATCCCGGTAGCGCGTTTACGGAAAGAACTTTAGTCTATCATTTAAATGCTTCTTTTATCAACCTAAAAATTAGGCGATAAAAGAAGTATTACCAAAACCTTCTTGGGCAAATTACTTTGTAGGCGTTGTCCAGCATAATGCCCAAAATAATTTCGTGTGTGCCGTTGCTAACGGTATTTAAGTTAGAGGTTGTAAAATCGTAAGCATAACCAAGGTTTAAAAAGCTGCTCAGGTTGATACCGGCCATAGCGGCAATGGCATCGTTTCGGCGATACGAACCACCGATCCAGAATTTATCCGAAAAAGCCATTTTTAAATTGACATCAAAAGTAGTAGGCACCGGGTTTACATATTTAAACATCACCGAAGGTATAACTGAAATATCTTCTGCAATAAAAAACTTATAGCCTGCCGTTACAAAATAATGCGGAACAGTTTTACTTTGGTTATAAGTGGAAGTGTTGGAAGAGAAATACAAAGTTTGCGGCAAAACCTGCTGTGCAGAAATACCAAAAAAGTACCTCGACGAATATGCCCAGATACCTAAACCTAAATCGGGTTTTAATTGGTTAACGTTACCGTTGGCAATAGCAGGATCGAGCGCGTTTTCTAAAGTAATCTGGCTGGTATTCAAGTTGATACTTGCCAAACCGGCAGCAACACCTACAGCTAAGTTTAAGTTACTGCTGATACCCAAGTGATAAGCGTAAGTAATATCGTAATTACTTTGAGTTATTGGCCCGGCCTTATCAGAAACAACCGTAAAACCAATACCATGGTGAGGTGCGGCAGCCTGATAATCCTGAACATAAGAACGGCTCATCGGGTCTTCCCCATTGCCTGGCTGACTCATCGGATCACCTTGAATAAACTTACTTCCAAGTGGTGTTTGTACTGTAAAATACATAGTTACCGGTGCACCGTCTAAACCTGTCCACTGGTTTCGGTAACCGGCTTTAATATCGGTATAGTTTTCAATCCCGGTAATGGCAGGGTTAATCAGATAATTGTTAAATATATACTGCGTGTATTGCGGTTTTTGCTGCCCCCAACTGCTTGCGGCAAAGCAAAAAAATAGAAAAGTAAAAATATAAGTTTTCATTCCTTATCTGATAATAGTTATCGGGCCTGCTATTTTGCTTCTTCCGTTGCCCGGGTTTATAATGTAATAGTAAGTACCTACAGGCAAATCTGCGCCTTTATAACGTCCATCCCACGGTACAGAATATCCTATCGTGTAAAATAATCTTTCGCCGTAACGGTTAAATACTTCCACTGTTACATTTGGATAACTGTCTAAATATTTGATGTTCCAGGTATCGTTTATACCATCGTTATTTGGGGTGAACGTATTCGGGATGACCGGTGCTTTTAAAACAGTAATCGTTATTTGGTCGGCGTTTGAACAACTGTCGGCAGAAGTTACCGTCAACGTATAGGTTGTGGTTACATGCGGCGTTGCAACGGGATTTAAAACATTATCCTGGTCTAAACCAAGAGAAGGTGTCCATTTATAAGCCAGGTTATTGCCGGAAACTGTTGGTTTCAGCGTAACGCTGCTTCCTTCCAGCAAATACACATCATTGCCTGCATTTACTTTCGGTGTTGCGTAAACCGTAATTTGTTTTGAAACGGTATCCGCACAACCATTTTGTGCTGTAAAAATATAACTGATGGTTTTCGTGCCTAATCCGGCTGTAGCAGGATTAAACAAACCGGTTGAGTTAACGCCATTTCCTGAAAAAACACCTGTCCCGCTATAACCGTTAATTTCTGTAGCTGCAATTTGGAACGGCGAAGTTTCTGCACAAGTATGGTCTGGCAGGGTTACAACTACTTCCGGATCTGCTTTTAAAGTGATTACTTGCATCTTTTCATCAACGCAGGCAGTACCAGAATAAGTACGCATCAGCACCGTATAATTTTTGGTTGCAGGCGTATGGAAAGCAGGATATTGGTGCCCATATAATTTATCAAATACCGGGTTATCGTCTGTTTCAAACTGGCCTGGGTTATTGGAATAATCATAATACATCTCCACTTTGGACAGGGTTCCAAAGTCTAAAGTCGAGTTATTTCTAAAAAATACTTCTCCTTTGCTGCATAAAGCAGTTGGGTTTAAAACCGTAAAATCAGCTTTTGGAACTGCACCGTTTACCGTAAAATTAAGTGTAGTATCGGCAAAACAGCCATTTTGGGAGGTAACAGTTAATTTAACCTGATACACACGGGCACTGGTATATTTATGCTGCGGGTTTTTTTGGGTTGAAGTATCGGGGTTAGCAGCAGTTGCAGCGGCATCCCCAAAATTCCACAAATAAGTAAAGCCGGCTTCGGTATGGTCGCTGATGCTGCTTTTATCGGTGAAATTTGCATAAGCATCAGAAATACAAATTTCGGGCAAAACAAAATTTGGGGCAGGCAAAGGATGGACCACAACCGGAACAATTAAGGCATCACTATGGCAACCCAAATCAGTTACGGTTACCAATTGAATATTATAATTACCGGCAGTTGCATAAACATGTTGCAAAGGTGCTTTACTGTTCAAGGTTTGTGTTGTTCCATCGCCAAAGTTCCAAATCCATTGTACAATGTTGCCTTCTGCGGATGTTGACTGATCGGTAAAAGTAATTGCTTTTGTTGTACAATCCGGATTGGAGATTACAAACTTAGCAACAGGTTTGGCATATATATGAATTTTTTGAGAATCCAAAGCCGAAGTACAACCATTAGAATTGGTAACCATCAGCATGGCAATATAATCCCCGGCTTTGTTGTAAGTGTAAGTAGGATTTTGTAAAGTTGAAGTTCCGCCATCTCCAAAGTTCCACAACCAGCTTTTTAGGTTTGCACCGGCACCTGTGCTTTTATCGGTAAAAACTAAAGTATCTGCCTGGCAAGTTTGTGCTTTTGCCGTAAATGCGGCTACCGGGTTATCATAAACTGTGAAGCCAATATCAATATCTTCGTAAGAGCCGCAGGCATCAGCAATGGCGTCAAACGCTTTAACTTTAACATCGTAAAGCCCAGATTTGGCGTAAGCAACAAGCTTAGGATAATCGTAAGTATATAAAGTTTTATTGTCTTTTACGGTTGTAGCAACTAAAACCGGGTTATTGTCTGTATAAACAGGGTCACCATTTTGAGGGTTCCAGATTAATTGTGTTGTTGTGTAAGGCAGCGTAACTTCCAATTTTACATTTTGGCCAACACAGGCATTACTTAACGTATCGCCTGCGGTGCTTTTTATCTGTACAAATTCATTTAAGTTTTTTAAGTTGGTTCCTGCCGAGTAACCATACGATTCTGCATTGCCAAAACCATAAGCAATTGCATTGAAACCAGTGGAAGCTTTGATATTATGCGTACCGGAAGACACTGGAAACTGACCGTAAGAATAAGTAGAATTTCCTGGAACAGTTTTAAAACCGCTGGCAGGTGCAGTGCCATCAAGCGTAAAACTGGAAGCAGCAGTAGAAGCAATAATGACGTTAATGTAGCTCTGTAAAATTTTAAAAGCCGTTGGCGAGTAAAGCGTTACATTATTAATGATCTGTTCGATTGGGTTGAGGTAGATCATTTCCGGATCGCCCACATCGGCAACTGTTCCTGGATTTGAAGCCACTTGGGTTATCGCATATTGTACAACTTGTATAGGTTTATCGGCACTGATTACATTAGACGTAGTACTGTTAAATTCGTAATAAAAACCATTGGTAAAAGAAGCACTGCTTAAAACGGTTCCGTTTAAAGTAACTTGGGTAGTCGGATCGCTGACCACAATCCGGAAGGTATCGTAAGGGCGGTTACTCAGCGGAGCAGTAATATAATTTTTGCCCCAGGAAGCAGTTGGATAAACCTGCTGAAAAAGGTTATCGGCTGACATGCTTGGCCCATTTCCGATATATATTTTGCTGCTTCCGGAAAAAACTGCAATCCTTTTGCAAACATTAGCACCAGAACTAATAGAACGAATACGGGTGCCAGTTAAATCTGTAGCTGATAAACCCTGATAAAGCTCTCCTTTTTGTAAAGTAAGGGTAAAAGGCGTATTGGCCGGTTTTCCGCTGTTTAGTTGTGCCGAAGGTGTAATTTCAACTGTTGTTGTATCTTCCGTGGCAACTACAACAAATGCCGAGTACGAATTTCCTTCGTTCGACCTTTGGGTGTAGTTGATCGAATAATAATCTTTGGCTAAAGTGTTTACCGGTAAAGCCAAAGTGGCGCCAGAAACATTGGATGCATAAATATGGCCGAAAACAACAATCGGGTTTGCGGCAATAATGTGTATGCCTTTTAAAAACTGCCCTTCTGTACCTAAAAACGCAGTTTGCGGCATGGTAACCGTGGTAACCTGGTTAGCGTTAACTGTAAAGCTTTGCGAGTAACTGCCATCCGCAACGCTTACCGTACCGGTTGTTGTAATATCAGATGTGAGATATAAACTCATTTGGCAAGGCGTGTTGCTGGTAACGCCCCGAACATTGTCCATATAAGCTACCCAAAATTCTGTGCCTTTATTGGTTTGTGAAAAAGCGCGGCCAGCAAAAACAAGCAGCATGCACAAAGAAAAAACACCATACGTAAATTTTTTCTTCATGCTGTTTTTACAGGCTTAAATCTTATGCTCACAATTGGTAATATTATAGTAACCTATATTTTTCTCAAGCGTATAAAAAGGCAAAATTGAAAGATCATGCTCATCGCTTCGCTGATATTTTTCCTTTACAAAAAAGCTTTTTTATCCAAAAAAACTTCCTAATCTACTACTTAAATTCAGTTTAAAACGTAATATCTCAAATTTTAACGTTTGATGTACTGCATTAATTTTTACTGTTAATATTTTTATCAGTAAAGATAATCTTAGAAAAAATTTACTGGTTCTTTTTCGTTTTAGAAATTTGGAGCATTCCCAATTAAACTAAAAAAATAGGCGATAAAAAAAGCATTACAGCATTCCTTTCAAAACCAGCCAAACGTTTTGGGCAACAATTTTTGCACCTTTTGCGGTTGGGTGGATACCGTCGCGCTGGTTTAATTCCCGGATACCAGCCACATTTTCCAGTAAAAACGGCACCAATTGCATGTTGTTCTTTTTGGCCAGCCGCGGAAATATCTTTTTAAAATCGCCTGCATATGTTCCGCCCATGTTTGGCGGCACTTGCATTCCGGTCAAAATCATTTTTACGTTTGGATATTTCGCTTTTACCTGGTCGATGATCGATTGCAAGTTCACTTCTGTTTCTGCAACCGGGATTCCTCTCAAACCATCGTTCGCACCTAATTCCAGCACAAAAATATTTATTGGTTGTTTAAGCAGCCAGTTAATCCTGTTTTTGCCGTCGGAAGTGGTTTCTCCGCTTAAACCGCCGTTAATTACTTTATAATTTAACTTTAGCGAATCGATAGTTTGCTGGATTACAGATGGAAAAGCATCATCTTCCGGGTTTTCCAAACCATAACCGGCCGTTAAACTGTTCCCAAAAAATAAAATGTTTTTTTGCTGAGGCGTTTTTGCCGATACTTCTTTTACCGTATCTTTTTGTGTATCTGGTTTTGATTTTGGATTGTTTCCGCATCCGTAAAAAACAAACAGCAGGAAAACGGAAAGGCAGGAAAATACTTTTTGCATAAAGGCGTAACAAAATTGCTAAAACAGATTCTTAAACATAAGCTTTACTTTTAAGTTTAGCAATAGTTGTATATTTCAAAATATTTTAATCTTCAAATTCTTGGCCAACACAATTTTAAAAATAGAAAACCTCACCAAAACTTATAAAAGTGCAGGCAGTACGCTCACCGTTTTAAACAATATTAATTTTTCGGTAGATGAAGGTTCCACATTTGCTATTGTCGGCCCTTCCGGAAGTGGAAAAACAACTTTGCTTGGGCTTGCCGCCGGTTTGGACCGCTCCACTTCTGGCTTGGTCGAACTCAACAACATTCGTTTGGATAATTTAAGTGAAGATGAACGCGCGCAAGTCCGCAACCAGTATGTTGGCTTTATCTTTCAAAACTTTCAATTGCTGCCCACATTAACGGCTTTAGAAAACGTAATGGTTCCGTTAGAGTTGCGGGGCGAGAAAAACAGCCGCTCGCGATCTATGGATTTACTGGATAAAGTTGGATTGGCCAACCGCAGCCATCACTATCCAACACAACTTTCGGGCGGAGAGCAACAACGTGTTTCTTTGGCGCGTGCTTTTTCCAATCAGCCTAAAATTTTATTTGCCGATGAACCGACCGGAAACTTAGATGCCGAAACCAGCGAAAAAATGGTAAAGCTTTTGTTCGACCTGAACCGGGAAACCGGCACCACTTTAATTTTAGTAACGCACGATATGGAACTGGCTTCTAAAACCCAGCGCATTATCCGTATTAAAGGTGGTTTGTTAATTTCTGATGAAAAAACTGCTGCCGTTTAACCTACTTCTTTTATCGATACTTTTTAAATGAATCCTGATCCTATCAATTATAAACGTTCCATTAATTTTCCGTGGCTGCTGCAAATGGCCTGGCGAGACAGCCGTAAAAACCGATCGCGACTGTTCCTTTTTATTTCTTCTATCGTACTGGGGATTGCTTCTTTAGTCGCCATTTATTCTTTCGGTTTTAATTTGAGGCAGGATATCGACCGGCAGGCAGCAGAATTAGTCGGTGCCGATATTGTGATCTCCGGGAACAAACCTGTTTCGCCGCAAATAAAAACTTTGATCGATTCGCTTGGCGACCGGAAATCAACCCAAAACAGCTTTGTTTCAATGGTGATGTTCACCAAAAACCAGGGAACACGTTTGGTAGAAGTTCGCGCTTTGGAAGGCGGTTTTCCTTATTATGGTTCGATAGAAACCACGCCAGTTTCCGCAGCCACAACTTTTCGAAAGAACAAACAAGTGCTGGCCGACCGCAATTTGATGCTGCAATTTAACGCACATCCCGGCGATTCTTTAAAAATTGGCAACGTAACTTTTACCATTGCCGGAACTTTAGACAAAGCACCCGGGCAAACCAGTTTAGCAGCTTCCGTTGCGCCGGTGGTTTATATGCCACTCTCCTATTTGCAGCAAACCGGTTTAATGCAGCGCGGCAGCCGCATCAACTACAGTTACTTTTTTAAGTACGACCACAATGAAAATATCGAAAAGCTAACTCCCAAAATTGAACCAAGATTAGATAAAGAAGATTTAAACCTGCAAACGGTAGCTTCCCAAAAAGAACAAACTTCGCGTTCTTTTGAGGATTTAACCCGCTTTTTAGCTTTGGTTGGTTTTGTGGCTTTACTGCTTGGCTGCATTGGCGTAGCCAGCTCTATCCATATTTATGTGCGCGAAAAACTGCAGGCAATAGCCATTATGCGTTGTTTAGGCGTAAAATCTACCGAAGCTTTTTTAATCTATCTAATCCAAATTGTAATTATTGGCTTTATCGGTTCTGTTTTAGGTGCCGTTTTGGGCACTTTGGTTCAGCAAGTACTGCCGGTTGCTTTTAAAGATTTTTTACCGATAGAAATTACCGTTGATATTTCCTGGGCTTCCATCGGAACCGGGATTTTGCTGGGCGTGGTGATTTCGCTGCTGTTTGCTTTGTTGCCGCTGGTTTCGGTGCGTAATATTTCTCCGTTAAATACTTTGCGTGTATCTGATGAAGCAATAGATACAAAACGCGATCCGCTGAAATGGCTGGTCTATTTTTTAATTGTGGCTTTCATCGTGGTTTTCACGTTTTTGCAGTTAAACAACTGGAAACAGGCTTTATCCTTCACCGCTTTTGTGCTGCTGGCCTTTTTTATCCTGACGATAACGGCCAAAATTATTATGTGGTTGCTGCGCAAATTTTTGCCCTTGTCCTGGAGTTATTTGTGGCGGCAAGGTTTTGCCAACTTGTATCGGCCAAACAACCAAACCATTATTTTAATCGTTTCTATCGGTTTGGGTACTGCTTTTATCAGTACTTTATTTTTTATCCAATCACTTTTGCTAAGCCGCATTAATTTGTCTTCCGGAGGAAATCAACCTAACCTGATCTTATTTGATATCCAAACCAACCAGCAAAAGCAGGTAACCGATCTCACCAAACAACAACACTTGCCCGTAATGGGCATGGTGCCGATTGTAACCATTCGTTTGGAAGAATTGAACGGAAAAAATGCCACTTTCTATAAAAAAGACACTTCCAAACATGTTTCCCGTCAGGTTTTTAGTCGAGAATACCGGGTTTCCTATCGGGATTCTTTGGTTTCTTCGGAGAAAATATCCGCGGGGAGTTGGATTGGAAAAGCTGATCCGAATACCATCATTCCAATTTCCATAGAAGAAAAATTTGCCCAGCATAACCATATCAAAATCGGCGACAAACTATTGTTCAACGTGCAAGGTGTAAACATGGAAACCAAAATTGCAAGCTTTAGAAAAGTGAACTGGAACCGCATTCAAACCAATTTCCTGGTACTTTTTCCGAAAGGTGTTTTAGAGCAGGCACCGCAATATGCTGTTTTTACCACACATGTTCCTAATGCCGCCGCTTCTGCAAAATACCAGCAGGCCGTAGTAAAGCAATTTCCTAATATTTCGATTATTGACCTGGCTTTGGTGTTGAAACTGTTAGATGATATTTTAGGCAAAATCAGCTTCGTGATCCGTTTTATGGCAGGTTTTAGTATTCTGACCGGTTTAATTGTGTTGGTTGCATCTGTTTTAATCAGCAAATACCAGCGCATCCAGGAAAGCGTTTTGCTGCGGACATTAGGCGCCAGTAAACGGCAAATCCTGATCATCACCGGCCTGGAATATTTTTTCCTGGGATCAATTGCGGCTTTAACAGGTATTTTAATTTCCATCCCTGGAAGCTGGGCTTTGGCCAAATACAGTTTCGATACACCTTTTTCGCCGCCGGTACTGCCCATCGTGATCCTGTTTTTTCTGGTTGCGCTAATTACTGTTTTTATCGGCTTATTTAACAGCCGCGGTATTTTAAACAAACCACCGTTAGAAGTATTAAGATCTGATGTTTAAAAAATATTTTTGTTTTACTTAAAAAACTTGTAACCCTGCCCCAAACCTTACCGTAGAAGAAAGCGGTTTTAGAGTTAATTGGTTAATGTTCTGTTTTAGTTAAGAATCCCCGCCTGAAAAGGTGGGGATTTTTTTGTTGAGGAAAGTTTGGGTTGATGTTAAAAACAGTGTGATATTATTTTTATGCGAATAATTTGTAGAGCAATGTTTTATATGAAGTTTTGGCAAAATGTTAAATGTTGTGAGATATTTAATAAATTTAAATGGAACAAAAACTTTCGTACATTTAGCATTTGTCATAACTGAATTAACAATTGCCTTAACATTAGAATAAGCTTAAATGACTAAATATTTAGTATTTTTTCTTCTGATTTTCAATTATGCAAATGCTCAGCAAAATTTGCAAACTGCTCATAAATCTTTACCGCAATTTTCACATCAAGACTTAATTCAAGATTTTAATATCTTAAAGAATGCTTTCATAGAAACTCATGTTGGACTTTGGTATAATACTTACACTCAATTTGATAGTATTTGTACCGTCCAGGAAAGTAAGATTAAAGATAACATGAATGCGTTGGAATTCTACAAAGTTGTAGCTCCAATAGTTGCGTTTACAAAGGAAGGCCATTGTTTTGTTCATCCTTCAGACGAAACTAATGATTATATAAAGCAAAACTTCACCTACTTTCCTTTCGTAGTAAAAATCCTAGAAAAAAAAGTCTATGTTATAAATGACATAAGTAATTATAAAACGAAAGGATTGAGAATCTCTAAAATTAATGGTGTAAGTATTGATAGTATCATGGAAATTTTTTTAAATATTGAGCCTTCCGATGGATTTAATACTACCGCTAAATATCACTGGATTGAATCGGCTTTCTCGAAATATTATGCTAGGTTTTTTCCGCTGGCAAAATCTTTTGATCTGGAATTAATAAATACAAGAACCAGCAAAAAATTAGTTTATAAAAATATTCCTTCTACCACTTCCACAGATTTTAAAAAAATAACTGATACTATTACCGCAACAATGCCTGGTTTTGTATTAAGGGGAGCATCAAGTATCAATATTGATAGCATTCAAAAAACAGCAACACTTACATTCAATTCTTTTAAATCAAGTTATTATAAAGATGGAAAGCAGGGTTTCCAGAATTTATTACAACAATATTTTCTTACAATAAATACAAAAGGGATACAACATTTAATTATAGATATAAGAAAAGATGAAGGTGGTACTCAAGGTATGGAAGACTACTTGCTATCTTATTTAATAAATAACAAGTATAAAAAATACAAGTATGTTGAAATTCCTTCATTCACATATTCTTTTCTTAAATATAGTGATGATAAGAACAATGAATTGGAAAATGACTTAAAAAGTGATTTTAATTGTAATAGCGATGGCAGATACTTAAATATGAAAGGGCATTATGAAGGTGTAGATGCAAAGCAAAATAATTTTAAAGGTGATATTTATATTTTGATTAGTGGCCTTACATTTTCAGGCGGTTCGGAGTTTGCAGCATTAGCAAAAAACTATACAAACGCAAAATTTATTGGTGAAGAAACAGGCGGTGGTTATTATGGTAATACCAGCGGCAGTTTTATATACTATAAGCTACCACACACTGAACTTAAAGGTAGAATCCCATTATGCAAGTTTGTATTACAAGAAAAAGACAATTCCGCTCCTTTCGGACACGGTGTAATGCCTGACTATTATATTCAACCTACTATTGAAGATTATTTCAGCAATAATGATGTAGAATTGGAGTATGCAAAAAAGATAAATTACAAAGAAAAATATCACTAAGCCTATTTACAATCTCGTTGTCGAACCTCAAGTCTGTAAACACAATTCAAAAATTAACTTGTAAAAAATTATACCAACTTTTCTCTACTAGTCTAAATTTGTAATTCTGTCTTGTGAGCTTTGGATTTCTAATCCAATTAAAACAAACTCGTCAACTTTTACCCAATAAAAGAAGCATGCCAATCTTTCCTAGACAAATTCACTAACCTATCAAATTCAATCAGCTAAACCAATACCTCAACAAAAAAATTTAAATTCGCCAATACTGTTATACAACCAATATGAAGGCAAAATACCTCAACCCGTTTACTGATTTTGGTTTTAAAAAGATTTTTGGTGAAGAAGCCAGCAAGCCGCTTTTGCTTGATTTTTTGAATGCCCTTTTACCTCAAGCAAATAAGATAGCAGATTTAACTTTTAAAAACACTGAACAATTAGGACAAACAGAAGCTGACAGAAAAGCCATTTACGATATTTATTGTGAAAATGAGAATGGCGAAAAGTTTATCGTTGAACTTCAAAAAGCCAAACAAAACTATTTCAAGGAAAGGACAATTTATTATTCCACTTTTCCTATTCGCGAACAAGCCGAAAAAGGCGAATGGAACTATAACTTAAAAGCAGTTTATTGTGTGGGAATTCTGGACTTTACTTTCGACGACTACAAAAGCGAACCCGAAAAAAACGAAGTTGTACATACCATCAAGTTGAAAAACCAAAACGGGGAGACTTTTTATGACAAGCTGACCTACATCTACCTTGAGATGCCAAATTTCAAAAAGGTGGAAGTTGCACTGGAAACCCGCTTAGACAAATGGTTGTATTTTATTAAACATTTAGAAGACTTTCAATCAATTCCAACCATTTTTAAAGATGAAGTTTTTATACAAGCTTTTGAAAAAGCAGAGCTTGCCAAATTTAATCAAACTGAATTGGACAGTTATGAAAACAGTTTAAAAACCTACCGTGACTTAAAAGGCGTTATCGATACTGCTTTTGACGAAGGCAAATTAGAAGGCAAAATAGAAGTTGCAAAAAAAATGAAATTAAAGGGGCTTTCGTTGAAAGACATAGCCGAATTAACAGGACTTGCCGAGAGTGAAATAGAAAAGTTGTAGTGCTAAAAGAATGCGCACTATAATGAATTTCTAATTCAGACTTTTAAATTATAATTTCCAATTAATTCAATAAGAAAATAAAATGAATCCCAAGGTTGATTTTTATTTTAACAAATCCAAAAACTGGCAGCAAGAACTGGAGCAATTAAGAATGACCGTTCTCGACTGTGGTTTGACCGAAGAATTAAAGTGGGGTTGTCCTTGTTACACATTTGAGAAAAGCAACATTGTTTTAATACACGTTTTTAAAGAATACTGTGCGCTTTTGTTTTTTAAAGGTGCCTTGTTAAATGATGCCAATGGTATTTTAATCCAGCAAACGGAGAATGTGCAGGTCGCGCGCCAGATTCGGTTTACTAATGTTCAGGAAATAGTGGAGATGGAACCCATACTAAAAAGCTACGTTTATGAAGCGGTTGAAGTAGAAAAAACAGGTTTAAAAGTGGATCTTAAAAAGACGACAGAATTTAATATCCCCGAAGAATTTCAACATAAATTAAATGAAATGCCTGCCTTAAAAATGGCTTTTGAAGCATTAACACCAGGACGGCAAAGAGCATATCTTCTGCATTTTTCTGCACCTAAACAGGCAAAAACCCGGGAGTTAAGGGTTGAAAAAAGCATACAACAAATTCTTAACGGGAAGGGATTAGATGATTCAAAAATTTCCTGAATTCAACTTAAAATTTAACTGGTAAAAGAAGCATCAGTTCAAATTCAACAATACTTCTTTTACCACCAAAATTTACTGAAACGAATTATCCGAAAGTTTGCTATTAAACTTTACATCGCTAACTTTAAACTCAATATTTTCTCCAAAGAAAGAACCTTTAACAGAAAACGGAATTTTAATGCCATTTCCGGCATCCCGGTAATCACCGTAATCCGTTTGTGTAGTAACACCGGTTGCTGTTTTTGCTTCCCTTATTTTTAAGCCGGAAGACATATCGTAATAAGTTCTGGTAGAATTACCGTCTGCACCTTCAACAGTAACTAAGTAAGCTGGTTGATTGTTAACCATTTTTACGCCTGCAGACAACACGGGGTTAGCTGTACTGTAACTAAGCTCAGGAAAAAAATTACTTGCTTGCGTAATCTGGGCTTTTTCGCTTGACGTAAGTTGTACCGGCTCGTTGTTTTGCAATTGCCTAATGCTGTCCTTGTTTGCAAAGGTTTGCCGCATAAGATTGTAGGCAGGAATTTTCAACTCCTGCGAAAACTTGTCGGGCATTTTGTACCTGTTGGTTATTTGCACTTGTATGCCATGTGTTTGCGCGGCAGAAGTAATCGTCATATCTTTCAAATTTCTTAACTTTTCTGCCCCGCCAACTGCTTCTAAATATTTCCTGACCACGCTTTGGGCTGTTGTTCCGGCTGGCATGGCAATACCGCTATAGGTATTGTTATCGGGCTGCATGTCTGGCAAAATATGGTCAGGGTCAAGCATAACCAAATTTATTTTTGAGGTTGAAGGATAATGGAAAGTCCAGGTGCCGCCGCGCTGCCAAATTTCGGCCGGTAATTTTACGGTGCCTGTTTTGCCGTTTTCTTCCGTAACTGCCACGGTAACCGGCAAAGCCATTTCCCCCAGGTTTTCTATGGTGATCAATGCTCCTTTTGTTGCATCTTTTTGTATGTAATTAATCCCTTTTACAGATTGGTCCAGCTTCCAGGTTGTAAAAAACCACTCTTTCCAAAACCAGCTTAGGTCTTCTCCGGCCGCATTGTCCATGCTGTGGAAGAAATCCCAGGGCGTTGGATGTTTAAAAGCCCAGCGTTTGATGTAAGTCCTGAAAGCGTAGTCAAAACGTTCTTTTCCAAGGATTTGTTCCCGAAGGATTGTTAAACCAAGCGCGGGTTTATTGTAGGCAGCTTCACCTAAATACGAAGCCTGCAAAACGTCTGGTGTGTTAATAATCGCTTCTGCCTGCGTACCAAAAGGCGAAGCAGCAGTGGCTTCTACATCTGGTTTGGTATAATACTCGCCTTTGTTAAACAGTTTGGCATCGATTTGATTGATGAAAGTATTGAAGCCTTCGTCCATCCAACCGTATCTTCTTTCGTTGGAACCTACAATCATCGGGAACCAATTATGCCCGAATTCATGGTTAGTTACATCCCAAAGTTCGCCCGTTTGGCTGGTTGCATCACAAAAAACAATGCCCGGATATTCCATTCCGGTTACAATACCGCCAACGTTGGTTGCAGTAGGATAAGTAAACTCATACCATTGTTTAGAATCCATTTCGATACTCGCTTTCACATATTCTGTGGATCGGCCCCAACCTACTTTGCCGCCGCTTTGCATCGGGTAAACAGATTGTGCCAGTGCTTTTTTTCCGCTTGGCAAATTGATGCGCGCGGCATCCCAAACAAAAGCATTGGAAGCTGCCCAGGCAACATCACGCGTGTTTTTACACAGAAAATGCCAGGTAAGCGTTGGTTTTTTAAAGTACTGGCTTTGTTTGATTACTTCATCAGAATCCCGAATTGAAACCGTTTGGTCGCTGTTTTTAGCTTTGGCCAACCTGCTTAAAACCGTTGGCGATAATACTTCATTTGGGTTTAGCAATTCTCCTGAACCTACCACAATTAAGTTTGATGGCGCGGTAATGGTGTAGTTAATGTTGCCGTAATCTAAATAAAACTCGGAAGCACCTAAATATGGAATGGTGTTCCAGCCGCTCACGTCGTCGTAAACTTCCATCCGCGGATACCATTGGGCAATTTCATAAATCCAGCCATTATTGGTTTTTAACCGTCCCATCCTGTCGGTTCCGTTTTCGGGGATTTCAAAACTGTAATCAATTTTAATCTGAATTTTACTGCCTGATGCTTTTAAAGAATCCCGAAGTTTAATTTGCATCCGCGTATCGGTAACCAAATAATTTGCTGCCTCTGCTTTTCCGTTTTTAATGATCGTAACTGATTTAATCACATCGCCTTGCGTGTAAGCTTTATTGGCAAAACGGCCGCCGGTTACGGGAGTGGCGGCTTCGGCACGCGAGTCTTGCCGGTAAATATTCTGGTCTAACTGCAACCATAAAAAAGGCAATCCATCCGGACTATTATTGGTATAAGTGATAGTTGTGCTGCCAGAAACCTGTTTATTAACCGTATCCAACGCAACACTTATTTGATAATCTGCCCGGTTTTGCCAGTATTTACTTGTCGGTGCGCCGCTTGCTGCTCGAAACTGGTTGCCCTTATCGGTATAAAACATATTGTCGAACACTTTATGCTGATCGTATTTGCTGGCAGGGTTTGTTGCCGTATTTTGTGCGTTAATGCTTTGAAAGCCAGCTGCTAAAAAAAAACAGGCAGTAAAAGCAGTATGTAGTTTTTTCATTTTTTTGGTGGATATAGAAACCAGTTAAATATTTTTTAGGTGATAAAAGAAGTATCCAACATAAATAAATCTGGATATTGAACAACGGTTTTTAAAATAGGGTTTTAATTATTGTTCAGTCCCACTTTTTCCCAGGCAGGAAACTTATCAATAATTTTTGCTGCGGAAATAGCTGCAATACAGTTGATAATCTTTTATTCATCTAAACAAAACTAAACTTTGAAGCAAATTACGTTTTATTCGAAACGGATAAAACATGTAATCAACATAATACAAGCATATTAATTTTTAGGCGATAAAAGAAGCATTAAAAGCTACGCGATAAAAGCTTAAAAACTTTTATTTTTAAAGTGGTTTTTACTTCGGCCGGTACATCTTTTCATAATACTCGTTGGCTAATCTTCCTGCCTCAAAAGCCGGAACAACGTCTGCCGCTGCTTTTTTCAAAATGCTTAACCATTGGTCCTGATCATGATAATACATCGGAAGTACCGTTTTTTCTAAAGTATCCATTAAATTGATATTTTCCTGAATGTCTTTTTCTACAACCGATAACTCATCCGGTGCAGGCTTAATCAAAAAAGTATTCTTTTGATCCACAGCAAACTCCGGCACCCAGCCATCAGGCAAAGAAAGGTTAAGGCTGCCGTTCATGGCAGCCGTCATGCCGCTGGTTCCAGAAGCTTCCCGGTACATGCGCGGATTGTTAAGCCAAATATCAGAACCTTTTTTGAGCAAAGCCGATAACCCCAACTCGTAACCGGTAAGCACGGCGCAATTTTTTATCGGTTTTACCCTGGTGATGATTTGATTAAACATATTGATCGCCCAATAATCCTGCGGATAAGGTTTGCCTGCCCAAATGAGTTGTACCGGATGTTGCGTGTCCTCAATTAAATTTAGAAACCTGCCCCAATCCAGCATCAAAAGATCGGCCCTTTTATAACCTGCAAAACGCCTCGCCCAAACTATGGTGAGTACGTTTTCATCAAACAGCTTGCCGCATTGGTTGGCCACTTCTTTAAACAAGTTGCGTTTCAATTCTTTTTTTCTGCTGATAACCGCTTTATCGTCATTACTGCTGATGGCGTTTTCTAACACGGCATCTTTCCAATAAGCTTTGTTTTGGGCGTTGGTAACATAGGTAATTTCGCAAACGCCCGGGTTGCTTCCCCACATTTTCTGGGCAACATCGCCGTGAATTTTCGATACGCCATTCGCCTTTCGCGAAAATTTTAAGGCACCCAAAGTATAGTTGAAACAGTCGCCGTCTATGCCTAACAATGATTTAACTTCATGTTCCTGCAAGTGATAAAAAAACGACATTTCTTTAAGCAGACCATAACTATGTTCTTCGTTGCCTGCCATTTCCGGCGTATGCGTTGTAAATACTACCCTTTTCTTTACTTCTTCCAGGCTTTTATGTTTGGCATACAAATAAAAGTTGAGCGAAACAGAATGGCCTTCGTTCATGTGGTAAACATCTGGTTCGATACTTAAAATATCCAGCAACATCGCGCCGCCGATACCTAAAACAATGGTTTGTGCAATCCGTGTTTCTTCGTGAGGATCGTACAAACAATGCGTTATCGTGCGAGATAAATAATCGTTTTCAGGAATATCCGTGCTCAATAAAAGCAAAGGTGCCGAACCAAAGGTTTCCGGTTTGAGCAGATAAGCTTTTACATGTACCGGCGAACCATGCACCAAAACAGTAAAAACAATCCCGGTATCTTGCAAAAAGGCATACTGTTTTTCTATAAATGCAGGTTTCATCAGCGCATCTTCGTCCCTAACCTGATCGTAATAACCGAATTTCCATAACAGGCCGATGCCCAGCAAGTTTTGCTTTAGCTCGTAAGCACTGCGCAAATGCGAACCTGCCAGAAAACCTAATCCGCCGCTGTATATTTTCAAGGCTTGGTCGATACCAAACTCCATCGAGAAGTAGGCAACAGCGGTTTTATATTTTTCATCAGGTGTAAAGCCAAAAATTTCTTCCTTGGTTATCATATTTCAATTGGATTATAATCAAATATACTTTACGGGCTTGTTAAAGTTTGGACGAAAAATTACGATGCTTCTTTTATCAGGTTAAAAACAAATCAACTTAAAACATTAAATTATAGGCATAAAAGAATCATCATGCTTTTCCAATTTATACATCAAACAAACGCATGGTTAAGCAACAAGTATCTATCCAAAGTAAGCTGTTTAATTAGGATAAGTATGTATTTTACACGAAAATAATTACACCAGGTACAAAGCATGTTTTTGATATTTGTATAGCAGCCGTTACCAGTTCAGTTTTTAGATTATGGAAAATACTTCCTTGTTAGTTGCGATCATTCAAAACGCTATTGATGGTATTATTACTACAGATTACCAGGGCAATGTAGAATTAATTAATCCTTCGGCCTGTAAATTATTTAATTATTTGCCGGAAGAAGTGATCGGAAAAAATGTAGCGATGCTGATGACTTTTGCTGATGACAAACAAAACGGTTATCCTCGGCACACCTGGCAGCAGTATGTAATTGACAATATTGTAGAAGTACAGGGATTAAGAAAAGACGGCACTGTTTTTCCGTTTCGGTTGTGCGTAAGTGAAGTTCAGTTTTTTGAGAGGCAAATTTATACCGGTTTTATCCACGACCTGAGCCGGGAAAAGGAAGCCGAACACCGGCTCGAAGAATATGCCGCCCAACTGGAACAACAGGTAAAAGAGCAAACAAAATCTTTAAAAAATACGGTGCAGGAATTGCGCCAGGCCAAAGAAGAAGTAAGCTTGTCCTTAGAAAAAGAAAAAGAACTGGGCCAGTTAAAAAGCCGATTTGTATCTATGGCATCGCACGAGTTTAGGACACCTTTAAGCGCGGTACAATTATCGGCTTCGTTAATTGATAAATATGCGCAGCCCTTTAAAAGTGAAAACATTAAGAAACATGTGGGGAAAATAAAAAATGCTGTGGGGAACCTCACTGCTATTTTAAACGATTTCCTTTCGCTTGAAAATATAGAGGCCGGGAAACAAGAGGTTTTGTTCAGCAATTTTGACTTGGTTGTACTGGCCGAAGAAATCACCGAAGAAATGCAACAGATGGCCAAGCAACACCAACAGATTATTTATCGGCATTCGGGAACCAGCAGAAAGATTAAATCAGACCCAAACCTGCTTAAAAACTGCATCGTTAATTTGATTGCCAATGCCATCAAATATTCCGGTGAAAATACTTTTATCCATTTTAATACGGAAGTTAACGGACAAAATTCCATCATTTCGGTAAGCGATAATGGCATCGGAATCCCCGAACCAGACCAAAAACATTTATTTGAACCGTTTTTTAGGGCACATAATACAGAGAATATTCCGGGGACTGGCCTCGGCCTTAATATTGTTGCGCGTTACACCCAATTGATGGGCGGCACAGTCAACTTTACAAGCAGTATTAACCATGGTACTTCGTTTACCATATCATTTCCGGTGCTATGAAAAAAGTTTTGGTTATAGAAGATAATAACAATATCCGCGAAAATATCGCAGAAATACTGGAGCTGGCCGCATATACCGTTTATGAGGTAAATAATGGCAAAGCAGGTATTGAACAGGCGATCAAGAATTTGCCTGATATTATCCTTTGCGATATCATGATGCCCGAAATGGATGGTTACAGTGTATTTTACCTGTTGAACAAGCATCCCGAAACGGCAACTATTCCGTTTATTTTTTTAACTGCGAAAGCAGACCGTGTTGATTTGCGCAAAGGAATGGACATGGGCGCTGATGATTATCTGACCAAACCTTTTGATGATTTTGAACTTTTAAACGCCATCGAAAGCAGGCTGAAGAAAAAAGAGGTTCAGCAAAACTTTTACAGCAAATCCCTCGACCGTTTAAATACTCTGGTTTCTAAAAATAATGGCCTGGCAGAACTAAAAAAAGTTATCGAAGAACGTAAAAGCCGCCAGTTTAAAAAAAACCAGGTTATTTATTATGAAGGTGACAAAGGCAACGGGCTTTACCTGATTATCCACGGAAAAATAAAGACCATCAAAATAACGGAAGACGGACGCGAATTAATGACCGGTATTTATTCGACCGATGATTATTTAGGCACCAACGTAATGCTGTCCAACCAAACTTATACTGATACCGCAACAGCTTTGGAAGACAGCCTTTTATGCGCAATCCCGAAAGAACAGTTGGAAGCGCTGCTGAACTTGTATCCCGAAGTTGCGCGAAAATTCATTAAGATTTTAGCCAACAACATCCGCGAAAAAGAAGAACAATTGTTGCAGCTGGCCTATCATTCAGTAAGAAAAAGAATGGCGGAAACGATTGTGAGCTTGCATCAACAGCAAAATAATAATAAAGAAAGTTTCAGGATTACGCGTGAAGATTTAGCGGCAATGGCCGGCATTGCTATAGAAACTGTAAGCCGTACCTTGTCGGATTTTAAAAATGAAGGTTTGATTGAAAAAAAAGGCGGAATCATAAGAATTTTAAATTTGCCGCGCCTCGAAAAAATGAAAAACTGATACAATTGTTATGTAATTCGATCTTTTCATATTCAGTAACAGTTTTAAAAAAATAATCGGGCTACTTCTACTTGCGCTAAAATAAATTTATCAAAATTGCTTTTTTGTTGATTGATTGCATAGTTTATATTAACTTTATTAAACACGTTATTGGCTAAATTAATTAAAACCAGAAAAGTCGCATACTTCTTTTATGCCATATTTTTTATTGGTTTTTTAGGTGATAAAAGAAGTATGAAATTGAACAGGTTTCAGTCCACTCTCAAACAAAAAAGATTTGATCAGATTTATTCTCAACGATAAAGAAATCAGTACCGAACAGCCTCCCGGATTGCTGGTGCTCGATTTTATCCGCTATTACCAAAATTTAAAAGGCACCAAAATTGGCTGCCGCGAAGGTGATTGCGGTGCTTGCACAATTTTGATTGGCGAGTTGCAAAACGGCCAGGTCATTTACCATTCTGCCACTTCCTGTTTAACGGCTTTGGGCAATATCAATTTGAAACATGTGGTTACGGTGGAAGGCGTTAATATGGAAAACCTCAATCCAATCCAACAAGCTATATGTGATGAAGGCGGCACACAATGCGGTTTTTGCACGCCTGGTTTTATTGTTTCGATGGCTGGTTTCTGTTTGGATAGCAAGCAACCAACTTACCAAAATGCAGTTGCTGCTGTTGATGGCAATATTTGCCGTTGTACAGGTTACAAATCTATCGAACGTGCATTACAACATTTAACCAATTTGATGCAGGAAAGAAACGGGGAAGATGCAATTAAATTTGTAACTGCTAAATCGATTTTGCCAGCTTATTTTAACCATATCAAAGAAAAGTTACAAGTGTTGGCTTTGCATCCTAATGGAAAAACTAGTATTCTAAGTTTGGATGCGAAGTTCGTCGGCGGCGGAACAGATTTGTATGTGCAACAGCACGATCAAATGGTGCATTCCGAGATCAACTTTTTATCCAATCAACAACATTTTAAAACGATTATTCAGGAAGGAAATAAATGCATTATTGGCGGCGCGGCAACTGTAAGCGATTTGATTAATTCTCCGCTGATTCGTAGTTATTTTCCTGAAATTGAATCTTTTACTAAATTAATATCTTCCACACCCATCCGAAATATGGCCACGATTTCGGGCAACTTTGTAAACGGTTCTCCAATCGGTGATTTCTCCGTTTTCTTTTTGGCTTTGAATGCAGTTCTTGTTTTAACTTGCGAGGAAGGATCGAGAGAAATTCCGTTAAGCCAATTTTACAAAGGATATAAAACTTTGGATAAAAAAAGTAATGAACAAGTATCCCAATTTTGGTTTGAACTGCCTGATCAAAACATAATTTTCAATTTCGAAAAAGTGAGCAAACGTACCAACTTGGATATTGCAAGTGTAAATACGGCCATCAAATTAACCATGCAAGATACTGTTATTGCAGATGCCAGGATTTCTGCCGGAGGTGTTGCGCCTTTCCCTTTGGTTCTAACTAAAACTTCGGCTTTTTTACGAGGAAAAGAACTTAGCGAAGAACTCATTTCCGAAGCAGCAGCACTAGCGCAAACCGAAATTTCGCCCATCAGCGATGCCCGCGGAACTGCAGCATACAAGCGTTTCCTGTTATCACAACTGATTAAAGCACACTTTATCAAGCTGTTCCCGCAATTACAGGTTGAAAAATTGCTGTTTTAAACCATACTGTTTTTATCGACCTAAAAATGAAAAACATAGATTCTAAAACCCATACCCGGGGCGAATCCATTTATTTGGACGATATTCCACTCATCCATGGAACTTTATTTGGTGCCGTTTTTGGTTCGCCAATTGCAAATGGCTTGATCCAAAGTTTGGATTTATCTGAGGCTAAAAAAGTTCCTGGAGTTGTTCGAATTTTAACTTTTGAAGACATTACTGGCGAAAACCAGATTGGCGGAATTGTGCCCGATGAACCTTTACTGGCCGAACATCATGTTGATTTTTGCGGGATGCCGGTCGCTTTTGTTTTGGCCGAAAGTACAGAAGCTGCAAGGCTATCCGTAAAAAAAATCAAAGTTGAAATTGAGCCGCTTCCAATCATCACCGATCCGCGGGAAGCATACAAACTTGGAAATTTAATTGTTCCGCCGCGCACTTTTTCATTAGGAAATACCGAAAACGCCTGGCAAAATTGTGAACATATTTTTGAAGGAATTGCCGAAACTAACGGACAAGAGCATTTGTACATCGAAACGCAAGGCGCTTACGCCATCCCGCAGGAAAACAATGCTTTGAAAATTTATTCATCGACCCAAAGTCCGCGTGCCACGCAACAAGCTTCCTGTCGGGTTGTTGGCGTGCCGATGCACCAAATTGAAGTGGATGTGATCCGTTTGGGCGGCGGTTTTGGCGGAAAAGAAGACCAGGCCAATGCTTGGGCTGCGTTGTGTGCGCTTGCAGCTTATCTCACCAAAAAACCTGTAAAATATGTTTTGGACCGGATGGAAGATATGGCAATGACCGGCAAACGCCATCCGTATTCCTCCGATTTTAAAATCGGTTTGGACAAAGATTTGAAGATTTTGGCTTACGAAGTTACCTTTTTTCAAAACGCCGGTGCCGCCGCCGATCTTTCGCCAGCTGTTTTGGAGCGCACTTTGTTCCATTGCACCAACAGTTATTTCATCCCAAACGTGCACACCGTTGCTTACAGTTGCAAAACAAATTTGCCGCCAAATACGGCATTTCGTGGTTTTGGCGGTCCGCAGGGCATGTTTGTGATTGAAGCTGCGATTGCCAAATCCGCAGAAAACCTGGGAGTCGATGCTTCTTTTATCCAACAAAAAAACTTAAATAAAACCGGTGATGAGTTTCCGTACGGACAAATTGCGGTTAGCGAAGCACAAGCTTGCTGGGCTAAGTTGGAAAGTGTTTATGATCTGGATTTGATCCGGAGAAAAACCGAAGCGTTTAATCGATCCAACAAAATCTACAAAAAAGGAATTTCGCTGATGCCGATTTGCTTTGGCATTTCTTTCACCAACACGATGATGAACCAGGCGCGCGCTTTGGTGCATGTTTACACCGATGGCAGCGTGAGCGTAAGCACCGGCGCGGTGGAAATGGGGCAAGGCGTGAATACCAAAATGCTGCAGGTTGCGGCTTATGTTTTTGGTATCGATACCAGCAAAATCAAATTGCAAACCACAAGTACCGGGAGGATTGCCAACTCGTCGCCATCCGCGGCAAGTGCCACGGCAGATTTAAACGGAAAAGCTGTTTTTATGGCTTGCACCGAAATTGTAAACCGCTTAAAACAAGTGGCTTCCGAGGAAATGCATGTTTTGGAATCTGCCATCACTTTAAAAGAAAACCATGTTTTTGTTGATGGCGAGAAAACCGAATTGGGCTGGGAAAGATTGGTGATGTCGGCATTTTTAAAACGCGTAAACCTTTCTGAACATGCACATTATACCACGCCGGAAATTCATTTTGATAAACTTTTGGGGAAAGGCCATCCTTTTGCTTACCACGTTTATGGAACGGCGATTACGGAAGTGACCATTGATTGTATCCGCGGAACGTATAAAATTGATGCGGTAAAAACAGTACACGATTTTGGCTTGAGTATGAACCCGATGATTGACCGCGGACAAATTGAAGGCGGAATTGTGCAGGGAATTGGCTGGATGACGATGGAAGAACTGATTTACGACAAGGACGGCAAGCTGAAATCCAACGCACTTTCCACCTATAAAATCCCGGATATTTATTCTGTGCCGAAAGTTTTAGAAATTAATTTTTTAGATAGTAGTTCGGATAACCTGGCCATTTTTCGTTCAAAAGCGGTCGGCGAACCGCCTTTGATGTACGGCATCGGGACTTATTTTGCTTTGCGGAATGCTATCAAAGCGTTTAATCCTTCGGCACAAATTCCGTTTTCGGCACCGATGACGCCGGAAAAAACATTGATGGCTTTATATTCCAAACCGTTGAAACCAGACCAGGAAAAGAATGAGGAAACAACAAGCAGTTTGGAGGTTAATCAGTAACAGCTTGCAGCGGCAAATCCCGGTAATGCTTTTGTACGTTTTGCAAAGCAGCGGCAGCAGTCCGGGCAGGCAAGGTTTTTTAATGGCCGTAAATATTTTGGGCGAAATGCAAGGCTCAATCGGCGGTGGAATTATGGAGCACAAGTTTGTAGAAACGGCGAAAGAAAAGCTAAGCCAACAAACGCAAACGATTGATTTAAAACAACAATTCCACGATAAAAAAGCTGCGAAAAACCAAAGCGGTATGATTTGCTCCGGCGAACAAACGCTGCTGCTTTATTTAATTAGAAAGACGGATGCTGTTTTTATCGGTCAAATTTTGGAATGTTTAAACACCAATCAAAATGGGTTGCTAAGGTTGTCGCCGAAAGGTTTGGAATTCGACAAGTATCCACCGGAAAAGGATTTTTACTTCAGCTTAAAAAACGAAACCGACTGGGTTTATGAGGAAAAAATTGGCTACAAAAATTATTTATATATTATCGGTGGAGGTCATTGTTCGTTGGCGTTATGTAAGTTAATGAGCGAGATGGATTTTTACATCCACGTTTTTGAGGAAAGATTGGAGTTAAACACATTAACCAAAAATGATTATGCGCACGAAAAAACAGTGGTTAATGATTACAGCGAATTGAAAAACCTGATTTCTTCCGGAGATAATCATTACGTTGTTTTAATGACGGTTGGTTACCGAACGGATGATGCGGCACTAAAAGCCTTGCTGGAAAAAGATTTTAAATATTTGGGCGTACTTGGAAGTCAGGCAAAAATCAAAGAAATGTTTGGTTCTTATGTTGAAGCAGGAATTTCTGCCGAACGTTTACGTAAAATTTATTCGCCGATTGGCATCCAGATCAAAAGCCAAACACCGGAAGAAATTGCCATTAGTATTGCGGCGGAGATTATCAAGGTAAAAAACGCAGCGGTTAATTGTTAAGCGAATGCTGTTTTTACCCTGCATAAATTTATATTCGGTTTTATTTTAAACGATGCACATAACACCCAGAGAATCCGAAAAGTTGTTGTTGTTTTTGGCGGGCGAACTGGCCGAAAAACGTAAAGCCCGCGGTTTAAAGTTAAATTATCCGGAAGCGATCGCATTGATCAGTAGTCAGTTACAGGAAGCCGCGCGCGATGGAAAACCGGTAGCTGAACTGATGCAATTTGGCGCCACGATTTTAACACGGGAAGATGTGATGGAAGGCATTGCAGAAATGATTGAAGAAATACAGATTGAAGCCACATTTCCGGATGGGACGAAGTTGGTTACGGTGCACGATCCGATAAGGTGAAATTTAGGTTTAGGTGGAGATGAGGAGGCACCTACGGAGCCGGGGAAACTATATTTGATTTGCTATAAACAGGAAGCTCCTACGGAGCCAGAAAATAATCGGATTTTTAGTCTGCTCCGCCGGGCACCTCGTGTTTGTAAAATGATTAGAATAGCAAGTGTGTTTTGCTCCGTAGGAGCTTCCTGTTTTATAGAAAAAAACGCGGTTGTTGAATTGGCTCGATAAGCTCGTTGTATTTATAAAATGATTATAACAAGTGTTTTATGACTCCGTAGGAGCTTCCTGTTTTATAGAAAAAAACGCCGTTGTTGAATTAGCTCGATAAGCTCTTGAGTTTGTAAAATGATTATAGCAAGTGTTTTCTGGCTCCGTAGGAGCTTCCTGTTTATAGAAAATGTCCGTTTTTTAATTGGCTCGATAAGCTCATTATGTTTATGAAATGTTTATAACAAGTTTTTTCTGGCTCCTTAGGAGCATCCTGTTTATAGAAAAAAACGCCGTTATTCAATTGGCTCGATAAGCTCATTATGTTTATGAAATGTTTATAACAACAAGTGTTTTCTGGCTCCGTAGGAGCTTCCTGTTTATAGAAAAAAACGCCGTTGTTCAGTTGGCTCGGTAAGCTCATTATGTTTGTAAAATGATTATGATAACAAGTGTTTTCTGGCTCCGTAGGAGCTTCCTGTTTATAGAAAAAAACGCCGTT
>CAXULQ010000001.1:0-226880 GCA_964251965.1 uncultured Sphingobacteriaceae bacterium | reverse complement strand
GTTTAATTGGCTCGATAAGCTCGTTGTGTTTGTAAAATGTTTATAACAAGTGTTTTCTGGCTCCGTAGGAGCTTCCTGTTTATAGAAAAAAACGCCATTGTTCAATTGGCTCCGTAGGAGCCTCCTATACTAAATCCTAAATCAAAACCTTTAACAAATCAATTTATGCCAAATACCTTTTCTCAAATTTACCTGCAATTTGTGTTTGCTGTAAAACATCGGCAAAGCCTGATCGCAAAAGAGCACAAGGAAGAACTGCATAAATACATCACAACTTTAGTGCAAAACAGAAAAGCCAAACTGCTCGCCATCCATTGCATGCCTGATCATTTACACTTGTTTGTTGGGTTTAAACCCGCATTGTCCATCGCCGATTTTGTAAAAGAGATCAAGGTAGAAAGCAACGAATTTATCAACAGTAAAAGCTGGATAAAAGGTAACTTTAGCTGGCAGGAAGGTTACGGCGTGTTTTCTTATTCACATTCGCACATTGATGCAGTGGTTAAGTATATTTTGAATCAGGAAACTCATCACCAAAAGAAAACCTTTCAGCAAGAATACCGACAACTATTACAAAAATTTGAGCTGCCTTTTCAGGAAGAATACTTATTTGAATTTATAAACTGATACTTCTTTTACCACACTAAATTTATGATACCAGGCGAATACATCCTTAAAAAAGAACCGATTCAATGCAATGTTGGGCGTGAGACAACGGCCATTACGGTTGTTAATACTGGCGACCGGCCTGTACAAGTTGGTTCACATTATCATTTTTTTGAAGTGAACAAGCAGTTGGCCTTTGATCGGGAAGTGGCTTTTGGAATGCGTTTAAATATTGCTGCCGGAACAGCCGTTCGGTTTGAGCCAGGCGAAGAAAAAGAAGTTGTGTTGGTAACTTTCGGCGGAAGAAGGCACGTTTACGGTTTTAATAATCTGGTAAACGGTGATACCACTTCGATGGAAATGAAAGAAAAAGCACTGGTAAAAGCAGCATCACCTCAGTTTAAAAACAAAAAACTATGAGCCTGAGCATTAACCGGATCAAATACGCCAACATGTTTGGCCCGACAACGGGCGATAAAGTCCGCCTGGGCGATACAGATTTAATCATCGAAATAGAAAAAGATTTTACCGTTTATGGCGACGAAGGAAAGTTTGGCGGCGGCAAAACCATCCGCGACGGCATGGCACAATCGTCTACCAAAACCAGGGCAGAAAACGTGTTGGATTTTGTGATTACCAGCGTGATGATCATCGACCACTGGGGAATTGTGAAAGCGGATATCGGCATTAAAAATGGAAAAATTGTAGCCATCGGCAAAGCTGGAAACCCGGATACGATGGATGGCGTAACGCCCAACATGATTATTGGTGCATCAACCGAAGTCCACGGCGGTGCCGGACTGATTGCAACGGCTGGCGGCATTGATACGCATATCCATTTTATTTGTCCGCAGCAAATTAACCATGCTTTATTCAGCGGCATTACCACAATGATCGGCGGCGGAACTGGTCCGGCCGATGGAACCAATGCCACAACTGTTACGCCCGGAGCCTGGAATTTAGAACGGATGCTGCAATCGGCAGAAGCTTTCCCCATGAATTTAGGTTTCTTCGGAAAAGGAAATTGTGCAGAACTGTCTCCGTTGGAAGAACAGATTGAAGCCGGTGCTTTAGGTTTGAAAATCCATGAAGATTGGGGTTCTACGCCTGCCGTGATCGATGCTGCTTTGCAAATTGCGGATCAATACGATGTGCAAGTTGCCATTCACACCGATACCTTGAACGAAGCCGGGTTCTTAGAAGACACGATCAACGCCATCAACGGCCGCACAATCCATACTTTCCATACCGAAGGTGCGGGCGGCGGCCATGCGCCGGATATTATCAAAGCGGCTATGTACCCCAATATTCTGCCGTCGTCCACCAATCCAACCCGGCCGTTTACGGTCAATACCATTGATGAGCATTTGGATATGCTGATGGTTTGTCATCACTTAGATAAATCGGTGCCCGAAGATGTGGCTTTTGCCGATTCCCGCATCCGACCGGAAACCATTGCTGCCGAAGATATTTTGCACGATTTGGGCGTTTTTAGCATGATGAGTTCTGACTCACAAGCGATGGGACGAGTTGCGGAAGTAATTATCCGAACTTGGCAAACGGCCGATAAAATGAAGAAACAGCGCGGGTTTTTGTCCGAAGATGAAAACAATGACAACGACAATTTTAGGGTGAAAAGGTACATCGCCAAATACACTATCAACCCAGCCATAACGCATGGAATTTCAGAATATGTAGGTTCTTTGGAAACCGGAAAAATGGCCGATTTAGTTCTGTGGAAACCTGCATTGTTTGGGGCAAAACCAGAAATGATTATCAAAGGCGGCATGATCATCGCCAGCAAAATGGGCGATCCGAATGCTTCCATCCCAACGCCGCAACCTGTAATTTATCGCCACATGTTCGGTGCTTATGGCAAAGCTTTGTTTAAAACCTGCGCAACTTTTGTCTCACAACTTTCGCTGGATAAAAACGTGGTGCAGCAATACGGTTTGCAAAAGCTTCTTTTACCAGTTAAAAACTGCCGGAATATTTCCAAGAAAGATTTGGTCCACAACGATAAAACGCCGCAAATCGATGTGAACCCGGAAAACTATGAAGTTAAAGTTGATGGTGTGCACATTACTTGCAAACCTGTTGCTGTACTTCCGCTGGCACAACGCTACTTTTTATTTTAGTTGAAAATTTATGCTGATCAAGGAGAAAACCGGCAACTTGGATGCTGTCAATATCAACAACAGAACCATTGATTGGCTTAACTTGGAGTGGTACGAAACGCAGAAAAGAATCATGCATAAAAGAAGCATTTCGGGAACGGAAGTGGTGATGAAATTTTTAAATGAAAACCCCAATTTAACGCAAGGTGATATTCTATTTCAAGATGATAATACTTTGATTGCCATCAACATCCAACCTTGCGAAGCTTTAATTATCCGGCCAAAAACAATGTACGAAATGGCTTGTATTTGTTACGAAATTGGTAACAAACACCTGCCATTATTTTACCTGGTAAACGAAGTATTGGTTGCATTTGATGCTTCGTTGTTTCGGCTGCTTGCATCTTCCGGTTATGAAGTTGAAAAGGGCGAACGGAAGCTGATCAATGCATTAAAAACAACCGTAGCAGCGCATGGAAATAGTGGAAACAGCGAAACCTTGTTCTCCAAAATTATGCGCTTAACCAATCCACAAGAATGAGTTTTGAACTATTAAACTTGTTGCAACTGGCCGATCCAACTTTACCAATTGGTGGGTTTTCCCATTCTTCCGGATTAGAAACTTATGTCCAATTAAATATAGTCCACAATGTTGAAACTGCAAAAGCTTTTATTACAGAAATGCTTAGCCAAAACTTGCAATTTACAGATGCAGCTTTTGTTTCACTTGCTTACGATGCAACTTTAAATAACAATATTGAAAGTCTAATTACTCTGGATGAAGAATGTTCTGCTGTAAAACTGCCCAAAGAAATGCGACAAGCGAGCCAAAAATTAGGAACAAGGTTGTTAAAAATTTTTCAAGGTTTTTGTAAGAATGAAATCATCGATCACTACAAAAATCAAATTGATTCAGGAAAAATCAATGGTAATTATTGCATTGTATTTGGCCTGATTGCGGCTGTTCAAAGCATCTCAAAAACAGAAATGCTGACGGGCTTTTATTACAACGCAGCAATGGGTATGATTACCAATTGTGTAAAACTAATTCCTTTAGGCCAACAAGATGGGCAGCTTCTTTTATTCAACATAAAACCTTTAATTGTAGAATTGGCAGAAAAATCTATGGTTCCAAACAAAGAATTTTTAGGTTTATGTTGTGCTGGTTTTGATATCAGATGTATGCAACATGAAAGTTTGTATTCGAGGTTGTACATGTCGTGAGGAGGTTAAAGGTGAAAAGACAAAAGGTAGAAAAGCGATAAATATTTTTTAATTTAGGGTTATGACAGAAATCACATTTTTAGTACACGAAGCAGAAGAAGGCGGCTATCACGCCGAAGCTAAAGGTTTTGGGATTTTTGCCGAAGGCGATACAATTAATGGCTTGAAAGAAAGCATAAAAGGCGGAATTTCTATCTATTTTTGAAGGTTATGAAAACCACAATTATAGGTTAAACGGGTTGAAACCCATTTCTACAACATTGGCCGAACCTACGGCTTTTTGAAATTGCTTTAAACAGATGCGTAGCTTCGACACATTTCGTAGCAAGGGGTTTCAACCTGTTGTATCGTCGTATCATCATCATAATAACAGCTAAATGTCCGAAAGAACATACATCAAAATTGGTATCGCCGGCCCGGTTGGTTCCGGGAAAACTGCTCTAATTGAAAGATTATCAAGGCAAATGGCGGCCACTTACAGCATCGGCGTAATCACCAACGATATTTATACCAAAGAAGATGCAGAGTTTCTCACCCAAAATAGTTTGCTCGCTCCGGAACGAATTATTGGTGTAGAAACAGGCGGTTGTCCGCATACCGCAATCCGCGAGGATGCAAGTATGAACTTGGAAGCAGTGGACGAAATGGCCGAACGTTTCCCGGATATTGAAATTATTTTTATCGAAAGCGGCGGCGATAATTTGTCGGCTACGTTTAGTCCCGATCTGGCCGATCTTACCATATTTGTTATTGATGTTGCCGAAGGTGATAAAATCCCCAGAAAAGGCGGACCAGGAATTACACGAAGTGATTTGCTGGTGATCAACAAAATTGATTTGGCTCCATATGTTCATGCTGATTTAAATGTTATGGAACGCGATGCAAGGCTGATGCGAAAAGGCGCACCGTTTGTTTTTACCAATTTGATGAGTTTGCAAGGTTTGGATGTGGTGATTGGCTGGATTTTAAAATATGGTTTACTCTCCGAAATTGCAAAACCTCAACTTTTGAGATGATTGCAAAATTGCATATCCAAATTAAATTGCGTGCTAATTTTACAGTGCTAAAAGAAGCATATTGTACACCTCCTTTTAAACTGGCAAACATCAGCGAAGACAAAAAAGATAAAACTTTGCACTTGATGTTAATGAGTTCTTCACCTGGAATTTTGGATGGCGATGAATACCAAATTAAAGTTGATTTGGATGAAAGTTGTCATTTAAACTTGCAAACACAATCGTACCAGCGCATATTTACCATGCTAAAAACAGCATCGCAACATATGCAAGTTTGGATGAAGTCGAATTCTTATTTTTGTTACTTACCACATCCAACTGTTCCTCATGAAAATTCCAATTTCAGTTCCAAAAGTAAAATATTCTTGTCCGAAAACTGTAGTTTAATTTGGGGCGAAGTTTTAACTTGCGGCCGTAAGTTAAACGGAGAAGTTTTTAAATTTACAAAATATCAAAACCTGACTGAGATTTTTCTACATGGAAAACTCATCATCAAAGAAAATTTATTGATTTGTCCGGCTTCAATCAACATCAAATCAATCGGTCAGTTAGAAGGTTATACGCACCAGGCGAGTTTAATTTATTTGGATGAAAACGCAATAATCAAAACCTTAAAAGAAGAAATAAGCACGTTTTTACTCGCCCAAAATAGCATAACTTTTGGCATTACCGAAACACCAAAAAATGGGTTACTGGTGAGAATTTTAGGGCAAAAAGCCGAACAATTGCATCATTGCCTCAAAGAAATTGCCAAAATAACAGCGGCATCAACACCAAAATTGGCTGTATGCAAGGCGAATTGAGTTTATTGATCCTGTCGGCCATTACCATCAGTTGCCTGCACACTTTTAGCGGACCGGATCATTATTTGCCTTTCGTGGCTTTGTCTAAATCGCGCGGTTGGTCAGTACCGAGAACAATTTTTTGGACGATCATTTGCGGCATTGGCCATGTTGGCAGCTCTGTTTTATTAGGTTTGATTGGTATCGCGGTTGGTTTTTCTTTGTCGAAATTGATTTGGTTCGAAAACATCCGTGGTGGATTTGCTGCCTGGGCGTTATTACTTTTTGGTTTGATTTACACCATTTGGGGAATGCATCAGGCGAAAATAAATCGGCCGCACAAGCATTTTGATTTGTACGAGGACGGTTCCATGTACGTTTTCGAGCACCAACACGGCGAAGTTGTTTCGCCTAAAAACCGTTATCCGGTTACGCCCTGGGTAATGTTTTTCATCTTTGCGATGGGACCAAGCGAACCGATGATTCCGCTGCTTTCTTATCCCGCGGCTCAGCATTCACTGTTTGGTATCACCTCACTCATTCTGGTTTATGTATTTTTTACGGTAGCCACAATGGTGGCAATGGTGGTTTTAAGTTTATACGGAATTGCTTTTTTTAAGGCCGGAAGATTAGAACGTTATGTACATGCGTTGAGCGGAGTTACAATTTTAATTTGCGGGATAGGAATGGTTTTTTTAAGTTGGTAATTATTCCCGAACTACCGTTCCTGTAATGTAACCAAAAGGTTCATCCGTAGCCATAAAAATTTCGTTGTTATTTTCCATTCCAAACTGCTCCAAGTTAAAAGGGATATGATGTTTGTTAGGCATCTTTAAACTGATCTCTTTTACTTCATCAAAGTTTTTCAGTACTGCTTCGCCCATTGCATATAAAGTTTGTTGCACAGAAAGGCTTTTGTGGAAAGCAAAAGTTTTTAAAAGCGTGTTTCGAATTTCAGGAAACAACTTTACATAATCTAATTTTACTGAATTATAAATCCAATTAACTTCACATGCTGTTGCCAAAATTCGGTCGGATGCTTCTTTTAACGTAGTAAATTCTTCCCTGATAAAACCTTCAAAAGCAGAATCTGTTGTTTTTAAAATCAATAAATCTTCGATACCAGATTGAACAATTACTTGGTTTCGATTTTGAACAATAGTTGTTGTATGTTTTTCATTGCCGGCACTTACAAAAGCGTGGGGATGAGTTGTCCCGTCAAAAGCCATTCGATTATATAAATGTTCGGTAATTTTTATTTTCGATTGTGTAACCTGCGGGTTTTTACTGAGAAAATAATTCGCTAAAAACAATCCGAATTCTTCAATTCCTGTTGTAAAATGTTCTTTTGCCAACGCATAAACGGTATTTTTTTGAGTGTCTGTAGCTAATATTTTAGAATTGTCGCCAATGGTATGTGCGGTTTCAAAATCTCCTTCCAAAATAATGTTGATTGAAATCTGCCGAAACTCGTGATAACCTTCATGCCTTATTATTTTTGATAAATTGATCGCATTTTTTCCGTAAGCATTCGCACTTAATTTTATATTCATGTATTTATTTTGATTCTAAATTTAAAATCTACAATTTAGAAATTTAACTTCTTTTAGCATAAGTATTTTTTAAATTTTTACAGATCGTGGCCAGCTTTGCAATAAAATCTACCCAAATAGTTACACCCGGCAAAGTCTTAGCAGGGTTGGTTTGGGTCGAAAATGGTTTGATAAAAGAAGTATTGCCTTATAGTTCACTTGTTGATTGTCAGGTTTTTGATGTGGCAGACAAAATAGTGATGCCAGGCGTAATCGATCCGCATGTTCACATCAACGAACCTGGCCGGACAGATTGGGAAGGATTCAACACTGCAACGAAAGCTGCAATTTCCGGTGGTTTAACCACTTTGGTGGATATGCCTTTAAATGCCTCGCCGGTTACCACAACTGTTGCCACTTTTGCCGAAAAACTGGCTGCAACTCAAAATCAATTGCATTCCAATTGTGGTTTTTGGGGAGGCATTGTTCCCGGCAATTTTAATGAAATTGAGCCGCTGATTGCAAAAGGTGTTTTAGGTTTTAAAGCTTTTTTAACCCATTCCGGAATTGATGATTTCCCAAACGCAACCGAAGAAGATCTGCGTAAAGCAATGCCAATATTAGCTAAACACAATTTGCCTTTACTGGTTCATTGCGAGTTAACTGATGATTTTAAATTGGATCATCAAAACCCTTTTTCTTATCATGATTACTTACAATCCAGACCAAAGTACTGGGAAGATAAAGCCATAACTTTAATGATTGGTTTGTGCGAAGAATACAATTGTAAAACACATATTGTACATTTATCTTCTTCCAATTCAATCGAACAAATAACAAAAGCAAAACAAAAAGGCCTGCCTTTAACGGTAGAAACTGCTCAGCATTATCTTTATTTTGATGCTGAAAATATTCAAGACAGACAAACGCAGTGTAAATGCGCGCCGCCAATTCGTGAAAAAGCAAACAATGATTTACTTTGGGAAGCATTAAAAAACGATATTATTGATTTTGTTGCGACAGACCACTCTCCTGCCCCACCAAATTTAAAACAAATTGAAAGCGGCGATTTTACGAAGGCTTGGGGCGGAATATCTTCTTTACAATTTGCGTTGCCCGTATTATGGACAGCAGCACGAAAACGAAATTGCACAATACTAAATCTGGCCAAATGGCTTTGTGAAGGACCTGCAAAAATGATTGGTAAAGAAAGCACAAAAGGTAAAATTGCAAAAGGTTTTGATGCAGACCTGGTAGTTTGGGATGCAAATAAATCTTTTATTGTGACAGAAAACATCATCCAACATAAACATAAAATAACACCCTATTTAAAGGAAGAATTGTTTGGTGTAGTTGAACAAACATTTATTAAAGGAACCAAAGTTTACGATCAGGGTGAATTTTCAAAGCTAAACCAAGGAGAAATACTACTGGGAAATGGATGAATATTTAGTACGTACAGTAAAAATATTTTCCAGGATAAACGAATTGGCTTTAATTAGCGAAGACGAAAATTGTATAACAAGAACTTTTGGGACTGAAGCTTTTTTACAAGGCAGCAAACGAGTTTTTTTATGGATGCAAGAAGCTGGTTTACAAGTTCGGATAGATAACATTGGAAATGTGCGTGGGAAATTGATCAGCAAAAATCCGAAAGCAAAAACATTGGTTATTGCATCGCACATTGATACGGTTGTGAATGCCGGAAAGTTTGATGGTCCGCTCGGTGTTTTGATTGGATTAGATTTGTTAGAACATTTTATAAACCAAAAAACAGCTCTGCCTTTCCATATTGAACTGATTGCTTTTAGTGATGAAGAAGGCGTTCGCTTTCATACCACTTACCTTGGCAGCAAAGTTGTTGCTGGTTCTTTTGATGAAAGTTTATTGTTGAAAAAAGACCAAAATTTTATATCGCTAAAAGAAGTAATACATAACATGCAAGCCAATCCAAGTTTGCTGGAACAGGATACAATCCCGCAAAATAACTGGTTAGGATATTTCGAAATCCACATTGAACAAGGCCCGGTTTTATATGAAAATAATATTCCTGTAGCTTTAGTTACGGCTATTGCCGGACAAAAGAGAATCGAAATAACTTTTACCGGAACGGCCGGGCATGCTGGCACAGTTCCAATGGATAGGCGCAATGATGCTTTATGTTGTGCATCCGAATTTGTTTTATCCTTGGAACAATTTGCAATCGAAAATAAAAACATTTTGGTTGCTACAATTGGCAAGTTAGGAATCATAAATTCTGCAAGTAATGTTATCCCCGGCAAAGTAGTTTGCAGTTTGGATATCCGTAGCGCGGAAGAAACTAATTTAGCAGCGGCTTATAATTTAATAAAAGTATCTTGTAAAAATATTGCCGATAAAAGAAGTATTGCCGTAAATTGGAATTTAATACAGGGAACAAAACCCGTTACTTGCGATGTTACACTTAATGCAATATTGGAAAAAGCGATTTTAGATTCGAACATAAAATTAATAAAATTAGTAAGCGGAGCCGGACATGATGCTGTGCCAATAGCACAAGTTGCACCGGTAAGTATGCTTTTTGTGCGTTGTTTTAAAGGTATCAGTCATAATCCTTTAGAAAATGTAGAACCTAAAGATGTGGCCGCCGCTATACAAGTATCAGAAAATTTTATTCAGGAATTAGTTAAGAAATACGAAAATTAGAAAATGGAAATATCAGCACTAACACGTTCTGTAGTTAAAAGAAACCACGCGGTAATTAGTCCGGACGGTTACATCAACAGCAATGTTCCGGGATGGGAAAATTGTACCGTCAACGTGATTATCAACGAGCAAATGGGCGCACATTTATGCCAGACTTTAATTACAGCAGGTAAAAATAGTTCGATAAAAGGAGCAACAAAAGCTTCCCAAATATTTTTTTATGTTGTTGAAGGAAGCTGTAAAGCCACGATCAGCAATGAAAACAAAAACTTAACAAAAGGACAGTTTGTTTATGTGCCAATTGGGAAAGATTATTTGATTAATGAAATAACAACAGGCACACAACTTCTCACCTTTCATAAAATTTATGAAAAGCTGGAAGGTTACAATGTTCCGGCTACTTATTTTGGTGATGCTGCCACAATCGAAGGTCCGGTTTACATGAACGATGATGCTTTGCGCATACAAGTTTTGCTTCCTCCTGGTTTGAATTTTGATATGGCCGTTAATATTTTTACTTATCAATCCGGCGGTAATCTGCCGATGGTTGAAACGCATGTTATGGAGCATGGATTAATGTATTTACAAGGACAGGGAATTTATATGTTAGACCACGAATGGTATCCAATTAAAAAAGGTGATTCGATTTGGATGGCGCCGTATTGCCAGCAATGGTTTACAGCGATGGGAAAAGAACCGGCGGTGTATATTTATTATAAAAACGTAAACCGTTTCCCTACAACTATTTAACATGACGATTGCAGAATTTGATCATTTAAGCGAAGCTGAAAAGCGGGAAGCACTTTTGAAATGTTGTGGATCAGAAGCCTGGATAAACAAAATGCTTACTGTTTTTCCGGCAGAAGATTTGGTTGATCTGATGCAACATGCGGAAGAAAAATGGCAGCAATGCACTGAGAAAGATTGGTTGGAAGCATTTGCACATCATCCCAAAATTGGAGACGTAAAAACATTAAAAGATAAATTTGCAAGCACAGCAAAATGGGCATCCAGTGAACAAGCTGGTGTTGATGCTGCAACTGAAGAGATGATGATTGATTTGGCAAAAGGAAACAAAAATTACGAACAAAAATTTGGTTTTATATTCATCGTTTGTGCGACAGGGAAATCTGCAAGTGAAATGCTGGAATTACTGAAAGCAAGATTATCCAATTCACCTCAACACGAAATTAAAATTGCTGCTGCAGAACAAAATAAAATTACACTTCTCCGGTTACAAAAACTATTTGCATGAGCCAGATTACCACACATATTTTAGATACAACAAAAGGTAAACCGGCGCAAGATGTAACGATTAGTTTGCATCAACAACAAGATTCTGACTGGCAAAAAATAGCAGAAGGAATTACTAATATTGATGGCAGAATTACCGATCTTCTTCCAAAGGAAACCACATTACCTTTCGGGATTTATAAAATGAGGTTTGAAGTTCAGCCTTATTTTGATGCTTCTTTTACCACGTCTTTTTATCCTTTTGTGGAGATTGTTTTCAATCTAAATTCCGAAGAACATTACCACATTCCTTTGCTTTTAAACCCGTTTGGTTATTCAACCTATCGCGGTTCATAACAAAAACTTCAACCTAAAATTTTTATGAAATTAAGTATCCAAGAAACTGATAAAGAAAACTTGCTGAACCAGCTCAAAAGCGCAAACTTGGAGTTTCAGCAAAAATATCCAGGCGATAAACCCGACCGCCAGCCGGTACATACTGTTTATGGAGGAGCGAACCTTTTTAAATCAGATACAACTGTAAAAATGGGCGAAATTGCATTAAGAAACATCCAAACTTACGCATCCAATTTTGTTGAACTTGCAAAAGTTTTGAAATTAAAAGGTTTTGAACATTTACCAAACTTACAAAAAGATATTGAAAAGCTTGATCAGAAGTTAGACAACATGACGGAAGCCGAAAGAAAGCAAGAAAACGCCTGGCTTGCATACTCCGTTTACAACAAAATTATTAAGAAACTGCAAACGGAAGCTGTAGAAGATTTCCGTATTGATTTTGAAGACGGTTTTGGCAACCGACCTGATGAGGAAGAAGATGCAACGGCTGTAAATGCCGCAACAGAATTGGCTTCGGGCATGAAAAATAAAACCATTTCGCCATTTATCGGCATTCGCATCAAGCCTTTTACAGAAGATTTAAAATATCGTGGCGTCCGCACTTTAGATATTTTTCTTTCAACATTACTTGAAAAAACAAACGAACAATTGCCAGAAAATTTTATCGTAATGCTGCCAAAAGTAACCATACCAGAACAGGTAATAACTTTGGTCAGGATTTTTGAACTGATTGAAAAAGCAAACAACCTTCCGCCCAAAACTTTAAAAATGGAAACGATGGTGGAAGCAACGCAAATTGTGATGGACGATGAAGGCCGAAATCCATTGTTCCGGATTATTAAAGCCAGCGAAGGACGTTGTATTGCAGCACATTTTGGCACTTATGATTATACAGCTTCCTGCGGAATTACGGCAAAATATCAAACCATGTCGCATCCGGTTTGCGATTTTGCACATCACATGACGAAAGTTGCTTTAGGCGGAACCGGAATTTTTCTTTCTGATGGTGCCACAAATGTGATTCCAATCGGTTCGCACCGCGGTGATGATTTGAGTTTTAAACAGTTGAACGAAAACCGGGAAGCGGTACATCGTGCCTGGAAAACCGGCTTTGATCATACCACACATTCCTTAATTAATGGTTTGTACCAGGGCTGGGATTTGAACCCCGCACAATTGCCGATGCGCTATGCGGCTACCTATAATTTCTTTTTAAGCAGTTACGAAGATGCTGTTTTTAGGCTGAAAACTTTTGTAGAAAGGGCCGCCATTTCTACTTTAACCGGTGATATTTTTGATGATGCCGCAACCGGACAAGGTTTGTTAAACTTCTTTTTAAAAGCGATGAATTGCGGTGCAATTACAGAAGAAGAAGCTTTGGAAACTGGTTTAACTTTGAACGAGATCCGCAGCCGTTCGTTTTTTAGAATATTGGAAGGCAGAAGGAAAGCAAAATAATTTTTATATAGCAACTACTTTCTTTTAGCATGATCGTTACGCACTTTTTTCGGTTTAAATTTTAAAATTGTGTAATTCTTAGTTTTAACAATTCCATTACAATCTGAATTTTAGTTTTACAAACTTTCTTCAAAACAATTTCGTTAATTTAGCTATGAAACGCTTAATATTAATTGCCATCACTGCTGCATCTGTAAGTTTTTTCGGGTGCCAAAATATCAACGGCCAGAATAAAAATCAGCCTAAAAGAAAAATCGTAAAAACTGATGCTGAATGGAAAAAAGAATTGTCGCCAACGGCATACGAAATTATGGTTCAAAGAGGAACCGAAGCACCTTTTAAAAACGCTTATTACAACAACCACGAAAAAGGGATTTATGTAAGCGCGGCAACTGGCGAACCTTTATTTTCTTCGACTGATAAATTTGAATCCGGAACAGGTTGGCCAAGTTTTGTTAAACCAATCGACCCAAGCAAAATTGAGATTGTACACGATAGCAGTTATGGTATGGACCGTGATGAAGTGATCGAAAAAAGTACCGGTTTCCATTTAGGCCACGTTTTTGATGACGGCCCGGCAGACCGGGGCGGAAAACGTTATTGTATGAATTCCGGTGCATTCAAGTTCATCAAAAAATAATTTTAGGGTGATAAAAGAAGCATGCTTCTTTTATCACCCTAAAATTATAATACTGGTTTTAACTGTTCAGCACCATTTTGTAATGCCGTATGCCGGCTTCTTCAAACTCATCACCAAGTTTTTTAAACTTAAACTTTTGATACAAAGCAACAGCTTGTACTTGTGCATGTAAATAGATGTGGTTTGCATCTGCCGGTAAATCTGCCAAAACAGCTTTAACCAATTCCTGACCAACACCAAAACCACGAAACTTTTTTAAAACGGCAAAACGCTCCAGCTTGTAACCGTTACCGGTTTTTCTCCAACGCGCAGCACCAGCAGGCTCATTATTTACTTTTGCCAGAAAATGAGTTGATTCTTCTTCATGTTCCCACTCCAGTTCTGGCGGACAATTTTGTTCTACAACAAAAACTTCTTTACGGATGGCAAACACTTTTTCAAGTTCAGCTTCTCCGTTGGCTTTATTTACTTGTATCAGGTTGTTCATTTTTATATTCAGAGGTTTCCTCTGTCCGTTTTTTAATTTTTCGTAAGTGGTTTTTCTTTGCTGCATCGATAGAATGCGATTGGTGAATATCAAAATCCTTTTCGGCCAAATCTTTTAAAGTGAAATAAAACTGGCGCAGCTTATCCAACTCTTTTTCAGATAAATCTTCGATACTTACCATCCGGTTACTGGCGGATTTATCCGCAGCAATCAACTCGTTCAGTTTGAGATGGACAGCTTTAGAGTCTTTGTTCTGCGACTTCTGGATGAGGAAAACCATCAAAAAAGTAATAATGGTAGTGCCGGTATTAATAACAAGCTGCCAAACATCCGAATATTTAAAAATCGGGCCTGTTAATCCCCAAATAATGATAATGATCAACGCTATAATGAAAGCCGTTGCACTCCCCGTGGCTTTGGTTGCCCAGTTGGCAAAACGTTCGAAAAAATTTATTTTTTGTGCCATAACTTAAATTGATTTTTGCACCAATAAAAAAACGCCATTGAAAAGGTAACAATGGCGTTTCGTTGTTATCATTTAACCTTTACAACTTTTCGTTTACGTTGATGCAATTTAAATCATCAAACGCTGAGGTTAAGCGCTTTACAAAGTTTTCTTCGCCTTTGCGCAACCAAACACGTGGGTCGTAATATTTTTTATTGGGTGCATCTTCTTTGCCAGGGCTGCCAATTTGTGTTTGTAAAAATGCTTCGTTTGCATGGTAATAATTGAGTACGCCTTCCCAAAAAGCCCACTGCATGTCGGTATCAATATTCATTTTGATGGCTCCGTAAGAAATCGCTTCCCGGATTTCTTCTTGTGTAGAACCTGATCCGCCATGAAAAACAAAATTAACAGGTTTCTCTTCCGATAAACTGAAATGCTGTTTTACATATTCCTGAGAATTGTGCAAAATCACTGGTTGCAGTTTTACATTTCCCGGTTTGTAAACCCCATGTACGTTTCCAAAAGCAGCGGCAACAGTAAAATTACTGCTCACCTTGCTTAAGTGTTCAAAAGCATAAGCCACATCTTCGGGTTGCGTGTATAAGCGTGAACTATCTACATCAGAATTATCTACACCGTCTTCTTCTCCGCCGGTTACGCCCAGTTCAATTTCCAAAGTCATACCTAATTTAGCCATCCGCTCCAGGTATTTTGCAGAAATTTCTATATTTTCTTCAATTGGTTCTTCGGATAAATCCAACATGTGCGAAGAGAACAAGGGCTTGTTATGTTCTTCAAAAAAACGTTCGCCGTGGGCAAGCAAACCATCAATCCAAGGGAGAAATTTTTTAGCGGCATGGTCGGTGTGCAAAATTACGGCAATACCGTAATGCTCGGCCAGTAAATGGACGTGCCTTGCTGCCGAAACGCCGCCTAAAATGCAAGCCTGCAACTGATCATTGTTTAAAGATTTACCAGCATAAAATTGCGCTCCGCCATTAGAAAGCTGAATGATAACCGGGGAATTTACCGCCTTTGCAGTTTCCATAACTGCATTTATGGTATTGGTGTTTACAACGTTAACAGCCGGTAAAGCAAATTGGTGCTTTTTAGCCAATTCAAACAATTGCTGTACCTGGTCTCCGTGCAGTACGCCTTTATAGTTTTTAAGGTCCATAATGTTGATGTTATTTTTAAATATCGAAGTTAAGGAAAATACAACTGTAGGCAATAAAATCTAAAATTTAAACTGGATACCAATCAAATTAAAGAAAGCATGATTAATTCCTGTTGTTTCCGACAGCCTAAACCATGATAATTTTTTTTCGTTTATTTGTGCTATAAAAACAGTATAGATGGCCTGGTTTAAAAGGGAAGAAAAAGGGATTATTACAACCACAGAAGAGAAAAAAGAAGCTCCAGACGGTATCTGGAACAAATGCCCGAACTGTAAAAAGCCGCTTCATTATAAAGAACAGGTTGAAAACCAGTACGTTTGCCATTATTGCAATTATCACATCCGGATCGGTTCCAAAGAATATTTTTCTATCCTTTTCGATCATAATGAGTTTACAGAACTTTTTCCGGCCTTAACTTCAGCAGATCCATTAAATTTTGTTGATACAAAAAAATATACCGAACGTTTAGAAGAAAGCAAAAACAAAACAGGTTTAAAAGATGCCATACGTGCCGCCTACGGAAAAATGGAAGGCCAGGATGTAGTAGTGGCTTGCATGGATTTTACTTTTATCGGCGGTTCCATGGGTTCTGTTGTAGGCGAAAAAATTTCCCGCAGCATTGATTATTGTATCGAACATCGTTTTCCGTTCCTGATGATTTCAAAATCCGGAGGTGCGCGGATGATGGAAGCTGCTTATTCTTTAATGCAAATGGCCAAAACATCGGCCAAACTGGCTTTACTGGCTCAGGCCAAACTTCCGTATATATCTTTGTTAACAGATCCTACAACCGGCGGCGTTACTGCTTCTTTCGCTATGCTGGGCGATATAAATGTATCAGAACCTGGTGCTTTAATTGGTTTTGCCGGTCCGCGAGTAATTAAAGAAACCATCAAAAAGGATTTGCCAAAAGGTTTTCAAACGGCAGAATTTGTTTTAGAGCATGGTTTTCTCGATTTTATTGTTGACCGAAGGTTGATGAAAGAAAGATTGGGAGCATTTATTAAAATGCTGCACAACTAATTTTTTTAGCTTTTTTGGTCGTTTTAAAAACAATTATTTTTGTTTTAGGTTGATTTATCTACAACCAATCAATTTAAAAATGAATTTACCAGAAGAAGACGGACTGTTTGACCAAAACGAAAAAACAGCTGAAAACAGCAACCACCCAACAGATAATACCAATACGGTAAAAGACCCTGATACCTGGACAACCGGCAGTGAGCCGATGACAGGCGCACAACATTCTTACTTAAAAACCTTGTCTGACCAGGCTGGCGTAGAAGTTGACGAAACATTAAACAAAGCAGAAGCATCAAAAAAAATTGATGAACTGCAACATAAAACCGGCCGCGGTTTGGAAGAGTAAATTTTCAACCACAAACTGATGTAGAGTGCTTCTTTTAGAGGCACTTTTTTTATTAATATTGTTTGTTAGCCGTTAATTTTAATGTCAGAAGAAAATATTCCAAATCCAAATAATCCACAGAACCTAAAAAAAATTTTATTTTTTGGCGATAGTTTAACAGCAGGTTTTGGTTTGTCAAGCAACCAGGCTTTTCCGGCCACTATCCAGCAAAAAATAAATACACTTGGCCTTCCTTACCAGGTTATTAATGCCGGATTAAGCGGAGAAACATCTGTGGGCGGCAAAAGCAGGATTGTAAACTTAATCAATCAGCAGATCGATGTTTTTGTACTGGAATTGGGTATTAATGACGTTTTGCGCGGGATTACAGTTGCAGAAACCATGAAAAACCTGCAATTTATTATTGACGTTGTTAAAGTAAAGCATCCGCAGGTTAAATTGGTTTTATTAGGAATGGAACTCCCACCCTTTTTAACGGGATTTATATTGAAAGATTTTAGAATAATTTACAGACAATTGGCCGATAAAAACAACATGGCCTTTTTACCTTTTTTATTACACGGGACTGCCGGAAACCGATTATTAAATTTACAGGATGGCGTACATCCAAATGCAAAAGGTTATGAAATTATTGCAGGAAATGTATGGCAGGTTCTTAAAAAAGTATTGTGAGAAAATGCTTCTTTTAGCACTATAAACTTTAATGAGGACTTGTTACCGTAGTTTTTCAGTTATAACAAATTCTTAAAAACTATCCTTTTTGATTCTAAAAGAAATATTTTTTCATTTTTTAATTAATTCTAATTCTTGTAATAATATACTTTTAAAAGATTGTTTTAAGAGTAACCTGTTTACAAAATTGAAAGTATAAATCATATTTCTAAATCTTTATTTATTAAATTTTGCAAATATGGTTTATCAAAGTTTTAACCAAAATAAATCAGTAGCCTTTATTAAACTTAGTATGGGGGTTGTTATGGTTAACCTTTTATTTATTCTATTAATGTAATAATCTAAATAGATAAATTTAAAAAACTACGATTTTCATTTCTCCGTACTTTAGAATATGAATAGTTACAATGTTTACTGTGATATCAAATCCAACCTTAAAAAAAAGAAGGTTGTATTGGCAGACCTTAAAAAAAAATCAATCGAGATTAAATCTCAAATCGAAACATTAGAAGCTGAAATTGAAGAAGACATCAATGGATTGAACATGATTTTTGATTTCATTGTAACAAAAAAAGAAGTTATATAGTGTTTGCAAATTCGTTATATTTGAAATATAACTGAGTGTAAAATGAAATATACTTTACTTTGGGTTTTAATCTTCGGCCTTTTCTCCTGCAAAGAAAATAAATCAAAAAGACCTCCTAATGTTAATGTTGTTGCCGATACCAGCACAAAAGTTGACACAAAAAAGAAAGCTATTATAAATCATAGGTTTTAGGCGGGAATACAGTGATACCGGTACTGTTATTTTTTGCACTTTATTTTTCTGGATGCTTCTTTTAATGTATATTTTTTTAAAAGGTTACGTTAGTGTTTTAAGTTTTGATATTGGGTTTTAAGGACATGAAAAAGTTATCGATGATAAGATTATTGCTTACTGCTATTTTTAGTTTTGGCTTTTTTTGGTGTTCTGCCCAAAAACAGCTATTAACTTATCAGGATATGCAATATATCCTTCAAAACAAAGCTGATTTAATTACCAGTTTTTTAAAACAAAAAGATTACCAGGTTCAGCCTTCTTTCAACAAAAATGAAATCCGCTTTTTTGGCCTTTATTCCGATGCTGATTATTCTGATATTGTAGTTGTTCAAAACAACAGGCGCACTACAATAAATATATCAACTACACATTTAAAACAACTTGAGCTGTTACAAAAAGCAATAGAAAGTTATCCGGTAAGGAACAACAATAAAGGAGCAAAAATTTACCGTATTAAAGATGGTTCTGTTTCTGCGGTTGCTATAAAGGAAGAAGCACAGCAAGGCAATTTAAATAAAATTTATACAGTAGAGTTGGAAAACTAATTGAATTTTCGCTATACTTCTTTTACCACTATTTTTTATCCTTGGGTACATTCTCCGTAATGTAACCATTAAAAGAAATAGACTGTCTGTTATTACTGTTTACGCTTAAAGTTGCGTACCCAGTTTCAGAAATGTTTAGAATAAAACTGCGTGTTTCTTTTACGTCATGCGGTACAATAGTTACTTCCCACCCACTCTTTTTTGCTAAATTATCTTTGTATTCAAAGTTTTTAGATTTAAACTGGATACCAGTTTCAGTAGGATCATTAGAATTGTAAGGTGCTACATAAGCACGGCCGTAATAAGGCAGATAGCTGTCGATAGAATCTTTAGAAACTACAACATTGTAATCGTAATTTAATTGAACATTTCTCCAACCTAAAGGCAGCGCCATTTGTGCTTTAAAAACGTAATTTTGGTTGTTTACCATCTTTTTAACGGCATCTAACTTTTCCTGCTTCTTTTGTGCCTTGGTATTTTGTGCCTGGGAAATATCAAACTGAAACAAAAATGCCGCACTCAAAAATGTGTATTGAATTATTTTGAAAAAGGTTTTCATGATCGGTTTTGTTAATTATTAAACTAACAAATCAGACCTAAAATTGTGCTCAAAACCAATTAATATTAATTTTTACCCGATAAAAGAAGCATCATGTTCTAATGCTGATTTCCTGTTCCATTATTTTGGTAAGCGCCGATGTCTTTTCCTGGAGGCGTAATCGTAGTACCAAAAACACCCGTAGCGGTTACTGTACCCAAAGGTGAAAAATCGACTTTTCCTGCCCCAAGTGCTTTAGAGGTACTTAGTAACTTAAAGTTTCCGGTAGAAACAGCGACTAAGTTGTAGGGTTGTAATTTAGCAGTTATTGGTCCTGGGTTAGCTGTAAAATCATATTGGTTTACGTCGTAACTATAAAACAGCGGATTATTTTCTTTAGGTGTAGTTGATAAAATATCGGTCGCTTTTTTAACACCTACTCCATTACCTATACCATCCGTTGAATAAAATTGTGTAACTATAGCCGGCGAATAACCATAAAAATACTGATTGCTGTAATCGATGTTAGTTACATCGGCATCAGTGGTAATACGTACACCAAAACGGCAATTAACAATCAGGTTGTTATAAATACGTCCTTTCGCAGCTTTTTCGTAATCGATCGAGCCTCCGCGGCCAGTTTTAGTCTGCCTGTAACCGCCATTAATCATCGTATTATTGTACATTGTAACATTACATTGTGTACCTGTACTTCCCGCGTCCGAAGCTTTTAGTGCGTTTGTAGCTGCACCAATACACATATTATAAGCCAAGTCTCCAACCGTACCGCTTTTCATATTAAAAAATTCACCACCAACACCGCCACATAGTTCAAATGTGTTGCGCATAATACTTACTTTACCGCCATCGGTACGCACATTATCATCTTTGCAACCGAAGAACCAGGAATCTTCGATAATCAGGTTTTTGGTAATATTGGCAAAATAGATATTGTACCGCGGAGAACCAGTAGAATAAAACGCCTGGTTATCACTTGCACCAGCAGGGCCGCCGCCAAACTCTATATGTGTCCATTTAATAATTGCATCACCGCCTTTTGGACTTGGATTAGCGGTTGTTGCAGCGGCAGGTGTACATGTAATTCCTCCCCACCAGCCTAAAAAAACATTGGTGTAGTTTTGGGCTACAGCTTGTGCATGTAAATCTGCCGCATTTTTAACGGTGATATAATTTTGCGCATCTTGTGTACCCAAACTTATAAATGTACCGTGCATAAATATTTCGGGGCTTGTTGCAGGTGTTAAACCATCACCTAAAGCAATTAAATGTACACCGCTTTGCAGTAACAAAGTATCACCGTCATTTACGGTAATATCACTTTTAAAATAATAAGTTTTACCGCTTAATAAAGTCCCCTTAACTGTTCCTTTTAAGGTGTCGGAAGTGATGGCATTTGCTGTTGATATCAGCGGCTGCGAGATATTTACAATTTCTTTTTCATGGCATGCACTCAACAATAGCACTAATGCTAACACTACAAATAATTGATTTAAAATATTTTTCATGTTGATTAAATTATAATTTATAGCGTAAACCAAGTATATAGTATTGCTGATAAGTATCTCTGCGGATAAAAGTATTCTGACCAGCCTGTTGATATTCAACATCTTGCCCGGTTGCTCCCGGAAGGCCAGAAACAGGATAAGGTTGTTTGATGAATAGCTGGTAAGGCGTATTTAAGAGATTGGTAGCCTTGGCATATATGAACAAACTTTTATATAGCTTTTTTTCTGCTGAAACATCCAACATTACAAAGCCTTTTTGCCAAACGTCGTTGTTTAAGTTTAACGATACATCACTGATTCTTTCGCCGGTATAAACGCCAGAAACTTGTGCATCTAATCCAATTTTGTTGTTTTTATACAGGAAAGATAAGTTGCCTATATTTTTAGACTGGCCTTGCAAAGGACGCGTCTGGTCAACATTTCTGAAGGTGTTGTTACCGTTTGCATCCTTGTAATATTGCCTTTTGGAAGTGGTTATATCAGATTGAGTAAAAGAATAATTAGCCCTTAAACCAAAATTATGGAAGTATTTGGTAGCATCAAGCTCAAAGCCATAATTTTTAGCCGTACCAAAGTTGTTAGGCTGAGAAACCAAATCAACACCACCCGGACTTAACAGCGAATATTCAATCGGATTTACAATTCGTTTATAAAACACGCCTGCTAAAAATTGGTCTAATGCTTTTGGGAAGAATTCGTAACGCAAATCATAATTATCAGCAGTTGTATGTTTTAAATTGGGGTTACCAACTTCCTGATAATCTGCATCCGGATCGCCGCTAGAATGTGGTATCAATTCATAAAAATTCGGCCTGCTAATCGCTGAATAGTAAGATAAACGGATATTCTGTTTATCATCAAGCATGTATTTAAAATTCAAACTCGGTAAAAAATCGTAGTATTTGATAGAACCCGTTTTTCCTGCTAATGTAACGGGCAATGCGTCGAGCCAGCTTTGGTCTGTGTGTTCGTAACGTACACCTCCTAACGCTTGCAATTTTCCGGCAGTAAATTTAAACTGACCATAAGCAGCACCTACATTTTCGGTAAAGTTATAATTAAGCGGGTCTGTTGATGTTCCCTGCAAAGTGGACACAACAAAAGTGTTGTTATCAATATTGCCATTATACGTTTGTGTAGAATTTGTAAGCGGTAAACCTAAAGTATAACTATCATAAGTAGCGCTGCGGGTTTTATTACGGTACATGCCGCCGGCACTAAACTCAATTTTTGTGTTGAAGATTTTAGGTGTATAAACGAAGTTAAGGTAACCGCTTTTATCCTGATCTGAGTTGTAAGCAAATATTTGCGATTGTCCTTTTAACGCATCGATGGTAACAGGTTGCTGAATGACTGAGCCTCCGCTTAAAATTCTCCCTGTGATCAGACTTAAGTTAGAGCGGTCTTCATTAGCTGTTGCTTTGGAAAACACACCAGTCCAATTAAAGCTTAAATTTTTAACCAAGTGATGATCGCCATGTAAAGAAAAATTATAAATCTGCTGAACAGTTCGAATGGTCCTGGGGCTTTGGGTTACACGTCCTTGTCCGATGCCTGTGCGCGCTAATGTTAAGCTGGTATCAGAAACATAACGATATTGGTTTTGCTCAAGGTTGATATAAGCAGCATCTAAAACAAGCTTATTTTGAGGGTTAAATTTATAATCGAATTTGCCGATTACACTTGTCCGTTCCTGCTGCGTACTGTAGGTTCTGCTTTGAATATCGGTAACTACCGGCGCATTGGTAACATGATCAACATCGGACGAGAAAAAAACGCCATTCGTGTTTCTGTAAGTGTTTTGATAGCTTAAAGAGACCAAAGCACCAAACTTTTTATTGTTAGTTCTGTCGCCTATACTTAATCCGGCAATCGTACCTAAAGGGGCTTTGATATTACCAAAATGTTGAGGGGTATTTGGAAAATCCTTAATAGAAGCATTATAATTATTTCCATTATTGATCCGAGGTGAGCGGTCTGAGTTTGAACTTTGTTTAAATTGATCAAATGCGGTAAAACCATTGGCAGAAACACTTTGTGCGTAACCAGTTCCTAAATTAGCCCTCACCGTAAATTCATCCGGTGCTTCTTTTAGCACTAAATTTACAACGCCGGCAATCGCATCGCCTTCCATATTTGGCGTTAAAGATTTGTATATTTCTAACCGGTCAACAATATCCGCAGGAAAAATATCAAGAGGAACATATCGGTTTTTGTTATCCGGACTTGGGATTTTAATGCCGTTTACCAACGTAGAAATGTAGCGTTTTTCCATTCCGCGGATAATCGGATATTGCGCTTCGCCATTATTACTTCGTTCCACAGAAACCCCGGAAACGCGCTGCATTACGTTTGCAACGGTAATATCCGGCGAAACTTCAATCGTCCGGGCAGAAACTGCATTTAAAACCTGGTCTGCGCGCTGCTCGATCCTTCTTGCAGTTTGGTCGCTTCCACCATTAACTCTCCCGGCAACGTTTACTTCTTTTAAGTCGTTATTTTTAGATTGAATTTCAATATTTACCGTTTTTACTTCGTTATCAGCAATAGAGAAAGTTGTTTCGGCATCACGGTAAGAAATAAATCTCCCTTCCAGTTCATAATTTCCGGGCTGAATATTTCTAAAAATAAAACTTCCGTCTAAACCTGCAGAAGTAGAAATTTTGCCGCCAGTTTTTTGGTTTTTTAAGGTAAGTACTGCACCAATCATCGGTTCTTTAGTGCGGCTATCGGTTACTACTCCTTTTACCGTGCCATTTCCTGCTGCAAATACGTTGAGCGAAAAAGCGAAAAGAACAATTAGTAGTAAAAATTTTTTCATCAGCAGCAGGTCTTGATTTTTTACAAAAGAACCTTGTTGATGTGATGAAGAGGTAAAGCAAATATTAAATTAATGTTATCAAATTAATCTAATGTTAAGTTATGAGTTGTTGTGTTGTTAACAATTTAAGCTGAAAGTATTCCGTTGATCATTTTGATTTTAACAGATATTGATGCATATCTTCAGTTAAACTTGCATGTACCAAATTAAGTTTTTGAAGATAATATTCGTGCACATCTTTCCAATTATAATATGGAAATATATTTGTTTTTAAACCAGTAACATGTACTTCCTTTTCGTTCAGCAAAAATTTAACTACGTAATCTTGCGTACTGTTTTTACGGTATAAAATCCAATCAATATTTGCACTTAACGGAATTACTTCTTCGGCTTTATAAACTTGTTTAAAATTTAAGATAGACTTGGAACTTGCAGAAGCGCCTTCCAATCCAAGTAAAGCGGCAAACGGTCCAATAGTTTCGGCGTGGGCAAAACGCAAGTTAGCAACCATGCTTCTTTTATCGATATAATTTTGTGTTGTATTGATAAAATCTACCAGCAAAGGCACGGCAATCCGAACTTGGATACCTAAATTATCTGTTCCCGGGCCTTTTAACAAGTAATCACTTGCGGTGTCCATCAAACTTAATTTTGCAAGTTCTTCACAAGTAAACAAAGTATAAATATCCAAGTCTGCAATTGTAAAGCCTGCTGTTTTTATTTCTGTTTCTACGGAAGGGACAATTGCAGCAAAACCGAAAATATCGTCAACAAGTTCATCTATTTGTTCCTGGTTGATCTTCTTCAAAAAACCCTCCTTAAAAAAATGGCTGACCAAACTTTGATTAAAACTTTCAATATGATTTTGCTGTGCTAAAAGAAGCATTTGCTTTTGCCAGTTTCCATCCTCTTTAAAAGCTAAATAAGCGGGCGCAACATCGTAAAAGCGAAGTTCGTCCGTATTGTTGTTTTCAAACTTTAAGCTGTCGGTTTTACTGCTGATCCCCGCTCCTTCCAGAAAAGCTTTTGCACTTTGCTCGGTCCTGACTTCTTTGGTAGTTGTAATTTTGATGTTTCCCGGATGCTGAAAAACTGGCTTATAATTGCTCAGCATTCTTGCACCTATTTCCTGCTGCTCTGTTTTCCCTCTATCCGAAATAAACTTTAAATATGGCTGCTCCACTTTTTGCAATTTCAGCACCATTTGTTTTAAAATTTTTCCTTTTGGCGTTAAAGCTTGTGCGCTATCTGCGTGCATCAACATTTGATAGGTTAAAGAAGCATTGACCGGTTTGGTTAAATGCCGTGCGCCGTGCCTGCCAACATAGTTTATAAAAACGGGTTCGAAACCTGCGGGTGTTGGCGTTAACTTTTTTTGCTGAGGTTTGTAAAGGGTTTTTGTACCAGAGATAATTTCCTTGCAATCCTGACTGTAAACTTGAATTTGAAACAGCAGCGAAAAAACTACAAATGTTAAAAATTTCAATTTCATTTATTTAAGATTGATCGCTTGATTTTTTAATAAGCGAAGCGGCTAAATAAATGTTTTTATTTGGAGGGAAAGTTAAGCCAATGTTAATTTTAATTGGTTTGATGCGGAAGCTTGATGTAAATTTTTAGGCGATAAAAGAAGTATCAATGCTTCTTTTATCGCCTATTTTTCAAATCAAATTTTAAAATTCAAGCCTTAACCGGCGTATTAAAAAGCTGGCTTTTCCTGATTTTCAGCCTCACAGATTTGGATGTTGGCTGGTTACTTTTATCGGCAACGCATTGTATCGGCACCAAAACATTTGTTTCGGGATAATAAGTTGCAACGCATCTTTCCGGAATATCATAAGCAACGATGATAAAACCGTGTGCCGCACGTTCTTTATTTTCGTAATTGCTGTATAAATCAACCACTTCCCCAATTTCAAAACCACCGCGAAGGATATCCGTAGGGTTCATAAAAACAACGCGCCGCTCGTTGTAAACGCCGCGGTAACGATCGTCCAATCCATAAATCGTGGTGTTAAACTGATCGTGACTGCGGATGGTCATCATCAGCAATTCATCTGCTGCAAGCGGTTCTACAATTAGTTCGCTGACTGCAAAATTGGCTTTACTGTTTGTGGTGTCCCATTTTCGTTCCCGCGTTCCGTTTGGCAGGTAAAATCCGCCTTTTAAACGTACTTTTTTGTTGTAACCTTCAAAACCGTTAATTACTTTCTCCACATCATCGCGGATGAAATCGTAGTTTTTTTCAAACTTGTCCCAATCAATTTTAGAACGGTTTCCCAAAGTTGCTTTGGCCAAACGACAAACAATTACAGGCTCACTCAGCAAATCAGCAGAAATTGGTTTGAGCACGCCTTTAGACATTTGCACCACGCCGGTTGAGTTTTCGCAGGATACAAACTGATTGATTCCATCATGAATATCCAAATCCGTACGGCCGAGACAAGGCAAAATCAACGCTTCTTTGCCATGCACTAAATGGCTGCGGTTAAGCTTAGTAGAAACATGCACCGTTAAATCACACTTTCTCAATCCTTCGGCTGTGTAAGTTGTATCCGGCGTAGCCGATAAAAAATTGCCGCCCATTGCAAAAAATACTTTGGCTTTTCCTTCATTCATGGCTGTGATGGATTTTACTACATCAAAACCGTGTTCGCGCGGCGGCTCAAAACCATACACTTTTTTAATTTGGTCTAATAAAGCTTCATGCGGTTTATCAAAAATGCCCATCGTGCGGTCGCCTTGCACATTACTGTGTCCACGTGTTGGACAAGTGCCTGCGCCAGGTTTGCCAATGCTTCCTTTTAGCAGCAAAAGATTGACCAGTTCATTAATCGTATCCACCGCGTTTTTATGTTGCGTGATGCCCATCGCCCAGCAAACGATGATTTTGTTTTTAACCTTTAAAAGATCAACAACTTCTTTAATCTGATCGATGGAAATGCCGCAAACTTCCGACAAATATTTCAACTCATATTTTTTTACCTGAGAGATAAAATCCAAGTAACCGGCGGTATGATCTTTGATAAAATCGTGATCGAAAACAGAACCCGGCTTTTTTTCTTCCTCTTCCAGCAAAAGCAGTTCGATGGCTTTAACTAAGGCCAGGTCGCCGTTAATTTTTACTTGTAGAAAGATGTCGGTCAGTTTGGTATCAATCCCCAAAACTCCTTTAAATTTCTGCGGATTGCTAAAACCGAGCAAACCAGCTTCGTGCAGCGGATTTACAGAAACGATGGTTGCGCCGTTTGCCCTTCCTTTTTGCAAAGCGGTAAGCATTCTCGGATGATTGGTCCCAGGATTTTGACCAAGGATAATAATTACTTCCGCTTCGTAAAAATCTTCTAATTTAACCGAGCCTTTGCCAATCCCAAGTGTTTGCGCCAAAGCAAAACTGGTAGACTCGTGGCACATGTTCGAGCAATCGGGCAAATTATTGGTGCCGTATTCTTTGGTAAATAATTGGTAAACGTAAGCGGCTTCGTTGCTCGTTCGGCCGGAAGTATAGAAAATAGCTTCGTTCGGGCTTTCCAAACAGTTTAAATGTGAAGCAATTGTTTTAAAAGCTTCGTCCCAAGTTACGGGTTGGTAATGCGTTGTACCTGCCGGTAAATACATGGGTTGTGCTACGCGGCCTTTTTTGCCGATATGGTAATCATCCAATTTCGCTAAATCTGAAACCGAATTTTCTGCAAAAAAATCTGGTTTTAAACTTTTTGTGGTTGCTTCTTCGGCGATGGCTTTTGCACCGTTTTCGCAATATTCGGCAACAGAAGAACGGTCATCGTCCGGATCTGGCCAGGCGCAACCCGGACAATCATAACCCAGTTTCTGGTTGAGTTTAAAAAGTGCTTTCATGCCCCGCGCTACAGGCATTTGCCCAAAAACGTGTTCTGCGGATACCAAAACGGCGTGTGCACCAGCGGCAACATCGGCTGGTTTGCCTAATTTTAAACCGATAAATTTCTCCGGGTTTTCGGCAGCGGGCTTAATTTCTTCGTTCATTTTTAACAGCTTTTAACCGGGTTATCGTAATAGTCGGACTGGTCTTCCGTAACCTCGCCATCCACACATTTAAAATCCTTCTCCAATAATAGAGATAAAATTTTTCCTTCGCCTACTGGCAAATCGTAGTTAAATCCTGTTATATCAGTAGTTGTCCATTGATGCATAATTTTGGAAGGAACAAACAATGTTAATTTTTGATCGGTAAAAGAAGCATCAAGCGATTTTCCATCGAACAGTTTTTGCACGGCATAAGTAAAAGTACTATTTATAAATGCTGTTTCTTCTTCCAGATAACCTTCGGCCGCAAACAGATCTACCTCTGGTTTTGAAAGCCGAAAGCGGACAGCATTACCTTTGATACGTATTTTCATTGTTGAAATTTTTGTTTAGTTGTTGTATTGATAATAATCAAACTTCTATAAATTTTTCTTTATGCAAATGTTTTTATTGCAAGGACTAACCTTTGTGAACCGGAATAAGTGTTGAATTTTCTTCCCCTTAAAAAACCAATTAAAGTAATATTTGCATCTGCTGCCATTTGTACAGCTAAACTGGAAGGCGCACCAACAGCGGCAACAGCTTTTATTCCAGACATGTATGCTTTTTGTATCAGTTCAAAACTTGCACGTCCGCTTAAAAGCAGAAGATATTTATTTAACGGAAATAGCCCTTGTTGAAGTGCGGCGCCGATTAATTTATCCAAGGCGTTATGACGGCCAACGTCTTCACGGGCGAGGAGCAAGTTTCCATTTGAATCAAAAAGCGCACAACCGTGCAAACCGCCAGTATGATTAAAAACGGATTGATTTTGGCGGAGCAGAGCCGGTAAAGTATAAATGGTTTCAGCAGAAAATTGAAGACGTTCCTCAGCAGCTTCCGGCAAACGACATACTGTTTTTACCGCATCAATTGATGATTTACCGCAAACACCGCAACTGGATGTGGTGTAAAAGTTTCGTTCCAGTTTGCCCATATCTAATTCCAAACCGTCCATTAATTCTACCCGGACCACATTTTCGTGCAAACCGTTGCAATGTTTTATGGAAGCAATTTGTGCTGCATTTTCTATAATCCCTTCGGTAAACAAAAAACCTATGGCCAGTTCAAAATCGTGTCCAGGTGTGCGCATGGTTACCGAAATACTTTTTTGCTGGCGTTGCCGGGCAGAACCGTAACCTAAACGGATTTCCAACGGTTCTTCTACTGCCAAAAAATCTTCTGTTTTGGTGATGGAGTCGTTATCAATCTTTATAATAGTAAGCGGAGCGGCAGCAGTTTTCGGCATAATAGTTTCTTAAACGGAAAATTAACAATTACAGAACGGTTATAGTTTGAACAAGTAAAAATAGATCTGAAAGAATTTATAGGATAAAAGAAGTATGTCAATATTTTTGCTGTTTACAATCCTACTTTTCAAAAAAAGCATGATTGTTCGTATACAAAAAGTATTATGATTATTTTTACAAGTATCATAAACGCAAACTGTTTAAAATTTATTCAGTTTACTTTTAAATGCTTCTTTTATCGCACAAAATCTATTGTATCTAATATTGGTGCATTTGTACAAAACGCAAAAAAACTTTACATTTATAAAAGAAGCATCCATTTTCTTTTGATCGAAATTTAAACAGTCTATTAATCTAACTGCCTAATTTTGCACTTAAATTTAAAATATTTGGATGAGTTTTAAATCTATGTTTAAGGATGGTAATTGTAATTTCTTATTAAGAAGCAATCTTTATTTGTAAACCAAGTTATAACTGTAAAATTAAAATAGCTTTATTCCACTTCTCAAAACTCTATTACGATAATACGTGAACTTAAGACTACCGTTTTCGTATAGTTTTAAACTATAACATGATAAATGAATTCGGTGAGAAAAACACAATTGTTAGCTACTGCAAGTCTTTTAACTGTTTTTGCACTTGATGTTAATACACCGACCAAGTTTGTGTTTGACATTTTGTATTTATGTAGCATACTGATTGTATTTAAGCAAAGTACACAAACAATTATAATTTTTAGTGTAGCAGCATGTATGTTAATCTTAATTAATATTTTGATTGCTAATCATACATCAAAGTTAAATTTATCGGTATGGACAAACCGTGGGATTTCTATGCTCGCCATTTTTATCACCTCTTATTTAGCTATACATTACAGAAAGTTAAGTGAAGCACGAGCGGTTAACCAGAAACAATATTTAAAGGCTTTGGAAGGAATGTTGTTTATTATATCCCACCAAGTTAGAAAGCCAGTAGCAAATATATTAGGACTTGTTGACCTGATAAATACCAATCCTAACCTTTCATCAGATGATTTTCAAAAATACTGTAAGTACCTTCATTCTTCTGCTAATGAATTGGATGGATTTTTAAAAGAATTAAATAGTTTTATTGAGCAAACGGAACAAAAACAGGGCAAGGTTTAATATTTCGAAATTGATTATTTCTCATTCCTATCTAAAGTAGCAAGACAAAACAATCAATATTATGGTCATTGAAATGCTCTTTTTATCACCTAAAAATAGCTGCTTGTGGTAAAGCTTTGCGTTGATTTTTTGCTGAGGTAGATGCCCAGCGACAACTCGTGAGAGCCATTGCCAAAACCGCTGTAGGCAGCCATGGAATAATCAAACGCATAACCGATACGCAATTTATCTGTTGCAAAAATCTCTACCTGGACAACTAACGCACTTGCGTTTTGGAAGCCACTGCCAGTATAAGTTTTCGACATTAGGTTTATGTTGCTGCGGTAAGTTCCGCCGATCCAGGTACGCCCTAAGATCAAAAAAGCGTTAAGGTCTAAACTTGTGGTACTGCCATTGGCATTTTTTAATAGAAAAGAAGGTTTGATCTGCACATCGTCATTTAAAAAAAACAGCGTTCCGGCAGTTAGATAAAAATGCGGCACTGGCACTGGCACAAGCAAGCTTTTATCGCGGTTCCAATATTTGGCAATTAGGTTATCTGCAGAAAAACCGGCAAAAAAGCTATCGCTGGTAAATAAAATACCGGCGCGCGCATCTGGCAGAATAGTGCTTTGGTAACCAACCGGAATAACATTGTCGCCGTCATCCACTGCGTTTAACTTAGATCCGTCTAAGCTGGACTGCAAAAGCCCTGCACCAAGCCCGAATGAAAGCCGCTGGTTTCCCCTCTCGCCCAATCGTAAACGGTAAGCGTAGTTGCCATAAGCAGCCACACTGCTTTGCGCACCAATGCGGTCGGAGGCAAGTAAAATGCCCAGGCCAACCTTTTCATCGTTTACAGTTCCATCTACAGCAAGGGAAAGGCTTTGTGGTGCCCCGGTTACGCCTGTCCATTGCGAACGGTAAAAGCTGTGCAGGTAAAAGTCTTCTTTGGCGCCTGCCGCGGCTGGGTTAATATATAAACCGTTAAATATATATTGGCTAAACTGTGCATTTTGCTGTGCTTTTGCATTTAAGCAACCGATAGAAAAGAAAACGGCCACACAGGCTTTAGATATTTTAAAACTAATCTTCTTCATGGTATGCCTTTACAGCATTGTACGTTGGGTTGATATAGAGGTTGTGTTTTAAATTACAAACGGGAGCGGAGGAGGGTAACGTAGCCTTTGTACTCTTCCTTTTCGCCGTTGCTGTTTTTTACCTTTAAACTGTAAAAATAGGTGCCGGCGTCAAGGTTGCCGCCCGTCCAGTTGTTCTGGTAGCCCTTGGCCTGGTAAACTTCGCTTCCCCAACGGTTAACAATAATCAGCTCGTTCTCTTGGTACTGCGAAAGGCCGGGGATGGTAAAAGTGTCGTTCTTGCCGTCGCCGTTTGGGGTAAATACGTTGGGCACGCCGATGCCTGCAATGTCCTTGTAGTCGGTGGAGGTATTGTTGGCCATGTTGCCGTCTTTCTCGGCAGATGCCACTTTTGCTGTGTTCTTGATTGTGCCGTGCCGACCTGCCCTGGCAGAAAAACGAAGCTCGGAATAAGCATTACCTTTTAGCTGGCCTACATTCCAGGTTAGCAACCGGCTGTTGGGGTCGTAGGAGGCTTTACCAGGTACAGCATTATTTACTGATACAAAGCTAAGCGATGAAGGCAAAGTGTCTGTCACGCTTACACTGGTCGCCATACTTGTACTTTGGTTCTTTATCGTCAAAGTGTATTCAAAGGGCTGGTCTGTTGTAACCTGTTTGCTGTCTGCACTGGCAACAATAGCCAGGTCGACTAAACCATTTGTAACCGGGGCAGTTATGGATTTAACTTTTAAGGTCTGTTTGGCAGTAACCGTATTTGCACAAGTTTTTGTCCCGGCAACAGTGGCCGTAATTTCAACATCGCCAGTACCGATGATCGTGGCAACGTCATCGGTAATAGAAACAATACCTGCGGGAGAAGCCGTGTAGGTAATGTTACGGGAAGAAGTTGCGTTCAGTTTAAAAGGGGCATCGCCTAAGGTTTTATCGGCTAAAGAAGGGAAATTAATCGTGGCCAAAGGCTCGACAGTTACCATTATCTCTTCGGAAACTTCCGACGCGCACGACTGACCATTGTAAGCTACTACTTTGTAAACGCCTGCTTTTCCTGCCGTATATTTGTTACCGGTTGCATTCGCTATAACCTGATCATTAATATACCATTGGTAAGCAGCAGCGTTAGTGGCACTGGCATTTAAGATAGCATACGATCCTTCGCAAATAATAACAACCTGGGTTGGGGAAGCAAATGCCTTTGCAGGGGCATTTAATAATAATACAGACATCAAAATTGGCAAGGCCATAAAACGGGGCAATTTATAAACTGACATAGTATGTAGGTAAATGCTTCTTTTACCCTGCTTTTTTTACACTGTACTTTATTGCCCTATTGTGATTGCAGGCTTCGATGGGACTGGAACGACGTTGACCATTTGACTTGCCGTACCTGTAATAACCGGGCTTAAAGCATAGTTTACCCTTACGCTATAAGTGTTGCTTCCGCTTGTATTTGCAGGTATGGCAGTATAAGTGGCAGATGTGGCGCCAGAAATGCTTGTGCCGTTTAGCGCCCACTGATACTGATAAACATATTTTGTATCACCTGCAGTTGCGGTCAAAACAGCCGAACTTGTACCGTTGGAACAAACCGTGCTGTTACTTGCAGCAATGGCTGGGTTGAGGGCAGGAAGCACATAAATTTGAAATGGATCAGAGATTTGGGACGTACATTGGTTAGCGTTGCTGATTAACAACTGATAAGTGTAGTAGCCCGCACTCGTTGCCGTTTCTCTAAAAGTACTGTCGCTGCTGCTTTGGATCAATTGTTTAACACCCGTATTGTCGAATTTATACCACTGGTAAATAATACCTGATGCAGAAGAATTCACCGTACCCGCTTTTAATAAAATATTACTACCAGAACTTAAAACCTGGCTTACAGCAGAAGCACTTGCAGGAGGGTTAGAAACAGCATCACTGGGGCCAGTAACTGTAGTGGTTTGAGCTTTTGCACCACGAGTAAAAGCAAAAAGGCTTAAACAAATTAAAAATGTTGTATTTTTTAATATAGTATTCATATCCAGTTGCTTACGTATTTTATATTAATCTAAAAGTTTAGTATTGTGAGTTAAAGTAATGTCAAAAGGTTAGTTTGGGTACTCGCCTTTCTTCCTTATATCAGTAAGATTTGAATATTTGGTAAAAACCGAAATGATTCCCTCTTTTTGACTTTGTAACATATTAAATGTTTTTAAAAGCTTTTCTTTGGGTGAGTTGTACGAGGTACTAATAATCAGGGTTTTACAGGAAAAAATATTTATTTTTTCAACTATTTGTAAATATTAGTATTGGTATTTTTTGAAATTCTTAATTCTTACAAAACAGTTTTTTGTAAGAATATTGATGAATCTATCTTTAATAGGAAAAGATTAACTCTATCTATAAAAATTCTTTTGCTATAGATAAAAACGATCACCATTATGCAAAAGTTGAAAACTGTTGCTTTAATTATGTAGAAATATAATTCTGAAACTTTTTAGTAATTCGGCCAATAACCTTGATGAATTTCTCTTAATCAGTTTTAACGTATAGCTAATATTTATCCTAATAAATTTCCATATTCTATATCAAATGATCAGAAATAACTTAAAGTTGATAGTTTTTGTATTTTAAAAAAATTAGAAACTATTATTGAAATTAGTTTTCTTTTAATATTTGATTATCAATAGCCTTTTATAGTTTTTATCAACAAAATCCTTAAATAAATTAAATTATATTTATAGTTCGACGCAGGATAAAAGAAAATTTATTAAATTATATTAATAAAATTATATTGCCCGTGATCTTATTTGAAATTTCCCTGATGTTTCAAAAATTCCTGAAAACGCGTTTTTTGATTGATCTTGTGATTTTTTTTGTAAGAATGTGAAAGATCACCATTCATTTTACTTCAACTTTGTCTGCGTTAAATAAAATTAATGAGAATTTTTAAAGGAGAAATAAAGGTGATTTACAAATCAGAATTGTTAGAATAAAACAAACAAAAATTGCCTGTACTGTTTTTACAGGCATAGAACTGATAAAATAAGCTTTTAATTCTTCCATCCATGAAAAAAACAGTACAATTTCTTTTGGTATTTGCGATGATAATTCAATTAGCAAGTGCACAATTAAAACCAGTTAATTATCAGGACGGCAACCAAAAGTTAAGTGGTTTCGCTATCAAACCACAGGGTTCAACCTCAAAAAAAGCAGGAATTTTAGTTTTACCAGCTTGGATGGGCATCGATGCACACGCAAAAGACACGGCCGAAGAATTGGCAAAGCTTGGCTATTATGCTTTTGTGGCAGATATTTACGGTGAAGGCAATTATCCAAAAAATCCTGGAGAAGCTGGAAAGCTTGCAGGTTTCTACAAAAAGGATTACAAAGCCTACCAGCACCGTATCGACTTGGCTATGCAACAATTAATTAAATCCGGTGCCGATCCTTCAAGAATTGCGGTCATCGGTTTTTGTTTTGGCGGGACTGGTGCATTAGAAGCTGCCCGGGCTAATTTTCCGGTTAAAGCTGTAGTTTCTTTCCACGGCGGATTAGGAAGAGATGCCAGCAGGCCAACAGAAGAAATAAAACCTAAAGTTTTGGTTTGTCACGGTGCAGATGACCCTTATGAGCCACAAGCAGAAGTGCTTGCTTTTCAGCAGGAAATGCGCGATAGCAAAGCCGATTGGCAAATGGATTTTTACGCAAAAGCAGTGCATTCTTTTACGGACCCTGATGCTGGAAACGATAATTCTAAAGGTGCAGCATACAATGAACTGGCCGCAAAACGTTCTTGGAAGCAAATGCAGGCGTTTTTCAACGAGGTTTTGTAAGAAAAATCAGCCTAAGAATTGTAGATAATTTTTCCTTTTCGACATGGTATTGCCTGTAATTTTTACTTGGTAAAAGAAGTATTCCAATAACTTACACCAAACTATTAACTTTACTGCATGCCTTATAAAGAAAGAGAAATCAATAAAATGTATTATACCATGGGCGAGGTTTCTGCATTGTTTAATGTAAACCAGTCGATGATCCGTTTTTATGAAAAGGAATTTGACATCCTTCAGCCTAAAAAAAATAAAAAAGGAAACCGGCTTTTTACGCCCGAAGATGTAGAAAACCTAAAAATCATTTTTAACCTTATTAACGAGCGCGGTTTTACTTTACAAGGCGCACGCGATTATTTAAAACAGAACGGCAAAGAAGCCAAAGAAAGCCAGCAGGTTATTTTTGCATTAGAAAACTTAAAAAAGTTTTTGTTAGAGGTAAAAGAACAATTATGAAGCTTTCGGTCGGTTCTGCCGTTTTGGTCATTTACAATGCACGTTCAGGCGTACAAGCAGATGGGCAGTTCCGCGATCTACTGAAGCAAAAAAGCGAAGAGTACCAGTTTCGGTTTCAGGTTTTTGAAATGGGAACCGAGGATTGTGAAAAGAAAATCAAAAAAAATATTGAAGATTTTCAGCCGGATTTACTAATTGCAGCCGGTGGTGATGGCACTTTAAATATTGTGGCAAAAATAGCACCGGATTACCAATTGCCGGTGATGATTTTACCTTATGGCTCAGCAAACGGAATGGCTCGGGAGTTGGCAATTCCAAACCAAATCGCCGCAGCTTATGATGTTTTGACAAATTATAAAGTAAAGCCAATCGACCTGCTTATGGTAAATAATTTTACTTGTGTCCATTTAGCCGATGTTGGCTTAAACGCACGCATTGTAAAGCGTTTTGAACAAGACACAAAACGCGGATTAATTACTTATGCACGGCATTTGTGGCGCGAGATTTTTTTGATTCGAAGTAAAAGCTTTCAAATTCAATACGACGGAAGTTTTATGAGGCGAAAAGCTGTTTCGATCACTTTTGCCAATGCTTCTAAATATGGCACGGGTGCCATAATCAACCCAACCGGAAAGATTGATGACGGTAAATTCGAACTATGTATTGTAAGGCTTTTTCCTTTTCGTAAAATATTTTCTTTAGCGTGGAAAATGTTCCGCGGTACTTTGCAAACCAGCGAATATTTTGAAGTAATTAGTTGTCAGCAAGCATGTATCGTTACAAAACGAGGAATGATATTACAAGTTGACGGTGAAGTAATTGGCAGTGTAAAACGTATAGAAATCAGTATCAAACCATTAGCTTTGATGCTTCTTTTACCGGCACAATCTTGAGTTTGTTAAATAATCAGCCCAACTCAGTCTGGTAAACCAGTTTTCCGTTTTCATCAACCTCATCTACAATCCAGGTTTCTGCAATTGTTTTTTTGGTCGAAGAAAATTTCAGCTTAAAAAAACCTTTTGCAGCTAATGCAAACTTGCCGTACTTTCCTTTTCTAACATAAGTAGATTTAGAAGCCGCTCCGCTGATAATGTAATTGATATTGTTTTTGTAAATGTGCTGTAAATTATGCTCATGCCCGGCAGCATAAATGAGGTTTGGATGTATGGCAAAAATCGACTTTAATTTCTTCCTTAAATCCCTGAAACGCAGGTTAGAAAGGTCTTCCGGCGCACCAATATATTTACGGTATAAAGGAAGCAACGAGCCAATAACCGGAATTGGCATAAAAGCTTTTTTACGATAAATAGTAAGCGGAAACAGATGATGTTTAAACTTAAACTTGCCGCCGTGCAGCGAGTAACTATAAATTGGATAATGCCCAATTACCAGCACTTTTTTGGTTTTGTTTCTTTGGATAATCTCTTCCAGCAAAACAAAAAACTCTTCTTCGGAACTGGCTGCGCAACCGTCTTTGGCACCGATTGGCCGAAAGCCGCGCTGAATCCACCATTGTGTATTGATGGCAACAATCGTTAAATCATCGTTTACAAGGACTTCTTTTGGTCCGGGACAACCGTTGGAAGGCAAATAAACATTTTCGCTTCCAAACAGCTTTTCGATATATTTTTCCTGGCGGATAACGTAGTCAAAACCATCGTCTTTGCCTTTGTTCCAATCGTGGTTCCCGGAAATAAAAATCACTTTTCCCGCATAATCTTTTACTGATTCATAGTGTTTTTGTAGCACTAATTCTGCATCGGCACGTAACCGGTCGCCTTTTTCGGGCAGGCCATGCGGATAAATATTGTCGCCCAAAAAAATAACCGCCGAAGGGTTTGCAGTATTTAAATGTTTAGTGAGCAAGCTTAAAACTGCATCAGGTTTGTAACGGGAAATATTCCCGGAATCTCCCACTAAAACCACTTCATAAACTAATTCTTGCATCTCATACTGTTTTTATCGGTATAATTTCATTTTCTATTATAATTATTTTTTTAATTAATAATTAAATTGATATTATTGGATTAATTTTAATTCTTGATGACCTTACTTAAATAAATGCAGTTTAAACGTTTACTGCTGATTTTCTTTCTGCTTATTTCTAAAATAAGTTTTGCCCAAACCGCACAAGAACGTGAAATTGAAATCATTATTGAAGCTGCTGCCGAGAACCTGCCAGATGATTACGATTACTCCGAACTGATCGGCCAGTTAAACAATTACCGCCAGCACCCGCTTAACCTCAACAAAGCTACAACTGGCCAACTGCAAGAACTTCTGTTTTTATCCGTACTTCAAATTACAGCTTTACAAGAACATATCCGGCAAAACGGCAAACTGATAGATTTGCTCGAACTGCAAAGTATCGATCTTTTTGACTTGCAAACTATCCAAAAATTATTACCTTTTGTTACCGTTTCTTCTGATATTGATTTTAACGCCCTTAACCTCAAAAACATTTTCCGTTACGGCAAACACGATTTTATCTTTCGTTATGGAGAAGTATTGCAGCAGCAAAAAGGTTTTCTCATTCCTAAAGATTCTAAACTTTCGCATTATGCCGGTAATGCTGAAAAGTTGTTAGGCCGTTATCGTTTTGATTTCCAAAACCGCATCCAATTAAATTTTAACATGGAAAAAGATGCCGGGGAACCTTTTTTCACCGGTAAAAACAGCACTGGTTTTGATTTTTATTCGGCCAGTCTTTCTTTTAAAAACTTCGGTTTGGTCAACAAATTGGTGGTCGGCGATTATTCTTTACAGTTTGGGCAAGGTTTAGGATTGTACACCGGTTTTAGTTTTGGCAAAAATGCCGATGCCACTTTGGTGCCAAAAGTAAGCCGCGGTTTAACACCTTATTCTTCCACTAACGAGATCAGTTATTTCCGCGGCACGGCAGCAACTTTTAAATTTAAATCGATAGAATTTACACCTTTTGTTTCTTACCAGCCAATAGATGCAACTGTTCAAACAACGGCAAACCCGGAATATATTTCTTCATTAGGAACAACAGGTTATCATCGCACGGCAACAGAATTAGTTAATAAAAATACGGTTAGTCAACTAACCTATGGCTTCGACCTGAATTACAATAAACGCAATTTTAAAGCTGGTTTAACAACTTACAGCACACAATTTCAATTTCCGGTTTTAAGAAGAAGAAACGCTTATAATGAGTTTGATTTTGCAGGAAAAGAATTGGATAACTTTTCCTTTTATTACGATTACAGCTACCATAATTTATATTTCTTCGGAGAAACAGCCAAAAGCCTGGGCGGCGGCGCAGCTACAGTTAATGGTTTGTTAAGTTCCTTTTCCTCCAATATTTCCGTGGTTTTGCTGTACCGGAATTATAGCCGCAATTATCATTCTTTATTCAACCAGGCCATTTCCGAAGCAACAAATGCAGTGAACGAACAAGGCATTTACAGCGGTTTAAACTGGAAAGTTTCACGCCGATGGAATTTTTCAGCTTATGCCGATTTCTTTCATTTTCCCTGGTTAAAATATCAGGTAAGCCAGCCCAATAGCAACGGCCACGAACTTTTAGGAAGGTTAACCTACTCTCCTGCTGCACGTTTTACAGCTTATCTGAATTATCGGTTAAAGAAAAAACAGCAGAACAACGACAATGCTAAAATTACAATTTTAGATGAGGTAAACTATCAGGATTGGCGGTTGGACGTAGCTTATCCTTTTAGCAGAAACATTAGTTTTAGAAACCGGGCCGAAGTAGTAAAATATCAAAAAGGTTTGCCTTCGGCAGAATATGGTTTGATGTTTTATCAAGACGTAAATTATAAACCAAAAAGCAGCAGGGTTTCCGGGAATTTTCGTTTGGCCTGGTTTCACACCGCCAGCTACGATTCCAGGGTTTACTCTTTTGAAAACGACGTTTTGTATAGTTACACCGTTTTGCCTTTGCAGCACACCGGTTTTCGAACGTATGCAAACTTGCAATATAGTTTTAAAAAAGGTTTGGATTTGTGGTTTCGGTACAGTGCTTATTTGTACCGCGGAGAAAAAATGGTTGGTTCTGGTTTAGATGAAATTCAAGGCAACAAAAAATCAGAGGTCAGGCTTCAAATGCGCTATCGTTTCTGAAATATGAAAGATACTTTTTTGATGCCCGAAAATCCGTTTTTGCGTTTGTTGTTGCCGCTTTTAACAGGTATTTTTCTGGGTGTTGTTTTTTCATTTTCCGGTTGGATACTTCTTTTAGCCATACTAATTTTTGTTTTAACATTGATTTTTGCCGCTTTAAATTTCAACTATACTTCGTGGGAAATTTACCGTAAACCTTGGATCGGCGGAACTTTAATCCATGTTTTCTTGTTGCTTTTAGGGATTTTACTTACCGAGAGAAGTAAAGAAATCAATGCAATCAACCACTTTTCCAAACAAAAAGCAGATGCGCTGATCGTTCGGGTTGTTCAGGAACCAAAGCAAACAGGTAACCTTGTCCACTTTAATACTTCGGTTACGCATACTTCTTTTAATGGCAAAATTTCAACTTCTTCCGGTAGTTTGCTGGTTGCCGTTAAGTTAGATTCTAACCAAAAAAGCAATTTTAATTATGGTGATGAATTGTTGGTTTCCAATCAATACAAACCTGTTGACCCATCTTTTAACCCGGCTGAATTCAATTACAAGTTGTGGCTGCAACATCAAAATATCTATTTCCAAACTTTTATCAACCCAAACCAATATCAAATACTTGCAACTAACCAAGGCAACCCTTTAATTGCTTATGCGCTTGTTGTCCGCAAAAGTTTAGTCCTAAAATATCAGAAATACTTGCACAATCCGGATGCTTTTTCTGTTGCTTCCACTTTAATTTTAGGTTATCGTGCAGATTTAAGTCAGGATGTGCTCCAGGCCTATTCTAAAACCGGTACTATTCACGTTCTTTCTGTTTCGGGTATGCACGTGGCTTTGGTTTACATCATTATCAATTTGCTGCTCAATTTCTTAAACCGCAAAAGAAGCGGCATTTTGCTCAAAGCATTGATCTCCATTTTACTAATTTGGATTTATGCTTTAATCTCTGGTTTTTCTCCTGCTGTTTGCCGCGCCGCTGTCATGATTTCGTTTGTAATTGTTGGGAAAACCTATAACCGGCATATCAGTATGCTTAACATTCTGCTGGTTTCGGCTTTTGTGCTGCTGCTTTACAATCCGTTTTTTCTAACAGATGTTGGCTTCCAGCTTTCTTATTTAGCAGTTTTTGGGTTGATCATTTTACAGCCAATTATCGAAAGTTGGATTGATTTTAAACATTCTTTTGCACGGAAACTTTGGTCGCTCCTATCCGTTTCTTTGGCGGCACAACTTATTACGTTTCCAATCAGCATATTTTATTTCCATCAGTTCCCGGTTTATTTTCTCATCAGCAACCTTTTTATTGTGCTGCCTTCCATCGTAATTATGTATGTTGGGATTGTATTTATTTTCATTCCAGATATTGCTGCAATTGCAAAACCTGTAGCTTTTATATTAGAACAAACCATAGCTTTTATGAACCAGGGTTTGGTTTGGATTGAAAATATCCCGTTTGGAAATTGGAATAAACTTTGGATTACCGTTCCGGAATATTTACTGCTTTACTCCATCATTTGCTGCATGTTTGCCTGGTTAGTTTATCGCAAAACTGCCTTGTTAAAAGTTGGTGCTGTTTTTATCCTGCTTTTTTTAACCAGCTTTTCTTACAAACGTTTTCGAGCCCAGAACCAGGAAGAAATTATCTTTTTAAACCTGCGTAAAAATTTAGGCATAATTTTTAAAAAAGGAAATGAAGCCGTTGTGATAACAGATTTAAAAGCTTCGGACAAAGCATTTCAATATTCCGTTCAGCCATTTTTGGACAGTTGTAAATCTTCAGAAATTAAAATGATCAGGCCAGATCAAAATTTTAGAAATACTGTTTTTACCAAGCAAAATAAGTTGGTCCAGTTTGAAAACCAATTGATTTTTATTGCCGATAAACAATTTGAAAACCAGGTTTTTCCGCAGAAAATAAAAGTGAATGCTGTTTTTATCACTGATAATCCTAAGATTAATATCGATCAAATTTCTAAAAATTTAATCTTCGATTTGCTGATTGTCGATTCTCGAAACAATGATTACTTAGTTAAAAAACTGGCCGAAGAAGCGGCTTCGGACGGAAGAAAAATAAAAATTTTGAAACGTAACAATGCGCTTAGGATCAACTCTAACTAAAGTAATTGATTTTGATGTGGTATTTGTCAAAATAACCTTGCATCTTTATAAAAAGAATGATTACTTTAAAAAAGAATTAATTAAAAAATAAAAACATGAACAGCATTAAAAAAGTGGCTTTCGGCTTGGCATTCACTGCAATTGGTTTTGCAGCCAACGCACAAAAAAGTTTTACCGAAGGTGTGATTACGTATAATGTAAGCACAAGCGGCCAGCAATTTGAGGCCAAAAATTATTTTAAAGGAGACTCTTCTTCTTATCAGTTTCAACAAGGGCCTGCAGATATTAAGATACTTTCTGATGATAAAGCTGGTTTTTGGGCAATTTTAGTTGATGTACCAGTTGCTTCGATAAAAAAAGCTGCCGTGGCAACACCTGCGGATTTGGAAGCAATGAAAGATAGAGAACCATCTTTCACCTCAACCCCAACTACAGAAACACAAACTATTGCAGGTTACAGTTGTAAAAAAGTACAGGTAAAAGATACCAAAAGCGGTTCTAACTATGATGTTTGGGTTACGAACGATATTTCTGTACCGGCAAACAACCTAACCAAATACTACAAAAATTTAAATGGAGTACCCGTTAAATTTTCACTTTCTCAAAGAGGACAAACGATGGACGTAATTATAAAATCCATTAGTGCGGAAAAGGTTAAACCAGGGACTTTTGCCATTGCATCAGATTTTGACAAGATTACGTTAGAAGAATTAATGGCGATGGGCGGCGGTAAATAATTTCAAATTTAATTTTAACAGAAAAGCCTGATGCAATATGCCTCAGGCTTTTCTGTTTTTACGGAAGCTGTTTTTGTTACCTTAAAATAAGGATTAACAAAAGTATGATGATAACAATTGCACCAACTGATAAATACACACCGCCACCGCCTGCAGCCTTGGCTTCGGCTTTCATGGTTTTCAACTCAGCCCTTAGCTCTTGCTTTTGCTCTTTGCTTAACTGAGATTTGTCCATCGCCTTAATCTCTTCTACACGATCTTTTATCGCTTGTAGTTTTGCCTGTTTTTGGGCATCGGTAAGGGTAATTTCCTTCGCAACCGGCTCTGTAATTACAGTAGCTGCTTTTGATTGGCTGGTAGAAAAGGCCAGCATCAACGCAATTGACAACAAATAGATTTTCTTTTTCATAAATGAATTTTTTAAGGTTGAATTTGAATTAAACAATCTTATACGCATGTATATTGTTTTAGATTGAAAAAATTTCTATTTCATTCATTTTTTATTTTGAAGTTGTTAGAGCCAGTTTAAATTTCTATCATAAAAATTTATAATACTTCTTTTATGCCTATAAAATTTGTTTTAGATGCTGTTTTAGACACAAAAAGTACAATAGGTTAACAATTTTTATCTAGTAAAAGAAGCATAGAAAATATATTGGATAAAATCTAAACAGGCTCTTAAACTTTTATTTTTCTATTATACGTTGCATATCAAATTGTTAAACAGGACACACCCCTAACCCCTCTCAAGAGGGGAAGCAAAGTTTGCTACCTTTATGTTTTTTGCCTTTTTGCCTTTCTGTCTTTTACCTTTCTACCTTTTACCTTGTTCTTTTGGACAGGTCTGCGAGCGATTTCCCCTCTTGAGAGGGGTTAGGGGTGTGTCCTTCTCATCAATATGATAATCCATAGGTTAGCATAAAGCTATAAGTTTAAACAACTTCTTTATAAACATTTAGGCGGTAAATAAACTTTCAAAACTTAAAGAGTAGGCACTTGTTTTATAACTAACTAAAATTAAAATTATGGATAAACCACAAGTAACTGATCAGCCTAAAACCACAAACAGCAGCTATTTTGAAGTTGCGCCTGGTGTTTGGGGAATGAAAATTGTATTTGTAAACATTTACATGATCGCATCTGGCGATGCTGAAAGTAAAAAATGGGTATTGGTAGATGCCGGTTTGCCAAATTCTGCCCATAAAATACAGGCCATGGCAGAAGAACTGTTCGGAGCAGGAACAAAGCCGGAAAACATTATTTTAACGCACGGACATTTTGACCATCGGGGAAGTTTGCCAGATTTATTGAAAATTTGGAACGTACCTGTTTATGCCCATTATTTAGAACTGCCTTACCTTACCGGTCTTTCTGCTTATCCGCCAGCCGACCCTTTTGTTGGCGGTGGCTTGATGAGTTTAACTTCGTGGATGTTCCCGAACAAGCCGTTGGATTTAGGCGAAAAAGTACATGCCTTCCCGGAAGAAGGGACGCCAGGATTGCCGGGATGGCGCATTATTTTTACGCCGGGACATGCACCGGGACACATTTCTTTATTCAGAGAAAGCGACCGTGTTTTAGTTGCCGGCGATGCTTTCGTTACTACGGTTCAAGAATCGGCTTTTTCGGTTATCACTCAGAAAAAAATTATCAGTGGTCCGCCTAAATATTTTACCTGCGATTGGAAAGCTGCCGGCGTATCAGTACGAAAACTGATTGGCTTGCACCCACAAATTGTAGCAACAGGCCATGGTAAGCTAATGGTTGGCAAAGAATTTAAAAAAGCTTTACAAAATTTAGGTAAAAACTTTGCCGAAGAAGCTGTTCCGAAACATGGGCGTTACGTAAAAGAAGCCGCAAAAACCGATATTGAAGGTGTAAAATTTGTTCCGCCTGCTATCAATAACCCTATTATTACCAGCAGTTTGATTGGTGCGGCCGCTTTGATCGCTTTTGCGGTAGTGGTTGGAATTTACAAGAAGTAAATTTAGCCCATAAAAGAAGTATATCCTCAAATTGGATATGCTTCTTTTATCAACCTAAATCAGTAATTGCTTTCCTGATATAAATGTCTCGGCTCTAAAGCAAAAGCATCAGCCAAAAGCTCGTAAGATTTTATCCGGTCGGCAAAATGATGTGTAATCGTAACAATGATAATTTCATCAACCTGATACTCATTTGCCATTTGGGTCAATTTTGATTTCACCTGCTCCGGTGTTCCAAAAACCGAACGTTGCCTATTGTAACGGATGCGTTCCTGTTCCTGGTAATTGTAAACTTTATCTTTTACTTCTTCGTAATCCGGAAACCCTTGCCTGATCCCTTTTTCCATGTTCAGTAATTGATCGTCCAAAACAGCTTGTAATTGTCTTGCTTTTTCTTCAGTTTCAGCGCATAACACAAAAATAGCCAGGTTTGCCAATGGCTCTGCTAAAGCATCTGAAGTTTGAAAACGTTGCCGATACGCTTGCACAGCTTCTGCCCCGCCGTGTGGATTGATAAAATGCGCAAAAGTAAAAGCCATCCCAAAATGTGCGGCAAACAAAGCACTTTGTCCGCTGGAACTTAAAAGCCACAATTCAGGAATGGTTAAGGACTGCGGAATGGCGCGCACTTTTTCCTGTATCGTTCCGGGTTCTGCTGTATCGTTTAAATAATGTTGAAGGTCAATCAACTGTTGTACAAAATCCTGCTCGCTCCAGGTATTGGAAGGATTAAGAATGGAAGCTGTAATCCGATCTGTACCAGGCGCACGGCCCATACCGAGGTCAATCCTATCCGGAAACAAAGTCTCCAGCATCCTGAAATTCTCTGCAACCTTTAACGCGCTGTGATTGGGCAGCATAATCCCGCCAGAACCAATACGGATTTGCTGGGTTACGCCAGCTAAATGTGCCATTAAAACTTCTGGTGTAGAACCGGCCAAAGTATTGGTATTATGATGCTCGGAAACCCAGTAACGCGTGTATCCAAGTTCATCGGCCAGTTTGGCCAATTGCACCGTTTCTTGTATGGCATCCCGTGCGTTTCCGCCTTTACGAACTGGCGACTGGTCGAGCACACTCAGTTTTAAAGTTTTTATATTTTTCATTTTTTCTGCAACTGCTATCTATAACAAACAGGCAAAAACGGTTTCTTGTTATGTTTGAACAAGAGATTGAGGAAACATGACCTGAACATTACTTTCTGTCCATGCTTCTTTTATCTGCATAAAATCAATAATGGTTTTCGACGTATCGAATTACTTTTAAATTTTGTATAAATAAACGCTATCAAATTATTTAGAAGAAAAAATATTTTTTCTAAAGAAATCGAATTAAAAAAAGTATATTGACCAAATTAAACTAAACAAAAAAATATGAAAAACCTGTACTTCAAATTCTGCTCTTTTAGATTGAAAAGCATTTTAGTAATACTGTTTGCTTCGTTTTTAATCAACAGTTGCAAGAAAGACGGTAATAACCTTGGAACAAGTTCCAAGGTTATTAATCCGATTGCTATAGAAATGCAAAAATGATTTACAGATCAAAAATTTGACAGTGTAAAAGTTATTTCAATAAATAAGCTTCGTGGAAAAGCTGAATGGTCTAAGGCACATTCTGCGGCAGGTGATAGTTCGATTACTTATGATATTGTACCAGTAGCTTTGGATACTATACCAAAATTTGATGATCCAAGTTTAACTATTACGAAATACTTGATGTTAACAAAGGCAAATGGAATTATTACCAATAGCTCTATTATTGAGCTATTTGGAAATAAAAAAACGATAATAAGTGATCTTGATAAATTGATAACCAGTTATTATCATAAAAGACAAGACAGTTTTACAGGCATAATTACGATCAACAATATTTTTGGTTCTATTCAAGAAAGTAAAGAATATTCATTAGGTCTTATAAAATTTTGGAAGATGCTTCGTGGGTTTGGTAAAAGTAATGATAAAACAATTTTAAGTACCGATAAGAAAGTTTTATCTGGTTGTGTTAATTGGTATTGGGTTACTTGGGATAGTGAAGGTAATGAAACTTCTAGAGATTATCTATATACTATTTGTAGTCCTTCAGGCTCAGACTATCAATGTGACCAAATTCCAATAATTGACCATAAGGGAGTTCAAAGTATACATTCCCTATGTGATGGTAGTGGCAGTAGTAATGAAATTATTGATGTTGAATATATAACGAATAATGTCACAAATCTTTGTTTAAGTACGATAATAACAAATTTAACTACTAGCGGTTCGTTAAACAATAACGTTACATCAATGCTGAGAAATACTTTTGGTACCTCAGATCAAGTCAATATCAATTTTAGTGATGTTGCCTCATTAAGTAGTGGTGCACCTGCAGAAACAAGTGGTTCATCCCTAAATAATTTAGATGTAGTATTTATTAAATCACAATTAGCAAATGCAAGTCAGGAGTATTTAGCCGAAACTGCAATACACGAAATTTATCATGCTTATTTATTTGTAAACCCAACTATCAAAGGAAATCTTTCTCAACATCTTTACATGGCTCAGAATTATGTAAACTCAGAAGTGTCTGCTCTACAGCAACAATTTCCATCTCTTTCTTTACACGATGCTCAATGTTTAGCTATAGCTGGTTATGGTGAATTACAACAAAACGATCCTAATGCTTTTAATACAATACTTTCAACGTACGGATTTACAGCTAATGATGTTTCTAACACCAATAACAATTACAAAGCAGGTAATACTGGCACCCATTGTTAATATGAGTAGATTAATTAAAATATTGATTATTATTATAGTAAATATCTATATTAATACTGCATGTGCACAAAAGCATAATGTTGAAGCAAGATTTAATGGCGATACAATTGCTTTAAATACTTTCTTAAATAAAACTTTTACAGAGGCATGCAAGGGAAAAGACTTAAATTTGTGTCTTGTATCAGCAACTTTTGCAAAATTTACGATTGATACGATAGGAAATATCAAGACTATTGATTTTTATGAAAACAGACAAACACCACCAATATTTAAGGAATTACTTAAAGTAGTGATTGAAGCCACTAATGGTAAATGGTCACCAGCTATTTATAACAACATAATCTCAGATAGTAAGCCTTTTATTTTACCATTAATTTATCAAATGGAAGCTGGGTGTGCCGTCAAAGGTAGGCATGTAAATAATGGTACTGATAACGCTTTGATGTCATTATTTACAAGCGAAAGTAATAAAAACACGTTACAATTTGATTGTATCTTGTTGAAGCCTCTAAATGTATTTTCACAAAACTAATATCAAATTGGTTCCGTAACGAAGGGTAAAGCCTTGTTCAATTTTCCCTAAAAAAGAAGCATAGCTTGATCAAACATGCCATGCTTCTTTTATCAGCATAAAATCAAATTAGTTAAACAAAGAAATGGTGAACTGCGCTTCAAAAACATGCCCATGTTCTACTTTTTCGATGCCTTCTTTGTCTTTAAATTCCGTAACTTTTCCTACGGTATCGGTATAGCCCAACCAAGGTTCGATGCAAACAAACGGCGCACCTGGTTTTGCCCAAATACCCAGATCTTTAAAATCCTGAAAACTGACAGACAAACTACGCTGATGGTTTTTGCTGCGGATCGTTACGTTTTTAGAAGTGATGGCCTTAAAGATCAAAGCATCACGATCAAATAAATTTTTGGTGAGCCAAAGTTTGCGCCCTTCCATCGGTACTAATTCTGTTTCTCCGCTTAATAAACCGTTGGAAAGCAGGTGCGTTAACAAAGGTTCCGAAGTTTCAAACTCCAGGTAATAATCTTCATAACTTTCATCCGGCAGAAACGGAACGTGAAAAGCCGGATGGCCGCCGACAGAAAAATAAATAATTTGCTCATCCTGATTAATTACTTTGTAAGTGATCCGCAAATTGTGGTCGAACAGATCATACAAAACCTGAAACTCAAACTCGTAAGGATAAACCGCTAAAGTTGCTTCGCTAAAAGGCAGAGAAAACTTAGCATGTTTTGCGTTTGATTCTACCAATTTAAATTCAGATTCGCGTGTAAAACCATGTCTGCCTGCCATATGATAAGCTGTGCCTTTCACGTATAATTCATCATTTACCAAACCACCAACAATTGGGAACAAATTGGGTGCAAACCAAGGCCAAACGGAAGCATCGCCTTGCCATAAATGCTCGGTTTGCGTTTGCTTGTTATAAATAGAAGTCATTTCTGCCCCTTGCGAACGTACGGTTACTTTTAAAAATTCATTTTCTATGGTCGTCATAAACAGATTGAATGATTTAGTTGGTGATTATTTTATAAACTCAATTATTATCCGGTTTGTTTCTGGCTTAATTTTAGGTTGATAATTTTGATGTGGTAAAAGAAGCATTCAGGGCGCGGCTCTAATCTTGATCACAATCTTTTTGTCTTGGTCAAACCCCTCTACTTTTGGTGCGATTCCCAATTGGTTTGCTCAAAAGGCTTAGTTGGGTTTTCGGTAATGGCAACAGAAACGCGGCCGGGTTGTATGCTATTGTTGCCACCATTTGGTTTGTTCCCGATGCAAGGATTAGCGCATCATTTTAAAAGATGATCAGCATGAAAAACATTTACTCCAATCAAAATAAAAAATAGCAGGATTAAGTGATCTATTTTTAAATACGCCTTTTTAAAGTCAAAAGCACTCTGGCCAATGCTTGGCGGTGCATCACTTCCAATAATAATGTGCGGTCGTTTCTGGAGCGCAAAATTTCATCTATTTCCTGCAAGCTCATTTTGCCAACATCTTTAAAATTAATGGCCACAATCTCATCGTCTTTTTCGATGCCCAAACGGTCTGCTGCCGAGCCTGGTTCTACCCTGCAAACAATAATCCGTCTATAATCATTTCCGGCGGCGTAGTATTCCATGCCGCTCATGTCGTGCTCAAAAGGTTCTTTAAAATTGTAGTTTGGTTTTAAATAAAGATAACCTTGCTGGTAATCAAACAAAATCACAAACCTTTTCAGCAAATCAATACCAATACTGCCGTCCCGCTTAACAGAAACCAATTTATCCAACGCGCTGCAGGAATCAGGAAATGCAGTAATTACCTGATGAAACTGATAATTACCAATGGCCATTTGCTCAATCCGGCTCATATAACCGTTAATCGGCCCGCTTAGCCCTACGCCTAAATTTGCTGCGGTAATATATTTTTCGGGCATGCCGGTATTGCCGTTCCAACCGTTTTCTATAGATAAAGGATGCCCGGCACCTAAATCAACCAGCAGTTTTACAGGCAAACCTGCACCTTGTTTAAAGTTGATATTTGCGTTAAGATAGGGTTTCCGGTCTTCGATTAAAAGCGGAATTTGCGTGCCTTTTCGCCAGGCACGTAATTTATGTGTGCTAAAAGCAGTAACGGTACTATCGGCAAAATCTATTTTTACAGGGAAACTGTTAAAAAAATCAAACCCAATCAAACCGTGAATTTGAATGCCGACAAAGGAAGAAAGTTCTAAAACATCTTTGGTAAGGATAGCTGCCGGCATATTCTTGCACTCCGTTCCTTTGGTTTTTACATCAAGTTGCGGCACCATCCAGGCATCGAGGTCGGCACCTTCGCCCATCCCAATAATCTTTACCCTTTTTTTAAATTTTAGGTTTAAGGAATCAACCAGTAACGGATCTGTAATTACCATTAGTCCGCAACCGGTATCCAAAATAAAATTATAAGGCCCGCGCTGATTAATTTGTAACTGGATAACCACCATGTTCCTAATAAACTTGAACGGGAAAGAAGCTTTATGCTGACCACCGGAAATGGTAAAATCCTGTCCTTGACTTGGCACAGCAATAGCCATCAGCCAGAAAAAAGCTGGTACAATTAAACACCAAAACAGGTGACGTTGCAACCAGGAAGCGGACACGATAATACTTTTAGGTTGAACAAAATTACAAAAAATCAATAGCAATACTGTTTTTATCGGCATAAATTCATATCAGAAGCTTAGCCGTACAAATACAATTTTTTTGAGTGGGAAAAATTTGCTTGAATAAAGTTTACAATTACTTTTTCAATAAATTAGTGTACAAAATAATACTTAGAAAACGGGGACTGTTATAACATTTAAACTTTAACTTTCGAAATACCCGAAATTACTTTTACGTGTTTTTACGCTATAAAAATAGCTACAAGTAGCTATTGTAAAGGAGCATTTTTTAAGGCTACATTTAGTAATTCGCAATTTTAAATTTTGATAAAAGATCGTTTTCAAAATTCTTTTTTGATAACCTTTTTACGAACCTGGTTCAGCATCAACACTGTTGATAACAGAACAAACTTTCAATCAAAATTCTGCATTGCAAATACTGCACCTTAAAGGTTGAGGAATTGATTGAAAAAATACAAACAATTTCCGCAGGCGAAAAAGTAATGCTCGAAATAACAAAAATGGTTATGGCATAACCCAAAGTATCAACTTAAACCTAAATAACCGATGAAAACACTTTCTCCCGCGCAACAAACGGCGTATCAAAATTTAAAAATCGACCCAAGCCACCGCGTTATCATTTCTTTGGACGGCGGCGGCGTAAGAGGGATATTAACGCTTCAGCTACTAAAAAAAATCGAAGAAATAGCGGGCATTCCCTGTTACCAGTTTTGCGATATGGTTGCCGGCACATCAACCGGGGCCATTATTGCCGGTTTGATTGCTTTTGGTAAAACTGCCGCCGAAATTGAGCAGCTCTACATCCAATTTGTGACTAAAGTTTTTGTAAAACGCGGGATCTTGGCCAACCGTTTTATCAACCCGCCTGCTTATGATAAGAAAAATTACCGCGAAGCACTTAAAGGTGTTCTCGGCGATATTACGATGGAACAGGCACACCACAAAACCGGGGTCGATGTAATGATTACGGCAAAAGACGTAACCGATAACGAGGAAACTTTTTTTAATTGTTTTGAAGTTGACGGCATAATCAAAAATACTTTTAAAGATGCTTTGCTGCGTACGGTTATGGAGGCTACGATGTCTGCGCCAACTTATTTCCATCCTTTGGAACGGTTTGTGGATGGCGGCACCACTACGTACAATAACCCTTCGCTTGCTGCCATGCTGGAAGCAATTTGTTACAGCGGAAGCGGAAAGTATCAGGCAGATAAAATCACAATGTTTAGTTTCGGCACCGGGATAAAAATACTTGCGGTTGATGCAGACCAGGCTGCAAACCCTCCGGGCCCGGATGCTTATTTTTGGTTGAATTATGTGATGGACGAATCTGGCCAGGATGCAAGTTCTATGCAAACCGATGTTTTTCGAAGTAGTTTGCTGAGGTTGGATTACCGGCGTTTCCAGATTTCTTTGAACTGTGATTCCGTCCAACTACTTCCCGACCGTGATATTTCTGATGTTCATGTTGTGAATGCCAAACGTTTAAGCGAGCTGACCAACGCAGACCTAAACGGAATTGCAATGGATGACGTAAGCAAATTTGGGTTGTTAAAGGTTATTGGCGAGGCGATGGCAGATTATATCATGAAAGAAAATAAATTTACCAAAGACCTTAACAATACACCAACTCACCGGGACGAACTGGTTACCGCTTTTTATGGCGTTACAAAAATAAAACCGCTCATCAGCCAGGCGGACTGGATTAATAATTTGCCTTCCTAACAGGTTTAATTTACTATGAAAAGCTTTTTCTTTCTTGGTAGAAACCCTGCGGCTGTCCTCATCACAATTTTGGTGGTTATATTTTTGAGTGCCAGTTATTTATATGTTTACAGGCCAATCAACGAAAGAAGGATAAAAGAGCAGGGTTTCCGGGCGATGCAAAATATTGACGGGAATGTGAGGGCAAAAATACAGAACAGTGTTGCGCTGTTAAACAATGTGCTTTCGGCATATACCAGCAATAGCATGGGAAAGGACAGCATCGCCAATTACATTAAAAGTATTTCAACTGAAAAATTCAGGCTCACAAAAATTGATATTCTTGATTCATTAAAAAACAAAGCAGAAATAGAAAAAACGTTTAAAGGTGGAAATGATAGTATTTCTTCTATTGAGGTCGATGATGCTTCACAACAATTTAAAATCACGTTTGCAAAAAAGTACCGCGGGACGGGTTACAGAATTACGATGGAGATTAGCTTTGAACAGTTTATCAAACCTTTACTGCCATCCAATTTATTGTTCGACCAATACTTAGTTTTTGGTAATGGGCAAACTGTATATCAAACTTTTCCTTCAGGTTTAAACCAAACAAAATCAGATTCTGTATTTGGTAAAAATGGTGTGATTGAAGGCGCCAAAATGATTGCCCGGGAAATTAGCGGAACCAGTTATCAGCTATTTCTGCAACCGGTGAGTTTTACACAAAACAGTAATTGGATAATTGCAGGCTTGCTATCCAACCAAAAATATCAGTACGAAAAGAACCAGTTGCCATCCAACATAGTACTTTTCATGATAACAATTGCACTCGCCATCATTATTTCATTTCCGTGTATTAAATTATTTCACATGGGCAGCCAGGACAGGTTAACCTTATTGGACGGGATATTATTGGTAACCGTAACCATGCTGCTGATGTCGTTGCTCTTCTTCACCTTATTTAAATACAATGCTAACTTTCGGCCTAATAACAGCCCAGATTCAAAAGAAAATTTAGCCAACGCAATAACCAATGCTTTTAAGAAGGAAATAGAGCGAAAAGACTCCAGCTTAGTAGCTTTAGATAGCCTGGCACAAAAAGATATTTTGCTTAGAAGAAACATCGTGTTGGGTGGAAAAAGCGGTAGCCATCTTTCCGAGACGCCACATTATCCAATTGACCAACAGAAAATACAACAACGATTTTATTCCATCGATTCCATTTTTAAAAGAGGCAATTTTGGCCGAGCAGATTTAAACCAGGTTTATTGGATGAACCAGAGCGGTAAGGAACTATTTCGGTGGGATTCTTTACAATACAATGCGCCACGAGCAAATTTTAGTGAGCGGGACTGGTTTAAAAATATATTGTCGGGCAAAACATACCTGGATAGCCTGACCGGCGGGCGTTATTATCTGGATCAGCTCATTTCGTGGACTACCGGAAAGTTTACAACCGTAATTAGTCATAAGTCCATCCTTTCAACGGCCAACAATACGATCGTTGAAGCATTTGCTTTCAACATGAAAAGCCTCGACCAGGTTATTTTACCTGCCGGATACACTTTTGCCATGATCGACCAAAACGGAAAAGTGCTTTATCATGCCGATAAAAACCGTAACCTGAACGAGAACTTGCTGAAAGAGTTTTCTGCAAACGAGGAACTGCGTAGCTGCATGGAAGCGCGCGCGCAAAAGGTTTTTAAAACAGCTTATTCGGGCAGGAATTATAATGTAGAGGCAAAACCAATTACCGGGCTGCCCTATTTCATCATCATTTTCAGCGACATAAATTTTAAAGATACGCGCGACATGGAAACCTACTGCTTCACACTATCCATGTTGGTTGTGTTTTTCAGCTATCTGGTGATCGAAATGCTGGCCGTTTTTTTGGCTTCTTCCAACCGATCTGTTTTTAAAAAGCAACAATTTGATAGCAGTTGGATTGGCCCAAAAGCTTCCTTTCATCAACAATACATTATATCGTCGCTGCTCAACATTGGTATCGTGCTGCTGCTCAATTTCTTTTTCCATCAGTCAACATTTGCAGAATTTTTCTTCATGCTTTTGTTTTCTTCTAACGCAATCATCGGTTTTTTAATGTGCCTTTATGCCCGCCGTTACCAAAAGGAAGACAATCAGGTTTTCTTTCAAAATAAAATACGGGCAATTTATGTACTGCTGGTTTTTTTCCTGCTGATCAATTTGCTGGCCTGGAAAAACCTGGAGCACTTTAAGCTATTTTTTTCTTATGAAATTATCACCCTGCTGCTGGCCGCGGTATTGTTTGTTTTCGGTGATGATTGGATTAAGAAAGGCAGGCAGATGGCTGTGCGGTACACCGAAATAGGCTGGAACTATTCCCACAGTTTTGCCTTAATGGTCCTTACCCGCTTACTAATTACCAGTGGCATTCCGGTGGTGCTATTTTACGTGGTATCCTACAATTACGAGCAGAATTTGGTGGCCCGCTTCCGCCATTATGATTTTGCCCGCCGTATCATGGAGAAAAACCCAAGTGCCGACAGTACTTATCTCAGCCATTTAAAAGATAATACCAACGCCGTTTATACGGACAGCTCATGGGTAGATTCAATCGGATATTCTAAACAAATTCCGGTAAAGGTAATCGGTTATCAGCATGAAGAATCTTTAACTATTGCCGTTCTTAATCAATTTCGCTTTTATAAAGATTCTTCAGCGATAAGGGAAAGCAATTTATACCAGTCTAAGGCTACAGACCTAAGCTTCTTTTATAACCCTTTATTTAAAGATGCCTTGTACAACCATACCGGCACTACTACTTATCTGGAAACGCGGAACCGTGGCGGCTACCTCATACTCCGGTCCTACAACTTAAATTACCGTTTGCCAGTGATATTTAACAAATGGGAAATACTGTTCTGGCTGCTGATGCTTCTTTTACTGCTTGTTTTTTATGTTATAATTTTAAACATCATCCGGAAGCTTTTTGCGCTAAACCTGCCTGCTACAAATATTTGGAAAGCGATTGACGATGAGGTCTTGCTTTGTCAAGATCTTAATAAGCTGGTGTTTATTATTGGCTTGCCAGGTTCGCACAAATTATTTTTCCTTTTAAACAGGATCATTAATAAAGAAATGATGCAGGAAAATGGGCAGCCGTACATCTATGATCCGCAATCGCCTGATAAAAACAATGTTTTAGTGCTCGACCTGATCGAAATTCCCGATAATACCGATCCTGCTTCCGATGATAATATTCGATGGAAAAAGAAACAGGATGACTTGTTTTCAAAAGATTATCAACTGATTATAGTCAATCATTTTGAATACAACATCAAGGATGAAACAACCAACCGCATTAAACTGAACATGCTAGAAAGGCTGATGGTTGAAAATAAATGCAAGATCATTATCCTGTCGGCCATTCATCCAATTGCTTTTCTGGATTCTTTAAATGCGTTGGCAGAAGCAACAGCAAGTAAAGCTGTGCAAGACCTGGAACGTTGGCATGTGTTACTGGGCCATTACCGAATTGTAATCTATCCAATCGAACGCAAAGCTTATAACAAACGCCTTCCCGCCTGGGAAGAAATGATTGTCAAGGAAACACAATACACGCATTTCTTAATCAAGATGCAAAATGCGGCCATCAAAGCTGCAGGTTCACTTCCTAAAAAAGAGAAAACAGCCAACGGAGATGCGCTGGCGTTTAAACTGCAAGTTACGGCACATTATTTTTACATGTACATCTGGCAATCGTTAACCAAAGAAGAAAAATTTTTATTGTACGACTTGGCGGAAGATGGTTTGGTAAATGCTTTTGACGATTACAATTTAAGCATGCTGATCAGCAAAGGCGTTATTGTACGTACGGATGGAACTTTGATGTTGTTTAACCGCGGTTTCCGAAACTTTATCCTAACCGCCATTGGCAATACCGAAGCATTGAAAATTAGGAACCAGATGCAAGACAACGGTAATTGGGGCAAATTGAAAACACCATTACTGGTCGTGATCTTTGCCATCCTTTCCTTTTTGCTTACCTCACAACAAGAAGCGTATTCCAAATTGATAACTTATATAACTGCCCTTGCCGCAGGCATTCCAACTGTAATAAAACTCTTTTCGTTGTTTGGTAATAATAATAGTGCGCAAAAGAGTAGTTAAGTTGGATAGGAATTAATTGTATCTTTTGTTTTTGTTATTAATGCAATTGTAATTTCAATTATAAAATAAATATAAGTGTCTGTTTAAGTTTTGTTCAACTTATTTCACCTTCACCCAACTCTAAAAAACTTTTTTTTATATGATGTTCCAACTTTAGAACAGAAAAAACTAAGTCCTTGGCAAAAGATAGATAAAAAGAACATTCCTTTTTTCATTGGTTTTGATACGCCGTCTCCGTAATCTACAAAATCAGGTGCACAATCTTTTACAATAACATTTGCATCTTTTGTATTAAAACCATCTTCGGAGCGCATAATAACTTGCTTGTTTCTTTCTAAAGTTGATGCGCTGCTGTCACTTCCTTTTGCTGTGCTACTTTGTTTGCTGTTACAAGCTGTAAGAAAGCATACAGCAAGTACCATACTTGTGATTGTTTTTTTTCATGATTGGTAAGGTTTGGTTTAGAAATAAAGTTAAATAAAATCTAAATGAATCGATGGAAAAAATAAAATAGATCTAATCGAAAATTGGAATACTTGTGATCATTATCTTATCAACCAAAAGAATCAAACCTTAAAAAAAACATGATAAAAGAAGCATTGCTTTGATCATCAGAAAAATATAATGCAAACAAGCAAACTCATTTAAATTATTTGCAGCTTTATCGCCTGTTATCCCACACCAAATATTTATGAAGATTCAATATAAAACCGTTTTAAACCACGTTTTTAAAAAATACGTTAAACTGTTGCTGTCGCTAACGTTGTCGTCTGTTTCAATCCAGGCTTCGGCACAAAACACCAAAGTAATTACGATTGAAACCCGGCACAACGCAATGGTTTTACAAGTAGGCGCAGATAAACGCGTTGGTATGATTTATTTTGGTTTGAAATTAACCAACCCGAACGAGTATCAGTTTGTACCTGCTATGCGTAAGCAAGGCGACGATTATTCCGGCATTTTAAATTCTGCTTACACGCCGGCAGGTTCGAGAAATTTGGTTGAACCAGCCATAGAAGTTACACATGCGGACGGCAACAACTCACTTGATTTGCAATATGTAAGTGATCAAAAACAGCAAATCGATGCCAATGTATCCATCACCAGCATCGTTTTAAAAGATCCGGTTTACAATTTTGAAGTTACCCTTTATTACAAAGTTTATGCTGATAACGATGTGGTAGAACAATGGTCGGTTATCAAACAAACCGAAAAAGGCAATGTAACTTTGCACAAATTTGCTTCGGCCAACTTGTACCTCACCGCAACTTCTTACTGGTTAAAACAGTATCACGGCGATTGGGCACAGGAAATGCAGCCGCAGGAATCAGAACTTACGGCCGGCATAAAAGTGTTGGATTCCAAGTTGGGCACACGGGCAGATTTGTACCAGCCGCCGTCTTTCATGGTCTCTTTTGGTAAAGTGGCCACCGAAGATGAAGGCAAAGTGATGTTGGGTTCGCTGGAATGGTCTGGCAATTTTAAGATTGATTTGGAGGTCGATCCGCTTAAAAATTTAAGGCTGATTGCTGGCATCAATCCTTATGCTTCGGATTATTCTTTAAAACCATCCGAAGAATTTAAAACGCCTGCTTTTCTCTACACTTATTCTGAGCATGGAAAAGGCGATGCCAGTCGCCATTTGCAACGTTGGGCGAGAGATTACCAAATTGTTGATGGAAAAGGCGACCGATTGACTATTTTAAACAATTGGGAATCAACGTTTTTTGATTTTGATGAAACTAAATTAGCTGCGTTATTGAAAGACACGAAAAAGCTGGGCACCGATGTTTTTTTGTTGGATGACGGCTGGTTTGGGAACAATTATCCGCGCAATAGCGACCATGCAGGTTTGGGCGACTGGCAGGAAAACAAAGCCAAACTGCCCAGCGGAATTGGCTATTTAGTTAAAGAAGCAACCAATAACAACGTGAAGTTTGGTATTTGGGTGGAACCGGAAATGGTAAACCCGAAAAGTGATTTGTTCCTGAAACATCCGGATTGGGTGATCAAGCAGCCCAATCGCGAAGATTATTTATACCGAAACCAGAATGTATTGGATTTAAGCAATCCGAAAGTTCAGGATTTTGTTTTTGGTATCCTGGATAATTTGTTCACTAAAAACCCGCAGCTTGGATTTATTAAATGGGATTGCAACGCGGTAATTTACAATGCTTATTCTGCCTACGAAAAAAAGCAGTCGCATTTATATATTGATTATGTAAAAGGTTTGTACAGCGTTTTTGCAAGGATCAGATCCAAGTATCCAAAAGTGCCAATGATGTTATGTTCTGGTGGCGGTGGCCGGGTTGATTATGGTGCCTTAAAATACTTTACAGAATTTTGGCCAAGCGATAATACAGATCCAATAGAACGTATTTTTATCCAATGGGAATACTCCTACTTTTATCCGGCCATAACTTCTGATAACCATGTTACCGATTGGAGCAAATTGCCCATCAAATTTAAGACTGATGTTGCCATGATGGGTAAATTGGGTTTTGATATTATGGTGAGCAAACTGAACGAAAAAGATTTACAATTTTGCCAGCAAGCAATCCAAACTTACAAAGGTTTTAGCGATGTAGTTTGGCACGGCGACCAGTACCGTTTACTAAGTCCGTGGGAAAATGATCTGGCTTCTATCCAATACATCAACGAAATCAAAAGTAAAGCTATCGTTTTTAATTATCTTACCAATAACCGTTACAATGCAGGCAGCCATTTGCCGATACAATTAAAAGGTTTAAACCCAGACAAAAAGTATGCAATTAAAGAAATTAATCTTTTCCCGGGAACAAAATCAAGGTTGAAAGAGGATGCTGTTTTTACCGGTAATTTTTTAATGACGATTGGCTTTAATCCACAAGTAAATGCAAGCCGGGCAAGTGTAATTTTACAAGTTGATCAGGTAGATTAGATTTTAATTTTAGGACTTTTATTCCTAACTATTTTTACAAAAATTCTGTTGCCTCACCCAAACAAAAGAAGCATGCATTACAAGTAACCAAATCATTTTGTATAGCAGACAAATCAGAAATATTTTTGCTGATTACTTTCTTTAACTTTTGATGAGTTATCCTACAAGTTTGGCGGTTAACAATCAGTACCGATTCTACTTCTGCACTTGCTAAACATTCCAGCAAAACACCTTTTCCAATCATTCCGGTCGAACCGAATATCAGTACATTTAGTTTCATTTTGATGTATTTTTTAAACTAATAAATATAAAAAGATAAATTTTGCAGATGCTTCTTTTATCAACCTAAAATTATCGAAACTTAACTTATAAGCTTTTCATAAAAGTATTAATAGCATTATTGACTTTGCTATGTTTTTCGACCAAGCTTTGATAACCTGCTTTGACTACAAACAACTGCGAACCGCGAATTTGTTGATGAATAAAAAGGCTGCAATTTAGCAAATTGATACGATCCTGGACTGTTTTTAGGCTGTCTAACTTTAAACCGATCTGGTTTTTGGTTATGTACAAATACCAAACGCTCGTTGAGCAGTTCTCCGGCAGCATTTAGCTTTCGGATTCTGCTTATCTTTTAATCCAAAAAAACATCGATAAAAAAAGCATTGTTATAAATCATTACTAAACATATCTTGTAAAATCTAAGTAAAAACAATCTTTCCAATATCTTTAATTGCAAATTTATGGGAACAAATAACGATTGGTCGATCAAACAAAAACTTTGAATTGGAGGTTGTGTTTCCAAATGTATGATGACTATTTAGACCGATAAAAATCCTGTGAAAACGCAAGCCTTTTTAGCTGTAAAAATGAAGATATTGATTCTATTTTGCCTGTTTTTTTAAACCGAATTTAAACTATCATACATTTAGAAACACAACCGAATTGGATTTGCTGTTAAACATTAAAAATATAAAAAACCGGCATAAAAGAAGTATGACTGTAAAGTACAATGCTTCTTTTATCACCTAAAAATTAAACATCTCATTTCGATATAACTTTTATGAAAAAACCAATCTCCCGAAAAATGCACGGCGCTGCCGATTATACTTATGCTGCCCTTGCAGCGGTTTTGCCAGAATTAGCTGGTTTTGAGGATGAGGAAAAAGCAAAATTGCTGTGCCGCATAATCAGCGGCGGAACTTTGGCTTATACTTTGTTTACCCGTGCAGAATGGGGATTGTTTAAACTCATCCCTTTTAAAGCACATTTAGCTACTGATTTTACCGCAGGTATTTTTACAATTGGCGCATCTTGGATTTTTAAATTTGCATCTAATCAAAAAGCACGAAATGCTTTTTTGGCTTTGGGTATTACCAGTGTTGTTGCAAGTTTGTTAACAGTGCCGGAGGAAATGTAATCAAAGTACCTGATCTACCAACACCGAAATAACCTCTTTCGAATGCTTAAAGTTATTTGTCTATCCCTTCCAAAGTAAACATAAAAGCATAGATTAAAGCCACATCTTTCAGATAATCGAAACGGCCGCTTGCGCCGCCGTGGCCGAACGCCATGTTGGTGTGCAGCAGCAGCATATTTTTATCAGTTTTCATATCGCGCAGTTTGGCTACCCATTTTGCCGGTTCAAAATATTGTACCTGGCTGTCATGCAGACCAGTTGTAACTAAGATATTTGGATAGTTTTTCTTCTCCACGTTTTCGTAAGGACTGTAACTTTTCATGTAGAAATAAGAATCTTTATTTTGTGGGTTTCCCCACTCATCAAACTCATTTGTTGTAAGCGGGATGCTTTCATCCAACATCGTGTTTACCACATCTACAAATGGTACTTGTGCAATTACGCCATGCCATAAATCTGGTGCCATATTGGTTACCGCGCCCATCAGCAAACCGCCTGCACTTCCGCCCTGGGCGTACAAATGTTCTTTACTGGTGTATTTCTCTTTCACTAAAAACTCGCCGCAATCTATAAAATCGGTAAAGGTGTTTTTCTTGTGCATCATTTTTCCGTTTTCGTACCATTGGCGGCCTAAATCCTCGCCACCGCGGATGTGTGCAATCGCGTAAACAAAACTGCGGTTTAACAAACTTAAACGTGCACTATTAAAGCTTGCATCTGTACTGATGCCGTAACTTCCGTAGGCATAAAGCAGCAAAGGTGCCTTGCCATCCTTTTTAAAACCTTTTTTGTAAACTAAAGAAACCGGCACTTTTGTGCCATCTTTTGCCGTAACATAAAAGCGTTCGGTGGTATAGTCTTTCGGGTTATAGCCGCCCAGCACTTCCTGCTGCTTCATTAATTTTTTAACCCTGGTAACCATGTTGTAATCGTAGGTAGAAACAGGCGTGGTTAAAGAAGTATAGCCAAAACGCAGGTTTGTACTGTTGTACTCGGGATTGGCGCCAAAGTTTGCCGAATAAGCAGCTTCGCCGAAGTCAATATAATGATCGGAATTGTCCTTTAAATTCCTGATCCGCATTTTTACCAAACCTTCTTTACGTTCGTTTATGGCGATAAAACCTTTAAATTCTTCTACGCTTTGCAGCAAAACATTTGACCGGGTTGGAATTATTTCCTTCCAGTTTGTTGCACTTGTTTTGCCAAGCGGACATTCCATCAGCTTAAAATTTGTCGCGCCGTCTTTATTTGTACGGATCAAAAATTTGTTTTCCAACGGAATCACATCATACAATACATCTTTCATTCTTAGCTGAAAAACGGCAAATGTTCCATTAGGCTGTGCTGCATCCAGCATCCGGATTTCGGACGACATCGTTGCCTGCGACACGATCAAAATGAATTTATTGTTCTTGCTTTTTTCTACGCCGATATAGTTACTCTTGTCATTCTCCTCATAAACAACAGCATCTGTAGCAGCATCGGCACCTAAAGTGTGGCGTTTAATTTTTTCGGATAACAACGTAACCGGATTTTTAGCCGTATAAAAAAGCGTTTTGTTATCGTTTGCCCAGCAGGCAGCCCCTTCGGTATTTGTTACGGCATCTTTTAAAATTTCACCGGTTTGCAGGTTTTTTATGTAGATGGTGTATTGCCTCCTGCTAACCTCGTCCACGCCGTAAGCCAGCAGTTTATTGTCTTCACTGATACTGAAACCGGTAACCGCATAATAAGGATGGCCTTCCGCCATTTGGTCCACATCCAACAAAACCTCTTCCTTAGCGGCGAGACTACTTTTTTTACGGCAATATTTATAATACTCTTTTCCGTTATCGGTGCGGGTGTAATAATAGTAGCCGTTTTTAAATACCGGTACGCTTTCGTCATGCTCTTTAATCCGGGCTTTCATTTCGGTAAACAAGTTGGCTTGCAACTGCTTAGTGCCAGCCATTACCGTTTCTAAGTAAGTGTTCTCTGCCTTTAAATAATCAACCACTTTAGTACTGTCCGGCCCTTTTCCAAAGTAATCATACATCCAGTAATAATTGTCTAAAACCTGTTCGCCATGAATATTTCGAACATGCTCCTTTTTTTCTGCAACCGGAGGCGTTGCTTGTTGAAATTGTGCGTTTACTTGTGTCATAAAAACGAACAGAATTAATGAGGCGATTACCTTTTTCATATTTACAAGTTGTTGTTGACTTTGAAAATCTTAGCGTTGTGCTTTTGAAATTTACAGTTTAAAATTCTGGTTGTAATTTTGATTAAACATATTCAAAATATTTTACAATTTATATTGATGAAATATGATTTAGAAGGCCGATACATCTTTTACCAATATAAAATCAAAGGGTTAAACCAGTTTAAAACTTCAATGCTTCTTTTATCGCTTAAAAATCATCAACCTGATACCTTTTAAAAACCAATGTTGATTTCCATATTAAAATGAATGCACAAAATCGTTTAAACTCTTTAAATTTTTGGTAGCATCGCCCATGGTATTGTTAAAATAAACGTAAACACTTTTCCCTTCACTTTGCCAGTCTTTGATGTACTGGGCATATTCATAAAGGAAATCATCCTCATAACTTCCTTTATAACTACCGCCGGGACCATGAAAACGTAAGTAAACAAATGCTGTTGCCGGTTCTAACAAAGGCGAAGCAGCAGCAGATTTATCATGCAAAACCAAACCCATATTGTAGCTGCTTAAAAGATCATATGTTTGTTCGCAATACCAGGAACGGTCGCGGAATTCAAACGCTGTTTTCCAATCTTGTGCTGCACTGGCATCTTGTATAGCAAGTATTAATTTTTCCAATTGATGCAAACTTGCAATTTTCAAACTTGGCGGAAACTGAACAAGTAAACAACCTTTCTTGCTTCCGGCACTGGCAATCACTTGCATAAAGTGGTTTACATCTTCCACCTTAAAATCAAGTCCTTTGTTGTGGGTGATGCCTTTCCAAAGTTTAAAAGTAAACCGGAAATTTTGCGGAACGCTCTCTGCCCATTTTTGGACTGTAGAAGGCATGGGAATTTTATAAAACGAGCTGTTAATTTCGACACTGTTAAACAGCGAAGCATAATAAGTAAGCCTGCTTTTGTCCTGAAACTCCGGTGGAAACGATAACTTGTTTGGCACGGGAAGCACAACGCCGCTGATGCCGGAATAAAAATTAGTTTCTGTTTGATCTGCTATTGATGAAGCCATTACGCTTTCAAATATAGGCAGCTTAAATTTAGAATAGATTTCAGATTTTATCAGGCAGTTGCCACTAATTTACTGGTGCTTCTGTAAACATAAGTGTTAAAAATATGCCTTCTGGCAAACCTGCCGGGAGAATCGGCATTAACCAATTTGATGTAAACAGCTTTAGGGACATCAAAATATTCGTAAGTGCTGCCATCCAAAAAACTGACCGTTAGTACCTGCGATTTATATTCAAAATCCGTTAAAGCAGAAGTGGTGGTGGTTAGTGTATAGTCACTCAAGGTTTGTTTGCGGGTTTCCGGCGCAATGCTTACCAAAAAGTGATAGGCTTCGATAATGGTTTTACTTTTTTCTTCGGCCGCCAGCTTTTCTTCGTGGTTGTCTTGAAATTTGTCCGGGTGCCAGGTTTTCATCAAGCTCCTGTAAACCGTTTTTAACTCCTGCAATTCGGCATCATGGTTTACTTCCAACAGTTTCCGGTAATCGACAATTTTTTTCATAGTAATAATTCGTGTTGTTTATTGTCGTTGAAAATGAAATAGTTGAATGGCTGTTTTCACGAAAATAATTTTGTAAAGGTAAAGCTTCTGAGTCACAAAAAATCTTCTATGTACGATTAACTTTTCGAGACCTGATGATGGGATAAAGTTTATAAAGAATTGAGAAACATGAAATTCAAAAGGTTTTTAACAAAAGCATTCTAATTAAATTTGGAATTGCTAATTGACAAGCGTAGCTTTACACCAGCAGCTTAAAATGATTCAAAGTTTCAGGCATAAAGGGTTAAAGTTATTATGGGAGCAGGAAAACGCAAGCAAGCTTCCTGCTGATCAGGTTAGCCGCATCGAACGAATGTTAGTCATTATTGATTCTACTCAACAGATACCCGAAGATTTTGGAGCTTTCCAAAATTGGAATATTCATAAGCTTTCAGGTGATTTAAAAGATTTCTGGAGCATCAAGGTAAACAAGAATTACCGGATTATATTTCGTTTTGATGGGCAACACGCTTATGACCTTGATTATATTGATTACCATTAGTAAACACAACGATGAGACAAATACATCCTGGTGAAATATTACGCGAAGAAGTAATTGCAGCCAATGAACTAAGCATAACAGAAACCGCAAAACTGTTGGGTATTTCGCGCCAAAGTTTAAATAATATCGTACATCAAAAATCGGATATTACACCTGAAATGGCTTTCAGGATTGCAAAAGTTTTTGGCGGAACTGCTGATATTTGGGCCAATTTACAAACGAAGTATAACTTGCATCTGGCAGCAGAAAAAACTAAGGAACTTAATTTAAAGCCTTATCAGTATGAGCGTTCGGCTTAGTTGTTTGAGTGGTTTATAGTGGCAAAACCGAAAAGTATAAACTTAACCTTTTAAAACTAAGACAAGATAACCCTTACTGTTCGTAATTTTTAATCCTTCCTCCAAAACAAGAATATTACAAACCCAACCTTCCCTTCCGCTGTTCCTCTACCAAACACAAAACCATGCGTATTGTAACTTTAGAAGAACATTTCAGCTTACCAGAATTTATAAAAAGGATACCCAAAGAAGTAGTTGCCGAACATGGCTGGCCAAACGACCCGAATGCTTCGCCGATGATGCAAAAAGCACAAGCTTTGCTGCCAGAATTTGGGGAAGAACGTTTACGGTCCATGGACGAAGCAGGAATCAGCGTGCAGGTTTTATCGGTTTCTGGTCCGGGTGCAGATTTATTGCCAGGCGAAGATGGGATTCAGTTAGCCCAGGATTACAACAATTTGCTGGCGCAAAAAATGACTGCTTATCCAAACCGCTTTGCTGCTTTTGCCCATTTACCGATGCAGTCGCCCGAAGCAGCAGCCGATGAACTGGAACGAACGGTAAAGAAGTTAGGTTTTTGCGGCGCGATGATCAACGGCACAACTAATAATCTTTTTCTGGATGATGCTTCTTTTACCTCTATTTTATCCAAAGCACAGGAATTAGGTGTGCCGATTTATATTCATCCAAACTTTCCGCCGAAGGCAATTAGAGATGTCTATTATAGCGGCTTGTCTGATAACTTAAATTCTATATTGAGTTCTGCAGGTTTTGGCTGGCATTCGGAAACGGCAATTCATATTTTACGGTTGATTGCCTCTGGAACTTTGGATCGTTTCCCCAAATTGCAGATCATTATTGGACACATGGGCGAAATGCTGCCGTTTATGATGGCAAGAAGCGAAAATGGATTATCTAAAGAATTACGAAAATCTGACCGGAGTTTAAGTGAGATTTTAAAACAACAAGTGCATATTACCACCAGTGGCTTTTTTACGTTGCCGCCATTAATGACTGCTATTGAAACTTTTGGTATCGATAGAATTATGTTTTCTGTAGATTATCCTTTCAGCACTAACGAAAAAGGAAAAGCATTTTTAGATAGCCTGGATTTGCCAAAAGCAGACCTGGAAAAATTAGCACATGGCAATGCTGATAGATTATTAAAATTGAAAGTTTAAGAAATTTTTTAATGATTGTACCTCTCTACTTTTCCGAGATTACAATCCTGAATTTATTATGGTAAACAACGTGTCCGTTACTTTGGATGTAAGGTTTAGTTGCATCCGAAATAGTTTCATAAACCTTTTCAAAACCACTATTGTCGATTGCCCTGGCTACCGGGCCTGCAGATATCAATCCTTTTAAAGCAATTTCCTTAGTTGGATAATCCCAAACGGAAGGAATATCTGTATTGTGAATGATGGTAAAGCCAACTTCTTGTAATGTACGCTCAAGCAGATCGTTTTCCGAAAGCGCAAAAGGCCCGGGAGCGCCCGGAGGCGGAGGCGGCAAAAGACTGCCAACTGCTTTTAAATAAGTGGCTGCTTCACAATCTTCTTTGTTGCCCCAAATCATCACGGCTAATTTTCCATTGGCTTTTAAAACCCGTTTGGCTTCTGTTAAAGCATTTTTAATATTCGCAGCATATTGAAAAGAATTAAAACCGCAAACCAGATCAAATGTATCATCAGCAAACGGCAATTCTTCCATTTCTCCGGTCATAAATTTTACGGATTGGGTTCTTTGTTTTGCTTCTGCCAACAATGGTTCACTTGCATCAATACCGGTTACTTCTGCTCCTTTTATAGCTGCAAGATTGCTGAACAATCCTGTACCGCAGCCAACATCTAACATTTGAATTGCAGGACTCAGTTGAAAATAGTTGAGAACGTAATCATAACCAGCCTGACTGGTTTGCTCCTGAATGGAAGCCCAATCTTTAGGTTGTTTGCCCCAAAGTTGTCCTTGAATAGTTCCTGAACCCATAATTGTAATTTCTAAATTGTAAATTAAACTGACTGAAGCTTCTTGAAAAACATGGAAAAAATTAGCGTACGAAAATGGCTGCCACTTAAACTAAAAGTACAAACAACTTTTGATTTTATGCATCTTTTTATTTAGTAAAATTTTGATCCTTACAAACAAAATAAAAGATGGAATTAAGAAAAGTATTTCGGTTAATTAATAGCAAAATGGGTAAGTTTCCTAACTGATTTTATTACAAATTTTCGCGTGTAAAAGCAGCTTCCAAATGAAAAATTCTGGAAGCTGCTTTTGTTTACACTAATTTTTTTATCGGTAAAAGAAGCATTGGTTTTGAGCGTTCAAGAAATGATTCAATCAAAATTCTTACAATTCTTTTACTTCAGCGACTACAATTATGTATATTTTTGTAAGGCAAACTTACAAGCTAAACTTATATGGTAGCCGAACAAAAAGACATTCAATTAGCGTCAGATCTTCGGATGGTAATTACGCGGTTAACTAAAAAGCTGCGCAACCAGTCATCAACAAGAGATCATTTATCTCTAACAGAACGGTCAACGCTTGTGCTGTTAGATCAACATAAAGAGCTGTTGCCGAATGAATTGGCAGCAATGGAAAAGATCACGACACAATCGATATCGCAAATCCTCAACCATCTTTTAGAATTGGATTATATCACCAGAAGAATCTCCGAAACAGATAAACGCAAATCAATTATTTCCTTGTCCGAAACTGGCCAAAAGATTTTGCACAAGGTAAGAAACGAACGTGATGAATGGTTGAATAAAGCTCTGCAGGAAACTTGTACACCAAAAGAGCAGGAAATTTTGCGCCAGGCAATAGAACCTTTAACCAAACTGGTTGACTTTGATTAAACGGCACTAAAATTTAACTGGTAAAAACAGTATTTAAACAATGAACATCAGTACATTCAGGGCTTTTAAAAGCCACAATTATAGATTATATTTTGCAGGACAATCGGTTTCTTTAATTGGAACCTGGATGCAAAAAACAGCCGTAAGCTGGGTTGTTTATTCCCTTACGCACTCCAAGTTAATGTTGGGCGTAACCTTGTTCGCCACCATGTTTCCTTCTTTTTTATTATCGTTTTTAGGAGGAATTGCGGCCGATCGGTACAACCGTTACAAGCTGCTTTTGCTAACACAAATTGTATCGATGGTACAGGCCGTGCTGTTAACTGCGCTGATATTTTTTAAGCATTACAACGTTTGGGAAGTGCTTGCATTAAGTGTTATGTTGGGTATTATTAATGCCTTTGATGTTCCGGCAAGGCAATCATTGGTTTACGAAATGGTGGATAACAAGGACGATTTACCTAACGCACTTGCTTTAAACTCATCCATGGTTAATTTATCGAGATTAATCGGACCAGCAATTGCAGGACTTGCCATCGAAAAATTGGGCGATGATGTTTGCTTTGGGTTGAATGCTTTAAGCTTTGTAGCCGTAATTATTTCCTTATTGCTGATGAAACTGCCCAAGTTTGAAGCCAAGAAAAAAGCTAAAAATGTATTGGGAGAACTGCGGGAGGGTTTGGTTTATATCAAAAAAACGCCTTCCATTGGTTTTGTTTTGATGATGCTGGCAACGATCAGTTTGTTTGTTTTGCCATTTAGTACACTGATTCCGGTTTATGCGAAAGATATTTTTCATGGAACTGCTTCGACTTTTGGCGTGATCGATAGTGCAATCGGATTGGGTGCTTTTTCCGGTGCCATCTTTCTGGCTTCTTTAAAACCTGGTAGTAATCTTCGGAAAATACTCGCCATCAATACTTTTGTTTTTGGTGCAGGCTTGGTTTTGTTTTCGCATACCACTTATTACCCGCTTGCTTTAATATTTGCTGCAATCGGTGCTTTTGGTATGATGTCGCAAATTACGATCAGCAATACCATCATCCAAACTACGGTTGATCCTGCTATGCGCGGCCGTGTGATCAGCTTTTATGCCATGGCATTTTTTGGAATGCAACCGCTTGGCGGTTTGTTGGTTGGCTGGATATCACAACAAATTGATGTACAAAATACGGTGATGGCAGAAGGCATGGTTGCACTGTTAATTGGTGTAATGCATATCCGTTTTCTGTATCGAAATAAATTAAAAGCAGATACAGCAGCACTGGTTACAAAGCAACCGGCGGAGGTTGAAGTTCAAGCATAACGAACTTATCAATTGAAAATGGTAAGTTTAGATTATTGAAAAATTAGGCTGAAAGTTTTGATGTTACTTCTTTTATCGGGTAAATTTTTAACCTTCAGAAATTAACGCGATAAACAATACAATCCGGAAATTTTGCTCCATTGATATAATGCCCAAAAAAGTTAAATTTTGATATTCCCGGCCCTGTAGATATTGCTCCTTTTAAGGTGATCGATAATGACGCATTTGTATCAACCAGTTTGACCTCATTTAATGAAATATCTATTTTATTTTTTTGAATAACGTTATAAATTTTTTGATAAAAAGCACGAGGACCAGACTCATTAAGTCTATAAACTCCAAGTAAAATAAACCATCCCCCTTGCTCCTCCAAATCAATCACAGTAGCAAGTGGAATTTTAAGTCCCGCTCTATCTAAGGATTCTATTAATATTTTTCCTTTGTCGTATAATTCATCTACCAATATTGTTGAATCCATAATAGTATGCCTCCTTTTTTAGCCGTTATAGCCTCATAAATTTGTGTTGCCTCTGGTTCTGACCACTCTTTATAACGTGCCCCTTCATTCCAGTCTTTAACAATTGCCCAATATATCGAAAAATCAGGATCAGAAAATTCTTTAATACTCTAAAACCTTCTAACCCGGCAAGCCTGACAAGTGATTTTACATCATGTGTAAAAATATCATTAATAAATTTTCTATCAGGTATTTCGGAAGCTTTAATGTTTTTTGCTATACATGCTTTTAAAGCGCATTCAATAGCATAACCGCATAAATAATAAGCACCATTATAACACTTATTATCCAAAAGTACTTTTGATTCTTGTATTCTTGAATTAGCTAAATCTCGTAATAACTTCTCGGTCATTTACCAAATCTATCTTTTATATAATTAATCACAGTATAAATGTAATGATTAAATCTATCTGAGTTAATGTCGTTTTTTATTCAATATTAGTATTAAACCGATTTTATTCAACAAGCAGTTACAAACCCTGCCCTTCTTTCCGCTTAAACTTCTGTCCAAAAAAATCTCCTTTGTTCCAGTCGGGAGCAGTGGCATCTTCACAAACAAAATAACCGATCAGAAAATTGATTTTAACATGTGTTGTAGCGGCTTTAAAATCGAAAGGCTGGTTCATATCATCCTGCGGTGTATGATAAATGGTGCTTCGCCAGCCAACATCAGATTTTGCACGGTTAACGGTATCACCCGGAACAGTCATGAAACCACTTTTAATAAACAAAGCAGGAATACCTTTTTTGATAAAGCTGTAATGATCACTTCGGATAAAAACAACCTGTTCCGGAAATGGATCAGGACCGATTTTTAAACCTAACATTTGCGCAGCTTTTTCTGTCTGTTTTCCTAAACTGGAATGATCTGCACCGTAAGGAACAATATCTAAAACCGGATGAAAGAAAAAAGGCATATCAATAGCCAGATTTGCGACAACTTTTCCTTGCATCGGCTGGTTGTTAATAAAATAATCCGAACCCAATAAACCCAATTCTTCACCTGTAACAGAAGCAAAAATGACAGACCTTTTTGGCGGAACAGCAAGCGAACGGTAAGCTTTAACAATCTCCAACAAAATTGCATTACCGGAAGCATCATCATGCGCGCCGTTATAAATAGAATCGCCTTTTACAGCAGCACCAATTCCGAAATGATCCAAATGTGCAGAGTAAACCACATATTCATTTTTCATTTTCGGATCACTTCCTTCTAAAACACCAACCACATTTGCACTTTCTATTTGCTTGGATTGTGTTTTAACTTCGATTTTTGCAGAGATATTTAAAGGAAAAGATGCTGATTTTCCTTCCGCTGCCAACTCGTATATTTTTGTTAAAGGCGTTGATGCGTTTGCAAAAAGTTTTTCTGCAAATTCATTATTAAATGTAGATACCGCTTTTAATGCCTCATAATTGTTAGCTGCCACTCCTTGCTTGTTCACCCATTTAAAAGAACCTTGCTTCATTCTTCTTACCATTGCATCCCAGGAACCGGTTCTGCCAGCAGAAGCATTAAAAGTAATTACACCAACGGCACCGCGTTTAATCGCTTCGGAATATTTAACATCTGCGGTAGTCAAATATGCTCTTTCGCTGGTTGGAAATTGTGTTGGCGCACCGCCTAAATAAACCACGATTTTGCCTTTTACATCGATGTTTTTGTAATCGTCATGATTAAATTCAGGCGCCGAAATACCAAATCCAACAAACACCAAAGGAGCGGTAACAGTTGATGTTGCCGAAGCAAAATAAGGGTTTATGGTGAACTGCTTTCCGTAATCCAGCTTTTCTTCTTTGCCGTGATTGATGATGGTAAAACTGCTTCCGCTTTCATCAATCCAACCTTTCTGTAAAGGAACACGTTGAATATAGGAAGAGCCGTTTCCGGGTTTTAATCCCAAAGCCATAAACTCGGTTTCCATGTATTTTTCGGCCAATAAAAAACCTCTTGTTCCGGGTTGCCTTCCTTCCAACAAATCATCAGCTAAATAGCTCATTTTGCCTTTTATGGCATCCGGACTTACCTTATTCAAAATGCCTTTTATTTCGTTGGTATTTTGTCCTTTTGCATAATTGGAAATTGACAAGTAAGCTAAAAGGGAAAACAGTAATGCTTTTTTCATGGATTAATTTTATGTGGAATGAATGAAATATAAAAGGCTTTGTTAGATGCTTCTTTTATCGGTACAAAATCCGATTGCAAATTATTTAATAAATAGCATCATGCAAAAAAATGAATGTAACCAGTTTGCGATAAACTAAGTTCTAATCCAAATAAATCGGGATTACTTATATCAATGCAAAACTACAGCTTGCCCTTGTTGCACTTCAACTTGTCCGGTAATCCTGCTTCTACCCAACACTAAAACCAACAAAGCCAATACCGTAGTTCCGGCAATAATGGCAACCATCGGCAAAGCAGATTGTGTGTTAAACAAACTCACGCCAACAGAAGCCAATGCGCCCATTCCTAATTGTAATGCGCCCATCAAGGCCGAAGCACTGCCTGCATTTTTAGAAAAAGGTGCAAGCGACAAAGCCGAAGCGTTTGGATTGGCAATGCCGAGGCAACACAAAAACAGGAAAAGCATGGCAATCGTTCCATACAATTCAAACCAGCCATTTATTGTTCCGAATAGGAAAATTAACCCAACCAGCGATTGTGCAATCAACGCAGCAAAAACAAGCTGCTCGCTTCGGTATTTCTTCAACAATAAACCATTAAACTGACTGGAGCCGATAAAACCGACGGAAAGAAAGGCAAAAATCCAACCGTAAACTTTTCCGTTCACTTTAAAAATATCCATAAAAACCAATGGCGAACCAGAAACATAAGCAAACAAACCGGCAAAAGCCAGGGCACCAGCAATAGCATAAGTGTAAAATTGAGGTTCGCGCAATACCGACCAAAAGCCTAACAAAATCGGTTTTGGTTTTAAGGAAATCGAGGTATCCGCCTTGTAACTTTCGGGCAGAAAGAAAATAGAAGCAATCAAAATTAAAATTCCGATTACGGCCAAAATCAGGAAAACGGATTGCCAGCCAAAAGCAGCGGTAACGTAACCGCCAACGGTTGGCGCAATCATGGGCGAAGCACCAACAACCAGCATCAGCAGTGAAAAAACTTTGGCGCTGTCTTTTATGGGGAACAGATCGCGAACCATTGCTACCGAAGCAACGCCTGCTGCACAACTGCCGATGGCCTGCACAAAACGCAATACAATTAAAGCTTCAATACTTTGGGCCGATAAGCAGCCAAAGGAAGCCAGGATATAAACTACCAATCCGATATACAAAGGTTTCTTCCTTCCGAAACGATCCAGCAATGGGCCGTACAACAATTGCCCGGCAGAAATACCAATAAAAAAGCTGGATAAAGAAAGCGCGACACGGGCAACGGTTTCGTGCAAATCTTTTGCGATAGCGGGAAAACCCGGCAGGTACATATCAATAGAAAATGGGCCGAGCGCGGTTAAGGTGCCAAGTATGAGGATCAGGAAAAAGTATCGTTTTTTAGTCATGCGGCTAATTATAGCTGTATTTTAAAGCTGAATGCTTCTTTTACAGGTGTTTTTTTAAGAAGGCGCAAAGGTTGGGTAATGTTTTTGGGATTTGAAAATGGGAAGATGATTTTACTAATTTATAATATTTATTAGAGTAGATTTTGGATTCTGGCAATGCTTAGATTCTTGAATAAAACTTCAAAATGTCAGCTGCTCGAATTGAGCAACATTTTTCTACAATAACTAATCCAATTTATTATCTTCCTACCGACTTAAATACGACATGAAACTTGACCGATACGAATTAAAATCTGATGACCAACTTACCACTTTTGTTTTTTTGAGCGAAGGCCCGAAAGGCAAAATTGAAAAGCTAATACAGTTTACACTTGTTAACCAAAATAATTTTTACAATTTGGCTTTTGGTGATAGAGACCTGTCAACAGGCGAAATTGATGATACGATAGTTACAGACAATGGGGACAGTGAAAAAGTACTTGCGACAGTAGTGGCAGCAGTTTACGCTTTTTGCGATAAATTTCCACAAGCTTGGGTTTATGCTACCGGCAGCACCGAAGCCCAAACAAGACTTTATAGAATGGGAATAAATAAATACTATGAAATTGTAGAAAATGATTTTGAAATTTTTGGACAATCTTTTAGTGAATGGGAAAGATATGAAAAAGGAAAAGAGTATCAGGCATTTGTTATTCAGCGAAAAACCTTAAATTTGAATTATGAAAAGCATTCTTGAACTTAATGAGAAAAAAGTACCGGTTGTTCGAATTGATAAATCGCTTAACAAATACAGCAACATTGTACTGTTTCCAGAAAAGGTTGAAAAAGCAAAACAAGCTTTTGAACAATTTGGCTTACCAGACTTAAAAAAGTAATTCCGTTACATATTTCTCCCGGATAAGCTTATCGATTTTTATCTTATGTTGGATTTATTTTAGATAATAAAAGCAGCATTAAAGAATCCTTCAATGCTTCTTTTATCAACTAAAAATTTATAATTTAAAATTCCCCAACCTTAGGTTTAGTTCCAACAATACCTTCTATCCTATCCAAAACTTCCGGAGTTAACAAAGGCACAACTTCCAACGCAGTTAAATTTTCTTTCAATTGTTCAACTTTGGATGCACCTAAAATAACCGTACTTACATTTGGATTTTTAAGGCACCAGGCCAAACTTAATTTTGCCATCGAAGTTTGCAATTCATCGGCAACAGTTTTCAATTCTTTCACTTTTTTCAAACGGTCTTCGGCTAAAGTTGCATCTTTTAACCAGCTTAAACTTGCAACGCCTAAACGTGTATCTTTTGGGTCGGCATCGTTGTACTTTCCGGATAAAAGTCCGGAGGATAATGGCGACCAGATTGTTGTACCCAAACCATAATCGCGGAAAAGCAAGCTGTACTCATCTTCCAGCTTCTTCCGTTCAAACAAATTGTATTGCGGCTGCTCCATCGTTGGGCCAATCAAATGGTTTTCTTTGGCTACGCGGATGGCTTCCATAATTTCTACGCCGCTCCATTCTGATGTTCCCCAATATAAAATTTTGCCTTGTTGCAACAGTGTGTTCATCGCCCAAACCGTTTCTTCAATTGGCGTATTTTTATCCGGACGATGGCAGAAATACAAATCCAAATAATCAACTTGTAAACGTTTTATGGCAGCATGACAAGCTTCTATCACATGTTTGCGCGATAAACCGATTCGGTTTGGTCCTTTCTTTTCCGCACCAAAAAATACTTTGCTCGAAACAATGTACGAATCTCTGTCCCAATTTTTACTTTTCAGGATATTGCCCATAACTATTTCTGATTTTCCTCCGGCATAACCTTCGGCATTATCAAAAAAGTTAACACCTTGCTCGTAAGCTAAAGTCATTAATTCGTCCGCAATTTGATCGCTGATCTGGTTGCCGAAAGTAAGCCAGCTTCCCAAAGAAAACGCACTTAATTGCAAACCTGATTTTCCTAATCTTCTATATTCCATTTTTGCTGTTTTTATTGAGATAAAAGAAGCATCCCGTTTTATTTGTTTTAGTGAAAAGGTAAAATGGGCGAACAAAGGCAAACCAGCAAAAAAACAGGTTGATTTTTACCCGATAAAAGAAGCATTTGCTTTTAAAGGAAATGCACAATCTTCAAGTCTATTGTTTATCAACTACGTAGGAGTTTCCTGTTTGTAGAAAAAATGTATGGACAAATATACATAGCTCCGTAGGTGCTTCCTTTAAATAGTATGTTTTTTAGTAAGGAAGCACCTACGGAGCTAATAAAATCTTCTTGGAAATCTCTATAAACAGGAAACTCCTACGGAGTTTTTAAAATTATATTTTCTATATCAAACAGAAAATTACAACTGATAAGTCAACGTAGTATAATACAAACCACCAACCATCGGGCCGCCAAGATAAGAGTAATAATAATGGTTAAACAAGTTGCTTGCGCCAACTTTTAAATTGAGTGATTTGATAATGTTGTAATTTACTTGTGCATCTACATTGCCGTAAGCTTTAACATTACCGTTTACTAAAAAGGTTTGCGAATAATAGCTGCTTTGCCATTTATAACTTACATTGAAACCCAAACTTCGATACAAGTGGTCTCCGCCAAAAGCAATATTGGTAATCCAACTTGGCGTGTTGAAACCATCTTCCAAACCATCATTGTTATTGGTGCGCTGCAATTTTGCGTAGGAAGCGTTCCCGGAAAATGTAAATTGATGAAAAAGGTAATAGGATAAACCCAAGCTTCCGCCATAATTGTAAACGGTACTTTTGGAGTTCGTCCAAACGCGGTAACGGGATTGCAGGTTTTTATCATTTAACCTGATGGCAATCGAATCCGGATTTTTTGTATTGGGCGTACTCATCTCCACTTGGGCAATAAAGTTGTCGTACTTGTTGTAGTAAAAATCCAAATCAACCTTTAACTTTTGATCCAGAAAAAGAGACTTGTATCCAAATTCAAAAGAATTAATATGTTCCGGTTTAATGTAATCGTAATAATTTTTCACCAATAAACCTTTTTCCTTGGTGATAGCCGCATTGGTAGAAATACCCAAAGTGTTAAAATCATTTTTTACGGCCGCTTGGAAAGCATCGATAGAACTTTTTAAATAAGAGTTTTCTAAAACGCCGTTAGACAATATCTTTAAACCGCCGATCCGTTTAACGCCGCCGCTGTTTACGTTAGAAAAAGCTTCAAAAATACTCGGAAACCGGGAACCGCTCTGGAAAGAAACCCGGATATTCTGCTCTTCCACCGGAGAAAAAACAGCCGTAAAACGAGGATTTAGTTTAAGGTTGAAGTAATCATTTCGGTCGGCACGCAAGGTTGCCGTAAGGCGAAGTTTACTGTCAAAAAGCTCTTTCCCTGCTTGGATAAAGCCGCCAGTTTTTCCATAGGTAAAAACAGCAGTGGGTTTAGTTGGGTTCGGGTTTACGAAATAATTACCATCCGGATCAATGATATAATCGCGGTGGTCAAAACCGGAAAGGAAATCAAAACCGGTTTGTTTTGTAAAATTTGGACTGATGGCTTTAGAAATATCTACCTGACCTTCTACATGCAACAACTGGTCTTTTACACGCAAGGCAGAACCGATATCCCAATTATTTACATCGGCCAATGCAGACAATGTATTGTTAAAAGCAGCAGTGCCGGGCTGCAACCTTCCCTGATCTGCAAACTGCCGCGCTGCAATTAAAGCTTGTTGTGCGGTGGTTCCGCTTACGGCAATGGACTTATTAAATGCGTTTGTAAAATCGCTGTACCAAACGTTATCAGATTTAAAAGCTTTGTCTTGGTTTTCTGCTGCGGAACGCAAGTTGTAAGATTTGCCCGTGTTTTCTGTTGTTAAATACGTCCTGAATTGGAAGATTGGATTTTTAAGTTCCAAAGCATGTTGCTGCAACAAATAATCTTTTAAACGAAAACGGTTAGAACGCTGGTAAATATTATCCAAGCCTGCAATGCGATAAGTGTAAGTTAAAGTAGTTTGATCGCTTAACTTGTAAACCAAACCTAAATCTGCTTTTAAGTTTTGCAAGTGGTAATCCGTTACTTCCTTTTCGTAATAACCGGTGCGGGCAACAACATATTGCTTTCCGCCTAAAGCAACCGTTTTACGGTCGGAAGATTCATTGCCATAACCGCTTGTTGGATCGTAACCCGGATTATTTACTCCTCCGGGAATCCCGACACCGACATTTGCAGCGGCATTTAAATCGGTGCGGTCATCTGCAATCCAATCATAACCTTTGGTTAGCGTTCCATTCAATTTAAAAGCAAAACGATTGGATATTTTTTCTGCCACACGGATACTGGTTTCAGAATAAAGCTTGGCCGAAGTTTCGGCATCGTTTACATGGTTGATCCCGGTTTTTTGCTGAACCGAAATTCCGGTACTTGTAAAAGGGTTTTTGGTGATGAAATTGGCCAAACCATTAATCGCGTTCAATCCATACAAAGCAGAAGCTGTCCCCGGAATGATTTCCGCATGTTCAATATCCAAATCGCTCGGCCCCATGGCATTACCAATTGGCGCACCGATGTGCGGTGCCTGATTGTCCACGCCATCAACCAATTGTGTAAAACGAACATTGGTTGTATTGGCAAAACCGCGTGTGTTGATCACCCGGAAACCCAAACTTGGCGTAATCATTTGTACGCCTTTTACATTTTCCAGCGCATCAAAAAACGAAGGCGCAGCAGATAGTTTAAAAGCTGCTGAACTTACACTTTCAATACTGACCGGCGAACGCAAAATACTTTCGCTGGTGCGGGAAGCAGAAATAACCACTTCGTGCAAAGAATGGGTTTGATTAAGCAGGGTATCTGCCGATGGTTTGCTTTGCTTTTTTTGTTGTGCAAAAACTGTAAAACCAGAAAGTGTTAGAAGAATGATTGAGGTAGATTTTATAATCATAAGTAATCGTTATATTTTTGTAAATATAACGAATGACGAGAAAGTTTTTCTTCTGCAAAAATTTATTTTAATGCTGAGATTGTGGTGCGGATATAAAGAGTTACAAAACAGGTTTTTGATCTTCCAGAAACTCCAAAAACAATTTTTGGCAAGAGTGAAAAAGTGCTATCGCTTTTAAACCGTTTTCGGTAACGGTCGTATTTCCGCCGCCTTTTCCGCCGCGGTGCGCCACAATTACCGGTCCGCCTAACTGCTCGTTCATGTGTTTGATCATGTCCCAGGCTTGCTTGTACGACATCTTCATCTGCAAAGCAGCCTGCCGCAAAGAACCGGATTGCTGTATCCTTTCCAATAATTCTACCCTTCCCGCGCCCAGCACCGGCCCTTCTTCTGTTTCCAGCCAAATACGTCCGGTTAATTTTAAATGCTTCGTTTGTGCCATAAAAATTATTTAAAATACAGGTTTTGAAAAGGATGGTTGCTGCAAATTAACAATACAATCCTAATTTTTAGTGCATAAAAGAAGTATTGCTTGCACCGGATTTGCATTCCTGCCTTTCAATTAAAATATTTCATTTTTGCAGGATTATTGACCATATTGCTGATGTAAGATATACCAATTTTCATCCTGCAAAAATCAAAATTAGAAAAACATGGACACTAAACTTCTGCTTAAACTCTCGATAGCTTTCCTGATTTTGGCAAATTCTGCCGCTTTTTCCCAGCAGATTAATACGAAATATGTGATGGCGATCCACGGCGGCGCGGGCACGATTTTGAAAAAGAATATGTCGCCAGAAAAAGAAGCCGCATATGTTGCAGCCTTAACAAAAGCACTCCAAACCGGATACGATGTTTTAAAAGCAGGAAAATCAAGTTTGGATGCCGTGGAAGCAACTATCCATATCATGGAAGATTCCCCTTTGTTTAATGCCGGAAAAGGCGCAGTTTTTACGCATAAAGGCCGGAACGAAATGGACGCCGCTATTATGAACGGTAAAACGTTGGAAGCAGGAGCTGTGGCTGGTGTTACCACGATCCGTAACCCAATTAGTGCGGCAAGGGCCGTAATGGAAAAATCGGAACATGTAATGATGACGGGCAAAGGCGCAGAACAATTTGCCAAACAGGTTGGCCTGACCATCGTTGACCCAAAGTATTTTTTTACCCAGGAACGCTGGGACCAACTGCAAAAAGCTTTAAAGGAAGATTCATTAAAGGCGCAGTTAGGCCATGGCGATAAAAAATCGATGCGTTTGGGCAGTATCAATATCGATAACAAATTTGGAACGGTTGGTGCAGTTGCCGTCGACAAAAACGGTAACCTGGCCGCAGGAACTTCAACAGGCGGAATGACCGACAAAAGGTTTGGGCGGATTGGCGATTCTCCGATTATCGGTGCCGGTACTTATGCCAATAATGAAACGGCTGCAATTTCGTGTACGGGCTGGGGCGAGTTTTTTATCCGCGCAGTTGTTGCACATGATATTTCTGCTTTGATCGAATATAAAAACCTTTCTGTTGCCGATGCCGCCCAAACTGTTTTAAACAAAGTAGCCAAATTAGGCGGCGATGGCGGTTTAATTGCAATGGACAAAAACGGAAATGTAACGATGCCTTTCAATACCGAAGGCATGTACCGCGGAACGGTTACTGCAGATGGAAAGATTGAAGTAAAAATTTACAAGTAAGAATTTTAAATGCTTCTTTTAGCAGGATAAAATTGTTGTATAAAGAAGATTTCAGCTTTTAAATTTTTAATAAAACAACATGCTGTTTTTATCATACAAAAAGTATGTCCGGTTTAACTTTTATCGCTTTAAATAACAAAGTCTTTAACTACTTGTTACCTCAACCTAAAGTTTTAATAAATATGGAAAAAGTTTCCAAAGCTTCTGCAATGGTTCATGCAAAATGCCCGCGTTGCCGTAAAGGAAATATGTTTGCCAACAGCATGTATGGCTTTCAACTTCAAAAGATGAATAAAAGCTGTCCTTACTGCGGCTTTGTATTTGAGCAAGAACCAGGTTATTTTTATGTATCCATGTTTGCCAGTTATGCTTTAAACGTTGCCGAAATGGTAGCAGCAGTTTTTACAATTTATTTGTTGACCCATAATACAACCTCTCCCTGGCTTTATATTTCTATCATTTTAGGCATCTCGTTTATTTTGTCGCCTTTTAACTTTCGATATTCCAGGGTGATGCTTTTGTATTGGCTAACACCAAAACAAGTAAAATACCATCCGGAAATTAAACCTTTGCCTAACTATCAAACTAAGGCTAAACCTTAACTAAAGCAGAACCATAATAAATATAACAGCGTTACTTTATTCAAAATCAGAAGGTAATAATAAATAATCAGCTTATTTTTTTTAAATTTTTATAACTGAGTTAAAAACCAATATTGCTGAAATTGGTTATTTATCAAACAAAAACAAGCAGAATATTACCATGGACGAAAAAAGTAAAATTACACGGCGCCAAGTGATTGGCGGTTTAGGGGCGGGTTTGGCTGCAGTTGCAGTTGGGCCGGTATTTGCGGCTGGGGAAACGCCGTCTAAATCAGCTTTAGCTCCACTAAAATTACAAGACCCAACTACCAAGTATCCAAAACCTCCCTTTAAAGGCCAATCGCAGCCGTGGCCGGGTTTGGCCAGTCAAATGGATCCACGTCCCGATCATGGCGAAACCAGCTATAAAGGTTCCGGCCGTTTAGCAGGACGGAAAGCACTAATTACAGGTGGAGATTCTGGAATGGGACGGGCAGCAGCCATTGCTTATGCACGCGAAGGTGCAGATGTGGCAATCAATTATTTCCCGACGGAAGAACCGGATGCAAAAGAAGTAATTGCTTTAATTAAAGCAGAAGGCCGTAAAGCCATCGCCATTCCTGGTGATTTGCGTGATGAAGCGTTTTGCAAACGTTTGGTAGATGAAGCAGTACGTGGTTTGGGCGGACTTGATATTGTGGTGAACAATGCAGGAAGGCAACAGGCGCATGCTTCCATTTTAGATATTTCTACTGAGCAGTTTGACTGGACGATGAAAACTAATATTTATGCACCGTTTTGGATTATCAAGGCTGCGCTGCCACACTTGCAACCAGGATCTGTAATTATTGGAACCACTTCGGAACAGGCTTATGATCCATCAGCCGATTTATATGATTACGCACAAACCAAAGCTGCTACCATGAACTATGTAAAATCTTTGGCAAAACAGTTAGGTCCTAAAGGCATCCGAGTTGGCGGTGTGGCCCCGGGCCCAATCTGGACACCATTGCAGGTTAGCGGAGGTGCAACTCAGGAAAAACTAAAAATGTTTGGAAGCGATGCGGCATTAGGCAGGCCAGGTCAGCCGGCAGAGTTAGCATCCATTTATGTTCAACTGGCTGCTAACGATGCCAGTTATGCAACAGGTAACATTTATGGTTCCGGGGGCGGAAAAGGTCAGCCTTGATCAAAGCTTACTGAGCAACTATGCTTCTTTTATCAGGTAAAAATTGGTATTGCAATAGATCAAATAAATTAAAACAGTTATCATTTTTTAAGTGATAAAAGAAGTATCAAAAAATCTGAATAGCTTTTTAACATACTTCAAAAAAGCAAAAAAACGGGACGATAAATGTTGTCCCGTTTTTTATTAATAATACATTTAAAGCAAATGCGATTGATCAGAAGCAAAAGCTATTTGCTCATAGCTTTATCCCTGATTGCCTTAAATTCTGATCCTTTTTTCCAACCTGGAAAACTTGTTTCATTACTTAATTTCCAACCAACTTTGTATAAAATATCAGCTGTTTGCACCATCCCGCTATAATCTGTAATTAACGAAAAATTATCAGAAGGCTGGTGATAATGCTTGTCGTTGTAATCCTTTGCCTGCGCTTTGCCCCACGCCGCATCATGCGCTATACTTTCAACACCGGCATTTAAATCCAATGCTGGTACGCCCATTTTCGCAAAGTTAAAATGATCTGAACGGTAATAACTGCCAGAACCCGGTTTTGGATCACCTACTGTATGTTTACCTGTTTGTTTAGCAATTTCCTCTACATAATCTTCCAGTTCATTCTGGCCTTTACCGGTAATGGCAATATCTTTGGTTTCTCCAAAAGGATGCAGTGCGTCCATGTTCAGGTTGGCAACCGTTTTGTTAAGCGGAAACAAAGGATGAGTTGCATAATATTCTGACCCTAACAAACCTTGTTCTTCACCCGTTACCGATAGAAACAAGACAGACCGGCCTGGTTTATCTTTTGCTTTAGTAAATGCTTTTGCCACACTTAACAAAGCTGCCGTACCTGTGCCATTATCAACGGCACCGTTGTAAATACTATCACCTTTGGCATCCGGTTTACCAATACCAAAATGATCCCAGTGGGCCGAGTAAATAATACACTCATCCGGTCTTTTAGCACCTTTTAATAAAGCAACCACATTGTGCGAAGTAGAATATTTAAGCGCATTATTTAAGGTTAAAGACAAGTTTAAATTGAGCGGAATCGCTTTAAAACCTTTTTTTCGGGCCAAAGCGCGGATATCTCCGTTAATACCAGCACTGCTTAACAGTTTTTTGGCCATTTCTTCACTAAGCCAACCTTCTACTTTGCATCTCAACATGTGCTTATCATTTTGCTGCAAGTATAATTTGGCACCAGAAAAGCTGTTGTTTACGACGTGCCAAGGATAACTGGCCGGTTCTGTTTGGTGTACAATCAAAACGCCTGCTGCACCTTGCCTTGCGGCTTCTTCGTATTTGTAAGTCCAGCGGCCATAATAAGTCATGGTATCGCCGTGAAACAAAGTACGATCTCCAGATTGAAAACCCGGATCATTAACCAAAACCACTACCGTTTTGCCTTTCACGTCCAAGTTGGCATAATCATTCCAATGGTATTCTGGCGCTACAATTCCGTATCCGGCAAAAACCAGCGGAGAATTTTTTAGGTCGATTGTTTTCAGTTCCTGGCGTGTACCGGCAACAAAATCCTCATAAGGTTTAAAAGAAAAACTGCTTTTACCGCTGATCTGCATATCGCCGACAGGTTTACTGGTTATTTCCACCATCGGAACATCTTGATAATAACTGCCTTTGTTGCCTGGCTCTAAACCAAGCTTTTTAAATTCTGTAGATAAATAACGGATTGTTTTTTCTTCGCCGATGGTAAATGGTTTACGCCCTTGCAAAGAATCATTTGCTATTACCGATAAGTAGTTTTTAATATCATCGCCAGAAACGATGCTTTTATTTTCTTTTTCCTGTTTACAAGATGCAAGTACAAATAAAGCCGGTAAAACAAGTATGGTTATGGATTTGAATGTCATTGATTATTCTGTTTTTTCAAATGTAATGAATTATTAAATGCTGAAACAATTACGATCAGTAGTAATTTTACACTTGCTTTAAAGCAAATTGAATCTATCATCAACCTTCATTGTCCCGGATCAAATTCAAAAAACCGTCGCGGTAAGTTTCTCCTATCGGGATGCTTTGCTCGCCGATGTAAACCTGGTTGCCATCTACCAGCCTGATTTTATCTACCGAAATAATGTACGATTTGTGCACGCGGTAAAACGGCGGCTGCGGCAGCTGCGTTTCCAGATCGCGCAGCGTTTGGTAAGTAACCATCCGCTGATCAGCCGTGAAAAGTGAAACATAGTTTTTCAAACCTTCGATGTACAGAATATCATCATAATTAACTTTTAAAAACTTGTTCTTGCTTTCGCCTTTGATAAACATGTATTCCGAATTTGGATTTGCCGGAACCATAGGATTTTCCGGATTTCCGATAATCGGCAATACTGTTTTTACCGGTATAATTTGGGCGTGTGCTTTGTTGGCCGCTTTTAAAAAACGGTCAAAAGCAATGGGTTTCAGCAAATAATCAATTACATCATGTTCGTAACCATCCAGCGCGTATTCCGGGTAAGCGGTGGTTAAAATCACTTTGCATTTGCTGCCGCATAATTTTAGAAACTGGATTCCGGTTAAATCCGGCATTTGGATATCCAGAAAAACCAGATCAATATCGCCTTGCTGCACTTGCGTTAACGCGGTAATCGCGCTGGTTGTAGTGCCAACCAGTTCTAAAAACGGAATTTTACCGATATAATCAGCAATAATTTTGGTAGCGTAAGCTTCGTCATCAACGGCAAGGCAACGGATCATTTTTTTATAGCTTTTAGCTGTCAGCAATCAGCTTTCAGCGAATGTAAATTGTAAAAATTGCTTTTAGCTTTCGGCAATCAGCTATCAACAGTCGAGGGCGCAAATATAACCGAGGTTTTGTTCAATTCTATTGTGTTATATAATACTCAAGTTTTAACTACGCAGGAAAGCTGACTGCTGAAAGCTAAAGGCTGATAGCTAAACTCGCTTTATAAGTTTGTCCGTTTTCCGAAACCAGCAATTCACTTTTGTTCGGATAAATCAGCTCCAATCTACGGCGGATATTTACCAAACCAACGCCGGTAGAATGATCTTTCTGGCTTTGGTTGATTTTGTTGCTTACTGTAAAATCCAATCGGTTTGCGGTTACTTTCAGTTTGATGCGGATTGGCCGAGTCGGATCATTTACCACGCCGTGTTTAAACGCGTTTTCTACAAACGGAATCAGCATCAATGCCGCGACACGTTTTCCGGCGATGTTACCTTCCGCTTTAAAATCAACATAAAAAGCATCTTCAAAACGCAACTGGTAAATGCTGATGTAGTTTTCAATATAATCCACTTCTTTTTGCAGATCAACTGTTCCGTCGGCACTTGCACTTTCGGTGAGCATGTAACGCATCAGTTGCGACAGTTTAATTACGGCATCCGCCAGTTTATCGGAAACCGGGTAAGCCAGCGAATAAATATAATTAAGCGTATTGTACAAAAAATGCGGGTTGATCTGGGTTTTAAGAAAAGCCAGTTCGGCCTGCGTTTTTGCTTCGCGGAGAGATTTATTTTCCTGTGCAATACGCAGCGAATCAAAGCTGCTGTAAACCGCAATGCTTAATACAATTGCTGATGATCCGAAGTAAATATTATCCACGGAGTAACTCAAAGCCGTATATCCGAAGTAATTATGGAAGTGAAAAAAGTAATCAAAGGCAACTTCTTCCATCAAAAAACGGCTCAAAATAAAACAAGCCATCGCTACTGCAATGCCGCCGATCAGTTGCGGTATTTTCCCTTTATTAAGAAACTTGGGCAAAACCCATAAATACATCACATAAAACTCAATCATTTTTACAAAAGTGATGGAGTACGACCAGATTTGCGTTTTAAACGGAACCTTGTAAATTAAAAAACCGACTACAATATAAAGCAGGTAAAGCACCCAGCCGATGATGTGAAAACGGATTTCTTTTTTCGTCATGATGGAATAAAAGTAAGTTAAAACCAATTATCAACTTAAAATTTTATCCCAACAGGCTGTTTCCTGATGCAAACCGGAAAAATCAGGACGATGCTTCTTTTATCGATACTTTTTTGGCTTCGGATAATATTTGGCGGCGTTGGTATCATATTTTTTGGGGGCGATGGCTGTTGCTGCACTTTTGAAGCATCAACCCAAACAAATATGAAAACGCTTTACACCATTTTACTTTTACTGATCTGCGGAAATGCTTTCGCCCAAGACGGAAACATCTCCGGAAAAATCCTCGGTCCAAAACAACAGCCTTTAATTGGCGCTTCGGTTTTGCTGCTGCATTTGCCGGATTCTGTTCGTGTAAACGGACAAGCTACGGATGAAAATGGCAATTATCTTTTCTCAAAAATAAATCCGGGAAAATATGTGGTAAAAACAGCAATGGTCGGTTTTGCTAACAGTTACAGCAAAGCTTTTGATTTTGACGGAACGAATTTAAACTTGCCGGTTGTGGTTTTGAACGAGCAAAAAACATTGTTAAAAGAAGTAACCGTAAGTTCGACATTGCCGCAACTGGAGCAAAAAGCCGACCGGTTAGTGGTTAATGTAGAGAAATTAAACACCGCCGGAGACAATGCTTTAGATGTGATGAAAAAAGCGCCTGGCATTCGTTTGGACAAAGACGATAACATTTTGTTCCACGGAAACGGTGGCGTAAACGTGATGATTGATGGCAAAATGACGTATATGAGCAGCACCGAATTGAGCAATTATTTGAAAACTCTACCGGCAAATACGGTAAGTAAAATTGAGCTGATGAGCAATCCGCCGAGCAATTTTGATGCTGCCGGAACTGCCGGCGTAATCAACATCATTTTAAAAAGAAATAAACTGCAAGGTTTTAACGGCACGGTAACCGCTTTAGCCGGTTACGGCAAATATGAAAAAGCTTATGCCGGCATCAACCTGAATTATAATACAGGTAAATTGAGCTTTTTTGCGCGTGTAAGTGATGGTTATTACAACTCTTTTAACCGCCAAACTATCAACCGGAAAGTAGAAAACGAACAATACAACTTAATTAATTACTGGCATCCAAAAACAAAAGTAGCTGATGCAACTGTTGGTGCCGATTATTTCATCAATAAAAGACACACCGTTGGTTTTCTACTGAAAGGCTATTCTTCTCCGGATAACACGGTTGCAACAAGTAATTCTGCTGTTTTTAACGGTGCAGATCAGCAAACCAGCAGCGTAGATATGGTTAATCCGCAGACCAACAAATACCACAAATACAATGCGAATCTGAACTATAAGTTTAACATTGATACCATCGGACAAAGTTTAAACATTGATGCCGATTACATTACCAGCAAAGGCGGCCGCAACGAAAGTTTCAGCAACAATTATTATCTGGCAAACGGAGCATCCGCAGGAAACCCGATTTTGCAAAGAAATACCAACGCCATTGGTTATGATATTTACGCCATAAAAGCCGATTACGTAAAACCATTGAGCAAAACTTTACGTGCAGAAGCTGGCTGGAAAAGCAGCTGGGTTAGCACGGCAAGTAATGGCCAGTTTGATTCGTTAAAAACTAACGGCTGGATTCCGGATTTGCGCCGGAGCAATGATTTTCGTTATCAGGAAAACATTAACGCCGCTTATTTTACGATGAGCAAAACGTTGGGCAAACTGGATTTAAAAGCCGGATTGCGTGCCGAGCAAACCAATTCAACCGTAAATTCAATCACCACCGGCGATGTGGTAAAACGCAGCTACTGGCAGCTTTTTCCAACAGCTTTTGCCAGTTACAAACTGGGCGACGATCATCAGTTTAATGCTTCTTTTAGCAGGAGAATTTCGCGGCCGTCTTACAGCAGTTTAAATCCGTTTATCGCTTATTCTGATCCTTATTCTGCACGTCAGGGCAACCCGTATTTGCAGCCGTCGTTGTCGTTAGCTGCCGGTTTTAGTTATACTTATAAAAGTTTCCAGGTTTTAAGTTTGAATTATTTGCGTGCAACCGCGGTCATCAATCCGGTTATTTATCAAAACGATCAAACCAAAGTAAGCACTACGATTGATGAAAATCTGGGCAGCACAAACAGTTTAAGTGCCTCATCCGCAGGAAGTTTTAACATCATCAAAAAATGGTGGAACGTAGATGCCAGTGTAGAAGCCGCTTACAACAAAATACAAACCCAAGTTCAGGGAAGCGATTACAGCAGCGCACGTTTTGCCTGGAGTGTAAATGCGAATCAGAATTTCATCCTGCCCAATAATTATAAAATTCAGTTTTCCGGAGATTACAGCTCCCGCAATGTACAGGGTCTTTTTAAAACTTTGCCCAGCTACCAGTTGGATTTAGGCGGAAGCAAAACGTTGTGGAACAAAAACGCAACCATCAGCATCAAATGGCGTGATCTGTTTAACATCAGCCGTTTCCGCGCGGTCATGCAATATAACAATGTCAATACAACCTGGCAAAACCAGTGGGAAAGCCGCCGGATTACTTTAAATTTCACCTGCAAATTTGGCAACATGAAAATTAAAACGGCACGTGACCGTAAAACCGGAGCGGGAAGTGAAGAAGGTAGGATGTAAGTGAGATTGTACAATAACGATTTGTCAAATTATGTATTGGAAAAGAGTTATTATTTATCGCAAAAACATTAAAAAAACTGTTCGACGATTAAAATAAGAAAGCGTACTTAATACAAATACGCTTTCTTGATAATCAATATAATTATTCTATTTCCAGCTTACCTTCAATAGAATCATCAATCGTTTTACCTATTACAGCACCTACAGATTGTTTAATAAATGCTACCGCGTTGCCATGTTTATTGTCCCAGTAATAACCATCGGTTGGATCCACCTTGATTACCGTAATCCGTGCATCATCTTCACCATCAGTAAACCAGGTTTTTAAAATAGGCTTCCAAAGTTCTTTAATCTTTTCTTTATCCTTACTTACTTCTGCAATACCATACACATTTAAAAAACCGGAATAGGAAGAACCCTGAAACAATAACTGCACAAAAGGATCGTGGCTTAATTCTTCATTTTTAGTACTATCCGCCGAACTTAAAAACCAAAAGTTGCCAGCATCGTCCACTTTTAATACCGACATTGGACGAGTCGAAAACGGAAGACCTGTTTTAATGTTAGAGCAAAAAAAGCAAGTATCTGCTTTTTCAGCAAGTTCTTTCATTTTTTGTGCGGCTTCGTTTCCCTGAATATTTTTAAAATTATCTTCGGGCTGTTGTTGATTGATGCTATCCATATTGTATTTGTGTTAATTTTTCAACTTTAACATGGTTGATTACTTTTTGTGTGATCCAAAAAATAAACAATGGAAATAAAAAATGAATTATTTTTCAACATTAGTAAATTGAAAGTTATTAAAGCCAGTTTAAATTTTTTCAAGATTTTTTAATGCTTCTTTTATCACCTAAAATCTTAAAATTTCTACGCTTTTGATTAAAGTGCCGATCAAAAAAACAAAATTTACAGGCATAAAAGAAGCATTAACCTTTTAAAATCAATCCGTTAAAGCTTACCGTTTAGCATTGCCATTGCAGGATTAGCACTTTGCCTTGCTTTTATCAACTTTCCTGATATTACGCCTGATAAACTACTGACTTCTGTTTTGGAAGATTTTTTATCGGTGAGATGCAATATTGTCTTTTCAGATACATCCTCATCTCCTTTTAATTGGCTAAATAACAATTCTGCATTTTCCTTATCATTATCCAAATAATATAGATTTTACGGGAGCATAGCTGTTTTTCCCGCAGTATCAATAATTAAAAACCTTGTGCAAAAAGGCTTAAAACAAAGAAGCTGCCAAACTAATCAGTTTAGCAGCTTCTTGGAGAATATCCTCATTGTGCGGTGAGGGAGGGATTCGAACCCTCGGTACAGTTTCCCGTACGTCAGTTTAGCAAACTGATCCTTTCGGCCTCTCAGGCACCTCACCATTTTGCTTTTGTGGTTCCTTTTTTAAAGGAGTGCAAATATAGTAATTCACTTTTCCCAACAAAAAATATTATCAATAATCAATCCGCACGTGGTAAATACTCATCAGCATCTTTTTAAAAATGCTTTTTACGGTTTCTATTTCCTTTAAAGTGATGTTACTGTTTTTAAGCTGCCCTTGGTCCAGTTTGTAGTTTACCAACTTATCAACCAAGTCGTTTATCGATTTAAAATTAGGTTCTTTTAAAGCCCTGGAAGCTGCCTCTACCGAATCGGCAAGCATTAATACACCGGTTTCTTTGGAAAAAGGAATTGGGCCAGGATACCTGAAAATATTTTCGTCCACTAATTTCTCCGGGAAATTCTTTAAAAAAGACTGGTAAAAGAAGTCTACCCTGGTATTGCCATGATGTGTGCGGATAAAATCAACAATAATTTCGGGAAGGTTTCTTTTACGTCCGATTTCTACACCTTTTTGCACATGCCGGATAATTACCCTTGCACTTTCTTCATAAGAAAGTTTATCGTGCGGATTAAAACCCTGGTTCTGGTTTTCTATAAAATATTGCGGGTTTTCTATCTTGCCAATATCGTGGTACAATGCTCCTGCCCTAACCAATAACGCATTGCCGCCAATAGTATAAATGGCAGTTTCGGCTAAATTGGCCACTTGTAATGAGTGTTGAAAAGTGCCTGGTGCATTAAAAGCCAGTTCCCGCAGTAAAGAAGAATTGGTGTTGGTCAGCTCGATCAATGAAATATCCGAAGTAATGGCAAACACTTTTTCGAAAGCATAAATTAAAGGATATGCCAGCAACGTTAACAGCACACTGCCGATGAAAGGTAAAAAATCATTCCAATTAATTGAATCGAAACTGCCTTCCCGAATAAATGAAATCCCAAGAAAAGAAACCAGGTAACAACTGCCTATCAGTAAAGCTGAAATCAAAAACTGTTCCCTGCGGATGAGGTTTTTAATACTGTAGATAGAAACCATACCGGCCGTTAATTCATAAAACGCAAACTCAAAACTGTTGGGCACAAAAAAACCGGCAATTAAAACAACTAATAAATGGATATTCAGTGCCAAGCGTGTATCAAACAAAATGCGGATGATAATCGGAACGATACAATATGGTATGTAATACAAATTTGGCAACTGGAAACGGATCGCCCAAGAAAGCGTGACCAGCATGGATGTGATAACCAATAAAATCAGGCCGACCAAACGGTTATCATTGTAAATATCCCTGCGGAAAAGAAACAGAAAAACGATCAGCAGAGAAATGATTAAGAAAACAAGTAAAAACTGGCCCAGCAGCACCATTTTTTTATCGCCGGTAACATGTACATTATCCTCAAAAACCTTTTTGTAAGATTCTAATTTTTGATAAACATCCTGGTTGATTATAGAACCTTTAGCTACAATCAATTCGCCTTTTTGTACCATGCCACGCGTTTGTGAAAGCCCGTCGAGTGTTTCTTTTTCGATTTGAAGTGTTAAAGGATTATCGTAGTTTAGGTTGTACTGGATATGGTCTTGCAGCAAACCAAGCAGAAAAGATTTATCTATTTCATGATGTGTGTTTAAAACCTGGCCGCAATAGTTTATTGCGCTTTCGCGGGTAAATAGTTCTGCCGTATTTTTGTTTTGTGCAACTTTATTTTGCAACAGGGTTACATCATAATTTTCTGCTGAATGCTGGAACCTTTTGTTTAGTGCGAGTACACCTCTTTGGTAAACAGCCGTCAAAATTTTGCTGCCTAATTGCAGGTAAGCTTCTTTTTGTTTTTCATTTAAAGAAGCATTACGCCATTTAATCTCAAAGTCGTTTTTAAAGTTTTCAAGCTCTTGTTCCTCAATCTGAGGAGAAAACTGATAAACCGGACTGATGCTTTGTAAAGCGGCGTCTTTATCTGCCTCCAGCTCGGCAGGTGTTTTTAGTATGGCGAAGTTATAAGGCGAAATGAGGTCATTCTGGTTCCAAATCCGTCCTTTTCCATATTCATACCTAAACTTTGCCTGCTTGGGCAAAGTAAAAATAATAACGATTACTGCGGTAAACATCATCAAAAACTTGATGTTCATAGCAAATTTTCGCATCAACGCTTTTTGCCGGGACGAGTTAAGGATAGCCATCAAAAATCAATACTGACCAAATTTAGGATAAGTTTCTGTTTTATACATTTTCATCGGCACAAATTGTTTTTTAGCGTTTAATAAAGAACGTTTTTAAATTTTTTTTGAAAACGGGGAAAATGCTTCTTTTATGCCTATAATTTTAGGTTCGCCACTAAATTAAAAAGGGAGATTTTGGGTTGATAAAAGAAGCATTGAACCAAACCGAGAAACAAGATTGGCGAACCTTTTAGGAAGAATTGCCCAATTATTAGAAAAGCTTTTAACTTGCAAAAAAATCAAAAAAAGCAACACGTTAATATAAAAACTACCGTTTATTTTTTTCGTATGATGATTAACCGTTTATCTTTAGTAAATTAAAATGCTGTTCTGCTGCGTGTTGTAATTCCTCTAAAACATGAAAAAAAAACTTGGCTGCTTGCTGTTTCTTATGCTTTTAAAAGTTGCTGTGTTTGCCCAAAACCCAGACCGAAGCAGTAACCTTACAAAACTTAAAAGTTATGAAGACAGTTTAAAAACACTTGGTTCTACTTTAATTAACAACGAAAACGACCTGGAACGCAAAAACGCCAATTACAAGTTTATACGCACTTTGGTAAATGCTTTAAAAACCCCCGGTTCTTATAGTTACAAATTTGACTCGGTAAAAACAGTATCGCTCATTTATTCGCCCGATAACCAGTTTCGTATTTTTACCTGGCACTTAATGCACGAAGATGGCAGTTACCGCTTTTACGGCACCATACAATTAAACACGGCAACGGCGTTAAAGATGTTTCCTTTAACTGATTATTCGCCTTTTATCAAAAACGCAGAAGATTCTTCTTTAACTGCACAAACCTGGTTTGGCGCGCAGTATTATCAAATTATTAAAGCAGGAAATGAAAACCCTTATTACGTTTTGCTTGGCTGGAAAGGAAATACCGTTAAAACAAATAAAAAAGTTATAGAAATTTTATCCTTTAAAAATAACAATGTTGTTTTCGGGTTACCGGTATTCGATGGCAGCCAAAAACCCAAAAAAAGGGTTGTGTTTGAATATAATCGTCAGGCATCCATGCTTTTACGTTACGTGCCAAACCAACAGTTGATCGTGTTTGATCATCTTTCGCCGCGAGACCCAAAAGTAAAAACAGATTACAGTTTTTACGGCCCGGATTTAACCTACGACGGTTACAAATTAAAAAATGGAAGATGGAATTTCGTGCCAGATTTAGATATGCGGAACATTCCGGAAGACCGCGACGAAGGTTACACAGATCCGAGAAAACAACTTCAGGATTCTATTACAAGAATTAAGAAAAAGACTGCAACCTCATTTTCAACAAAAAAACAACCGTAAAAAGAGTTAAAAATACTGTTACAGGTTGCAAAAAAGCTGCTTTTATCGCAAAATTGCTTTATTTTAGAAAAAAATCTAATAAACAGAATGGCAGATACGACTACTTTGGAAGCAGCTTCTTTAAAAAAACCGCAAATACCGCGAAGTGTCCCGTTTATTATTGGCAATGAGTTTGCCGAACGGTTTAGCTTTTATGGGATGCGTAGTATCATGGTTATTTTCATGGTTAACCAGTTTTTTATTCATGAAAGTTCTGTAATTGCAAATGCCAAAGCCTACAACGTTTATCATAATTTTTCTACCCTTGTATATGCAACTCCGTTACTTGGAGCACTAATTGCCGATTGGTTTTTTGGAAAATACAGAGTAATACTTTTAGGTTCTCTTGTTTATACCATCGGGCATTTTTTACTGTCCATTTTTGATAAGTCGCTTACTGGTTTTGAAACCGGTTTAATCATCATTGCATTTTCGGCAGGTGCCATAAAATCATGTGTATCCGCAAACGTTGGAGATCAGTTTGACCATAGCAACCAGCATTTAATGAGCAGTATTTACAGTTGGTTCTATTTTAGTATTAACGCAGGTTCAATGTTTAGCTTGTGGCTTATACCGGTTATCTATAATAAATTTGGTGCTTCCTGGGCGTTTGGCGTCCCGGGAATATTAATGGCTTGTGCTACCATTATCTTTTTTTCGGGCAGAAAAAACTATATCAAACTTCCGCCCAAAGGCATTAATCAAGACAATTTTGTATTTGTAAGTTTTTATGCACTTAAATGTAAACTGAGTGGCAGCTCGGCCGGTAAATCTGCCTGGGGATGTGCAGAAGAAAAATATGGTGTAAAAAAAGTTGATTCGATCAGGGCTGTGTGGCGTGTGATTACAGTTTTTGCATTCATTCCTGTTTTTTGGTCGCTTTGGGATATGAACGGAGCTGAATGGGTAATACAATCTCAAAAATTAAACCTGGATACCGGTTTAGGTTTCCGTATTTTACCCGCACAAATCCAAACAGTTAACGCGGTTTTTTTACTGGTTTTGATACCTGTTTTTAATTATGGCGTTTATCCTTTGGTAGAAAAATTAGGTATAAAACTAACCTCGCTGCGTAAAATAGGCTTTGGTTTATTTGTTACAGGTTTTAGCTTCGTGATCATTGCTTTGCTGCAAGTTAAAATAGATAATGGCTTACATCCATCTGTATGGTGGCAGGTGCTGGCATTTTTTATTCTTTCTGCGGGTGAAGTATTGGTGTCGATTACAGGACTTGAATATGCTTATACGCAATCCCCTCCTTCCATGAAAAGTACCATGACGGCAATTTGGTATATTACCTATTCGGTTGGATCCTTTTTTAACGCTACCGTTACTAAAAGTATAGCCGAAAATGGCATGTTCAAAGTATTTACAGGTGCATCATTCTATTGGCTGTTTGTAGCAATTTGCTTTGGTTTTGTGGTGATTTTTATTTTTGTTAGTCCTTTTATTAAAGAAAAAACATATTTAGTAGAACATATTGGCGATGGACTGAACATACAGGATGATAAAACACAAGAAATTCATCCCGATAATCCAATTGTATAAAAACCTGTTTTCCTGACTTAATTAAAAAAACTTTTTCCGTGCCCGATAGTCTTGTCATCATTCCAACCTACAACGAACGCGAAAACATCGAGCGTATCCTGCACAAAGTTTTTTCTTTGATGCACGATTTCCATGTGCTGGTTATTGATGATGGCTCTCCCGACGAAACAGCGCTAATTGTTAAGAACCTTCAGGTAATTTACCCCGAAACTTTATTTATACACCAACGTGCAGGTAAACAAGGTTTAGGTACAGCTTATATTTTCGGTTTTAAGTGGGCAGTTGAACGGCATTACGATTTTATTTATGAGATGGATGCCGATTTTTCGCATAACCCGGACGACCTTTTACGCCTGCGCCAGGCTTGTGTTGATGGTGCAGACGTTGCTATTGGTTCGAGGTATATTAACGGCGTAAACGTAATCAACTGGCCCATGAGCCGGGTAATGATGAGTTATTTTGCATCTGTTTATGTACGGTTTATTACAAGGATTGAAATCCAGGACGCAACTGCCGGTTTTAAATGTTACCGCCGAAAAGTGTTGGAAGTAATCCCATTAAATAAAATCCAGTTTGTGGGTTATGCTTTCCAAATAGAAATGAAATTTACAGCCCTTAAATATGGCTTTAAAGTGGTTGAAGTGCCTATTATTTTTACAGACCGCCGCCAGGGCGTTTCTAAAATGAGCAACAAAATATTTAAAGAAGCTATTTTAGGCGTTATCAACATGAAGGTAAATAGCTGGTTTAGAAACTATTCTAAAAATAAAGTTACAGAAAAACCAAAAACGTTGCAGAATATTTAAACCGATTTTATGCTGGTAAAAACAGCATCATCCCTTTATTTTCAGTACGCTTAAATTAGTTTTAACCGCCTTACTTCCAAGTAAAAATACTAATTTTGTTGGGAATGAACCAAAACCTCGACCCTAACCCCGATCACCTTTCTTCTGCCGAAAAAGAAATTGAAAAAGTTTTGCGCCCGCAGGTTTTTGAAGATTTTACCGGTCAGGAAAAGATTTTGGATAACCTTCGGGTTTTTGTTCAGGCAGCAAGGATGCGGGGCGAAGCATTAGATCATGTTTTATTGCATGGCCCGCCAGGTTTGGGCAAAACTACACTCTCTTATATTATTGCCAATGAAATGGGTTCGGGAATTAAAATTACTTCCGGCCCGGTTTTAGATAAACCTGGCGATCTCGCAGGTTTATTAACCAATTTAGAAGCGGGCGATATTTTATTTATTGATGAAATCCACCGTCTAAGTCCGTTGGTTGAAGAATATCTTTATTCTGCCATGGAGGATTACAAGATCGACATTATGCTCGAAACCGGCCCAAATGCCCGTTCGGTACAACTTTCCTTAAATCCGTTTACGCTGATTGGCGCTACTACACGTTCCGGTTTGTTAACCGCACCTTTACGGGCGCGTTTCGGCATTAATGCCCGTTTGCAATATTATGATGCCAAACTATTGACAACGATTGTGCTTCGTTCGGCACAAATTTTAAAAACGCCAATTGCAGAAGAAGGTGCTTACGAAATTGCCCGCCGCAGCCGTGGAACACCGCGCATCGCCAATGCTTTATTACGAAGGACAAGGGATTTTGCACAGATCAAAGGCAACGGCAGCATTGATATCCCGATTGCCAAATTTGCGTTGAATGCTTTAAATGTAGATGAGCATGGATTGGATGAAATGGACAATAAAATCCTCTCAACCATAATAGATAAATTTAAAGGCGGGCCGGTTGGATTAAAAACTATCGCCACAGCGGTAAGCGAAGAAGAAGGCACGATTGAAGAAGTTTACGAACCTTTTTTAATACAGGAAGGTTATTTAATGCGTACATCCCGCGGCCGTGAATGCACCGAAATTGCTTACAAACATTTAGGACGGATTAAAAGTGGTCCTCCAACTTTGTTCTAAACAATTTTTAGGTGATAAAAGAAGTATGCTTCTTTTATCACCTAAAAATTATCAAATCTCATCCAAAGCTTTTCTTCCAACTTTAACAGAACGGAACTTAGATGGCGAAAAACCAGTAATCTTTTTAAACTGTGCCGATAAATGTGCGCTGCTACTATAACCCATTTTAAAGGCAATCTCATTTAGGTTTAGTTCGCCGTATTCGATCAGTTCCTTGATCTTTTCTACTTTTTGCTGGATGACATAATGTTCAATTGTATTTTCTTCCTGCTCCGAAAAAAGATTACTGAGGTAACTGTAAGGCTTTTTTAACTTTTCGGACAGCAATGTAGAAAAGTTGAGGTTCAACTCCGTTAAATCCGAATACTGAACAGTTTCGATAATAATGTTTTTCGTTTGCTCTATTAATTGCGTTTTGTAATCGTCGATCAACTCAAAACCAACAATTTTAAATGCCGAATCAATTGCTAAGAGTTGCTCGGCATCAGGCTCCGGCTCAATCTCAACCCAACCTAAACCAATATCTTTTACGGAAAAATTTAAAGTTTGTAACTGTTGCCTCACTACTAAAAGGCAACGGTTGCAAACCATATTTTTAACTGTTAATTTCACTTGGCAAAACTACGAAATCCGTTCAGCTTTAAACCCTGCCTTTTCCAGCGTGGCTACAACTTTCGGTACTGCAACTTCTTCGGCATCAACACTTAATGTTTTTTCTGCACCAACTTCGTCTGCTTTCCAACTGTTTACTTCTTTCAAAGCATTTAAAATCGGTGTAACAGTTGCCACACAACCCGCGCATCTCATCGAGGTTTTAAAACGAATGGTTTTACTCACTTGAAGATCCACCCTGATTATCTGAATGCACGTTCTTGTCGTCTTCTCCCGCAGATGATTGCTGAGAATTTTCACCTTCTTTCTGATATTGAATATGATCACCGCTGGTGTGGTTTTCTTCATTTTCGCCAACACCAATTGGTTTGTCGGTTTTAGAAGTACTTTCGTGCGTATCGTTTTGATCAGCTTTTTGATGCTGATTTTGGTTGTATTGATCTTGGTTTTGAACAGACATGATAGGTTATTTTTAAATTTTTAATGAAAGCATCATTTATTGCTATGCTTCTTTTACCGATATAAAACTGTAAAATCAGTAAAATGTTTATCCAACACAGCGCAACTATCAATTAAACAAATAGCTTCCTCAAAAGTAAAACGTAATTTTATGTTTTGTTAATTTGATTTAACGTACAAAGCAAAACCAGCACGAACATAAAATGGACTATAAAGATTATTATAAAATTCTCGGTGTTAGTAAAACGGCATCTGCCGATGAGATTAAAAAAGCTTACCGAAAGCTGGCCGTAAAATATCATCCCGACAAAAACGCAGGCGATAAAGCTGCCGAAGCTAAATTTAAAGAGGCAAACGAAGCAAACGAGGTTTTGAGCAAGCCCGATAAACGCAAACAATACGACGAGCTGGGCGAAAACTGGCAAAGTTACCAGCAAGCCGGTGGTTATGCCAACCAGGGCAGCGGCAGGCCGGGCGGCAGGCGGAGCAGCGGCGGTGCAGGCGGTTTTTCTACTGAAGATTTTTATGGCGGCGGCGGCCAGTTCTCTGATTTTTTTGAAAATATTTTTGGCGGAGGCGCACAAGGCGGGCGAAGTACCAGACGTGCTTCAACCGGAGAAGATTTGCAGGCCGAAATGCACATCACGCTGGAAGAAGCTTTTCATGGTGCATCCCGGCAGGTAACAATCGGAGATTCTAAAGTGAACATGAAACTGAAACCAGGTGTTGGCGAAGGTCAGGTTTTACGTTTAAAAGGTAAAGGCGAAGTTGGTAGAAACGGCGGCGCAAACGGCGATTTGTTGATTACCATGCACATTTTGCCCAACCCAAAGTTTGAGCGCAAGGAAAACGATTTGTATTTCGACCAGCCAATTGATGTTTACACGGCAGTTTTAGGCGGAAAAATTCCGGTAAGCAGCATAAACAAAACCGTGAACATGACGATTGCCGCCGGGACAGACAGTAATAAAACCTTCCGGTTAAAAGGTTTGGGCATGCCGTTTTACAAGGAACCGGAAAAGTTTGGCGATGCTTACGTGCGCGTGATTATCCAGGTTCCGAAGCAGTTATCAGATCAGGAAAAAGAATTATTTAACCAGTTGGCCAAATTGAAAACCACTGCAACCGCTTAAACGGTTTTTACCATTTTCGCCAAAATTCCTACTGCCCATCCTATGCTTTTTTCGCTAACGGCCCAATTCGTTGACATTCTTCAAGAACAGATTTATCCTGCCGAAATAACCGTTCAGGATGGAAAAATCCAATCGGTTAAAAAACTACCGGTAAAAGAAGCATCGGGTTTACCTTTTGTTACGCCGGGTTTTGTGGATGCGCATGTGCATATTGAAAGTTCGATGCTGATCCCTTCGGAATTTGCACGGCTGGCAGTTGTGCACGGAACAGTTGGAACGGTAAGCGATCCGCACGAAATTGCCAACGTTTGCGGTTTGGCCGGCGTAGAATTTATGATCGAGAATGGGAACACTGTTCCGTTTAAATTTAATTTTGGCGCGCCAAGTTGCGTTCCGGCAACTACTTTTGAAACCGCCGGAGCTGTTTTAGATGCTGATGAAGTTGAGGAATTGCTCTCCCGAAAGGAAATAAAATATTTAAGTGAGATGATGAACTTTCCGGGCGTGTTGAACAAAGATCCGGAAGTGATACTGAAACTGGAATCAGCCAAAAAAAACCAAAAACCAATTGACGGACACGCGCCAGGTTTGCGCGGAGATTTAGCCAAACAATATATTGCAGCAGGAATTAGCACAGACCACGAATGTTTTACTGCGGAAGAAGCGTTAGACAAACTTCGTTTAGGCATAAAAATCCTGATCCGTGAAGGAAGTGCGGCCAAAAATTTTAATGCTTTGGTGGATTTAATGCACGGTCATTCAGACCAAATGATGTTTTGCAGCGATGATAAACACCCGGACAGTTTGGTTTCCGGACATATTAACCAACTTTGTGCACGTGCAGTTGCCGAAGGGGTTGATGTTTTTAAGGTGCTAAAAGCAGCATGTATCAATCCGGTTTCGCATTATCATTTAGATATTGGCCAGCTTAAAGTTGGCGATTCGGCTGATTTTATTTTGCTTAAAAACCTGCAAGATTTTGAAGTGATCCGAACGTATATCAACGGCGAATTGGTCGCCGAAAACGGTAAAACTAAGATAGAAATACAACCGTCCGCTTCAATCAATAATTTTTCCTGCATAAAAAAAGCACCGGCTGATTTTGCTTTTCCGGCGACAATTCCTTCGGCAGAAAAACAAAAAGTTACGGTTATAGAAGCTTTGGACGGACAACTGATCACCAACAAAATAAAAGCAGAATTACCTGTAAAAAATGGTTTTGTTGAACCAGATTTGAAAAATGATATTTTAAAAATATGTGTCGTAAACCGTTACCAGGAAGCACCTGTTGCAAAAGCTTTTATCAAAAACTTTGGGTTGAAAGCTGGCGCACTGGCATCGTCGGTAGCCCATGACAGCCATAATATTGTGGTTGTTGGGGTGGACGATGAAAGTATTTGCAAAGCAGTCAACCTAATTATTACAGAAAAAGGCGGCATCAGTTGTGTAGGAAATGATTTTGAAGAAATTTTGCCGCTGCCAATTGCGGGTTTGATGAGTGCAGCAGATGGATACGAAGTTGCAAAAGCTTACACCAGGATTGATGCGCTGGCCAAAATGTTAGGTTCTACACTTTCTGCTCCTTTCATGACACTGAGTTTCATGGCTTTATTGGTAATTCCGCATCTTAAACTTAGCGATTTGGGTTTGTTTGATGGCGATGAGTTTAGGCTGATAGACTAAAAAAACCACGGTAAAAGAAGCATTCTGTCATTTCGAGGACAGGAAAAATCTTTTTTAACTACAGAATACAGCTATTTGAAGAAGATTTTTCTGTTCGTTCCAAATGACAAAAAAGTAAGAATCTAAAAATGTCCGCGGATAGAACCGTAAATCTCTTCGTCGTATAATTTCCGCAATTGCTGGTGGTTTTCTTTCGATAAAGGCTTTAGCGCAGAAGCTTCTACATTGCTGCTTACCTGCGCAACTTTGGATGCGCCGGGAATAACGGTGGTAACTTGCGGATGGTCTAAAATCCAACGGATTGCCCATGGTGCCATACGTTCATCTGGCAGCAGGTTTTTTATTTCTTCGGAAAGCTTTACGCCTTTATTAAACTCAATTCCCGAAAAAGTTTCACCGGCATTAAAAGCTTCGCCATCAGCATTAAAATTACGGTGGTCTTTTTCTTCAAACTTTGTGTCTTCTTTAAATTTTCCGGTCAACAGTCCACTTGCCAAAGGTACGCGCACGATAATGGCTACTTCTTTTGCTTTGGCTTTTTCAAAAATTTCGTCTGCAACGTGCTGACGGAAAAGGTTAAAAATAATTTGCAGCGAAGCCAATCCTTCCTGTTCCAAACAAATTAACGCTTCTTCGGAAGTTTCTACACTTACGCCCCAATTTAAAATCAAACCTTCGTCTTTTAAATGCGCCAGGTATTTAAAAACTTTCCCGGTGCGCATTTCTTCTGTTGGAATGCAATGCAATTGCTCTAAAAACAAATGCGACTGGCCTAAATGGCTTAAAGAATCTTCCACCTGCTTTCGCATCAAATCATAAGTAAAATTTTGAGGCCAACCGTTTGGCGCATCAGAACGGCGGCCAAGTTTTGTGGCTACGTAAATTGGTTTGGTTTGCGTTTTCAAAAACTTTCCAATCAGTTTTTCGCTAACGCCCATCCCGTAAACATCTGCGGTATCAATAAAATTTCCGCCAGCATCTACGTAAGATTGCAAGATTTCCATAGCTTGTTCTTCGTCCACATTTCCCCAATCTGCACTGCCCAATTGCCAGGTTCCTAAGCCAACTTCGGCTACTTGTATATTTTTAAAATTTCTATAATTCATAAAATCTTAACCTCGAAAAACTTATTTTGATTTTGTTTGGACGGAGATTGTAGTCCAATTTTTACCCTGTAAAAGAAGCATTACTTATCTTGTATTGTTGCTGCAAAATTCCCAACAATATTAATCAGCCTTTTGATAAAGTAGAAAATGTTGGATCGGCAAAAATTCGCTTCGCTGGTACAATTTAAAACCATTCGCGGCCAGCTCTTTATTTGCCTGCGTTACCGAAAGTTTATGCAGTTCTTTAATCTCGATAGTTGGGTCTTCCGCCCGATATTCCAGCAATAACAACTTCCCGCCGGGTTTTAAAGCTTTCCGTAGAGACTGCAAAACCTCGTGCGGATACAATAATTCATGATAAACATCAACCATAATTGCCAGGTCAACAGAAGCATCCGGCAGGTTTGGCGAAGTTGCAGTTCCTTTAATTACCTGCACATTTTGCTGACCCAGTTCTTTTTTCTTTTGGTTGAGGTAAGTGATAAACTCGTCCTGCACTTCCACCGCAAAAACTTTTCCCTGCGGTACTTTTTTGGCGATCCGAAAAGTATAATAACCTGTTCCGGCACCAATATCGGCCACAACAGCGCTTGCGGTTATCGGAAGTTTGTTAATGGCCAAAGCGGTATTTTCTTCCTGCTGCCGGTTGTTGCGCTCCAGCCAGTCTGCTCCTGCCGCACCCATTACGGTTGCAATTTCCCTTCCGAAATAAACTTTTCCGGTTCCGTCTGGGTCCGGTGTTCTGGTACTATAAACCTGATTTTGCTGTTGCGTTTTAGGTTGGGCACAAGTGGCAAAAACAAAAAATAATAACGGCAGCGCAAATGCTTTTTTTATCATGGTTTTTTCAAACATGCACTATTAACAAAACGTTGGTGAGTTTGTGATGATTTAGTAGCAGGAAAAATATCCGTCAAAATTTTCAGGTTATAAATTATTGCGTTTTATCCATAAATATTACAATTAATACAGTAAAATATTTTTAAAGCAGCAAGATTTGTAAAATATTAAGTACTTTTTAAAAATATCTCCGTTTTTTCTACAATTAGTTATAGATTGCAGCAGAAAACACACAAGGAATTTAATAATTTAGCTGATAATCAATCTCAGTTGTGTATTTTACTTGTAGATTGCCGTAGCAATTATATTATTTTTCGATTAAAATTAAATTTTTTTAAATCTGTTTAATGAAATTTATAACCTTTAACATTTAATTTTCTAACTAACTAAACTTTCTAACTTGAAAAAATCGTTACCGTTTATCCTGCTGCTAATTGTAATGGTGCTCGCCCTTATTTTTAGTTCTGTCGATTTAACTGAGGTGAAAGGCAATAAAATTGATACCGGAGATACCGCTTGGCTGCTGGTATCTACCGCTTTAGTACTGGTAATGACACCCGGACTGGCCTTTTTTTATGGTGGCATGGTTCGTAAAAAAAATGTGATTTCTACTATGCTACAAAGCGTTGCCTGCATGGGCTTAATTACTATTATCTGGGTGATTTTTGGTTTTAGCCTGGCCTTTGGAGAAGATTTTCATGGAATTGTTGGTAACCCGGCAACTTATTTTATGATGAAAGGTACATTGGGCAACAGCACTTGGCCCTTAATGCCAACCGTTCCGCTTATTTTGTTTGCCATGTTTCAGCTTAAATTTGCGGTTATCACACCTGCTTTAATTACCGGTGCTTTTGCAGAACGGATCCGTTTTAATTCTTATCTCATTTTCCTTGGCTTGTTCATCATTTTTATTTACGCACCGCTAGCGCATGCCACCTGGCATCCGGATGGAATAATGGCCAAAGCAGGTGTTCTGGATTTTGCAGGCGGAACGGTTGTACACATGTCTGCCGGATGGGCCGCACTTGCATCAGCCTTGTATTTAAAGCAGCGGAATTTGCAGGAACACACTCCCGCAAGGATCACTTATGTAATATTAGGAACCGGTTTATTATGGTTTGGCTGGTTCGGCTTTAATGCAGGTTCTGCCGGTGGCGCAGGTATTTTGGCCGCAACAGCTTTGGCAACTACCACAACTGCTTCTGCTGCCGCGGCTATGTCGTGGATATTCTTTGATATGTTAAGAGGGAAAAAACCATCTGCAATGGGTGCCTGTATCGGTGCAGTTGTTGGTTTGGTGGCCATCACGCCTGCTGCAGGTTATGTTACTGTTCCGCATTCTATGGTTATCGGTATTGTGGCTGCAGTGGTGAGTAACCTAGTCGTGATCTGGCGTTCAAAAACCAGCATTGATGATACATTAGATGTTTTTCCTTGCCATGGAGTTGGCGGTATGGTTGGCATGTTGCTTACAGGTGTTTTTGCCAACAAAGCAATAAATAGCGCGAACACAACTGGCAATGGACTTTTTTATGGGGAAACACATTTGTTTTTTGTACACATTTTGGCATTGATTGGCGTTTCTGCTTTTGCTTTTTTTGGATCGATGATTCTGTTACGTGTTGCTAACCTGGTTAGTCCGCTTCGTGTAAGTTTAGATGATGAACTTACAGGTTTAGACCAAAGTCAGCACGATGAAGGGCTGTAAAATTAACATGCTTCTTTTATAACATAAAAATCTCGATTCAAAAACTTGTTTATAAATTTTAATGCAGTTTTAAAGGATCTTTCTTTAATTATTTCATAGAAAAATCTATTCTTATTAATATAAACTTGCTTTTTCTTTTAAAAACTACTTTATTCATTAAAATTTTTTAAAAATTTAGAGATTATATTTTGTTTATTAGCTATATCTGTTATATTTGGTTAAAATAATAATATAACTATAACCGATAAACCATTTGACTAACCATGGCAGCAAAACTCGAATACATTTGGCTTGATGGATATAAACCAACGCAAAGCCTGCGTAGTAAAACTAAAATTGAAAAAGATTTTAGTGGAAAATTAGAAGATTGTCCATCTTGGAGTTTTGATGGTTCTTCAACTCAACAAGCTCCCGGAGGTTCATCGGATTGTGTTTTGAAACCTGTTTTCATTTGCCAGGATCCGCAAAGAAAAAATGGTTATCTGGTGATGTGCGAAGTATTAACTTCTGATGGAAAAGCACATCCATCTAATGGCCGTGGTATGATTGATGATGACGATAACGATTTTTGGTTTGGTTTTGAACAGGAATACTTTTTATGGAACCCTGAAACCAACAAGCCGCTCGGCTTTCCGGTAAACGGTTATCCGGCACCGCAAGGCCAGTATTATTGTTCGGTTGGTGCCCAAAATGCTTTCGGCAGAGACATTGTAGAAGAACATTTGGACGTTTGTTTGGATGCCGGGTTAAACGTAGAAGGCATTAACGCCGAAGTTGCAGCCGGACAATGGGAGTTCCAGATTTTTGCAAAAGGTGCCAAAGAAGCAGGCGACCAAATCTGGATTGCACGTTATCTGTTAGAAAGAATTGGCGAAAAATTTGGCGTTTCCATCAATTGGCATTGCAAACCGTTAGGTACTTTAGATTGGAACGGATCTGGCATGCACGCCAATTTCTCCAATTCAGTTTTAAGGAATGCCGGCAATAAAGAAACGTACGATAAAATTTGTGAAGCTTTCCGCCCTGTGGTGAAAGAACATATTGAAGTTTACGGTGCAGATAACGAACAACGTTTGACCGGCAAACACGAAACTGCTTCTATTTACGATTTCAGTTATGGCATTTCTGACCGTGGTGCTTCGATCCGTATTCCATTGGCAACTGTTGAAAGAGGCTGGAAAGGTTATTTGGAAGACCGCAGGCCAAACTCCGCTGCCGATCCTTATAAAATTGCAGCCCGGATTGTTAAAACTGTAAAATCCGCAGTAGTTGATCATAATGTTGCTGCTTTTGCGGAATCAGAGTTAGCTTAGAAGATAAATTTTAGTCCTGATCAACAGGATAAAAAAAGGTGCAGGAACTTAAACTCCTGCACCTTTTTTGTTGACTAACTCTACCTGAATTTCAGATTGAGAAAAGGCTTATTTTAGTGCGTTTCCTTAATTTTTATTTGCGAAGGCAGTAAAATTTATACCTGCAAAAGAAGTATGCTTGTTTAAAAGTAGTGAGATTAAAAGTCCTAAGTTCAAAAGAACTGATAAGCAGATACAGATCAGCATAATTTTTAAGAAACGGAACTGATAAATAGTGCAAGTACAAAAATTAACTTTTTATTTCACTGGTTCTTAGACTATCGTATTGTTAACTTAAATAGTTAGATGTAATGGATATGATCGTGTTGGATGTTGCCCGTAGATAAGTAAATAAAACGCTACATTTTTCCTTAAATAACGTAATTGTACTTAAAGCAAATGAGTGTTAATACTCTTTTTATGCACTATTATTTAGCTCAACTTTAACCTATAATTAAGACCAAGTATTTCAACATATTTCGTTAAAAGTTGCTGCTTAGAAGAAGTACATAATTGTAAATTTCAATTTCCTGAATCAACATCACAAATTATAAGGCTATGAAAATTATTAATCCCGACCCGCTTTATAAACTATTTTGCATAAGTATGACATTCCTAATTCCACTGCTTCCTGCAATCTTATTATACGAAATTACTCCAAAGGATAATTTTAAAACTAATGGTACATTAGGTAGTTTCAAGATTAACGCTACAGGTGCCTCTGCGTTGTACATCGTACTTTTTGCTGCTTTCTTTACCAAGGTCGATAGCTTAATTGTTAATATTGATGCATTTAGAAAATTACAGGAAAGTTATAATCAGCGACCCTGGCGCATAGATTGGAAGGTTAAACTCATGTTAGACCCGAAACATGAAGCTAATGCACTACTATATAAAAGCGTATTAGATAATAGTTCCATAAACTGCATTCCCGAAAGTTTGCATTGCTATGGAGATACAAAGAAAATTTCGTTTTACATAGAGGATAAGACGATTCAAGACCAACAAGGTAAACTATCTGGAATGCTTGTATTAAACAATAAATTGGGATCATCTTTTGGATCATCCAATTTTGATTGGACCCAAACAGAATTAGATACAATTAGAAGAGTGATAACTATTAATAGTATCTTAACAAAACAATCTAACAGAAATTATCTCACAAGTCAGGTTATAGATACAACACGCGGTTCCACAACAGCTCCAAAACCTCAATAATTATGAAAAAGCTAATCCTCTTCTTCTCAATTGTATTAATATTAAATATTAATAAAGCTACTGCAACAAACCTTCGTGGGAAGCTTGTCCGTACTAACGGTAGCCTGAGTAATCCTTTGGCACAAACCAAAGTCGAACTTTTGTTTTGGAACGGAAGAGGATGGGACAGCAGAGGTTACGCAATAACGGGAAATGACGGATTCTATTTTTTTGTAAATATAACTCCAGGTGCAAAATTTTGCCTTTTAATTTTAGGTCGATATTATCCTATAATACCGCTGATAGTTCAAGATGTAGCCTCTCCAAATTACCAGGATTTGCCCTTAATCAAAACTTAAATTTTTAGACAGTTTGACAACTTTTATTTAATCTTTCGTTGTTTTGGATTTACAATACCGATCTTTTCTGCAAAGCATTTTTATTCTACCAATATCGACACAATCCCTGTTAATCATCTTTAATACTTCTTTTACCCCTACTTTCTCAACGTTAAAACCACCACACTCAAAGCCGGCAGTTCCGCAACCAATTGGTTTCCTTGTTTTTTAGCACCATTAAAAACAGCAGGTTTAATTTTACCAGGCTGATCAAAAGAATTGTAATCATTAAACTTTGGCGAAGTAACAATCCGGCCTTGCACGGTTTTATAATCTACATCCTGCAAAACAGTACTCACCGTAATTTTTTTCGTTGCATTTAAGTTGACAAAAGAAATATGCACCACACCGCTGCTATCTCTGGAAGCCGAAGCATTTACCGAAGGAATGGTTACATCATCCACCGTATAATCCGGAGATTGGATAGTAATAGGCAGCAAAGTTGCATCCTGATGAACCTGGTACAAATCAAAAACATGGTAAGTTGGCGTCAAAATCATTTTGTCTTTTTGCGTTAACACTAAAGATTGCAGCACGTTTACGGTTTGTGCCAGGTTGGCCATCTTCACACGGTCGGCATGGTTTTGAAAAATATTTAAAGTTGTTCCGGCAATCAATGCATCACGCATACTGTTTTGCTGAAATAAAAACCCGGGATTGGTGCCTGGCTCTACATCAGTCCATATTCCCCACTCATCCACTACCAGCGCTACCTTTTTGGTTGGGTCATATTTATCCATAATCGCGCTGTGTTTGGTAACCAGTTCTTCCATTTTTAAACAGTTGCGCATGGTTTTCATGTATTCTTTTTCATCAAAATCAGTTGCCGAGCCTTTTTTACTCCAACTGCCCGTAGGGATGGTGTAATAATGTAGAGAAAGTCCCCAGGGCCGTGTTCCTACTTTCTTCATCACTACTTCTGTCCAGTTGTAATCGAAATCGCTTGCGCCGCTGGCAATCTTTTTTAGTTTGGTTCCCGGATAATCCTTGGCAAACGAAGCATATCTTCTGTACTGGTCTGCATAAAAGTCCGGTGTCATGTTACCGCCGCAGCCCCAGCTTTCGTTTCCAACTCCCCAAAAACTTACTTTAAATGGTTTAGGATGACCGTTTTGCGTACGTAAAGCAGCCATCGGACTAACACCGTCGAAGTTTAAATATTCCACCCATTTAGACATTTCTTCTACCGTGCCGCTGCCAACATTTGCAGAAACATAAGGTTCGCAGCCCAACATTCCGCATAAATCCAAAAACTCGTGTGTGCCAAAACTATTGTCTTCGGTAACGCCGCCCCAGTTGGTGTTTATCATTTTTGGGCGTTGCGGACGAAGACCGATACCATCTCTCCAATGATATTCATCTGCAAAACAACCTCCCGGCCAACGCAAATTTGGAATATGGATTTTCTTTAAAGCTTCTACAATATCTAAACGGATACGGCCTTTGTTTGGAATGTTTGATCCCTCCGAAACCCAGAAACCATCGTAAATACTTCTGCCTAAATGCTCTGCAAACTGACCGTAAATATGCCTGCTGATTTGTGTTTTGGCATCTTTGCCATTAACAACAGCTTGCGCCGTTTGCTGGCTGAATACTTGTGTACCAAATAAAAAAAATAAAAAAAGTACGGATAGTTGTTTCATAAAATTGGATGCTTCTTTTACAGGTGATTTTTTAGAGTTTTAACATTTTATTGAAAGGCAAAATCATTTATTTAAATTACAATCTTTAATTTTTTAAGGATTGATTTTAGGGAACTGGATTTTACTTTTGATACTCTTTTTCAAAGTTCAAAGCTAAGTTTAAAATTGTATTCAGATTTTTGCCCGATAAAAGAAGTATCGTTCAACTTTTATTTAACCAAAACTCTCTCTCCATCAACTATCAAAACCCAAGATAACCTACTTTAATTTAATTGATATTCTTAATTATTTCGTTTACGCTCGATAATTGGGCATCAGTAAGGATAACATCAGGATGCAAAACATTGTCCTCTGCTTTTCCTGCCGGTCTTATAAATTCCTTTACGCTTAACCGAACGAATATCTTAGTATTGGGAAGCTTGGTATAAAACTGCTCTCCTAAACCTGTAGGATGTCCATTGAGTGATGTTTGACCGATAATTGGAGCAATTTGATTATCCTTTATCAATGTTACAAAAGTCATGGCACTTGAAAAAGTAGGCTGCCCCATTACGATAGTAACTTTGCCATTAAAACGATAAGGTACGTTTTCAGGGGTTACCATCGTTGGGCCGTAATGCAGTATTTCTCCATTTTTGGCTGCTGAGTAAGCTGGGTTACGAAAACCCCAAGATTCGTAAAGTTTCAAATATTCTTCACTTTTTTTAAAATCGACTTGGTAGTCTTTATAAGGTTTATCGTAGAAGGAACTAATCAAATATTCGCCAACTGCTGAGTTACCGCCTCCGTTTTTACTAACATCGATAACCAGCTTTTTAATACCATCATCATGAATTTTTTTAAAAATACCGTCAATCTTGTACCTGATAGAGTCCATACTAAACTTTCCTTTTGACTTGACATCAAACCAACACGCATTAATGTAGCCCACACTACCATAACGAGCGTAAGATATTCTTTCCTCACAGTTGGTCCCTTTACCCTGCGGCTGCTTATTCAAATATTCCTCCCATGTTTTTAAAGTTGTACCTTTTACTAATACAGCTTTATTATCAGCTATTTTAATCGTAAATGTTGTTGTTTCTTTAGAACTTGCCCAAGGATATAAATGTCCAAATTGCTTTAAAGCAATATCTGATCTTTGTTTTGGAAAACCTATTGTGTCCAATTCACAATGGGCAATTAGCTTTTCAATTTTTACATTGTTGATTTCTTTTATCTGCTGGCCTACTTTTAAATTATTGTTATCAATTAGTATATCTTTAATAAAGTAATTATTTTCTTTTTTGATTAAAGTAAATGGAGGATAAATTCCTTCGTTTTGAAAACTTTTCGTAAGCAATTCTGGCTGGAGATAAATTTGTGAATGTTCGTCGGACAAGGACGCAATTATAGGTTTAATTTGTTTTAGAAAATCCGTAGCCGTCATTGAGTCTTTTAATGTTGCTTCAATATGCTTAAACATTTGTTCAAATTCTTGCGGGTTTAATTCCCAATTCGGATTAACATGCACATCAACTATTAAATGTTTTAATTTATTGAAATCTTCCTGTAGTTGGTTTGGTGAAAACTTTTTATCCTGTGATAAAATCTGACTAAAACAGGTTGTAATTCCAAAAGACAAAAAAATAAGTAAAATAAATAGTCTTTTCATAAATCCAGAAATGTATATTTTTAATTTTGATAGAAGTTTAGTTTTCAAGTTCTAAAAAACTCTTACTGCTCAAGATTTGCAATCACAATCTTCCAAGCTAAGGCTTTCTAATCCAATCATAATCCAACACAAACTTTTACCCGATAAAAGAAGCATTCAATCCTACACCAAAAAACTTTCCACCGCTAACCGATAACTATCCAAACCAAAACCCAAAATAACACCTTTGCAATTAGCCGATAAAAAAGAATGGTGCCGAAAAGTTTCGCGCTTGTGTACGTTAGAAATATGCACTTCTACAACAGGCGTTTTAACAGCCGCAATCGCATCGGTTAGGGCAATAGAAGTGTGCGTGTAGCCACCGGCATTTAAAATAATACCGTCGAAATCAAAACCAATTTCCTGGATTTTATCAATCAGTTCGCCTTCTTTATTGCTTTGGAAGTAGCTGAATTGGATGTCGGGGAAACGCTGTTGCAAGTCTGAAAAATAGTCGGTAAAAGAAGCACTGCCGTAAACCGAAGGTTCGCGAACGCCCAGCAGGTTTAGGTTTGGTCCGTTGATAATTTGTATCTTCATCACCCAAACATAACGATAAATCTGTTAAAATAAATTGGACTGGCCTTCTACCATCAACGGTTTCCGCGCTTATTTAAAGCTGGAAAAGTTTTTGTCGCCAAATTCTGTTCAGGCGTATTTGCAGGACATGGACAAGCTACAGCAATTTGCCATTTCACTTTTGCCCATTCGTAAACCGGAAACGATTACCGAACAGGATTTAAAAGCGTTTATTAAATGGATAAACGAATTGGGCATGACGCCTGCCTCGCAAGCGCGAATCCTATCAGGCATCAAAGCATTTTACAAATTTATGCTGATGGAAAACCTGCTTTCGCACAATCCGGCAGAACTAATAGAAGCGCCGAGGTTAACACGTAAACTACCCGATACGTTAAATATTTTAGAGATTGATGCTTTGATTGCCGCGATCGACTTATCCAAACCTGATGGTACGCGCAACAAAACCATGTTGGAAGTTTTGTATAGTTGTGGGTTGCGGGTTACCGAATTGATCACTTTAAAAATCTCTAACTTATACTTGGAAGATGATTTTATTAAAATTATGGGCAAAGGCAACAAAGAACGCTTGGTGCCCATTGGCGAACAAGCAGGCAAGTTGTTAAAGATTTACTTGCATGAAATCCGTGTCCATCTAACCATAAAAAAAGGCCAGGAAGATTTTGTGTTTTTAAGTAAACGCGGATCCAAACTTTCGCGTGTGATGGTTTTTATGATTATTAAAAGTTTGGCTGAAAAAATTGGCCTTAAAAAAAGTATTAGTCCGCATACTTTTAGGCATTCTTTTGCCACACATTTAATTGAAGGCGGTGCCGATCTGCGTGCTGTACAGGAAATGTTAGGCCATGAAAGTATTACGACTACGGAGATTTACACGCATTTAGACCGGGAATATTTGCGGGAAACGATTGTGCAATATCATCCAAGAAGTTGATGCTTCTTTTATCATATCAAATTATTCTCGAAGCAAACGCATTGCCATCAATCCAACTACCACATCATTTGCAGTTGTTTTTAAAGTTAAACTTTTCAATGTTTTACTTTTATCCAAGGGCAAATCCAAAACAGTTGCTGCACCGCCATCTATTACTTTTCCGTTAAACCTTGCTAAAGATTCTTCTCCGGAAACAATTTCCCCGGTTTTTAAATGTATACGGATTGGGCGGGGTTGATCCTATTTAAAAGCAAAACCATCTGTGTAATAAAGTTTCGCTTTTCCCTCCTGCGTAAAGGTATATTGACAAAAAAACAGGGGTAAAAGAAGCATCAAACAACTCAATCTGAATTTGTCAAATCCGTTAAGCTGTTTCATGCTTCTTTAAAAATTTTGGTTATTTAGACAATTGAATCGAAATGCTTGCAGCCGGTAATCCTGCTGAAGTTGCTGTAAAACTTACTTTTCCCGCTTTTTCTTTAGCCTGAACTATTGCCAAAGCCAAACCATTAAAAGCTTTGCGGTAATCCACTTTAAAAGAATCGTGGCTAACCGGATCGCCGTTATCAACACCGGCAATAAAAGCTTCGCCATTAATTTTAAAGTTGACTAAGTTGCTTGCATCGGGCACTAAATTTCCGTCCTTGTCCAATATTTTTACGGTGATAAAAGAAAGGTCTTTTCCATTCGCTTTAATTGCCGAACGATCTGCTGTTAACTGGATTTTTGCAGGTTTACCGGCTGTTTTAACTTCGGTTGTCAAAACCACTTGTCCGTTTTTGCGCGAAACTGCTTTTAACGTTCCCGGCTGATATTTCACACGCCACATTACATGCAAATCATCTCCTGTTTTCTTTTTTATGCCGAGAGATTTTCCGTTTAAAAACAGTTCCACTTCATCTGCATGATTGTAATACGCCCAAATGTCAACTGTTTTTCCGGCTTCCCAATTCCAATGCGGAAAAATGTGCAGCACGGTTTTGTCCGTCCATTCGCTTTGGTACATGTAATAAACATCTTTCGGGAAACCGGCCAGATCAACAATACCAAAATAAGAACTGCGCGAAGGCCAGGAATATGGCGTTGGTTCGCCCAGATAATCAAAACCTGTCCATACAAACATGCCTGATAAAAAGTTGTACTTCTTCATCACTTTCCAGGTCATTTCGTGGGTTGAACCCCAAGCCGGACGAACGTTATCGTAAGCAGAAACGCTGTTATCAGGATTGCCGCCGGTAAAAGGTTTATCGTAACGCGAAGGCCAAATGCGGATACTATCCGAAGGCATATCATAATGGCCGCGTGTTTCTAAACCGGAAGTAGTTTCGGTAGCGATGAATTTTTTACCGGGATAACGGTCATGAAATTTGGCATAATCAAACTCATGATAGTTGTAACCAATTAAATCTATTGCACCTGATTTGATAATTTTATTGGAAGTATCCGGGCGGTCATTTGCTGTTGTAAGCGGTCTGGTTGTGTCCAAACCATGAACAATAGCAGCAAGTTCCGGCGCAATACGAAGCGCACTGGTATCGCCTTGCTGCGGAATTTCGTTGCCAATGCTCCAGATGATTATGCTTGGATGGTTACGGTCGCGCAAAACCTGGTCCTGTAAATCTTTTTTATGCCATTGTTTAAAATACAAGTGATAATCGTACTTGGCTTTCCCGCGTTCCCAGCAGTCAAAAGCTTCGTCCATCACCACAAAACCTATTTTATCGCACAAATCCAGCAATTCTGGTGCAGGCGGATTATGCGAAGTTCGGATGCCGTTTACGCCCATTCCCTTTAAAATTTCTAACTGGCGTTCCAAAGCGCGGGTGTTTACTGCTGCGCCTAAACTTCCAAAATCATGGTGATCACAAACGCCTAAAATTTTCATGTACTTTCCGTTCAAGGAGAAACCTTTATCTGCATCAAAATTAAAATAGCGGATGCCAAGCGGTGTTTGATAAGTATCGGAAACGGAATAATCATCGGTTACTTTCGATACAATTCTATATAGATACGGCTTTTCTACCGACCATAATTTTGGGTTGCTTACTGTAAAATCCTGCGATACTTCTTTTATAGAGTCTTTTATAGTGATGCCCGGCGTAGTTTTCATAGTGATGATTTTGCCGGAAGCATCATAAACAACCGTAGTTAAAGTAGCATTTTGAGATGCACCGGTATAGTTTCTCACCATCGTTTTTACATTGATGCTTGCCGATTGATTGCTAACCTGAGGTGTGGTAACAAAAGTTCCCCAATGATCAACCGCAACTTTATTATTGGTAATTAGCCAAACATTACGGTAAATACCAGAACCAGAATACCAGCGCGAATTAGGCTGAACCGAATTATCGGCTTTGACTACAATTACATTCTTTTTTGTGCCATAAAACAAGTATGGCGTTAAGTTATAACGGAAAGAAATGTAGCCGTTTGGGCGGAAACCTAACAAATGACCATTAATCCAAACCTGACTTTTTTGGTAAACGCCATCAAAATCAACCGAAATAATTTTGTTTTTAGAAGATTCAGGAATGGTAAAAGTTTTACGATACCAGCCAATTCCGCCAGGTAATGCGCCGCCTTCGGGCGTTGCAGGGTTTTCTTTAGCGAATTTTCCTTCGATGCTCCAATCGTGCGGCAAATTGAGTTTTCTCCAGCCGGAATCATTAAAATCAGTGTTTTGTGCGTTTGTAACATCGCCTAAATTAAAGGTCCAGTTTTGGTCGAAATCCTGTACGTTTTTGTTTTGTGCTTTGGCGGAAACAGTAAATGCAAGCAGCAGAGCAAGCAAATTGAAAGAATATTTTTTCATAAATGAGATCAATTAATTGGGATAACAAATGTTGTCAAGTTAGCAGGTTTTAAATTGATAATAAATGCCGGGCCGATTTTAATTACAGAAAAATCAGATGCTTCTTTTAACACCAAAAATTATGTGCTAAAAGAAGCATGTTAAGCGATTTTTGAAAATAAAGGTTGAGGAAGTCATAAATTTTCCGCCTTGCGAAGTGGTAAACAAATAAGCAGGTTTACCTTTTAAAAACAAGATTTGCGGACGTTCAAACCTGCCGTATTTTTTTAAGTAAGAAGGCGGCGGCTGCACCAAACGTAATAACCTTCCGTTTCCATTGCCCGGCCAACTGGTTTCAGCCTTTTTACAAACGGCGATTCGTCTTTATCAAACCAAAAGGAGCTTGCATATTGTTTTGATATGCAGGCTCTGCCCGATAGAATGGAAAGCTGACTTATAAAGTCTTTCCTGTTCATACTTCTTTTATCACCTAAAAATTAGTAACCAGGATTTTGCGTGTATAAACCAGGTGAAGCATCTGATTGTGATTGCGGGACCGGATACAAAACATAATTAGCGGTTATTGGGTTGATTTTGTTTTGCGTATCTTCAGTAGCCCTCCAGGCATTCATAATGGTTAACAAATTGCCGCTTCTTTGCAAATCAAACCAACGTGAACCTTCATTGGCAAATTCTCTTCTCCGTTCATCCAGTAACTGGGCTTTGGTAACACCTGTCAGGTTTGTTAGGCCGGCGCGGTTCCTTACCTGGTTAACAATTGCATCAACATCTGTTTGCGAGCCTGCTGCACCGTTTAAAATACACTCAGCTTTCAACATCAAAATATCAGTATAACGGATTGCGATAAAATTAATGCCCCAATCAAAACGGCTGGCGGAAGGGATTTTTGTAAAATCAAGATATTTTCTAAAAAACGGACGGATTTCTGTAGTGCCTGAATACGTGTAGCCGGCAGTCCAAATGGTAGCTGCTTTGCGTACATCAGCAGTTGCATAACTATTGGCTAAATTGTTAGAAACAGGGATGATTTCTAAACTTCCGTTAGCGTGTGTATCTTTTATGGATAAGAAATAAGTGTTTGGGGCCAATTGCCAAGGAAAATCTGCACCATACAAAGAAGACGTTCCGCTAAGGCCGCTTAAATACATGACATCAAAAATAGCCTCTTTATTAGTTACCGGACTTTGGTTGGAATAAGAAAAAATATTGGCATAATTAGTACTGAACACAAACAAACCACTATTGATAATATCGTTTAATAACGGTAAAGCCAAATTCCATTCGTTTGATGCCAGGCCAGGGCCTTCAATACCATAAGTAGCGCCAGAACGCGCCATGTAAACTTGTGCCAACGTTGCTTCTGCCGCGTATTTTGTGGCCCTTCCAACATCAACAGAAGTATAAGATGCGGGCAGGTTAGCTGCTGCAAACTGTAAATCGGCAATGATAAATTTATAAACATCGCTTACGGAACTGCGGGCAATTGCAGTAGCTTCTAAGGCTGTTACAGGATGATCTATAATTGGCAGTTTTCCATAATACCGAACCATGTCGAAATAATAAAAAGCACGCAGAAACCGGGCTTCGGCCTGCATCCTGGTTGCTAAACTTGTTGAGCCAACATTACTCCCATTTTTACTGATCTGATCCAGCACTGTATTTGCCCTGAATACGCCATTAAAATCAGCGCTCCAAGCTTCTTCCACATAAGTATTGGAGGCAATACCAGGCGCAAAATCATTGATCGGGTCCCAATCGCGTACGGTTACAGAAACTCCGTAAATATTATCAGAACGGATTTCAGAGAGATAATCTAACCTGTCCGGATAATTTCTTAAATCAGCATAAATAGCATTTGTGCCTTGTATAAAATCGCTTTGCGACTGATAAAAGGTTGCTGTTGTTTGAGATGAAATAGGTGTTTGGTTTAAATCCTTGGTACACGAAACAACCAGGAAAACAGATGCTATAACAGATAGAAAAAATATTTTTTTCATTTTCAATTTGTATTATCGGTTAAAAGGTAAAATTAAGGCCAAAAATTAATGACCTGGCCAAAGGCAAACCACCATAATCGCCTGCTTCGGGATAGTTGCTGTTAGAACTAATTGCCGTATTTGCTGCTTCGGGGTTTAAACCTCCATAATATTTGTCATGGCCAAAAAAGTTTTCAGCAGTGATATAAATACGGGCGCCTTGTACAATCGGTGTTTTAACCAAATTTTTTAAATTGTACCCTAATGTTATATCCCTTACCCTAACGTAATTGGATGAATACAACCAATCTGTATTGGCAATAAAACCAAATGTAGAATATGCCTTGCTTACCCTGCCTGCTCCGGGATCAGAAGGTGATTTCCAACGGTCGTTATAAAAATAAGGTGCGTTGTCTGTAAAGCCTTGACCGGTACGGGTAATTGCCCTTCCTAACAAGGAATAGATAGAACCGCCGTTTTGTCCTTGAACCAAGACACTCAGATCAAAACCTTTATAGCGGAAAGTATTGGTAATCCCCCACGTATAATTAGGGTTTGGATGACCTACAATTTGTTTATCTGCTTCGGTAATTTTACCATCGCCGTTTAGGTCTTGGTATTTTGGGTCGCCTACCGATTCGTTATTATACATTGCCGCATTGTTGCTGATATCTGCCTGGCTTAAAATACCAATTTGTTTAACTACGTAAATACTGTTTAAAGGCTGACCAACGCGCAGGATATTATCTGTAACATCAAAAGCGTTAGGAATAATAATTTGTGTTTGATTGCCGTATAGCGATACAATTTTATTCGCGTTATGGCTCATGTTGACCGTGGTGTTCCACTGAAATCTGCCAACTAAATTTCGGGAACTTAACTCCAGCTCCTCGCCTATATTCCTAACCGAACCGGCATTACTTAAATAGCTTGAAAAACCGGTTACTTCAAGAGAAGGAACGTTTAACAATAATTGTGTATTTAACTTGTTGTAATAATCAAAGGAGCCGGTAATGCGGTTTTTGAATAAGCCGAAATCAATACCGCCATCATAAGTTTGTGATTTTTCCCACTTCAAATCCGGGTTAGCTAAAACATTTGGTGCCTGGCCAATTACTACAGCTTGTGTTGAACCTGCTACATATCCATAAGAACCTAAAGTTGCAATACTTCCATAATTGGGTATGTTGTTATTTCCGTTTACACCGTAACTTACACGTAGTTTTAAATCACTCACAGCAGGTAATGCTTTCATAAAACCTTCTTCAATTACCCGCCAACCCAAAGATGCAGAAGGGAAAACCCCGTATTTGTTATTTTGGCCGAACCTGGAAGAACCGTCAGTACGTAAGCTGGCCGAAAGCAAATATTTATCTTTATAACCATACTGTACACGGCTAAAGTAAGATATCAGAACACTTTGTGCACTACTTGTGCTTCCGGTTGTGGCTGCTGCCGCACTTAACGTTTGGATAACACTGCTGGTGTATCCGCCAACAGATGCTATGGAGGCCTGGTCTAAACGGTCTAAATTATAAGATTGGCCCAGCAACACACTCAGATTATGCACATTGTTAAAAATATGGTTATAAGTAAGTGTATTTTCGTTTACGAAAGTTATCCTTTTATAACTGCTGTATGAACCCGAAGTAGCAGAAGTAACGTTGGGATTGGTAGCCGCATTAAAAGTACGGGTGGCTTGCGAACCGGTAGTAATATAAGGCACATAGCCCCGCGTATTATTATCTGTATTATCTAAGTTAAGGGAACTTCTAAAATTTAATCCTTTAACAATTTCATATTCGCCATAAACAGTTGATAAAGTACGGAACCTTTTTGTTTCGCCCACATTGTATTGTAATTTGCCAATTGGGCTGTTCGTGGTATTGCTCCAGTTGTACTGTGCATTTTTACCAATGTTAGCATATAACCCAACCGAGTCTTCCTGAATAGGGCTCATACTTAAAGCCTGGTGAAAAATATTGTCTTTACCTTCTACGCCCGGATCTTCTGTTATACTATAAGTTGGGGCGATATTAACACCTAATTTTAAATTTTTAGCAGCATTAACTTCTACGTTTGCCCTTGCCGAGTAAGATTTGTAACCCAAACCTTTTACAAACCCGTTTTGATCTGCATAGTTGCCAGATACAAAATAACGCACCGCATCAGAACCGCCGCTGGCAGAAAGCTGGTGGTTTTGCATCAATCCTTTTCGCTCAATCGCATTTTGCCAATCTACATATTCTAAACCCGGGTGGCCTGCTTGTGCCCAACGCGGATCTAATTGATAGGCAGTACTAAACGCCCCTCCGTTCATGGCGGTACGGGTAGCGGCATTATCGTTTGCAGTTGCACCGCTGGCTCCATATTTTAAAACATAGGCCGCGTTGATCATTTCTGTAGCCCGGTCAATCCATTGCTGGCCGCTTAGCATTTTTAGTTTTTTGCTGGCTTCGTTATAACCCACATAAGTATTATAGCTGATACTTGGTTTACCGGTTTTTCCGCGTTTTGTAGTAATCAGCACCACACCGTTTGATGCCCTTGAACCATAAATTGCGGCTGCGGCCGCATCTTTTAGTACTTCAATATTTTCTATATCATTTGGGTTGATGTTATCCAACGGGTTACCTGTAGAAAAACTACCGTTAGTTCCCTGGCTAACAGGCGATAAAGGAAAACCATCTATAACATATAGCGGATCATTACCTGCACTGATAGAACCGCTTCCGCGTACCGTCACACTAAAAGCTTTGCCCGGAACGCCGGTAGTTTGTTTAACGGTAACGCCGGCTAATTGCCCTACCAATGCCTGGTCCACCCGGGTAATAGCACGCTCATCCAAATTATCAGCCTTTAAAGAAGATACAGCACCGGTAACATTGGTGCGTTTCTGCGTTCCGTAACCAATAACGACAACTTCGTTTAGCTGGCTGTTTGAAGATTGCAGCAGTACGTTGATTACTGTATTTGTTCCGATCGTAATTTGCTGTGTAGTAAAACCGATAGACTGGAAAATAAGAATATTTCCCTTTGCTGCTTTTAGCGTGTATTTTCCATTAACATCTGTTGCAGTACCGGTTTGTGTGCCTTTTACAGTAACTGATGCGCCAGGTAAAGGCCCATCGCTTGCAGAAACTATTCCACTAATTGTTATTGCTTGCTGTGCATTTGCGCCCGAAACAATAAGTAATAAAATGATACAGTCTAAATTAAACCTACAGAGGTTTATTAAAAGTTTCTTCATGATTAATAATTCAGATTTTGCTCTTGTGAAAAGAGTGTTGGTTACAAAAACCAAATTTGAACTATATATTAACAATACGCATCCTGTAGTATGCTGAACTATAACAATTCTTTTACACAGATGCAAATGGAGTGGCTTATACTTTATTCAAAATACCTTACATACTTCTTTTATCACATAAAAATTGAAAGACATTGAAAACTTGATTAGTAAAAAAAGATTATACAAAAAGTACCGCTAAAAGAAGTAGCAGCACATTTATCTAAAAAAATAACAGGTTTTTTAAACTTTAGGAAATAGCTACACTTCGCTTCCTAAAGCAACAATCCGGTCAAATTCTTCTGCCTTGAGCGGCATAACCGATAATCTTCCTTGCCTTACCAAACTGATGTTTTCTAATTGTTTATCAGCTTTAATTTCGACCAGCGTAACCGGTTTTTTGAGGCTTTCAACCGGTTTTAAATCAACAACTACCCAGTTTGGGTCTTCTGTAGTTGGGTCTTGATAAAATTCTTTTACCACTTCTGCAATACCAACAACAGCCTTGTCTTCATTGCTATGATAAAACAAAACCAAATCGCCTTTTTTCATCTCCCTCAGGCTATTGCGTGCCTGATAATTACGCACACCATCCCAAAAGGTACGCCCTTCTTTATTAAATTTTTCCCAGCTATATTTGGTAGGTTCTGATTTGACAAGCCAATAATTCATTTTTATTCTTTGTTTGAAAAAGGTTTTGCTGATGTATTTATCTTTCGCAAAGTAGATATAAAATGAAAGAATTTAAAAATGACTTTCGGTTTTAAAAACGCCGTAAATCAATAATATAGAAAGACCAATATTTTTATAGGATAAAAGAAGCATAAAAAATATGCTGAACAAATATTAAAAAGGCCATTAATACTAAACCGAAATACTTCTTTTACAAGGTATTTTTCCAAAACCAGCTTTATTAATTTAAAGCCGATTCATACTTCAGCCCGATCGTTAAATCTACCCAATCCGGATTTACCGACCTGATCATTTTTTCCTTCTGGCTCCTGGTAAAACAGCTTACAGTTTCAAACCGCTTTACTGCCGTAGCTTCAGAGTTTAGTTCTTCAAAATAAATCAAACGGTTTAATTGGTCGGAACTGTTAAAAAACAAGTTGGGCATTTGCTTATAAAACTGCAAAGTTTTAACCAAGTCAGAGCACATTCCAACGTGCAAACTATTCCGGTTTCGGTCAGTAATAATATACATAATTTTTTTTACTGGTTTTGTTGCCCGATGAATATTTAAATTTTGCATAATTCAAATTTATTACTAATTTTATGAGCACTAAAGTACTAATTAATTTAGTAATACCAAATTTTATGTCAAAAATTTCATCAAACATTAAATACCTTCGAAAAAAGAAAGGGTTAACGCAGCAACAGTTTGCAGATCAGCTACATATCAAAAGATCATTGGTTGGTGCTTATGAGGAAGACCGTGCCGATCCGAAGTATGAATTGCTAAATATGATAGCAAATTTTTTTGAAATCCCGATTGGAGATTTTATAAATGAAGATATAAACGATAAATATCCGCCGAAACAAAAGCAGGAAAACAACAACGTTCGTGTTTTAAGTGTTTCTGTTGATCAGAACGACCGGCAAAATATAGAACTCGTTCCGTTTAAAGCAAGCGCGGGTTATTTAAATGGTTATGCTGATCCAGAATTTATCAGCCAGTTGCCGAAGTTCCATTTGCCCATGCTAAAACAGGGAACTTACCGGGCTTTTGAAATCACCGGAGATTCTATGCTGCCTGTTTATCCGGGTTCTATTATTGTTGCAGAATATATGGAAAACTGGTCGGAAATTAAATCTGGCGAAACTTACGTGGTAATTAGTAAGGATGACGGTGTGGTTTACAAGCGTATCGGCAACAAATTTAAACCTAACAAAAAACTGAAACTGGTTTCTGATAATCCGGTTTACGAGCCTTATGAAATTAGCCCGGAAGATATTTTAGAAATCTGGAGATCTAAAGCTTATATTTCGATGCACTTTCCGGAACCAACGCCAGACCCAACCATGGAAAGCTTAACTTCGATGATGACACAGATGCAAAAATCGATAGCCAAATTGCAGCAAGGCAACAATTAAGTTACATGTTTTGAGTTAAACATTAGCACAGTATCTTTATCCAATAAACTAAATTAAAAACTATGAAAAAATTATTATTGATGCTTTGCTTTGTAGCAGGCATAACCGCTGTGAGCAAGGCTCAGGGCGGCGGTCAACGCAGATCTCCTGAAGAACAGGCCAAACAATTGCAAACACAATTAACGCTGACTGACGATCAAACTGCTAAAATTACTACCATTATGAAAATGCAAGCTACTAAAATGGATAGCGTGCGAACTGCTGGTGGCGGTCGTGAGGCAATGACGCCAATCAGACAAGCAATGAGTGCTAAAATTAAAGCTGTTTTAACTGCCGACCAAGCTACAGCTTACGATAAGATGCAAGCCGAAATGCGTACAAGGCAACAAAATGGCGGTGGCTATGGCGGCGGCGGTAATGGCGGCGGCACTCCCCCACCACCTCAAAAATAATTTTATCTGCATTAATAAGATGTTTGAAAAGCGGCCTGTGCCGCTTTTCTTAATTTTAGCCGAAATTTATTTAATGAACCAGGCAGAAGATTTTATCCGGCAAAAATTAGCACAACGGCTGCTCGACGATAACTTTAGGGTGCTAAAAACAGCATCCGGATTAGTTGATTTTTGCTCCAACGATTATCTCGGTTTTGCACGCTCAGAAAAATTAAAAGCATTGGTTCAAACGGAAATCGAAAAGTATCCACACTATTTAAACGGTTCTGGTGGTTCGCGTTTGCTTTCTGGCAATACTGTTTTTGTAGAGGAATTAGAGCAGCAGATTGCAAACTTTCATCAAGCGGAAGCCGGACTAATTTTCAATTCGGGTTATGATGCCAATCTTGGTTTATTTTCCGCTCTCCCGCAACGCGGCGATACAATTATTACAGATGAATTGGCACATGCTTGCATTATTGATGGTGCAAGATTAAGTTTGGCCAATCGTTTCTCTTTCAAACACAACGATTTAAATGACTTGGAAAAGAAACTTAAAAATGCAAAAGGCATTTGTTACGTAGCTGTAGAAAGTGTTTATTCGATGGATGGCGATTTTGCACCTTTGATTGAAATGGCAGCACTTGTTGCAAAATATAAAGCAAATTTAATTGTGGACGAAGCACATGCAACTGGTGTTTTTGGAAGTGGATTGGTGCAGCAATTAAACTTGGAAAATAATGTTTTTGCCAGGACGGTAACTTTTGGAAAAGCATTAGGCTCGCATGGTGCAATTGTTTTAGGCAGTAATAACTTGCGCAATTACCTGATTAATTTTGCACGTCCTTTCATTTACACTACCGCGCCATCTTTTCATCAATTGCTAACTACAAAAATGGCTTATCAACTATTAAAAAATTCGGAAGAAGAACAAAAGCAATTAACAAAGTTGGTTGGTTTATTTAAAAAAGAGGTGCAAAAGAAGCATCCTTATCAACTAATTGAAAGCAATAGTCCAATACAATCTATTTTAATTCCGGGAAACTTAAACGCTAAAAATCTGGCTAATTATTTACAAGAAAATGGATTTGATGTACGGGCAATATTAAGTCCGACAGTTGGTGCAGGAACGGAAAGGCTGCGCATTTGTATTCATAGCTATAATACGTTTGAAGAAATTACTAAACTCGCAGCTTTGTTAAACTATGAACTATGAACTAAAACCAATGAATACATATCAACCTAAACCTCTATTTGTAACCGGAATTGGAACCGGCGTTGGCAAAACTTATGTTTCGGCAAATTTGGTGGAGAAGTTGCAAGCCGATTACTGGAAACCGATACAATCAGGAGATTTGGATAAATCTGATACAATGAAAGTACGAAGTATGATTAAAAATCCAATTTCAATTTTTCATCCTGAAGCTTATCGTTTAACGCAGCCTTTTTCTCCGCATAAATCTGCCGACTTGGATGGAATTGAGATTGATCCAAGTAAAATAATTCTCCCAAAAACTCAAAACCAACTAATAATTGAAGGTGCCGGCGGTTTGATGGTTCCGTTAAATAGTTATTTTTTAATTATTGATTTGATCAGTCAATTACAAGCCGAAGTTGTTTTGGTAGTAATGCATTATTTGGGAAGTATTAACCATACTTTGCTTTCTATTGAAATGTTAAAAAGCCGAAGTTTACCAATTAACCGTGTTGTTTTTAATGGCATAAAAGAAGCATATTCGGAAAATGTGATTAAAGGTTTACATCCTGAATTGAAGTACGATTATTTGGATTGGATGAAAAGCTAAAATAACAAAGAAGTTAGTTTGCCGCAATTGTAACTTCTTTTTCCAAACCATTAACCCAGGTTTCAAACAATGCCGTTTCAATTGTTACTGCTTTTACCGCATGTTTTTCCCAATCTGCCGAGAATTGCCGCAGTTGGTTCAGCATTTCTTCCAAGTGCCCTTCTTCTTCCAAGATAATAGATTTTACGTTGACTTTGCTTTCGGCATCACTTAAAGCTTCCTGGTAAATTGGATACAATTCATCGGCACGAACTTCGATAGCATAAGTAACCAACAAATAAGCTGCAAAACGAAGTTCTTTTCCGGCCAATCCAAGTTCAGCTTTTAAATATCTGCAAACTTCCAAGTCTAAACGGTTGAGGTAAAATTTGCTTTCCCGTGGTGCAAGTAAATAATTGGCAGCATAAGTTGGACACAAGTTCCCATCTAATTTCTCCAATTGTTTTTTTAAGTAAAACGCATGCCGATGTTCTTCCGCAGCATGTTTTAAAATAATGTAAGTTACCGTTTCGGTATCTTCACTTGCAGAAATTTTCCTTGCACCGGTGTTTTCCATTAACGATAAAGTATTCAACCATTTGGCATGCAAAGCTGGATTGGCAACGATGGCTGGTAAAATATGATGTAGTTTCATAAATTAAATTTTTTCGAGTGCATCTTCAACAGCAGCATAAAGCTGGTCAAGTTGCAAATCGGTAATACAATAAGGCGTTAAAAAATAAATGATATTGCCAAGCGGCCTTAAAATAATTTGTTTTTTTAGAAAGAATTGGTAAAGCCGATCTCGCAAGTTGCTAAAATAAGAAGTCCCGTTTTCCGTGTTCCACTCCATCGCCAAAATAGTTCCTGTTTGCCGAATGGTTTTCAGTTTTGGATGAATACTGTTTTTATCGGCAAATTCTTGGTGACGTTTACAAATCCGATCAATATTTTCCATCGTTTCTGGTTGCAGGAACAGATCCAAACTGGCCAAAGCAGCAGCACAAGCAACCGGATTTGCGGTGAAAGAATGGCCGTGAAAAAGCGTTTTGTGTTTATCTTCTGATAGAAATGCTTCGTAAATTGTATTGGTGCAAGTGGTAATTCCAAGCGGCATCGTTCCGCCGGTTAAACCTTTGCTAAAACACATCAGATCAGGCTTTTCCTGTAAATGATCGCATGCAAAACGTTTCCCGGTACGGCCAAAACCCGTCATTACTTCATCGGCAATCAATAAGATATTTTCCTGCCGGCAATGCTTCATCAATTCATCCAAGTATTTGGCTTCGTACATCAACATTCCGGCAGAACCTTGAACTAATGGTTCAAAGATGAAGCAGATTAGTTCATGGCTGATAGCTGATAGCTGATGGCAAATAGTTTCCAAATTCTCCTTATTCGGCAAATCAATAAACTCAACTTCAAACAAATACGGATCAAAAGAAGCTGTAAAAGCTGAGCGCGCACTTACCGACATCGCACCAAAAGTATCGCCGTGATAGGCATTTTTAAAGGCTACAATTTTAGTACGAGTTTTATTTTGATTACTCCAAAATTGCATGCACATTTTTAAAGCGACTTCTACCGCTGTTGAACCATTATCAGAATAAAATACTTTTTGCTGATTATCCGGAAGAATGGCCAACAAGTTTTCTGCAAGTTGGATTGCGGTTGGATGCGTAAAACCTGCAAAAATTACATGCTCCAAAGTTTGCAATTGTTCTGAAACTCTTTTGGCGATATACGGATGCGCATGGCCATGAATGTTGACCCACCAGGAAGAAACCGCATCCAAATAAGCTTTTCCTTCGTCATCAAACAACAAAGCACCTTCGCCACGGACAATTGGAATTGGCGGCGCGGCAGTTTGCATTTGTGTGTACGGATGCCAGATCACTTTTAAATCGCGTTCTGCCCAATTCATTTTCTGCTGTTTAAAAGTAATTGTACGGCTTTTTGATCTGCCGGAAAAGTAATGTCTTCTATTTTAAGCTGATCCAAATCGATCCAACGGAAAGCTTGTAAAATTTCGCCTTCTTCTATTCCTTCAAAATCAAACGGTACTGTTTTTACCGGCAAATTTATGGTATCGAGATTTTTTACGAGATAGTAAACGCTGATAATTTGCGTGTTATCAAAAGCAGATTTCAGGAAAAAATCGGTTGTGTAAAAATGGCTGATCACTTCTATCTCGAAAAAACATTCTTCTAAAAATTCCCGCTTTAATCCATCGATCAAACCTTCGCCATATTTCAAACCACCGCCAGGGAATTTAGAGAAAAACATACCGTATTCCTTTTCGTCGCTAATTAAAAGCTGGTTGTTTTCATTCAAAAGCAAACCATAAACCCGGACGTTAAAAGGATATTTTTTCAGCATAAATTTTTAATCGATAAAAGAAGCATTCATATTAAGTATGCAAAACTTCCTGGTGCTCAGTTGCAAAATGCTTGTTGTTTTGCGCCACGCGTTCCATATCCCAAACGTAATCAATTGTTTTTTCATGAGCGCGGATCGGGCAATTTGGCATCCGGCAATAGTAGCAGCATTCGGGCAGGCAAGGATCAGCATGGATAAAAAATTCCGTTTTGATGTGTGCAAACTGGTTTACAAATTCATCGGCCAAAGAAACTTCATGATGAACACGCGTTAAGTCAAAATAATTTGGCAACGTCATGTGGCAATCAATGTGCAGCTCGTTGCCGTAACGTTGGGCGCGCAGATTGTGTATGTCGATCCATTCTTCCTTTCGGTTGTCGTTCAGAATTTTTAAAATATCGTCAACCATCGAAAAATCAGCTTCGTCCATCAATCCGGCAACTGATTTTCGCACCAATTTATAAGCCGTGTAAACGATGAACAAACCAACTGCAATAGAAAGCACACTATCCAGCATCCCGATTTTGGTAAAATAAATCAGCACTAAACCCAAAACTAAACCTGCACTGGTTACGGCATCGGTTATCAAATGCCGTCCGTCACCTTCAATGGTAATCGAAAGCATTTTTTTTCCCAGGCGGATCATGTAAAAACCGAGCAAACCGTTGATGATGCCCGTAATGCCTATAATAATTGCACCAATCAATATTTGCTGAACTTCGTGCGGATAAAAAAGGTTGTAAACAGACTTTATAATAATGATGATGCCGGCAACCATGATGAGCGCACCCTCCAGAAAAACGGAGAAAAATTCCACTTTGCCATGCCCGTAAGGATGGTTGATGTCGCGCGGAAGGGCAGAAAACCAGATGCTGAAAAAAGCGAATGCACTGGCTACTACATTAACAATACTTTCGGCGGCATCGGCTAAAATAAAGTTGGAATCCGTAATGAAGTAAGCTATAAACTTGGCAATCATCAGGATAAACCCGGTGATCAACGCGTATAAAATGATTTTTTTTTGCAACTGCACTATACTGTTTCTATGCCACAAAAATATAAATAAGGCACTAAAAACCGGCTTAAAGTTATTTTCTATATTTGCCGCCAACAACACAATCATTATGAGTATTTTAAGTGACAGGATCAATAATCTTTCCGAATCGGCTACGATAAAAATGGCCAAATTGGGCCGCGAACTGGCCGCAAAAGGCGTAGATGTTATCAGTTTGAGTTTTGGCGAACCGGATTTCCATACGCCAGACCATATAAAAGCTGCTGCAAAAGAAGCAATGGACAAAAACTTTACGTACTACACGCCGGTGGCTGGATATCCGGATTTGCGTAAAGCCATTGCCAATAAATTAAAGGTTGAAAATAACTTAGACTACGATGCCGCGGACATTGTGGTTTCTACCGGTGCCAAGCAAGCCATTGCCAATGCAGTTTTATGTTTGGTGAACCCGGGCGAGGAAGTAATTATCCCAACGCCTTACTGGGTTTCGTATTCTGAAGTAGTGAAATTGGCCGAAGGAAAATCTGTTTTTGTAAACGCCACTGCGGAGCAGGATTTTAAAATTACGCCAGAACAATTGGAAGCAGCTATTACGCCAAAATCTAAATTGTTTATGTTTTCTTCGCCCTGCAATCCAACCGGAAGCGTTTACAGCAAAGAAGAACTGGCCGGTTTGGTTAAAGTTTTTGAGAAACATCCTCATGTTTATATTTTATCGGATGAAATTTATGAGCACATCAGTTATTTGCCAAAGCACGAATCTATTGCACAATTTGCATCTGTAAAAGACCGCGTCGTCATCATCAACGGTTTTTCCAAAGCTTTTGCCATGACGGGCTGGCGGATTGGCTACACGGCCTCCAACAAAGAAATTGCTACCGCTTGCGATAAAATGCAAGGGCAAATTACTTCCGGCACTTGTTCCATCACCCAAAAAGCTGGTGTTGCGGCGCTGGAAGGCGGACTTTCATCGGTTGAAAAGATGCGTGTAGAGTTTAAAAAACGTCGTGATTTGGTTTATGATTTGCTAAAAGAAATCCCAAACATTAAAGTGAATTTGCCAGATGGCGCATTTTACTTTTTCCCGGATGTGAGCTATTATTTTGGTAAACAATACAACGGAAAAGTTTATGCTGATGCTGCCGAACTTTCTATTTACTTGTTAGAAGAAGCGCAAGTTGCGGTTGTTGGCGGCGATTCTTTTGGTGATGATAATTGTATCCGTTTATCTTATGCTGCTGCGGAAGATAAATTGAGAGAAGCTGTTAAACGGATTAAGGAAGCGTTTGCAAAGTTGAGTTGATGCTGTTTTTATCAACATAGAAAGTCCTGCTAAGAAAACTCCTGGCAGGACTTTTTGTATCTGGCTACTTCTTTTATCGATACCTTTCAAGCTTAATTTTCCACATTCATATTTATAATACAGCCTCCTTTAATCACTTTCAATTATATGCAGGCAGTTAGAGCAAATTTGGCTTTATAATTCCTTACAAAGCGGCTTTTCACACTACAAGAAAATTTCTAAGCTATTTCCTCTTTCAAAGATTGCATATCAATCACGTAACGGTAACGCACTTCTTTGTCCAGCAATTTGTCGAAAGCTTTGTTGATGTCTTGGATTTTAATCATTTCTACTTCTGGTAGAATGTGATGTTCGGCACAAAAATCAAGCACTTCCTGGGTTTCTTTAATACTGCCAATTAATGAACCGGCAACAGAGTGGCGCTTGGAAGCCATTTTCATATTGTTCAATGGTTTTTTATACGGCATTAATAAACCAACTGCTACAATAGTTCCGTCGCGTTTTAATAAAGGCGTGTACAAAGTAATGTCGTACTCATCGGGTATGGTATTCAGAATGAAATCCAAACTTGATTCGTGTTTGGTCATTGCTGCTTCGTCTTTAGAAATTAAAACTTCGTGTGCACCAAAACGCTCAGCATCGGCTTGTTTTTCTTTGGATGTTGTAATCACTGTAACTTCGGCACCCATTGCTTTAGCCAGTTGAACAGCCATATGGCCTAAACCGCCCAAACCAACTATGCCAACTTTGTCGCCCGCTTTAATATTCCAATGCTTTAACGGCGAATAAGTAGTAACGCCGGCGCAAAGAATTGGGGCGGCAGCTTTGATATCCAAAGCATCCGGGATTTTTAATACAAATGCTTCTTTTACCACTAAATTATTGGAGTAACCACCGAAAGTATTTGTGCCATCAGGTTTCATCGGACCGTTGTAAGTGGCCGTCCAGCTTTTTGGGCCTTCGCAATAGTTTTCATCTCCTTCAATACAAGAATGGCAAACACCGCACGAATCGATCATACAACCCACGCCTACCACGTCGCCCACTTTAAATTTGGTTACACCACTTCCGGCTTCTATCACTTTACCTACAATTTCGTGCCCGGGTACACAGGGATAAACCGTATTGCCCCAATCGTTTTTAACCTGGTGCAAATCTGAATGACAAACACCACAATATAATACGTCGATTAATACCTGGTCGTTTTTTGGTGCTTCCCGTTCAAAATCCATTGGTTTTAGTGTACTTAAGATAGATCCACTTGCGCCGTAGCCTTTCGCTTTAATTTGTGTCATTGATGCTGTTTTTATGAGATGAACTTTATTTTAAGCTGAGATTAAACCAATCGGTTTTTGTAAAACCTCAGCACAGGAAATCAACAGGCATCAAATACAATTGGTTTTAATATTTAGTAAAACATTTATTCTCGTATCAATTAATCCTCATAATCTGCTATGTTTGAATTTGGAATAGTAAAAAGGCTTTGCTCTTTTTCAAACCGCTTGAAGGATAGCAATTACACCGAAGGTTTTAGCAACGCCAAAAATGGTAAGCGTATACCAAACAATTTTTGTAATAGTTCATGGCTTCTTCGCAACGACTGTTCAAGCCGAAGTACACACTCAATTTCATCATTTTATAAAAGGTTTAAATTTAATCATGTTCTTCTATCACCGATAAAATATTACCTGCCAGATCTTTAAACCATGCAACCAAAGGTTTCCCTCTGCAAATACCTTTTTCGTCAGTTTTTAAATATGGTGTATCATACTTTTCAAATTGTACGCCCAGCTTGTTTAATTTATCAACAGTTTGCTCAATATCACTTACCGGGAAATTTAAAATTGTAAAAGTTGCAGGTTGATGGTTTGGTTTAGGATAAACAATTATACTACTTCCATTAATCAGATGCAGCCTTAACATGCCATACATTTCTTCCGAAATTTCTAATCCAAGTGTAACGCCATAAAATTGTTTAGCTTTAGCAATATCATCTACCGAAAACCCACTAAATGCTTTACTATCTTTTAACATAATTGAGGTTTTTTGAATTGTGGCTTTGTTACTCAAATATATAGATTATAGATTCAGGGATAAAGCGAAAATCCGGTTTACTTTGATAACTTGCTATGCATATTTACAATTGGATGCTCCTTCATCCCACAAAAAAAGTCCCAGCCAAATTATGGCGGGACTTTTTGTTGATGCTTCTTTTATCGCCTATAATTTAAATCCATATGCTACGCGCAATCCAATTATACTATAATTGGTATGGTTGCCAGAGAAGTTTTCGTAACGCAAGCCAATATCCAAACCATGGTTGCCAGCATATCCAATTCCGGGCGACAAAATTAATTTTGTTTCTTGTGCATGGTCTAATTCAAATCCGGCACCAGTTTCTGCACTTAAATAGAAGTTTGGGGCGAAGAAGGATTTTAAACCAACTTTTACCGGAATCATGTTTAAATCTGTAGAATACGCTAAGCCTTTATCAGAATAAAAAACCTTGTTATTTTCACCAAAGAAATGATAATAACCAGGCGTTAAAGTTAACGACAAGTTGCTGCCCAAATCGTATTGCAAACGTACTGTTCCGCCCAATTCAAAGTTAGAAAAATTTTTAGTTGGATAACCTGCTTCTAAACCTAAACCCATTCTGAAAACATTTTTAGAATCTTTAGCTGTTTTCTTTTTTGTAATTGTTTGTGCCTGGGATTGACTTCCGGCGATTAAAATAAGCATTGCTGCAGCGATCCATTTTGTTGTTGTTTTTAGTATCATTTTTATATATTTAGTTATCAGGATTTCTTTTAAAAATCCTGCCCTGCCACAAACAAATAGCCTGCCATTGCTTTCTTATAAAATAAAAAATTGCTAATTTACTGGCATAAAAACAGTTAGTTTATTTTTTAAGGTTGACGAATTGACAGTTTGAAACAACAAAAAGACCGATAAACTTTAGTTTTGCCGGTCTTCCCAATAACTGTTTAATAAAAATTATGCTGCTAAAAGAAGCATTTAAACATTCAAATCTTTCATCAAAATATCAATCTTGTTTTCCAATTGTTTATCGGTTTCCAAGTAAGCTTCTTTGCTTTCCAACGGTCCGTTCACACTGCAATAAAATTTAATTTTAGGTTCCGTTCCAGAAGGTCGTGCAGAAACAATACTGCCATCTTCTGTTACAAATTGTAAAACATCCGATTTCGGGAAATCCAATTTTGTTGTTTTGCCAGAATTCAAATCTGTTTCAACCCCTTTTTCATAATCCTTCAAAACCACAACTTTTGATCCGCCTAAAGATGTTGGCGGCGTAGTACGAAATTTTTCGATCATGGCTTTGATTTCCTCGGCACCGCTTTTTCCTTTTTTGGTGATCGAGATCAGTTTCTCTTTATACAAACCATATTCTAAGTACATTTCCACCAAAGCTTCATACAAACTGCTTCCTTTGTCCTTGTAAAATGCAGTCATTTCGGCAATAAAAGCAGCAGAAACAACGGCATCTTTATCACGCGAAAACTCACCGATTAAATAACCGTAACTTTCTTCGCCACCGCCAATAAACGTTTCTTTTCCAAGCAGTTCTGTAATCAATTGTCCGATATATTTAAAGCCGGTTAAAGTATTGTAGCAACTGATATTTTTTGAAGCCGCAATTTTATCGATCAAATAAGTGGTTACTACTGTTTTTACCACATATTCTTTGCCGGTCAGTTTGCCGCTTTCTTCCCAGGCTGTCATCAGGTAATTTAAAAGCAAACTGCCGGTTTGGTTTCCGTTAAATAAAATCCATTCGTTCTGGTCGTTTTTTACAGCGATACCAACCCGGTCTGCATCCGGGTCGGTTGCCAAAACTAAATCTGCATCTGTTTCTTTTGCCTTTTTCAACGCTAAAGTCAACGCTTCTTTTTCTTCCGGGTTTGGATAAACTACGGTTGGAAAATTACCGTCCGGCGTAGCTTGTTCATCCACCAAAATCACGTTTTCAAAACCAAATTCTGCCAAAGCTTTTGGCACTAAAGTAATTCCGGTTCCGTGAATTGGCGAATAAACGATCTTTAAATCTTTCTGTCTTTTAATAGCTTCTTTAGAAACCGACAGGCTCAGAATATCTTTTAAATAATTCGTGTCGATTTCTTCACCAATCAGTTCTACATTTTCTTCTACGCGCTCAAATTTAACTTCATCAATTGTTTTAATAGCCGAAACTTCATTCATCACTTCTGTATCCGCAGGAGAAACAAATTGCCCGCCATCATCGCCATAAGCTTTGTAACCGTTATATTCTTTTGGATTGTGAGAAGCCGTTAACATTACGCCGCTTTTACAGCCCAACTGGCGGATGGCATAAGAAAGCTCGGGCGTTGGCCGCAATGCTTTAAAAAAGTAAACATGAATGCCGTTTGCCGAGAAAACATCGGCAGCAGTTTTGGCAAAAAAATCAGAATTGTTGCGGCTATCGTGGGCAATGGCAACTTTAATAGCTTCGTTTAGATAGGTTTTTTTCAGATAATTACTTAAACCTTGCGTTGCGGTTCCGATGGTATATTTATTGACCCGGTTTGAACCTGCTCCCATTACGCCTCGCAGGCCGCCGGTCCCAAATTCGAGGTCACGGTAAAAAGCGTCTGTTAAATCGGTGTAGGCTTTATCATCGAGTAGTTTTTGGATTTGCTTTTTGGTGTCTTCATCATAGCTTCCCTGAAGCCATTGATTAATTTTTTCCTGAACAGCGGGTTCTAATGGTTGCATAAGAATATTGGTTTAATTGATGGCCTAAAGTTATAAATCTTGTTTAAAGTTATGTGGTGTTGAGGAGAAATTTAAGAACAGCCATACTATTTTTGAGGTGATAAAAGAAGTATGCTTTTGTCATACTGAACTTGATTCAGGATTCCTCCTACATAATGGCAACCTTTATAATAAGGTTCCGAACAAATTTCGGCATGACAAAAACCGATAAAAAGCACAACCATGTATTTATTCTGAAACTTCTTTAAAAAATAAGCGTATTTCTATCACATAAAATATCAGCAACCAAAATAATAGCTTAGCCAATAAAGCTTATTAAACTTATAGATTTATTATTGATCTATTGTTAAAAACCGGCATCAATTTTCATCCCCTAAAAACAGCATCTTAAAAATATTATGAGTTTTGAATTAAATAGTCCGAACTACGGTTTTTCGAACAGTAAAGAAGAACCGGCCACATTAGATTATGTTAATCCGCTTCCAAGGGCAGTTATCCGCCCAAATTCTTTTACTTTATTAGATGGGGAATGGAAGTTTTCGCTCGACCGGGAAGACCGCGGCTTGCAGGAAAGTTGGCAGATTAACCACGATTATACTGAAACGGCACACTGGCCGGGAAGTGTGGAACAACAAATGGCCAAAGGCCACCCAACAGAACAACTTTGGGAAAATAAAATAGTGGTTTGGTACGAACGCGAGTTCCCGATGCCAATCCAAAGTAACGGGCCGGGCATGCCGCCATCGATCATCCAACTAACTTTTGGTGCCTGCGGATATGAAACCCAAGTTTGGCTAAACGGCTTGCCGCTGCAAACGATTGAAGGCGAACAAGTACACGTTGGGGAATACACTTCTTTTTCTTATGAGCTGGAAGATTCAACGCTTCAACCCAATAACAGGCTTACAGTTCGTATTGCAGATACCAAAGATGCAGATACCACGCGTGGCAAACAAGAATCCTCTGTTTACAAACGCGGCGGAATTTGGTATCAAACTTATACGGGTGCAGTTAGAAGTATTTGGCTGGAATCGGTAGAGCGTAACCGTTTGCGGTCCCGTGTTGGTGTAGTGAGTATGGCGGAAGAAAAAATGGTTCGCCTTAACTTAACTACCCGCATCCATGACCCTGGCGCTTATACCATAAAACTGCAGGTTTTTAACAAACATCCCGATCAGGCCGAGCCTATTGCAACGGATGAATATCCGTTGCTTTTAGAAGCCGGACAAAAACATCAGCGTGTAGTTATAGAAATTCCGGAAGCTAAATTGTGGTCGCCAGAATCGCCAACTTTGTACCGTTTAGTTGCCCAATTAGTAGATGCCAACGGTTACATTGCCGAGATTGAAACAAATTTCGGCCTTCGCAAAATTGAAGCGCGTGGCTGCTGCATCTACCTCAACTATAAACCTGTTTACTTAGACGGCATTTTATACCAGCCCGGCGGTGCAAGTTATGAAGAGATTAAGCAACACATGCACGCCATGAAAGCTTTGGGCTGTAATTTGGTACGCATACATATTGCTGGCGTTGACCCGCGAATTTATAACCTGGCCGATAAATTAGGACTTCTTTTATGGGTGGAAGTTCCGAGTCCGCACAGCTCCAACACCAAAAGCAGGCAAAACCACAAGGCAGAATTACTGCGGATGCTGGCTTTGATCGGTTCGCATCCGTCCATCGTGATCTGGAGTTTATATAATGAGGATTGGGGCGCGCAAGATATTGCCACCAACCCTGCAACCCGCGAATACATTATGGATATGTACCATTTTATGCAAATTGCCGAACCTCAATTTTTGGTGGTTGATAACGATGGCTGGCAGCATATTTCGTACGAAGGCCGGTTAAAATCTGATTTGCTGACCGCACATTTATACACCACAGATTTAAACCGTTGGAAGGAATTGCTGGACGATTTAACCGCAGGCAAGTTAAACGGCGTGGCCGCCAATCCGTTAGTTGTGGGCGACCCGTTCTTTTTCCGTAAACAAGTACCTTTAATTGTAAGTGAATGGGGCGGTTTCGGCTTCGCGGATTATGGCGGCCCGCAAAACGATGAGGAACGAACCCGTGAAATCCGCTTATACAAAGAGGAACTGCGCAAACGCCCAATTGCCGGAGATGTTTACACACAAGCCACAGATATTGAAGATGAAGTGAACGGTTTAATTACGGCTGCAGGTATATTAAAAGTACCGGAAGGATTGCTGAATTCGAGAAGTTAGAATTTGAATATTGGATTTTATGCGATAAAAGAAGCATTTGACTTTTCCGAAAAAAGGTTACAATTTAAAACGAAATTGTAACCTTTTTTCGGAAAAGTAACTTCAACCTATATTGAAACCTCTTTCAATATTTTATTCTTGGATGAAAGTTTTAATTGATAAGGCCGATTAAAAGCTTCCTGTTTTACTTTGAACCGGTCTGATAATTTTCGGATAATTTCTTTGGAAAAACCTTTTTTATAATTCAAAATCTCTGAAACCACACTTTTACCAATTTCCAAAGTATCTGCCAAATCCTTCGCTTTCATCTTATTTTCAGCCATCAAATACTTCAGCATTTCCACTGGATCACTTTGATGCAAAGTACTGTGTTCTTGGTCCCACTTTTCGATTAAAAATGTTAAAAGTTCAATTTCTTCTTCCTGTTCTATATCATTATTTTGATCGAGAATGGTTTCTAATAAATTGCAATATTGCCAATATTGCTCTTCCGATTTGATGATCTTATATTTTAATGTTTCCATATATTTTCAACTAATACATCCTGATTTTATATTGGTTATTTGCTTTACAAAGTTTAGTGTATTAGGCATGTGTATCAATCCAACAAATAGATAAATGGACACGTGTTTTAGCAAAACTGTATTTGCATATCATCCTGTAATTGTTTCCTGCAATATCAAAAACTACACGGTTTGAACCATTTCCAAGCAAGTCGGCCGATCCAAATGTAAATTGTATATCTTCCGGTATATTCCAATCCACTGTTTTAATAACATTAAGCCACATTAAAAAAGCACTTTTACTTACCGCATGTTTTTTGATAAAGTTTTCTACAGTCTTTTCCTTAATTAAATGTACACGCATCCGATACAAAGATATATAAAGTTCGCAAAAATAGAACCGGTTTTACTGTTTTAATTTTATTTAAATAATTTTTAAAAAGACGCCTTGTAATTACAACCCTTGCGCAATCACAAAACCACTTGCCCAGGCCCATTGAAAATTGTAACCGCCTAGCCAACCGGTTACATCTACACATTCTCCGCCAAAAAACAAACCTGGTACTTTTTTGGCTTCTAAAGTTTTAGAAGAAAGTTCTTGTGTTGAAACGCCGCCGCGCATCACTTCTGCTTTATCGTAACCTTTGTCTCCGGCAGGTTTGGTTTTAAAATGATGGATGGTTTGTTCAATTTTTTGCAATTCAGCTTTGCTTAACGAAGCCAGGTTTTTTTCTACCGGTAAAAGAAGCATCAGCGCTTCGGCAAATTTGCGCGTGTATAAGTTGGATAACAAAGTAATTAATTGCTTTTTACCGTTTAGTTGCCGTTCGGCCTCAATCAATTCTAAAATATTTTTCTGCGGAAGCAAATCAATCTCAATCCCAATTCCTGGTTTCCAGTATGAGGAAACCTGCAAAATCGCCGGTCCGCTTAAACCCCAATGGGTAAATAAAATATTCTCCTCAAAGCTGATTTCTCCGCAACTTACGCGGCAAAAAATCGAATTGCCAGAAAGCTGTTCGTACCATTGCTGCTCTTTTCCAGTGATCGTCAGCGGAACCAAAGCCGGTGCCGTTTGTGTAATTTGTAAGCCAAACTGCTTGGCAATTTTCAACCCAAAATCTGTTGCACCCATTTTTGCAATGGGCAAACCGCCGGTTGCGATGACAACTTTTGGTATTTGGATCGTTTCTACTTTTCCATTACGCTGCAAACAAACCTCAAAGCCAATGCTGTTTTTACCGATACTTTTTACTTCTGTACCGCACCAAATTTCCTGGCCTGTATCACGACATAAATCCGTAAAAACCTTGACAATATCTTTTGCTTTGTTGCTTTCGGGGAAAAGTTGTCCCAGCGTTTTTTCTTTTCCGCGGATGCCGTAAGTTTCAAAAAAATCAATGGTATCCTGAACGGTAAATTGCGAAAAAGCAGATTTACAAAAGTGTTCGTTCTCCGAAATAAACTGTTGTGCCGAAGTATTGAGGTTGGTATAATTGCATCTTCCACCGCCGCTGATCAAAATTTTCGCGCCAGGCTGACTGTTCTTTTCAAGGATCAACGTCCGTTTCCCCAGCAATCCTGCTTGTGCGGCACAGAACAAACCGCAGGCACCGCCGCCGATAATTACCGCATCAAAACCAATGTCTTTTGTTAAATTTGTAGCCATGCAAGAAGTTGCGCAAATATCAGAATTTGGAAAGATATTGATCTTTTTAATTACAGGTTTGGTTTTAACCGGCCTAGTTTTGCTGTTGAGTAAACTAATTGCACCAAACAAACCCAACCCAGAAAAACTAAGTTCGTACGAGTGCGGTGAAGAACCAACCGGCTCTTCCTGGGTGCAGCTCAACTCGCGCTTTTATGTAATTGCCTTAATTTTTTTACTGTTTGATGTAGAAATGGTGTTCGTTTTCCCTTGGGCAACCGTTTTTGGAAACCACGAATTGATTGCAGAAGACGAACGCTGGGGCTGGTTCAGTTTAATAGAAATGTTTGTTTTTATGGGAATTTTGATCCTCGGTTTGGTTTATGTTTGGGCGAAAGGGGATTTGCAATGGATCAAAACTAAAATTGTAAAACCAAGTGTTGATGTAAATATCCCGGCTTCCGTTTATGATCAAATTAACGAAATGACTTATGCGGTTAAACCTTTCTCCGCAGAAAAGATGATTGAAAATATACCGGTAAAAGAAGCATTGGAAATTACAGCAACCATCCGCAAACCAATGTTTAAACCAAAATTAAAACAATAAAGATGAGTGCAGGAAAAACGCAGGAAAGTGGCGGCGTAATTGTAACTAAACTGGATGATCTGTTAAATTGGTCGAGGCTATCGTCCTTATGGCCAATGAGTTTTGGTATTGCCTGTTGCGCAATCGAAATGATGGGTTCTTATGCTTCCACTTACGATTTAGACCGTTATGGTGTTTTCCCCCGTCCTTCGCCCCGGCAATCGGATGTGATCATCATCGCCGGAACGGTAACTTTTAAAATGGCCGAACGCATTAAACGTTTGTACGAACAAATGCCCGAGCCGCGCTACGTAATTTCGATGGGTTCCTGCTCCAATTGCGGCGGACCGTATTGGGAACATGGCTATCATGTGGTAAAAGGGGTTGACCGGATTATCCCGGTTGATATTTACGTGCAAGGTTGTCCGCCACGCCCTGAAGCTTTGATCGGCGGAATTTTAGAACTTCAAAAAAAGATTGAAAAGGAAGAATTATTGAAGGAAAAGATTGCAGGTTAAAACAGTTTTTGTTTTTTAAATCAAGGAGAAATCTTCTTTAAAAGTACAATATTCAATACTTCTTTTATCGGGTAAATCTTCTTGGCATCAACCAAAAAAGCATTTTTAAAAATACCAGGTGCGCTATTTAAAGAAGGTTTCTCCTGATTTTAAAAACAGGCTACTTATGTTTAAGCGTGTCTTTTAAACCATTTGTACTGTCTTTTATGCGGATGTTAGATTGATTTCCAACCGTATCTGCTTCGCCGCCTTTTGCACGGTCGCCGTTAGAACCATTATTGCAAGCTTCGATAAAAGTTGAAGAAGCTAAAATCAGGATAAAAAATATTGCTTTTTTCATTGATGAATTTTGTATTTTAAGTAGCAAAACTATTTATAAAAATTATTTCTGGGATTTTTGTGTGCCTTTCTGATAAACAGAATCCGCACCTGTTTGCCCTTGTGCAGTTGTAGAACCGTTGGCAGGTTTTGTAGCAGTTGCAGATTGCGGTTTTACGCCGCCTACTTCGTTCCTGCGGTTATTGTTGGTATGGGAACTATCATTGCCCGAAGTACTGCTATTCGCAGCAGGTTGTCCGCTTTGCGTATCCATCCCTGTTTTATCGTGGCTGCCATTACATGCTTGGAATATCAAAGCTGTGGACAGGATAACAAATGCTAAAGTTATTTTTTTAGTTGCCATGTTTGCTGGTTTTATATCGAGAACACCACTTAACAAAATTAGTTTAAACAGTTTTTGAAAATATCAATCCCAAACAAAAGCAATTTGCTGCTTGTTCTTTTACTATGGAAACAAAAGAAACTTTTGCTGACTTAATCAAAGGCGATAAACCTGTTTTGGTTGATTTCTTTGCAACCTGGTGCGGCCCTTGTAAATCTCAGGCACCGATTTTGGAAAGCCTGAAAAGGATCATGCAGGATGAAGTTACCATATTAAAAATTGATGTAGACAGAAATCCAAAGGCAGCATCGGCTTATCAGGTTCAAGGTGTACCAACTTTAATTTTATTTAAAAACGGAGAAATTAAATGGCGGCAATCTGGTGTGGCTACCAGCGCGCAATTGCAACAGGTCATAAAAAATGTATGATAAAAGAAGCACTATTGTCCTGCTTTTATCTTTTCATTTAATTTAGTGCTCAAAAACCTGCTGGTTTCGTTAAAGTAACGCTTTCGGTCAAAACCTAAAACCCATTGGATTCCATGCGTTTCGCTGGTAAGGAAAACCTCTTCAGCTTCATCTAAAATCTGCGGTTTAATTTGTGCTTCTGCGAGCGGAATACTGTTTTTACCGGCTAATTCTATAACTACTTCCCGCATTACACCTTGTACGCAGCCTTCGCTTAAAGAAGGCGTGTATAAAGTCCCGTTGTATTTAATAAAGATATTTGAGCCGATAGCTTCGCACAAAAAACCATTTTGGTTGACGATGAAAGCATCGTCCAGTCTGTTGCGTTGCTTAAAAACATCAGCCAACACGTAATTTAACGAGTTACAAGTTTTTAAATTGGATAAACTGTTGATGGGTTTCGGCAAATCTTCATAAACACTGATGATCAAGCCACGCGTATTTAAAGTGTAATGCTGGTCTTCCAATGTTTCCCATTCCATTGAATAACCCCATTTATTTTCATACGGCGCGTACAATCCTCCCGCTTCGCGAAAAACGGTTAAACGCAAAAGGCCGTTTTTAGACCTGTTTCTTAAAGACAGTTCCTTGGCTTTATCCTGCAAAAAATGGACATCTAATCCTGAACAATTATCAAATTTTAAAGTCTGCATGGCTGATTGCAGACGTTGCCCGTGAAGGCCGGCAAATTGTAGTTTGCCTTTAGTCATCCGCATACTTTCAAACAAGCCGTCACCATAGCGAAAACCACGGTTGTTTAGTTGCAGCAAAGGCTGGTTTGCCGGAACAATATCTCCGTTATAATTATTAAATGTTAAAATCATTGAAGAAAGTAAGACTGCAGATCAAACGCTTTCATTGGTTCCGTTAGCAACATATTTCTGCCATTTTTCTAAAGCTAACCGAAAATCGTCTGGCAAAGGTGCTTCAAAATGAACATATTTTTTGGTGGTTGGATGGATAAAACCTAATGTTTGCGCGTGTAAAGCTTGCCGAGGCAGCAGCTCGAAACAGTTTTCTACAAACTGTTTATATTTGGTAAAAACAGTTCCTTTCAAAATTTTATCGCCGCCATAAGTTGCATCGTTAAACAAAGGATGGCCAATGTGTTTTAAATGTGCCCTGATTTGGTGTGTCCGTCCGGTTTCTAATTGGCATTCAATCAGCGTAACATAATTCAACCTTTGCAAAACTTTGTAATGCGTTACCGCCCATTTTCCTTTTTCTTCCTCGTCGTAAATCGACATTACGCGGCGGTCTTTCAAACTCCGGCCGATAAAACCAGTAATCGTTCCATCATTTTCCAAATCGCCCCAAACCAAAGCCAAGTATTTGCGGGTTATGGAATGATCAAAGAACTGGCGCGCAAGCCAAGCCATTGTACGTTCGTTTTTACTGATTACAAGCAAACCGGAAGTATCTTTATCAATCCGGTGCACCAAACCTGGCCTGCCGCTGTTGCCGGGCATTTCCGGAAGTTGGTTGAAATGAAAAACAAGTCCGTTTACCAAAGTACCATCAAAATTATTAAAACCGGGATGCACCACCAAGCCTGCGGGTTTGTTGATGATCAGCAAGTCATCATCCTCATAAACAATGTTTAAAGGAATATTTTCCGGGTAAACTTCTGTATCTCTTGGCGGGTGCGGCAAAACCACCGATATCACATCCAGCGGCTTAATTTTATAACTTGGTTTAATACTTTTATCGTTCACCAGCACGTTACCCATTTCGATAGCATTTTGCAGGCGGTTACGGGTAATGTTTTCCATGCGGTTCATCAAAAATTTATCAATCCGCAGTAAAGACTGGCCTTTGTCGGCCACAATCCGCAAGTGCTCAAATAAATCCTGTTCCTGTTCCAGCAGTGTTTCCTCGTTCATCAGGGCAAAAGTAGGGGTTTTTTTGATGAACTATTTTGATAGCTTAAACGTAAAAATTAGCATGAATAAAGTTTCCAAAACCCTGTTGATGAGTTGCATGCTTCTTTTATCCACTAAAATTTATGCGCAAGATTATATTTCGGCTTTGGTAAAATCAGGTCCGGCCGATGCCACAAAACTGGCAAACGCTTATTTGGAACCCTTGTTTAAAGGTTTTGGTTATGGCATTAACAGCGGCTGGAACAATACGGCCAAAACAAAAAGCCTGCTTGGTTTTGATCTGCGTATCAGCGCTTCGGCGGTTTTTATTCCTTCTGCCGATAAAACTTTCGACATCACTAAAATCGGATTGTCTAACAACGTTCGGCCAGCGGATGCCAGTAAAACCATTACCCCAACAATCGGCGGTTCGAGTGCTGCTGCGCCCCAAATTTCTGTTTATGATGATAACAACCGCAAGTTAGAAACGCTTACATTACCGTCTGGCGTTCTTTCTGTCATTCCTGCTCCTCAAATTCAATTAACGGCAGGATTGGTTTATCATACCGAAGCTTCTTTACGCTACATGCCGTCTGTTAGTTTTGGTGGAAATGTTGGTTCAATATCCATGATTGGTTTTGGTTTGAAGCATAATATTTTACAGGATTTTGTAGGAAAAACAGCAGATAAAATAATCCCTTTTGACCTTGCTTTAAGCGTTGGTTTTACGCAATTAAAATATCATTTGCCGGTAAGCGTACAACCAGGCCAAGGTGCACAACCTAAAGATAACCAGCAAAATACCGATTTTGGCAACCAACGTATAAACGGCACTTTTAATGGTTTTAATTCGGAAGTTATCGTATCTAAAAAAATACTTTTTTTCACGCCTTTTGCTTCGGTTGGCTACCTAACTTCTAATACCAATGTTGGCTTGCTGGGAAATTTTCCGATCACAACCGGCATCAACAATATCATTCAGCAACAGCCCACTTATACTACTTTTACCGATCCAATTTCTATTAAAGAACGCAGCGTTTCCAGTGTCAAAGCAAGTTTGGGCTTTCAGTTAAACCTTGCTTTTTTTCGGTTTTATGCTGCTTATACAGCTTCTCAATATCAGTCTGTTAATGCCGGTGTTGGTTTCGGTTTGTAAAATTGTTTCCTTTACAGGATGGATTTTCCGGTCAACAGTCCTGTTCAAAAAATTGAAGATGCTCTTTTTACCGATAAAAAAGTTGAGCTTTACCTCAAGCGCGACGATCTGATCCATCCGCTCATCTCCGGCAATAAATGGAGAAAACTAAAGTACTTGCTTGCCGATGCCCAGTTTCAGCATAAAACACATTTAGTAACTTTTGGCGGTGCTTTTTCTAACCATTTGCTGGCAACTGCCGCTGCCGGCGCAAGTTTTAATTTCAAAACAACAGGTTTCGTTCGCGGTGAAGAAGTAAACAATGACCTACTTTTTATGTGTTCTCTTTTGGGGATGCGGTTGATTTTTACGGACAGAAACCGTTATCAGCACAAACAGAAACTTTTTGCAGAACATTTTGCTGCTGATCAGGAAGCGTATTTTGTGGACGAAGGCGGAGCTTCTGCCCTGGCTGCTTTAGGTTGCAGCGAGTTGGTGGACGAGCTTCCCGAAAAGTACGACCATTTGTTTTGCGCCTGCGGAACAGGAACCACAGCAGCCGGAATTATCAACGGATTGACGAAGCACCATTTATCTACCCAATTTCATGCAGTCCCGGTTTTTAAAGATGCCCGTTGGATGAAGCAGGAAATAGAAAAATACCTGCTAAAAGAAGCATCCTTTAATGTGCATATAGATTTTGGTTTTGGCGGATATGCAAAAACAACACCGGAACTAATCGCTTTTATTAAAAAATTTATTGCCGCAACCGGAATTTTAATTGATCCTGTTTATACCGGTAAAATGTTGTTTGCCATTTATCAACTTACCCAAAACGGTTATTTTTTACCCAACTCCAGGATATTAGCTGTACATACCGGAGGAATATTTGGTTTATTGGGCATGAAAAACCAGTTTTTGCGAATTTAATTTTAATAAAACACTTCTTTTACTTTATAAAAACAATATGGTTATAACAGAGGTTTGTGAAATTATATCTATATAATCTGTTGCGTATTTTTGAGTTTCTACAACTCAGCTGCATAATAATTAAAAGGATAATATCCAAATCGAAATCCTTTTTTGCTAATATTTAATTAATACGAAATACTTAATATTTTTTACATTTTATTTATTCAATTTTGTGTTTTATATCTACATACTGATTTTTCACTAATTACATTATTTGCTATGACTGAAATTGATATTAAACTTAAAAATCAGCTTTTAGAACTTGCTGACACGCTAAATGCTTTTAAATCCGAAGCCGTACAAGTTAAAATTGCTGAGAAACTCCTTAATCACATTTTGTTGGACAAAGAGTTTCATCCTTTAAATTTCGAAAATGCGGAGCAAGAACATAACTTCACTTCGCGAAGGGCAAAAAGAATTAACCCAAACAAAGAAATTCATGATGACGGGCAGGCGCGGGAACGAAAACCAACCGGGGCCACTAAAGCAATGCAACATTTATTGGATACTGATTTTTTTGATCAGCCCAAAACCATTTCTGCCATTGCCATTCGCTACAATCAGGAATTTAATGGGGATTTTAAAACTTCAGAAATATCAGGCATTTTACTGAAGTCGGTTAAAGACAATCTTTTAAAACGCGAAAAAAACCAAGACAACAAGCGCTATGAGTATGTTAAGATTTAAGGCGTTTAGAAGTTATTCTACGATTAAATCAGGTCGAACAAGCTATTTATGCCCAGTGCTTTTTTAGAAGTAAAGCCTTCAGCGTATTTTACCTGAATGGCCCTTCCAAATTCGCGTGCCCTTGCTTCGGCCAATTCCATAAATTCTATACTGGAAATGTAAGTTTGAGGTTCGTTTATCCAATCCGGATTATAAAACTGTGATTTGTATTCCCGAATACTGGCTACCTTTTGTGTCCAGCATTCGGTAATATCAACCAAAATATCAGGTTTAATATAAGTATCCTGGATAAAGTTTAATACTAATTTCGGACGCCAGGCTTCCTGCTCCACATCTTCGGCTGATACTGTTTTTATCTTCCTTAAACCTGCATAAAAAGAGGCTTGTTCTACCAGCTTTGCTGCCCTGGCATGGTCAGGGTGACGATCTAAAACAGCACTGGTAATTATAATTTCTGGCTGATATTGGCGGATAACTTTTATTACTTCCAGTTGGTGTTGTTCATCATTCGCGAAATATCCGTCGCGTAATCCTATATTTTCTCGGATAGTAAGATTTAACACTTGTGCTGCACGTGCAGCTTCTTCACGCCTTATTTCTACGCTTCCCCTTGTACCTAATTCTCCGCGGGTTAAATCTACTATCCCAACTTTTTTGCCCAAAGCAATGTGTTTAGCAATTGTGCCAGAACAATATAGTTCGGCGTCGTCCGGATGTGCGGTCAAAACAAGAATATCTAATTTAGTCATATTTAAAATTACAGCGGCAGTGTTTGCTGCCCGTTTTCGGCTTCCAGCATACGCTCTATCTTTTTCTTTATTTTAGAAGATGTTGGTTTACTAAAGGGATAAAAAAAATCGCAAACTTCGCCTTCTTTATTCACCAAATACTTGTGGAAGTTCCATCTTGGAACAGAATTAAGGTGTCCGTTCAGTTTTTTATCAGCCAAAAAATTATATAACGGATGTGCAAAAGGTCCCCTCACCCTTATCTTGTTAAACATGTGATAATTTGTACCATAATTTACAGTGCAAAATTCTAAAATCTTTTGTCCTTCCAACGGTTCCTGCCCTCCAAAATCATTTGACGGAAATGCCAGGACTTCGAAGCCTTTGTCCTGATATAATTGCTGCAGCTCTTCTAAATCTTTTAACTGAGGTGTAAACCCGCATTCCGAAGCTGTATTTACAATGAGTAAAACTTTACCTCTAAAAGCTTCCAGGCTTAACTCTTGCCCGCCAATGGTTTCAACCTTAAACTGATAAATATTTTTTCCAGTCATTTATTTTAATAATAAGCCGAATAGCCGGCAGAAACCAATATTGCTTCGATATCTCTGTCTTCTTCCGCGTTGTAGGTTTCTTTTAAATCGTGGCCAAAAACACGCGCTGCTGATTGAAACATAAAAGCTTGAAAGCCACCTTTCATCTGCCTTAATAACTCATAGCTTGTGTTTCCTGTTTCGCGTTGTACCAACTTAATCAAAATTTCGCCTTGTGTAATTGTAAGGTTTTTGATTTGCTTATTAAAAAGGTCTTTGATTTCTTTTTCGCAGGCTTTAACCATTTCTTTTTGCTGGCGTTTATCTCCTGTTGTAGCCAGGTCACGCTCCAATTTACGGTAACGACTGCCTGCATATTGTGCGTAAGGTAAAACTTTTAATACATTGTATCTTAAACGGTTGTAAGCAGCACGGTCTTCGGGAGTTTTAAAAATACGCATGTCCCTGATATTGGCATCAGGCAGAAGCACCCAGGGAACAAACTCTCCGTTGAGCTGGGTAACAGCAACTTTTATACTGTCGTTTTTGCCGGGTTTAATCTTAAAAGCGGCTGTTTCTGCTGTTGACTGTGCTTTTGTAACACAATACACAAAGGAAAAAAGCACAATAAACCACAGATATTTCATAAATTTACATTACTGCAAAATTAATGTTATTTTAATAACAATTAGTAAAAGGTAAATACGTAAACACACCGGAAGATGTTGTTTTTACAAAAAAATATGGTAAAAGAAGCAGTATGAAAGAGATTGTAATTGACCTGGAAGCGGAAAAAAAGGAAATACTAAAAAGATACCGGGCATTATTAAGGGCATGCAAAGCTACCTTACAAAAAGGTGATGAACGGATGATCCGCAAGGCCTTTGAAGTAGCAGTAGAAAGCCATCAGGATATGCGGCGCAAATCTGGCGAACCATATATTTATCATCCCATCGCTGTTGCACATATTGCTGCCGACGAAATTGGCCTCGGCCCAACTTCTATTGCCTGTGCACTTTTACATGATGTGGTAGAAGATACGGATGTTACTTTAGATGATATTGAACGGGATTTCGGAAAAAAAGTAGCCAAAATTATTGATGGGCTAACCAAAATTTCCGGTGTTTTTGACACCAACAGTTCATTGCAAGCAGAGAATTTCAGGAAGATGCTGCTCACGATGGCCGATGATGTGCGCGTGATCCTGATCAAACTGGCCGACCGCTTGCATAATATGCGCACAATGGAATTTATGCCGCGCGATAAGCAGCTTAAATTATCTTCGGAGACCGTTTATCTCTATGCGCCATTGGCCCACCGGCTGGGTTTGTATGCCATCAAATCCGAGTTGGAAGATTTGTCTATGAAATACATGGAGCCGGAAACTTATCAGTTTATCAAAAAGAAACTGAACGAGAAAAAAGCCGAACGAGAAAAATACGTTAACGACTTTATTGAACCGGTAAAAAAAGTATTAGAAACACAGCATTTGACAGCCGATGTTTTCGGTAGGTCAAAGTCTATCCATTCTATTTGGAACAAGATGAAAAAGAAAAATATTCCTTTTGAAGAGGTTTATGATCTTTTTGCCATCCGTATTATTTTAGAAAGTACGCCCGAAAACGAAAAAGCAGATTGCTGGAAAGCATATTCTGATGTTACCGATATTTATCGGCCAAATCCAGACCGGTTACGCGATTGGATTTCATCACCTAAAGCAAACGGTTACGAATCTTTACATACAACGGTTATGGGGCCGCGCGGCCAATGGGTAGAAATCCAAATCCGGACGACTCGCATGAACGAAATTGCCGAAAAAGGCTTCGCTGCGCACTGGAAATACAAGGAATCATCTGCCGAAAGCGGTTTAGACCAATGGATTTTTAAAGTAAGGGAATTGTTGAAAAGCCCGGAAACGAATGCACTGGATTTCCTGGATGATTTTAAAATGAACCTCTTTTCGGACGAGATATTTATTTTCACCCCGAAAGGAGCATTGATGCAATTGCCTTTAAATGCAACCGCTTTAGACTTTGCTTTTGAGATACATTCTGATGTTGGCGCCCGTTGCATTGGTGCCAAAGTAAACCACAAATTAGTTCCGCTGAGCTATAAGTTGCAGAACGGCGATCAGGTAGAAATCATCACTTCGAGCAAACAAGTACCCAAAGAAGACTGGCTTAATTTTGTAGTTACAGCGAAAGCAAAATCAAAAATCAAGTCGGCGTTAAAAGAGGAAAAACGCAAGGTTGCAGAAACAGGAAAAGAAATCCTGGAAAGAAAGATGAAATCCTTAAAAATATCCTATACTTCGGATAACTTGTACAAATTGTCGTACTTTTTTAAATTGCAATCAACCCAAGACCTGTTTTATAATGTTGCGCAAGGTTTGATCGACCTGAAAGACCTGAAAGAATATGTTGCTTCAGAAAAAGTAGTAGAAAACCGTCCGCAAGATAAAATTGAAGCCGAGCAGATACAAACGCTTATCCGTAATGTAAAAACCAAAGACAGCGATATTTTACTGATTGGCGAGGACATGCAAAAGATTGATTACCGCCTGGCCAGTTGCTGCAACCCTATCCCAGGTGATGACGTTTTTGGTTTTGTTACCGTTGGTGAAGGTATTAAAATCCATCAAACCAATTGTCCAAACGCAACTAAACTGATGTCTAATTATGGTTATCGTATTGTAAAAGCAAAATGGACCAATCAACAGGAACTGGCTTTTTTAACCGGTTTGTTGATTAAAGGTATTGATGATGTTGGGTTGATCAACAAATTAACTACCGTCATCTCCAATGATTTTAAGGTGAACATGCGTTCTTTAACAGTTGACAGTAACGATGGTATTTTTGAAGGTACAATTATGGTTTATGTGCACGATAAAGAACATTTAGATAACCTGATCAAGAAATTAAAATTAGTGCGCGGCGTAACTTCTGTATCCCGGTTTGATTCTCCTTTAGAAAAGGCATCATAAACGAAGTATTCGCAATTTCTTGATTTATTAATAACTTTGATCTGATAAACAATCAGCATGGCCCAACAGGAAACCATAGAAATGGTTAAAAAAATTTTCGAGGCTTATCTCGAAAATAAAAGTCTTCGTAAAACACCCGAGCGATTTGCTATCCTTGAAGAGATTTACTCCAGAAGTGATCACTTTGATGTAGAATCCCTCTATATCCACATGAAAAATAAAAAATACCGGGTTAGCCGCGCTACAGTTTACAACACGCTCGAACTGTTGCTTTCGTGCGATTTGGTAACCAGGCATCAATTTGGTAAAAACATGGCCCAGTTTGAAAAGTCTTACGGCTATAAACAGCATGACCATATTATTTGCTTGAATTGTGGCCGTGTGGTTGAGTTTTGCGATCCAAGAATTGGCCAGATCCAGAACATGATGGGCGATTTGCTAAAGTTCGAGATCAAACATCATTCGATGAATATGTATGGCGATTGCTCCATGTTAAAAGCAGGTTCCTGCGAATTCTATTCTAAAAATTAAATTCTGATACAAAATAAATGGCTGTTGATGTATTATTAGGCCTTCAATGGGGAGATGAAGGCAAAGGTAAAATTGTGGACGTACTTTGTCCGCGATATGATTTAATTGCACGCTTTCAAGGTGGCCCGAACGCCGGGCACACGTTGGAATTCGATGGACAAAAGTATGTGTTGAACACGATCCCTTCTGGTATTTTTAATGAGAAAACGTTAAATTTAATTGGCAACGGTGTTGTGATCGACCCAATTACTTTAAAACGCGAACTTGACAACCTAAAAAAAGCAGGTTTTGATCCGCTTGCAAAAGGTAAATTAGTAATTGCCCGCAAAGCACATTTAATTTTACCAACGCACCAATTATTGGATGCCGCTTCGGAAAGTAAAATGGGTGCCGATAAAATTGGCTCTACTTTAAAAGGAATCGGGCCAACTTATATGGACAAAACCGGCCGTAATGGCTTACGTGTTGGCGATACGATGCTTCCGGATTTTGAAGAACGCTATGATAAATTAGTAGAAAAGCATAAATCTATCCTGATTCATTATGGTCAAGTCCCAAATTTTTCCGAAAAAGAAGCTGCTTTTTTTGATGCCGTAGAACTTTTAAAAAGCATTCCGCAGGTAGATAGTGAACATTTGGTCAATAAATATTTAACGGAAGGAAAAACGGTATTGGCAGAAGGCGCACAAGGAACCATGCTTGATGTTGATTTTGGCTCCTACCCTTTTGTAACTTCATCAAATACTACAGCCGCCGGAGCTTGTACTGGTTTAGGCATCGCACCGAAAAGTATTGGCGAAGTGATCGGAATTTTCAAAGCTTACTGTACACGCGTTGGCAGCGGCCCTTTTCCAACCGAATTAGAAAACGAAACCGGTGAAGAACTACGCAAAATCGGGCACGAGTTCGGTGCAACGACTGGTCGTCCGCGCCGTACCGGTTGGATTGATCTGCCTGCTTTAAAATACGCCATTTTGTTAAACGGTGTAACGCAATTGGTAATGACGAAAGCAGATGTGTTAAGCGGTTTTGATAAAATTTATGCTTGTACACACTATCGTTTTCCAACAGAAACTATTGATTACATGCCTTATGATATTTGTTCGGTAAAACCAGAACCTGTTTTAAAAGAAATTGATGGTTGGAAAGAAGACTTAACTGGCATTACAGAACTTCATCAAATACCTGAAAAGTTAAAAGCTTATATTGACTTTTTGGAAGCAGAACTTGGCGTTCCGGTGAAATATCTTTCTGTTGGGCCTGATCGGAAACAAACACTTCTTTTACCATAACAATTTTTAAGTGGTAAAAGAAGTATTTACGTAAGTTCAAAAGGAGATTTTTTCCTTGTTGTAAGCATTTTTATTATTTTTGATTATAAATATGACAGCTTCACAATCTTTAAAAATTTATGAGACTTTAAATAAGCACTTCAATAATTCTGAAGATGCTAAATTAGTTGTTGAACAAATTGAGCAGATTGTAGAAGAGAAAATCAACGAAAAGAAAGATATTTTGCTAACAAAGGATGACAAAATAGAATTGTTAGGCAGAATAGACAGTAATTTTAAATGGCAAATTGGTGTTATGATAACACTTTTTGGGATTGTTATTGGTCTTTTGGTAAAATTAATTTCTTGAGTTAATCTGAAATTAAAATGGGTTTTGCAACCCTAATTGCAACTTCAGAACCTTCGGCAAAAAATGCAGAATAAGGCTTAACTTTTAAATAAGGTTCGAAATTAGTGCCGTATAATGCAGCAACATTTGCTTCGAAAGTATAATTGATTACTTGCCTTATTTTCCATGAAACGTGTTCTACTTGGTATTCAATTGTCTTGTGTTCATCAATCTTATTGTAGCCCCAGTAATGTTCAAATATAAAAGCTTCGGCACTTCCGGGAGTTATTATTGATGATTCATTAGCAACAACTACACCTAATTTATTCCATTCGTTTTTAAACTTCCACTCGTATAAAAACTCAGTTTGTCCGTTTGTTAGTTTGGTCAACCTGTTTCGCATGGGCATCGCTTGATAATGTTCGTTGTACAAATTGTTGGCGACTATTGGGATAACGTGCTTCGGTACAATTTCACTGATAAAAACAGCACCGCGTTTCCATTCTTTGCCATCAAAATACTTCACGTAGAAACGGAGGTTTACTTCTTCAAAATTAACATGCCAAGGCCATTTGATGCCTAAAACCTTCGTATTCAAAAACATGAAACCAACCATACTCACTAAAGCTTTTCCCTGCCACAAATCGAGTTCTGTTGCAGCAGGTAAATATGGCTTTAATATTTCCGGGTCAACTTCATAATTCAACATTAACAGATTTTTCCATTCTGCCTGCAAAAAACGGATTTTTGGCATTTGTAGTTAAGGCTTGTAATACTTCATTGCTTCGGGTATCCGGTTTTGAATGGCGGCTATCCGCGTTGCATCTGATGGGTGCGTACTTAAAAATTCCGATTGCTGTTGTCCGCCTCCCTGTGCAGCCATCCGTTGCCAAAAAGTAAGGGCATTATGCGGATCGTAACCAGCCATCGCCATAAAAGTTAAACCCAAACGGTCGGCTTCTGATTCTTGCGTACGGCTGTATTTTAGCAAAGCCAACTGCCCTACTGTTCCATAAGATTGATTAATGATATTAACCAAACCCGATGAAGAACCATTTGCAGCAACGCCAATAGCAGAGCCTAAACCTTGAGTAACATATTGTTGTGAGATCCGTTCTGCCGAATGCTTTGCAATGGCATGGCCGATTTCGTGTCCCATAACCGTTGCCAAACCAGCATCATCTTTGGTTATCGGCAAAATACCACTATAAACCGCAACTTTTCCGCCAGGCATACACCAGGCATTTACTTCTTTGCTTTCAATCAGGTTAAATTCCCATTTAAAATCGTATTTATCTGCGTAACCGTTATTTTTAAGATATTGTTCAATAGCAGAAGCCAGCTTGCTGCCTATACGTTTAACCCGTTGTGCATCAGCAGTTTTATTAATTACTTTAGTTTTAGGGTCTGAAAGTAGCTGACTATAACTTTGTGCTGCAGATTGGTTTACTTGCGCATCACTAACTGCAATAAATTGTTTACGGCCGGTAATTGGTACGCTTGAACAAGCATTTAAAACCAATGCCGAAACAATGATCATGACCGTCTGAAAGTTTCTCATATCCTTTTAAACTACTTTCTTTTTAAAAAAGTTTACTTTGGATTCTTTTCCTTTCATTAAACGTTCAATATTTTTTTGATGCGTAACCAAAATCAGCACACAAATGCACATCCCATAAACAACAATTGATTTTACAGAAACCTGAAAAACAAAAATCGTACTTAACGGAAAGGTAAAACCGGCCGCAATAGAACTGAGTGAAACATAACGTGTAACCAGCAATACGATTAAAAATACTAAGATACATATCAGTGAAGCCTGAACATGAACAGCGAGGATCATCCCTGTTAATGTTGCAATCCCTTTTCCGCCCCTAAAACCTGCAAATATTGGAAACAAATGTCCCATTACGGCTGTAATGCCTAAAGCAAGCTGATAATTAACGAATTGGACAGAATGATGCGGCCCGGTTACAGATAAGCCGATAAAAAAAGCAAGATTAGTGGCCGACCATCCTTTTAAAATATCAATCAGCATCACCGGGATTCCTGCTTTTTTCCCTAAAACGCGAAAAGTATTGGTAGCCCCGGCATTACCGCTGCCATACTCCCTTACATCTATACCATAAAAGGATTTGCCAATCCATACTGCCGAAGGAATTGACCCTAACAAATACGCTAAAAGAAGTGCTGAAACAGAAAATATTGATATCATCTCAATGCAATAATAATAAAATTGCTATCCAGACTGTTTTTAAATGCAGAAAAAACATCATTTATACTGCTTTAAGGCTTAAATCTAAACTTTTAACGGAATGCGTAAGCGCGCCGGAAGAAATATAATCTACACCGGTAGTTGCATATTCAGCAATATTTTCCAGATTAATCCCACCGGAAGCTTCGGTGATGTATTTCCCGTTTATTAATTTAATGGCTTTTTTTAAACCCGCTGCCGAAAAATTGTCCAGCATAATCCGGTCTGCACCGCCTTCTGCTATTACTTCCTGCAATTCCTGCATGTTGCGTACTTCAATCTCAATCTGTAAATTTTTATGCTGCTCTTTCAGATATTGCCGTGCTTCTTTTATCGCCTGTTTTATTCCGCCTGCATAATCTACATGATTGTCTTTAATCAGGATCATATCATACAATCCAAAACGATGGTTAACGCCGCCACCGATGCGGACTGCCCATTTTTCAAGATATCGCATTCCGGGTGTTGTTTTCCGGGTATCCAGCAGTTTTACGCCGCTTCCTGCAATTAATTGTACAATTTCATTGGTTTTTGTAGCAATGCCAGACATTCGTTGCATGCAATTCAACACCAAACGTTCGGCTTTTAAAATGCTTTGTGCACGTCCTTCAACATAAAAAGCAATATCGCCAGGTTGAATGTGAGCAGCATCTTGCAGTAACACATTTACTTGAAGGTCAGGGTCAACAGCATAAAATATTTGTAAAGCGAGTTCAACACCAGCCAAAATACCTGCTTCTTTCACTAATAATTTTGCTTTGCCTTTTGCTTGAGCAGGAATGGTTGCCAGAGAAGTATGGTCGCCGTCGCCAACATCTTCTGCCAGTGCCAGTTTGATAAAGTTTTGTACCAGGGTTATATCCAAAATAACTTATTTTTATTGCTCAAAAGTAGTTATTTAAGCAGATTTACTGACCTTTTTCTGATTCAATACGCAACTCTGTTAACTCCTGGTTACCATTTGTTGTTTTGATGGAGAAAGAAACCCTGAAACTTCCGTTGCCGCTTCGGTATTGCGCCACAGCAAAAAGAAGGTTAGGATTGGTATTCATGCGATGAATTACTTTTACCGAAATAGGTTTATTAGCGGTAAAAAAAGCATTCAGCATTGCTTCTGCCTGTGTTTTAGAAACTACTTTTTCATCCTCCAAAATGCTCAGTTCTACACTTGCGGCAAACTGTTTAACCAGTTCGTGCGCCTGGCCTTGTTGCAATAAGGCAGCAATCCTGTCGATAGGATCAGCAAAAAAAATAGTGCTAAAAGAAGCACAGAATAGCAAAGTTATAAGGCTCTTTTTCATCAGGATTGATTGTTTTTTAAAATTGATGAAGCAATCATAAACATATATAGATTTTAATTTGAAAACAGCAATTTTCGAATATTTAAAAATCATATCGAAAACATGTTTACGTATAAAATTAAGGTATTTCACAATAAAATTTATTTACTGTTTATATAATTCGCGTTATTACTTATTCTGATCGGTTATATTTGTCCTGTGGAAAAAAACAAAAAAGTTGCCCTTTTAATTTTGGATGGCTGGGGATATGGCATCAATGATCCGTCTAACGCAATCTTTGCTGCAAATACTCCTTTTTTTAATTATTTAAAGGAAAATTATCCCAACTCTACCTTGGAAGCTTCGGGAGAAGCTGTTGGTTTACCCGCCGGACAAATGGGAAATTCGGAAGTCGGGCACATGAATTTGGGTGCCGGAAGAGTAGTTTATCAGGAATTAGGGAGGATCCATAAATCTATTGCCGACGGCGATTTTTTTAAGAACCCAATTCTTACAAACGCTTTTGAATACGCAAAGCAGAATAATAAACAGGTGCATTTTATGGGTTTGCTTTCTGATGGTGGCGTGCATGCACATACAAATCATTTACGGGCTTTGTGCGATTTAAGCCAGCAATACAGCCTGCAAAAAGTTTTTGTCCATGCTTTTTTAGACGGCCGCGATACCGATCCAAATTCCGGGCTTGAATATGTTGAAAAACTGGAAGATTATATTAAAAATACATCGGTAAAAACAGCATCGGTTATTGGCCGCTATTACGCCATGGATCGCGATAACCGTTGGGAACGTGTAAAATTAGCTTACGATTTATTGGTGAACGGCGTTGGGGAACCAGTGAAAGATATTGCCGCTGCCGTTAAACAATCTTACACAGAAGGTGTAACCGATGAATTTATAAAACCGATTGTAAAAGTAAGCGATAACGGCGAACCGATTGCTATTATTCAGGAAAACGATGTAGTAATTTGTTTCAATTTCCGCACAGACCGCGGACGGGAAATTACGTCGGCTTTAACGCAAAAGCCTTTTCCCGAACAAAATATGCACCCGCTAAAGTTGAAGTATGTTACAATGACTTCGTATGACGAAAGCTTTAAAAATGTAGAAGTTGTATTTACGAAAGATGACTTGACCAATACTTTGGGTGAAGTTTTGCAGTACGGCGGCAAAAACCAGATCCGGATTGCAGAAACAGAAAAATATCCGCACGTTACTTTTTTCTTCTCTGGGGGAAGAGAAAAAGAATTTGCGAACGAAAAACGTTTGTTGGTGCCGTCGCCCAAAGTGGCCACTTACGATTTGCAGCCGGAAATGAGTGCCGAAGGAATTAAAAACATGATTATCCCTGAACTGGAAAGCGGCTGGCCGGATTTTGTTTGCCTTAATTTTGCCAATCCGGATATGGTTGGGCATACCGGCGTTTTCCATGCCGTAGTAAAAGCGGTAGAAACGGTTGATGCTTGCGTGAAAGAAGTTGTAGAAACCGGCATCCGCAATGGTTACTCTTTTATTATCATTGCAGATCATGGCAATGCGGATTATATGATCAATGCAGATGGCTCACCCAATACTGCGCACACAACCAATTTGGTTCCGTGTATTTTAATCGATACTGATTATAAACAGGTAAAAAGTGGAAAGTTAGGCGACATCGCCCCTACTATACTTAAAATTTTGGGTGTTGATATTCCTGCTGATATTACCGGAAATGTATTGGTATAAATCTGTTGTTTTGAGTTTTCGGTTTGGCTTTTTGGTTTTTTTGTTCGCCAATTTTTCCTGCAAACCAGAAGTCCGGCAAAGCAAAGTTTCTTACTTTAACCTTAATTCTTACTTCGCGGAGCAAGCGAAAATTTATACAAAATCAAATTTTAGTGTGCTAAAAACAGTATCCCGGAACGGGGAAGCTGAAACAAAAACAATTAAAATTACAAATTGGCCAGACGAGCTTTCCGTTTTTTCAGAATCTGATATTAACAAACCTTCATGGAAAAATAGCTATAAAACTTCTGTTTCGGGAGATTTTACAATCTACAAAGCTTTAGAACCAGATTTAAAAACACGGGAAATCATCCTTAAAAAACAAAAAAATAAGATTGTTTACTTAATGATTTTCAATCAAACCACAAACAAACTGTTTCAAACCAAAGAGAAGCTAACTTTTTATCCTGACTCGTTATATCTTATCCAACGTAAGATGTATGTGTGGTTTTTAGGAACAAATAATTATCTGATCGAAGGAAAATTGAAATAAAATAAAGGCTTTATTTATGCTTAACATGTGCCAACTGCTCTTTTGACAAATCAAGCAAAGAAGTTATATCACGGCGCGAAGGATCTGCATCCAACACTTTTTGCAAATCGGCAACAGATGCCTGGAATGCACTTGTTGCACGGGTTTTATCATAAAAACCAGTATTTTTAACCAGTTTAAACATTCCGTAATCTTTGTAAGCAATGCCTCTGTTTTGATAATAGCGGATCTGCGAAGGATCTAAAGAAGCGGCTTTGGTAAAATCCAGGATACAACCTAAAAAATATTTTTCTTTTTCGGCAAAAGTAACTGCATTATCATTAGCCAAATAAGCTTTGGCGCGGGCACGATAATAATAGGCAGAAGCATCGGCAGGCTTCACCAAAATTAATTTGGAATAGGCTGCAATAGATTTTTTATAACTATCGCAATGATAATAAGAGTAACCAAGCATCCATAAAGCGTTGGCATTGGTAGAATCGATGATACAAGCTTTTTCTAAATTAGTAACTGCATTTTTGAAATCGCCGTCCACCAAAGCTTTTTGGCCTAACTTTATGTATGAGTTTTGCGCGTAAAGAGTTTCTAACGACGAGAAAAGCAGAAACCCCAAAATAAAACTATACTTCATTAAACTGAGAAATTCAATATTAACAAAACTTTAATTTTTTTAAATTATTGTATCAGATGAACAAAATATCAATACAAAAACTTTATACCGGTAAAAACAGCATTAATTAAACCTGTACAAAATAGTTGCCGTTCCCCATTGGTGCACCCGAACCATTTCTTTTACTTCCCTGGTTTTAAAAACGGCAGCGAGGTTAAACGCCCAATGTCCTGCAGATAAAGCACCACCGACTTCCTGACTAAACACAAATGGCACTAAATTTCCTGTTATTTCTCCGGTATCTTTATGCTGATTAAACAAACCACCTTGTACCGTTGCATCGTAGGCAATATAATTTAAAGTTGGTTTTAGGTAGAAGAAAACCTCTCTTGGATGTGCTTCTTTTATCGACCTATTTTTTGCCGTTAAACCAGAAGTACTGATTGAATGATAAAGCGAGTTGAATTCGCCGAAACGTAACATAATCCCTGCGCCCGCTCCGGTAAAAGTAGTACCCAAATTGCCGTAACTGTTTCCGCTTAGGTCGAACCAATCATCGCGGAAAAATAAATGGTCGTAATTGGCAGACAAGTTTACACCAATATTATTCTGTATTTGGTATTGCCAGCCATATGGAGGATAAAAGCCAAAAGTTCTGTGAATAAACTCTTGTGCTTGCCTGCCAAGCGCAGCCGGGCCGGTAACACCTAACTGCAAGCCTAATTTTAACACACTTTCGTTTTTAAAAAGATATTGCAAAGAACTTCCCAAATATAAATAAGCAGCAAAAGGTCGGTCTATGTAACGGGAATCAGGAACACTGGCAGACTGCGGGTTATACATTTTTTGTCCGGCTTCAAAACCAAGCGTTTTGCCAAAAAGCTTTTTGGAAGCCGTATCTGTTTGGATCGCATGACGGAAATATAAAAACAAACCATTGGTGTAATAACGATCAGAACCTTGTGCCAAATAAGCGTCATTGTCAGATTGAAAACCAATCTCGTTTTGGTAATTTCTTTGTTGTGCCTGCAAAAAAAAGGTTGATAAAAGAAGTATGGAGAACAAAAATAGACACGTAAGTTTCATTGGATATTAAAAAGCCCTAAACTAATAAAAGCCGAAAGAATAGTCCTTCGGCTTTAAAAAATATTAGTTTAACGTGATTTAAAAAGTATAGCCTAAACTTAAACCGCCATAATAAGGAATGAAACCATCACTATTAAAAATCGGTGTTATACCAGCACGGAGAGAAAAACCACTATCAATTGGTTGTAATCGGTAGGAGAAACTCATGGTTCCGATAACCGTACTTGCACTATTACTTCCACCACTATCCGTGAAAAAGAAATCGCTATTTCTGCTACCTACATTGACTAACGTTGCGCCTAAACCTACTTCAAAGAAGTTTTTGCCTTTTCCTAACAAATAATTTAATCCGATAGGTACAGTTGTAATATGATCTCCATCTAAAGATATATACCCAATTCCTACACGGCCACCGATACCGTTTCTTTTGTTACTAAAACGGGTATCGTAATTAGCAGTAAACAAAAGACCTTGTCCGCCAACTTCAACAAAAACGTTCTGTGCACGGCCAATACCAGAATCAACACTTTGCTGGGCTTGTGCTTTATGTAAAACACAAAATGTAATTGCGGTAAGTAAAATTTTGTAAATTCTTTTCATATTTTTTCTTAATTAGTTTAAGTGTGAAATTAAAAGAAATCTTACAATTAAACAAAAAAGGTGCTTTACTTTTAAGTAAAACACCTTTCTTTTAAATATAATCGCTATTTAGTTTAACATTGCTTTCACTTCTTCTTTAACTGTCAAATCCAAAGCACCATCAACTTTTTGTGGTGTAAGTGCCAGGTTGATCACTTCCTTCATTTCTGATACATAATGAAATTTTAAATCTTTGATATAAGATTCTTTGATCTCCAAAATATCTTTTTCATTAGATTTTGAAAGGATGATTTCTTTGATATTGGCCCTTTTTGCCGCCAGTATTTTCTCTTTGATCCCGCCAACCGGCAAAACTTTTCCGCGAAGTGTTATTTCGCCTGTCATCGCCAAATGCTCTTTTACTTTTCGTTGTGTAAAGGCTGAGATTAAAGCAGTTAACATCGTGATGCCTGCCGATGGGCCGTCTTTCGGTGTTGCACCTGCCGGAACATGTACATGCACGTCCCACTGATCAAACAAACGGTTATCAATATTAAAATAAGCCGAATGTGCCCGTAAATAAGCAAGCGCAATGGTAACAGATTCTTTCATTACATCGCCCAAACTTCCTGTTAAAGTCAATCGGCCTTTGCCCGGGCTTAAACTGGCTTCAATAAATAAAATATCGCCTCCAACTTGTGTCCAGGCCAAACCTGTTACAACGCCGGCAACGTTGTTGTTTTCGTAACTGTCTTTATCAAATAGTGGCGCACCGAGTATTTTTTCTACATCTTCTTTGTTGATCGCTGCCGAAAACGTTTCTTCCATCGCAATACTTTTGGCAATGCCGCGCACCAAAGAACCAATTTTCTTTTCTAAGTTACGCACACCAGATTCGCGGGTATAATCTTCTACCACTTTTTCTAAAACAGTATTTTTGATACTTACGTCTTTCGGTTTTAAACCATGTGCCTCGCGTTGTTTCGGCAATAAATGCTGACGAGCAATTTCTACTTTTTCTTCAATCGTATAGCCGTTTACTTCTATAATTTCCATCCGGTCTAACAATGCAGGCTGAATGGTGCTTAAAGTATTGGCGGTTGCAATAAACATCACGTTGGAAAGGTCATAATCCATCTCTACATAATGATCGTAAAAATTACTGTTTTGCTCCGGGTCGAGCACTTCCAACAAAGCTGAAGAAGGGTCGCCGCGAAAATCGTTTCCAACTTTATCGATCTCGTCTAAAATAAAAACCGGATTTGATGCACCTGCTTTTTTTATCGACTGAATGATCCTGCCTGGCATCGCACCAATATATGTTTTACGATGGCCGCGAATTTCTGCTTCATCGCGGATACCGCCTAAAGCCATCCTTACATATTTTCGGCCTAAAGCCCTCGCAATAGATTTGCCTAACGACGTTTTTCCAACTCCCGGCGGGCCAACTAAACATAATATTGGTGCCTTCATATTGTGTTTTAATTTGAGGACAGCCAAATATTCGATAATGCGTTGCTTCACTTTATCTAACCCGAAGTGATCTTTATCCAATACTTTTTGTGCCCTTTTTAAATCGAAATTATCCTTGGTAAACTCGTTCCAGGGCAACTCAGTCAGCATTTCCAAATAGTTGATTTGGACAGAATAATCAGCAGCAGCAGGGTTGATGCGCGCCAATTTGTCCAGCTCTTTGCTAAAATGGTCCCCTACTTCTTTTGACCACTTTTTTTTGCTGCCTTTGGTACGCAGGTTATCAACTTCCATATCCGGCGAGTTGCCGCCCAGTTCTTCCTGTATGGTTTTTAACTGCTGGTGCAAAAAATAATCCCGTTGCTGTTTATCCAAATCAACCCTTACTTTAGATTGGATCTGGTTTTTCAGTTCCAGCATCTGCAAATCAACCGTCAAATGTTCCAGCACCATTCTTGCACGTTCGTGCACATTTGCGATCTCTAAAATATGTTGTTTAACGGCCATTGCCGCACTCATATTAGAAGAAATAAAGTTAATCAGAAAAGAAGTGCTTTCGATGTTTTTAATGGCAATACTGGCTTCTGTAGGGATATTCGGAGAAAGCTGGATGATATTCATCGCCATATCTTTAACAGACGAAACCATCGCTTTAAACTCCTTATTTTCAGTGGCTTTTATTTCTTTAAAAGGTTCTATCGTGGCTTTAATGTAAGGTGATGTTTGTACCTGTTCTTTTAAAATAAACCTCTTTTTGCCCTGAATTATAACGGTAGTATTGCCGTCTGGCATTTGCAGCACCTTGATAATCAAAGCCATTGTGCCTATCTGGTTCAGCTGATCATAAGTTGGATCTTCTATACTGGTATCTTTTTGCGCAACTACACCTATAATTTTATTCCCTTTATTGGCATCTTTAATTAGTTTGATCGATTTATCCCGGCCAACAGTAATAGGGATAACTACGCCCGGAAATAAAACAGTGTTACGAAGCGGTAATATTGGCAGTACCTCTGGCGTTTGTTCATTGTTCATTTCTTCTTCGTCCTCAGATGACATCAAAGGAAAAAATTCTGATTCTTCATTTATTATAGGCAATGCATTGTTAAAATCGAAAGGGTCGAAACTCATCTAAAACCTTGTTTAAACGCCAAACTGGCAGTTATATTTAATTAGTGAATAAAAATAGTGAAAACTAAATATGGTTCAAGAGCTATGCCAAGCTATTGTTAAATACTTGCAACAGCATTTTTAGTTTGAAAGAAAACAAATTTATATGGATTCTGACAACTCTTTTTACTACGATAATTTTTAATTGAAGTTATTGCAAATCTTTCCCCAAAAAACATACCGTAAAAGAAGCATCAACAGGGAAATCGCTTTTAAAAATTTACGCATATTTTTTGGATGAAGCCTTGGCCTGCTTCTGCCAATTTACCGTTGGCTGAAGCCAAAGGGAATTTAAGGACGGAGCCAGTTTAAAGCAGCCAAGCGTTCATTGCCGTCCCATTTATGGGACGGTAGCAAAAGGGTAAAAAGCGGCTTTAGCCAATATTTACCATGCAATTATTTAAAAGCGATTTCCCTGGAAGCATCAACAGTTTTGTGTACAATTTAAATGATTCCTTTATCTTTAACGCCTAAATGAACACAAACTTTGTAGTAGCCATAGACGGATATTCTTCATGCGGGAAAAGCACTTTGGCTAAAGCATTGGCAAAGAAATTAAATTTTATTTATGTTGACAGCGGTTCGATGTACCGTGCCGTTACTTTATATTTTTTACGGAACAAGATTGATATCCACAATCAGCAGCAGGTTGCCGATGCCCTTAAAAATATCCACCTTAATTTTAATTCGCGTGATTACGAAACCCATATCATTTTAAACAATGAAGAAGTTTCTGCCGAGATCAGGCAAATGCCGGTTTCTAAAAATGTGAGTGCTGTTTCGGCTATTCGGCAGGTGCGATATGAAATGGTGAAACAACAGCAAAGAATGGGCAAATCAAAAAACATTGTGATGGATGGCCGCGACATTGGCACTGCCGTTTTTAAAAATGCACAATTAAAGTTATTTATGACGGCCGACCCTAAAATCCGTGCAGAACGCCGTTACAAAGAATTGAAAGAAAAAGGGGAAGAAATTACGCTGCATGAAGTTTTTGATAATATTGCCGACCGTGATTACCAGGATACGACACGGGAAGAAAGTCCGCTTGTGCGCGCCCATGATGCCGTGATCTTAGACAACACCAACCTATCGCCAGAACAGCAACTAAATTTTGCATTAGAAAAAGTCAATACGATTAGAAACCAGAAAGCCTGATTATTCTGGCAGCAAATACTGCTTTGCAGGAACACCAAAACGGTTTAAAAAATTTACGCCTTCATCAGCATTTAAACCTTTGTAAGCTGCATAAGATTTTAGGAAAAATACTGCTGCAATTCCTGCCGAAAATATCAAACGGGCACAGGCCAAACATGGCGAAAGCGTAACATACAACGTTGCGCCTTGCAAATTTGCACCGTTTTTTACGGCATATAGTATGGCATTCTGTTCGGCATGCAAAGCCAGGGAACAACTTCCCCTGGCATCTCGCTCGCAGCCCTGTTCCGGCCACTCTTCATTACAGTTGTGTGTACCTGCTGGCGGGCCATTGTATCCGATAGAAATAATCCGGGTATCTTTAGTCAATACTGCACCGACCTGGGCTTTTACACAATGAGAGCGAAAAGCCAAATCGGTAGCCAAGTGCATAAAAATAGTATCGAAGCTTTTTTTAGGCATATAAAATTAGTGTCCGCCAGCTGCTTCTACATTGTTCATGTCGATACCTTGTTTCTTCAGCTCCACGCCTACACGCATGGCAAAAAAAGCAATGTAAGCAAAACAGATAACCGGTATAATGTATGAAATATGGATGCCGGCAGTATCAGCCAAAATTCCCTGAACCGGAGGAATGATTGATCCGCCCAAAATCATCATAATCAAAAACGAAGAACCCTGACTGGTATATTTACCCAAACCAGCAACTGCCAGCGAAAATATACTCGGAAACATAATTGAACAACATAATCCGCCGCTTAAAAAAGCATAGATTGCTACCTGTCCTGTAGTTAATAATCCGGTTATCATCGCTGTTACACCAAGCAAACCGAAAATCATTAACACACGGGTTGGTTTTTCCTGTCCTAAAAAGAATGCTACAACCAAAACGGCAACGCAAACGCCATACATATACAAATTGCTAACGTCTGTTCCTGAAAAATGATTAAACAAAAGCACAATAGCAAAGGCAACAAACGGAACTACAACTGTTAGAATAGCCTTAGTTGATTTGGAAAGTTTAAAGGCACTGACTGCACCAGTCCAACGGCCAATCATTAAACTTCCCCAATAAAGCGAAATAAAAGGTTTGATAGAGGAATCTGCATACCCTCCAAAAGCAGGCAGTTTTAACAACGCGCCCATGTTACTTTGCACGGTAACTTCCACCCCAACATAAGTAAAAATGGCCAGCATGCCTAACACCAATTGCGGATATTGCATGGCACCCCAACTTTCGGGCTTAGTTTTAGGTGCATAAAGAATGTAAACGATAGACAGCAGGATAATAGCCAATGCCGAATAAATAAAATAAGCATTGCTTAAATGTGTTAATTTTTCGAGCGGATTAGCCACCAGAATCATTAAAAATCCTAAAGTGATGAACAATAAAGGTGCGTTAGATTTTGTACTGGCCTCCACATTTTCCGTGCTGTTGATTTGCGGAAGATTAGAAAACCTATAAAAAAGTGCAACTGCTAAAAATAATCCGGCTAAAATATAGTATAAGTTATTTACAGATGTGATGCTAACGGCACTTTGATCACTCGTAGCTTTGGAAGAACCAAACAAAATTACGCTCACCACTATCGGTCCCAGCAGCCCGCCAAAATTATTAACGCCGCCGGCAAAGTTTAATCGGTGTGAACCACTTTCTGGCGGACCTAAAGCAACTACAAATGGATTAGCAGCCGTTTGTTGTAAGGAAAAACCAACAGCTACCACAAAGAATGCACTCAGGATAAAAGCAAAATGTCCGTTGTTAACCGCAGGAACCATCGCTAAAGCACCAACCGTAGAAATTAGCAAACCGTAAACGATACCGTTTTTATAACCTATTTTATTCAGCAAATCAATTTTAGTAAGCTGAGAAACAAAATACAATATCAGCGAGCCAATAAAATACCCACCGTAAAAGGTAAAATCAATCAGTTGTGATTCGAACTGCGTGAGTTGAAAATGCGTTTTACAAAAAGGGATAAATACACCATTCGAGGCGGCCAAAAAGCCCCAGAAAAAGAAAACAGTGATTAAGGAATATAAAGCAGAGGCATAACTTTTAGTTTTTGACTGATCCATCAGGTATTGTATTAATAGGTTAGTAATGTTGTGAAAAAAATGTGCACGAACATAATAGTATTTTTATAAATATCAGCTGTATTTTTAGTATAATAGGTCATATAAACCCTATGTTAGCGGTTTATTTCGTTAAACAGCAAATTTGCACCTATCCTTGCGAAACTGTCAATTTTATAAGCTGCGTAAATGATTGAAGCTATCATTTCCGGTGTCGGAATCGGTTTAGTGTTAACCTTTATTACCGGGCCTAACTTTTTCGCCCTAATCAAAACAAGTATCGAAAGAGGTTTTCATGCAGGTGTAGCACTTGCATTGGGTGTAGTTTCGAGCGATGTCGTCTTCGTCGGCGGCATTATTTTTGGTTCTCAGTTATTCGAAATTCCGCCGCATATAAAAACATGGCTGGGCATTGCAGGCAGTGGCATCTTGTTTTGTCTCGGTGTTTATTACCTGTTAAAAAAAGCCGATGTTAGCTTCAACACCAACGAACCGGGCAAAGTAAATCGCGCCGGTTATTTTTTTAAAGGGTTTTTGATGTGCATTTTCAACCCAACCATTCTATTCCACTGGATTACAGTTATCGGCACGGCCAGCACCGTTTATCATGCTGGAATTGCCCACCGGCAGCTTAAATTGTCGATCATGTTCACAACCATCCTGCTGGTACAATTTGGGTTGGATACTATTAAAGCTTTCTACGCTAATAAGTTGCGGGACAAGATTTCGGTAAAATTGGTTCACCGCTTAAATTACGTAGCCGGAATTGCGCTGATTATTGCTGCGTTTATCATTCTTGATCGACTGGTTACGCATTTCGTTTTTTCAGGAATGCCATCACCAAACTGATACTTCTTCTATCGGCCAATTTCAACAAATATATTAGCAACCAAGGCGCGCACCTCACTCCTCCACTACATATAAGCCCGCTGATTCTTGCCTTGCATCCAGTTTTGGAATGCTTTGTTTACCACCTTATTTCCACCAGGCGTTGGGTAATTTCCGGAAAAATACCAATCGCCTAAATGTTCCGGGCAGGCTTTGTGCAGGTTATCCAAAGTCTGGTAAATTACCTGCACTTCCGCTTTAATATTGTTTGGGGTGATGATTTCTGCAATACGATCCGAAACCTGCTCATCTGTAAAAGGCTCATAAATGGCTTTCACATAATTTTGAACATGTTCTTTGGGCGAATGTTCCGTTTCCACACAACGTTCATAAACATCATGGAACACATTTTCCATTCCACGGTCTTTTAATAAACTGATGGCTGCTTCAAAAGCAACGAATTCGCTCATCCGCGACATATCGATGCCGTAACAGTCCGGGTAGCGGATTTGCGGGGCAGAAGAAACCACAATGATTTTTTTCGGCCCTAAACGGTCAATAATTTTTAAGATGCTTTGCTTCAAAGTTGTTCCGCGGACAATAGAATCGTCCAGCACCACCAAAGTATCAGTTCCGTTTTTAATGAGGCCGTAAGTGGTATCGTAAACATGCGCCACCATTTCCGACCGGTCTGCGTCCTGCGTAATAAACGTGCGCAGCTTTACATCTTTTATCGCCAGTTTTTCTACACGCGGATAAATTTCCAGCACTTTACGCAACTCTTCATCCGTAATTTTATCGGCACGGTTTAACAAAGTTTCGCGCTGGTAGCATTTAATGTATTTGTGCACGCCTTCTACCATCCCGTAAAAAGCTACTTCGGCCGTATTTGGAATGTAGGAGAAAACGGTATTTTCCAGGTCGTAATCAACCGCTTGCAAAATCTGCTTGCAAAGCAACCGGCCTAATTGCTTGCGTTCTCTGTAAATCGAAGCATCACTTCCCCTCGAAAAATAAATCCGTTCAAAAGAACAAGATTTTTTTTCTGTTGGTTCCCGGAACTGTTTTTGGCTGATGTTTCCGTCTTTCTTAACAATTAACGCATGGCCTGGTTTAATTTCCTTAATATCACCGATCGGAATATTAAACGCCGTTTGAATGGCCGGACGTTCGGAAGCAGCAACGACTACTTCGTCATTCATATAATAAAACGCCGGACGAATCCCAGCCGGATCTCGCATAATAAAAGCATCACCGTGACCAAAAACACCGGCAATGGTATAACCACCGTCCCAGGATTTGGCCGATTTTTTCAGGATTTTAGCCACATCCAGATCATTGGCAATCAGCTTGGTAATCTCTACGTTATCGTCTAAACCTTCGCGTTTGTACTGGTCGAACAAACCTTGCACTTCACTGTCTAAAAAATGACCGATTTTTTCCAAAACCGTAACGGTATCTAATTTTTCTTTCGGATGCTGGCCTAATTCGAACAATTGCTGCAGCAATTCTTCGGTATTGGTCATGTTGAAGTTTCCGGCGATTACCAAATTCCGTGTCATCCAGTTGTTTTGGCGGAGAAATGGATGGCAGTTTTCGATACTGTTTTTACCGTGCGTTCCATAGCGCAAATGGCCCAGCAAAACTTCACCGGTAAAACTAACGTGTTCTTTTAACCATTCGGCATCGTTAAATTGTTCGGGATATTCTTTTTGCACGTCGGCAAACTTTTTCTGGATGTATTCAAAAATATCGGCAACCGCATTTTTTGCCATGGAACGATGACGGCTGATGTAACGGTTTCCCGGGGCAATATCCAATTTAATGGTTGCAACACCGGCACCGTCCTGGCCGCGGTTATTTTGCTTTTCCATCAGCAAATACAGCTTGTTAAGGCCATAAAGCGAGGTTCCGTATTTTTTTTGGTAAAATGAAAGGGGCTTTAGCAGGCGGATAAAGGCAACACCGCACTCGTGTTTAATCTGATCGCTCATGATTCCTATTGAGGCGCAAAAGTAAAGGTTATAATGTTAATTCGGCTTTTAATTTAGATTTGATTATCCACATCCGGCTAATTGTTACTTACAAATGATGCTTCTTTTACCGCAACAAATTTGCTAAAAGCGACGGAAAAATACCCAGCAAAATCACCAGCACGCTCATGAAACTAATCAATATCAGTAAAGTAGTTGATCGGCCTTTAATCTGGGTTTCGGGTTGATCTGCTTGCTTTAAAAACAAATTAAGCGGAATTTTGAAATAGTAAAAAAGGGAAACAACGGTTGTAACTGCTCCAGTGATGAGCAGAGCCAACAGCCAGACATTGTGGTTTTGTCGATAAATTTCGATTACTGCGGAGAAGATCAGAACCTTGCCGTTGAAGCCGGCGGAGATTGGCAAACCTATCAGCGAGATCAGCAAAATTACAAAACAAACACCGGCAAACGGATGTGCTTTGCCTAACCCTCGCAAATCTTCCACCGAAAGCATACTGTTTTTACCGGTATAAAAACTGCAAAGCATTAAAGCACCAATGTTGGCAATGGCGTAAACAATCAGGTAAAAAAGCAAAGCCGAAACACCTTGCTGAGAAAAGGTTACTAAAGCCATCAACCCAAAACCTGTATGGCCGATAGACGAATAAGCCAGCATGCGTTTGATGTTGGTTTGAACGATGGCGGCAAAGTTACCGGCAATTAAAGTAATGATGCCGATGGCGGAAAAGAACAGGCGGAAATCAAAAGCCGTCCATTTTCCGAAGAAAACAAAAGGCGTTAAAAAGTTGGCCAGCAGTGCAAAACCGGCGATTTTAGTTAAGGTGGAGAGAAAAGCAACCACCGGCGTGGCTGCGCCTTCATAAACATCGGGCACCCAAAAATGCATCGGCACAAAAGAAAGTTTAAAGCCGATGCCAACCAGCACCAGCAGGATTGCCAATGAAACAGGAACTGAATTAATACGAATCAATTGTTCCAGAAAATGTCCGTTAAAAATATCCAGCGTTCCGGTAAAAGCGTACAATAAAGACAGGCCGTAAAGCATTGTTGCCGAAGCTGCAAAGCCAAACAGCACATATTTTAAACCTGATTCTACCGCGAAACGGTTTTCTGAACGATAGGAAACCAAAAGATATGAACCGATAGAAACTATTTCGACAGATAAATAAATCAGGAGTAAATTGACCGACATCGCCATTAAATGCAAGCCAAAAACTACCGCAATGATAAGCGCATATAGATCACTCAAACCTTTTTGATGCGCTTTTAACTGCTGGTCCAACGGAATATAAACAACGATGATAAAAGCTAAAACTTCAAAAATCAGCTTGAAAACAATAGAAACATGGTGTAAAAGAAGCATGCTGCCAAACAGGAATTTTGGACCGGAAAGAATTAAATACAATTGTTGCGCATCCCGCTGGAAAACAAAAACAAAACCGAGCAGACATAGTAAACAGCAAATCCAGTCGGCATCGTTTTTAAACAGTAAACCTGTAATTATCAGCAGTAAAAACAGTATGGCTAATGCAGTTTCCGGCGCAAAGTAAGTTAAACTTTGCAGGATATTGTTTAATTGTTCGGTAATGGAAAGCGGCAATTCGTTCATATTTTATCGTAATAAATGAACTAAAGCCAACACCGAATCATTGATTTTAGAGAAAACGATGGAAGGCAAAACGCCGATAATTAAAGCCATTAAAGCAAGCGGAATTAAGGCTGATTTTTCGCGGAAGTTGACATCGATTAATGCTGTCCGCCAGGTTTCGCCGCCGGATAATCTCGTTTCACCAAAAAACATGCGCTGCAAAGTCCATAAAAAATAAGCGGTGCTTAACAAAATACCAATGGAACCGCATATTGCCATCCAGCTTGGCAACAAACCGTTTACAGAAGCAGAAGTAAAAGCACCAATTAAGGAAAAAGCTTCGCCCATGAAAGCAGAAAAACCGGGCAAACCCAACGAAGCAAAAAAGGCAATCATCACAAAAATGGCAAAAGTTGGCATCAGCGAAGCTAAACCCCTAAAATTATAAATGTAACGATCGTGGACTCGCGTATAAATTACGCCAACCAAAAAGAACAGCATCGCCGATAAAAAACCGTGACTTAACATTTGCATCACGGCACCGCTGATGCCTTCGGTAGTTTGAGAAGCAATGCCCAGCAAAACAAAACCCATGTGCGAAACGGAAGAATAAGCAATTAAACGTTTCAAATCCGTTTGGGCGAGCGCATTTAAGGCGCCATACAAAATAGAAATTACCCCAAGCAAACCCAGCCAGAAAGCACCCGCGGTTGCTACTTCCGGAAAAATGCTGAAGCAAATTCGCAGGATGCCATAACCGCCAACTTTCAACAAAACGCCGGCGAGAATAATGGAAACAGCGGTTGGCGCTTCAACGTGCGCATCCGGCAGCCAGGTGTGCAGCGGAACGACCGGAACTTTGATGGCAAAAGCGATAAACAAAACCACAAAACCCAAAGTACGCGCCGAAAAACCAAATAAAGTTTGATGTGCAAGGATGGAAAAAATAGAACCCGGCGCATAATTAGCCGGGTTCATCATATGAACGATGTTGAACGTATGGTTTCCGGTTGTTGGATCGGTTACGGAAAAGTATAGGCCGATCATCACCAGCAACATAAAAACAGAGCCAAACAAAGTGTATAGGAAAAATTTGATGGCTGCGTATTCCCGTCTAACTCCGCCCCAGATTCCGATCAGGAAATAAAGCGGCAAAAGCATCAGCTCGTAAAAAATGTAGAACAGGAAGAAATCCAATGCACAAAAAACACCAATTACGGCCGTGTCCAACAATAAAAATAAAGCAAAAAAGCCTTTTAAATTGGTTTTGATTTCCCAGGAAGCCAACGCAGCGACCGCCATCACGATGGAGGACATAAATAATAATCCAATTGAAAGTCCGTCAACGCCAACAAAATAGTCAATTTGCATATTGCCGAGCGAACCTAAACTGAGACTGATCCAGTTTGCTTTTTCGGCAAACTGATATTGGTTGATATGATTTATGCCGCTAAAAGAAGCACCGGTTTGAAAATGAAAATACAGCCATCCGCTTAAAAAAACCTGGACTAAAGTTGCTGCTAACACGGTGTATTTAAAACTGTTACGCAAAGAAACAGGCAGTAAAAGAAGTATCGCACCAAATAGTAAAGGCGTAAAAATGAGCAGTGTAAGTATGTGGTCCATCAACCTAAATCAGCGTTTTAAAAAGATAAATAGTCAGGATAACCAGCAACATGCCAAGCAAATATTGCTGCACTTTTCCGGTTTGGAAACCCCGCGCAAAACTACCAATATCGCGGATACGGAAAGCGATAAAATTAACCAAACCATCAATTACGTACCGGTCAAGCCATTTGCTGATTTCCGACAAAAGCAATCCAATTTTAGCAAGCAGATTGATAAAACCATCAACCACTAATCGGTCAAAAGCATAAAGTTTTTTGCTGAGCCAGATGATACTTCCTACCAAATTATTATGGTAAAACCGATCGATATACCATTGATTGTAGGACAATTTGAACAAGAAATTATGCTCCGGAAACCAGTTGGTGCTTTGCTTTACATAACGCAAATATGCCACATAAACAACCGGAATTGTGAACAGGTTTACAGCAGCCGGAATTACGGTGTGATACAGATTCTCTCGTTCAAAATAATCAGAAGTTAAAAAACCTCGAAAAAGCCAGGATTGTTCGTACAGCAGCGGGTTGAGCGAGAAAACCGGGAACAAACAAAACACCGATAAAAACAGCATTGGCCAGGTAAAAAGTTTGTTTTCTTTGGGAACAGGAAATTCAAAAGTCGGGATCATTTTTTTCAGCCTGGATTCTCCCCAAAAAACTTTAAAAACCAAACGGGCAATGTAAAAAGCCGTGAGCCAACTGGTAATTAAAATGGAAATCGGGATGAGTTTGAAAACGATAGAACGGCCTTCTGCCCATTCAAAAGCCTGGATCAGAATACCGTCTTTGGATAAATAACCGGAAGTGAGCGGCAAACCAATTAAAGCCAGCGCGGCAATAATGCAGGTGATGAATGTAACCGGCAAAACTTTGCGCAAACCGCCCATGTATAAAATGTTCTGCGGATCAATTTCCAGGTTCAATTTTTCTTTCAAATGCTGCATTTCGTGGATGATCACGCCAGCCGATAAAAATAAAAGGCACTTAAAAAAAGCATGTGTTGCGAGGTGAAATAAAGACGAAGCATAAGCACCGATTCCCATCGCTTCAACCATAAAACCTAATTGCGAAATGGTAGAAAAAGCCAATATTTTTTTGAGATCGTTTTGGGTGAGTGCAATAGTAGCGGCCATAAAAGCGGTAAAAGTTCCGGTTATGGTGATGACCATTTTCACATCGGCATTAAAAACCGGATAAACCCTCGCCAGCAAAAAAACACCTGCAGCGACCATTGTTGCCGCATGAATTAAAGCTGAAACGGAAGTTGGACCTTCCATCGCATCCGGCAACCAGGTGTGCAACGGAAATTGTGCGGATTTGGCAACTGCTCCAAGGAAAAAACATAAACCGGCAACGGTTAGCCAGGTTCCGGATAATCCTCCGGTAGAAGTAAAGTTGTTTGAATGATTAAAAATCGTAACCAAATCGAACGTTTGGAAATGTGCAAACACAATCATGATGCCGATTAGGAAACCAATGTCTCCGATACGGTTTATGATAAAAGCTTTTTTATTTGCCTGGACTGCTTTTTCGCGCGTAAACCAAAAGCCAATTAATAGGTAGGAAGCGAAGCCAACCAATTCCCAAAAAGCGTACATCAGCAATAAATTATCTACTACAACCAAAGCCAGCATTGCGAAGCAAAAGAAACTGAGGTAGCGGAAATAGCGGCGAAAATGCAGGTCGCCTTGCATGTAAGCAAGCGAATAAAAATGTACTGCCGAAGCAATTGCGGAAATTAATATCAGCATCAGTACAGAAAGGTTGTTGAGCAGTAAGCCAGCGAAGACTTTTACGTTCCCGATTGCAAACCAAAGAACCTGTTCGTGAACCGGTTCTTTGTTCCAAACTTTTGTGAACAAGATGCAGGAACAAGTCAAACTCAATAAAATACAAACTACTGACAGCCAACCTGCAACTTTGCCCGATACTGTTTTTAGCACACAAAAATTGATAACAAAAGCAGCAAAAGGCAACAGCGCGGCCGCTAATGCCAGTTGTATTTCGGTAGGATGATGTTGTAAAGTATTGAGCTGTTCCAAATTCTGCTAATTCTTCAGTTCATTGATTTTTGTCGGATCGATGGTTTTAAACCTTCTGTAAACATTTAAAATAATAGCCAACGCAACTGCACTTGCCGCCGCAGCCAAAACGATGGCAAACAAAGCAAAAATTTGCCCGCCGTTGTTGTGCTTGTCGTATTTTCCAAAAGCAACCAGGTTGATTACGGCAGCGTTGATCATAAATTCAATCCCGATTAAAACCTGGATTGCGTTATTTTTAGTAAGCACCATATACAATCCCGCACAAAATAAAACCGCGCCAATCAGCATAAAACTTTGCAGGTTAATCATTGCCTTGCTCCTTTCTGGCCAAATGTGCGGCACCGACCAAAGCCATCATCAGCAAAATGGAAATGGCTTCAAATGGCAATAAATAGGTAGTCATGAGGTTGACACCAATATTGGTAACCGTGTTGTCCTGAGGTTGAAAAGTGTTTTTTTGAGATTGAATGATCCATTGTAATTGATCAGAATGCAGTTTTAAAATTGCGTTGACCAGCACAATTAAAAATATGGCCGCCACCAGCAACGCCGGAACTTGTTTCAGCGCAAAACCGGGTTTCTTGTTTTCCAGCTTTTCGAGTGTTTCTTTGCTCGATAACATAAACGTGAACAGCATCAGCACCAAAACGCCGCCAACATAAATTACGATTTGGGTGATGGCGACAAAATCTGCCAAAGCAAAAACGTACAAACCAGCAACCGCAAACAAGGTTACAAAAAACATAAAAACAGAGCGAACCAAATTCTGACTGGCAGCCACAAAGCACGCAGATACAACCGTTACAATCCCCAGAAAAACAAAAATGATTTGCTCCATGCTTCTTTTATCAACCCTTTCTTTGTGCTGCTGCTTGTTTTGCAGCCAGTTTTTCTGCCTGCTGTTTTTCTAAAGCCAACTGCTTTTCTGCTGCTTCTTCCGTTGTCATGGTCGAAAATTTGTAGTTCAGCAAGCTAATTTCGTCCACACTTTTGTCGTATTGATTGGTCATCGTAATACATTCTGTCGGGCAAACGGTGGTGCACAAACCGCAATACATGCACTTGGCCATATCAATATCAAACTTGGCAGCGTATAAACGTTTGGTTGTTCCGTCGGAAGTTTGTCCGATCGCTTCTGTTGATTTAATGGATTCAATATCGATGCAATTAACCGGACAGATTTTGGCGCAAAGATCGCATACAATACAATCGTCCATCTCCACAAAAAGCTGGTAACGGCCAACTTCCGGTATTGGCAATTTTTGATGCGGATATTGGATCGTGGTATTTCCCTCCTGCTGTTTAAAATAATTATCAGACTGTACACCAATTACTTCCCTGCTGTTTTTAGCAGCTAAAAAATGTTTTAGGGTGAGGCTGAAACCTTTTCCTGCTGAGGTGATGCCTTTTATGATATTGTTGAACATTTTAATTTTTCTTTAGGCAGAGACGTTCATAAAACATTGCTACATTAACCACAGCCGCCAAATTCCCGAAATGATCATGCACAAAAATGCAAGCGGCGTTAAAACCTTCCAGCACAAATCCATTAATTGATCTACCCGAAAACGCGGCAACGTCCATCGAACCCACATTTGCAGACCGATTAAAAGCAGCGATTTCAAAAATATCCAACCAATTCCCCAAATGTTTCCAGTTGTCCAATCAGCCAGTTTTACAACTCCAATATTTGGAAGCGGCGTGTTCCAGGCTCCGAGAAACAGGATCACGCCAACCATCGAAACCAAAAACATCATGGAATATTCTGCCAGAAAAACTAAGGCGAAACGCATCCCGGTAAATTCGGTGTGGAAACCGGCAACCAATTCTGATTCTGCTTCCGGAATATCAAAAGGTGCGCGGTTACTTTCGGCCAGTGATGCAATAAAATAAATCACAAAAGCAATAATCAAATGTGGTGCGCGGAAAATATTCCAGGCTAAAAACCCGCCTACTTCTTTTATCGGCATAAAACCCATAAACTTTATATTTTCTGCGGAGAGGATGCCTTGCTGTTTGGCAATTTCCTGCAAATCCAACGTCTGCGAAATCATGATTACGGAGAGAATTGCAAAACCTGCCGGTATTTCGTAAGAGACGATTTGTGCAACCGAACGTACTGCGCCCAGCAAAGCATATTTGTTATTCGATCCCCAGCCGGCCATCAAAATGCCAACGGTTTCGATGGAAAGTACCGCTAAAATATAAAAAATCCCAACGTTGATTTGAGCCGGAATCAGTGTTGGTGCCCATGGAAGCGCCGCAAAACCAACATAAACGGCCACAAAAATAATGACTGGTGCAAGCGCAAATAATACTTTATCGGCGGCAAGCGGCGTGATCAATTCTTTCTGCAGCATTTTCAGCATATCTGCAAAAACCTGTAAAGAACCATATTTGCCGGTTTCCATCGGTCCCAAACGATCTTGGATAAAGGCTGAAACCTTCCGTTCTGCATAAACCCCAAACATGGTAAACAGCGCTACAAAACTGAAAAGCGCCAGGGCAACAAGTATGCTGAGGAGGTAATGGTTCAAAACAAATGAGCTTACTAAGACTGCAAACTTACTTATTAAGAACGATTACAGAAAGAAATGAAATATGGCACGTACTGCTAATCCCAAATTTGACGGAGGCCTAACCCGATTTGCTGTCCAAAAAATAACTGTGTGCTTTTTTCGAATGAATCGGTATAATCTGAAACGTAAAAACGGTGAGGTGCAGTTTCCGCTTGATTAAGCAAATTCATGTTTTCTAATTCTTTTTGAAGATGTTTTGCTACAATTTCCGTGTTATCGATGATCGCAATTGGCGGATGATAATATGCTGAAATTTCGTTTCGGATGAGCGGATAATGTGTACAACCTAAAATCAGGCTATCAATTCCCTGCAATTGCGGATCAGAAAGGTAAGTGTTGATAAGCGTGCTGCTAATCTGGTCGTTAAAAAAACCTTCTTCAATCATTGGTACCAACAAAGGCGTAGCCAGAGATTGTACATTGATTTCGGGATTTTTTTCCTGAATCTTTAATGCGTAAATATTGGATTTGATGGTTGCACGGGTTGCAATTACACCGATATTTTGATAACGGTCAGTAGCTGTCATGTATTCAACCACCGGATCAATTACACTGTAAATCGGGATTTGATTTCCCAAAAACAATTTTAAATCGTGGTAAGCTAAAGAAGATGCCGTGTTGCAGGCAATGACAATGGCTTTACAACCTTCATCAATTAAAAACTTGGCGATTTTTAGCGAATAATATTTAATGGCTTCAGGAGATTTATCGCCATAAGGCAAATGCGCCGTATCGCCAAAATACACCAATGCTTCTTTTGGCATTAATTTATTGATGGCGTTGGCCACAGTCAGTCCTCCGATCCCGGAATCAAAAATACCTATTGGCTGGTTTGCTGGCATTTGGCTAAAATAAAAAAATCGGTGTCCGTTTGTATCTGGACACCGATTTTTAATGGATAAAAGAAGTATATTACTTTAAACCAAGCTTAAGCTTAACAGCAGCCAACAAATTGTCTGTTTCCGGAGAAACCAATAAATCTGTTTGAGAGGTATCGAATACATAGTTGTAACCTTTTTCTTTTGCTACAGCCTGGATTGCACCGCGCACTTTGTCAAATAGCGGCTTAGAAAGCTGGTTTGTTTTTTCGCTAACTTGTTGTTGGGCTTTAGCGTTAAATTCTTGCAAGCGTTTGTTTTGATCTTGTAATTCAGCTTCTTTAGCTGTACGCGCAGCATCTGTCATAGTAGCTCTTTTTGCATCGTATGACTGTGCATTAGAAGTTAATTCTGTTTGCAAAGCTGTTAACTGATCCTGAAAAGTTTTAGAGTAATCTTGAATTTGCTTTTGAACGACTTTGGTTTCTGGCATCAGGTCAACTAACTGGTTGGAGTTAACGTAACCAATTTTAGATTGTGCTTCAGCTATATTTCCTGCAAAAAATAAAGATCCGGCAACTAAAGCAACTTTAAATAGTTTTTTCATTTTTTATTATGGGTGATTTTTGTGTGTTATGTGTTTTTAAGTTTATTTATTTTGCAAATACGCCCGGTTTTAAACCTAAACGTGTAATTACTGCTGCGCTTTTATCATAACGCGGATTTGCGTAAAGCATTATTACTTCACTGTTTTTATCGAAGATCATATCCAGGTTTTCGCTTTCTGCGATAGCTTGTACTGCTTTGGCAACGCGGTCTTGGATTGGTTTGATCAAAGCCGTACTGCGCTGAGACAATTCGCCGTCCGGTCCAAACTTCTGGCGTTGGAAGTCTTTAGCCGCTTTTTCTTTGTCAACGATTTCGTTTTCACGGCGTTTCTTCATGTCGCCAGTCATCAAAACCTGATCTGCCTGATAAGCTTTGTACATTCGGTCAATTTCCTGAAAACGTGCGTCGGTTTCTTTTTGCCATTGATCTGAGATGGATGCCAGTTGCTTTTGTGTAGAAGCATATTCCGGCACATGTTTCAAAATATATTCAGAATCAACATAAGCAAAACGTTGGGCAAATGCTGCTGTTATGGCCAGCACAGGTAATAATAATGTTAAAAATAATTTCTTCATCTTGCAAAAATACGTAAAATTATTTTTTTGAAAATCTTACGTAATAAATTTGATTTAAGATTTTAGGTAATAAAAACAGTATCGTTCCATATTAATTAAAGCCGCCGCTTAAACTTTGTGCAATAGAAAAGTGGAAATGGCCTTTGTTGAATGTAGGATTACCTGGGATTGGATCAAAACCATAACCATAATCCAAACCAAGCAAACCAAATATTGGCAGAAATATACGGGCACCAACACCGGCAGAACGTCTTATATTAAACGGTGCAAACTCGTTAAAAGAGTTCCAGGTATTTCCGCCTTCGGTAAAGGCAAGTAAAAATATGGTTGCTGACTGGCTGGCGATAACGGGATGGCGCAATTCTAACTGAAACTTATCAAAAATCGGGCTGCCGGAAGTGCTGGCAATAGTTGCATTTGATCCTAATGGCACAACATCAAAGTTTTCATATCCTCTTAAACCAATAATTTCCGAACCTTGTAAAAACTGGTAACTCTGCATACCATCACCGCCTAATTTAAAACGCTCAAACGGCGATTGACCTACTATTCTGTTGTATGCACTCAAAAAACCAAATTGTGTTTGTGCCTTTAAAACTAATTTTCCGTAAATCTTTTGGAACCACTGTGCCTCAAACTTCGCTTTGTAATATTCTACAAAATGATAACGTTCCTGTGGAGTTGCAATTGCATAATTTACATTGTTAAACAAAGAATACGGTGGCGTAAACTGTGCGGTTACACGAATGTTGGAACCAGAAGTTGGATAAATTGGTGCATCTAACGAATAACGGCTAAATGTTTCTGTTAATTTAATGTTGATGGATTTACCGTTATTGAATAAATAACCCGTGTAATTGTTCAGGTTGTAATGGTCGAAACTTAAAGTGTGGCTTAAATTGAAATAATCATCCGGCCATTTTAACTGTTTTCCGATAGTTGCAGAAACACCATTAATTGTAATACCATAATAGCGTGAATCTGATTTAGGATAGTAGTAACCGTTTGATTGTAACTGTGTATAAGCTGTTATACCAAAATTAACAGGTTTTTTACCGCCGAACCAGGGTTCAGAATAAGTAAAAGAAAAATTCTGATAATTTTTACCATTAGCCTGTCCGCGCAAACTTAGTTTTTCACCATCGCCTTTTGGAAGCGGTTTGTAAGCACTTAAATTAAAGATGTTTCTTAATGAGAAGTTATTAAAAGTTAATCCTAATGTTCCAACAATACTTCCGCCGCCGAAACCGCCAGAAAGTTCAATTTGGTCTGATGGTTTTTCAACTACATTGTACAAAATATCAACTGTTCCATCATTTGGGTTGATGTTGGTCGGCCGAGGATCTATTTTTTGTTCATCAAAATTACCTAACTGCGTTATCGCCTGTGTACTTCTTACAATAGCTTCTTTAGAAAACTTTTGGCCCGGTTTTGTGCGGATTTCCCTTAAAATTACCTTATCATTAGTTACTTCGTTTCCTTTAACAATTACTTTGTTAATCGTGTATTGCGGACCTTCGTAAACGCGTAAATCAACATCAATCGTATCATTATGGATTCTGGTTTGAACAGGATCAGTTTGATAAGTTAAATAACCATCATTTAAATAAAGCGAAGAAATATCGTCACCATTAGGAGAACCGCTTAAACGTTTGTTTAATTCTTCTTCGCTAAAAACATCTCCTTTTTTAATTTTTAACAAAGTATTTAAAATTTTAGTTGGATACCTTGCATTACCAGACCAGGTAACATCGCCAAAATAATATTTAGGCCCTTCGTAAACTTTAATTTTAATGTCAACCGTATTTTCATCGTGTTTCCAAACAGAGTCGCTTAAAACCTCAGCATCACGGTAACCATTGCCTTGCATTTTAGAAACCAAAGTTTGCTTGTCTTCTTCGTACTTATCCTGTAAGAATTTTTTAGAACCGAACAAGTTATAGCCTTTTTTCTCTTTGGTTTTTTTCAGGTACTTTTTCAGTTTTTTGTCCTTAAAAGCAGTATTGCCAACAAAAGTTATGCTGTTTACTTTTACTTTGGTTTTTTTGTCAATATTGGCGTCTAAAATTAAGCTGTTAGCCTCCCCTGCATCTTTTCGTTGTCTGATATCGACAGTTGTATTGAGATAACCTTTTTCTGCAAAATGCTTTTTAATAATTGCAGTGGTTGTGTTCAGTAAATTTTCGTTTACAATTTTACCGGTTTTATCTTTTAATTTTTTCTGAACATCTTCAACTTCGCCTTTGCGGATACCTTTTAAATTAAGCTTTGAAAGCCTCGGCCGTTCTTTTACGTTGATTTCGAAATTGATGGTATCGTTGCGTAACGTGTATAACAATTTAACATCGTCAAACAATCCCTGCTGCCACAGGTTCTTAATCACATTAGAAGTTGCATCGCCGGGAACTGTGATTTTATCTCCCTTGTTAAGCTGCGATATTTTAATCAAAACATCTTTATCCAGATATTGCGAACCTGTAACGGTAACAGCACCGATAGTAAGTTCTTTTGGGTTAAGATAACTCAAGCTATCCGCCGGAAGTGCGGGCGTAGCTGCTGCCTGCCTGCCAATTTGGGCCAAAACAGCAGATGATATTGTACAGAAAATTATAGCTAAAATATACCTGTTCATTCGTAGAATTTGGAAGCTAAAGTAATTTAAACAGTTGTTAAAAAGTGTTAAACAAAAAAAATTAATTCACCTGCTCGCTCGTCATACCAAAGCGTCGTTCTCTTCTTTGGTAATCTAAAACAGCTTCAAATAAATCTTCTTTGCGGTAATCAGGCCACAACTTTGCGGTAAAATAAAGTTCGGCATAAGCAATTTGCCAAAGCAGATAATTGCTGATGCGGAATTCACCGCTTGTCCTGATCAGCAATTCCGGGTCTGGCATTTCTGAAGTATGTAAGTGTTGTACAAATAAGTCTTCGTTGATATCAGCAGCTTTCAGTTCGCCGCGTTCCACCTTTTCGGCCATTTTTTTGGCAGCACCTACAATTTCGCGCCTCGAACTATAACTTAATGCCAAGGTTAAAACCAAACCAGTGTTAAAAGACGTTTTACTGATAGCGGATTGTAATTCCTGATAGCATTTTCCTGGCAACATGTCCAGATCGCCAATGGCATTTAAACGCACGTTGTTTTCCATCAATTTTTTAATTTCTTTATTGATGGTCGAGATCAGCAACTCCATAATTGCTGTAACTTCATATTTAGGCCGGTTCCAGTTTTCAGAAGAAAAAGTATATAAAGTAAGGTAAGCTATCCCCAGTTCTCCGGCACCTTCTACCACATCGCGTACTGCCAAAACACCATTGTGATGGCCAAACACCCGGAGTTTCCCTTTTCCTTTTGCCCAGCGCCCGTTGCCGTCCATAATAATGGCTACGTGTTTGGGCAGCTTTGCTTTATCTATTTGTGCTATGAAATCCATTGATCTTTGCATTTACCTTGCAGGCAATAGCTGGTGTATCCGGTTATTTGTTGTTTGAAATTCAGGCTGCAAAGGTAAAATTAATCTTTAAATAATGATTATTTGCGCTTAGACAAAATCAATACAGAAAATTAGACAAAGATTTGGTTGAAGTACGATAGGTAAATGCTTCTTTTAGCATACTAAATTATTGTTGGACTACCGGACATTTCTGGCTGATAAAGGTGTAAGAAATACTAAAACCTGTAATCATATAAGTATCTCTCGGGCGTAAATCGCCTCGCTGAGAACCGGCAGAGCCAATATAAACACCCGTTTTTTCGCCAGAACGATCAGATAAAGCCATTGCGTTAACATTAGATAAGCTGCTTTTATTGGCATAAACTCCGCTTACATCATCTAAATAATCTGTAAAAGCGGTGCGGTAACCAAGTTCAAGCGCTAAATTCCAGCTTTTATAAAAATTGACTTTAACACCCACGCCATAAGGAATACTTAAAACCGAATTAGGATATTCTTTCTGCTGCCCTTCTGTTTTTAAAGGCCGTAACAAATAGGTATTTCCTTTATATTCTGTTTGCGGATCAAAATTTACAACAGCTATACCTGCAAACATAAACGGCGTCCATCTTTTTAAACTGATACCGGGCTGATAGTTAAAAAAATTAAGCTCGGCCGTTAACGATACTTCGTTTAAGGGAGAAAAAAAACTAAGGTTGCGGTTGCGTAACTGCTGATTGGACGACAAGCTGTCGGCTCCGCGAATTTTAGCGTAAGTGTATCCAAATTTAGCAGAAAAGTATCCGCTAAAATTATATTTAACAGAAGCACCGGCAGAAAAATCAGTAAATTTGAGTGGATCGTTTTGATTGAAATCTCCCATATAGCCCGAAGAACCTGCAAAAATGCCAGGTTCCCAATTTTGTGCAAAAGATGCAGAAGAAACAAGCAGTAAAAAAAGCAAACCGAAAACTTTACGCACCATTATCCCGAAATCAGTAATTACGTGCATCAAGCCCCCACATTAATTTGTTTCTTAACGTGGATAAGTAGCTTTCATTATTCAGCCTTACCAAATTCAGGCCGTAAGCAGCTTTACGAATGGTAAAAACACTTGAAGTATCGATCGTTTCGGTTTTAGAATCGCAGGAAACCAGGTAATTTGTACTTCGCGTTTCTATCTTAAAAGTAAGCTTGTGATCATCTGAAATAATAATTGGCCTTACATTGAGGTTGTGCGGCGAGATCGGCGTGATTACAAAATTACCAGATTGCGGAAAAACAATGGGTCCGCCGCAGCTTAAAGAATAAGCCGTTGAGCCGGTTGGCGTTGAAACAATAATGCCATCTCCCCAATAAGAATTCAAAAACTCATCATTCAAAAAAGCATGAATGGTGATCATGGCCGCATTATCGCGCTTATGGATGGTAATATCATTCAAGGCAATGTTCTGGTTTTTAAAAACTGTAGGTGTAGATTCTAATTCAAGCAGCACCCTTTCATCAAGCGTAAACTGTTTGTTAATTAAAGCATGAATAGCTGCAGCAATATCATTTTTGTTAACGTTGGCCAAAAAACCTAAACGGCCAAAATTAATGCCGATTACCGGAATGCCCGAATCGCGGATCAAATCGACCGTACCTAAAATTGTCCCGTCTCCGCCTAAAGTAAGCATTACATCAATGTTGTTTTTAATATCTTCATAAGTATTAAAAACTGCGTAGCTTGACGAAAAATTTGCTTGGCCAGCAATAAAACTGTTTAGTTCGGAGTGAACGCAAATTTTTGTTTGGTGCTGTTCCAGGCAATCAAAAACCTGCCTAATAAATGGTAATACGGCATTGTTAAACGGTCTGCCATAAACTGCAATCTTCATAAAGGAGCTATAAGTTGATATAATTCATCAGCAAATCGTAACGGTTCATAGAGTCATCTTCAACTTGAGCCTGGTTAAATACCGCTTTAACCATATAATCATATCGTACAAAACTGGCTAATATAGCAGCAACCTCTTTTTTATTGATTTTTAGCGTTACTTCTAAACGAGTTGAATCTGCGAAAGAACGGACATAAGAACTTAACACCTGTGCTTTATCAGATTCTACAATCTGTGCCATTTGCGCCAGCGAATTGTCTCGATTGCCAATTTCAAGAACGATAATGGCACCTGATTCGGTCGCTGAAGTCAGCGTTGCAAAATAATCCGTCAAAGTATTGATATTGATCAGGCCAAGATAATTGTTCTTTAAATCCAGCACTGGTACGATACTTAACTGCTGTGCATGGAACATCCGGATTACATCGTAAATATGCTGGTTTTCTCGCACGAAAGCGTGTACCTTTAAAACTGACAACGCACTTATTAAAACTTGTTCATCTACAATTTCAATCAAATCATCTTCGGAAATCAAACCTATAAATTGATCTCCATCAACTACAGGTAGTTCATTCACCTTGAATTCTGCCAGCAGCAAATAAACTTTTTCCACCGTATCCGTAGTTTTAACGGATGGGATAATATCAGAAATAAGTTCGGCAGCAATCATATCAAACATTAATTTTTTCCAGAAAACCTTTTAATATACGGTTAAACTCTTCCGGTTGTTCCATCATTGGCGCATGGCCGCATTGGTCAATCCAGGTTAATTCCGCATTTGGAAGCAGTTGGCTAAATTCTACTGCAACTTCCGGCGGTGTAATTTTATCATTTTTGCCCCAAATTAGTGCAACTGGTACGTGTATTTTGTGCAATTCTTTAGCCATATTATGGCGGATGGCAGATTTTGCCATTGCCAGTAAACGAATTACTTTATGGCGGTTGTTTACGCTTTCATAAACTTCATCTACCAATTCTTTGGTTGCTGTTTTTGGGTCGTAAAAAGTGTATTCTGTTTTTCCTTTAATAAATTCATAGCTTTCCCTTCGGGGAAAAGAACCGCCAAAAGCATTTTCATACAACCCGGAACTTCCGGCAAGTACTATAGATTTTAATTTTTCAGGATGGTTAAGGGCATAAATTAAAGCTACATGCCCGCCAAGCGAATTTCCTAAAACCACTACATCCTCCAGTTCTTTAAACTTTACAAATTTATGTACAAATTTAGAAAGTGTTTTTACACCGATGGTAAGCAAAGGAAGTTCGTAAATAGGCAGCATCGGGATAATTACACGGTATTCTTTGCTAAATTCTTCAATTACATATTCCCAGTTACTTAAAGCACCCATTAAACCATGCAACAATAACAATACTTCGCCTTTACCTTGTTCTATATATTTAAACCCATTTTCTTCTTTAACCACAAAGTCCATAAACGTATCTTAAAATATAAATTTGCTGCGCGGATAATCAAAACCAAAAAGCCTATCGGTATATATTATGTTGCAACGGCTATAAAATTAGCTTTTTTAAGATGGGTTTTTACTACTTGCCCTAATTATATTATTGCAATAACTGCTTCACAATTTCAGAAATTGTTTTTCCGTCTGCCTTGCCCGCCAGTTCTTTGTTGGCTGCACCCATTATTTTGCCCATATCTTTTACCGATGTTGCACCTACTTTTTTAATCAAATCCTGCAAATAAACTGTAATTTCTTCGCGGCCCATCTGTTGCGGCAGATAGGCTTCGATCACCTGCATTTCCTCTTTTTCAATCTGATATAAATCTTCCCGGTTTTGGGTTTGATAAATTTCTGCAGATTCTTTGCGCTGCTTGATCAGTTTTTGTAATACTTTCAGTTCTGTTTCTTCGGAGATCACTTCTGATGCACCTTTCTCCGTGCGCGCCAACAACAATGCTGATTTAATCGCCCTTAACCCGCGCAAACGTGCATCATCTTTGGCCAGCATCGCTTTTTTTATGTCCTGGTCTATGGTTTCTATTAACATACTTCTTTTATCGGTGTTTTTTTAGTGTTGATGTGAGCCAGATTCTTTGTCTGAAATCCCCGCTCTCCGCTCCAATCTCAATTTAAACTTTTCTCCGCCTCAAAACCTATTTCCTGGCAATGGTAGTACTATTTGCCTGCGCCGTTGGCATAATGGTTAAATCATTAATGTTAACGTGTGCCGGTCGGGAAACAACAAACCAAATGGTTTCAGCAATATCCATGGCAACTAAAGGTGTAAAACCTGCGTACACTTTTTTTGCCCTTTCGGTATCGCCGTTAAACCGGGTATTAGAAAAATTGGTTTCCACCGCTCCGGGATTAACTGCAGTTACTTTAATTCCATGCGGCAATAAATCAACACGCATCGCTTTGTTTAAAGCATCAACTGCGTGTTTGGTTGCACAATAAACGTTTCCGTTCGGGTAAACTTCTTTCCCGGCGATTGAACCCAAATTAACAATATGTCCGCTTCCGTTCGCAATCATCCAGTTAGAAACTATTTTGCTCGCATAAAGCAAGCCTTTTATATTGGTATCGATCATCACTTCCCAGTCATCAAATTTTCCCTCATTAATTGGCTCTAAACCTTTGCTTAAACCGGCATTGTTCACCAAAACATCCACTTTTTTCCACGCTTCCGGCAGTTGTTCCAAATTATGCAGTACTGCTGTTTTATCGCGAATATCAAAAACGGCTACGGCAACTTCTGTATTGTATTGAAAGTTTAAAGCAGATGCCAATTTTTCCAGTTTTTCAGCATCCCGGCCGGTCAATATCAACTTATAGCCTTCGCGTGCAAAAACATGTGCACAAGCTTCGCCAATACCAGAACCGGCGCCAGTAATTAATGAAATTTTGTTCATAAAAGAAGTATTAAACCAAAGCACAAATAAATGCTTTTGAAATGAAGTTTGTAAATTTATTCAAAGAACAAACTAAACGTGATGTTGTGCAGATATAATTTATCCAGCGGACTGGCGTAAGGATGGCTTTCCGGATACAAAACGTTGGTAAACGAGTTGGACAATTTGATTTCTGGAGAGAGTTTAAAATATTCGAGGTAAATATCACAGCCAAAACCGGCAACATAAGAAGAAAAATTACGGACGTTTTTTAGCTTTCTTTCCAGCGGCGCCAAGTCGTTTTCATTTTCCTTGCCTTGAGAACCGATACCATAAGCATATTTTACGCCGCCCAAAACATAAGCCCTAAAATTACCAAGCCGGTTAGTTTTGAGTTTGAGTTCCAACGGAAATTCTGCCTGCGTAGTTGATACCACAACTTGTTTATCCGGTGCCAAATCTTGTGTTACATATTGGTAACTTACCACTCGATCTGCAAAAACCAAACTTGGCGTAGTGCGTATTTCTAAATTATCGGTTACGCTGAAACGTGCCAAAAAACCTAAAGCAAAACCAGACATCGTAGGCGAACTAATGCTGTTTAACGAATCGGTTATATAGCGGTTTGTGCCTTGGTCGTAATATGGATTTCTCCAATCCGGCTTTTTTAAAATTTTGTAGGAGGAGCTGACGTATTGAAAAGTGTAGCCGAAAGAAAAATTATTTTGGTCTGCCCCGCCTGCCCACGCTTGCGTAACACGTTGGGCAGAAACAGCCGCAGACAAAAAAAACAATGCTAAAAAGAGTATATGCCTGCTGCTCATTTAATGCCCGTATAAACAGAACAAATTCCAAACGCCAGCGGCCGGTTTTTGGTATTTTTGAAACCTACTTTCTGCATTAATCCTATAAAGCGTTCGCCGTCCGGAAATGCTGCTACCGATTCTGGCAGATAAGAATAAGCGCGCGCATCTTTAGAAAATACCTTACCAATAAAAGGAGTTATGTAATTGAAATAGAAATTATATAACTGCTTTATCGGAAATAGCTTTGGTTTGGAAAACTCCAGGATAACTGCTTTTCCGCCTGGTTTTAATACGCGGCACATATCTGCCAGCCCGGCTTCCAGGTTTTCAAAATTACGGACGCCGTAAGCAACCGTAACGGCATCAAACTGATTGGCATCAAACAACAGCTTTTCAGAATCACCAGGCCTTACTTCAAAACGGTTGCCCATGCTTCTTTTATCAATCTTTTTTTGGGCGATGTTTAACATCCCCCGGGAAATATCAACACCAATAATTTTTTTTGGGCGGAGGATCTTGATCGCCTCAAAAGCAAAATCGCCGGTTCCGGTTGCTACATCCAAAATCAGTTGCGGCTTGTCTTTTTTTAGTTCGCTGATGGCAATTTTCCGCCAGATAATATCAATCCCAGCCGAAAGAAAATGGTTCAGAAAATCATAAGTGCCAGAGATATTGTTAAACATATCGGCCACCTGTTCTTTCTTGGTAACCTGTTCGTTTCGGTACGGCGTAATGGTTTTATTCATGCTGATGTTTTAAAGGTGCAAAATAAATAGGTGCCAAAAGAAGCATCAGTAAACGGAAAGCGTTTCCAGCAAACTTGCCACATTCATCCTTTTGGTAAACATCTGGAAATTGCCGCTTTCGTCTTGCGGCCATAAACTTCTTGGCCGGTCGTAGTATAATTCTACGCCGTTTTTGTCTGGGTCATTCATATAAATAGCTTCAGAAACGCCATGATCTGATAAACCGGTAAGCGGATATTGAACGTCGATCAAACGTTTTAAAATCACGGCCAGATCTTTTCTTTGCGGATACAAAATAGCCGTATGGTACAAACCTGGCGCGTTTTCTGGCGCTGGTTCTGCACCTTTGCTATGCCAGGTATTTAAACCAATGTGGTGGTGATAACCGCCAGCAGAAATAAATGCAGCCTGGTCTCCAGACTTTAGCATCAGTTCGAAACCAAGTAAACCGCAATAAAAGTCTAACGAACGCTGCAAATCGCTCACCTTTAAATGTACGTGGCCGATGCTTGTTTTAGCTGGTATTTTATAATCCATGAGGTGTTTTTAAATTCTACAATAGAACGTCAAAAGTAAAGGCAACTAATTTTAACTTTGTGGGATGATTGTCAAATCTGCTGATTTCATTTGTAGTAATACGCAAATATCTAAACTTCCGCCGCCTTTAAAACCAGAATATGCTTTTATTGGCCGTTCCAATGTAGGTAAATCTTCGCTGATTAACATGATCACTGGCAAAAAAGGTTTGGCCAAAACTTCGCAAACGCCAGGCAAAACGCAATTGATCAACCATTTTTTAATAAATGAAAACTGGTATTTAGTTGATTTGCCTGGTTATGGTTACGCGCGGATCTCAAAAAGTAAAAAAGAAGACTGGGACAAATACATCCGCAATTATTTAGAAAAGCGCGAAAACCTGCAATGCGTTTTTATTTTGATTGACAGCCGCTTGGAACCGCAAAAAATCGACCTTGATTTTTGCGCCTCATTAGGCGAAAGAGGAATACCTTTTGTCATCACGTTTACCAAAGCAGATAAACAGGGAAAAGTAAAAACAGACCAAAATGTAGCCAAGTTTCGAAAAGCATTGTTAACATGGTTTGAAGAAGTGCCGCAACATTTTATCACTTCCGCCGAGCTGCAAAACGGCAAAGACGAGGTTTTGAATTTTATTGATAGTGTAAACCAAAAGTTTGATGTAAGCCAGGTTGTGGTTTATCAACCAAACTAAGATTATTTAATATTTAAATGAAAAAGTATTTTTCGCTCATTACATTTTCGCATACCATTTTTGCCATGCCGTTTGCTTTTATCGGCTTTTTTTTGGCGGTTACCACAACCAATCATGCTTTTTCATGGCTAAAATTAGCATTGATGCTGTTCTGCATGGTTTTTGCCCGAAGTGCCGCAATGGCTTTTAACCGTTATCTCGACCGTAATATTGATGCCAAAAACCCAAGGACCAAAGTACGCGATATTCCCGCCGGCCGCATTTCTGCACAAGCAGCTTTAACTTTTACTATCGCCAATTGCCTGCTTTTTATGCTGGTTACCAGGTTGATCAACCCGCTTTGTTTTTATTTGTCACCAGTCGCTTTGCTCGTTGTTTTGGGCTATAGTGCCACCAAACGATTTACCTTTTTGTGCCATTTGGTTTTGGGTTTAGGTTTAAGCCTTGCCCCTATTGGTGCTTATCTGGTGGTTACCGGAGCTTTTGCCGCATTGCCGATCTTGTTCTCGGCTTCGGTTTTATGTTGGGTTAGTGGTTTTGATATTATTTATGCTTTGCAGGACGAAGATTTTGACCGGGAAGAAAAGCTGCATTCCATTCCAGTTTATTTAGGAAAAGCAAATGCTTTAAACCTTTCAACATTTTTGCATGTTTTATCGGCCATTTTTGTTTTTCTGCCCGTTTTTTTAACACCAATTGGCTGGCCTTATTATGTAGGTTTAATTGTTTTTTGTTCGATGCTGATTTATCAGCACAGCTTAGTAAAACCGCACGATTTAAGCAGGGTTAACTTTGCTTTTATGACTACCAACGGCATCGCAAGTGTTGTATTTGCTGCTTTCTTTTTGTTAGACCGATTGTGGATCAGGTAAAACTTACAAGTTTTTAAATACTTATTTTCTTTAATTTTCAACAAAGATCAATTCTTTGTTTTGCATGTATCTAAATTCTTTTATGTCCGATAAAAGTTTAAAAATTGTTTCAAGCTTGTTCCATAAATTGTATTCTTCAATTTCCCAGGAATGTCCCCAGAGATGGAAACAACCGTCATTTTTTATCACCTGGTTTAAATAGAAATCCATCAGTTTGAAAATATCATTGGCACAATTTGTACTAAGCCAGGAAATCAAATTTTGATATTGAGACCTTTTCACCAGGTTCTTTAAATAGTCAATTCGATGATGTTCAAAAACCTGTAACGTAGTTGGATACAAATTATAAGTAGAAGTAACAGCAGTAGAAAGCAGCTCCGTTGTTCGCACAACTTTAAAACCAGAGTTGTAAACCGAACTAATTGCAAGTTTGTTTAAAACGCCTCCGGGAAAACAAAAAGATACAGGATTGTAGCCTAACAAGTCCTTTAACCAATCGAAACAACCTTGGGTTTCTGTTTCCAGAATATTGGCTGATACGTTACTATGAAGCCTAACATGATTTAAAGTGTGCCCCGCAATTTCAAACTTTTTTGATAGTTCATAAATTGTATTTTCATCCATCACAACGTGTTCCAAGTTAGTTTTTGGAATATAAAATGTTGCCGGCAAATTGTATTTATCTAATAATTCGGCAAGCTTTAAATCTTTTGGATGTCCATCGTCCCAGCTGGTGGTAATTAATTTCATTTTGATGCTTCTTTTATCACATAAAAATAGGCGAAAATTTATTTCTGTTTCAAGCGTAAAAGCTTCATACATTGTTTATTATATTTGGGATATGAAGAAGCAACTGAAATGTGTTTTTGCTTTCGTTTTTCTGCTTTTACCATTGTTAAGCAAATCGGCCTCTATACTTATACCAATGGACGAGGCCCAAAAAAATCATTTAAAATCGTACGGAGTTGCTTTTTTGGTTTTAAAAGATGGCGGTGAAGTCGATTGGCTCCTGAATTACCGTGGCGGCAGTTTTATGACCAGCTATAACAAAAAAATTGAAAACGAATGTAAGGTAAGGGGAATCAGTTTTGAAGTTATAGCTGATGCGCAGGCAAGCGGGATTGTTAATCAAATAAATGACCCGTCTGTAAATATGGACTTGGTAAAGCTGGAAAAAGCACCAAGAATTGCGGTTTATTCGCCTAAAAACAAAGGCCCGCTGGAAGATGCCGTAGCACTGGTTTTAAAGTATGCAGAAATACCTTTCGACTATATTTATGACGAAGAAGTTTTAAAAGGCGACTTGTACAAATATGATTGGCTGCATTTGCACCACGAGGATTTTACCGGCCAATACAGCAAAATGATGGGCGGCATGGGCGGCCGCAGAGGTATGGGCAATATGGGCCGGATGGACGATAACCGCAACCAGGAATGGAATGCCGAGAGTAAAAGTATGCAGGAAGCAACGGCACATAAGCTGGGTTTTGAAAAAGTATCAAAAATGAAGCTGGCTGTTGCACAACATATTCGGGAGTTTTGCGCAAATGGCGGCTTTTTGTTTGCCATGTGTTCTGGGGCAGACAGTTTTGATATAGCACTGGCTGCCGCTAAAACGGATATTTGTGAGGAAATGTACGATGGAGATGCTGCCGACCCTAACGCACAATCTAAATTAGATTTTAGCCAAACCCTTGCTTTTCAAAACTTTACGGTAAATATGAATCCGTATTCTCATCAGTTCAGTAATATTGATGTTTCCAACACAAGGCATATCGAACAATCGAACGATTTTTTTACCCTGTTTGATTTTTCGGCTAAGTGGGACGTTGTCTCAAGCATGCTGACCCAAGACCACGAAAGGGTAATAAAAGGGTTTAAAGGTTTGGCAACAGCTTTCGATAAAAGCAAGCTCAAACCAAGCGTTACCATTTTGGGCGAATTGAAAACGGCCAATGAAGCACGATATATTCATGGTGAATATGGAAAAGGGCAATGGACATTTTATGGCGGCCACGACCCGGAAGATTATCAGCATAACTTAAATGAACCACCTACTGATTTAGCTTTGCATCCAAACTCGCCTGGTTACCGGCTGATTTTAAACAACGTGCTATTTCCAGCCGCAAGAAAAAAGAAGCAGAAAACCTGATTTGTCCTTGGTTTTCATGCTTCTTTTATGACTATAAATTTTGTGTCCTTGATTTTATGCCGATAAAAGAAGCATTCCAAACCTATTTTTTTTTTGCTTTTAGCGACCTGCATTCCTCGGATCAAACTTCATTTTTAACTCATACTCGTGCGGCGGTTCTGCGCCTAATAAGTTCTTTACAAAATAATCCCAGCGGCGGCGCATCATGTAAGGCGAATAACTGCCGTAACCGTGCGCACTGTTTGGAAATATAACCAAATCATAATCCTTGTTCGCCTTTTCTAAAGCTTCAACAACCAATAAAGTATTCTGCGGAGGAACATTATTATCCATCAAGCCATGTGCAAGCATGAGTTTTCCTTTCAAGTTTTGGGCATGAAGTTCGTTTGCATGTGCCGCATAATCAGAGTTTTCCACTAAACCATCGTAACGTTCGCCCCAATCGTCCTCGTAATTGCGGTTATCATGGTTGCCAGATTCTGAAATGCCCACTTTAAAAAAATCAGGATACTTAAACATAGCAGTTGCCGTAGCAAAACCTCCGCCCGAATGGCCCCAAATACCAACCCTGTTTGTATCGATGTAAGTATATTTTTGAGCGAGTTGCCTAATCCCGGTAATTTGATCGGGCAATGTATTTTCGGACATATTGCCGTAACTCATGTCATGGAAACTTTTAGAACGCAAAGGGTTGCTTGTACCTTCAATCAAAACCACCACAAAACCTAATTCTGCAAGTGCCTGATGGTCTGATCTTGAAGTAGAGAAAGACCAACTGCCAACACTTCCGCCCTGCGGACCGGGATAAATATAATCCACCACCGGATACTTCTTTTGTGCATCTAAATTTGTTGGCGTAAACATCAAACCGTAAAGGTCTGTCTTTCCATCATGCGCTTTTACCGTTATCGGAGTTGGCGGGTGCCAGCCGGAAGCAACAAGCCGAGACACGTCTGTTTTTTCTATATTGACAATCAGCTTTCCGTTTAAATCACGCAAAACAGAAACCGCAGGAACGTTTGGTTTAGAGTAACTGTCGATAAAATAAGCATTTGAAGGCGATAAAGTAACCTGATGGTTTCCGCTTTCCGGTGTAAGTACGGCTAAATGTTTTCCATCAAAACCAATCTTGCAAAGCTGACTGAAATAAGGGTTTTCCGGTTCACGGCCATCCGCCATAAAATAAATCACCCGGCTTTTCTCATCCACTTTAACTATTCTGGTTACTACAAAATCACCTTTAGTAATCTGGTTTTTCAGTTTTCCGGTTGAAGCATTGTATAAATAAAGATGGCCCCAATTATCGCGTTCAGAAAACCAGACGATCTCGTTTGATTTGGCCAGATATTTCCAGTTGGCACTTCCCCAACCAGATTCGTATTGTGTGGCTACATTTTCCTCGAAAACTTCCCGAACGGCACCAGTAACAGCATCGGCAATACGTACCTTTTCGTGTTTATGGTCGCGCGAGGTAGAAATAAAGGCCAATTGTGAAGCATCTTCGCTCCAGTTCACATCTTCCATCGAAATATCATCACTAAAAGTAGAACGATGCGCATCAGGAGGAATCTGTAAAACAATAACTTTTGGAGCATCGACATTAATAATAACCCGCTGAATAGTAGCAATTTCTTTATCACCGGGAAGCGGATATTTCCATGCCCGAAGTGTAGGTTTACCAACATTTGTAGAAACGAGATACATGTTGCTTACATTTCGCTCGTCCTGTTTGTTTGTGGCGATCTTTTTGGAATCAGGCGACCAAAGCACAATTGGCCTGTCGCTTGAAGTCCAGCCGGCATTATCTGTGGCATAACCAAAATCTTTGATACCATCCGTAGTTAACTGGGTTTGTTGGTTGGTTTGCACATCCCGCACCCACAAATTATAATCCTTAATAAACGCAGCCTTTTTTCCATCCGGGGATAAAACTTCATTACCGTTTCCGCCCCTTGCCTGCCTTCTTCCACCAACTTCCATGTTTGAACGTAAATTAATTGGGGAATTATCTTCGGTACAAGTATAAGTTTGAAGGTTACATTTCCATTGTTTGCCGTTTGCCTGGAAGATGATGGATTTATCATCAGGTGAAAAACTAAAAGTTTGAAAAGGTAACATCGATGCAGTATAGGTTTTACCAGTTGCTGCCGATAATGCTGTTGCCAATTTTTGCTGATCAAAAGCCGGAGAACGCGATTTTTTAGCAGGGTCAATCAACATAAACTCACTTCCGTTGGCAGTTAAAGTACGATACCAGAACCGGTCACCCGATAACCAGTTAGGGCGTAAACCGCCATGATCAACAAGTTGTTCTGTATTGTACGCCATAAAACGCTCTGCCTGTTCGTAATCTTTTAAAGTAAAAATGCGTTGCTGGGCTTTTACGCTGAATGCCAAAGCAATAAAAACAGCTGTAGTTAAAATTTTATACATTTTGATTGAAATAAACAAATTGACGAACTAATGTAAGCAAACAAATGTAAAAGCAAATTTATTACTTGATTTTAAGGATGAGCCTGTGGATTTTAACTTCAAAAACAACCTTTTGAAGCTTTATTATTAATCCCTACCAAATTTTGCCTGTAAACAAAAGCCCAAACTTGATTTCTCAAATTTGGGCTGTTCAAATATATTAAAGAGAGGTTTATGCTGGAACAGCTTCTCCCTCACCTTCAGTTTCAGTTTCTGTAGCAGCGATAGCTTCGTCAACCAAATTTCCTTCCGGGGTTACCACGATTGGATGTGCATCAACACTTTCAGTCATTGCAATTGGTGCTGGTGTAATTTCTTCTGCAACATCAGCAGTTTCAAAAGGGATTACCGAAACGTAAGAACGGTTATCTGCTTTCTTCTTGAACATTACATAACCGTCAACCATTGCAAATAAAGTATGGTCTTTGCCGATACCTACATTTTTATCAGGGTTGTGCGGAGTGCCGCGCTGACGAACGATGATGTTGCCTGCAATGGCGGGCTGACCACCAAATATTTTAATACCTAAACGTTTGCTATGCGATTCGCGGCCGTTTCTGGAACTGCCCGCGCCTTTTTTGTGTGCCATTTTGTTTTAATTTTTTGTGGGATGAAAAATTAATCCCGAATTTAAAAATCAATTATAAAGTGATTCCGGTGATCTCAATTTTAGTGAATTGCTGGCGGTGGCCGTTTTTCTTTTTGTAACCTTTACGGCGTTTCTTTTTGAAAACGATTACTTTATCACCTTTTAAATGAGACACGATTTTAGCAGAAACACGCGCATTTTCCAACCCTGTTCCGATAGAAAAATTACCTTCGTTTTCTGCTAACAATACCTGGTCAAATTCAATACTAGCGCCTTCTTCTCCTTGCAAACGGTGCACAAAAAGCTTCTGGTCTTTAGCAACTTTAAATTGCTGTCCGGCTATACTTACTATTGCGTACATTGTTAAATAATATTTTTTAAATGAGGCGCAAATATAGCAACATTTTTCGCTAATAAAAACAGTATTGTAAGCTTATTTTGCACGGTCTTCCGCGTCGGCCAGTTTGTGTTCAATTTCTTTTGCCAATTGCATGGCCGCATCTCGTAACCGCGGATCGCCGCCGTAAGCTTCGTCTATCATAACGGCCTTGCTTTTACGCTGATAATGGAACGCAATGTAATAATGCAGCGAGTTTTTAGCCGCAGGATTTTGCGTTTCGTTAGTGATTTCTTTTGGGAAATTCCACAAACCCAATTCGGCGGCTTTGCGGTGCAGGTAAAGCAAATCGTCCTGATTTAAACGTACTGTTTTTACCACCAAAGAATCGTGGTTATTCACGTATTGATACCTTCCCGTTTTAGAATCGTAAATATTGTTGAGGTTATTTCCTTCGCCGTATTTAAAATCAATCGACTTAAACTCCGAGAATTTGAATGGCGCATTGCCAATCATCATACCATAATAATAAACGCAATACAGCAAAAAAGGGACAGCAATACTAAAAGCCAGAAATAGTTTTTTTGAACGGTTAGACATTTTTTGTTTGATAAATTTTCAAGTCCAAAATTCGTTCTAAAAAAGCATTATCCAAAATGTTGGTTTTTATGATGCTTCTTTTACCACCCAAAAACCCTCAACCTTCCAGCTCTCCCTCCCATTTACTAACAACCGCGGTTGCCATCGCATTACCTAAAACATTGGTTGCTGACCGGCCCATATCCAGCAAAGGATCAATTCCAATCAACAAAGCCAAACCGGCTTCGGGAATATTAAAACTGGCAATCGTTCCGGCAATTACCACCAAAGAGGCACGCGGAACGCCAGCCACGCCTTTACTGGTCAACATCAGCACTAAAAGCATGGACAATTGCTGCTGATAAGACAAATGTATATTGTAAGATTGTGCCAGGAAAAGCGATGCAAACGTCATGTACATCATCGAGCCGTCCAGATTAAAAGAATAACCTAAAGGCAGCACAAAACTTACAATCTTGTCTTTGCAGCCAAAACGTTCCAGTTCAATTAAAGTGCGTGGATAAGCGGCTTCGCTGGTAGAAGTGCTGAAAGCAATCAGCATAGCATCTTTTAAATAATTCACCAACGTAAAAACGCGTTGCTTTAAAACAGTAAACCCGGCCAAAACTAAAACCAGCCATAAAATGATCAACGCAAAATAAAATTCACTGATAAAAACAGCATACGTCGCCAGTACACTTAAACCTTGTTTCGCTACGATGGCAGTCATCGCACCGAAAACAGCCAGCGGCGCAACCAGCATTACATAAGAAGTTATTTTGAGGATGATATGCGCAATCGCATCCATCGCTTTGATGATGATTGCCCCTTTTTCGCCGATGGCTGCGGTTGCTACGCCGAAGAACAAAGAGAAAACTACAATCTGTAAAATCTCATTATTGGCCATGGCTTCCACAAAACTTTTGGGGAAAACGTGCGACAAGAAATCTTTTAACGATAAAGCTGTTTTTTGAATGCCGGATTGCAAATGCTCGTCGGGCAAAGTTAAATGCATGGATTTTCCGGGTTGAAAAAAGTTCACCAAAACCATTCCCAGCAATAAAGAAACCAGCGTGGCGCTGATAAACCAAAGCATTGTTTTACCGCCAATCCGGCCCACTGCTTTTATATCACCAACTTTGGCAACACCAACAACTAAAGTCGAAAACACCAGCGGCGCAACAATCATTTTGATCAGCCGGAGGAAAATATCGCTCATCATTGTAAAATATTCGAGCTTGTTTTCGCGGATTGTATCGTTTTCTTTGCGGATCGTATTTTGTGTAGATTTTTGAAGTTTTAAAGATTGATAAGCTTGCGAACTTGTATCTTTTACTGCAAGCATTTGCGTTTGGATGGCTTTAACCTGCGTTTCTGCCTGGTAAATTTTATCGTTGTAAGAACTGATACTTTTAACGTTATAAAAATAGCCTGCTAAAATTCCTAAAATCAGTGCTAAAAAGATGTACAAGGTAAGTTTGCTTTTTCCCATTCAGTATAAGTAAAATCTAAAACTACAATAATTTACTATTTTGTTGAAATATATTTGCGTGCCATGAGCCTTGTTTATCCAACATCCGATCTTAAAAAAGAGTTGCTGCAATTAAGCAACCCGGAAATAGCTGCGCTTTGCCTGCGTTTGGCGCGTTTCAAAAAAGAAAATAAAGAACTGCTGACCTATTTGTTGTTCAAAGCGGATGACCAGGATTTGTTTATCAAAGAATACAAGGAAGAAATGGATTTGCAGTTTACCAAGATCAGCGGAAGCAGTTATTTAGTAGTGAAAGCGTTGCGCAAAATTACTTTGCAAATGAACAATCAAATACGATACGCAGGTTCGGAAGTGGTTAAAATAGAATTGACACTTTACTTTTGCAGCAATTACGTCAACTATGTTAATTATCATTCTCCATACAAACCTTTGCGCAACTTATTTTACCGAAACATTGAAAAAGCAAAAGCAGTTATCCAGAAATTGCATGAAGATTTACAGCACGATTACGGCAATTTATACACCGAACTGTTGGCAGAAGCCGAAGAAGAAATCTATTGGTTTGAAAAGAAACCATTTCTGTTGTAACAACTCACTATTATTTTAATCTCAATACAAACAACTTGCTATTCTGTTGAAAACGAAAGACAGTGCTTTCCGGGAAATTTTTGAGGCCAACTCCAAACGCATTTATCGTTTATGTTATTCTTACACCGGCGATAGTGCGGCCGCAAACGATGTAATGCAGGAAACGTTTTTAAAGGTTTGGCAAAACCTGGACAAGTTTAGAAACCAGGCCATGATTTCAACCTGGATATACAGAATTGCTGTAAATACATGTTTAACTTATCTCAGATCGGAAAAACGACAGGCCAAAGACGAGTTGACACCCTTTATTGAAGAGAACGAAAAAGAAGAAATATCCGAAAAGAAAGAAGAGGTAGATTTGCTTTACAAGTGTATTTCTAAATTGGAGGAATCTGAAAGAATATTGATTACCATGGTATTAGATGAAGTACCGTATCCGGAAATTGCAGAAATATCCGGCATCTCCGAAGGAAATTTGAGGGTAAAAATCCATCGCATTAAATCCAAATTAACCGAGCTGTATAACCACTATGAAAAACTTTGAAGAATTAAGCTCGCTGTGGATTACACAACCTCAGACAGGGCAAATACCGGCAGATACTTTACTAAAGCAGGTAAAAAAAGGGACGAAATCACTTCAACGGAAATTGTTATTGTCCATCCTGATGATGGCTGCAACATTTATTTTTATGATTGTATTGTTCCTGTTTTTCCTGTTTAATTCATGGCTAACTTATGCGGGTATTTTTATTACCATGAGCACTATTTTAATTTATGCCATTTTGATGTTTCGGGATTACCGTTTGATTGCTTCCCACGATCCAACCACAGAAGTAAATACTTACCTGGAAAAACTAAAGATTTACCAAACCAGCCGTACACGCATGTATGGCAAAATGTATTACGTTTATACTATTCTATTAAGTTTAGGTTTAGGATTATACATGGTGGAAGTACTTAAACCTGTTTCTTTATTAATGGAAATAACTGCTTACATTCTGTTTTTTGGGTGGATATTATTCGTAACTTTCTATTGGAGAAAACGAATTATTAAAACCGAACAGGAAAAAATCAGTGAGATTATTACACGTTTGGAAAGGTTAAAAGCACAATTTCGGGATTAAATTGCAATGCTTCTTTTACCTATGTTTTTTTTATTTTTAAATCGAAATTAAAAATTAAACGAAAATACAATTGTAAAATTTGAAAGAAGATTGGATACAAGTGCCGATCTTATTTTAAAAATACTTTTTTAATCTTGTTATACATCTTTCTGATGTTACGATGGTTACCGCTGATCGGTTTAAAGTTTTTCCAAGGCGTTAAACTTAAATATCTATAAAACTCTTGCTTATATATTTCCTGCGAACTGTAGGATTTGAATATGGGTTTAATATCTAAAAAATGTACAATGGAAGGGTTTTCATTTTCTTTAAATGCAAACCAGTTCCAGTTAGGGTTAAGTTCAAACCATTTATTGGCCATCACTACATTCATTCCATATTGATCTGCCAAACGGACATGCTTTTTATACTTGCTTAACGCTGCAATTACATCGCTGGAAATATTTTCTGCACGCCACTTTTTAGCATTAATTAACAAAACCCCTGAATTAAAATATTTGGTATCTGCCTCCAAACCAAGTTCTTTAAAATTTGGAATTCCTCCCCAAGCACAATCAACCGTTTTGCCTACATCCTGGATTGCACCAATCGTATAATTTCCCAAAGATGTATTCCAAAGTTTAGAAATATCATCTTGCACAATTGTATCTACATCCAAATAGATTAATTTATCTGTGTTTTGATCTATTACATAAGGTGAGAAAACCCTCAAATAAGCGGTTAGCGGAAATGAAGAACTATCTACGGGAATAGCAAGGTTACTTGGAATAACTTTTTTGCTTTCAAACCATTTCAATGTTATCCGGCCTGGATCAACAATTGAATTTAATTTTGTTTTTGTTGATGATGATATGCCATCGTCAATGATATGAAAATCAATATGTTCTTCGGTCTTATGGTTTAAATCAATAGATTTTAACAATGCTGCAATAAGTATGGCATAATGGTTATCACTTGCCACTACAATAGAGATATTGCTATTTTGATTCATGCTTAAAATAGAAATACATTTTCAATTATTTACGATTTGGTTTTTTACAAGTAAACCACCAGATACTTGCTTGATGAACAAAACTATTTCTTTAAGCCCAACGGAATATATATCCCAAAAGTTAAGTTTAGAATATCTATTTAAGGGAAAATAAGAAATTAGGATTGCAGCTATTACAGGGAAAAAATTTGCAATTGCAATAACGTAAATTGATTTAAAAAACTTTAAACCTATAAAATCTGCCAAAAGGTTTAGTGCAACCATAACTAAAATTTTATAAAAGTTTACTTTAGGTTTGTGGATCACATCCAGGGTCAATGCAAAAAACCTGTCAAAAGGATATAAAACAGCAATACTGATAAGTATGCGGAACAAGTTTGCTGCTTCGGTATGAACGTATTTAGTTCCACCGATCAGCATAATAATTGGTTCTGCAAAAATAATAGACAATATTGCAGCCCCAACAATAGCTATGGACAACATACCAACCATTTTTTTCATTAAATACACCATTTTCTTTTTTTGGTTACTATTATAAAGTTGCGCCAAACTTGGCATACCAGAAGCTGCAAAGCTTAACATTGGAATTTCTACAATTTGAAGCAACTTCCCTCCAAGGTTGTAAATAGCAAGCGCAGCCGGACCTAAAAAAAAGTTGATAAAAAAAGTATCTGTTACCGCAAATAAGTTTGAACTTAAACTTGTACCCAAACTATATTTTCCAAAGTGAAAAATTTCCCAAAAAGCTTTTACCGATGAATGTTTAATCGCTTCAATCTTTGTCCAGCCAAATAACATGGTTGCTAAACTTGCAACAAGATTAGCGGCCGTGTAAGTTACAATGATAGAAGTTAACGTTGCTTTTTTCAGCACTATCAATATGATGATCGTGCCAGTAAACAATAACTGATAAATTAAACGCAGCCATAACAAACGGTCAAACCTTTTTTCGCCCTGCACCACCAGATTGGCCATAAAAGAAGGCAAAGTTGTTAATGATATAATTGAAAAATATTTAAGAAACAAAACCATTCCAACGTTATGGGTATAGGAAGAAAGGAAGAAAGTAAACCCATTAATTAATATTGACACACCTGAAAGTACCAATGCCAAACACCATGCTGCGCCTGCTACTTCATTTGCCCTTTGTTTTTCTGTCCCCGAATAAAATTTGATAAAGGCCGTAGTTAAAAACCCGGATTTAAGCGTATCAACAAGGATCAGCATGGTTGTCAAAAACACGTACGAGCCAACATCATTTACGGACAAGGACCGGTACAATATGGCAATTGTTGCCATGCCTAAAACAGCCATAACGCCATTCCCCATTAAAGATTGAAAATGTATGTTTTTTAATGAAGCTTGTACTTTTTCTATAAATGGCATAAGGCAGCTGGGCAGTGTAAATGAATTAAAAAGCTCAAGTATTCTATGTTTTATAGAAACAAAATCCAGAAGTTAAAGCATTATTGGTTGTGTTTGCTTTTTGATAATCTGCTTTGAACATGGCTGGAACTGTTTTTATCGATATAATTTTTTACGTAAAAACAAATTTTAGGTTGTTTTATAAATCTGGCTTAAACGTTTGGCTTTTTTTCAATAATCCCTCCTTACAAGTACAGTAAAAAGCAACTATGTGCTGTTTTTACACGTAAAAATCCGGGCACGTACTTATTTAAATGCAAATATTTAAACTCCCGGTGTGGATCCGTCCGCATTTGTTTGAAGGAAAAAAATTTACCGAATTAACAGAAGCAGAGCTTTCAGGTTTAAAAGCACGGATCAAAAATTTCTCTTCCGAAAAACCTGATGTTTCTGTGGTAATCCCTGCCTGGAACGAGGAGAACAATATCTTCCGGGCCGTTTCTTCTATTGCGGCAAACCGTACTTCTTTTAACGTAGAAATTTTAGTGATCAACAATAATTCTAAAGACGGAACACAAAAAGTACTGGAAGAATTAGGCATCCGAAATTATTTTCAGGCGAAACAAGGAATAACTTTTGCCAGGCAGTTGGGTTTAGATGTGGCGCGCGGCAAATACCATTTGTGTGCCGATTGTGATACTTTTTATCCGCCAAACTGGATTGACCAGATGATCAAACCAATGGAAAAAGACCAAAATATTGTTGGTGTTTATGGCCGGTATTCTTTTGTTCCGCCTAAAAGCAAAAGCAGGCTGGGATTGCTTTTTTATGAACTGCTTACCGGCATATTGATCCAAATCCGCAAAAAAAACCGGGAGTATATCAATGTCCTTGGTTTTAATATGGGTTTTGTGGCAGAAGCAGGCCGAAATCCCAACGGTTTTAATGTGATACAAAGCAGGAAATTCGATAACGCCGCAGGCAGCGACTATTTCGTAGAAGAATCCGAAGACGGACGGATGGCACTTCATTTAAAAACAAAAGGAAATTTAAAATTAGTTACCAGTTTTAAGGCGAGGGTTTTTACATCGCCAAGAAGATTGTTGTATGATGGCGGCGTTTTTATGGCTTTTAAAAACAGATTTATACGGCATTTAAAAGCGATAACCGAATATTTAACCGGTAAAAGTAAACCTTCTGTTTTATAGATTGAATTTAAGATGGACGGCCAGCATTATTATTTCGATGAAATCTCGTTACTAATCACACATTACAACAGAAGCCAATCTTTAGAAAGACTGTTGCAGGCATTTAAAGCGCAGCAATTTGTTTTTGGTGAAATTGTTGTTTCTGATGATGGCAGCCAGCAGCAACATCAGGCAAAATTGAAGGATTTACAAACCGAATATCAGTTTAAGCTGATCTCTTCAAAGCAAAACAAAGGCTTGGGCAACAACATCAACAAAGGCCAGGATGCCGTTACCAAACCTTTTACTTTATATATTCAGGAAGATTTTACACCAATTCCAGGTTTTGCCATCTGTTTGCAGGATGCCATGCAATTGATGCAAACGGACAAGCAGCCAGACCTTATCCGGTTTTATGCATATTTTGCTTATCCTTACTTAAAGCCTTATCAAAAAGGGTTTTCAGAAATGGTTTTTAAACCCTGGCTGGCCAACCACCTTAAATTTTATTATTATAGCGATCACCCTCATCTTCGGCGCAGTTCTTTTTTAAACAAATTTGGCCGCTATGCAGAAGGTTTAAGCGGCGATGCAACCGAATATCAAATGGCAATTTCCTTCTTAAAAAATAAAGGCAAAGGATTGTTTTATAACGAGTTCAATTCGCTTTTTGAGCATCACAACTTACCGGCAGAACCCAGCACCATTAAACGCAGTAGCTGGCGATACCAAAAAAACACCTTTAACTTATTGGTAAGGCCGTTTTATTACAAACTGAAACTTTTAAAAGGACACTTTGATTTGTTCATCGCCCAAACCTGATACTTCTTTTACCACCTCAAAATCTATATTGATGGCTTACCATTTTCCGCAGGTTACTTTATTAGTTACGCATTATAACAGAAGTAAATCGCTTGAAAACTTATTAAACACCTTTAAAAAGCAGCAATGCTTTTTTGGTGAAATTGTAGTTTCTGACGATGGCAGCATGCAGGTGCATTTGGATACCATTAAAAAATTGCAGCGCGAAATTGATTTTAAGTTGGTTACTTCTCCTAAAAACAAAGGTTTGGGCAACAACATCAACAAAGGTCAGGATGCGGTAACCAAACCCTACACCTTATACGTGCAGGAAGATTTTGAACCTGATGCTTCTTTTACAGCACATTTTTTTAATGCCATGCAAATAATGGACGAAGAACCAGAACTGGACTCGGTACGTTTTTACGCTTACCAAAAATATCCGTACCTAAAACCTTACAAAAAAGGCTTTTCCAAAATGTTGATTAAACCTTGGTTCACCAATTATAAAAAGATTTATTATTACAGCGATCATCCGCACGTTCGGCGAAGTTCTTTTTTCAATAAATTTGGACGATATCAGGAAGGTTTAAAAGGAGACCGGACTGAATACAAAATGTGCGTTTCCTTTATCAAAAACAAAGGAAAAGCTTTGTTTTATGATGATTACAAAGCTTTGTTTAGTCAGGTAAATTCTTCGGACGAGCCAAGTACCATGAGCCGCAGCAACTGGACAAGAAGCGAAAATATCTTTATTGCCTTAGTCCGCGATATCTACCGGCAGTTAAAATATAACTTCGATTTGTTATTCTGATTCTCCCTTAGTTGATCAACGAAAATTTAATTTAATGAAAAAAGCTGCCCAATTCAGGCAGCTTTTTTCATTTCAAAAAATGTGATTACTGAGGCTTTTGGGTTCCATTACCAGTTCCTGTCCCGTTGTTTGTGGCTCCGTTGTTCGTGCCAGCTCCGGTAGTCGTTCCGTTGGTTGTTCCGCTGGCACCTGTACCGTTTCCGCTGCCCGGTGCAGTTCCGTTGGTAGTTCCGCCGGTGTTCGTTCCGGTGCCGCCAGGATTTGTACCAGTTCCTGTTCCAGAACCTGTTCCGCTTGCGCCGTTACTTCCTGCTCCAGAAGATACCGTATCACTCATACTTCCCATTTTTGCTGTTGTGGAAGAATCAGACGTAGAAGCAGAACTTGTTTTAGAGTTAGAATTGCAAGCAGCAATACTGCAAGATGCTGCCAAAGCCAACATCATCAATTTAGACTTTTTCATAATTTTCAGATTTTTTATTTCTGAATTAACAGACTGAATTTTTTAATGTTTAATTAAAAATTAAAAGCCATAAAAAAAGGCTTGCATTTTTAAGTGCAAACCCTCTTTCATCAAACTAAACTATTAACCAACTAAATACTCATTTTAATTACTGTACCGCAATTTCCCTTGATTGTACTTTTGCTTCTTCTTTTTTGGCAACCGCTAATTTCAAGATGCCGTCAGTATAAGTAGCATCAATCTTGCTGTGGTCAATGGTTTCAGGCAAAGTAAAAGACCTTACAAAAGAAGTATAGCTATACTCGCGTTTGCTGTACTTTTTGTCTTCCTGATTGCTTTCGTTTTTCTTTTCGGCAGAAATGCTCAAAACATTTTTATCAATATTGATTTTAAAATCGTCTTTCTTTAAACCTGGTACAGCTAATTCGATTTGAAAATCACTATCTGTTTCTGCAATGTTAACTGCAGGGACACGACTAACCAAACGGTCAGTCAACAGAGAATCATTAAAAACTGATTCAAACACGTCAGCAAACCATGGGTTAACTGAAGGTGTGTTTTTTGCCGGATTAAATTTTACAAGTGTCATTTTTTTATAGATTTATTTTTGTTTATTTAACTTCTTAAAACCTATTATTCAAACAATATACCAGCAGTAAAAAAAACATTTATTGCATGACATATTGGCGTTAAATTATTTTTAATAAGACAAACTGACTTAAAATGAGTGTGATTCCTGCTAATTATAAATTTAAAACCCCTATTTATATCCGGTTTTCTGACTTGGATGGTTTCGGACATGTAAACAATGCTGTTTATTTAACCTATTTTGAAATTGCCCGCACTAATTATTGGAGGCATATTATTGAGTGGGACTGGAACGAAACCAATATTATTTTGGGAAAATCGGAAATAAATTATTTAAAACCCTTAAAACTTCACGATCAGATTTTTTGCTACGTGCGTACTTCCAGGGTTGGCAACAGTAGTTTTGATGTAGATTATATTATCGTAAAAATAACAGAAACCGGCGAAGAACAGATTTGTACGACCGGGCAAACCGTTTGTATTCATTACGATTACAAAAACTATCGATCAATGCCAATCCCAGAGACGGAAAAAAGAAAAATGATGGAATTTGAAGGTTTTAGACCTCGCTCCTAATTCTCTTTGGTAATGATGGGAGAAGACAGAATTTATTCAGCTTAAAATTTGAAAACAACGTACTGTTTTTATCCCTATAAAATAAGCAAAGCCAGTGCAGCTTTTTTTGCTAACTGGCTTTTTTCTTTTTTGCGGGTTACTTAATTGTTTAAGAGCTAAAAAACAGAATTATTTTTTTAACCATAAGCGCATATACAATTAAAAAATTAGGCGATAAAAGAAGTACTGAAAAACGGCCGAGCGTTAAAAAATATATACAATTGGATCAATCTGCTTCGGATTCAACCCTCATTTCCTTAGTATTAAACCGCCTGATGATCAGCCTCGTTCCACCGTTGTAAGTAACATAACTGGATGCCCAGCTTAAAAATACAATCAGGCGGTTGGTAAAACCGGCCAACGACATCAGGTGGACAAAAATCCAGATCAGCCAGGCAAAAAACCCATGAATATGCAGTTTTCCTAAATCGGCCACGGCTTTATTTCTGCCGATTGTTGCCAAAGATCCCTTGTCGTTGTAAACAAAAGGTTTTGGCTCTTCCCCTTTAATTATCTTTTTTAGGTTTTCTCCTAAATGCCTGCCTTGCTGCATGGCTACAGGTGCCACTCCCGGATGGCCTTGTGGTGTTTCCAGCGTGATCATAGCGGCAACATCGCCAATGGCAAAAACATTTTGGTAGCCGTGTACCCGGTTAACCGTATCCACCTGAACACGGTTTCCTTTTGTTAATGCTCCCGGAGAAAAACCTGCAGGCAACTCGCCTTTTACGCCAGCAGCCCAGATTACGTTTTTTGTATGGATGGTTCGGCCGTCATCTATAGTAAGCAATTCGCCATCATAACTTTTAACATGGACATCATTGCTGATCTCCACGCCCATTTTTTGAAGGTTCTTTTTCGCTTCGACAGACGATTCTTCGGACATTGCTGCCAACAATTCAGATTTTCCTTCTATCAGATAAACCATCATATTGGTTTTCTTATGTTCCGGATATTCTTTCATCAAAATATGGTTCCTAAACTCAGCAATTGCACCAGAAAGTTCCACGCCAGTTGGTCCGCCGCCCACAATTACAAAATTTACCAAAGCTTGCTTTTTATCCGGGTCTTCTTCCAAAAAAGCAGCTTCCAAATTTTGAAGGATTAAACTGCGCAGGTTTAAAGCCTCCGTAATATTTTTCATTGGCATGGCGTAATGTTCAATCTGCTCGTTACCGAAAAAGTTAGTGTCTGAACCGGTCGCAAGCACTAAATAATCATAACAAACCTCGCCGTCGCTGGTCGTAATCGTATTGTTGGCAGCATTGATGCTCTTTACATTAGCATAAACATAAGTTAAGTTTTTCTGATTGTTAAAAACTTTACGCAACGGAAAAGCAATGGATTCTGCCTGGATGCTTCCCGTAGCAACCTGATATAGCAGCGGCTGAAAAGTATGATAGTTGTGCCGGTCAATCAAAAGTATTTCTCCGTCTAAGTTTTTTAAAGTTTTGGCAAGTTCTATCCCACCGAAACCACCACCAATAATTACTATTTTCGGATGTTTTGCAAAGTCGTTTAAACGCATATTTATTTGTTTTTTAGTTGTACCGCCTAAACCAATTATCTAAGTACAATTTTTTTTCTATCGGCACAGATACTTCTTTTAGCAACTAATTTTTGGGCAGCATGTGTTGTTATAAATTCTAAACTTATCTGTTAACCATATGTTTGTATTTTAGGCACTCAAATGTTGATTAATTTTTTTGTCGAATAAACAAATCAATATAAAACATAATAATCCTAAATAGGTTAGAAAATATTCTAACTATAGTTTAGTAATCAGTTTAAATTATAAAAACATGACCCTACCAAAGTTTACCCTCTTTGAAAACCGTTTAGAAGAGAAATACAATACCATGTTTCACGAACTTCCATCTGTAATTAAAGGTTTAAGGCTGTCTAATAGTTTGGAGGAAGGCAACCTGAACAAAATAAAAAAAGACGTTTTTGATGCGTTGTGGAAAACTTGGGAACCAATTGAATTTGAAATAAAAACATCGGCTATTACCGTTCAAAACCAGGAGTTTAAGTTTGAAAGAAGCCTGGCAACAGACATTATGGGCACCAGTTTGACAAGCAGCCTCACGGCAGAATTTGTCACTTTATATTATGCTATTTACACCGTTCCGTTTTCGGGCAAAATTGATGCGCTTAAATACACAACTATTTATCCTAAAGAAGAGGTTTATTTAACAGACCATAGCGATTATTTCGCGCTTACGGTTTATACTTTAACGCCGATTAAAGAATCCGCAGAAGCGATAAAACATGAAAAAGACCGCGTTCTTGATCTGATCACCAAAAATCAGGAAGCCAACAAAACTTATATCAAAGGCAAAGAAGAGTTTTTAAAAGATGCCATTGATAAAGAAATTGATTTTCATTTTAAATCCGGCCGTGATGAAATAAGCGATAATGATCTATTATTGTAAAAGATTTAAAAGAAAAACCTTAATCAACAAAACCATGAAAAATTACGAAACTTTATTAGATGCTTTAAATGATTTAATCGCCCGTGGTTATACAGAAGATTTTAATGTTGATTTAGATATGATGCAGTGCCGGGAAAAAGATATTAAAATGAGTGTTGATGAATTTGAAATTGATGAATTTCATCGTTTTGAAGGAATGACAAATCCGTCTGATATGTCTATCCTTTATGGTATATCCTCGCAAAAATACAACATTAAAGGAACGTTGGTTAGTGCTTACGGCACTTACTCCAGCAACCAGTCGGCGGCTATAGAAGCAAAATTGAACCATCATCAGGTCAATAAAAACCTGTAAATTTTTTATCTATTTTTAAATTATCGCCCGGATGCAGCTTAAAAAGCAGAGCATCCGGGTTTTTTGTAACATATTATTTCCATTTTTACCCCAATAAAAGAAGTATGGACGTTAAAGCTTGCATTTTTGATTTGGATGGCGTAATTGTAGATACGGCCGTTTATCATTTTAAATCCTGGAAACGCCTGGCGGATGAACTGGGCATCAATTTTACCGTTCATGATAATGAAAGGTTAAAAGGTGTAAGCCGTGTACGGTCATTAGAGATTGTGCTGGAGATTGGAAACGTAACCAAAACCCCAGCCGAACAACTGGAACTGGCCAGCCGTAAAAACGAATGGTACACCGAAATGATCGGCAAAATGACACCGGACGAAGTTTTGCCGGGCGCCAAGGAATTTTTGCAAATGGTAAAAAAAGCAGGTATAAAAACAGCATTGGGTTCGGCCAGTAAAAACTCGGGGATTATTTTGGAGAAAACAAATTTAACACCGCTTTTTGACGCGATTATTGATGGCAACCACGTATCCAAAGCAAAACCAGACCCGGAAGTTTTTTTAAAAGGTGCCGAAGCTTTACAAGTGGAACCCGCTGATTGTGTGGTTTTTGAAGATGCAATTGCCGGCGTAGAGGCTGCGTTGGCCGGAGGAATGAAAGTGGTTGGCATCGGTTCGCCGGAAATTTTAAGCAAAGCAAACCTTGTTGTTTCCGGTTTGGATAAAATGGACCTGGCAAAATTAAATACCTTATAAAAGAAGCAATGAAAAAATATTTGCAGGTAGATGAATGGAAAATTATTGAGCAAGGTTTTGATGCTGCAAACCATGAACTTTCTGAAAGTATTTTCAGTTTGGGCAACGGACGGATGGGTCAGCGTGCTAACTTTGAAGAAACATATTCTGGCAAATCTTTGCAAGGAAATTATGTTGCCGGCGTTTATTATCCAGATAAAACCCGCGTGGGCTGGTGGAAAAACGGCTACCCGGAATATTTTGCCAAAGTTTTAAACGCTGCCGAATGGGCTGGTATCGAAATTAAAATCAACGACGAAATATTAGACCTGGCAAAATGCGAAGTTTCCGGTTTCCGCAGGGAACTGAACATGCAGCAAGGTTATTTAGAACGTTCTTTTCTGGCCAAAACAGCTTCCGGCAAAACCGTTAAAGTTAAGGCAACCCGTTTTTGCAGTATGGCCGATGATGCAATTGGTGCCATAAAATACGCTTTGACCGCTGTCGATTTTTCTGGCGAAATCAGTTTGATGCCTTTTGTTAACGGTGATGTTAAAAACCAGGATTCCAATTACGATGAAAAGTTTTGGGACGAAACCGGAAAAGGCTTTTACGAAAACGGCTGCTTTGTAGAAATGAAAACCAAGAAAACCGGTTTCAAAGTTTGTACCGGGATGCAGTTTTCTGTTTTTCTGGATGAAGAGCAAATCAAGCTAAAACCAACACAAACTGAACGTGAAAAATTTACCGGCCTCAGCATAAAAACACCGGTAAAAGAAGCACAAACGGTTACGCTTTATAAATATGCGGCCAATGTTTCTTCGTTAAATTATCCCGAAGGAGAACTTCAGCTTAAAACCGAAGAAATATTGGATAAAACCAGCAAAAAAGGTTTTGAATTAATGCTGAAAGAACAAGCCGAAGCCTGGGCCGAAAAATGGCAGATGAACGATATTAAAATTGAAGGCGATGTGGAAGCACAGCAAGCTATCCGTTTCAATATTTTTCAGCTCGAACAAACTTATACCGGCAAAGACAAGCGTTTAAACATCGGCCCGAAAGGTTTTACCGGCGAGAAATACGGCGGCTCAACTTATTGGGACACAGAAGCTTACTGCATTCCTTTTTATTTGGCCACTGCAGGACAAGACGTTGCCCGCAACCTGCTGGTTTACCGTTTCGACCAACTGCAAAAAGCCATCGAAAATGGCGAAAAATTAGGTTTTAAAAACGGTGCGGCCTTGTATCCGATGGTTACCATGAACGGCGAAGAATGCCACAACGAATGGGAAATTACGTTTGAGGAAATCCACCGTAACGGCGCGATTGCTTATGCTGTTTTTAACTATGTAAATTATACGGGCGACGAATCTTATCTTGCTTCGCACGGCTTGGAAGTTTTGATCGGGATTGCAAGGTTTTGGGCACAGCGAGTTAACTGGTCAGAAGCGCGGCAACAATATGTGATGCTTGGCGTAACTGGTCCGAACGAGTACGAAAACAACATCAACAATAACTGGTACACTAACACGATTGCGGCCTGGTGTTTAAAATATGCTTTGGAAGCGATAGAAATTGTCAGGAAAAACGATCCGCAGCAATTAGAAAAAATTCTGCAAAAAACCAATTTTGATGTGGTAAAAGAAGCATCTCAATTTAACGAAATTGCTGACCAAATGTATTTTCCTTTTGATGAAACCAACCAGGTTTTTATGCAACAGGATAATTATCTTGATAAAGAACAAATCTTAGTGAAAGATTTGCCGGAAACCGATCGGCCAATTAACCAGAAATGGAGCTGGGACCGCATCCTTCGCTCCTGCTTTATCAAGCAGGCCGATGTTTTACAGGGAATTTATTTTTTTCAGGATCGATATGATCTGGAAACGATCCGCAGAAATTTTGATTTTTATGAAGCCCGGACGGTGCACGAATCTTCGCTTTCGCCTTGCGTCCATGCTATTTTAGCTGCAAAATTGGGCGATGAACAACGCGCTTACGAATTTTATTTGCGTACGGCACGTTTGGATTTAGATAATTACAACAACGATACCGAAGATGGCTGCCACATTACTTCTATGGCCGGCACCTGGATGGCAGTTGTAGAAGGTTTTGGCGGGATGCGCGTTAAAAACGGCCAACTCAGTTTCAATCCTTTTTTACCCGAAAAATGGCAGAATTTTTTGTTCCATATCAATTTTAAGAATATATTATTAGAAGTTAAAGTAAGTTCTGGAAAAGTTCAAATCAAAAATAAATCCAATCAGGAAATTAAAGTTTTGGTTTACGATCAGGAACAAAAAATCTTGGGTAATAAGGAAGTTACTGTTCACCAACTTTAATTTTAACTAATTTCATGCTGTTTTTATGGCATAAAAAATAGCAAGGATTTTATGGACGCAACAGGAACCACATCAACACCAAATAATACAACCGGTCATAAACTGCTGATCTACCAGTTGTTTGTACGGCTTTTCGGTAATCAAAACCGAACCAATAAATATTATGGTTCGCTTGAGGAAAACGGCTGTGGAAAGTTTGACGACATCAACAATCTTGCGTTGCAGGAAATTAAAAAAATGAGTTTTTCGCATGTTTGGTTTACGGGTGTAATCGAACATGCAACCATGACTGATTATTCTTATTATGGCATTAAACGCGATGACCCCGATGTGGTAAAAGGCCGCGCCGGTTCTCCGTATGCGATCAAAGATTATTATGATGTAGACCCGGATTTGGCGGTAGATGTTAAAAACCGGATGCAGGAATTTGAAGCATTGGTTAAACGAACGCACGAAAACGGGTTGAAAGTGATTATCGATTTCATTCCAAACCATGTTGCCCGTACTTATCAATCTGATGCAAAACCAGCAGGCGTAATTGATATTGGCCAGCAAGACGATACCAGCAAAGCATTTAGTCCGCAAAACGATTTCTACTATTTGCCAGGCAAAAAATTCTGGGTTCCGGGAGATGTAAACCCGGGCGGCGATGAGTTTAAAAGCGATTTAAAAGATGGGGATTTTATCGAATTTCCGGCCAAAGCAACCGGAAACGATGTTTTCTTTGAAGCACCTTCCATCAACGATTGGTACGAAACTATCAAACTAAATTACGGCGTAGATTATGTAAATGCCAGTAAAACTTATTTTGATCCGATCCCGCCGTTGTGGTTTAAGTTGCGCGATATTTTGCTTTTTTGGGCAGCAAAAGGTGTGGACGGGTTTCGCTGTGATATGGTGGAAATGGTGCCGGTTGCTTTTTGGAAGTGGGTAATTACACAGGTAAAAGAAGCATTTCCGGAAATGATTTTTATAGCCGAAGCTTATAACCCGCAAGTTTACAGCCGGTATATTTTTGAAGGGAAGTTTGATTATTTGTATGACAAAGTTGGCTTGTACGATACGCTGAAAAGGCTGACACGCAATGAATACGAAGCAAACGTTTACGAAATCCGCGACCAGTGGCAACACCAGCACAACGGTTTTACAGACAGAATGCTGCGTTTTTTGGAGAACCATGATGAGGTCCGTATTGCTTCCAACAATTTTGCGGGCAATGCCTGGTTGGCTGCCCCGGCGATGATTGTTTCGGCTACTATTTCAACCGGGCCGGTAATGGTTTATAACGGACAAGAAGTTGGCGAACCAGCCGAAGGGACAACAGGTTTTTCTTCCAGCGACGGCCGGACTTCTATTTTTGATTATTGCGCCATGCCAGAACATCAAAAATGGCTAAACGGAGGTAAAATGGACGGCGCAAAACTATCGGCCAGTCAGAAAGACCTGCGCTTTTTTTACAGTAAGTTACTGTCCATCTGCACAGAAAATGAAGCTATTCAAAACGGGGAATTTTACGATCTGCTGTATTTAAACGACCAGGAACGCGGTTTTAACAATAAAGTGTATCCGTATTTGCGTTACAAAGATCAGAACCATTTGCTTGTTATTGCCAACTTCAACCGAGAAGAAGTTAAATTGCATGTTAAAATTCCAAGAGAATTATTTGATCAACTTCATTTAGAAATATCAACAGACATACAATTTACTGATTTACTGAACAGCAAGCAGTTTATATTGTCAAGCTTGGATGAAGATTTAAATGTAATTGTAGATGGAAGCAACGCCCTTATCCTAAAATTTTAGGAGCGTTTTTATACTTCTTTTACCTTACTTTTTTAAAAGACGAAGTAAAAAATAAAATTATTTTTAAAAGTTCGCTAAACTGAATGTTTTGTAATCGCTGATAGTTTTTTATCGCCATAAAAGTATTTACCGCCATCATTTATTTTCAGTAAAATAAGTTAAAAAATGCTTCGCTTTCTCAATCATTGAGGAATATGTATTTCTACCCATTTTATCCAGGCTGGTTTAACTAAACTTTCAGATGCTGTTTTTAGCGGTAAGAATTTCGAATAGGAATGGATTATTAATTCTGATTTTACTCCGTCGAGATTTTGTTCTTTGTACTTTACATTGTTTTCTGCAAACCGGATGCGGTTACTTTTTTCGTCTGCCCACTGAACAACAATAGTTTCATGAGCACTTTTTAACCGACTCATCTGATAATTGATTTGTGTTGTTAATAAGATATTCCATGCAATGCCAATAAAAGTAAAGCCAATATTTATAGCAATAGAAATATATAATAACTTTTTTAGTAGAAAAAGGAATTTTTGGTTATAAACTTCTGCAACAAGTAAAATCATAATTGGGAAAATCCATAATTGCGGAACATACCTCGCCCACCATGATTCTGGTATAACTAATACTGAAGTTATTAGTATCAGCAAAATATAGATTAAGTTTTTAAACAGACGTCGATTGTTTTTTGTAAAATATAATAATAACAGTACGATTATCGAAACCACTAAAATTCCGCTAAACAATGGTCCGAAACCTGCTATGCGGGCATCTATTTTAAAAGAATTCATAAGATCCTTTTTATTTACGGTAAAAGGAATTTTGAGTACTGGTATTTTACCGTTATTCGGCATCACATTATCTGTATGCGAAAACAGCGAAATAAATAACTTTTGACTAAAAGATTTCCCTTCAAACCCTTTTGGGAGATTGTAGGACATAATGTCAATTTTCCCTTCGCCCATTAATGGATAAAAAGGATGCTGATACTGTACCGTGTTTGTAATATAAGGGTTAAAACCAACTGCTAACCCTAAAAATCCGGCTATTAAAGCAGTCCAAAATACTTTCTTCGATTTAACTAATTGCTTGCTGTAAACGAACCATGCAATTAAAGCCAAAACATAAATAGAAACATATAGCACAGCAGTAAACTTTATATTTGCCGTAATAATAATAACAGCCGCGAGCAATAAAAGGTTAGAAGCATTAACCTTTTTAACTAATAGAATGCCCGTTACTATTAAACACAAAAGTAATGTAGCTAACTGCCCATCAACATAATAAGATAAAATTTGGTTAATTGAAATTGGGTTTGAAGCTAACAGCAAACTAAATAACAATGCTTTTTTAAAGCTTATAATATTTAGGTACAGCATTAGTGAAAGTGTTATCAGGAAACTTCCGGCAAACAAGATCAGGTTAGTAGCTTTACCAGTTTCAATTTTATCAGAAAAAGCATATATTACACTTTGTGGAATTTCTGCTCCTTTTGCATAATGATTGATGTACAAAGATTGGTTAACACTTGTGGGAAGTGTTTGAAAATATGGGTTCCAGCCATTTTTTAACTGAATCAAAGTTTCCTGGTGATATGCCTGGCCATCATAAGAAACATCGTAAAAACTTCCAGCAATTAGAATTGATACAACTATAATTAGCAAAGAAGAAACTGTTGAAATGTAAAATATATTTTTAGTACCGGCTTCAACTTGGTTTCGTATAACAAAATAAGTAGCTGCACCGGTTAAAATTAAAGCAATCGGAAAGTGCCAAAACATCACTTTTCCTCCTGCAAAAAATGTGATCGAACTAAGTAGCAGGATAATTGCCAGAAGAACAATCAGGAAAAAACCTGTAAAAAAAATCTTTTCTTTTCTTAAAGTGCTTTGCATAGAATCAAACGCTATTTATTGATGTAAATAATAATAAAGAATGAAACAATCCAGCCCAAAAGAATGAATTGTAAAAACCGGTTTTTAAGTAATACCAGTGTAGGGCTACCGCTAATAAGCCATATAAAAGTAAGTTGCAGATAACGTAAAACACCCATTATAACAAATAGCGAAGTAATATAAATATGTGTATTGAAACGCTTCATTACTTCGTCCGATGTACAATAAATCAGATAACAAACTACCACAACTGTTGCCATTACTGTGATAGCTACATTTAGAAATTCCAGGTTGTAACCGTCTAAATTTTTCCTTGCTTTATTACCTGTCCTTACATAATTAGCCACATCATCCCTCCTTTTCGCCAAAGCCAAAAACAGTGATAAAACAAATGTGAGCAGAACAATCCAGTTCGTTAGTATTGTTGCGGATACAATACCGCCGATAGCAATCCGAATAACGAAACCGATAGAAATAATTACTATATCCAGTATGGCAATGTGTTTAAGTTTGATGGTATATAAAATATTTTGAACGAGGTAAAGCACCGCTAATAAAGTAGCAGCTTGGAACGCTACTACAAAATGAAATAAGCTAATTCCAATTACTAATAAAATTAAAATCAGTACGATACCTTCATACCTCGTAACGGCATTACTTGCAAAAGGACGGTTGCATTTAACGGGATGTAGCCGGTCTTCCTTCACATCCAGCATATCATTAAATATATAAACTGCACTGGCAAGAAAGGAAAAGGCTAAAAATGAAAAACCCGTTTTAAATAAAATTTCTGATTCTGTAAATTTTAATGCGAAGAAAGCCGGTAGAAAAATAAAAAAGTTTTTAACCCACTGATGCACTCGAAGCAACAAAACATAAGACCGAAGTTTTTTCATCTATTAAAAAACATTAAACGTTTGGGTTACTATGTACAGTCAGAACATTATAGTTTTTCCATTTTACTTTATTTCTATAAAAAAGTTGCAGCATTGGTTTTAATAAAAATAACATTGCAGTAAAAGCTGGAAATTTTTATAACTGGTGCTAAATAAAGCGTTAATAACTGTGTTTTTTTATTTGTTAACAGCGACTAATAACTTACTTTTATATCAACACTTAATAGCAAACCTTATGAGACGGACCCTCACCATCATTTCCCTAATTTTAATCCTGGTAGTTGCAGGCTTTTTATATTACCGCTACTTTTTTGTTTTTGGTGAAGGTGTAAAAGCCGGTGAGCTAAATTACATCGTTAAAAAAGGTTATATTTTTAAAACGAATGAAGGCCGGTTGATCCAAACCGGAATCCGTTCCGGTGCAACACAAGGCTCCATTTCCTCCAACGAATTTATGTTTTCTGTAAGTGATAACCGCGTTGCCAACCAGTTAGAAACTTCCAGCGGCAAAACCGTGCAATTGCATTACAAAGAATACATTGGCGTTTTGCCTTGGCGCGGCGTAAGTAATTTTGTGGTAGATAGCGTTTTGTCAATTGCCGAAACTGCTCCTGTTGCGCCAGGCGTGATTAAGTAAAAAGCGAATTTATTCTAGCTTTTATTTTGATAACTGGATCAACTTTAAATAGTCTTCTTCCGTGTCTACATCAACTACAGCTCCTTCAAAAGAGACGCACTCCAGTTGTTCTTGGTAATCTTTGAACAGCCATTGCGCACCACGATTTCCCGGCAAAACTTCCAACGTAGAAAATAAACTTTTATCAAAAATAGCCGGAACGCCCTGTGTTTCGGCATAACTTGTGGCGGTGATCATGCTTCTTTTATCACCATGAAACTTTGTGATTAACTGATTTAGATGTCTGGCGGTTATCAGAGGCTGATCGCACAACATAATCAACGCAGCATCCAACTGCAAAAAATGATTTAACGATTTGATCCCGGTTCGGATGGAAGAACCCATTCCTTCCTGCCAATCAGGATTATGGACGATTTGGGTGATTTCGCTTCCTACTTCGCCAACTAATTCTTCATGCAAAAAACCTGTAACAACCACAACCGCTTTTGCAAAAGTTTGCAATGCTGTTTTTACAGCATATTTTATTAGTGTTTGGTTTTGATATGGAAGAAGCTGCTTGGGTTTTCCTAAACGGGACGATGAACCGGCAGCCAGGATGATGATGGCAATATTAAAATTGGTTATTGGTTTATCAGACTTGTTCAAAGTTCTGTTACAGCGATAAAATTACGATTGTGGATCGGCCCATCCAATTCCCGAAGAAAACCTGCTTTGCATTTATGTTTAACCGCCAGCAATTCGGCCATTACAGAAACTGCAATTTCTTCTGCCGTTTCTGCGCCTACATTTAAGCCAACAGGGCCAAAAATTCGTTCTTCTTCAGCTTCTTTTAAAACCACATTTGCTTTGGCGAGGTCGTCTAATAACCGGTTCGTTTTTTTTCTTGGCCCGAGGATCCCGATATAATTTACAGCCATAAAAGAAGCTAACTGCTGCAATACGGCAAAATCGTAATGATAGTTGTGGCTCATCAAAACAGCGTATCCTGGATAAAGCTTTCGGTTTTGCATTTCTGTCAGTTTTACAACCTCAACCGTTTCTGCTTCTAAAAAACGCTGTACAGTAGCTTGGGGAGAACGGCCATCGATAACATGGACACGCCAACCTAAACCAACAGCCATCCGAACTAAAGGCTGCGCATCATTGCCCGCGCCGTAAACAGTTAACTGCGGCGCAGGTTGAATCACTTCCAGAAAAAGGCGGGCAATGTCCTGACCGATCGTATAATTTTGAGTTGATGACTGGCCAGAATTTAACGCTTCCAAAGCGTCGCGTAATATTGATTGATCTGCTACTGCATCTTCCGTTAAATTAATTTTTTGCCCGGCAGGATCAGCAATCAAAACCCTTTTCCCAACCAAATGAACAATACTGTTTTTAGCGGCCAAAATTGTTGCCAAAACAACCGGGTTATCCTGACGGGAAGTTTTCCGCAGCAACTCAACCGGATTATTTGAATCAGCATAATCAACAGGTTCAAGCAAGATATGAATAGTTCCTTCGCAGCCTAATTGCGCGCCGTGCTGTAAATCTTCTTCAATATCGGTACTGTCGTAAACAATAATTTCACTTTTACCGGTCAGCATAACCCGCCGTGCGCGCCGCAACGCATCACCTTCCAAACAACCGCCGCTGATGCTTCCGGTTAATTGTCCGTCGTCCGTAACCAACATCCGCGCGCCGGGCCTTCGGTAGGACGAGCCTTCCACTTCGGTAACTGTAGCTAACGCGCAAGTATTATCGGATTGTTTTTGGCGATCGTAAGCGGTTAACAAACGTTGAAGTTCGGACATGGTAGTATGATTAGTTTTAGGGTGATAAAAGAAGCATTTTCAGCAATGAAAAACAAAGCTGAAAATACTTCTTTTAGCTTACAAAAGTTTATCTGGAGTTACCGGCAATTCGCGGATCCGTTTGCCGGTTGCGTGGTAAATAGCATTGGTAATGGCAGCAGTTACGCCAGTAATGCCGATTTCGCCAATACCTCTTGCCCCAATCGGCGAAATAATTTCGTCGGGTTTATTGATGAATTCTATTTCAAAATCTGGCATATCTGCGTTTACAGGAACCAGGTAATTAGCCAAATCGCGGAAAACTGGTCGGCCGTTGTTAGGGTCGTACTGTGTTTCTTCCATCAAAGCCATCCCAATCCCAAAAACCATTCCGCCCATAATCTGGTTTTTAGCCGTTTTCATGTTCATGATCGTACCGACATCCATTACGGCAATTGCTTTATCTACGCGCACCATTCCGAGATCCGGATCAACCAAAACTTTTACAAAATGTGCACCGAAAGAGTGGAAAGAAAAAGGTTTACGGTCGAGTTTCTCATCGTCCTGCACCGCCTTGTTTGTTTTACTTTCTTCTTCAATTTTCGCTTCTGCGCTGCCTGCGGCAGCGGGATTTGATTCTGTTTGCTGCCGTGTGGAAACTTTTGTACCTGCCTGCGCTTCTAATTTTTCCAAGCCCTGGCGGGTTAAAACCTGAGTGTATGATTCACCAACTTCGGTTTTTGTGCTGAGGAAGATGCGGCCATTATCGGCGGTGATATCAACTTCTTTTTGCCCGTGCAAAGATGACTTTGCATCTGCAACTGCCATTTGAACTAATTTGCTGATCACGCCTAAAGAAGCCGCGCGGATAGCCGGGCCAACGCTGGCCGTAACTTGAGACCCGCCGGAATTTGCACCTTTCGGGAACTCGCTGTCGCCCAGTTTAACAATTACTTTTTCTATCGGTAACTTTAAAGCATCTGCTGCCGCCTGGGTCATCACAGTATAAGTGCCGGTGCCGATATCCTGCGTGGCACACATAATTTCTGCATGGCCATCGGCAAATAAAACAGCGGTAGCCGATGATGCACTTCTGTTGGCGGGATAAGTTGCCGTTGCCATTCCGTAACCAACTAAAAATTTACCTTCTTTCATGGACCCGGGCTGTGGGTTGCGCTTGCTCCAGCCAATCATATCGGCACCTTTTTGGTAACACTCCCTTAGATTTTTAGAGGAGAACTTTTTGTGTTTTTGCTCTTCTTCTTCAGCATAATTAACCAGACGCAATTGTACCGGGTCAATTTTGGATTGATAAGCCAACTCATCCATAGCTACTTCTAAAGCATACATTCCGGGTGCTTCGCCTGGTGCACGCATCGGGCAAGGTGTTACTTTATTTAAACGAACTAAATTATGAATAACATCTACATTTTGACTGCTGTAGATCATTGATGTGGCCACGCCAGCAGTTTCCACAAATTCATCAACAAAAGATGATTCCACGGTGCTATCGTGTTTAATAGCTGATAACTTTCCGGTTTGGTCTGCACCCAAACCTATTTTTTGTATAGTTTGAGAACGGCGGCCAGCAGTAGTAAACATTTGCTGACGGGTAAGCACCAATTTAACCGGACGGTTAGCCAGTTTTGCCGCCATTGCCGTTAAAACCGTGTTTGGCATGGAGAAGCCTTTCGAACCAAAACCACCACCAATATAGTAAGATATTACGCGTACTTTTTCTTTCGGAACGCCTAACATAGAAGACATCAAGCTCTTTGTACCTGCAACAGATTGTGTGGCATCATACATTAACAATGTTTCGCCTTGCCACAAAGCAATAGTGGCATGCGGCTCCATAGCGTTGTGGTGATAAACAGGCGTAGTATAAGTTTGCTCTACTTTTAAAGAGGCATTTTTTAATGCATCCTCAGCATTGCCGCGGCTTACCTGTGTTTCTGATCCGGTAGAAGCACTTGCCGGTTTATAAGATTTTGTAATATTCTTTTCCAGGTCGAATTGCGGCGTCTCTGTTTGGTAATCAACCTTGACCAAAGTAGATGCATGTTCGGCCTGTTCAAAAGTTTCTGCTATGACAACTGCTATAACTTGTCCGTTATAAAAAATGCGGTCGTTTTGCAAGGGCAAAAGGTCTTTTTCCGAAAACTTGCCGCCTCCCGGATCAGAACTGGATGGCGAATGCAATTGCATGGAATTTTTGTAAGTCATCACATCCACCACTCCAGGTGCTGCTTTAGCCCTGCTTGTATCGATATTTTTGATCCTGCCTTTGGTGATAGCAGTTGTTACGGCAACGCCATGAGCCAAATTCTTTATGTCAAATTCTGCCGAATATTTTGCACCGCCAGTTACTTTTAACTTGCCGTCAACACGGTCTATTGGTTTTCCTACTGTCTCGTTCATACCATTCCTCCAACTGTTTCCAAAGCACGGATTAGCGTACGTTTTGCCAGCTCAATTTTAAATGCGTTGTATTTATGTGGTTTTGCATCGGCCATCGCTGCTTCTGCTGCCGCACGGAAAGTTTGTGTGTTGGCGGTTGCCCCGTTCAATACATTTTCCGCAGCCAAAGAACGCCAAGGTTTAGTAGCAACTCCCCCCAAAGCAATCCGCGAAGAATTAATTTTTCCGTTGGATACATCTAACGCAACTGCCGCAGATGTTAGTGCAAACTCATAAGAAGCACGGTCTCGGACTTTCAAATAATGTGATTTTGCAGCGAAAGGCAGATTTGGTAAAATAACGGCGGTAATCAGTTCGCCCGGTTTTAAAATCGTTTCATATTGAGGCGTTTTCCCCGGGATGATGTAAAAATCATTAAAGGCAATGTTCCGTACACCTTTCGCTCCTTCCACCTGAATAGTTGCACCTAAAGCAGCCATTGCCACACACATATCAGACGGATGGGTGGCGATACAATTCTCGGTCGTGCCTAAAACAGCGTGGTTACGGTTAAAGCCGGTTAATGCCGAACAACCGGAGCCAGGTTCTCTTTTATTGCAGGGAAAAGCAGTATCGTAAAAATAGTAACAGCGCGGCCGCTGCAATAAATTACCGCCTACCGAAGCCATATTCCGTAGTTGTGCCGATGCACCGGAAAGCAAAGCCTCTGAAAGCATGGGATAATTTTTGCTGATTAAAGGATGATAAGCCAGCGTACTGTTTTTAACCAATGCACCTATTTTTACGCTGCCGTCTTTTTGGGTTTCTATCTGATTTAAACCTAAAGCGGTAATATCAACCAACTGCTTTGGCGTTTCAATATACAGCTTCATCAAATCGATGATGTTAGTGCCGCCGGCAATAAATTTGGTTTCTTTCGAGGTAACTGCTGCGATTGCGCCGGCGTTACTCTGTGCCCGAACTAATTTAAATGGTTCCATATTTTAATTTTTAGCCGGATGTTTATGCAATTTGTTGTACTTCTTTTATAGCACTTAAAATGTTTTGGTAAGCGCCGCAGCGGCAAATGTTTCCGCTCATAGATTCACGGATTTCTGCATCAGTTTTGGCATGGCCTTCTTTTACCAAACCCACTGCGGAACAAATTTGTCCAGGCGTACAATAGCCGCATTGAAAAGCATCATGTTTGATAAAAGCTTCCTGCATCGGGTGTAGTTTTTCGCCGCTGGCCAAACCTTCTACCGTTATAATTTCTGCATCATGGCACATTCCGGCCAACATCAAACAAGAGTTAATTCGGGTACCGTTCATCAAAACCGTGCAGGCACCGCATTGGCCGTGGTCGCAGCCTTTTTTGGTGCCGGTCAGCATCAGTTTTTCCCGCAGTGCATCTAAAAGCGTTACCCGGGTATCTAAACTTAATGTGCGTTTTTGTCCGTTTACCATCAGCGTAACGCTGTTTACCTCAACAGGCACAATCGCTGCGTTTGCTGCTTCTTTTTCTGCGGCAGATGTAATCAGCGGGGCTAAAGATAGGCCCGCACTTGCAACGGCTATTTTAGATAAGAAACTACGGCGACTGGCACCACTTTCGGACAAAGCTTGTCCCTCTTTACTCAGCGTATTGTTTTCTTCTTCTGTTTTCACTAAATCTATATTTTGTAAGATAACTTTTACTCATCGAAGAATGTTTGCCCAAAATTAATTCCTTTTTTAACGTGTACATGAACAGCTTTTCGTGATGCTTCTTTTATGCCTATTATTTTATATCGATTAAAAATTACCGTTGCCAAATTTGCCCTGCCTGTAATCGGCATACGCTTCCTGGATTTCTTCTTCTGTATTCATCACAAAAGGCCCTTGGGAAACTACCGGTTCGTTTAAAGGTTTTGCATGGCCAAAAAGTAAAGTGCTTTCTTCGTTTGCAGTGATTTGTAATCTTTCGCCGTCGTTGTTAAATTCTGCCAGATATAGCTTTTCTACTTCAGTATCGTTTACATTCAGCTTTCCTTTGATCACGTAAAAGAAAATATTGTTTGCTGCGGAAACAGGAACAGAAAGCTTACCGCCAGGTTTAAAATAAATGGTATTGGGATGGACGCCAATTCCTGATTCAAAAGCAGCTTTATGCCCTTCCCAATCTCCGGAAATCAAGTTTACCGTTACTTTACCTTCATCTAAAATTAAACTTGGAATCGCATCTTTCTGCAAACCTTTGTAAAACGGTTCAGTCATTTTTGATCTTGCCGGAAGATTAATCCACAATTGTAAAATCTCCAACGGGCCACCACTTTTTTTAAATTCTTCCGAAGAAACCTCTGCATGAATTAAACCTCGTCCGGCTGTCATCCATTGCACGCCGCCTTCTGTCATCACGCTTTCGTGTCCACCGCTGTCTTTATGTGCGATATCTCCTGCTAAAATAAACGTAACCGTTTCCATACCGCGGTGCGGATGCGGGCCGAAAGGCAAACCGCGGTTAAAAGGTTTATAAATTTGAGGCCCATGATGATTGAGAAATAGAAAAGGGTCGAGATAATCAATAGAACGTGTTGGCAAAACGCGGTAAGTAATTAAATCGGCAATAGGTTCGTATTCTGCTTTATGCAGTTTTTTTATGGTTCTCATTTTTGAAAAACAACAGAAGAAATTTAACTTGTAAACTTTATGCTGATAAAAGAAGCATCAGCTATAATTGTTTAAAAACGGTTAACAAAAAAGGATCTCAAACGGGGAGAATGAGATCCTTTAACCAATTATAAACCTAAATATGAAGAACACAAATATAGTGTGGAAAATACACTAAGCAAGGTGTTTTCTCAGATTTAACAAAAATTTAACGTTGTAAAAATAGTATGCAAGCCTGTTTCCTTGCTATCAAAACAAGTACTTTGCCAATGATGCCAACCATCCTTTTAATTAAAGATGAAGAAAAAGTAGCCGCGTTTATTAAAAAAGGCTTGGAAGAAAACCAGTATGAAGTAGAACTGGCAAAAGATGGAGCGGCGGCATTAAAACAGGTTTTTAACAAAGAATATAACCTGATTATTTTGGATGTGATGCTGCCATATGTAAACGGCATTGAAATTTGCCGACAAATCAGACTAAAAAATGAGCAAGTTCCGGTGTTGATGCTTACCGCTTTAGGCACGGTTGACGATAAAGTAAAAGGTTTAAAGGCGGGCGCCGATGATTATCTGCTTAAACCATTCCACTTTAACGAGCTGCTGGCGCGAATAGAAGCCTTGCTCCGCAGAAAAAAACAAACGGAAACGCACCTGCTCGAATGTGAAGATTTGGTGCTGAACACACAAAGCAACGAAGCAACAAGGGCAGGCAACCCAATCAATTTAACTACCAAAGAATTCGATTTGCTGGTTCTGTTTATCCGTAATAAAAACAAAATATTGTCAAGGCAAAAAATTGCCAAAGATGTTTGGGGGATTGAATTTGATACAGGCACTAACATGATTGATGTTTACGTTAATTACCTGCGCAAAAAAATTGAAAAAGGTTACGACCGCAAACTCATCCACACGGTGATTGGCAAAGGTTATATTTTGAAGTAAAAACCGGGCATGAAAATCAAGAACCGGCTTTCCTTATATTTTGCATTAATCAGTTCCGGCGTTTTGCTGGCGGTTTTTGTAGCGATTTACCTTTCGTTCGTCATTGTTTTTCGGAATGACTTTTACAAGCAATTAAAAGAACGTGCAACCGTAACGGCCAGGCTTTACTTAGAAGCCGACGAGATTTCCACGGATTTCCTCAACAAAGTACATGCAAAGTATTTGAATGAGTTGCCGGGCGAGGTAATCCGGATTTATAACAGCGATAACAATGCTGCTTTTATCCAGGATAAAATGCAATATTGGAATGCAAGTACGATCAACCAAGTCCGTAAAAATAGTTACCTGCAATTGGCTGAAAACGACCGACAAGTAGTTGGAATTTATTATAAAGATAACCAGGGAAACTTTGTAATCTTGGTTTCGGCCAGCGATTTGGAAGGTTTGCGCAGGTTAAAACAGTTGCGGGAAATTATGCTTTTCCTGTTTATAGCCGTTGGTTTAAGCTTGTTTTTGATTGGCCGTTGGTTTGCGAAAGAAGCCTTGCTACCACTTAATAAATTGGTTAAGCAAATGCAAAAAATCAAAGCAACCAACCTGAACTTGCGGGTTAACGAAGGCAAAGGCAAGGATGAAATTACAGAATTGGCACTCAATTTTAACCGTTTGCTGGAGCATTTGGAGAATGCTTTCGAAATGCAAAAAACTTACATCGCCAATGCTTCGCACGAATTACGGACTCCGGTAACCAGTATTATTGGTGAAATTGAAGTCGCTTTGTACCATCCGCGCAGCAAAGATGAATACGAACTTTTGCTGAAATCCATCTTAAACGATTCTGAAAAACTGAAGGAAACGATCAGCAGTTTGATGGAACTGGCGCAGGTTGATGCAGATTATACCATTTCCGCACAAACGAATGTCCGCATTGATGACCTGATCTGGGAACTTCAAAAATACTGGAACGAAAAGCAAGGCAAAAACATGCTCGATGTGGTTATGCTGCAACTTCCGGAAGATGAAAGTCATCTTACTTTGTCGGTCAACCGGCAACTGTTGGTTATCGCTTTAAACAATATTATTGGCAATGCTTTTAAGTTTTCTAACGCTAAACCGGTGCAAATTCTGCTTAATGCGGATACCAAACGGATAAAAATACAAGTAAAAGACCAAGGCATCGGCATCCCGGAAATGAACCGAAATCAAATTTTCAATCCGTTTTTTCGTGGAGAAAATGCACATAGCTTTTTAGGCAGCGGAATTGGCTTGTACGTTGCCGAAAAAGTGATCCAACTGTTTAACGGAAAAATTGATTTTACGACTGTAGCTGGTGTTGGAACAGTTTTTACTGTTGAGTTTAAATCATCCTAAATTTTAATTTGGTTTTTGGTGATGCTTCTTTTATCACCATAAATTTCCTTAGCGAAGTTAAATTGTTCAGTCCCGATATGACGAAAAAGCCAAAATAGCCTGTAGCTAACAAATTGTAGCGGAACAGAAAGCCAGAACCAAAACAGCGAAAGGAACAGCCCAAGGCGCAGAATGATAATTTATCCGACCGGCAGGAAAAACTTGCTAATATTATCAAAGTTCAAAAAGCGATTGCCGCAAGAAAAATGCAGCAAAAACCAAAACAGTAAACACGAAATAGCTCATAACCTGAGTTCGATTAATAGATGAGATAAAGTTTGTCAATCAAAAGAAATGTA